>NZ_LKEU01000024.1 GCF_001766835.1 Acetobacterium wieringae | reverse complement strand
TCAGATACAAGGATAATTGACTTGAGTTTTGCCCGCAATGGATTTTTGCAATATTGTGCATTTTCCAACTTGCAATACTATGGATTTTTACTTTGCAACTTTCTACATTTTTATTTTACAATAAACAAGGATAGTTGTACCAGCCAATTTGCCTATCTGTTTATTCTGTATAGCTGCTCATCTCTCCATCACCCTAATCAACTTGTCCACTTGTCAAGATGTCCGGCACCTCTCAAATCTAAGCTTTAGTTGATGTAACCCTTATTACTTCTAACGCCTCATATAAGATTCCCAAAATTTACTTATGTGGATGAAAAGTTTCTTGGGGAGTTTGGGGGATAGTTGAGGAGTTGGAGATCAACTTCTTCTAACCGAATTATCTATTATTCTGCTCATACTTCCAGGCATCTCTGACCATTTCATCAATCCCAAGTTCAGCCTTCCAGTCTAGTTCCTTCTCAGCTTTGCAGGCATCAGCGAAGCAGGTCGCAATATCGCCCGGACGTCTTCCTACGATTTCATACGGAACTTTTATATCATTAACCTTCATGAAGGTATTCACAAGTTCTAAAACAGAAGTTCCTCTGCCGGTTCCCAGGTTATAGATATTAACACCATTTTTAAGATTCTCAATGGCCTTCACATGGCCTTTTGCTAAATCAACTACATGGATATAGTCACGAATACCGGTTCCATCAACTGTATTATAGTCATTTCCGAATACACTTAACTTCTCTAGTTGACCCTTTGCAACCTTAGTCACAAAAGGCATGAGATTGTTTGGAATACCATTAGGATCTTCTCCAATCAATCCACTTTCATGAGCACCTACTGGATTGAAATATCTCAATAGACTTACAGCAAAGTTTTTATTAGCATGAGCTGTATCCGTCAAAATTCTTTCACTCATAGCCTTAGTTTCACCGTATGGATTGGTTGTCTTCTTAAGTTCCATTTCTTCTTTCAGTGGTGATGGCTGATCACCATACACTGTTGCAGATGAGCTAAAGACGAACTTGTTTACTCCATATTTCACACACATCTTGCTAAGCACCATTGTAGAGACAAGATTATTGTAATAATATTCAATTGGCTTAGATACAGACTCTCCTACTGCCTTAAGACCAGCGAAGTGAATCACACCATCGATGTTATGATTATTAAAGATTTCCTCTACCTTTGCTTCATCCGTCACATCGATCTGATAGAAATTAGGCTTGATGCCAGTTATGGTAGATAGCTTGTCCAGCACTTCAATCTTAGAGTTTATAAGATTATCGGCAATGATCACTGTATGGTTATTTTTAATTAGTTCTATGGTTGTATGGCTGCCGATAAAGCCTAAGCCTCCGGTTACTAATATGTTCATTGGTTGTGGTCACCTCAATTCATAATTCAATTAATATTTTCTTATATTTGTACTTTCCTATATCTGATCTATAATTTTAATCTTTTGAATTTTTATACTCTTTGTATGTCACCAGCTTATTGATATCATACTTATTCATTTGATTTACATCAACTTTCCCATAATGATAGTAACCATCATTAAAAATATACATTGTTTCATTTTCAATATAAATTCCTTCAACAGCAAATGAATCTTTCAAAGTATAGGCTAAATTTATTTCTTTTGTTAATAAATCAATCTTATATACAAAATTATCACCTCGATAATTTATACCTGCTGTGAAGTATATAGCATTACTGCCTTCATCCAAGAACAATTGATCTTGGCCTTCAATCTCCACATATATTGATTCAATAATACTACCATCTTTATTGATGTTTATTAGTTCTTGATTTGTAAGTATCCATCATGTGTCTTTTCTGTTGTCATAAGCTATTCCAGTAGGTTTGTTAATTTCAATACTGGAAAGGTCAGCTCCTTCTTTAGATATATTCCTTATTTTATTTTCAGCAAAAGAGCAAAACCAAAGGGTATCATTACTTATATCGACTGTAACACCTTGGATATCAGACATTTCCGGGAATGTGTTAGACCTGTACACGTGAAGCCTTTTCCTGGTTCCCCTAATTCAATATCAGGTATTGGTACTTCTGACAATAATACAGGAGTATTGTTGTCAGTCTTATTGTCAGTGTCGGTGTTCGTACACCCTATTAAAAAACTTGTGACATGTATATATAACAAAAATGTAATAACCAGTTTTATTAGTCTCATTTAATCACACCGGTTTATATTAATTCTATTTTTTTATTTTTCTTACTAGCTTTCTAGGTATTTTTCGAATTATCTCAGTATTGTTTCGTAATTTTGTTAGCATTTTTTTTGAATTCGAATATTCTTCATTGTTTTCGCATAAAGTTGTATTGAAAAAACTGCATAACTCAGGCTGTAACCATGAGCTTCCATCCGCCTTAAGCCTATTCCTAATATCCCCATATTTAATATCAGTAAAATTTGGTATGCAACCTAATGTTAGATAAGCATGTCCATTATAACAATGTGGTAAATTACATTTACCTATTGCTCTAAACGGTATTGGCTTTGTTACTGACTCAAATATATTAAAACTATACCTACTGCTATAACACTGGGAAGCTACACCTGTAGATATATCAACAACAAGCATCCAATCCCCCGCATAGCAAAACTCTTCTCTTTTTACTTTAAATAGAGATTTTTTAAACTTCCAAAAATCTGATTCAAATTGTGACCAAGCTTTGTCATATTCATTCATTGGTAAGTTCGTAAGATAATCAATATCTTTTGAATCATCATTTCTAGCGATAGTTATATGAGGTAAAGCTCCGAAATTTTGCAGTGAAAACTCCTTAACTTCATCAATTAATGGAATCAATTCATCACTTGGTGTTATTTCAATATTAGCAGACGCACCTGCTTCCCAAATTTTTTTTACATTAGCGGCAAACTTATCTAATAAGCCTTTCTTTTTCAATTCTAAATAATGGAATGAGCATTTAAACTCAATTCTTTTTAATATCTCTTTATCCCATGATAATATTTCGTCTATTATTGGAGTTACGGTTAAATTAGTGACAATTTCAGCATAATGCCCTATTTTAACTAACTCAAAAATATACTTATCTAGATCTTTTGTGAGTAATGTCTCCCCATCCGCACAAAAGTTCATAAATGCTAACCCACCCAACCTCTCAGGTGATAAAGCCTTAGCAACATGTTCAGGAGAATACTTGAAAGTTGGTTGCTCATTTTGAAAATTTTCTTCACGCTGAGATAAATAACAATAATGACATCTAAAATTACAAATTGACATTGGGATTGGGAATAAGATTATTCTTTTAATTTTGTCCATTGTGCACCTCTTTTCTTAACAGCATTGATAAGATTTTTTCTCTTTCTATTCTATTTAACACAATATAAATACTTACAATGAAGCATGTAAGAATCGATGCAGATATTGCTACAAATAATGATAACCAGGAATCTTTAGGTAATAGAACTTTTATTAAAAAGGAAATACTACCAATAATAGCAGATGAGAATAACGAAATCCCGACATCTTTGTAAAATTCGTACCATTTCAACCCAACTATTTTAGCAGTATATGGAATTACAAAAAGTAGATTCCTGAGTAAAGTGATAGTTGAACTTACGCCTGCGACAGCAAATACACCCAGATTTGTAAATTTTAACAGCCATACAACAGAAATAAGATTTAAGACACCTGAAATTAGAAAAGTTATTGAGTTGAGCTTAAGCTTATTTGTAGTTGTAAATATATTATATAGAACCTGAGTACCAGCCAAAGGTATAAATGCCATTATTGTTAAAAAAGATAACATAGTCAATGTCTTTGAATTTAGCGTTGGCATCCATAGTGAATAGAATTTATGTCCGTATACTAAAAAAATAATGGTAGGTAACGTTATTAAAATACTTGATATTTTCATGCTAGCTCGTACTTGCTTTACGAACAAAGTAGTATCGTTTTTTGCATAAGACATAGTCAAATTTGGAGAAAAACTAGTATTTATTGTTGATGCAATTTGTAGTATTGTGTTTGGAATAATTTTAGCTATTGCCAATAATCCCATTTGCACAGGATTAATAAATATATTAGCCAACAACAAATCAAGACCTGTCATCAAAATATTTCCACCTTGATTGACAGTATTCCACATTCCTGACGTTACTAAGTCAATCAAATACTTAACCCTAAATAAATGTGGATCAAATACTAAATCAGACAAATTCTTTTTCTTATAGAACAAAAGAAAAGGCACAGTAGCAAGAGTTAGTAAAAATGCTATTAAACTTACATAATACATGAAAGGTTTGAAAAAGCTAAAAATACAAATTAATAACAATCCATTAAATATTGTTCTTACAAGATTAATTAGGTTCGTAATGAAAAGTTTATTAGCAACATACATGTTTATTGCTAATATTCCCGTTACTTGACTTACATAGAAATTTAAAAATACGAATGCAAATAACATCTTTACGTCATAGATATGTTCCACGCTGATATTAATTATTTTATCCAAATTGGTTATTATAACAACAGATGGTAAAATTAACAAAGCGAGTATTAATATATTGCCAACAATAACAGAAGAATAATATGCTTTTGCTTCTTTGGGTTTTCCTCTGTGATATTCGATTGCTATAAACCTTCCTGCCATAGAATTTAATGCGACAGTAATAAGGGTGGCATACATAACAAAGTTATTGGCTAATTGGGTGAACCCATTTGCTTCAGTTCCTAATTGACTTACTATATAAGGAGATAAAAAAAAGTTGATTGCAATACTTATCACCATTGTAATTATACTACTTATTAAATTAATTGCTGTTTTTTTATTCTCACTAACTATTTTCATTATTGTTTACCGATGTGAATACTGAACAAATTTCAGCAAAATGATCATTTAAGAATGACTTGTCATACTCAAAATTACTTTTATACAAATCCAATATTGTATTATCAATTTTAGACATATCATCACACACTTTAATATTCTTTAATTTTGATATCCACTCATAAACTCCACTTACTTTTTTACTTTTGTTATCTATTGCTATACATGGTGTACCTGTAATAGCTGCAAAAATCATCCCATGCAATCTATCTGTGATAACTAATCCAGATTTTGAAAATTGATCCCATTTTTTTCTTAGTTCTTCATCTCTAGTTCTTTTGCTAACATTTTTATTAATTACAGTATCAGTTTCATCATACTTTATATTGTGATTTCTAATAAAATCCTTTATTCTATTAATATTTTCATCAGCAGCTACCTTTTCCAAATCTTTTCTAAAACACAATAAGACACCATCTCTGACACTGCCCCTACCTACCTTATCAATATATAAAACAATATCAGGAACGAATATAAATTTTGTCGAAGAAAAGTTTCTCTGAGCAAAATCAAATGATTGCTTATCTCTTAAACAAATTGTCAAGTTTGCATGTTCTGAATATATAGTTTTATTTTTTTGAAGTCTTTTTTCCCCATCAGAATCATTTGAATAATAACAAGTTTGAGGAAAAACAACTGTCTTATTAAATCTAAAAAGATTAATAATCTCACTAATCTTATCATCCTCATGAGGCCATAATGTACCCAAATTTCCCCCGCCATCTATAATAATTATATCGTCTGAGCTCGTATATTTTCTAATTATATCCTTGTACTTTTCATAATTGGAATTATTTATTTCTATTATCAAATCTCTTAATCCTACATCGCTTAACAAATTATATTGAGCTTGTACAATTGCATGATCTCCTAGATTACCATGGCAGGGTGTAGCCATTAGAATTAGACAGTAACCATGTTTACGTCTAATTTCTTTGGTAGTATTTTTGAAAAAAAACTCAAATTGCAATTTCTGTAATCTATTAATACTAGGCTTCAATAACGGCTTGAGTATTTTCTTAATTTTAATCAACATTTTGCCCTCCTATTTTCGAAGTAAGTGTTTAAATTTATTGAGTTTATCAAGAATATAAGCTGTAGCTTTTGGAGAGATAAAATATAGTTCGTATAATATGCGAAAACATATTTTTTGATTTGTTTCTCTCAATCTAAACTTGAGTATTCTTTTCTTTTCTCTAAACAGCTCAGTTTGCTCATTTTTTTCTAGACCTTTGACACTGTCGTTTGTATTTTTATACACATAGAATAAATCTTTTATGGTTTTAGCTTTTAATTCCGGTTGTCCTATTCTTTCAAAAAATAGTGCTCGTTCTTCAATGGCTTCAATTGCATCAAGTTTACTTCTCAAATTAAATTTTGTGCCTGTTATACTGTCATCTCTTTGCCAATAATAATAAAGTCGCTCTGTAGTTAATACCGTTTTAGGTGAATTGTATATCAGTCTATATGTTGTAAACTCATCTTCATGTAACTTACCAATAGGAAACCTGATTTTTTGAAACAAAGCACTATTGTATAATTTTGCACAAGCTATAACCATTTGTACATTCAATTCTCCATTCAATTGTTCTAACGCTTCAATATTTGAAAATTCGCGAATCTCAATATCTGTATTGTCAAACTGATTTTTTTCGTTTGAAGTGCGTAAGAAATCACATACAGCTATCTCAGAATTTGTACTTTTTAAAAGCGTGTACAATTTATAGATGTAATGTATGTCTATCCAGTCATCACTATCAATAAAAGTTAGGTACTTACCAGATGCCATTTCGATGCCTACATTCCTTGCATCTGACAATCCGCCATTTTCTTTATGAATTACTTTTATTCTGGAATCTTTCATTTTATATTGATCGCATATATCTCCACTCAAATCAGGTGATCCATCGTCTACTAAAATTACCTCGATATTAATGTAGGTCTGTTTTAAAATTGAGTCTACACATCTTTCCAAGTACTTCTCTACTTTGTATACTGGCACAATTACACTGATTAAATCACACATATCGTTACCTAACATTTTTTATCCTCAATTTTTTCAAATAGCTTTTAATTTGAAAATATCTAAATAATAGTTCAATTTTCTTATTTTTAGCTAAGATAACTACGATTCTATTTCGAAAACTTCCGTTATATTGTGTAGCTTGATAAGCGCTCAAATAAGTGTCATTTACAATCTCTAACATCTCATTTAAGATATCTCTCTTACCCAAAAGGCTATTCGTATGAAATAAATTATCTATGCAATTAATAATATTTTCTATATAAACATTTTCAACGAATTTAATATTATGACCAGTATAATAATTATCCTCTTTCAAAAACTTACGAATGTCATTATATAATAATTTCTGAACGTTATAATAATTATATTTATACGACTGAGTTAGCGAATCACTGACAAAGTCAGTGTAATTATATAGAGATTCGTCTAGAATATTAATCTTATCACAGTGCTTAAAATACTCTAAGTTGAACAATAGGTCTTCACCCATATTAATTTCTTCTCTAAACACAATATTCTGTTTTCGGATTATTTCATTTCTATATATTTTATTACACACAGAATTAATTAAAGACTCTGAAAAGAACAATCCAAAATTTTCTTTAAATTCTTTTTTTGAAATATCCCCTTTTATACTGGGATTGTTTTTTGTTATAGCGGTTTGCCCTCCACTGCTCTTCACTATATTATAACCTGAAATGACAAGATCACTATTTAACTTCATCTTCCGTAACATGTTTTCTGTATAATGAATGTCCAAAT
This sequence comes from Acetobacterium wieringae, assembly GCF_001766835.1. GTDB lineage: Bacteria > Bacillota > Clostridia > Eubacteriales > Eubacteriaceae > Acetobacterium > Acetobacterium wieringae. The sequence goes on along the minus strand of NZ_LKEU01000024.1, from coordinate 113,629 downwards.
AATCATCAGAATCTGCAAATTGAACAAATTCACCATTTGCAAGACTTAGTCCGCAGTTTCTTGTTGACGAAACCCCACTGTTTTTATTATGAACAACCTTAATTCGTTTATCCTTAGAACAATAGTCATCACAAATATCCTTACTCTTATCAGTAGAACCGTCATTTATCAAAATAATCTCAATCTTTCTATAAGTTTGATTACGTGCACTATCTATGCACCTTTTTAGGTATTTCTCCGTATTGTATACTGGAATAATTATTGATACAAGATCTCGTTCCACACCTATCAGCCCCCCTTTCTTATAAGTTACTCAAAATATCAACTATTCTTTTACACGCAAAACCATCTCCATAAGGATTGCTTGCTTTGCTCATCTTTTCGTATTCATTCTTGTCTTCTAAAAGTTGCTTAAAAGTCATATAAATTACCTCTTCATTAGTTCCTACTAATTTAAGAGTTCCAGCTGCAATACCTTCAGGCCTTTCTGTGGTGTCTCGCATCACAAGAACTGGCTTCCCAAGACTTGGTGCCTCTTCTTGAATTCCACCACTATCGGTTAAAATTAAGTGAGATCTAGATAAGAAGTTATGAAAATCTAATACTTCAAGCGGTTCAATAATTCGAATTCTATCTGTATCTCCAAGTATCTCTTGAGCAGCTTCTCTAACAATAGGATTCATATGAACCGGATAAATCGCCTTTATATCGGGGTTTTCATCAACAATTCGTTTGATAGCTCTGAACATATTTCTCATTGGTTCTCCAAGATTTTCTCTTCTATGAGCAGTTATCATGATTAATCGACTATCTGCAGCCCATTCTAAGTGTTCATGATTATAATCGGCTCGAACCGTAGTCCGAAGAGCATCAATAGCTGTGTTGCCAGTCACATAGATTGTTGAGGGATCCTTGCCTTCTTTCAATAAATTTTTTTTTGACATTTCAGTTGGTGCAAAGTTGAAATTTGATACAATACCAACAGCTTGTCTATTAAATTCTTCAGGATAAGGAGAGTGTATATCATAAGTTCTCAAACCCGCTTCTACATGTCCCACAGGAATCTGTAAATAAAAGCAGGCCAAGGCTGTGACGAAAGTAGTTGATGTATCTCCATGAACTAGAACAACATCCGGCATAACCTCTTCAATAACTGCTTTCATCTTCTCAAGAATATTAATTGTAACATCAAACAAAGTCTGTTTCGCCTTCATGATAGATAAATCATAGTCAGGAACTACATCAAAAGCCGTAAGTACCTGATCTAACATTTCTCTATGCTGACCAGTTACACAAACAATTGTATTCATTTTTTCTCTTGTCTTCAGTTCTTTAACTAACGGACACATCTTTATCGCTTCCGGTCTAGTACCAAAGACAACCATTATTTTTCTTTTCATAAAAATCACTCTTTCAAAATTTGTATTTCAAATAATTTATTAGTTTTAAGACACAGAAATATTTGTTTTAGATTTATACTTTGAACGACTTTTAAAAAATGTAAACAACACCAACATAAGAGTTATTGTCCATACAATTTCTCTTATCATAGTGTAGAAGAAATCTCTACTCCACCAGAGTATATTGGGAAAAACAACAATATATAGAGCATACACCATCCAATTCTTTATGTTTTTTGCATATAGTAGTCTATTGCTAACATGTCCAAGAATTAAACCTACTAACACAGCAAAGAGCATCCCCAAATCACCAGCAGCATAATATAATTCACCTATATATGAACCGCCCATTGCTGCATAATTCTGAAAGTGAAATACATAAGTTATTTCACTTATTATTGATGATAGGAATCCGCCAATATTTGGGAATACAAGTAAAAGACCTTTTAAATAATTAGTACCATAAGAATGGCTACTTATTTCAGGAAATGTCATTATACTATATATAACAGATTTCAAACTCGTTCCAAATTCACCTAATATTTCTAGCAAAGGAGATGATATGATTAATTTTGCTGCATGCTCAGCAATTGTTTTAATACTAAAATCACCTAACATTCTAATATCAGCAATTAATCCTATAAGAAATACAAACAAGTAGGATATAAATCCCCAAAATAATACTGATTTCTTATTCAATGATTTGATAATATCAAAATATACGTATGCTAAAGTAATAATTGTTATTATCGAACTAGCTCTATGACCACTGAACATGAATAAAGTTAAATATATCAAAGAAAATATGAATACCCGTTTACAGAAAACCGGATTTCCTTTTTTCCCAATCAACACCAAAATTATCCCTGTATCTACCATTCCAGATATAACTACAATAACGCCTGATAAGCTCAAATTGTAGGTTGCCAAATAATTTCCACTAAGAAATAGAAGAAATCTATTAATGTCCACATAGAGCCTGGGTATAATACCAATCATAATCAAGATGAGACCTACTTTATAAATAATTCGCTTATCAATACTTTCTTTCTCTTGAGAAATCATATTGTTGAATTCATTCCGTTTTGATTTCTTTTTTGCTAACAATATTCCTAATAGAACAAACGCTTGTACTTTAATTGTAAAGACAATCGATTTTATATATGTTTCTGTACTTGTGAAGCCTCTCAAATCATACCACTTAATAACAGGGGTATCGATTAAAATTAATATCAAATGGCTTAAGTGGAATATAAAACTTACGATCAAAAATAATGATGGTAATGAAAAAAGACCATAGCCCCGCTTAGTTAAGATGGTTAAACTTAATACTAACTGAAAAATTGCTATATAAGTCAATCGTTTTATTGATAAGTCAGAACCATATGATATCATCAAGAAAATTACTAACATAAAGAAATATAAGATTACCACACTGTAATACCGTAATTTATCAGTTTTCAAATTGTCACTTCCTATCTACCCTATCATGAGCACGGCATTTTTCTTCCAATTCTCCAATAATTCTGTTAAACTCAGAGTAATTCTTTTCATTTTCATAACTATAGGAATTTAGGCTTTCAGTCCAGTCATGAATTTTTCTAAATCCATCAGACATTAAACTTATTAAACCTTGTTGAAAAGCGTCATCATTATTTTCAATTACCAATCCGTTGTAGTTATTTGTTATTTGTTCATCTACTGATGAGTATCTACATGCAACAACCGGTGTATTTAGTATAAGAGACTCTATAGTTACCATTGGAAAAGCTTCTGTTCTTGTTGGAAAAACAAATACATCCGAATTCTTAATATATGGATATGGATTAGGATTGTTGCCAACGAAAATCAATTTGTCATCAATATTATTTTCTTTTGCCCATTGTCTTAATCTAGATGATTCGTATTCTCCTGTACCTTCTCCCACTACATGCCAAACGTAATCATGAAACCCTATCTCTTTTAGTTTATTAGCTAGTTTTAAAATTCTATCTGTACCCTTTAAATAACTAAGTCTTGAAACAGTCACCAATTTTAGTGATTTTTCAGGATTAGTTATTCCATAAGACTGATTAGCCATTTTTGTTATTTCTGATTCATTGAATAAATTTTTCATAACAAATGATTTTGATTTATATTCAGGAAAGATTTCGTCAAAAGTCTTTTTACCTGAGTTTGATACATTTATCACAGCATCCATCAATCTATATTTCTTCCTCATATCTTCGATATCTGCTGATTCATTAATTATATCCGAATGAATAAATGCTGCTTTAATATTACTTGTAACATAATCCGTTACGTACTGATTACAACCTTTTGAAAACACTGCTGTATAATTATCTTGAGAAAAAGAAATAGCTACATCATATTCAGTTTTGTCTTTATCTAATTTAAATAACATCTTGTATATAAAATTTGGTGAAGTAACCTTTGCAAAACCCATTAAGATTATTTTGACTATTAACTTTATATAATTTCTATTCTTCAACAAATCCCTCTTTGAATCCGATATTGCACTTATAAAATAACCACAATCGTCTACTTTCACATTGCTAGGTAAAAATCCCAAATAATCACCTTGTTTATTAAATAACCGTAATTGAATATTATGATTTTCCTCACTAATTCTATTAAGTAAATTTAAAAGTGATTTCTGAATCCCTCCTATATTCATATCTTGAGTTACAATTAAAAATTTCATCATAATCACCAATTCTCTCTGCCAATGTATTCAAAAGCTTATAAACTCCATAAACTTACTCTCAAATTCTTTATTCTCCTCTATTGCTTTAGACCATAATAATTTATTCTGATTCTTGTTATTATTTCTGTAACGCTCATACCAGAGGAATAATTCATCAGCTAAGTTATTAGCATCAAAATCTACAGAATATCCAAAACTATACTGCTTAGTTATTTCATCCATATAAGTATTTGGAGAGACCAGGATAGGAATATTAAGAGCAGCGGCAAAATATAATTTATTTGATAAGGCTGTCGTTACAGCTAAACCATTGTTTCCATAAATGTTATTAATTATATCTGTTTTTGAATAAAACTCCGCTGTCTCACACGGTTCAAATCTTCCAACAAAATTAACATTTCTAATATTATTTTCTTCGCAATATTTTTTTAAGACATCCGAGTTTTGTCCAAAGTATTGAATCAAAAATCGAGAATCATTACCAAGAGCTTTAATCAATCTTTTATTTTCCTCATAATACCTTACTAAACCAATAAAGCTGATTCTAATAGGTAATGTTATTTCATCAATAATAGTTGACCTTTTTTCTAACGAAGCTTCAATACTATTAATATCAATATTATGAACATTAATGTAATCATGTTTTGGCAAGAAAATTTTATATCCTTCTGAAGAAATAGCTGTCGCAAATGAGTTCTTTATAGCTGTTTCCATATATTTGTAGTAGATGCCAAAGTACTCATAGGTATAGTCTCTAATATCTAACCAATACTGATCCTTGAACTTTTTTGCTAGGTGAGAAGATAATAGGGCTACAGTACCAGCATTGGATCCAAGGAAAATAACTTTATTATATTTTTCTCTTTCTAACTTCTTTTTTACATATCTTGCAAATCCAAAGTACTTAATAATTTTTAGGTAATTTTTAGAATTAACACGATCTTTCAAACTATAAGAATGCAATGTTCCCGAAATATCTTCAATTATATTTTCTCTATTCCAATATATAAGGTCGAATGGAATATCGTTTTTAACTAGAATATCTTCATACTTCCGATAAAAAGGAGCATATCTGATATTACTCGGTAGCACTAATGCAATCTTTTGTTTTGATATACTCAAGTTATCATCTATCTTCATATTTTAGTTTTTCCTCCACACCATCTTATTTACAATCCCCGTATAGCTTTGAATTAACTTAACAACCTTTGTGCTCACGTTCTCATCTACATAATTTGGCACATCTACTCCTGTATCTCCTTGAGCATTCATCTCTACAGCCATATCTACAGCTTGTAGTACTTGTTCAGTTGTTATGCTACCAATGACCATATTACCCTTATCTAAGGCTTCTGGTCTCTCTGTACTAGTTCTCACAGAAACTGCAGGAAACCTAAAATAAGAAGCCTCTTCTGCAATAGTCCCACTATCTGACACTACACAAAACGAATTCTGTTGAAGATGATTATAGTCAGCAAATCCAAATGGCTGCAAACTTCTTACATTTGAGTGGAATTTAAATCCTCTTTGCTCAATGAACTTCTTACTTCTTGGATGAGTGCTGTAGATAACCGAAAAATCATATTTTTCAGCCATGGCATTGACAGCATTCATTAAGGCCATGAAATTATCTTCGTTATCGATGTTTTCTTCGCGATGAGCTGATAATAGAATATACTTACCTTTTTCTAATCCTAATGACTCGAGTACCTTACTGTCGTCGATTTTCTCTTTGTTTACTTTTAACACCTCAGCCATTGGCGAACCAACAACATAAGTCCGTTCTTTTGGAACACCTTCCCAATTAAGGTAATTCCTTGCGTGTTCTGTATAACAAAGATTTACATCACTTGTATGATCAACAATCCTCCTGTTAATCTCTTCTGGAAGGTTTTCATCAAAACATCGATTCCCTGCTTCCATATGGAAAATTGGAATCTTAAGTCTCTTGGCAGAAATTACACTTAGGCATGAATTGGTATCACCTAGAACAAGTAAAGCATCTGGTTGCTCTTGCACCATTATTTCATAAGATTTAGCTAATACATTCCCCATGGTTTGGCCTAAATTATCACCTACAACATTAAGATAAAAATTGGGCTCTCTTATTCCTAGATTTTCAAAAAACACTTGGTTCAGTTCATAGTCATAATTCTGACCTGTATGAACCAATATATGCTCAAAGTACTTATCGCTTTTCTTAATCACTTCAGAGAGTTTTATGATTTCAGGGCGAGTACCCACGATTGTCATTAATTTTAATTTCTTCATTTAAACTTGCCCCCTACTTGAAATAATGTGGATAGAGATCTTTATGATTATCTATCCATTCTTTCATCTCAGCTACCATAGCTTCATAACTAGGTACTTTAAATGAAAAATCTGTTCGATTGTTAATTAAAGATTTATCTAGTGAAAGATTATCACTAGGTACAATCTCAATCTGTTCGTCTTTCATATACTTATTGAATAGCTTTAATAACTCATACTTACTTATACTTTCATTATTAACCAGATTATAAAGTCCTGTTAGATTTTCTTTTAGGGCCTGTTCCATTGCTTTTGCTAATGTCAATGTTGTTACGCCTGTCCATATGGCTTTGGTGAACCCATTAATCTGACCTTCTTGCTTCATGAACCAATTGAAAAGACCTATTCCTCTTTCGCTCATGTCAGGACCAATAATTGAATTTCTAAAAGTTAAATCCTTACTATTTTCTAGTTCACCCAACGCTTTTGATCTATCATAGAAAGTTTCTCCATCTCTGAATGAAGTCTCTGAGTAACCACCAGTCTTTCCAGAAAAAACACAGTCCGTACTCATATGAACAACTCTCGTCTTCATTTCTTTTGTCGTATCGCTTAGAAAATGCGGTAAGTAACTATTCAATAAGACTGCATTTGATTTATGATCTTCTGCATCTTGATTTAATATTCCTATGGCATTTATAATTGCGTCATATTGACCTTCATTGATAATCTTCTTTAGATTCTCAAAATCAGTGATATCACCATTTACATTCTTGCAATAATCCACTTTGCTTCTACTAAAAGCAGTTACATCATGACCAGCTTCTTTAAAATATATTGAAATGGTATGCCCCGCCATGCCTGTTCCACCAAGGGTTAGGACCTTCATTATCTTCCCTCCCAGTTTTTTAATTCTTCCTGGATATAATCAAGTTCTAGTAACTTCTCTTTAATCTGCTCAACATTGAGTCTCTCTGTATTATGAGAATTGTAATCTTCTACTTGTTGAAGCTCTTCATTTCCTTCAATAAAATATTTATCATAGTTAAGATCTCGTTTATCTGCAGGAACCCTATAGAACCCGCCCATGTCTTGTGCACCTACATGTTCTTCCTTAGTTAAAAGCGTTTCGTACAACTTTTCTCCGTGGCGAGTACCAATGATTTTAATCTCATTTTCAGCGTTAAATAGTTCTTTAACAGCTTGCGCTAAATCGCCAATTGTTGATGCAGGAGCTTTTTGTACCATAATATCCCCTGCTTCAGCATTCTCAAATGCAAATACAACAAGTTCAACAGCTTCTTCTAAACTCATCAAGAATCTTGTCATATTAGGATCTGTAACAGTCAAAGGTTGTCCATTCTTAATCTGATCTATAAAAAGTGGAATTACTGACCCTCTTGAAGCCATCACATTACCATATCTAGTACCACAAATAAGTGTTCTGTCAGGATCAACAGTCTTTGCTTTAGCTACAAATACCTTCTCCATCATGGCTTTTGAGATGCCCATTGCATTGATAGGGTATGCCGCTTTATCCGTAGATAAACAGATAACCTTATTAATGCCCATCTCAATTGCTCCCGTTAGAACATTGTCTGTTCCCATTACGTTTGTCTTGACTGCTTCAAGAGGAAAGAACTCACATGATGGTACTTGCTTAAGTGCGGCTGCATGAAATATATAATCTACTCCATGCATCGCATTTTTAACACTAGCCAAGTCTCTTACGTCCCCTATATAGAATTTCAATTTATCGTTTTTGTATTGTTTTCTCATGTCATCCTGTTTCTTTTCATCACGAGAAAAAATACGGATTTCTTTTACATCTGTATGTAAGAATCTCTTCATAACAGCATTTCCAAAAGAGCCTGTTCCACCTGTGATTAGAAGGGTTTTATTTTTAAACATTTCTGTTCTCCTTTATCTATTTGATTATTTCATCAACCATACGGCTATATTTCTCTAGCGAGATGCTTTTTTTATAAAGATCGTTATGAAGTCTATATGAGTTCTTTGCGTAATCTTTTACTAAGTTTTCATTTGCTAAAAAGCTCTCTATTGAAGTAATAAATCCATCTACATCATTTTGAATAACATTAAAACCTGCCTTATAAGCCGTAATATTTTTTGCTAACTCTGTTTCATCTGACATTATTGATATCACCGGTTTTCCATATGCTAAGTATCCATATGTTTTACTAGGAACACCCAGTCCCTCAATTCCCTTTTTCAAGCTAACCAAGCACACATCAGAAATATTCATTATATCTTTATAATCTTGACCTTTAAGGAAGCCATAAAATTTTGTATTACCAACTCCCGCATTCATTAATTTCTGCTCAACTTTGTCTTTTTTACTGCCATGTCCAGTGAAAACAAATAGAACATTTTCATACTTACTAGATTTATTCATATTGATGATTGAATCTATTATAGTATCAAGCTCTTGTGCCTCCCCCATGTTGCCTGTATAAAGAACAATTAGTTGATACGTTTCTCGCAATTTCTTGAATTCATCATTTTTGATAATTCCAGAATGCTCAATTTCTCCAGTGTACCAATTAGGAATTACTATTGTTCTTTCTTCATCTAATTCTTTATGGGCTTCCAACATATAATTCTTCATATCGCTACTAATTGCAATAACACGATCAGCATTTAAGTAGACTCTCTTATTGATGTATTTCATCATCTTACTGATTGCACCATCAGCACTTATCGCATTTATTGCTATTGCGTTATCCGGATATAAATCAAAACCCACAAAAACCAACTTAACTTTAGCCAGTTTCTTTGCCCAATAGCCGATAATTGGAAGAATCGGTGGATTGGAATATACCATAACAACTTGATATTTCATAATTTTAGGTAGCTTCATTAGGGCAGACATAAAAAAAGAAAAGAAGTTAATCATTCTACCAAACTTACTTTTGTTATTAAAGTTGCCATACTTCAATCTATATATATTAATTCCTTTGTATGTCTCTCTCTGAGTAACTGAATTTCCATCATGATATTCTTGTGGCCATCCACAAATAACACTAACATCATGGCCACTTTCAGCTAAATCTTCTGCTAGTTGAGCAGGTAAGATTGCCGAAGATACATGTTCTGGATAAAAATATTGACATAACAGAAGTACATTCTTCTCCATACATTTACACCCTCAATTTCTCAACTATTTTTCATAAACCAAATTGCCAAAAACCTTATTTATCAAATTAACCCTTTTACCGATTAGCTTTATAGCAATCCCAACAGCTTTAGATAAATGAATTGACTTGCCATTCTTCTCAGCCAGTTCTTTAACCATTAGGCTTGTATTTACATATTCATTATCTTGTGGAAAATACAACCCTTGAGCTTCTTCATCAATGTATTCCTTCACAAACTGACAAAGCTTGTCTATATGAAGCATGCTTCGCTTATTATCTATTAAAGGGAATATTGGTGATTTAACAGCCAGCTTTTCCAATCTGGCATAATTACCTGGACAATTTGGCCCGTAGACCATTGGTGGTCTTAACACAACAACTCTAAAACCATCATCATTTAATTTACCTAACTCTGTCTCAGCTTCAACCTTACTTACACCATAGAAAGTCTTTGGATTAACCGGTGTATTACGGTTAATAACTACTTCTTGTCCGAGTTTACCTTCTTCCCCATAAACAGCCATAGTGCTCATAAAGATGAATTGTGAGACGCCTGCTTCTTTTGCTTTCTTAGCCACCTCTACAGGTAAATCTCTATTCACTTTAAAGTAGAGCTCTTTCATTTCAGTTTGTTCTTTTTGGTGCACGACAGCGGCCACATGAAACACAACATCATACTGAGAAAAGTCCTTCTCTTTCCATGATCCATCTTTCATGTCAACCGTATCTACTTTATATTTATCAGGTTCTCTCATGAGCCAATTCTCAAGAGATGTACCTATGTAACTGTTCTTTCCAGTGATTAATATATTTTTGATATTTTTCATTTTGTCACCTCAATCAAGTGGACTGTTATTTGATATGCTGCTCATATCAGGAGTCTCAGATTTTTGATTTCTCAGTCTTGTTATTTGTCTCGGTTTTAGACCTAGTTCCAGTCCCACCTTCAACATCACCATCACTTCTAAGAACACTAAATATCGTCCCAAAGAAGCATCTGACATCCATCAAAAAACCAATCTTCTCAGCGTACTCTCCATCAAGTCTCGCCTTAACATCAATCTCAAGTTCATCTCTACCATTAATCTGCGCCCAGCCAGTAAGACCAACAGGCACATCGTTAGCACCGTACTTATCTCTTTCTTCAATCAGGTCATACTGATTCCAAAGCGCTGGTCTTGGACCGATGATACTCATCTCACCTTTGAAGATATTAATGATTTGTGGTAGCTCATCTAAGCTTGTCCGTCTTAGGAACTTTCCTACCTTAGTAATCCATTGATCCGGATTTTCTAACAGATGTGTTGGCGTGTCCTTCGGCGTATCAATTCTCATAGTTCTAAACTTCAATATATGAAAATGACTCTTATGGATCCCTACTCTTTTCTGTTTAAAGAGAACAGGTCCAGGGGAGTCAACCTTGATAGCTATAATCAGTACTAAAAAAACAGGAGATAATATGATAAGTCCTAATGATGAAAGTATAATATCTATTAATCTTTTGATTTTTAAGTAAACCATGATAGTTCCTCCTGCTCTATGTAAATGTATATTGGTGGTGTGTAGAACACCATTATTTATTTGTCTATATGTAGTATGTGGTGCTTAATTCAGCACTATATCTTGCATGATTCCACCTCGTGATTGGATGCTTAGACGTGTAACCATTCTGTAACATTAGTACATTTTGTAGTTATGCTGAAACCCTTGATATTACTGATCTACATCCTCTTTATCCTTTCACCATACTCACGTCGTAATAAACAACCAAAAAAGTAACTTAGGCTTTCTCAGATGACAACTATAGATTTCCAATTTCTGCAACCCATGATTATTCTGGTGTTATTATTTTATAGACCATTTACATTTTTATTTTTGAGATATCAAAGCCAAGGCACTTCCCCTCCAGCCTGCTCATCGTCAGCGCTTTCATTTTTATCAATATGCACACTACACTTTACTTTACCATCAACATAGCCTATCGCACCATCAGCCGGACAAATCTCATCAAAATTTTCGATAAAGAATTGATTAAACAGTCTATCTGCATGCTCATTTTCCAAAAGATATGCAGTGTATAAACGTTCAATCACGCTTCGATTTACTTCACAAAGCCTACTTTCTGCCACTTGCATAAACCCACAATATGTTGGAATAGCAATTCCAATTAAAACACTGATGATCGCAATAACTGAAACTAATTCAATAAGTGTAAAACCAAAATTTTCTTCTTTGACTATGCCCTCAAATCTACCTGCTTCAAACGACACCTTTTGTTTTCTTTTATTATTTGTGTTAATTTTCAAAAACAATTTACTACACTCTTTGTTTCCTATCACTTTATATCTCATTTTAAAAGACATTCCATTGCAACAATTCTTTAAAATACAAAAATGCCATTAAAAGATGTACTTAATGATAACAAACCATCTTTTAATCGCATTTCAATTCATCTTAATAATACTATCCACTATCATGCTAACTCTAAATCCCGCAAAACCCTTCATTCAATAATATATTCCAATCTATCGTTTTTAAACTGTTTATCTTTCCCAAAGCGCACAAAAAATGCCACTAAAAGACGCACTCTTAAAACCCATCTCTTAATCGCATTTCAAATCATCTGTCGCTTCCTGGTTGCTAAACTCATCTTTCACCACAAATCCCCTCATGCAATTTGACCATTCCATCCTTTATTGTCAACCCATCTATTGCTGCAAACAGCTCCGCCTTTATTAGCCCTGTTCCTTCACACTCGACACTTCCTGGCGGATCAAGGTACCTGTCCCACCTTCCACAACCCCATCACGCTTACAAACGCACTCAACTGTACAAAATACGCACTTCACATCAAACCACAACCCGCGCCGCTCCACATACTCCCCATCAAGCATAGCTTTCACTTCAATTGGCAATTCATCCCGGCCATTAATTTGAGCCCACCCCGTCAAACCAACCGGCACCTCATTGGCACCATATTTGTCCCGTTCGGCAATAAGGTCATACTGGTTCCACAGCGCTGGCCGTGGTCCGACGATGCTCATTTCGCCTTTTAAGATATTAATAATCTGGGGCAGCTCATCCAGGCTGGTTTTTCTGAGGAACTTACCCATTTTAGTAATGTACTGATCCGGGTTGGCCAGCAGATGGGTGGCCACATCCTTGGGGGTGTCGGCATACATGGTCCGGAATTTTAAGATATTAAAATGGCTTTTATGAATACCCACCCGCTTTTGCTTAAACAGTACCGGGCCCGGTGAATCCAGCTTGATGGCAATAATCAAGATCAAAAAAAGCGGGCTCAAAAGGATCAGCCCCAACAGGGAAAGAATGATATCCACACTTCGTTTAATTGCCCTATAAACCATAATTGTTACTCCTCATCTCATCAAACAAAAGCTACCCAATCTGCACCTGCTTTTTCCAGATTCCCAGCAGGCTCTTTTTGCGCTTTGGGGCTTCTTCATAATAGCAGGGTTCCATGGTTTCTATTTTTTCATTAACCAGCACCCGTTGGGGGTTTTCTTCTAAGAGTTTTGCCACCCGCTTTTCGCTAACCAGTTTTTTAGCCGCTTCCAGGGCCGCACCAAAGCGGTCATAGGCTTTGGGGGCATGGGCATCACTGGCCATAAAGTGAACCATGTTGTGGGTCAGTAGGATTTCGGCGGTGGCCTGAGCCGTGCTGCCGTAATGGCCAATCAAACTGAGCAGATTGAGCTGGGCCAAATTGCCATCCAGGATCAGCCGCACCAGAATATTGGGATCTTTCTGAATAAACTCATACCGTTCCGGGTGTGCCAGAATAGGAGTGTAGCCCCGGGCTCGCAATTGATTAAGAAAAACCGTAAAGCTGTAGCAATCCAGTGAATGCCGCATGGTTTCCACCAGCAGATAACGGCTGCTATTCAATGTGGTATACTCGCCTTTTTCCAGCTGCGCCAGGGTTTCCTGGGAATAAAAAACCTCGTTGCCTAAAAAAAGATAGATCTCAACACCCAATTCCCGGACGGCCTGTTTTAATGCGGTCAGGATCTTCTGGTTTTCAGCCAGACTTGATGCCATATCCGCATCCGGATAAAAATGAGGGGTTAAGACAATCCCCCGAAAGCCCTGTTCTTTTGCCCGTCGTATCATTGCCAGGCTTTCTGAAAGGGTCACTGCCCCATCATCCACTCCTGGCAATAAGTGTGCGTGTATATCGATCATCACAAATCCCTTCTTAGACTTTTTCTAGTTCGATTACCTTTTCTATTGTAACCGGACTATTTCGGTTTGGCAAGTAGTCTGGCACCAGGGATTTAAGCTGCTGAATCACGTCTTCATCACTGCCGGTTTCGGCATAATGTTTAAGCCGCCCCAACTCCTGATCGATCCAGTCTTTATCAAAGGGCCAGATGTTTTCCACAAAAATATCTTCATGTTTAGTGGAATCAAAGTTTGTTAAATTATAGGATAACTCTTCGTAAAGCTTTTCACCAGGGCGCAGCCCGGAAAATACAATCGGGATATCATGATAGGGTTCAAGCCCGGACAGCCGGATCATCTTTTCAGCCAGATCAATAATTTTTACCGGTTCGCCCATATTCAGCACGAAGATCTCGCCGCCTTTGGCGATACTGCCAGCCTCCAGCACCAGCTGGGTGGCTTCGGGGATGGTCATAAAAAAGCGGGTGATGTCTTTATGGGTAACGGTGACCGGTCCCCCGGCGGCGATCTGGTCTTTGAAAACCGGAATCACGCTGCCGTTGCTGCCCAGCACATTGCCAAAGCGGACGGCGGCAAATTCGGTTTGGTTGGTTTTATTATAGGTTTGGATCAGCATTTCGCAGACTCGTTTGGTGGCTCCCATCACGTTGGTGGGTTTTACGGCCTTATCGGTGGAGATCTGGACGAATTTCTCAACCTGATATTTAACGGCGGCATCCAGCAGGTTCTTCGTGCCAAAGATATTGTTTTTGACCGCTTCCTTGGGGGTTTTTTCCATCAGCGGCACATGCTTATGTGCCGCGGCGTGAAACACCACCTGGGGCCGATAGCTCTCAAAGACATCGTTAATCCGCTTTTTATCCCGGATCGAGGCAATTTCCAGATCGATGGTGGTGCCAATACAGGTGTTGTTCTCCAGAAAGTTATTGAGTTCCAGTTCCAGATGGTAAAGGGAGTTTTCGTAAATATCCACAATGATCATCTGGCTGGGACAATAGCGGATAATCTGGCGGCACAGTTCTGAACCGATGGAGCCGCCGCCGCCGGTAACCATCACCCGTTTGCCACGGATAAAGCTGGAAATCTGATCTTTATTAAGCTCCACCTCATCCCGGTTGAGCAGATCTTCAATTTGCAGATCTCTCAGACGGCTGACGCTGACGTTGTAATTGAGGATTTCGTCCAGGCTGGGCAAGATTTTAACCGGTACCTGGGTTTCGTTGGCCAGCTCAGCCACCTCTTTGATGGTTTTGCTGTGAACCGCCGGACAGGCAATGATAATCTGGGAAACATCATAGGCTTTGGCCACTTCTTTGAAAGCATAGCGGTTGCCCAGAATCGGAATGCCTTTGACTTTTTTATTCTCTTTATGAGGGTCATCATCTAAAAACCCGACAATGTTGTAACGCTTAGTTTTAGAATTAATCATCAGGTCTTTGACCATTGCAATCCCAGCCTGACCGGCTCCAAAAATCAGCACCCGCTCTTCGCTCTTTGCTTCGGAGCTGATTTGTTTTATTTTAATCCGCCGGGCCAGTCGATAGGTTACCCGGATCATCCCGACAAAGATTAGATCAAACATCAGATTGAGCACCAGCACCGATGCCGGTAAGCTGGCCCCGATTAGTTTGAAGCCGATATCGGTGATGGCATTGGCGACAAAGGTAACAATGACAATTTGCAGCAACTCTTCAATGCTGGCGTAGCGCCAAAGGGTATTGTACATGCCTGACACCAGATAAAAAATAAGTTTAACCAGAATCCCGCCGATTAAAAATGTGCTCATGTTCCAGAATACACCTAGGGGGATGATAAAGTTAAATCTAAGCAAGTAGGCGAGATAATATCCTAGGTTCCCGGAAAGTGTAACGAGAAATTTCGTTAAAAACCCTTTAAAATCAATGGTTTAAGCCTGTTTTGTATTTACTTTTACCTCGTTATATATTATAATGTATAACGAGGGTGGTGATAGCTTTATGGGGATTATCTATCAGACAAACAAAAAAACTGGAATTACCTATGCTTATCAGAATGAATCATACTGGGATAAAGAAAAGAAGCAATCCAGAGCAAAACGAAAACTTCTTGGTAAAGTTGATCCCGTAACGGGAGATATAATATCGACTCGTAGCTATAAAAAGAAGGATCACAAAGCTGAATTGGTACCGGCAAAACCCGGTCCGGTTGCAATCACAAAATATCAACGTTGCTTTTTCGGGGCTACTTACCTGTTCGATCAGATCGGTAAAGCACTTGGGCTGACTGCTGATCTCAAGGATTGTTTTCCTGAAGACTACAAGAAGATTCAGTCCATTGCCTATTATCTAATCCTGGAAGAAAACAACGCATTGAGTCGATTTTCACATTGGCAAAAGCTTCATATCCATCCCTACGGTGAAGATATTCCTTCGCAACGGAGCAGTGAGTTGTTCCAATCCATTGATGAAGAAAACCGGATGCGTTTTTTCGAAAAACAAGGTCGGCGACGGATTGAAAAGGAATACTGGGCTTTTGATATTACTTCCATCTCCAGCTATTCTGAAGTGCTCAGCCAGGTGAAAAAAGGCCGAAATAAGGAACATGACCGCTTGCCGCAAATCAACCTGGCATTGTTGTTCGGCGAAGAATCCGGCCTGCCCTTTTATTATCGCAAACTGGCGGGAAACATTACTGATGTCAAAACCATCAAACAATTGATGACCGAGTTCGATGTCATGGGTTATAAAAAAATTCGGGTCGTTTTAGACCGTGGCTTCTACAGTAAGAAAAACATTGATTTACTGTATAAAAACCATCAGAAGTTCATCATCGGCGTGAAACTTGGCCTGAATTTTGTCAAAAGCGTTCTCGAAGAAGAACGTGCTAATCTGCAACTCTGGACGAGTCTGGAAACCCAATTCGGAACCCATGGGATATGCCGACCCATTTCATGGGATTACGAACAGGAACGGCCCTATAAAGGGGATACAATCAAAGACAAACGTCGTGCCTATCTGTTGCTCTTTTATAATCCGGAAAAAGCGGCAAAGGATCAGGCTGACATGAATGACTATTACACCAGCCTTTACAACGATTTGATCAATAATTCACGCAAGGATTACCGCAGCAAGGATTATGACCGGTATTTTACCGTTACTGACACACCGAAGCGTGGTCGTAAAGTCGTCCCTAAAGAGGATGTCATGCGGGAAGCTGCCAGGAATTATGGCTATTTCGCATTGCTTTCAAATGAAGTCAGCGACCCGTTCGAGGCATTGTCGATCTATCGTAGCAAAGATATCGTCGAAAAGGGATTCGGCAACTTAAAAGAACGGCTGAATTTTCGAAGAATGCAAGTTTCTTCAGAATTATCATTAAACGGCAAGCTGTTTATCGAATTTATTGCGCTTATTTATTTATCCTACGTGAAAAAACGGATGCAGGATGCCGGTCTTTTTGAGAAATGGTCACTGCAGGGATTAATTGATGAACTGGATCTGATTGAACTGTTTGAAGCCCCCGGGCATGGTCGAGTACTTGGTGAAGTTACAGAAAAGCAAAAGGATCTTTATCAAGCCTTGGGGATTGATCCTCCCTCGTTATAAATTCCGGGAATCTAGGATAATATGAAGCTGAAAAGGCCATCAGGTCTAACACCATCAACGCCACTATTCGATTCATTCGGTCTTTTTTTGATTTTGACATTATTATCTCCTTTACCTGTACATAATCGAATCGCACTAGGGGACAGTTCTTTTGTGTCCTCCGGTGGAATGATTATTGGTTGACACAAGAAAAACCGTCCCCTTGTGCTTACGCTTAACTCTTTAAGTCATTATTAAGAATAATTTACTTGTTCTAATTAAATTATAGTTTTTATCCATGTTTTCTTAATTTTAACATAAAAAAAAAAACATATCAATCTGTGGCAAGTTGTGTGACATGATTTTTTCTTTTTTTTTGAAATGATTTATGATAAATTAATCGGATTTTTAGCAAATGTCAAAGTTTCTTGATTTTCTTTATGCTTACTTTGATTTTTTGATTTGCTTGCGACGGTATAAAAGATAGATCACCATCAGCAGGATTCCAATTACTAGAAACAAGGTCTGCATCAGATTCCATTTCATGAGCATGGCGTTGATTGAGCGTTCCAGAACCCAGGTAACGTAGCTGTCTTTTAATCCCACCCGGCCAGCCACATTCATGAAATTGATAACAAGACCGGGGATCAGTAAAACAACTGAACTGACCATCAATGATGAACCGGTCCACCAGAGGGTTCGCATTCGATGATGTTTATTGGTCAGCCATAATAGTAAGATCAGCACCATTGCTGCTACAATCAAAGCCAATTCAGCCATCCTTATTTTGCTGAGCACTAGCTGGATTTTTTTATCGACTCCAACTTGTTTCAGCAAGGTTGGATCAATGATCATGGTATAGGTTTCAATCCGGGTTCCTGCCATACTGCTGATCCGCTCGACTTCAGCTACCAGGGTTTCGTTGTAGGGCTGATTCTTTTGGGCTGCAAAGTCTTTGGCGTAGCTTTCAATATTGGCTTTCAGCTTGGTGGTATCATATTTTAGGGTATAGTCCAGTCTGTCCCCCCGTAAATAAGCGATCATCTCTTTAACAGCAGTTTGGGAATAATCTTTGATTTCGGTATCGGTGACGGCACTGGTGAGCACCTCCCCGGGAATATTGGTATAGCGGCCCACTTCTTCCAGGCCAAAATCAATCTGTTCTTTGAGTTTGTCATAATAGGCTGGGGTGTTGACATACTCATAATATGAAATGGGGTTAAGCAGGATCATATCCAGGAATAAAACAGTCTGAAAGGCAATTAACACCATTCCCAGAAAAAAGGCGATCAGAATTCTCAGTACATCTTTTGCAATTGACACTTTAGACACCTCCCCAGGCATTTTCTGGGCCACTGATCAAGCGACAGCGAACGATATAACGCTGCGTGGTTTCTCCGATAAAATCGAAGGGGTAGCAGGTCAGCAGGGTCAACACCTCATTTGTGGTTGGCATCACATACTGTTCGTCATTCTCAGAAATAATAACAGCATCCACCATCTCATAGACAAAGACTCCGCCGGAAGTATCCAGGGTAATCCGATCGCCAGGGGTCAAAGCGCCGAGCTGGGCAAAATGGGTATTACGGTGGGCACTAAAAACCACATTGGAGCCCTCGCCCGGGAGGGCCGATCCATAAAAATGGCCGATCCCCTTGCTGAGCACCTCTTCAGTATCTCCCTGATAAAGGGGGCCGACTAAACTTATTTTTTCAATTTTCAGTTTTCCGAATTCCTCGCCGAAAGAGGGAAACGCTCCCGGTGCGGTGGTGATTGTCTCGCCATTGTAGGTTAACCGCTCATCGACTAAAAACATTCTGGCCATTGAAAAGGCGAAATCGATATAGGGACGGCAGGCTAATGTCAGGACAATCAAGGTGACGCATAAAAGAAAAACGGGGGCAAACCATAATGCCCCCACCTTGCTTTTTCTCTTGCTGCGAGAGGACTCGTTATATCTGTTTGTCTTCTCTTTTATCATCTCATTATTCTCTCTAATTCTATATTTGTTGGTTCGTTCATATGCTTTATGCTTGGGTCTTGATTTTACGATAAACAACAATGCTGATTCCGATTGTCAGCAAGGCCAGCAATCCGGCAACAATAAACAAGCGGTTATCCAGGCCGGTTTTGGTGATCACGGTGGTTCCTGACGCTGCGGCCTTCACTTCTGTTGTGGCTCCACCATTGGCTGCTGCCACGGTTCCGGCTGAAGAAGATCCTGCCACACTGGTAGCATTCCCCTGAATGGTTGCTGATTTCTGAGATTCCGGATCGTAAACGGTAACACTGGCACCACCGCCGGGTTGGGTCGACACATCGGCAACCACATAGTCTGCGGCACCGCAGGCGGCATCAAAATACCCTTGAATGGTCATCATGTCAGCATCAGTCAGACCACCATTGGCCATCGCCTGCTGCAGAACGCTTTCCGCCGCATAGATATTACCACAGATGGCATCAGCTGATTCCTGGGTTAGCACCTTATCGGAATCTCTCAGAAAACTGGTAATCTGGGATGCATAGGAACCTGGCAGGGATGACCCCTCAACCGCCCCAATGACCTGATCATTGGGGCTGGCGAAAACCACTGACCCGAATGTCAAAAAAATTCCCACCACCATGAGCATCATAACAAGTTTTAAACATGTTCGTTTCATTAAACCCTCCTTCGTGTTTTTAATGATTGTTGAGTTATTCTAGCATTTTAACTGAGCTCATGTCAACTATTGTATTGATTTTATGATCTGCTAGTCAATGCTGACAGGTTCAGCTTTCTGTTCAAAATTCTGCTCAATCATTGGTTCACTGCTGGGCTTACTGATTGCTTTACCCCATCTTTTCTTTTCTTTTTTAGCTTTTTTGTCCGATTTGCTTTCATCGCCATAATAACCATAAGCGCTATAGTAACCGTATTTGGAAAATCTTTTTGATACCGGTACCTTGTTTGCTACAATGCCAACCACGTGTGCATTGATTTTTGACAAAGTGTCCAACACATGGAGTAACCCATCCCGGTGTACCGATCCCAGTGACGCCAGTACAATATAGCCGTCAACCACCGGGTTTAAAACAGCGGCATCGGTGACCATCCCCAAGGGCGGTGTATCCAGCAGGATATAATCAAAGTGCAGCTTTAATTCAGCGATTACTTCTGCCATCCGGCGGCTGGCCAGAATTTCTGAAGGATTGGGGGGAATCGGTCCGGCGGAAATAGCAAAAAGATTGGGGACTTCAATTCGCCGGAAAGCGTCGACGGTTTTAATTTCTTTTAATAACAGATTAGTTAAACCGGTGGTATTATCCAGCTCAAAACGCCGATGAACCTGCGGTTTTCGCAAATCACAGTCGACAATTAAGACCCGCTTGCCGCTTTGACAGAGGGTCACCCCATAATTAGCCAGGATAGTGGTTTTTCCCTCACTGCCACCGCTGCTGGTAATGGCCAGAACCTTCCGTTCATTATCGATATCAGAAAACAATATATTGGTCCGCATGTTCCGAAAGGCTTCAGAAACGGGGGACTTTGGGGTTAAATGTGTAACAATTGTCTTTTGCATTAATTTCCTCCCTTTAATGTCAATTCGTCACATTCTGGGATCACACCAATGATTGACACATCGTCAGCCAGTTTTTTAAGCTGATCGATGGTTTTAACAGTGGTGTTCAAGGCTTCTTTCACAAAGATGATACCCACACTGCAGATAATTCCCATCAGAAAGGCAATGGCCATGTTAAGCTTTAAATTGGGGCCCACCGGGGCACTGTTCACAACGGCTTCATCGACAATTTGAAGGTTATTGATCTTCATCAGTTCGGCCACGTTGGTCATAAATTTTTCGGCAGTTTTGTTGGCAATCGATGCCGCCAGCACCGGGTCTTCTGAGGTCACGCTGATTTTTATCAACTCGGTATCATTGACGGTGGAAACGGTGATCATTTCGGCCAGCTGTCCATCGCTGAGTCCTAAATTCAAGGCTGAGTTCACCTCTGTCATGACTGACTTGCTTTTGGCAATTTCGCTGTAGGTTCCAACCAGTTGCTGATTGATCCGCAATTCATTGGCTGTATCCGAAACGGTACTGGTATAACCTTCGGGTCGGCCTACAATCAGGGTGGTGCTGCTGTTATATGTTTTGTCAATAAAAAACAGCGTGACCGCTGCTGCCAGCCCTACCAGAACCAGGGTAATGATGACAATCATCTTCCAATTTTCCTGTAATAGATCCAGTATCTCTCTTAAGCTTATTTCTTCCATTCACAATTCCCTTCTTTTATACATTTTTGGCGCACAGGGGTCGCACAGGGTCGCACTGGGGGACGGTTCTTTTGTGTCCTCCGGTAAATAATTAATGTTGACACAAGAAAAACCGTCCCCCTGGGCTTGTCATCTTATGCACTCCGGTAAATAATTGCTGTTGACACAAGAAAAACCATCCCCCTGGGCTTGTCATCTTATGCACTCCGGTAAATAATTGCTGTTGACACAAGAAAAACCATCCCCCTGGGCTTGTTCCCTTATGCACTCCGGTAAATAATTAATGTTGACACAAGAAGAACCATCCCCCTGTGCTTTATTGACACATTGTCCGTTGTGTCTCGCAAGTGCTTAATTTTGCTTAATTGAATTCGTCCTTTAAAAGTATATATGAATAAATCATTTGAAGCAACTTTTTTTTAAATTGTCGGAAGTAAAAATCACCGTGATGCTAAGCTCACGGTGATTTTTTTTTCGGTCTCTTTTTATTCGTAATAAATCTCGTCGATGGCACAGCCAGCTGGGACAATCGGGTAAACCCCTTCTTCGTTGGAGATCTTGACGTGGACCAGTAAGGGGCCCGGTTGATCTTTGATTGCTTCCAGTGTCTGATTCAGTTCGTCCATGTTGGTGACTTTGTAGCCGGGAATCCCACTGGCAGCTGCCAGCATGATGTAGTCGGTACATTGAACGATGTCGGTTTGGGCATAGCGTTTGTCGCTAAAGAGCTTCTGCCATTGCCGGACCATCCCTAATGATTCGTTGTCAAACAGGAAGATTTTTAAGGGAATCTTATACTTGCTGACGGTGATCAGCTCCTGACAGTTCATCCGGAAACTGCCGTCACCAGCCACCAGCAGCACATCGGCATCGGGATTGGCCAGTTTAACGCCGATGGATGCCCCCAGTCCATAGCCCATGGTGCCTAAACCGCCGGAGGTAATAAACTGAGCCGGACGCTTGACGTTCCAGTATTGGCCCACCCACATCTGATGCTGGCCCACCTCGGTGACCACAAAGGCTTCCGGGTAAGCGGCGTTGATGGTGTTAAGAATATTCTTGGGGTGGTAATCCCCTTTTTCGGCACAGGGAATAACCCATTCTTTAATTCTTTTATACCACTCCGGATAGGTCTTTTCTTCAATGTCTTTGGTCAATAGTGGCAGCACATCTTTGATATTGCCCTGAATCTGAATTTCGGCGGGAATATTTTTGGCAAACTCAGTGGGATCCACATCGATATGGATGATCGTTTTATTGCGGACAAAGGCATCGCAGTTACCGGTGACCC
This sequence comes from Acetobacterium wieringae, assembly GCF_001766835.1. GTDB lineage: Bacteria > Bacillota > Clostridia > Eubacteriales > Eubacteriaceae > Acetobacterium > Acetobacterium wieringae. Next base: position 90,796 of record NZ_LKEU01000024.1, on the reverse strand, counting down.
GGTCGCTGAAGCGGGCGCCGATGGCGATCAGCAGATCGGAATTGATAACCGCCAGATTGGTTTCCTGGAAGCCGTGCATCCCCACCATACCCATCGACAGCTCGTGATCCCGGGGAATGCCCCCCAGGCCCATCAGCGAGTTGGCCACCGGAATGCCGGATTTTTCGGCAAAGGCCAGCAGTTCTTCATGAGCCTTGGATTTAAGCACCCCGCCACCGGCATAGATCATTGGTCGCTGGGCCTTGTTAATAGCGGTTACCGCTTCTAAAATCTTTGATTCCTTGATGTCCGGATAGATCTGGCGCAACTTGGGGATAAACATTTTCTGGTATTCGGTTTTAGCCAGGAAGATGTCCTTGGGAATATCGATTACAACCGGGCCGGGCCGTCCCGATTGGGCAATCACAAAGGCCTCCCGGATGGTGTCGGCCAGGTCTTCTACCTTGGTGACCAGATAATTATGCTTGGTAATTTGCATGGTCACGCTGGTGATGTCAATTTCCTGGAAGGAATCCTTGCCCAGCAAAGGTGAAGCCACCTGCCCGGTGATGACAACCAGCGGCACTGAATCCAAATAGGCATTGGCAATCCCAGTGATGGCATTGGTTGCGCCGGGGCCGGAGGTGGTAATGGCGACCCCCACCGTATCACTGGTTCGGGCATAGCCGTCGGCGGCATGAACCCCATTTTGTTCATGACAGGGGCCAATTTCGGTAATATCATGGTCGAGTCGGTAGAAGGCATCAAATAATGGAATGACCACCCCGCCGGGGAATGAAAAGACATGTTTGATGCCCTGTTCTTCCAGACAGCGGACGGTGATTTCCGACCCTAATAATAATTCTTTGTTATTCAAATCTTCACTTCCTTTCTGTTTTGGTTGAGATTGGTTAGCTTATCAGGTCGTTTGCGGGCGATCACGGATGACCAAGGGGTCAGACCCTCGCCCCTACGAACCAGAATTCAGGTTTGTTTATTATCAGTTTTTGTATTTTTTTATTTTTCAAAGACGGCGCCGGTGGAGGCGGAGGTTACCAGTCGGGCGTAGCGGGACAGATAACCGGTTTTGATCTTGGGTTCCAGCGGTACCCAGGCAGCTTTACGCTGAGCCAGAACGGCATCGTCCACCTTTACGGCCAGAGAACGGTTGACAATATCGATGGCAATGATGTCGCCCTCTTCAATCAAACCGATGGTGCCACCCGCCGCCGCTTCCGGCGAAACATGACCAATACAGGCGCCCCGGGTGGCACCCGAGAAACGTCCATCTGTGATTAAGGCAACATCCTTATCCAGTCCCATGCCGGCGATGGCCGAGGTTGGGAACAACATTTCCCGCATTCCCGGGCCGCCTTTGGGGCCTTCATAACGGATCACCACCACGTCACCGGCCACAATTTTACCGGCTTTGATGGCAGCGGTCGCTTCTTCTTCGGAGTTAAACACCCGGGCTGGGCCTTCGTGCTTTAACATTTCCGGTGCCACGGCCCCTTGTTTGACCACACCACCATCCGGGGCCAGGTTACCAAAGAGCACCGCCAGTCCACCGGTGGGGCTGTAGGGATTGGTCAGTGGACGGATGACTTCCTGGTTTTTATTGTAGACACCGGTCAGGTTTTCAGCAATGGTTTTGCCGGTCACCGTCATTAAACTGGTATCGATCAGATCGGCATCGGCCAGGCTTTTCATCACGGCCTGAATGCCACCGGCAAAGTATAGATCTTCCAGATGGTGATTTCCGGCCGGGGCCAGTTTGCACAGGTGGGGGGTTTTGGCGGAAATCTCGTTGACTTCCTGAAGATCAATGCAGACCCCGGCTTCATTGGCAATGGCTGGCAAATGCAAGATACTATTGGTCGAACAGCCCAGGGCCATATCACAGGCCAGGGCATTTCTGAAGTTGGCATCGGTCATAATATCCCGGGGTTTGATGTCCCGTTTCCACATTTCCATGACCTGAATCCCGGCTTTTTTAGCCAATCGGACCCGTTCAGCAAAAACGGCGGGAATAGTGCCGTTGCCAGGCAATCCCATCCCCAACACTTCAGTCAGGCAGTTCATGCTGTTGGCAGTGAACATTCCCGAGCAGGACCCGCAGCCAGGGCAAACCGAGTCCTCAAAGGATTTCAGCTCTTTTTCGTCAATTTTACCAGCGTTATAAGCCCCCACCGCTTCAAAGGCAGTATTTAAGTCGGTGTCTTTCTGACCCACCGCTTTACCGGTCAGCATCGGACCACCACTGACCACCACGGCGGGAATATTGAGCCGGGCGGCGGCCATCAGCATGCCGGGAACCACCTTATCGCAGTTGGGAATCAAAACCAGCGCATCAAGGGAATGAGCGGTGGCCATGATTTCGATGGAATCAGCAATCAGTTCCCGGGACGCCAGGGAATATTTCATCCCGACATGACCCATGGCGATGCCATCGCATACCCCGATAGCCGGGAATTCGATGGGGGTTCCCCCAGCCATGCGAACGCCTTCCTTGACCGCTTTGGTGATGGTATTTAAATGGATATGACCGGGAATAATTTCATTAAAGGAATTGACCACCCCGATTAAAGGTTGCTCCAGTTCTTCGTCGATATAACCCATCGCTTTGAATAAAGAACGTTGCGGCGTTGTTTCGACGCCTTTTTTTACACGATCACTTTTCATTTGATATCCTTTCTGTTATGGTTTTGATATTTTCTAATAACTCGAATTGAGGGTGCGGGCGATCACGGATGACCAAGGGGTCAGACCCTCGCCCCTACAAAATAAATATTTTTTGATTTGAATTACCGGGGCGGCAGGCGGTTGACAACCGCCACTACAAACCGAAATTTATGTTCGTTCAGAAATTTCTAAAGGTTTTCGATTATTTTCTGGCCCATTTCAACGGTGCCAACCAGGGTCATCCCTTCACTGAAGATATCACCGGTGCGGTAGCCCTGGGACAGGGTTTTTTGAACAGCGGCTTCGATGGCATCGGCTTCGGTAGTCAGATCCAGAGAATAGCGCAGCATCATCGCTACCGAAACGATGGTGGCAATCGGGTTGGCTTTGTCCTGATTGGCAATATCCGGAGCCGAACCATGAATCGGTTCAAACATCCCGAATTTGCCGTCAGCCATGCTGGCGGATGGCAGCATCCCGATGGAACCGGTGATCATGCTGGCTTCGTCGGATAAGATATCGCCGAACAGGTTGCCGGTGACAATGACGTCAAACTGTTTGGGGTTGATAACCAGTTGCATCGCAGCGTTATCCACATATAAATGGTTCAGTTCGACCTCGGGATAGTCTTTGGCCACTTCTTCCACACAACTGCGCCAGAAGCGGGAAACTTCCAGAACATTGGCTTTGTCGACATTGGTGACTTTTTTATCACGCTTCATGGCAATTTCAAAGGCCTTTTTGGCAATTCGCAGCACTTCCGGCCGGGTGTATTTCATGATATCCCAGGCCGCAAAATCGCCTTCTCGGCCTTTTTCGCCGAAATAGACATCGCCAGTCAGCTCCCGGACGACCATGATATCCAGACCCTCACCGATGATTTCCGGTTTTAACGGACAGGCGGCTTTGAGTTCCTGATAAAGAATCGCTGGTCGCAGGTTGGCATAGAGGCCCAGGGCTTTTCGCAGCCCCAGCAGACCGGCTTCGGGTCGTTTATCTCCCGGTAGGTTGTCCCATTTAGGCCCACCCAGGGCACCCAACAGCACGGCGTCACTGGCCAGACAAATGTCCACGGTTTCCTGGGGTAATGGGTTGTCACAAGCATCGATGGCGGCACCACCGGCCAGAACCTCGGTATAGTCAAAAGTATGGTTAAATTTTTCGGCAATTTTATCTAAAACTTTGATACTGGCCCCAACAATTTCAGGGCCGATCCCGTCACCGGGAATTACGGCTATTTTATAATTCATTTGTTCTCCTCGTTATGTTTCAGTTTTTATTTTATAAATTGTGGTCGCACAAGGGGACGGTTCTTTTGTGTCCTCCGGTTAAATTATTGATAGTTGACACAAGAAAAACCGTCCCCTTGTGCTTAATAATTAACGGCGATGTTCAGGGAGAGATGACCGCCCCAACTAGACATGATTTAGATTACTTTGTTAATTTGCAGCTCGTTCTTCATCGCTAAGTAGCTTATATTCAATGGAATCAATCAGGGCAATCAGACTGGCTTCGATAATATCGGTGGAAACCCCGACGTTGGTCCAGATGTCCACGCCATCAGAGCTTTCAATCAGCACCCGAACCTTGGAGGCAGTGGCAGATTTGGAATCAATAACCCGGACCTTAAAGTCGGTCAGGCGGACCTCGCTGATTTTGGGATAGAAGACTTCCAGGGCTTTTCTGAGGGCCTTATCCAGGGCATTGACCGGACCATCCCCTTCAGCCGCATTGATTTCCGATTGACCGTCGACGTTGATTTTAACCACCGCTGAGGAACTGAGGGCTTCTTTGGTATGCGTTTGTTCACCAATGGTTTTGAAATCTTCCAGGGTGAAAAATGGCTTGTGCATCCCCAGCTCTTTGCGGATCAGCAGTTTGACGCTGCTTTCGGCCCCTTCAAACTGATAGCCCTGGTATTCCAGCTCTTTGATGCGATCCATCACCCGGGTGGTTTCGTCGGACTTCTTGGTCAGGCTCGGGTCAACCTCGTTGATCAGCTGGATAATGGTGCTACGGCCGGAAACTTCGGACATCAGAATCCGCCGTTCGTTGCCGACTGCTTCCGGTGAGACATGCTCAAAAGAAGCCGGATTTTTCATAACGGCGTCGATATGCATGCCACCCTTGTGGGCAAAGGCTGATTTACCGACAAAGGGTTCCCGCCCGGTCAGGGCATAATTGGAAATTTCGGCAATCCGAATCGCTGAAGACGTCAGTTTTTGAAGTTCCGCATCAGCCAGACACTGAAAACCCATTTTTAGCTGGAGATTGGGGATAATGGTGGCCAGATTGGCATTGCCGCAACGTTCGCCATAGCCCAGGAAGGTTCCCTGAACCTGACGGGCACCAGCGTGAACGGCCATCAGTGAGTTGGCCACCGCCAGCCCACTGTCGTTATGGCAATGAATCCCCAGGGGAATCCGACATTTCTGGCGGACGTCAGTGACAATTTTCTCAATTTCATAGGGCAGGGTACCGCCATTGGTGTCACAGAGGGCCAGACAATCGGCGCCCCCTTCCTGGGCCGCCAGCAGGGCTTCAATAGCGTAATTTGGGTCGTTTTTGTAACCGTCAAAGAAATGCTCAGCATCAAAGGTGACATCTTTTCCTTGAGCTTTTAAATAGGCCATTGTTTCTTCGATCATTTTCAGATTTTCGGCCAGGGTCGTTTTGATGATATCAGTAATGTGAAAGGTCCAGCTTTTGCCAAAAATAGCTACCCCCGGGGTTTCTGTTTCCAGAATCGCTTTGAGATTGGCATCATCCTCAACGGCAATGCCCCCCCGGCGGGTGCTGCCAAAAGCCACTAACTTAGCATGGTTTAGGCGGATCCCTTTGATGCGATTAAAAAACTCAATATCTTTGGGGTTGGAACCGGGGTTTCCGGCTTCAATGTAATCAATTCCCATTTTATCCAGGGTTTCAACCACCCGGATTTTGTCTTCTACCGAGAAAGATATTCCTTCGGCCTGGGCCCCATCTCTGAGGGTTGAATCAAAGACTAATATTTTTTCTGACATTCCCATTTCCCCCTTATCACGGTTTTGAACTTACTTGTTCCTGGGTTTCTGTGCTTTGACTGTCTTTTATGTAAAGCATCTGGTTTACGGCGTCAACATAGGCTTTCAGGCTGGCATCGATAATGTCGGTACTGAGTCCCCGGCCATGGTAGACATGGGTGCCGTCGGATATTTTTACCTGGGCTTCACCCTGGGCATCGGTGCCATCGGTAACAGCGGTCACCCCATAATCAATCAGGGTCAGTTCACAGTCAACCAATTCACTGATGGCTTTAAACCCGGCGCTGATCGGTCCATCGGCCAGCGATACCGCTTCGATCAGATCACCATTTTTCCGTAAGCGGATGGTGGCAGCGGTGGAAATGGTATTCCCGGTGCTGATAACAAAGCGATCCAGGGAATAAACCTCGGGAATGGCCAATTGTTTTTGTTCGACCAAGGCCAGAATATCTTTATCAGTTATAACTTTTTTCTTATCCGCCAGAACCTTGAACTGATTGAATAAATCCAGTACTTCTTCATCACTTAAGGTATAACCCAGCGAGGTCAGTTTATCAACAAATGCATGCTTGCCAGAGTGTTTACCCAGCACCATTTTGTTTTCTTTTAAGCCAATCGATTCCGGCGTCATGATTTCATAGGTTTCTTTATTGGCCATCATCCCATGCTGATGAATACCGGATTCATGGGCAAAGGCATTTTCGCCGACGATGGCTTTATTGGGCTGGACGCGAACCCCTGTCAACTTGGATAACAAGCGACTGGAACGATAAATCTGTGTGGTGTCGATATTGGTATCCACCTGGTAAACGTCATAGCGGGTTTTCAGGGCCATGACAATTTCTTCCAGGGCGGCGTTGCCGGCCCGTTCGCCGATGCCATTAACGGTACATTCCACCTGACCGGCCCCGGCCTGAATGGCCGCCAGGGAGTTGGCCACTCCCAGCCCCAGATCGTTATGAACATGAACCGAAATGGTGGCCTTGTCGATGTTGGGGACGTTGTTGCGGATGCCCTCGATGAATTTAAAGTATTCACCAGGGGTGGTATAACCCACCGTATCAGGGACATTGACAATGGTAACCCCCTGATTGATTACCCCTTCCAGCACCTGGTATAAGAATTCCGGTCGGGTCCGGGAGGCATCTTCGGCAGAGAATTCCACCTCGCCACACAGGTTGCGGGCAAATTTGGCCATGGCAATGGCTTTTTCCAGCACCGCGTCCGGGGACATCCGCAGTTTGTATTCCATGTGAATATCCGAGGTTGCCAGAAAATAATGAATCCGGGGGTTGACCGCCCCTTTTAAGGCTTCGTAGGCGGTAGTAATGTCTTTTTCGGTACTGCGGGCCAGACTGGCCACCGTGGCATTTTTAATCTCATTGGCAACCAGTTGAACCGATTCAAAATCACCAGGAGATGCAATGGCAAACCCGGCTTCAATGACGTCAATTTTCAGACGTTCGAGCTGTTTCGCCATCTCTAATTTTTCTTTCAGGTTCATACTGCAACCCGGTGACTGTTCCCCATCTCGAAGGGTGGTATCAAATATTTTCACTATTCTGCTCATTGCATCTCCTCCTAATTATTTTGTTTTTTTGTTATAAAAAAAGGCAGAAGGACTTCTGCCTTTGAGGTTGTCGATAAACTACCGTACCGACCAATTGTTAATCTGTTGTTCGCTACGGAATCGGACAGGCTACGCCGTGTCCGCTCCGATGCGTACAACATGATGTAACAATTGTCGGTACTGGGTTATCCTTTTTGTGTCTGTTATTTTTTAATCCAGGACATCATGGTTCGTAATTCTGCGCCAACTTTTTCTACCTGAGTTTCTGTTTCAATTCGTCTTACAGCGTTGAAGTATGGGCGGTTGGCCTGGTTTTCAAGGATCCAGTTACGGGCAAAGGTACCATCCTGAATGTCATTAAGAACACCCTTCATGGCTTTTTTAGTTTCTTCAGTGATAATTTTGCTGCCCGTGATGTAATCACCATATTCAGCGGTATCACTGATGGAATAACGCATGTAGCCCAGTCCACCCTGGACAACTAAATCGATGATCAGTTTCATTTCATGAACACATTCAAAATAGGCGCTTTCTGGTTGGTATCCGGCTTCAACTAAAGTTTCAAAACCAGCTTTCATTAAAGCAGTAACCCCACCACAAAGAACCGCTTGTTCACCGAAAAGATCGGTTTCGGTTTCTTCTTTGAAGGTTGTTTCCAGAATACCAGCCCGGCCGCCGCCGATTCCGGATGCATAAGCCAGACCCAGATCATGGGTATTGCCGGATGGATCCTGGTAAACAGCAATCAGACAGGGAACCCCACGGCCTTCCTGATATTGACTTCTAACGGTGTGTCCTGGTCCCTTTGGTGCGATCATGAAAACATTAACGTCAGCTGGGGGAATAATCTGGCCATAATGAATATTAAAACCATGGGCAAAAACCAGACTGTTGCCTGCTTCAAGGTTTGGTAAAATGCTTTCTTTGTAGATTGCTGCCTGTTTTTCATCAGGAAGCAGAATCATGATAATATCCGCAGCCTTGGTGGCATCAGCGGCAGTCATAACTTTTAAGCCGGCTTCTTCAGCAATCGCCCAGGATTTGCTGCCTTCATAAAGACCAACAATGACATTGACCCCTGATTCTTTCAGGTTCAGGGCATGAGCATGACCCTGACTTCCGTATCCAATAATTGCAACTGTTTTTCCATCGAGTAACCCCAGATTACAATCCGCATCGTAAAATAATTTTGCCATTTTTTAAATTTCCTCCTTGAAATGCTTCAATAATTTAATTTTCTAATTATATAAATTCACTTGATGTGACCATTATATACTCACGTTAGTTGTGTAAACTAAAAAAATCCGCCTCTGTATAACAACAGAGGCGGATATCAGTATCCACGGTACCACTCTAAATTTAAAATAGCTTTACAACTATTTCCTCTTCTGGTCTGAACGCAAGGCGAACCTAACCATAGTCATTTAACGTTGACATCCCGGACGGGATCACGGCCTTCCCTACTAATTGGGTAAATGTTCAGGTTGGCAGCTCGCAAGTGAGTATTACATACCATTGTACTATTGGAATTACACCATCCTCCAACTCTCTTAAATACAATTATCGGTATCTTTCTCTTGGTCATAGCAGTTGTTTTATTTGATTATTATTTTACTTACTTTAAGTATTTGAGTCATTATATCGATTTATTCTGCCTTTGTCAATCACAAAATATCAGAGAAATCATGATATCGGTTTCTAGTTTAAACCATCGTAAAGCCAAGGCTTAAACCTCGGTGATCTCATATTTCTTATTGCCCAGCCCCAGCTTGACAGCGTGATCAACACAGACCTGCCAGTTGGTTTCGGGGTGAACCAGGGTAAAGACATCAAGATTGGCGAGATCCTCGGCTTCACTTTCGATAATCCGCTCCTCGGCACAGCTGCCCCGGAGAATCCGGGCCTTATTACAGGCATCGGCGCAGGCCATATCCAGGGCCACCGGATCGACGGAGGCAAAAATGCCAACATCCTGAATAATCGGTAGATCGTTTTCGACATGACAATCACAGTTGGGAGAAACATCAATGACAAAGCTGATGTGGAAATGCGGACGGCCATCCAACACCGCCTTGGTATATTCAGCAATTTTTTTATTGAGGACATCATTGCTTTCATCATATTTGGGCGAAATGGCATCAAAGGGACAGACCCCAATACAGCGGCCGCAGCCAACGCAGAGCTCATCCTTGATCCGGGCTTTGCCATCCTCAACCCGATAGGAAATGGCCCCAAAGGCACAGATTTTGCCACACATCTTGCAGCTGCGGCATTTCTTTTCTTTGACAAAGGGTTTGCTGTTGGAATGCATTTCCATCTTGCCCCGCCTGGAACCGCAGCCCATCCCGATGTTCTTCAGGACGCCGCCGAAGCCGGTGTTTTCGTGGCCTTTGAAATGGGTCATTGAGATAAAGACATCGGCGTCCATAATCGCCCGGCCGATTTTAGCACTGGTGACACATTCGCCGCCAGTCAGCGGAACCTCAATATCATCGGTACCCTTGAGACCATCGCCGATAATAACATGACAACCAGTCGTGAAGGGATTATAACCATTTTCGTAGGCGGCATCGAGGTGTTCCAGGGCGTCCTTGCGCCGCCCCACGTATAAGGTGTTGCAATCAGTCAGGAAGGGTTTGCCGCCTTTTTCCTTAACCATATCGACAATCACCTTGGAATAGTTGGGCCTTAAATAGGCCAGATTTCCCGGTTCACCGAGATGGATCTTAATGGCTGCGAATTTGTTTTCAAAATCGATCTCACTCATCCCGGCGGCAGTAACCAGTTTTTCCAGCTTTTTTAAAATATTATTGGAACCCGTTGTCCGTAAGGTCGTAAAATACACCTTTGATTTGCTACTCATCTTCATTTCTCCTTTGTTTGAAAAAATCTTTCAGTATTTCTTCACATTCTTGTTCACAGATACCCGGGTAGATTGCCATCTGTTTGGGGAGCATCGGGTGTTGGCCCAGCCGGGCCGTCGATTCGACCCCGCCAAATTTCTTTTCGGCAGCACCATAAACCAGCACCGGAATCCGGGCTTGAATAATGGCCCCCATACACATCACACAGGGTTCGGCGGTAACATAGAGCTGACAGTCGTCCAGCCGCCAGCGCCCCAGTTTTTCGGCCCCGGACCGGATCACCAGCATTTCGGCATGGGCAGTTGGGTCGGCCAGACTTTCTTTCTGGTTATGGGCCCGGACCAGGATCTTGCCATCGCAAACCAGCACTGCCCCGATGGGAACCTCGCCTTTTTCGGCCCCGGCTTTGGCGGTCTCGATGGCCAGGGCCATCAGCTCCTGAAAGCTGTATTTTTTGTCGATAGATGGCACCTCCCTTCATTGAACATCAAAGCAATTCGGTAATTTACACCGAAAAACTCGATTGCTTTGATGTCTGTTTTCATAAACAATTTTGTAACGTGTAGGCGAACAGGCCACAGCCTGTAGGCCGAACAGTGTGAAAATTTTTTGATGTAAACAGGCAGCAAAGCTCCGCACACTTTAGTAATTACCTGCCTAAAACAAGTCCCCAGCCCCATTGTCCATAGCCGGTACGGGGATTATTGGCCGACTGCTTTTGGCCCAGTTGCACTGGCTGCGGATTGGGTACCGGTTGCGGGGCGGTTCCGGCGGTTACATTAGGTGTGTTAATAGCTGCCATAAAACGGTCGTTACCAGCGTTCTGCAGATAGTTGATAAAGGCTTCGTCACAGGCTGAATACTCATTGATGATGGCTGCCGCCTGTAAGCCCGGGTAGTCTTTGCTGGTGGCCAGATAATTATTGCAGGCAAGGGTGTAGGTGCGATTGGGGTCCAAATCCACTCCACCGACCTTGGCCGAATACACCCGTTGGCCCGCTGGTTTCGTTAAATCATAGGCGGCGGTGATGCCACTCCATTGAAGATAGCTGCCGCTGTTGCCGGGCCAGGAATTGTCATTTTTGTCTTTGGCAATCTGGTTGTTAACACCGATTTCGATGCTGGTTTCCAGCATCTTTTTGATGTCTGCTCCGGTCACCTGCTTGGTCACCAGATAATTACCAAAGGGTAGGACGTCGATCACCTGACCTTTGGTGATCTCCCCGGCTGGAATCTGGGCCCGGATTCCCCCGGCATTTTCCACAGCAATTTCAGCACCGGTAACAAAGCGATAGCTATCAGATAAGGCTCGACCGAGATTCAACTCACCCAGCCGGACATCCTGCCAGATATCCTCAGTGGCACCGCCCAGTTTAACCGGGGTATTGCCAACCACCTGTTTTTTGATGGGATCTTCCCGAGCTTCAATCGCTACTGTTAAGGCTGTTACCGTTGGGTCAGCGGGAATCAACTCATCGGTTGCCTGAGCAACGGTCGTCAGGTTTTCGGTTTTACTCACAACCGTATAGGTAACTTCCGTCGCATCAAGTTGAATCTCTGGCGTCGGCGACTCGATACGTTCTTCATCTGAAACTTGGATTCCTTCGACGTCGGTTTCATCACTCTCACTTGCTTCCCATCCAGCTTCCGCTGGGATTTCTTCTGACACTTCCAGTTCAGGTAGTTCTGCCGTGATTTCGTCATCCGCTGCGGTTTCGCTGGCTGCTACTGTTTCGGTTGGTGCTACTTCCCAATTCTCCGCTTCCGGAACTTCGATCCGGCCCGCCAGCGCCACTGCTTTTTTCAGTGTCAATTCAACCTCACCCACGGCACTGGAGTAGCAGCCAGTCTGAACAATCAGGGTGCCGTTGACTTCGCGGTTTTCGACATCATGGGTATGACCATCAACAATCACATCGATTCCCGGGGCGCCCTCGGCGATGGCATCACTGCGCATTAAGGTGCCATTATCCGAATCACCGATATGGGTCAGGGCAACAATCACATCGCAGTTCTGGGCTTCCAGCGCCGCCACCGATTGCTGAGCGGCGACCAGCACCGATTCCCGGGTACCAAAGGTCAACCCCGCCACATTGGCCGGGGCCGTATCGGAGTAAATATCCGGGCTGATCAATCCAAAGACACCAATTCGGATGACTTCACCATCCACAACAATGTCTTTAATTAGATAATCGTCACTAAAAAAGGGCTTGCCGGATTCGCTATAGGTCACATTGTTGCCTAAAATTTTAGTATTGGCCATGGTGCTCAGCTCCAGTAACCGGGCGCTGCCATAATTAAAATCGTGATTGCCGGGTGCAAGGGCATCAAAACCCACCGCTGCCATCAGTTCGGCAATCGAACCGCCGGTTTCGATGGTGGCAAAGGACTGGCCATGAAAAATATCCCCGGCATCCACCACCAGATCGGGCTTTTCCTGATTGATGATGGTTTTAAGCTTGGCATAACCGATGGTGTTGTTTTTAACACTGTAACTATAACGGGAATGGGTGTCATTAGTATGAATGATCTTAAGGGTGATGGTCTGATCGTCGTTGACGGTGGCGGCAAAGGCGGTGGTGCCAAAACAGCCAGTAACCATCATTAACACCAATACCCAACCAAGAACTTTGTTAATCTTCTTCATCACAACTCCTTTTTGGCTTTCTGGTATTTTATACCCATTATATATTTTTTCTACGGGATCGCAAAGTAATAAAACCGATTTACTAAATAAAAAAACTGCTCCGGGGAGTAAACCCAAAACAGTTTTTTTGCAAATTTAAAATTTATGTACCAAGACTTATTGCAGCGCCGGTTTTCCGGTATACCGCAACAACGCCTTACAAATGGCGACTGTGAGTATTCCCGCTACAATCGCTTCCGGCAAACCATTGATGGCGATAACCGAAAGGATGACACCGTATAAGGTGGACACGGCCACATTTTTGGCTTCAGCATAGCTCTGTCCGAAAAACAGATAAATAAAATTCATCACCAGTAGAGTATTAGTCAGCGATCCGGCTACCCCGGCAAAGCCCAGCGCCAAGACATCGTTGTTTTTTATCTTTTTCATGCCTGTGTAGACATAATGAGGAACCACACCAACCAGAATTCTGGGAACAAAACAGATCACCAGACTCCAGAAGTTACCGGAATAGGTTCCCAGCGAATAAAAGGGAGTGAACACAAAGGACGTCACCGTCGGGTTAAAGGTATTATTGATCAGGCTGGTCAGTCCAAAAACAAATCCCAGAAAAGCACCATAAAACGGCCCCAGCATAATGCTGCCAATAATGACGGGAATATGAATGATGGTCGCCCGGGTGAATCCCAGCGGGATATAACCAAGAAATGGGGTAACTGCCAACAAAACGATAATCGCCACAAAAAAGGATAACTTGACCAAATCCTTGGTCTTGATATTTTTCATTTTTACCTCCTGCTATCGTTCCAGTCAAGCCGGATACAATGCATCTATATTTTAACGTCTTTTTTATTTATTTTCAATAAAAATTTACTTTGATCCTGGATTTACTTCTGGCCCCCGGGTTTGGTATAATGATTATGAAAATTAATGAAAACAGTTGGAAAAGGAAAGCCGATGAAAAATCTATTAAAAAATAAAACCGTTGTTCTGGGTATTACCGGAAGCATCGCCGCTTATAAAATGGCCAATGTGGCCAGCAGTCTGGCCAAAATGGGCTGCGATGTTCAAGTCATCATGACCAAAAACGCCCAGGAATTTATCGCCCCCCTGGTCTTTGAAAGTTTAACCGGTAATAAGTGTATTGTGGACACCTTTGACCGCAATATCCGTTATGATGTGGCCCATATCAGTCTGGCCAAACGGGCCGATCTTTTTATGGTGGCACCCGCTTCAGCCAATGTCATTGGAAAAATCAATGCCGGGATTGCTGACGATATGCTCACCACAACTATCATGGCCTGCCACTGTCCCAAGCTGATTGCCCCAGCCATGAATACCGCCATGTACGAAAACCCGATTGTTCAAAATAATCTGAACAGTCTTAAAAAACTGGGTTATCAGATCATCGATCCGGCGGTCGGGATGCTGGCCTGTAAAGATGTCGGCGCTGGCAAACTCCCCGATGAAGAGCTGCTGATCAACCACATTCTCCGGGAAATTGCCTTTTTTCATGATCTCAAAGGCAAAAACATCTTAATCACGGCCGGTCCCACCTGTGAAGCCATCGATCCGGTTCGTTACATCACCAATCATTCCAGCGGAAAAATGGGTTATGCCCTGGCCCAAGCGGCGATGCTGCGAGGTGCCAATGTGACCCTGATCACCGGCAAAACCGCCATCACACCTCCGGCCTTTGTCAATGTTGTTCCGGTTGTTTCCGCCAGTGACATGTGTTCCCAGGTGATGGATCATTTTGAAACCACCGATATTGTCATTAAGGCTGCTGCCGTTGCTGATTTCAAACCCAGCGACGTGGCCACGGAAAAGATCAAAAAACGCGATGGAAAGGCAGTCATTCATCTGACGCCGACGATTGATATTTTAAAAACTATTGGTGAAAAGAAACGTCCCAACCAATTTATCTGCGGTTTTTCGATGGAAACTGAAAATATGATTGAAAATACCAAGGAAAAGCTTTATTTCAAAAATGTGAATATGATGGTGGCCAATAATTTAAAGGAAAAAGGTGCCGGGTTTAATACCACCACCAACCGGGTGACGATTATCACCCTGGAAAAAACCGAAGCCCTGCCACTTTTGTCTAAGGATGCGGTTGCCCACCGGATTCTTGATGCCATCCAGGACGAACTGTAATGACCATTACCCAGCTCAGTCATGTGGCCATGGAAATGGGGGTGATCCTTCTTTCCAATGGTGCTGAAACCTACCGGGTGGAGGAATCGATGCATCGGATCAGTATTGCCCTGGGCGCCAAAGAAGCAGAAATTTTTGTTGTGCCCACCACCATCATACTCTCGGTTACCCTGGAGGGGGAGGTTCCCCTGACCCGAACCCAACGAATTCATTCCCGTAAAATTGATTTGACCAAGGTCTCAGAAATTAATCATTTATCCCGTCAGATCTGCTATGAACCCACCAACTACAAAGACCTGATCGCAGAAATCCGGCGTATCGATACCATCCCTTCTTATCCTTATTATCTTCATGTCCTGGCTTTCGCCTTTATTTCCCAGATGTTCACGCTCTTTTTTGGCGGCAGCCTGGTCGATAGCGGAATCGGATTTTTGATTGGTATTGGCATTAAACTGCAAATGGACATTATGGGACGCTTTGAAGCCAATGTTTTTTTTACCAATATTGTTGGCGGGCTCATTGCCTCCACGGTTGCGGTTACCGCCACCGGACTGGGTCTGACCACCAATATGAACACCATTATTATCGGTTCGATTATGACCCTGGTACCCGGGCTGGCGATCACCAATTCGATCCGGGACATTATTGCCGGGGACTATCTCTCCGGACTGACCAAAGGCATTGAAGCACTGCTGATCGGCGCCGCCATTGCTGCCGGGGTCGCCGTTCCATTAAGTTTGTTACGACCATTCTGGGGAGGTTGAAAATGAATTATATCACACCCTGTCTATATGCCTTTGGAGCCTCCCTGGCCTTTGCCATCGTCTTTAATATTCCCCGCAACAAGCTGCTGCTTTCGGCTCTGGGAGGGCTGCTGGGCCAACTGGTTTATGTCGTTTGTCAGCTGGTCATCAGCAATGATGTCATTCTCTATCTGCTGGCTACCATTGCCATCTCCCTTTATGCTGAGGTGCTGGCCCGGTTGACCAAATCGCCGACCACCATTTATCTGGCGGTAGCCCTGATTCCACTGGTTCCCGGTGGCGGCATTTACTATACGATGCTCTATTTTATCAACGGCGAAATGGATCTTGGCATCACCACCGGGGTACACACCCTGCTGATTTCGGGTGCCCTGGCCGTGGGGATCATTATGATTTCTTCAACGGTCAACCTGGTTCGAAAGGTGATGCTGCGCGGTTCTTCAAAAATAGGAAAGAAGCGAAAACATGGCAAAAACGCTTAGACGATCGTTTATCTTTGTTGTCCTGACCGGCTTGATTGTTTTACTGTGGGTAAATTTACTGCCCCACACCGAGGATAATACTAAATTGGCTAATTACACCACCCTTGTTTCGGAACCGCTGATTCCAGTCGACCCGCTTTCCCGGGAAGCGCTTAATTGTCGGGCCTTTATCGACGATCACCTGACCTCACCATATGGCGGTATTTACACCAATTATCAGAGCACTGCCCAAACCGGGGACTTATCAGCTGGTCATGAAGTACTTTCTGAATCGATGGGACTGTTATTGGAATATGCCCGCTTAACTGGCGATCAAAAACTATTTAACGACACTGCCAACTATATTAAAAATTATCTGATGGTTGATGATATCTTATTGTGGCGGATTGTCGAAAACAGCAATCCGATCACCGATGTTTCGGCCACCATTGATGATCTGCGGATTTACCAAACCCTGGCCCTGTCCAAAAACCAATGGCCTCATAATGATGCTGCCGCAGAAATTTTTAAAACTCTGGAAAATCAATTGCCCTTAAAGGGATTTCAGTCCGGCTACCTGGTTAATTATTACAGCAGTGCCAGCCCCACCCAGGATAAAACCGTGGAGGTGGCCTATATCAATCTCTCGGCCATCCAGATGCTGGCGGCGGCCAAGCCTGAAATGACCCCGGCTGTCACCATCAATCAAGAAATTCTACTGGGCAGCTTTATTGGCGAAAGCTTGCCGCTTTATCATAAAAGCTATGATCCGTTTAAAAAAAAATACAGCGATGCTGATGGAAAAATAAACATTCTCGACAGCCTGATGGCGATGCTGAATCTGGCTCAAGCCGGGATTTATTCGCAACAGTCTGTCGAATGGCTGGAAGAGCGCACCGCCAGTGGAACCCTTTACTCCTATTACGATCCCCAAACTGGAGCCGCCCTGGACGCTCAGGAATCGTCGGCCGCCTACGGTCTTACCGCCCAGATTGGCGCCGCCCTGGGGAATGAATTTTTAACCGGCAACGCCCTGAGCCAGTTAAAAAAGCATCAGAACAGCGATCCCCTCAGTCCCTTATACGGCGGTTTCGGCTACAACAATAACGCCTATTCCTACGACAACCTCCAGGCTCTGCTGGGTCTGGTTTATAACAAGTGATCGCTTCGACGATATGACAAACATGATGAGAGGGAGTAAAATGAAAAAAATTAAAGTCATGCTTCTTTTTGGAACCCGGCCGGAGGCCATCAAAATGGCGCCTCTGGTGATTGCCTTAAAAAAAGATCCCCGTTTTCAGACCCTGGTCACCCTGACAGCCCAGCACCGGGAAATGCTGGATCAGGTGCTGGCACTTTTTGCGATCACCGCCGATTATGATTTGAATCTGATGAAGCCCGGACAAACCCTTTGTTATCTCACTGCCAGTATTCTCAATGAACTGAAACCAATTCTCGAGGCTGAATCCCCGGATATGATTCTGGTTCATGGCGATACCACCACGGCCTTTGCCGCTGCCCTGTCGGCTTTTTATGAACAAATCTCGATTGGCCATGTCGAAGCTGGTTTGCGAACCAAAAATAAATACTCCCCCTACCCGGAGGAAATGAACCGGACCCTGATCAGTCAGCTGGGGGATCTGCATTTTTCGCCCACTGTTGGCAATCGGGATAATCTGATCTGCGAAGACATTCCCGAAAACCGGATCGTCATTACCGGGAATACGGTCATTGATGCCTTATTAATGACCGTCAAGGACAACTACCAGTTTGTCAACCCGATCCTTAACGCCATTGACTATGACACACGCCGGGTCATCTTATTGACTTCTCATCGCCGGGAAAATATCGGTGCCCCGATGGTAGAGATTTTTTCTGCCATCCGGGAACTGGTGCTGGCTAATCCGGATGTGGAAGTGGTCTTTCCGATGCACCCCAATCCGCTGATTGCCGAAACAGCCCTGCCATTATTAGCTGATCTTGACCGGGTTCATATTCTTACCCCGCTGGACTATGAGGAAATGTCCAACCTGATGGGCCGGGCCTACCTGGTGCTCACCGATTCCGGCGGCATTCAGGAGGAAGCTCCGGCTCTGGGAAAGCCAGTGGTGGTACTGCGTAAGGAAACCGAACGCCCGGAAGCCGTCGCCGCCGGAACCGTTGTCATGGGCGGCGTGGTGAAAGCCGATATCATCCGGATCACCCAGCATCTGCTGGATGACCCTCTGGCTTACCAGACCATGGCCCAGGCGGTCAACCCCTATGGCGACGGCAGGGCCGCCTTGCGCATCTGTCAGGCCATTGCGGCTTATTTTAAAAAATAATAAAAAGACCAGCTATTGTGACGCAATAACTGGTCTTTTGAGTTCCCGGGTATTAGCCCCTTAGCCGACATCGTATTCCATTTCTTTTCGGGCCTTTTCAATAAATTCCAGCGGCGAAACCATCTCGCCATTCTTACAATTATCACAATGAAAGACCCCGATTTTTAAATCAATTTCTACCTCGTAGGGAGCCGTAATGGTATAAAACTCTTCGGTTTTCATATGATCTCTGATCCGCTTTTCAACAATTCTGGTTCCGGCGGTATCGGTAATCAAAAACAGACCAAAGATGATATCCTCTTTTTCAATCAGGTACAAGGTATCCTCTGCCCGGAGACTGCGATGCAAAACCTCAGTCATCTGACGGATAAACAACGGCAGCCGTTCTTCACCCAAAATTCGTTTGATCTCTTTATAGTGCCGAAATTTGATCATCATCAGGGATAACTCGATCTGTCCCCGCTTTGACATCCCAATAAAAATTTTGGCATCGCTGACCAGGGTCCGAAAGTTTCGCAGGCCGGTGTCCGGATCCACCGTCGATAAGCTGACATTTTCATCTTCAAGTTCATTAACCCGATTCTGTAGTGCCTGATTTCTGCTGGTCATCAAGCTGACGACATAGGTGTACAGGGGCAACAGCACAATCCAGAAATAGGAGGAGGCGGTCAGCGGCTCACCGTTTACCAGCACCAGAAAAATCGTATAGGATATATAGAAAAAGATCACCACGCCGTTGGTCACCAGACCCAGGGTGATATTGCTGAAATAAGTAATTAAGATCACCAGAAAGGTCACATTCAACATTACCAGGTTTTGAACATAATGGTCAGCATCCTGGGCGGTAAAGGTAATGGTGACGAAGGTCAGTACCAGAAAAAATACAATCCCCAGATCAGATAATACATGATCGCGATTTTTCATTTTCGCCAACCTCCCTTCTTAAGCTCAATGCCGTTCTTCCTTACCACCATAATCAGACCTGCTGCCAGCAGAATAATAACCATAATGCTGACCAGCAGAAAAATCTGGGCTTCCTGGTTTACCGAAATTTGCTGTACCACCGCAATGGTGGGATTTTTCGGCGCTTTAAAGCGATAACTCTGGACATTGCCATTGGTATCGGCTAACGCAGCATCCCCCGATAATCGCCCCAGGTTTTTCATTTCGCCCAGATTATTGCCAATCGCCACCAGACCGGTCTGATTCGGGGCCACCACCATCAGGCTGGCCCGACCGGGTTTGCTGTATAGGGAAGTCAACAGCTGGGCCGACCCCAGGGTTTTGCCGTAAGTTGGGTCGATGACCAGTTTCTCATTGGACAAGAAGGTGGTGCCATCTTCGCTGAACTTAAAATATAGTTTGTCATTATTACTCTTAATAAAACTGTTGTTCTCGTAGGTTCCCACCGCAATAATATTAGAATAGAGTGCTATTTCATTCATTTCGTCAGGGTAAAGAACCGTTAACTCCCCGGTATTTCCCCTGGTATAACGACCCATCACCCGGAACATTTTGGCCAGCAGGTTGGCGGTTTCACCATCCAGCTGATCGGGCACCACCAAACTGACCGCATTATAACTGTAATCAGTCACAAAGGGGGCTGGATAATTTTCAAAAATCAGATCCTGACTGGTCACGGAGTTAATTTTTAACATTGTGTTTGGCGTGAGGTAGGCCCAGGGCATGTCCCCCTGCCGCAAGCTGCACCACAGCTCTTTTATTTCCAGATCAAAGGTTACCTTGACCTGGAAGGAACTACCAATATCAATGTCGATGGGAATCGGGATGGTGGCCTCATCGCCGCCCGCCTTACTCTGAGAGAGTTTTCTGCTGCCGACGGGAACATCATTGATAGATACCGTCATCAGCGACCGGTCAAAGTCGAGATTTTCTGAATAGCGGTAATTCAGGTAAAATTCACTGGCATTGGTCAGGCTTCGGTTGGCCGGGTAATTGATGGTAAACTCCTTGACCTGATGAAAGGCTCCATTGTAATAGCTTCCTTCTGAACCGGCAAAACTGATATAGGTTTCCGCTTCATAGACTTCGGTTTTAATATCTTCGGTTTTTCCCAGCAATTTTACCGGCGCCTGCAACTGGTTCATCAAGGCCGGGTTTCCCAACATCCGACCGGCATTGATCAGGGCCACGTCGTTTTTGGCAGTAATGATCAGGGTATTAATTCCTGACCCTTCATTAAGCAAAACCAGCACAGCATTCTCATCATCGATACCGTTCTGGTCAGCCTGGTTCCGGTAGTTTTCCGGTAACTGATCATACCGGGCAATGATGATCCGATTCCGGGAAAGATTCCCAGCGGGATCACTGAGAGTCAAAATCGGAAAATAACCGTCAGTATAAATCGTCTGGTTGGAGATCCCGGAAACGCCCAGGAGCGCCGCATTCAGCTCCGCCGGACTATCTGAATCCGAAATGATAAAGGCCGATTCTCCATAGCGCAAAGCATCCACCTCAAAAAAACGATTATAGAAGGAGGCAATACTGGTGGTAAAAGCGTTTTTATCAAATCGTACCGAAACGGTTGATTCCTTGAAAAGATCCAACCAGTTGGCTTCGCTGACATCATCCACACAGGGCAGGGCATTCTGGGTTCGCATATAGCCATCAATCCGGATATTATTGTAACCTTGCTGGAGCAACTCCAGCGGTACATAAATATCAATGCCATGCCGGTTGCCGGAATTATCAGCCGGCCGTAATGAATAAAAATATGTCCCATTAATGGCCACCGTCAGACTGGATAGCTGGGTGTCTGCCAATTGGGTGGCCCGGTATTCCAGATGCAAAAGGACGGTTTCCACATCCCAGTCTTTGGCAATCCAGAAGGTTTGTTCGGCGGTCGAAAACAAACCCTTCATCGATTGATCCGAAAAACTGGTGACAAAGGTCTGGGGTTCGGTCCGTAGATCAGACTGGGGCACCCCACCAAAGTTGGCCGCACTGGCCGGCTCAATCAATAGCCCCAACAGCAAAACCAGCAAAACTATTGTAATCGTCGATCGTTTCATTTTCTCCTCCTATTATATCGTTGATAGGCGTTTGCAAAACTGCCGTCAGCTTTGCGCCCAGTTTCGCACGAAACAATTTTTACACTGTACGGCGGACAGTTCTCTGAACTGTTCGCCTACACGTTACAAAATTGTTTGTGGAAACTGCACCCAAAGCAACCATTGCTCGGTGCTTTTTCATTTCGCAATTACCTATATCATTGATTACTATTTCAGCCCTGGAAGCGCTCGGTTTTATACCATTTGCTGTCCTGCTTTTTAATCCGGTCTTTAAAATACTGATAGACCCCATACACCGTTACGATGATCCACATCTGACAATAGGTAAAATACATCAGGGCGATGATAAAGAAATTGGCGACACTCATCTCGCCTTTCTCCGTTGTCAGGGCAATAAATACCCCCAAAACAAACATCACGAAAGCGGTAAACCAGAGCAGGTTGCTAAATCCCTGGATGGAAGTGGAAACCAGCCCGGCCATATTCATAAAAAAGATAATATCCGACACCACCAGTGCCGTTAAAAGCAAAAAGTAAGTGGATAGGAAATAAAAAATATCAAAGCGGATTTTTCTGGCCTCTTTATCAACCAGATAACCAATATTTTTTATCAGCACATAAACATTGCCCTTGACCCAACGGGTTCGCTGTCTAAACCAGACCCCCATGGTTTGGGGTTCCTGTTCCCAGGTCACCGCCTTGGGCTGGAATTTAATTTTATAGCCCATTAAATAGATCCGAAAGCTGATTTCGGTGTCTTCTGCCACCGCCTTTTCGTCCCATCCACCGATTGCCTCGATGATGGTTCGACGCAGAATAAAATTGGTTCCCGGAATCGTGCACAGCTTCATCAGCTGCCACCGCCCGGCCTGGGCCATCCACTGAAAAGAGAGGGTTTCAATATTGATAAAGCGGGTCAGCAGATTGACCTCCTTATTCCGGGTGCGGAATTTTCCAATCACAGCCCCCAGCGAATCGTCGGCCTTAAGTTCAGCGGCAAGATATCTCAGAGCCTTGTGTTCCGGGGTATTGTCGGCATCATAAATGGCGATAAACTCGCCTTTAGCCTGCTGATAACCGATATTCAGGGCATTGGATTTGCCCTTGCCACCGGTAATATTATCAGTGTTGATAACAACCAGATTGCGACCGGGGTTATCGTCCTGGATTTCTTTGAGTAGCTCAGCACTGTTATCGGATGAGTTATCATTGATCACAATAATCTCGTAGCGATCCTCGGGATAATCAAAGGCCAACAGTGCTGCCACCGTTTTGACGATCACCACCCCTTCATTATGGGCTGGTACCATAATCGAAACAAAGGGGTACTCCCCGGATATTTCTGGCGGTTTCTGCTGCTCCACCTTAAGATAGTAAACATATCCGGCCACAATCAGGACAATGTTAACAAACAGGAGACTCCAGATTAAAAAGATATTGATCACCATTATATAATCAAATACGTTCATGGGGTGTTGCCCTCCTTTTTATCATTTTGATTAACTGGCTGATCGTCTTGCTCCTGATCCACCACTTTTCGAAATTTGTTGAGATAGACCCGACGGCTGAAAACCACAATGATGATAAAAACCACGATAATAATCCCCACCACTGTCAGTAAAAAGGCGTTGCCTGCGGTAAAAATTTTTTCCAGACTGTATTCCGGCGGTTTCTGGTATGCGTAATCATCACTGATGGGTTCCTCGTCATATGTCAGTGAAACCGGAAGGCCATTGACCCAAATCCCTGCCGGGCCACTAATGACGGTATTCTGTCCGATGGTCCACTGATTGTCCAGCTGCCGATAGTTCGTCAGAGAAAGCCATTTTTGATTGATGGTATTCAGCTGTGCAGTCAGCACGTCCTTATTTTCCGGTAGCGCCATGACAATGGTGGTATTGATGGGGTAGTTGCCAAAATTACGATTCTGACTACTGCTATTTATTACGGTTTCAAGTGTCACTGCCATACTGGCTGAATTCAGGGCCCAGCTTGCTTTTGGCCCCGGCGCAGCGATGCTGGTATCCGACATAATTATCCCTGATGAAAATAAATTGAGGGGATTAACCGCATCGACTGCATCAAAAAACAAACTTTCGTCAGTTACCAGTCCCAAGGGATACACCCCATTTTCCACCATCTTCGCAATAACCGTATACATTTTTTCCGATAGCACCGTGCTGCTATCGGACACCGTCGCCGGACTGGGGCGGTGAATCAAGATGGTTCCATTTCTTGACTGTACATAGCGGAGCACCTGATAAAATCGGGCCATCGCCGGATAATCGATATTATCATCTAACGGTGCCACCCCAAGCGTAAATGGGATGCCATTGGCGTAAAAAGCATCAGCTGTTTCAATCACCATGTTCAGATCCGAAAAAGGATAGATATCCGGAATCAACAGGGTCATATGGACTGAGTTAATTCGTCCAAACCAGTCTTGCAGCAGTTCTCCCAATCCCAGGGTAAACCCCGGCTGGCCGATAAAGGTCGGAACATAGGTCAGCTGGCCGCTGGTTTTGGCAAACGGATAGCTTGCTGTTCCAACTCCGATGGTGACTTCGCCAGAATCCGGTGTGGCATCAATCACCTGCAACTCATCGATCCAGATACTGTTGATGGCCAAGCCATTGAGGTTCACCGAAACGGTTCGGCCCAGCTGACGATTGACGGGAAAACCCGCCAGCCCGGGAACCAATTCCGGTGCTGCAAAACCAATATAAATCATTGCTCCGGAATAGTTCTGACAATCCGCAATAAGGGCCGGATTATTGATGGTGTTTTGGGTATTTTTCAGGACAATCACTTTTTGATAAGCCAACAGCCGCCCGCCAGGGTAATCGTCCATCGACACGATTTCGGCCGTTTGCGACAGCGAACTCAGCAGGGTTTCCACCTCACTGAGATTATTGCGATAAACCGTGTCCACCGCCAACTGATCATAAATCAACAGCACATCCTGGGGACTGTTGACGATAGCTTCCTGGTTGACAACTTCAGTGGCTGCGATCAGTGACATCGGCAAAATTATTAAAAATACGATGATAAAGCTCATAATGCGCCGTTTCATAATCGATATCCCCGCTGTTCCCGCTGTTTTTGCTTATTCTTGTTGCGATTTAAAAACGCCTGTTTTCGGGCCTCCCAATCCACCTTACGTAATTGTTTTTCAATCCAATGGATAAATTTACCCAAAATAATAAATGAAATCAGATCAAAGGTCAGCGAAAATATGAATAAATGCCCCAGCGTATCCGCATCGCCCGAAGTGATAATGGCCACATATAATTCCCAGAGTCCGATAAACAGCCAGGTCATCAGGCCGACAAAGCGCAGGGTATTGCGCTCATTTTTTTCAATGATACCTTTCCTAAAAAAGCGGACATAGACACCAATAATCACCCCCATCCAGATGATAATAAAACCGAAATTTCCTGGTAGGTAATTGGCTTTAAGAAAACTCCAGAGGGTAAAAAAACTGGTTTGGGCACCGGGGGCATAACCCTGGGTTATTTCGTAATTTCCCAGCCAGGCTGGCCGGATATTAAAACTGCTGTCCACCGAACGATTAAGCATTTCATACAATTGACCGGGATTGGCCAGATAATAAATGGCCACGCCAGTAGGGTTTACCTTACTAAAAAAGGCACTCTCCATTTCCTGGCTGTCCATGGTTTCCGGAGCGATCGCCTGATAATATGAGGTGCCGGTGAGCACTGCATATTGGGGATTGATTGAAAATTCTTTCAGGGCCTGCTCCGGGTTTTCAGCCGTCATCAATACCCCCCGGGTCATACTGTGGTAGGCACTAAGATTTGTCAGTCCATTGGGCATTACAAAAAAAGCTGTCAGTGAACACAGCATCAAAAGGCTGCCACCAACAACACAGATCCGGATATAATATTTATCGGCACTGACGTATTTAAGACTGATCCCCAGAATTCCCAGAAACAATCCCAGTAGAGCATATTGCTGATTCAAGAGACAAAGCAGCAATCCACTTAAAAAAAAGCAGCCGATTAAGAGATAATCATTCAGCTTTTTCTGGCCCATCAGAATCAGCGACGTTCCCAGAATCATCACCAGAAAAAAACTGAGGGCCTGGGGGTAAAATGAATTAATCCAGGCGGTGTAGGCAGTATCGCCAAAGATGATTACTCCCAACCCAACAATGACATAGGACCACCTGGCCCGTTTGCCATAAGTGACCGTTTCAAATAAAAAATACATTGCGATCAAATAAAAAATCGCGATCACAGCACCGTAAAAACGCATATCGAACAGCCCATCCCAGGTATAAGCCCGATCCAGATTTCTGGCGGCATTGAGAAAAGGTGTCTGTGAAGTAATCTGGCCATTGTCAGAATCGTTGTAATATTCCATGATGCCCCAATTTTTTTGAAAATAAGCCATCGCTTCTTTCGGGGTCAGTTCTCCCAAATTATAAAGGTCACTGCCTGTTATAATCGCCGCAGTGCTACCATCATCGCCCATTCCAATAACCGGCGGCAAAAATAAAACCACGAAAAGCAACCCACATAAAACAAGCACTCCCAGGGTCGAGGGCTTAGTAAAATACTTTAAAAGCCCTACCCGAATCTTTGGCGTGTTTTGCTTTAGTGGCTCTTCTAAATGAAGGGTATTGACGTCTGGCTCTTTCTTCATGCTACATTTCCCCTTAATCATTAAGCATGCCATTCTTGGCAGGTAGTCCGATCCATGTATCCAGTAAAACCTGGTTTAGCGATAATTTATCGCCAGATTAATTGTGTCATTCTTTTTAGATCACTTTTTTATCCCATCAGATGTAATTCAATAATTACATGATTTATTACCCGATTGATGCGTGTATATTCAGCATGTTTAAGATCGGATAAAAATGAACCTCTGATGCCATCAATCAGAGGTTCACCTAATCGGTATAAATTAATTTAAAAAACCATCAATAATTTTCGCTTCTGCTTCCCCTTCGGTTAGGCCTAAAGTCATCAGCTTAATCATCTGATCACCAGCAATTTTGCCAATAGCAGCCTCATGAATCAGGGTCGCATCCAGACTATTGGCGGTAATTTCCGGTACTGCTCGAACCACACCATGATCCATAATGATTGCATCACACTCGGAATGACCCATGCAACGGGTGTTGCCATTAATTTTTGACAAAAATGTCTGTGTCGAATAATCCCGGGCGACGGAACGGGAAATCAGATTAACACTAGAATCTTCACCATCCATATCCACTTCAAACTTGGACTCAGCAAATTGCTCGCCATGGGTCATCAGTTTTTCTTTAATCACCAGCTTGGCCCCATCTTTAAGTTTGGCGGTGGTAAAGCGGCGGGTGGAATCAACCCCTTTGATCTGGGTTGTTTCCATTTCCATGTAACTGCCTTCTTCCTGAATCACCTCAGTGACCGGATCAATAACCCGTTTTCCTGTACCGGTTCCTTCGCCAATGTGTTTTTCAACATAGCGGACTTTCGAATTTTTTCCCAGAAAGAACCGATGAATCCCGTTATGCTCCGAGCCATCACAGCTATCCCCAGTGCTGACGCCACAACCGGCAATAATGGTGATATCAGCGTTTTCACCAATAAAGAAATCATTATAAACCAGGTCATGAACCCCGCTACAGGATACCAGGGCCGGGATAAAGACGTTTTCGGATTTGGTGTCGGGCTTGACAATAATATCAATGCCGGATTTATCTTCTTTGCTGACAATCTCTATGTTTTCGCTGGACTGCCTAGCCACACTTTTGCTGTTTTCCCGGATATTATAAGCACCTTTGGGCATTTCATCCAAGCCGCTGACTTCTTTTAATAATTTTTTTGCAATGTCGTTCATTACTTATGCCTCCAATATATCATGACAATTTAAACAGTTTTTGGGATCTTCACAATGCAAAAGCTCCGGCAGCACACTTTCTTTCGCACCGCGCTTGACAATGGCACCGTCAACCATGGCGATGATTTCATCGGCTACATCTAAAATACGCTCCTGATGGGAGATGATGACAATCGAGTTTTCCTGACTCTGATGCATTTTTAGAAAAATATCTATAAGGTGATTAAAACTCCATAAATCAATACCGGCTTCTGGCTCATCAAAAATTGACAATTTGGTATTGCGGGCAATGATGGTGGCAATTTCAATTCGTTTGATTTCCCCACCGGATAAGCCATCATTGAGCTCCCGATGGATATAATCCTTGGCGCAGAGACCAACCTCTGACAGATAATGGCTGGCATCCATCACCGATAGCTCCTCACCCTTAGCAATGTTGATCAAATCATGAACGGTGATCCCTTTAAAACGCACCGGCTGTTGAAAACCAAAGCTGATCCCTCTTTGGGCCCGTTCTGTGATCGACAAATCGGTTATATCTTCACCGTAAAAAGTAATTTTACCTTTGGTGGGCTTTAATACGCCAGAAATAATTCGAGCCAGCGTTGATTTGCCCCCACCATTTGGTCCAGTGATGGCGATAAACTTACCTTTTTCGATGGTTAAATTAACATCCCTTAAAATTTCTTTTTCATTTTCAACTTCAAATGAAATGTTTTCGAGTTTTAACATGATTTCTCCTCATCTGTTCTTTTCAAAGTTTTATTACTGTTTCCATTATACCAAATTTTTCCCGGATTGTAATCCCGGCCACTTAGGATAATTCCATTTTCTCAGCTTTACTATTTTATCACTTTTCTCATTTCTTGAAACTGATTTCATGGGGTAAATTTTTACTGTCGCCAGGGTAGCTATAATTTACCTATACCTATGGTTTTGTTACTGTTATTTGTCTCTGGAAGCCTCAAATGGTCATTGCTTTTGCATCATTGTTTGATTATAATGAAGATACTACGATTTTTAAACAGGGATTTTTATTACTATTTGGTGAGACACTGATTTAAACTAAAGGAGATAACCATGAAAATAATAGTCATTGGCGCAGTTGCCGGAGGCACCTCGGCGGCAGCCAAAGCCCGACGAAATGATGATTCGGCCGAAATAGTTATCTATGAAAAAGATCAGGACATATCCTATTCCGGATGTGGACTTCCTTATTTTATTGGCGGTAAAGTCGCATCAATCATGGAATTGACCCCTCGAACACCCGAATTTTTTAAGACCAAATACAATATTGATGTCCATATCCACCATGAGGTCTTAAAAATTAATATTTGTGATAAAAATGTTATTATCAAAAACCTGGAAACGGGAGCCATTTTCGAAGATCGCTACGATAAATTGATAATCAGTACCGGCGCCCAGGCTTTTGTCCCTCCGATTAAAGGAATTGAACTGGAAAATGTTTTTTTCCTCCGCAATGTCCAAGATGCCCTGAAAATCAAAACCTTTATGAACAACCATAAGCCCCAAACAGCGGTGGTAGTGGGTACCGGCTTTATTGGTTTTGAGGTGATGGAAAATCTGTTGGCCTGCGGCATTCAGGTAACCCTGGTGGAACGGGCCGGTAAATTGACTCCTAACCTTGACGCGGATATGTCTCAATATCTGGAAAAGCTGCTCAAACAAAAAGCCATTCCCATCCTGAAAAATGCCAATGTGGTTGAAGCCACCGCTCAGGGCGTGGTTCTGGAAGATGGCAGCCTTGTTCCTGGTGAGATGATTATTGTCGCCACCGGAGTTAAGCCCAATGTTAGCCTGGCCCGGGAAGCTGGCTTATTGCTGGGTGTCACCGGAGCCCTACGGGTTGATGAACGGATGATGACCATTGATACTGATATTTATGCCTGTGGCGACTGTATCGAGACCTGGTCATCGGTCACCAAAAAACCTCACTACCGGCCCCTGGGTTCAACTGCCAATAAAACCGGACGGATCTGCGGCGATAATATCACTGGCGGCAATGTGATTTATCCGGGTAACTTAAGCACCGGCATTTTTAAGGTCTTTGATATCAGCATCGGCAGCACCGGCTTATCCGAAGCAGAAGCCCTTAAGGAAGGTTATGATATCGAAATTGTCCATAATATCAAGCCCGACAAACCAGGTTATTATGGTGGTCGGGAAATGCTGATCAAGGCTATCGCTGATCGGGCCACCCAAAAACTCTTAGGCGTACAGATCATCGGCTACGAAGGAGTTGACAAACGCCTGGATGTTTTTGTCACCCTGATTACCTATGGGGCCACCGTGGCTGAATTCTTTGATCTGGATCTCGGCTATGCGCCACCATTTTCCACCACCAAGGATCCGATCCATTATACCGGGATGATTCTGGATAATGCCCTGAACAATGGACGAAAACTGATCACCCCCGCCGACTTAAAAAAAAACTGAATAATGGGGAAACTTATCAAATCGTTGATACTCGAATAACTGAACACTATACTACCGATCATCTGCCAAAAGCGCAGAACATTCCCCATCAGGATCTGCGCCACAAACTGACGCTGCTTAATCAGAACCGTCCAGTGATTACTTATTGTAATAAGGGTGTTACCGGTAATGCAACCCAGAACATCTTACTTAACCACGGCTTTAAAAATGTATTTAATCTTTCTGGAGGTTTTCAGTTTTATGATACCACCAAAGAAGAATGACAAATCTTTAAGCATACTGATAACAACACTTTATTCGCCATAGCCCTGGGGATGGTTTTGATGCCATTTCCAGGCTGTTTTTATAATCGTGTCCAAATCAGAATGCGCCGGTTTCCAGCCCAACTCCTGGTGGGCTTTTTCTGATGAGGCAATCAGCTCAACTGGATCGCCAGCTCGTCTGTCTGCAATCTCCACTGCAAAGGCTTTTCCGGTGATGGCCCTGGTTCTGTCAATCACTTCTTTAACGGAAAACCCTTTACCGTCACCTAAATTATAAATATTACTTTCGCCACCTGCCAAAAGTTTTTCCATCCCTAAAATATGAGCGGCTGCAATATCCATGACATGGATATAATCCCGGATGCAGCTGCCATCGGGGGTGGGATAGTCTTCCCCGAAAATACTGATTTTATCCCGCTGGCCCAGGGCTGTTTTTAAAATCAGTGGCAGTAAATGCGTTTCGGGGTTATGGTCTTCACCAATCTCCCCGCTGGGATGAGCACCAGCGGCATTAAAATAACGGAAGGTCATCGATTTTAAGCCATAGGCCTGATCCAGCCACGGCAGCATTTTTTCGACCGCCAGTTTTGTCTCACCATAGGTATTGGTGGGCTTTTTGCTGCTGTTCTCGGTAATCGGGCTCTGCTCCGGTTCGCCATACACCGCCGCCGTTGATGAAAAGACAAACCGCGTGACCTCCTGTTCGACCATGGTTTCCAGCAGACAGAGGGTGCCATAGACATTATTGTGATAATATTTGAGCGGCTCTACCATCGACTCACCCACCAGCGAGTTGGCACAAAAATGCATCACGCAGTCAATCGGATGAGCCTGAAAGACCTGCCCAAGAAAGACCCGATCCCGGATATCGCCTTCTTCAATTACTGCCTCTTTCGGTACCGCTCCCAGATGCCCGGTTGAGAAGTTATCCAGTACCACTACCTGATACCCCCGCTCCACCAGCACCCTGACCACATGTGATCCAATATAACCGGCCCCGCCACAAACTAAAATTTTCATCGTGTTCCTCTATTTCTATTATTCATTGTTGTATTTGTTGATTTCTCTTTATTATAGAACTTTTTCTAAAAAAAAGAAACCCCGAAGGGTTTCATAATCGTTTATTTGTCAGTAAAGGCACTTTTATTGTTGCTTAATGCTGCCTGAGCTGCGGCCAGGCGGGCAATTGGCACCCTAAATGGTGAGCAGGAAACATAGCTCAGTCCAACACTGTGGAAGAAGAAAATCGATTTGGGATCGCCGCCATGTTCACCACAAACACCGATTTTCAAGTCAGGCTTGGTTTTACGGCCCAGGGTGACACCCATTTCAACCAGTTTACCAACACCTTCGACGTCAATGCTCTGGAAGGGGTCATTAGGCAGAATCCCTTTGTCTTTATAATCGGTAATAAACTTACCGGCATCATCCCGGGAGAAACCATAGGTCATTTGAGTCAGGTCATTGGTTCCAAATGAGAAGAATTCAGCTGTTTCAGCAATCTGATCAGCAATCAGGGTAGCCCGGGGAATTTCCATCATCGTTCCCACCAGGTATTCGATATCTGATTTTTTTTCGGTTTTAATGAGTTCCGCTGTGTTTCTGACTACCTTTTCCAGGTAGGTTAACTCTTCGTTAATACCAATTAAAGGAATCATGATTTCCGGGATTACATTAAAGCCATCTTTTTCTTTGACTTCAATGGCCGCTTCCATTATCGCCCGGGTTTGCATTTCAGCAATTTCCGGATAGGTAATCGCCAGACGACACCCACGGTGACCGAGCATCGGGTTGAATTCTTCCAAGCCCTGAATGATGGTGATCATATCTTCCACGTCAAAGCCCATATCGGCAGCCAAAGCTTCGATGTCTTTGGTTTCTTTGGGTAGGAATTCGTGCAGTGGTGGGTCAAGCAGACGCACGGTCACCGGTCGACCTTCCATGGCTTTGTAGATGCCAATAAAATCTTCTTTTTGCATTGGCAGAATTTCCGCCAGGGCTTTTTCCCGCTGTTCTTTTGATTCGGAGAGAATCATTCGTCGGACGCTAGGTAGCCGATGTTCATCAAAGAACATGTGCTCAGTACGACAGAGGCCAATACCTTCGGCACCAAAACGAACCGCAACAGAGGCATCCTTGGGGGTGTCGGCATTGGTTCGAACTTTTAGGGTTCGGAATTCATCCGACCAGGCCATGATCTGGCCAAAATGTCCTGACAACTCAGGGGTAACGGTTTTGATGCCACCCTTGTAAACACTACCGGTGCTTCCGTTTAATGAGATGTAATCTCCTTCTTTGAAAATCTGATTGCCAACAGTGAATTGTTTGGCGGCTTCATCCACCTTGATGGATTCGCATCCAGCTACACAGCATTTTCCCATCCCCCGGGCAACAACTGCCGCATGAGAGGTCATGCCACCACGAGCGGTTAAAATCCCGTTGGCAGCATACATGCCTTCAATATCTTCTGGGGATGTTTCCTTTCTGACCAGCAGTGTTTCTTCGCCATTGGCAACGGCAGTACAAACCGCTTCGGCCGTAAAATAAATTTTACCGGTGGCGGCACCTGGTGAAGCCGGCAGACCGGTAGCCAGCAATTCGGCTGCTGATAGTGCGGCTGCTTCAAAGGTTGGGTGCAACAGCTGATCCAGGGCAATCGGATCCAGTCGCAAAATGGCTTCTTCTTTGGTGATCAGCCCTTCTTCGACCATTTCCACGGCGGCACAGATAGCCGCAGCGGCAGTTCGTTTTCCGGTTCGGGTTTGCAGCATAAAGAGTTTGCTTTTTTCAATAGTGAACTCAATATCCTGCATGTCTTTATAATGTTTCTCCAATAATTCGGCGGTTTCATGGAATTGTTTGAAAACCTCCGGCATAATATCCTGCAACTCATTAATATCTTTAGGAGTTCGGATTCCTGCCACCACGTCTTCTCCCTGGGCGTTAATCAGGAATTCACCAAATAGTTTTTTCTGTCCGGTTGCCGGATTTCGGGTAAAGGCGACGCCAGTCCCGCAATCATTGCCCATGTTTCCATACACCATCGACTGAACATTAACAGCGGTGCCAATGTCGTGAGGAATATCATTCATGTTTCGGTAGCTGATGGCCCGATTGTTATTCCATGATCTGAATACCGCTTCGATCGCCATTAATAATTGTTCTTTGGGATCTAACGGGAAATCTTCACCAGTTTCATCTTTAACAATTTTTTTATAAGCAACAACGATTTCTTTAAGATCATCAGCAGTCAATTCGGTATCGTCTTTATAACCATTTTTTTCTTTGGCGGCTTCCAGTACGTGGTCAAATTTTTCTTTACCGATTTCCTGGACCACATCACCAAACATTTGAATAAAGCGGCGGTAGCTGTCAAAGGCAAACCGTTCGTTATCCGTTGCTTTGGCAATACCGGCCACGGTTTCGTCATTAAGGCCGAGATTTAAGATGGTATCCATCATTCCTGGCATTGAAAACTTGGCACCTGAACGAACTGAAACCAACAGTGGATTATCTGCATTACCAAATTCTTTTTCACATTCTTTTTCCAGAATACTCATGTATTCATTGATCTGACCGACAATTTCGTCAGAAAGTTTTTTGTCCTGATTATAATATTCAGTGCAGGCCTCGGTGGTTACGGTAAAGCCCCCGGGAACTGGTAAACCGATGTTTGTCATTTCTGCAAGGTTAGCACCCTTCCCCCCCAGCAGTTCCTTCATGTTTGCATTACCTTCTTTAAACAAATAAACCCATTTTTTTGACATTTCCTCTACCTCCTGATTATATTTGCAAGTATGATCGCTGCAATTTCTTCAATTGCTTTTGATGTGACGTCAATGACTGTACACTCCAATTTATCGAAAAGCTGTTGTGCTTTTTCTAACTCCAACATCACTCTTTCGTAACTTCCATAATTTGATGTTCCGGTGAGCCCCATGGCCCTGATTCTTTCTGAGCGGATACTGACCAGATGGTTAGGATCCAGAATCAGCCCAAATATTTTATGTTTTGGTATTTCAAATAATTCTTTTGGCGGTTCAACTTCTGGCATTAGCGGAATATTGGCTACCTTGTAATTATTGTTGGCCAAATAAATACTGATTGGTGTCTTAGAAGTTCTTGAAACGCCAATCAAAATAATATCCGCCTGATCCAGACCGGAGGTGTTTTTACCATCATCGTATTTCACCGCAAATTCGATGGCCTCGATTTTTTTCATATAGTGGGCATCCAGCTCCAGGCTGGATTTGAGGTTCCTGACCGGTTCTTCTCCGGTGATGCTTCTCAGCGTCTCCATCAGCGAGCCCATCACATCGTAGATTGGCACACCCTTTAGTTGGGATTCGGTTTCCATATGATGCTTTAATTCAATTGAAGCAAAGCGATACACCACCAACCCATTTTCCTGTTTTGCCAAATCCAACAGGTAGTCAATACTCAGCTTATCATCCACAAAGGGATGAAAACGCACTTCCCGGATGGAGTTTTCAAATACACTTGTACCTGCTTTTACCAGCAGCTCACCAATTTCGGTAGGCGTATCGGAAACAACGAATATTACTATGCTTTTCAAGATTCAACCTCATTCTTCAACACTTTTCCCCATGTTTACCACATAGCGGGTAATATTTGTTCGTGACACCTTACCAATCAGCACCAACCGCTGAACACCCTTTTCATCTATTTCTTTAGTGACAATGGGCAGCGATTCCACCTCATAAAACATCGTTTTATAAGCAGCGTCATAGACAGATTCCGTTGGTTCCAGATAAATAATATTGGGCATTCGGGTCATGATCATCGGAATCGGCAGCGATTCTACCTCTTTTCTCCCAATCATGGCTTTGATAAAATCCTTACGGGAGACAATCCCGGAAAGGTACTTTCCGTCGACTACATATAAGGTTCCGGCATTTTTTGTGAACATCGTAATAATGCCATCATAGATGGATGAGGTTTCCTCAACCACTGTTGGCTCGGTTTGAATGTCCATGACGTTAATGGTTTTGATATAGCTCCCCAAAATGTGAAGCAATGATCGCCCCGTATAATAATAGCCGACTTTTCGTTTTGCTTCTAAAATACCCATCATAGTGAGTATTTTAAGATCCGGCCGAATCGTCGCCCGGTTGATATTAAGCAGCTCCGAAATCTCATTGCTTTTCACGGGTTGCTTTTCTTTTACAATCTCGATTATTTCTTTCTGTCGATTTGATAACTCCATTTCCAACCCCTTTCACCGTTTTATTAAGTATAACACATATCTTTATATTGTAAACATATAAAATAATTATTTGATCTTTGTTGATAATTTTTTATCATTATGTTTGTATGTAACCTTTTTCATATCACAATTGATTCGGATAAGCCGTCGTAAACTTTATCACCAATTCGAGTGACATTCTTTAGTTCTTCCAATTGCTTGAATCCACCATTTTTTTCCCGGTAATCAATGATCCCTTGGGCAATCACATCACCGACGCCAGGCAAGCTCTTTAATTCTTCCAGACTGGCAGTATTAATGTTTACTTTATCATTCTCGCTGGACACCGCTGTTGCTGATACCTCGCCCATAGCAGGAATGTGAATCTTCTCTTCATCCTGAATTTTTCTGGCCAGATTCAGCGAATCCACATCAGCCGTCTCTGTTAAACCACCCACCAGCTCAATGGCCTCAATCAACCGGGCTTCGGGTTTTAAAGAAACAACACCCGGCTGTTTCACTGCCCCGGTAATATGAACCATCATTTGCCCCTGATCCGACTGGTTGTTTTCGTCTGCGCCATTTTCTAATGCAGTGGCATCGGAAATGCTGATTGCAGTGTCACTACTTTCTTTAAAATGATACCAACCCCAAAAAACGCCCAAAAAAACAAGCACGATGAGAGTGTACAGGATTTTATTGCGATCAAGCTTATCCATACTACACTCCCAGAGGCTGTGCTTCCCATCGGCCTTTTTTCAGTACCCAATATTCACGATAGCCACATTCTGCTAAATATTTTTCTGCCTGGTTATATTCATAGACAATTCCCTCAACTGAATGGCTATCGCCACCGACTGTGATCGGAATATTTCGTTTTTTCATCTCCGGTATCATCCAATCAGAAGGGTAACGTCCCACCCCGGGTGTCCGCATATTTGCACCGGTGTTAATTTCCATCCGGGTCGATGTTTCTGCGATACCATCCAGACACACGCATACTGTTTCCTGATACCAGTCCTCATTTTCATCAAAAAAATAATTATTCTGATTATATTTCTTGATTAAATCAATATGTCCCAGAATCTCCGGTTCAAATGTTTTTGCCATGATCTCGATACTTTGGTAGTAATCCTTAATAAATTTCCGGGTGTCACCCCGATAGTATTTTTTTAGGCCTTTTTCAAAGTCCTGCGGGGATTCATCAATATAGGATACCGCATCGCCAGTGGTTATTCCCATGGTATGAATCGACATAATCGTATAATCCAGCTGGGGCCTAACCACTTTAGCCAGATCACTGATATCCTGACGATCGATAAAGAAATCAATTTCCATACCACAGTAAAGTTCAATTTGTGATGCATACCTTGTTTTCAGATCGTTAATATCATTAAGATAAGCTTCGACATTTTCTTCCTTCATTGTCCAGTCATTTGCAAAAGGTAAGGGGAAATGGCTGGACAGACCCATACTTATAAGTCCTGCCGCTATTCCGGCCTTCACCATTTCTTCAAGGGTATTTTTACCATCGCAATAATCTGAATGAACATGATAATTTGCCAGTAACATTTTGATCCCTCCAAAAGTTTGCATGTGATGATTGTATCATGACATGTAGTGTAAAGCAAATAAAAAAAAATTGTCGAATCGACAATTTTTTAATTTGTTTATAGAATTTTATTAAGAAAGCTTTTTGTTCGCTCTTCTTTAGGATTAAGCAGTACTTCTTCCGGGGTGCCTTCTTCGCAGATGACCCCTCCATCCATGAAAATAACCCGATCGGCTACTTCCCGGGCGAAACCAATTTCATGGGTAACAATCAGCATTGTCATCCCTTTTTCAGCCAATTGCCGCATGGTTGCCAGAACTTCGCCAACCAGTTCAGGGTCCAGCGCTGAGGTTGGTTCGTCAAACATCATAATTTTGGGATCCATGGCCAAAGCTCTGGCAATAGCAACCCGCTGTTGTTGACCACCGGATAAACGGGATGGGTACTCATCTTTCTTTTCAAAGAGACCAACCATACTTAATAAATCCAGGGCTCTGGTTTCAGCTACTTTTTTATCCTCTTTCTTGACAATCAGAGGAGCAATAGTCACATTGTCCAGTACCGTCAAATGAGGAAAGAGATTGAAATTTTGAAAAACCATGCCCAAATCGGTGCACAAGGACTGCACGGTGACCGGATCAATCTTCATCAGGTCTTTATTGTTGGCCCGTTTATCTGACAGGACATCTTCAATGTAAATTTCTCCGTCAGAAATCCGTTCCAGATGATTAAGACACCGTAACATGGTACTTTTTCCTGAACCGCTGGCACCGATTATACAGACGACTTCGCCCTGCGAAACCTCGAGATTAACACCCTTGAGCACTTCCAAATCTCCAAAAGACTTTCGTACGTTCACTAATTTTACCATACTCATATTTTTTTCCCTATCTTTCGTAAATTCCCAGTTTCTTTTCCATCATATCAAATACAACCTGAATAATCGTTGTTAAGAACAGATAGATGGCGGCGGCATAAATGTAATAAATCCACGATCCGGTCGCACTCGCCATTGTTTTGGTGGTTCTCAGCAAATCAAATAATGCAATGGTCGATACCAGTGACGTATCTTTTAACAGCATAATCAGCTCGTTACCCAAAGGAGCAACCAGCCGTTTATAGGTTTGGGGGATAATAATTTTTGTCATCGCCTGGCGATAACTCATTCCCAGGGCTTTAGCCGCTTCCATTTGCCCTCCATCGATGGACTCAATGGCCGCCCGGATAATTTCGGCCAGATAGGCTGTGGCATTTAAGGAGAACGCCACAAATGCTGCAATCATTGGATTGACTTCAAATGTGATACCCGTTGCATCCAGATAGATTATCGGGATGGCATAATAAATAATGAATAATTGGAGCAATAAAGGGGTTCCTCTAAAAAACCAGATATAAAACCAGGATAGGCCATTGGCTACCTTATTTTTTGAGAGTCGCCCAAGAGCTACAATTACGCCGAAAATCGCACCAAAAACGATTGCTACTAGTGCAATCTCAATTGTTACAATGGTTCCGTTTAAAATTGCCCATAATTGGATTTCAGTTAACACGTTGATCTTCCCTTCGTCATAAAAAATTTGAACAGCGCTCCATGTCAGACTGCAGACAAAGCCTTTTTCATCTCGGATGACGCTTCTAATACCGCATCACAGAAAAAGACATTAACCGCTTAATTACTTTGTCTACAACCCTCACGAAAATTTGCTCAGGTGTATATTGACACATACAGACTGGCCAAGTTTGAGACATTTACCAGTACGCTGCTGTCTATAAACATATGAACAGGACTTGTCACAGCAACTGTACCAAGTCCTATTCCATTTATTTATTCAATTATTGATAATCCTATTCAATGACTACTAGTTCAGTGTCAATATCTTTTGTCATATCTTGACCAAACCACTTCATTGAAATTTCTGACATTTTGCCACTTTCCTGCAAAGCTTTAATGGCTTCATTATACTTTTCGGTTGTCGCCGTGTCGGCTAAACGGGAAGTAATCCCAATCGGCTCATTGGTTAAAACATCAGAGCTGACAACATAGAGATCAGGATTCTGAGCTACATAGTACATGGCGACCCCGACATCAGTGATGACGTTATCGATTTGTTTACCTTGAAGGGCTGCAAATGCATCCAGCATTCCATCAAATTTTTTAATTTCAACATTGACGCCTTCTTCAACCTTTAATTTTTCGGCTGCGATATCAGCTGTGGTTTCAATCTGAGCACCCAAAGTTTTTCCTTCAAGTTCTTTGAATGTTTTAACCGGGGTTGCATCTTTTCGTGAAACAATTACAATCCCGTTGGCAACGTAAGGATCAGACATACTGAAACCTTCAAGGCGTTCAGGTGTTATACTGGTGCTGGAAATGATAGCATCGTATTGCTTTGCATTTAAACCGTTGAAAATACCATCCCAGGCTACTGTCTGGAATTCCGCTTTGACCCCTAATTCTTCAGCTAAAGCGTTGGCAAAGTCAATATCAAAGCCAACCAGTTCGTTTTGATCATCTCTGAATTCCATTGGCAGGTAGGTATCATCCACACCGATACTTAACACGCCATCGGCTAATGCATCTTCTGATGTTTTTGATCCTCCGGAAGAACAACCAGTCAGCATCAATGCTGATAACAATAAAACAACCAGTGATAAACCTAATAATTTTCTTTTCATCGTTTCTCCTTTCTAAATTCCTAATGGTGTTAATTATATATTATTTTGTAAACATTAACAAGTTTTTTTGAAAGCTGATGCATATTTAAACGTCCTGCAGGAAGCATTATTCACTTCTCAGGAAAAGGTATTAATAAAAATCCCAATAATGTTAAGCCCACCCAGCCAGGTGCCAATACTGCTTCCCAGATTGGCAAATACCACGACCATCAGCACCTTAGTCACCTTGTTGCGCCAGAGGCCTTTGATACTACCCAAGTCTTTAGGCAAGGATTCAAAATCTTCCACTTTGGGCTTACGGAAATGCGCTTCGGTCATGCCGGCAAACCATCCTGCTGCCAGTAATGGATGCAGGGTCGTAATTGGAGCCGCTACAAAAGCTGTCAATACCGATAGAATATGCCCACCTGCCAGCAGGGTGCCCAACGCTGCCAGCAGACCAGTCCAGAGAATCCAGTTTTTAGCTTGCTCCCATCCCGAGCTGGGACTGGCAATAAAGGTTACCACAATCAGCGCCAGCAAAATAATCGGGATCATCCAACCAATCACCTTGCCAACATTGGATTTCGGTGGGATCACCTCCAGCTCGGCAATATTCTGGTCTTTAAAAATTTCTTCTTTGATCCCCGGCACGTGAGCCGCTCCCAGCACGGCCACAACCTTATGTCCCGGAGCATGCTTGATTTTATAGGCTAAATACTGATCCCGCTCGTCGACCAGATATTTTTTGACGCCTTTAAAAGCCGAACCCATTTCTGACAGTGCGGCCGTCAACATATCATCGGATTTCAGATTTTCGAGATCTTCTTCAGTAATTTCTTCATCATCCACCACACTGAGAATAATCGAGAACAGCACCTTGACCTTCTCCCATAAACTGCAGCCCCGCCAGATTCGGTTAAAAGTAATCTGGATGCTGCGATCAGCCAGTACCAGCTCCGCTCCGTACTCTTTAGCACAAGCAATTCCTTCCATCATTTCCTGGCCGGAT
This sequence comes from Acetobacterium wieringae, assembly GCF_001766835.1. Classification (GTDB taxonomy): domain Bacteria; phylum Bacillota; class Clostridia; order Eubacteriales; family Eubacteriaceae; genus Acetobacterium; species Acetobacterium wieringae. The sequence goes on along the minus strand of NZ_LKEU01000024.1, from coordinate 50,298 downwards.
TCAATTCCGAATTGTTCGGCCAGCTTACGCTGGTAGTTGGACAACAGAATATTGACAAACATAAAACCCGCCCGTTTGCTTTTGATGATCTGAACCAAGTCCGTATTGGACCATTTGTCTTTCTGGTTAATGGCCTCGTAGCGCTGCTGATCCAGTTCAATGCAGATGGAATCCGGCTGTTCGTTTTTTATGGTTTCCCGAACCTCATCGACGCTGTTTTTGGAAACATGAGCCGTCCCAATCAAAACCAATTCTTTGCCATGATAATTTAGCCGTGTTATATTTGATTCCAATGAACTTCCTTTCTTCAGGCTCAATAGAAAAAACTGGTCAACGCAGTATGATTTAACTCAATCACGCTGACCAGCTACTCCAATGCCTAATTGCTGCGTTTAATATAGTATTAAGTCAATTAAAGTTTTTACATCCAACCCATTAATATAATCAGTCAGCGCGATGTCTTTGAGAACCTTTGACAGCGCTTCCTCGGTTGGTTTTACCCCAATTAGCAGCGTTTCCAGTTCCTGAATGTCCCCATTACCAAAATAATCGCCATAAAAGTGAAGCTCTTTGATTTCACCCTTTTCAACCTGAAGCAAAACTGTAATCAGACCAAAGTCGCATTTTCGTTCTTTTCGCAAATTATACCGGGGCGATTTTCCATAATTCCAATCCCATGTTGCATATTTTTCTGTTTTCAACTGTTCAATCGCCTGGATTTCTTCCTCTAAAAGGGTGATCATTTCCAAATTGTCATTTTCAAACATCGCTTTTAGCAGCGCCGCTTTAAAATCTTCCAGGGTATAGTCTTCATCCAGGTAGTCGACAATGTTGGTGACCCGACTTTTAACTGATTTGATCCCCTTGGATTCAATTTTATCTTTCTTTACTTTCAAAGCACTCTGAATGGTAGCCAGATTTGAATTGAACAGGATCGTACCGTGGTGAAGAATCCGCCCCCGTTTAGCATACTGGGAGTTGCCGGAAAATTTCTTTCCATCGATGGCAAGATCATTCCGGCTGTTGAATTCTGCATTGACCCCCAGCGTTTTAAGCGCTTCCACCAGAGGGCGGGTAAAGGTCTGAAAGTCAAACTGTTCCTGACCCGCTTCATTAACAATAAAGGTGAAGTTGAGATTTCCTAAATCATGGTAAACTGCCCCACCACCAGAAAGGCGACGAACAACCTTGATATCATTTTCTTTGATATATTCCTGATTAATTTCCTCAATGGTGTTCTGGTGTTTTCCGACAATTACGGCATTATCGTTCTGCCACAACAGAAAATAACTCTCGTCTTTATCCATTTGATTAAAGACATATTCTTCAAAGGCCAGATTCTTTTGTGGGTCGGTTTCTTTCCAATCAATGTATTTCATAAAAGCCCCGGCTATTATTTAATCTCAGTAACCGAACCACGAATATGAACCTCATGCGGTACATAAACATTTTTAACGGTCCGATCGCCATCTTTTTCGCACAGCTTGATGAGCATCCGCATGGCAATCGCGCCGATATCGTACATCGGCTGAGCTACTGTGGTAATCTGCGGTCTGGTCCATTCCGCAATCCAGAAATTGTTAAAGCCACAGATGCTGATGTCTTCAGGAATTTTCTTGCCCATTTCTTCAGCACAGCGAATCGCCCCCAGTGCCGTCTGGTCATTAAAACAGAAAACGCAGGTGAAATCGATCCCGGAATTAATGGCTTCCTGCATCATCGTGTAACCACCGGAGAGACTCAGTTTTTCTCTTAAGATGCGGCTGTCATCAAATTCGATGTTATTTTCTTCAAAGGCTTTAATAAAACCTTTTTTTCGTTCCTGATAAATATAGCCTTCTTCCAACTCATCAAAAAACAGCATGAATTTTTTATGGCCCATTTTTATCAGCTCAGTCGCCAACTCATAGGCTGCTGTTTCATTATTAATCAAAACGCCACTGAGCACGCCACTGTCATCAGGAATACAACCTAAAACAACCTCGCTGGGCGCATCAATCAACTCAGCCTGCATTTCGTCACTGAGATCTTTACCCACATAGATAATTCCATCGCATTGTTTTTCAACCAGCACGTTCAGCGATTTTTTTTCTTTTTCAGGATCAAAGTCGGTATTACTTAAAATGATATTATAATGATAGATACCACAAACATCTTCGGCGCCCCGGACGATTTCGGTATAATAAGGATTAGTAATATCCGGGATCATGATTCCCATGGTATTGGTTTTCTGAATTTTCAGACTTCTGGCAATGGCATTGGGTTTGTATCCGGTTTTTTTGATGGCTTCCAATACCCGTTCCTTGGTTTCTTCGTTTACTAACGGAATATTATTAACAACTCGGGATACTGTTGCAACGGAAACATTTGCTTCTCTGGCAACATCAACGATTTTTACTCTCATCTCTTTTCCTTTCAAAATTCACAACAACAGATGCCTGCGAAGCACTTATTTGCTTCGCAGCCACCTATATTATTAATGCCAATAGTTAACGGCCTTCCACCTCTTTGATGGCATCCAGAATCAGCTGAGGTGATCGGCGACATTTTTCTTCTGAAACGGCGCAGGGTGCAAAACGGAGACCTTTTCCCAATGCCACAACAAAGGTGTTATTTTCCATTAAACGACTGCTGACTTCCTGGGGTTTATCACAGGGGATACTGATAAAAAAGCCATCGCAATAGGTAACCATTTTCAGGCCGATTTTATTGGCTTCCTCCACGAAAGCAGCGGCCCGACGTCTTAAAATGCTTTTATAGAAGCTCTGCTCAGCCATGGCCTGATTATATAATTCGTCATTGCCGAAGATTTTGGTGATGGTTTCCATCGCTCCCCGGGTGCCGTTTGACCAGTTACCGCGGTTGGAATAGGTGCAGGCATTGGCAAATTCATCGGCAATTTCTGCGGTGGGCGCAACACAGAGAATGGCGCCGTTTCGCAGTCCATACATGGTATAACCCTTGGAACAACTAAAGGCATAAAGGGTCAAAACATTATGCGGCATCCCAGTCAGCATTTTCATAAACTGACGAGCCTCATCCCCTTCGCCAGCAAAATCGATATAGGCCAGATCCACCAGCAGGATAATTTTAGATGTCGGCTGGGCGGTGGCGGTTTCGGTGACAAAGGTCTTGATCGCTTGCCATTCCTCCAGGGAAATGGTATAGCCAGTGGGATTATGGGCTGGGGTATTAAGAACCGTTAATACCCGCTGCTGTTTTTCCAGCAGCTTCAGGATGCTTTTTTTCCAGCCTTCTAAATTGAATCCACCCGCTTCATTATAAAGTGGGAAGGTTGTGACTTTGCGATGATTTTCATCGGCAATGGTCGCATAAGCGGCCCAATACCAGTCTGTCAGTAAGATTGTATCTCCCAGTTCGGTATAATTACAGAACGAATGGCGGACTGCTCCGGTTCCCCCCGGGGTTGCCACCGCCCGAATATAACCTTCTGGTTTACAGTTTTTAAAACAGGCTTCCGTGATCTTTTCTAAAAAATCCGGTTGCCCGGCTAACCCAGAATAATCGGCAATCAGGTGATTCGGCAGGCCTTTTAAGGTGTCATACACTGATTTGAATGTTACCAATTCGCCATCATCGTCCATCAGTGCTCCAATGGTTGAATTTATAACGGCTTCCGGTCCCAATTCTTTGGTACGGTTTGCCGCTTCTCCGGCGATTCGAAAGATCGGATCAGTACCACCTGCTCTTAATGATGTTTCAATAACCATTTGTGCTTTTTTCATGTTTCCTCCCACTAAATCCATAGCTTATTTGTGAATTTTTTTCTTTCAGTTTCGTATAAATTGGTTCCTTTGGTGTCAATCACGACAATCGCCGGAAAATCTTTAACTTCAATTTTTCGAATTGCTTCCGTTCCCAGATCCTCATAGGCAATGATTTCGACTGACTTGATGCAATCCTGCAATAAGGCCCCGGCACCGCCGACACAGGCAAAATAAACGGCATCATTACTTACCATACTATTGATGACCCGTTCACTTCGATTTCCTTTGCCGATCATACCAGCCAATCCACGATCCAGCAGTTCCGGGGTATACGTATCCATCCGACCACTGGTGGTTGGTCCGGCTGAGCCAATGATCTCTCCGGGTTTCGCAGGACAGGGCCCAACATAATATATAATTTCATCAGTAAAATCCATCGGCAAAGGCAAACCTTTTTCCAGCGCTTCAATCATCCGCTTGTGAGCTGCATCCCGGGCTGTATATATGATCCCGGAAATCCGCACATGGTCACCGGCTTTTAGTTTTTTTCGATCCTTTTTAGTTAAAGGTGTTCTGATCTCTACAACAGCCATTTTATAATTCCCTTTCCACATGTCGATTAACGTAACAGGTGATATTAACCGCCACCGGCAGACCGGCGATATGGGTCGGAAAGACTTCCACGTTAACCCCAAGTACCGTGTTGATTCCCCCAAGTCCCATTGGGCCAATTCCCAAAGCGTTGCTGGCTTCAAGCAGATATTCTTCCAGCGCTTCGATATGTTCCAGCGGATTGTGTTCACCCAAGGGTCGGCTCAAGGCTTCTTTGGCCATGATCGCCGCTTTTTCCATGGTACCGCCAACGCCCACCCCAACCACAATTGGTGCACAGGCATTAGGACTGCCAGTCTCCACGGTCTGGAGCACAAATTCTTTAACCCCGGCCATCCCATCTGCCGGTTTAAGCATCTTCAGAGCACTGGTGTTTTCGCTGCCAAAGCCCTTGGGTAAAATCTTTATTTTTAAGCCATCACCAGGCACGACCTGATAATGGATCACCGCCGGGGTATTATTGCCGGTATTTGTTCGGATAAACGGGTCGGCAACCACGGATTTTCGCAGATAGCCTTCTTCATAACCTTTGGCGACGCCAGCCTGGAGGGCTTCTTCAAGACTGCCACCCTCGATGATCAGATCCTGACCAAACGTGACAAACATCACCACCATGCCAGTATCCTGGCAAATGGGTATATTTTTATTTTTTGCGACTTCAAAATTACTGAGCATGGTTTCCAAAATTTCTTTACCATTTTCAGACTCTTCTAATTGCCTCGCCCGACGCAGCCCCTCCATCATATCATCTGATAAAAATGTATTGGCTTCAATACACATTTCAGCGACATGATCGACAATCTGCAAAACTCCAATTTTTCTCACTGAAATCTCCTTGTTGTTTAATATTTTCTATAGATTATCAACTTGATCATCACATTCTTCTTCAATTTGCTGGGCCTTTTCTTTGCCAACTCTGATGGAATAAATCGAAAGATAGATCCCACCAAAAAGAATGACGAAATAAAAAGTAATCAGGCGCCAGAGAATCATCGCGACTGCGGTATTGCCAGAGCCGTAAATGGGCCCAAACAACAATAAAAATCCCGCTTCTGCCCCGCCGGCAGCACCTGGTGTCGGCACAAAGGCTACCGCCACATAAAGAATCGCTTGCAAGGAAATAATCGTCAGCGCATTGGTTTCATTCAAACCCAATGATCGATACACCCAATAGTTGACTGAGTAAAATACCAGGATCTGCACGATTGAAACAGCAAATAATTTTAAGGTCTGCAGTTTATGGCTTTTTAAGGCATCAATGGCGATCTGGTATTCCTTAATAAAGTGATTGACTTTTTCAAAATATTTTTCGGCATTTTTTATGATGTGAAGCGTCAGTAAAAGACGCACACAGCCAAGCATAATCGCTTTGGCAGCATTGGCATTAAAGGCCAGAATAAAGATCAGTACCACTCCGGCGATGTTTACGATTAAGCCTATGGCAATCAGCCATTTGGCAGCATCCAGGCTCTGGTGCAAGGCTGTAATGCTGAAAATGGTGGCGACAATGGCCAAAAAGGTAACCGTTACCTGATACAGTGCGTATTTTTGCACCAGCACCGCTGTTCCGGAACCGATTCCATAATTTTTTTTCGACATTTCATAGAGCTGCAGGGGTTGACCCCCGGTGGCACTGGGGGTAATCAGATTATAATACTGACCAACCATGGTCACAGTCCAGGCAAAATGAAAGCTCTCATTGGGATTATCCCGCCGCATCAATTTTAGCAGCATATAAGCTTCCAAGATCCAATAGATGAAAACACAACCAATCCCCAAAATGAGACAATAAACATTGGCTTGTTTAATTGTTCTTAAAAAGGTTTCCGGATCAACTTGTGTTAAGATAACAATTGCTGTTGCACTGATTAGAAAAACAAAGAACAAATAGTTCGAGTATTTTTTCCAAAACTTTGATTTCCAGAATTTTTCTTTTCTTCCTGTTTGATCCATTGTGTACCATCCTGATCTCGATTGAATTAATTATAACATACTGTTATGGTAAAGTAATGTAATTTTCAGCTATTTTCATGAAATTTTCATGAAAATAGCATCCTAAATCAAACCCACAAAGCCATGCTGTCGTAACGCCTCATATAAAACGATATTGACTGCATTTGACAAGTTCAGTGATCGGGCCTTTTCATGATTTCTCATCGGGATACGAAAGCGATTATCGGGATGGGCTTCATGAATTTCGGTGGGAATCCCGGCAGTTTCCTTTCCGAACATCAAAAAAGCATTTTGATCATACTCAATTTGATGGTAAAACTTAGTGGCTTTAGTGGTCAGAATATACAGTTTGGCATCAGGATTCTTTTCCTGAAACTGATCAAAGGAGTCATAGACGCTGACATTGACAAGCTCCCAATAATCCAGGCCGGCCCGCTTTAAATGTTTTTCGTCCAATGAAAAACCCAGGGGTTTGATCAGATGCAGATTCGTCTCTGTCAATGCACACGTTCTGGCAATATTTCCGGTATTTTGGGGGATTTCTGGTTGATAAAGTAAAATATTCATATTCTTCCTTCTCATTATAAGTTATTTGTTGATTTTATTATAATCGAAAAAAGTCCAATTTCTTTCTTTTTTTTAAGTTCATCCTGGAAGACCGGGATGATCTTAATACCAACAAAGAAATTGAACTTCTGTTACAGGTTGTTTTTTCAAATCATTTATTGCAGAGTATCCCCTTTAATATTGTTTTTCTTTGAATCCGGCTTTTGATTACTTTTTGGCAAAACAATTGAAAAGGTACTTCCTTTGTTGGGGATGGAGTCAATTTTTATTTTGCCATTATGTTTTTTGACAATATAATCAGCGATATTCAAACCCAGCCCAACACCACCGGTTTCACGGTTTCGGGCATCGTCAACCCGATAAAAACGGCTGAAGACTTTAGCCTTCTCTTCGTCCGTAAGCCCAATTCCAGTATCCTTAACCTCAATCACCAGGTGGCGCTTTCCCTGAACCAGACATAATTGAACCTTTCCACCGACTGGTGTGTATTTAATGGCATTATCCACTAAAATCCGGACCGCCTGTTTGAGTCGTTCTTCATCGCCCCGGTATTGGATCCCAGGCGAAATATTCTCACTGAGTTCAATTTCCTTTTCGTTGGCCAGTTCGGTCATCAGCTCAACCATTTGCTGACACATCGAGGATATGTCAAATACTTCCTTGTCGATAGCCAGGCGCTGATTTTCAGCCTGGGCCAACAGCAATAACTCAGAAATGAGTTTGGCCATCGTTTCCCCTTCACTGGCAATATTGTTTAACCACTTCATGTTGTCCTTGATTTGTTCATCCTCTTTGAGTTTCAGCACCTCAACATTGGTTTGAATAACCGTCAGCGGGGTTCGCAGTTCATGAGACGCATTGGCAATAAATTTCTTCTGATCCTCAAAGGTGTCTTTAATCGGCTGCAGGGATTTGCCAGCTAAAAAATAAGATATCGGAATCAACACCGCAATCGATCCTAAGCCAATTAAAAACAAAAATGAAATGACATAGGCAATAATCGATCGCTCCGTCGAAATTTGCTGAAAAACCTGAAGCACATAGTCGTTGGAATTATTGGAGTAAGGCAAGGTATAAACCCGATACTCAACATTGTCTGAGATTAGCAGATTGAACTGCGGAGCATCCTTTTTTTCAATCGCCAACTCGTACCCCAGCATAATCAGATTACGGTCTTCGACCTTCATCGATTTTACAACATGGCTGCTGTCCCACATAATAAATTGATAACCAAATTTATCATGAACCGAATCCCCGGAATTGATCGGTTGAGCGGTTGTTTGTCCATTGTTTGAAATGATTTCCTTGGCCACCGTAGTCAAATACATTTCTCCGGAAAGCGTAAGACTCCAGTTTACTAAAAAACCCAGCAGAAAGATAAACATGAACATGAAGATAACCAGAATCAAGGTATTAAACATGGTGATCTTGCGTTTGATTTCTTTAAACATGGGACTTAACTCTCCAACCTATTTTTTCCCAAGCGTGTATCCTACCCCTCGGATGGTATCAATTTTAACCTGAGTATCGACAATTTTTTTTCGCAGATTATGAACATAAATTTCAATATTATTTTCATTGACCTCTTTATCAAAGCCCCACACCCGATCCAGAATTTGTTCCCGGGTAAACACCTGATTGGGGCGCTTTAACAACATTTCCAGAATCTTCGCTTCCTTAACTGACAGCTTGAATTCTTTGCTTTCAGTTTGCAGAATATTCTTTTTGGTATTAAAGCTGACATCTTCAAAAACAATCGTCTCGCCCTTGATCCCGTGATCAGGACGACGGCCCAGGGCCCGAATCCGGGCAAACAGTTCTTTGGCAGAAAATGGTTTGATCAGATAATCATCAGCACCCAAATCCAGACCTTTGACCTTGTCATCAATAGTCCCTTTGGCCGTCAGCATCAAAACCGGGGTGTTAATGCCCTGGTCGCGGATCTGCTGCAAAATTTCAATGCCGCTTTTGATCGGCAACATAATATCTAAAACAATGACATCATAAATAGGGTTTAGAGCAAATAACAGACCTTCCTCCCCATCGTTGGCAATGTCACAATCGATGTTTTGTATTTTACATAATTCCTGGAGTGCATCGGTTATTTTTTTTTCGTCTTCTACAAATAATATACGCATAAAGCGACTCCTTCCACCTTTTGAATTTTGATTATAAGTTAACAGATTAATTATAGAGCCAAAATCTTAAAGCTATATAAAACAAGGAAAATATGATATTATTCTAAGATAATCGAAACCAACCGTACCGACCTGACACTTATCGATGATCACTCTATCTGACTCCAGGGTCATTGTCGGTACTACTTTTATCTTTTTATTTATCGATTGGTTATGGAGGTTCCCATGAAAGAGATACTGATTATTGAAGATGATAAGAAAATATCCCGGATCATTGAACTGCAGCTTAAGCATGCCGGTTTTGAGACGGTTAAGGCGTTTACTGGCCGGGAAGGGATCGAAGCCTATCATCAACATCCCGGCTTTGATCTGGTTTTACTTGACATTATGCTACCGGAGGTCTCTGGTTATGATGTCCTTAAATATATCAAGAGCCAAAATCATCACCTGCCAATTATTTTGTTGACCGCCAAAGACGATACCAATGATGTGGTAACCGGTTTTGACCTTGGCGCCGATGATTATGTGACAAAACCCTTTAATTTTGACGAGCTGTTGGCCCGAGTTAAAGCCAATATTCGAAAAAATGCTCCTGAATCCGCACCAAATAGCCATTTGATTTTTAAAGATATTGAGATCGATCTGGATGCTTTCAGCGTTAAGCGCCAATCCCAGGAAATCAGTTTATCCCGAACCGAATTTGACCTGTTTTATTATCTCGTCCTGAACCACGATCTGGTTCAGTCCCGGGAACAGATCCTCACCAAGGTCTGGGGCTTTGATTATGACGGTGGTGATAATATTGTTGATGTTTATATTAAATATCTGCGGGACAAAATCGACCGGGATTTTGATGAAAAACTGATCCATACCGTTCGGGGGCGGGGCTATGTGGTTCGATAAGCTAAATATTCCCGGTCGTAAAAAGCCGTTAAAAATATATCATCGCATTGTGTTCTTTTTTATTCTGGCTTTGACGGCTGTATTAACGCTTTCGTTTTTGATGGTTTTCTTTTTCTCCCAGCAACTTATTTTAAACGAAAGCAAAGCGACGATGATCCGCTTTAATAATTACGTCATCAATACCCTGGACGAGAACATGCCCGCCCTACTCAGCTTACCAGCTGACCAACGACTGGAATTCATTTCAGAAAAACTTTATCCCTATGTCAAGGATAATTCGCTCATTGCCTATCAACTCAAGGATAACCAAGGCAATATCTATCAATCATCCGAAATCCTGACTGATCTGCTGGTTGCTGAAAACCTCGATAAGTATAATTTTCATTTATTCGAGTTCAGCTTTAATGACGACAACGATCAAACCATTACCGTAAACTCGTTGCGCTACAACCAGATCGAATACTATTATCTGGGGTCCTACTATGTGCTGGAAGACGGCGACATTATCTATCTCCAGATTATCAAAAACCTCAATGATAGTTATGTATTCATGACTACCCTGTTTATTCTGATGATCGCCATCAGCATTCTCGGACTGATTGCCATAATTCTAATCGGCATTTATGGTACCAAGCAAACCCTGAAACCGCTGATTGAAATCTCCGAAACCGCTAAAAATATCACCGAAAACAATTTAAATGTGCGGATCGAAGAAACCGGCAACAAGGATGAGCTGGATCAGCTGATCATGTCTTTAAACCAGATGATCAAAAAACTGGAATCCGCTTTTAATAACCAGAAGCGTTTTGTTTCGGATGCCTCCCATGAACTGCGGATTCCTCTAACGGTGATTCAGGGCTATATTGATATTTTATCCGATTGGGGCAAAAATGATCCGCAACTCCGGGATGAATCAATTGAAGCGATTCGGGATGAAATTCAGGGGATGAATAAGATGGTCGAAGATTTATTATTGATTACGCGAATTGAAAACAATTATTTTGATGAAGATTTTATTATTCTGGATATTTCGACGCTTTTGGAAAAGATTTTTTATCAGTGTCAGATGATTGATCCCGATCACCAATACATCATGGAATCCTGTGACCACGCCTTTGTCCGGGGTAATGAAGGCCTGCTGATCCAGGCGATTCGCGGTCTGCTGGATAATAGCCGCAAGTACACTCCGACTGGTGGAACCATCACCCTGAGCTGTCGCGTCCATAGTAAAACCACTAATGAAATCATTGTCAGCGATACCGGTTGTGGAATCCCCGCCGCCGAGCTTGACAAAATCAAGGAACGTTTTTACCGCATCAGCAGTGACCGTTCCCGGGCCACTGGCGGTTCGGGCCTGGGATTATCGATCATTGACAGCATCGTCAGCATTCATCGCGGCAAACTGATCATCACCAGCGAAATCAATCAGGGCACCAAAGCGACTATCTTGCTAAAAAAACAGTAAAAAAACGGGGCGGATTGCCCCGTTTGAGGTTGTCGATAAACTACCGTACCGACCAATTGTTAATCTGTTGTTCGCTGCACCATGCGAAATCCGCTACGCTCCTTTCGCATTGGTCGCGGGCAGTCGCCAACTATAAGCAAGCTTATGATTGGCTCGTTGCCTGCGCGCAGAATCGGACAGGCGATGCCGTGTCCGCTCCGATGCGTAGGGTCTGACCCCTAGGTCACAACATGATGTAACAATTGTCGGTACTAGGTTATCTTTTCTGACAGTCTGAAACGGGGCGGATCGCCCCGTTTTATTTCTATAAACATTCAGCAAAAATCTGCACCGCCTGATCAATTTCGGCTTTGGCAACCACCAGCGGTGGCACAAAACGAATGGCATTGCTGCCAGCAGTAATCAACAACAAGCCTTTTTCCATCGCTTTGGCAACGATAGCCCCCAAATCGGCATCAATCTGAACCCCCACAATTAGTCCCATACCACGCACCTCTTTAATAGCCGGATGCTCTTTTTTTAAGGCTTCCAGTTGGGCTTTAAGATAATCCCCTTTTTCCTCCACCGCTTCAAAAAATCCCGGTGCGGTCAGGGTTTCAATCACATATTTGGCGGTGGCCGTCACAAAAGGATTGCCACCAAAGGTGGATGCATGGGTTCCCGGGGTAAAGACTTCGGCCACATGGTCTTTGGCAATGATGCCACCAATGGGAACCCCGCCCCCTAAGCCTTTTGCCATCGTCACCACATCCGGTACAACACCATATTGCTGGTAAGCAAACAATTTCCCTGAACGACCAATCCCCGTTTGCACCTCGTCAAAAATCAGCACGATGTTTTGTTCATCACAGATCTTTCGAACCTCTTTTAAATAGTCCGGATCGGCGGGATAGATTCCCCCTTCGCCCTGAATCGGTTCTAAAATAATCCCACAGGTTTTGGGGCTGATCTGCGCCTTCAATGCCTCAATGTCGTTATAAGGCACATGATAAATTTCCGGCATCAGCGGTTCCAGATTTTCCTGGTATTTTTTTTGGCCTGTAGCAGTAATCGCCGCATAAGTTCGGCCATGGAAAGATTGATTCATGGCAATGATTTCCACTGCTTCCACGTCTTTTTTAAGCTTGCCATACACCCGGCACAGTTTTAAGGCCGCTTCACAGGCTTCTGCCCCGCTGTTACAAAAGAATACCTTATCCAGGCCACTGGCCTTGGTCAGCATTTCGGCCAGTTCAATGCCCGGTTTGGACCAGTAAAGATTGGAAATATGAACCAGTTTTTCCATTTGTGCCTGCATTGCTGCCAGCAGACCCGGATGGGAATGACCCAGGGCATCAACAGCAATCCCAGCCACAAAATCCAAATATTCTTTGCCATTATGATCAGTCAGAACACAGCCCTGACCCTTATCAAAGACCAGAGGAAAACGCTTATAGGTTTCCATGATCACATTACTTCCTCGTGTTATTAAATCCATATTGTCCTCCTTATATAATGGAACGACGAATCATCGTTCCGACCCCGGCAGCCGTGAACAATTCCAGTAGCATTGAATGTTCCACCTTGCCGTCTAAAATATGAACCGAATTGACTCCCTGATTCAGGGCATCGACACTGTTTTCCACCTTGGGAATCATCCCGCCGGAAATAATCCCCTCTTCAATCAGTTTGGGCACATTTTCAGCGAAAAGGCGCCGGATAATCGAATCCGGATTGTCCGGATCCATGTAGACCCCGTCGGTATCGGTTAGATAAATCAGCTTTTCAGCTTTGACTGCCTTGGCAATGGCATAAGCCACATGATCAGCATTGATGTTGTAGCTCTGGCCGGTTTTATCCGTGCCAATCGGCGCAATCACTGGCAGATAATCGTCCTTTAACAGGGTATTCAAGAGCCGGTTATCAACCCGGATAATGTCCCCAACAAAACCGATGTCCAGATTATTAACAAATTTCTTCTTCACCTTGATCATCCCGCCATCTTTTCCTGAAAGGCCGACAGCATTCATTTCACGGTTCTGAAGCAGCTGGACAATTTCCTTGTTGATTTTTCCGGATAAGACCATTTCGGCAATTTCGACCACCTTTTCATTGGTAATCCGCAACCCTTCGACAAATTCGGTCTGGATTTCCAAGTCACTCAGCATTCCGGAAATATCTTTGCCGCCGCCATGAACAATGATCAAACGGATGCCCACCAGACGCATCAGCGAAATATCATCCATCACCGACTGCTTTCTGGCCTCATCATACATAAAACTACCACCATATTTAATGACCATGGTTTTCTTTTTAAACTGTTGGATATAGGGCAAAGCTTCGATCAGAATCTTGGCCTTTTCAATATATTTTTCCATTATTTACTCTTTTCTATTTAACTTCGGTAATCGCCGTTGATTTTGACATAATCGTAGGACAAATCACATCCCCAGGCCACAGCTTTTTCATCGCCTTCTTCCATTTCAACCACAATATAAATATCTGTTTCGGACAGCACTTTCTTCGCTTCATCTTCATCAAAGGCAATCGGGGCACCATCGTTTAAGAGGGTAATCATCCCAGCCTGACTGGAAAAAACCAGGGAAACCTTCAAGGGATCAAATTCAGCCCCGGAATAGCCCAAGGCACAGAGCACCCGACCCCAATTGGCATCTTCCCCAAATAAGGCGGTTTTGACCAAACTGGAGGTGATAACCGATTTAGCCAGCTTGCGGGCATCCTCTTTGGTTTTTGTCCCACGAACTTCCACTTCCACAAACTTGGAAGCGCCTTCGCCATCGCGAATGATTTTTTTTGCCAGGGTTTTATGTACATATATGAAAGCTTCTCTAAAGATCTCATAATCCGGGGTATTTTCCTGCAAGGGCAGATTTCCAGCCATCCCGTTGGCAATCACCGCTACCATGTCATTGGTACTGGTGTCGCCATCCACAGAGATCATATTGTAAGTATCAACAGTGGTTTCTTTTAGCAACTGATCAAGCAGGGCTGGTTCAATATTTGCATCAGTCGTCACAAAGGACAGCATCGTCGCCATATTGGGATGAATCATCCCGGAGCCCTTGGCCATGCCGCCGATCTTTACGGACTTACCGCCGATTTCCACCTCGACGGCAATGGTCTTTTTTACTGTATCGGTGGTCAGAATCGTATTGGCAGCAATCTCGCCGTCTGCTGGGCTGTTTCCCAATTTTGGCCCCAGGGTCTCAATCCCAGCCAGGATTTTCTCAACCGGTAAAATCACCCCAATCACCCCAGTTGAGGCAATCAACACATCCTCCGGCTGCACCCCTAAAACCGTCGCCGCCTTGTTGGCCGTGGCGACTACAGCTTCCTCGCCTTTTTGTCCAGTGCAGGCATTGGCGTTGCCACTGTTGATCACCACCGCCTGCTTGTAGGGATTATTCATGACTTTGTTACACCAGAGAATCGGGGCTGCTTTGACAACATTGGTGGTTGTCATGATGCTGGTTGCCCCGGGTACCTCTGAAAAAATCATCGCCAGATCATTTTTTTCGTTCTTTTTAATGCCGCAATTGATTCCCCCGGTTTTAAAACCCAGGGGGGTTGTCACTCCGCCTGTCTTTATTAGTTTCATGTCTTTGCTCCTCGTATTTTAATGAATCATCTATGATCCGTCAGGTTTTCACCAAACTGTCATACCGACCAACTGCTAATCTGTTGTCGGTGCGGACTCTATATTCTTATATCACACCATTATTAACTGATTTGTCACTGCTTATTTAAATGGGAAAATCGGCAATAAAGTCGATACCGGTTTTTTCAGCCAGTCCAAAACAGATATTCATATTTTGTACCGCCTGCCCGGCGGCTCCTTTAATCAGATTATCAATGGCTCCTACAACAATGACGTGGTTGGTTCTAGGATCGATGGACAACCCGATATCACAAAAATTAGTTCCTTTCACCCAGCGGGTTTCCGGCATCCGATTTTCCAGAATTCTGACAAAATATTCGTCGTTGTAGAATTCACAGTAAATCGCCTTGATCGCTTCCAGACTCAGGTCAGCGGTTAATTTAGCATAGGATAAGGCCAGAATGCCCCGATTCATTGGAACCAGATGGGGGGTGAACAGAATATTAAAATCCTGACCATTTAATAGCCGCAATTCCTGCTCAATTTCCGGCGTATGTCGATGGGAACCGATTTTATAAGCCTTGATGGTTTCATTGCACTCGGAGTACATCAAATCGGTGACTGTTCCCCGGCCAGCTCCAGTTACCCCCGATTTGGCATCGACGATAATACTACCCATATCAATAAGATTATTTTTAATTAATGGCGCCAGGCTTAAAATGCTGCAGGTTGTATAACAGCCGGGATTTGAAATAAGCTGGGCCTTTTTTATCTCTTCCCGATGCAATTCACATAATCCATAAACCGCATCATTCAGTAATGAATGGTTAAAATGCTCGGTTTGGTACCAATCCTCATATACATCGATATCTTTAATCCGGAAATCAGCCCCCAGATCGATGACCTTTGTTTTTGTGAGTACCTCTGCCGTAACGGTTTTGGATGCAATTCCATGGGGTAAGGCTAAAAATACCACATCCGACTTCTCTGCCAATTCTTTGATGTCGGTTGCTTCACAAACGAGATCGGTAATACCTTGAAAGTTTCCATAGATATCACTGAATTTTTGTCCGGAAAAGCTTCTGGTTCCGATTGTCACCACTTCTACTTCAGGATGCCGCATTAAAATACGGATCAGTTCCTGTCCGGCATAACCAGTTCCTCCGATAACAGATGCTTTAATCATTTTATTTTACTTCCTTTCTTAAATGTCTTTGTTTAAGAATAGTAAGAGTTTAGGCAAACCGGGTCACACAATCCCACAAAAAATCGAGATGCGGTTTATCTACAATCTTAGTATTCTATTTTTATACTATCCAAGTAAACTCTTTAAATATTTATTTTACCAAAATATGTGAAGTCTGTCTGTTAGTTTCTTAAATATATAATATATTATTTTTGTATTATACTAGTTTTTATATGCATAATCAAGCGTTTTTATGTATATTTATAAATTTATGCGAATTATTTTCTTTTTATACTTGCTTTTCTCTTGAAATGATTGTATAATCATTCATGTGATTAAGTTGATTATACCAACGAGATAATTATCAGGAGGATATAAAATTGAAGAAAAAAGTAATTCTTGCCTATTCCGGGGGATTGGATACCACAACCATTATCCCATGGCTTAAAAATACCTATGACTATGATGTTATTGCTGTGTGTGTCGATGTGGGACAGGGTACTGAACTTGACGGTCTCGAGGAAAGAGCTCTGGCTTCAGGTGCCAGCAAATTATATATTGAAGACGTAACCGACGAATTCGTCGAAGATTATGTGTGGCCCGCGCTTCAAGCTGATGCCATTTATGAAAAAAAATACTTGTTGGGCACCTCCCTGGCCCGTCCTTTGATTGCCAAGGTGCTGGTAAAATATGCTGAACTGGAAGGCGCTGAAGCCATCTGTCACGGTGCCACCGGCAAGGGAAATGACCAGGTTCGTTTTGAATTGACCATTGGTGCTTTAGCACCACAGTTAAAAATCATTGCCCCCTGGCGAATTTGGGATATCAAGTCCCGGGAAGATGCCATGGACTATTGTGTCATGCATGATATCAAGGTCCCTATGTCGATCAGCAACAGCTATAGCCGGGATAAAAATATTCTGCATATGAGCCACGAAGGTCTGGAACTGGAAGATCCATCCCTGGAACCACAATACAAGAAATTACTGCAAATGACTACCCCATTGGAAGAAGCACCTGATGAGGCTGAAATTGTCAGTCTTGACTTTGAACAGGGCATTCCCGTCCGACTAAACGGTGTAGAAATGACGGGCCGGGAACTACTTGAACAACTCAATATTATTGGTGGCCGTCACAGCATTGGTGTCGTTGATCTGATTGAAAACCGGGTGGTAGGGATGAAATCCCGGGGAATTTATGAAACTCCCGGCGGTTCAATCCTTTACAAAGCCCATGAAGAATTGGAACATATGTGTCTTGATCGTCAAACCTTTGGCTTTAAACAACAGGCAGCCGTTAAATTTGCTGAACTGGCCTACAACGGCGAGTGGTTTACACCGCTGCGGGAAGCTTTAACAGCCTTTGTCGATGAAACCCAAAAAACGGTTACCGGAAATGTTCGTTTAAAGTTATATAAGGGCAATATTATTCTCATTGGCGTGACCTCACCTTACTCACTCTACAATGCCGAAATTGCCAGCTTTACCACTGGTGATCTTTATGATCATAAGGACGCTGAAGGATTTATCCATTTATTTGGCTTACCGCTTAAGGTTCGTGCTTTAATGCGACTCAGCCGCGAAGAAAAAGGGGAATAGAATAAAATGAAAAAAATGTGGGGAGGTCGGTTTTCTAAAAAAACCGACCTTTTAACTGATGATTTCAACTCGTCCATATCCTTTGATCAACGCCTATACAAACAGGACATCACTGGAAGTATTGCCCATGCCCGAATGCTTGGAAAACAAAATATTATTGATCCCAACGAAGCTGAACTGATCATCAAAACGTTAGAAACGATTCTTATCGATATCGAAGCCGGAAACGTTGAGTTTTCGGTATCAATGGAAGATATTCATATGAATGTCGAAGCCATTTTGACTGAACGAATTGGTGACGTCGGCAAAAAACTCCATACCGGCCGAAGCCGCAACGATCAGGTGGCGACCGATATGCGCCTCTATGTCAAGGAGATTGCCGATGACTGCAAGTCTCTAATTCGCAACCTGATTCTGACCCTGCTCGATCTGGCTGATGACCATACCAACACTATCATGCCCGGCTATACGCATCTGCAACGGGCCCAACCCATTACTTTTGCCCATCATCTGATGGCTTATGTGGAAATGTTCAAGCGGGATATGATCCGAATGACCCAGGTTAAAGCGATGGCAGATACCTTACCGCTGGGTTCCGGTGCTTTGGCAACCACTACCTATCCACTGGATCGATCAGCAGTTGCCGCAGAATTGGACTTTGCCTTTGTTTCCCTGAACAGTCTGGATGGCGTTTCGGATCGGGATTTCTGTCTTGATTTCCTTGAAGCAGCCTCCGTCTTAATGATGCACCTCAGCCGTTTTTCGGAAGAGATCATCCTCTGGTGCAGCAGCGAGTTTAATTTCATCACTCTCGATGATGCCTTCAGTACTGGCAGTAGCATCATGCCTCAGAAAAAAAATCCGGACATCGCTGAACTGGTGCGGGGTAAAACTGGCCGGGTATATGGCAACCTGATGGGCCTGCTGACCACCATGAAGGGGATTCCCCTGGCCTATAATAAGGACATGCAGGAGGATAAGGAACCAGTATTCGATACCTATGATACCATTAAGATCTGTCTGATCACTTTTGCCAAAATGATCAAAACCCTGACCGTTAATAAGGAAACCATGAAAAAGGCAGCCGCCGGCGGATTTTCCAACGCCACCGATGCCGCTGATTGGCTGGTTAAGCACGGGATCGCCTTTCGTGATGCCCACGAAATCATTGGTAAGTTAGTATTTTTTGCGCTGGAACAGCAAAAAAGTCTGGATGAACTGACCCTGGACGAATACCGGAGTATCTCACCAGTTTTTGATGAATCCATTTTTTCTGCCATCGATCTGAATGTCTGTGTCAACCAACGAAATATTATTGGCGGACCAGCCGAAGAGCAGGTTCGCAAAGCCATCGCATTGAACCACCAATGGTTAGTTCAGAATTAAACGCTAAATGCCCTGTCTTAACAACGCAATTAAATCAAGAAAGTTTTTTTAGCTTCCTTTGTCTTGTTTTTCACAAAGAAATATGGTATGCTTTAGCTATATCTTACGCATTTTTACACAGAATTAAAATATAGAAATAGAGAGTATAAAATGGGAAAATACAAGGTTGGTAAAGAAACCAAGGAAAAGATTTATGAGGCATCTAAAGCCTTATTTTATGAATATGGCTATACCAGCACCACCTGCCTGAAGATTGCCAAAGAATCCGGGGCGAATGTTGGTCTGATCAATTATTATTATGGTTCAAAAGGCGGCCTTGGAATTGAATTATATAACGAACTCATGTCGACTATCAAAGCGAAGGTTACCGAAAATCTTTACAAATTAGGGCTCGAAACAACCCTTTTACTTCAAACCGCCGTTGAGTGGCGGGTATTGAACAACAATATGCGATTCAATAAAAATTTCAGTCGATTTTACTACGATTTACTGGGAGAAAATGTTCTTTACAAGGAACAAAGTGTGGTCACCGATTTTTACCGCAATCTGGCTGAAAGCTGCGACCTTCACTACAGCGACTTTGAGATTGCCTTTATTGCGTTCGCCAGCGCCGGTGCTACACAAGGTATTAATCTTGCTTATGATGCCGGGCTTATTGATTGTTCTTCTCAAGATTTCATTAACTCCAGTATTCATCTATTGCTGAACAATATGGGTCTTGATCCAGAACTTATCAAACAGGTAATTAGCGAATCCTACGAAATCGAAAAAATGTTTACCGTGCGAATCGAAAAAAATTTTAACATTGTCTGATCGTATCATTTTTTCTGGCTTCTCCGGTATCCTTACAGCGTCATGCTTAACATGGCGCTGTTTTTTTATACTCTTTCTCCCATTTTTTTTAACTTCAATTAATATTTGAACTACATAACGTCAACACACTATTTTAACGCTCCACTCATCACTGTAAAATTTTTATAATTCATGTTTTAAACGTTTATAAATGTGTAAAATTCTATATATTTTCGTAATTATTCACTTTTAATGTAAATAATGCTGGACATTCCCGATTTTGCATGCTATTATCATCATACACTTAAACGTAACTAATATTGTACTTGTATAACTTATTGATCACTGAACCACTATCTTAGCTTTATCGAACTATTTTTCGGCTCAGTGATTGAAATAGTGCTTTTGGGGGTGATTCGCACACCAATTTAAGAAGGAGGATTTAAAAAACGCATGTTATAACCCCCTTGCTATTATCCGTTGTGAACCAAGCCAAACAGCAAACGTTTAAATGACATTTGAATCCTAACTAATCATGTTATTTTTCGCGGCTGACTGGCTACATACCCATCTCGAAAATCGGGGCTGGGTAAACTTTAAACATCCTGGTCTGATTCCAGGGTGATATCTTTTAGAAGAGGTGAAATTATGAAAAATAATACGTTCCTAAAAATTGCAGTATTATCGGTTTTCTTTGTCCAAATGGGGGTTGGTACCATCACACCGGCTATCGCCAGTATTGCTGCGGCCTTCCCTGATGTTCCATTTACATCCCTGTTGCTTGTTTCTACTCTGGCAGTATTAATGTCTGTTCCGGCTACCCTGATCTCCGGTCGACTTGCCGGTGGTGTTGTAAAATACAAAACGCTGTTAATCATTGGTATGATTCTCTTTATCGGTGGTGGTATGGCCCCCTATTTTATGACGACTTCCAGTTTTACGGCAATTCTGATCGTTCGAGCCATCTTCGGTATTGGACTCGGGATTGTTACACCTTTGGGCGCCGCACTGATTATCGCTTTCTTTGATGGTGAGGTACGGGCTCAAATGATGGGCCTCAGCGGTGTCGTTGGCAACGTAGGTGGAATTCTCTTCCAATTACTCGGTGGTTTTGCGGCGACAATTTCCTGGGAATATGCGTTTTTAGTTCACGGATTAGGGATTATAACCTTAGTGATTATTCTGTTCCTGCCTGAGCCAGCAAAAGCTCCCGTTCAAGCAGTTGGCGAAGCAAAGCCCAAATTACCCGGGGCCGTGTTTGCTTTTGCCGGTTTAATTTTCTTCTTGATGGTTCTGATTTACCCGATGCTGGTTAACATGTCTTCAATTATCGCTGCCGGTGGTATGGGAACTGCTGGAGATGCTGCCCTCGTCTTGACGATGTTCACAGTTGGCGGAATGCTGGGAGGTTTAATTTTTGCGAAAGTCTTCGGTATTTTCAAAAGTAATACCATGCCATTAGGCGTTGCTTTAATAGCTGTCGCCATGGTCAGTATTGGTCTGGGAAATTCCATTGCCTTTATGTACATTGGTACAACTGTTGCCGGTGTTGGTTTAGGTTTTATCATGCCAAGCATCTTCATGAATTTGGGCGCAGCCGTCCATCCCAGCCAGATGCCCACCGCCTCGGGAATTGTCATGGCATCCATGAATGTCGGTGGATTCTGTTCGGCTTATTTCTTCGCTCTTTTAGCTGGAGTTATGGGCGTTGACATGATGGTTAATATTAAATTTCCTTTCTATGTTTCAATGATCACTGTTGCTGCCATTGCGATCGTTCTTCTCTTTATTAAACCGAAGCAGCAAAGTGCAGCTCAACCGGAATAATCAATCTGAATTTCAACCTAAAAAACCACAACTGCAAAATGCGTTGTGGTTTTTTAATCTTTGATATTTTGAGTTACTCATTAATCTCGCTTAGATGCGTCTTAGGGGGTACCATTGTCAGACCAATCCCCATCAGAATGATCGCAAAACCGGTCAATGAAAGAAATGACGGGGTTTCTCCCACAAAAAAGAACACGAAAATCGGATTGAGTATGGGTTCGGCCAATGATAGAATCGAGGCTTTCAATGGTGAAATCAGGCGCACCCCCCCTGATAAAAAGAGATAAGCAATACCAATCTGAAAAACACCCAGAAAAATCAAGCCCAACCAACCATAAACTGAGATGCCGGTGAAGTCCAGCTGACTGGACATGGTTAACAGAATGATCAAACTCAACCATAGGTTGTTTAACCCCACAATTGAAGCATCCGATATGGGATAGTCTTTGTCCAGTAAATACTGAACTGCCGCATAGGCAATCCCATTGGTTAAAGCCAGCAGATCACCCCAGGGGTTTCCACCATCAGCCGCACTTAGTATTAGAATGATCCCCAGTAAGATAAACAGTCGTGGAATCAAATCACGCTTTGTTATTTTTTTCCCTTTGACCACGTAAAACAAGTAAAGCCATAGTGGTGCCGTACATTGAAGAATAATGGCATTAGCTGCCGTTGTAATCTTTGTTGTTAGTACAAACATCATGCATAAATAACAGTAGGAGACCACCAAACCAACATAATATTTCGAAAATTTGATTTTCTTCCATTGAATCATGGGCAAAAAAATAAGACCCGCTATGATTGCCCTACCAAATGTAATCGTAAAGGCATTCGCATTGATCAGCTTGATAAACAACCCGCCGGTGCTGAATAACATCATGGCAATGAGCACATATAAGGTTCCCTTTGTCGTTTTTTCCATGGGCACCTCCTTTTCATTTTTTAACTTGTTTTATCATAATACCATAACCATCAAATTATTTCTCTATATTTTTACGTTTATTTCCGGTATAATGTCCATAATAAGGTGGAGGTAAACTTTGCATGTTATCACAGATAAAAAGTAGCGGATTACTGGGTGTTAATGGCGTTATTGTCACAGTCGAAATTGATATTTCCCGGGGTCTGCCCGCATATTCACTGGTCGGTCTACCAGATGCCGGCATTAAAGAATCCAAGGATCGGGTTTTTTCAGCCATCAAAAACAATGGTTTCAAATATCCGATGGAACGAATCACCATTAACCTCGCTCCAGCCGATCTCAAAAAAGAAGGCCCAGCCTTTGATCTGGCCATTGCTCTGGGCATCCTGACTGCCTCAGAGCAACTGACTTGGGATCATCCCGAGAGCTTTTTGGTTATCGGAGAACTATCCCTCAGCGGCGAAATTAGAAGCGTTAATGGGGTGCTGCCGATGGTACTGGCGGCTAAAGAAACTGGCATTGCCAACATTCTGGTGCCCTTTGATAACCGTCATGAAGCAGCGGTGGTTCAGAATGTGAATGTTTATCCCGTAAAAGATTTTCACGAAGCAGTTTCCTTTTTGAAACAGGAACTCGTCATCGACCCCTTTATAATCAACCTTGATTCTCTCCTGAATGTTGAAAACAGCTGTCACAGCATCGATTTTTCCGATATCCGGGGCCAGGATCTGGCCAAACGGGGGTTAGAAATTGCCGCCGCCGGGGCTCACAACTGTCTGATGAGCGGACCTCCCGGGTCGGGAAAAACCATGTTGGCTAAAGGTTTTCCTTCCATCCTGCCGGATCTCACCTTGGACGAAGCGCTTGAGATCACCAAGATTCACAGCATTTCCGGACTCCTGAAAAATAATGCCATCATCAGTCAACGTCCTTTTCGCTCTCCCCACCATACCATTTCTAAAGTTTCACTGGTTGGTGGTGGCCGAATCCCCAAGCCTGGTGAGGTTTCACTGGCCCACCTGGGGGTGCTTTTTCTCGATGAGCTGCCGGAATTCCAAAAATCGGCTCTGGAGGTGTTGCGTCAGCCGATTGAAGATCAGGAGGTGACGATTTCCCGGGTCAACGCCTCGCTGACTTTTCCGGCCAGCTTTACCCTGATCACTTCAATGAACCCCTGTCCCTGCGGTTATCTCACAGACCCAGCCCATGAATGTATTTGCACGCCCCAGCAGATTAAAAACTATCAAGGCAAAATATCCGGACCATTGCTGGATCGACTGGATATTTTTGTGGAGATTCCCAGCACCACCTACGATGAGCTTCAGACCAAACCCAAGGGTGAAAGTTCTTCTGTTATCAAAAAACGGGTCGATGCTGCCCGTGAACGACAAAATCAACGCTATCAGAATTTGGATATTTTTTATAATGCCCAGCTTACGCCAAAACTTATGGAGATTTACTGTAAACTTGGCCCAGCTGAAGAAAACCTGATGAAAAATGTCTATACCAAGATGAAACTCAGTGCCCGTGGCTACCATCGGATTTTAAAGTTAGCCCGTACCATTGCCGACTTAGATGGATCCAAAACCATTCAAGTCAACCATTTATCCGAAGCGATTCAGTATCGGGGGATGAACCGATTGTCCTGATGTCGGCAATCGATGTTGCGTCTCGCTGTGCAAAAAAGACAAAAGACTATCCGTTTATCGCTGATAGTCTTTTTATCTTAGTACTAAAATTATTTTTTTCTAATCATCGAATTCACAAAGCGATCTTCATTTTTGCGCAAATACCAAAGCCCGCCGATGCCTATTGCCACCAATGCCAAACTGATCAGTTGAGCAGTTCTCAGCCCCATAAACATCAAGCTGTCGGTTCTCAGGCCTTCAATGAAAAAACGCCCGATGGAATACAGGCCAAGATAGACAAAAAGTAATTCGCCGTCGACCTTTTTAATTTTGTCTTCATAGAAAAAGATAAAACCAAAAACCAGCAGATTCCAGACCGATTCATACAGAAAAGTCGGGTGCACCCTGATGATTCCCAGAGCAGCATCATTGACCGTAATGGCCCAGGGCAAATCGGTTTGCGAACCATAGGCTTCCTGATTGAAATAATTCCCCCAGCGCCCAATCGCCTGACCTAAGGGCAGCGCCGGTATCAAAACATCGGCCAGCGCAAAAAAACTGATCTTTTTAACCCGACACAAGATAATAGCCACAATGATTCCAGCAATAATGCCGCCATGAATAGCCAACCCACCA
This sequence comes from Acetobacterium wieringae, assembly GCF_001766835.1. Lineage (GTDB taxonomy): Bacteria > Bacillota > Clostridia > Eubacteriales > Eubacteriaceae > Acetobacterium > Acetobacterium wieringae. The sequence goes on along the minus strand of NZ_LKEU01000024.1, from coordinate 25,359 downwards.
TGCCAGGTCGCAATGATTTCTTCCGGATGGGCCAGATAATAGTCATAACTGAAGATGACATAATAAAGTCGGGCTCCGATGATCACCGCTGGGGTCATATACAAAAAGAAATCCATAATGATCTCAGGATCAAGCCCATATTTGGGTGCCCGTTTTATCCCGATGAACAATCCGATCAGTAATGCCGAGGCAATTAAAACCCCATACCACCTGACATCAAAGCCAAATGCAGTAAATGCGATTGGGTTTGGTGCAATCATAATTAAAGAATTGTTGCCAATTGACCGTTTTTAGCTCCGGCAGCATTTCCTTCTTCAACATCAAGATGCATGTCTAATTTAAATTCTGGGTGAACCCGTACCAGGACATTGTCAAAAATCAAACCTCGAGGTCCATCTAATTTTACCGAAACAATATCTTTGTCTTTCAAGCCAAATGCTGCGCCTTCTTCTGGACTCATATGAATGTGTCGGGCTGCAACGATGGCACCTTTAGCAATTTCGACTTCGCCAGCTGGTCCGACAATTTTAACGCCAGGCGTATCTGCAATATCGCCGGAATTACGAAGTGGTGCTTGAATCCCTAAACAGAAACCATCGCCAACAGAAACTTCCAATTGGGTTTCTGGTCGAACGGGTCCCAAAATACGAATTCCTTTTAAAGTTCCTTTTGGTCCAACCACATCTACTTTTTCTTCGGCGGCATATTGACCTGGTTGTGATAAATCTTTCATTGGTGTTAATTGGTAGCCTTTACCAAATAATACCTCTAAATCTGCCTGTGATACATGAATGTGTTTGTTAGACAACCCGATGGGTACTTTTCTTTCCAATTTATATCTCCTTAAATAAATATATTTTTAACAATCTTTATTCTATCTAATAACCAATCAAATGTTAAGATAATATTTTGTCTTCTTTACTTTTTTTCGATTTTTTTATTTTTTGGCTTAATTCCAGCATTTCCTGGGCATGTTCCCAGGTTTTTCGGGTTACTTCTGCGCCGCCCAGCATTCGGGAAAGCTCCTCTTTTTTACCCTTTTCATCCAAGGGTAAAAATCGTACCTCTACCCCCTCATTCTGCGCAAGCTTTTGCACCATAAAATGCTGGTCGGACATCGCCGCAATCTGGGGCAGATGGGTAATGCAAATAATCTGTCGGCCTCTGGGTGGCGTAACACTGAGGGCCTGAATTTTTTCGGCTACCACCTGGGCAGTTCGACCGCTGATCCCGGTATCAATTTCGTCGAACACCATCGTTTCAATGGCATCCAGATTTCCGAAAATACTTTTTAAACTCAGCATAATTCGGGATATTTCCCCTCCTGAGGCCACCTTCCCGAGTGGTTTGGGTGCCTGACCCGGGTTGACAGATATTAAAAACTCCACCAGATCCTGACCATGGACACTGACCCGCTCCGGATCATGTTCCACTGAAATCTCAACCTGAGTCTTTTCCATAGCTAACTCCGCCAACTCATTCTCAAGGGCCTTTTTCAGCGCACTGGCTGTTTTTAAACGCAATTGATAGAGATTATTACTGATCTTATTATAATTATCTTGAAGACCGCTTAATTCCTGATAATATTTCTGCAGATTTTCATCCCGATTCAACAGGTTTTTTAAACGAATGCTGCTCTCTCTGGCGTAGCAAAGAATTTCGGTAATATCATGACCATACTTCCGCTTCAACTTGGCAATGATGCTTAGTCGGGTTTCAATCTCATCCAAATCACCCAAGCTGTACTCCATATCTTCGAGATATGAACGGATTTCAAACGAAAGATTTTCTGTTTCACTTAAAATGCCATTAACCGTCTCCAGACGTTCCTCAAAACTTGTGTCTATTTTGGCAATTTCAGTCATACTTGCCGCCAGTAGACTAAGGGCATCAAGAATCGGGGGCTGCTCGGCGTTTTCTCCTCTTAGCAATTCATAGGCTCTGCTGGTGTGTGTAAAAAGACGTTCCCGGTTTTCCAGAATCCGTTTTTCCCCTTCCAGTTCTTCATCTTCACCAACAACAAGAGCCGCCGCTTCAATTTCATTGATTTCAAACTGCAAGGCTTCTTTTTCTCGCTCCAACTCACGTTCATTTGTTTCCAATTCTGCAATCAACTCGTGAATCCGTTTAATCTCGCCTGCCGCAGCAGCTATCTGATCTCGATATTTTCGGCTTTTTTCGCCGCCGAAGGCATCCAGTAGCTGGCGATGATTCTCCCTTTTGAACAAGGATTGATGTTCATGCTGGCCGTGGATATCAATGAGCTCATCACCGATTGCTTTTAATTGGGTGACGGTGATAATCAGACCATTGGCGCGGCAAATATTACGACCCCGATCATCGATTTCACGGATTAAAATCAACTGACCATCCTCCATGGGGATACCATATGCTTCGCATTTTTGAATCAGAGCTGGCTGGTCACTGACATCAAAAAGTCCCTGTACCGTCATCTTGCCCTTGCCCTGACGGATGTTGGTCTTATTACCGCGGTTACCCAGAACCAATGTCAAAGCGTCAATGACAATGGATTTTCCGGCTCCGGTTTCTCCGGTGATCACATTGAGACCTGGATGAAAATCCACCACCAGATGATCAATCAGCGCATAGTCGTTAACAACAAGATTTCTCAGCATCAGTCCCTCCCTATTTCATCAACTTTTTAAATTTACCGACAATTTCTCCAACCATATCCCGATTGCGAACCAACACAAAAATGGTATCATCTCCGGCAATGGTTCCAACAATCTCACTCCAATCCATTGAGTCAATGGCCAGAGCCGCTGCCTGGGCCATGGCTGGCAGGGTTCTCAGGACAATGGTGTTTTCCACATAGTCAATCGTAAGCACCGACTCCTTAAAAACTGCCGTAACCCGTTCATTATAAATAGTACCAATGTCCTTTAATGGGGCATAGTGCTGAATACCATCGTGACTGCTCACTTTGATCAGCTTCAATTCTTTAATATCTCGGGAGATGGTGGCCTGGGTTACCGGAAACCCGGCATCTTTCAATGCCTGGGCCAACTCTTCCTGAGTTTCGATGAGATTATTTTCAATGATTTCAATAATTTTTAATTGTCTCGATACTTTCATGTCTTTCCCTTCTTTCTCCAAAGTTTGTCAAGATCGCCACCTGTTGTCGTGTTAGTTATTTTTGCCTTTTGATTTTTTAATACTCACTGGAAAGCTTGATTCGTAGCCGGTCATAACTGCTCATCTGGTTGAGCCGAATCAACCGGGTGCAATAGGTGGCCTTTTTGACCTTAACCGCATCTTGTGGTGAAATCGAAACGGTGGTCTGTCCATCAAAGGTAACCATAATGTCTTTTTCACGATCTCCGAATTCCAGTTTGATGACCTCATCCTCCGGCAAAATATAAGATCGGTCATGAAGTCGATGGGGACAGATCGGGTTAAGAATCATCACTCTCGCCTGGGGTGACACCACTGGCCCTCCAGCAGCCAAAGAATAACCGGTGGATCCGGTGGGAGTGGCGATAATCAACCCATCAGCCCGAAATTTGTCAATGGTTGAGCCGTTAGCCCGGGCTTCAATATCCATCATTCGAAAGCCCCGACTCTTAACCAGAACATCGTTTAATGCCATATAAAAGCAGGCGCTTTCATTTTCTTTTTTGATGCTGCAACTTAACATCATCCGTTCTTCGATGTAATAATCTCCAGAAGTTAAATTCTTAAGCGCCTCTTCATAATTACCCGCCTCGCCTTCGGTAAGAAAACCCAATTTACCCAGATTAATGCCAAAAATTGGTATCGAATAAAAACAAACTTTCCGTGCTACAAATAAAAGCGTGCCATCCCCGCCCAGCACCAGAATACAATCCGGCTTTCGGTAAAAAAGGTTTTTAGGATAATAAATAACACATTCATGGGGATATTTTATCTGGCCTTCCAGTAGGGCTATTTTAAAGCCGTGCTGGATTAGATAACCGATGCATTTTTCTGCCAAAGCAGGGCTGTCCGGCTTATCCATGTTGAGATAAATACCGATTTCCTTAAAGTTTTTAAATTCAGCTTCCAATCGTACTCACATCCTATTCGTCCTGGGGTTCTTTCTTTTTTTTGCAACTTTCATGGGCGATGGTTACCACTTGATGAATCAGTGATGCCCAGTTTCCCTCAATCTCGGGTTCGGTATTTTCAACAAAAACTAAAAACTCAATATTGCCTTTAGGCCCCTGTATCGGAGAAAAGTCCAGACCTTTGATCAAAAATCCCTGCTTTTCGATGGCAGTCATCACTTCAAGCAAAATCGATTCATGCACCTTTTTATCCCGGATAACACCGTTTTTACCAATTCTTTCCCGTCCTGCTTCGAATTGCGGCTTAATCAACCAGATCCCCCGAGCTCCAGGTTTCATAAACAATTTGATCGCCGGAATCAATTTGGTTATTGAAATAAATGAGACATCCATCACGGTACCATCGACCAGTTCTGAAATATTCTCGGTTGTCAAATAGCGAAAATTGGTTCGTTCCATGGAAACAACCCGGGAATCGGTGCGCAACTTCCAGTCCAGCTGTCCATAACCGACATCGACTGCGTACACCTTTGTAGCACCATTTTGTAGCAAGCAATCGGTAAAACCTCCGGTGGATGAGCCAATATCGATAAAGGCTTTTCCTGCCACCTCCAGATCAAAGACTGCCAGTCCCTTTTCCAGTTTTAAACCGCCCCGACTGACATAAGGCAGATCGCTACCCTTGACCTGAATCATCGCCTCAGTGTCCACCAGATCGCCAGCCTTGTCCCTGACCTGGTCATTGACCTGAACTAACCCGGCCATAATGGCTTTTTTAGCCCGCTCCCGGGTATCAAAATAATTCAGGCTCACCAATAATTTATCTAAACGTTCTTTCAATTTTTCCTCTTTTCATGGGTCTGTTTCCTTTTTCCAATTATCTTTTAACCAACTTAAACATCTTTTGGAGTGATTCTAAAAACTTGGATTTCATTTTCGGCGATGGCAGATATAGCTGGCTAATTCCTGAAGAAAAACAGTCCGTTCGCCAATTGGTCTAAGCAGTTCGATGGCTTCCGCTTCCAACTCGTCAACCCTGATTTTTGAAGCCTCCAACCCGTAGAGTGACACAAAGGTGGATTTATGATTTTTCTCGTCACTACCGATGGGTTTGCCCAGATCGGCCTCATTACCTTCAATATCCAGAATGTCATCAACAATCTGAAAAGCCAACCCAATTCGGTGACTATAGCTGATCAGTCGTCCCTGGGTGGCTGGTTCAGCTTCGGCGATAATACAGCCACTTTGGACACAGGCTTCCAGCAAGGCCGCCGTCTTGTGCAAATGGATATAGTCCATTTCATCGAGCCCGATAACCTTGTCTTCACTGAGGATATCGGCCACCTGACCGCCAATCATTCCCAGAATACCGGAAGCCCCCATGATACATTTCATGGCACAAAGATAATTTGTCAACGCTCTTCCCGTAAGTCCCTGGGTGCCCTGTAGCATGATTTCAACTGCATAATTCAACAGCCCGTCTCCAGCCAGAATGGCCATGGCATCGCCATACACCTTATGATTAGTCGGCTTGCCCCGTCTCAGATCATCATTGTCCATGGCTGGCAAATCATCATGGATCAACGAATAGGTATGGATCATCTCAATCCCCATGGCCAGCGGCTTGATTACCTCTACATCCCCTTCAAGAGCCTGGCAGGTTTCCATCATTAACATCGGACGCAGTCTTTTTCCTCCGGCAAACAGGCTATATTTCATGGCTTCGATAATTACTTCTGGTGTATCCAGATTCTGTTGAAAAACTTTTCCAAGCTCCTCATTGATTCTTGCTACCCGATCCCTTAGCTGAATTTTGAACCCACTCATACCTCCAAACTCCCCTCGAATTCTTTTTCTTCGCCATCAATCATGATGGTTATTTTTCCTTCCAGGGTGTCCAAATCTGCGTTACACTCATTAATGAGCTTCATTCCTTCTTCAAAAAGCTTCATGGATGCTTCGATTTCCAGCTCATCACCTTCCAATAATTCGGCAATGGCCTCCAAACGATTCATTTTTGTTTTCAGTTTTTTAACTGCCATTATCTAGTCTCCTTCGTGGATTGAATCCTTGCTTTGGCCTGACCGTCCACAAAGTGGAGCGTCACCGGCTGATCAACCTGTAAACCGGCGACCGAAACAACGGACTTGTCATAGTTATCCGTCACCCGAACATAGCCTTTTTTAAGTACATTTACCGGACTCATGGCTTCAATCCGGGTTTTAATATTGATCAATTGCTGTCGCTCACTTTTAAGTTGCCCCATTAACGCCCGAACCAACCGTTCGTTAATGATATCCAAAAAAAGACGTCTCTCTTCGATGCGTTCCTGCGGTCGATAACGCAATAGCTCTTTTCTGATCTGCAACAACAGTCGGCGGTTTCTGTCGATAGTCGCTGCCATGCTCTGACTCAGCCTTTTTTTTTGAGCAACCAGGTTCTGAATCATACTCAGAGTTTCTTCCGCTACCAATTCTGCTGCTCCAGAAGGGGTCGGTGCTCGTAAATCAGCCACAAAATCGGCAATCGTATAGTCAATTTCATGCCCCACCGCCGAAACAATCGGTAACTCCGATTCAAAAATAGCTTTGGCCAGACGTTCATCATTAAATGCCCAGAGGTCTTCGATGGAACCGCCACCCCGGCCGATAATAATCACGTCCACAGACCGGGCCGTATTGAAGGCTTGAATCCCTTTAATTATCGTTCCGGCCGCTTCGTCACCCTGAACCAGACTGGGATAAATGACAATATCCATCAGCGGATTTCGGCGTTTAATAATTGAAATTATATCTTTGATGGCCGCCCCTGTCGGTGACGTCACCAGACCTACCCGGCTGATTATTTCTGGCAGCTTTTTTTTATGATCCCGATCAAAATAACCTTTGGATGCCAGTTCATCTTTTAATACCAGGTATGCCTGGAACAAGTCCCCCAATCCCTGGGGTTCCATGGAACGTACCGTAATCTGGTATTGACCACTGGGCAGATACACGCCCAGACTCCCCCGAAGCGTGACCTTCAGACCTTCTTTGGGCAGAAATTTAAGACCCGTAACGACATTTTTAAACATCACGCAATCAATTTTACTACCTGCATCCTTTAGTGAAAAATACAAATGTCCCGAAGCCGCCCGCTTGACATTGGAAAGTTCACCCTGGATTATCAGATTTTTTAGCAGACTATTGGACTCCAAAAGCGTTTTAACATATTGATTAACCTCAGACACGCTGAGAATTTTTGCCTTCATCACTGACTGTACCTCGCATGTTTATAATAATCCATACCCATCAGAGCATTGCCAGCGGCGTTATCCCGGGAATATTCCCCAGGCGAAAAATAAAGCTTCAGTCCGGTCGCTTGCAGTTCGTTAATCACTATTTTTTTGATAATCTGATTGGACATCACACCACCAGAAAAAAGCACCGACTGAAATGGATATTTTTTTGCCAAACCGCCAATGGCTTTAGAGAGCGTTTTGGCAATGGCTTTAAGCACCAGATAAGCGACTACCGGCGGTTCCACACCAGTTTCCAAAAGGCGGCGGGCCTGATTTTCCTGTCCGGAAAAGTGAAAATCCAGATCCTTCATGGTTGAAGAAATAAAAACATTACTGTTAAAGGATGCCGGATTCACCTGGTTTGCCAGTACTTCCAGCGCCTTACCTGCCGGAAAATCACATCCCATCAGAACCCCAACCCGATCAACCAATTGCCCGGCATTGAGATCCCGGGTCGTTGCAATAATGTCGCACTTATAACCAATCGTCTTTTTTTCAACCAGCAATATTTCCGATGTGCCACCAGAAAAATGAACCGCACAAAAGATCGCTTCCAAATCTGGGGATCCGCTCCCATAAATGGCCGCCCGAATATGATTCTCCTGATGGCTCACCGCCAGCCGTTCTATCCCCAATACCCCGGCCAGCGAACACGCAAGTGATTCTCCCGAACGGAAAACTGGCATATAGGAATCAGACAGTGGTCGGGGACGCTCAGAATAACAGATAATCTCGATTTCCCGGCCCCGGGGCAACTCCTGAAGGAGTATCGGCAAATGGTGGACATGCTGAAAAAGGGCATCCGATTGACGAAGCCCTCTTTCTCCTGACTTCACTTCCAATAGGATGCCCTTGTTATAAATCATGTTTTCATTTTCGTCTACCAAGGCAACCGAAGTTGTATAATTACTGGTATCGATACCAAGGCTAAGGGCACTCATTGAGTTCATCCTTAACGATTTTATTCAAGATACCATTAACGTAATTTTTTCCATCCTCATCTCCAAATTTTTTTGTGAGCTCTATTGCCTCGTTAATGACAACTTCAAATGGTACTTTTTCGTCCATATATTTCAGCTCACAAATGGCCAGACGCAGAATTGATTTTTCCACCTTTGGAATGCGATCAATTTTCCAGGTGCTTTTGAGATAGTCATCGAGAATATCATCGATTTCTGGAAGATGAGTTTCGGTCGTATCGATCAGAGTCTTTCCATAAGTCAGATCGAGCTCATTATCCTCTAAAAAATATGCAATACTTTCAGTGAAATCTCCTGGTTCCGGATGAAAATCTAATTGAAATACCCCTTTTAACGCATATTCCCGTTCTTTTTTTCGACTCATGCGCTTCTCCTTCTGATTCTAATATTCTAAAAAAGGGGCTTTCGCCCCTAGATGCCTGAACCTTCTATTCGGACATTAATTGCAGCTACCTGAAAACCGGCCATGGATTCCACGGCAACCTTTACTTTTTTTTGAATTGCTTTAGAAACCTTGATAATGTCGACACCTGGTTCGGTAATCACGTAAACCCAAATCAGCAAACCCTCCGGATCCCTGGCTATTTTGACCCCTTTAATTGTTGAGGCAAGATAGAGTTTATCCATGATTTCATCGGTGATTCTTAATGAAATACGTGCTACACCATTAACGCCAGTAGCCGCCAAGCTGACAATCGAAGCGATCATTTCGTCATTGATATTCGGTGCCTGATTGTTTTTCATTTCTAGTTTCATCTTAGTTACCTATGTTCTTTAGATTTCCTGATGACAGTCGCAACCATCCTCGCCACAGCATGAAATTTCTTCATTCAGGATAAATGGGGCGCCACAGTCCGGGCACGCTACGGTGTTATTTTCAAACGACTCAAATTCGGTAATATAAACATTGCCACACTCGGGACAAATGATCTCGTAATATTCCTCTTCGTCAAATTCGTAATCATCATCGTCACCGAAGTCTTCATCGAGAATGAATTCTTCCAGCTCGGAAAGATCATCATCAACCATTTCCACATATTCTTCTAATTCTTCCTGAGCTTCGGTAATGCCATCCAGGGCATCAACAATATCTTCGAGAATATCCAATACCTGAACCAGAACCTTGCCTTCGTTAGAAGCCTGATCTAACTCCAGACCGTCAACCAGTCCTTTGGTATAAGCGACTTTTTCATTAATATATTTCATTTTATACCCTTTCCATATAATCACCCGTCCGGGTGTCAATACGAATCTTATCACCTTGTTCCACGAAAAGCGGTACGGTGATAATTGCTCCAGTCTCAACCGTTGCTGGTTTATTGGCGCCAGTTGCGGTGTCGCCCTTAAAGCCAGGATCGGTTTTGACAACTTCCAATTCGACAAAATTGGGGGCTGCTACCGAAAATGCCACGCCTTTTAACGACTTTACTGTCGCAATATCGTTTTCTTTCAAATATTTTAGGGCTTCCTCAACTTGATTAAAGTTTAATGGGATCTGCTCATAGGATTCCAGATCCATGAAATAATAGAGACCACCATCTTCATATAAATATTCCATCTCACGGGTTTCAACCTGTGCTTTCGGATAGCGTTCGGTCGGGCTGAATGATTTTTCAACCACTGCTCCTGTAATAACATTTCGAATCTTTGTTCGAACAAAGGCGGCGCCTTTACCTGGTTTAACGTGTTGGAATTCGATGATCGTATATGTATGACCATCCATTTCAAACGTTACACCTTTTTTAAAATCTCCTGCTGATACCATGTTAACCTCCGATATGCATATGTTAATTTTTTCTTTTTCAATTTAATACTATCATTCTATCACAATTTCTATGAACCGTCATCCCAATTTATTATTATCGCTTCGTTATCAAACAGATATTTTTCCGGTCAGACACCGGATCTGACCACTGAGATCCATTATGGTTTGAATCTCCCGATATCCATTATTTTTTAATAAATCAGTTACATCATCAGCCTGGTGATCCCCTATTTCCAGGGCTAAAAGACCATCTTTTTCTAAAAACAAATGGGCCCCGCTAATGATCCGCCGATAAAAATCCAAACCGGATTCACCGCCATCCAGTGCCATATAGGGTTCATAGTCAAGGATGCCCCGATCCAGACGGTCCATCTCTGCCCGACTGATGTAAGGCGGATTCGAAACAATTACCTGGAAGGTTTCTCCTTGCGGGATTGCCGCAAATAGGTCTCCATGATACAAGGTCAGATCCCCATTTGCCAATTGATTGGCATTTGTCTGAGCCACTGCCAGTGCTGCCTCCGAAATATCACTAAGACTGACGTCGGCCTGCTTAAAATATTTCTTGATCGAAATGCCAATCGCCCCACTGCCCGTGCACAGATCCAGAATTTTAGCACCCTTGGGGTAGTTTAGCTGTAAATATTTAAGCAGATACTCCACCATCGGCTCGGTGTCGGGTCTGGGGATTAAAACATCCCGGTTGACAAAAAATTCCATCCCCATAAATTCCTTCTTTTCCTGAATATAGGCGACTGGTTCTGATTGACACCGTCTTTTTATCGCACTACGATAATGTGCTTCTCGTTTTAAATCCACCGCTTCTTGTGAATGGGTATAAAAATAAACCCGATCCGTGTCCAGAATTCTGCTAAGCAGAATTTCTGCCTCAAAACCGGGATGTTCGATTCCAGCCTGAGCCAGCGCCTGCCGTCCAAAATCCAAAATCTCTTTGATGGTCATTTTTCTACCTCAACTTAAAACAAAAAAACCGTGCATAACTGAACAAGAAAAAAGCCGGTTACAAGAACCGACTTCTTTTTTATTCTGCTGACTCGTTTTTAATGCCGTATTTTTTATTAAATCGATCAACACGTCCGCCAGCATCAACTAGTTTTTGTTTTCCAGTGAAAAATGGGTGACAAACTGAACAGATTTCCACTTTTAATTCTGGTTTGATAGAACCTGTTTCAAATGTATTTCCACACGCACACTTAACTATTGATTTGCCGTAATTTGGATGAATGCCTTCTTTCATCGAATCCACCTCGTTTCTTATTTATTTAATTGCTTATTGTTATTTTATCAACCGTGATATTATATCAGACTTTTCTTAAAAGATCAAATATTTTGTGCCTTATATTTATCAATAATTTTTTTCATAAATGCTTCATTGTCTTTGGTGCGTTCCAGAATCGAAATAATCTTATCGGTGAGATCATAAACCGTAGTGCCCTTGTAAAGCTTGCGAATATCGAAGCTGACTTTCAGTTCTTCGGCGGATAACAGTTTTTCCTCCCGACGGGTACCAGACCGGTTCAGGTTGATGGCCGGGTAGATCCTTCGCTCCGCCAGTTCCCGCTCCAAATGCAATTCCATATTACCAGTCCCCTTGAATTCTTCAAAGATGATATCATCCATCCGGCTACCGGTATCCACCAGAGCGGTGGCCAGAATCGTCAGACTGCCACCTTCTTCCACATTCCGGGCCGAACCAAAAAACTTTTTGGGAAAGAATAAGGCTTCCGGATCGAGCCCCCCCGACAAGGTTCTCCCGGATGGCGACACCACCAGATTGTTTCCCCGGGTTAACCGGGTTAAACTGTCAACCAGGATCACCACGTCTTTGCCCTGTTCAACCAGGCGCTTGCCCCGTTCCAGTACGATTTCCGCCACCTTGATGTGATTTTCAGGGGGCTGATCAAAGGTCGAATAGACAATATCGGCATCGATCGATCGTTTCATATCGGTGACTTCTTCCGGCCGTTCATCGACCAACAGAATAATCAGTTCGATTTCGGGGTGATTGGTGGTGATGCCATTGGCAATTTCCTTTAAAAGAATCGTCTTTCCTGCCTTCGGCGGGGCCACAATCAGTCCTCGCTGACCTTTACCCATCGGAGAAAAGAGATCAATCATCCGGGTTGACACAACATCCTGGGTGGTTTCCAGAGTGATCCGCTGCTCTGGGAAAATTGGTGTCAATCGTTCAAATCGAGGCCGATTGGCAATTTTTTCGGGAATAGCGCCGTTGACCGTTTCGACATAAAGCAATGCGTCAAACTTTTCATTCTCACTGGACATCTTAATCTTACCGACAACTTTATCACCTGTCCGAAGATTAAATCGTCGGATCTGATTGGCCGGAACATATATATCATGGTCGCCAGATAGATAATGGTTGGTTCGCAGAAATCCAAAACCATCGGGGTTAACATCCAGGATTCCTTCCTGGGAATTTTTAAAGCGATCCCGATCCTTTTTGTCATCAACATAAAGCATACTGTTGATCTTCTGGATAATATCTGCCGTTTTGGTGCCGTTGACCTTTTCCAGAAACAGCATCGCTGAATATTTTTCGCCAGTTTTGGGCGGCCGTACCTTGCCGCTTAAGACATCCCCGGTTTCCAGTTTGAATTTCTGGATTTGCGAACCGGAAATATAGACGAATTCCTCATTGGATTTCATCTCTTTGTTTTTAACAAAACCAAAACCTTCCGGTAGAATTTCCAGATTCCCTTCCACTACCACCACATTATCCATGGAATCTTTAATCTTATAATAGGGTGATCGGGTGCCGTTTGACCCATTCGTGATCCGCGAATGGGTTTGGGCCAGCTGTTTTTCTGGATTATTTTTTTCAGCTGCTTTTTTTTCCGATATTTCGTTAGTGTCTGTCAATACTTCTTTTTCCTTTATCTCATGCTGATGATGTTGATGCGCCAATTGCTCTGCCGAGGACTCCAATTTTTCTTCAATGGCCTCGATCAGTTCAATTTTTTTAAGGCGGCTGGTTTTTTCGATACCCAGACTTTCCGCCTGTTTACGCAATTCAACAACCGTTAAATCGTCCAGTGATTTCTTTTCCAATATGTGCCTCCATGGGTTGTAGATGGTTTTAGAATGAATGTTATGATTTTTCTCGATTTTGCTGTGCTGATATGATGCTTCAAGTCGCAGAATAATCTGAAGGTTTGTTTAATGTAGATACCTTAATCTACCACAAATATCCATTCTTGTCAAAAAATCCAGGTGACACATTACTATTTGGTGTTTTCTAACTGGCCTAGTACCGACAATTGTTACATCATGTTGTGACCTAGGGGTCAGACCCTACGCATCGGAGCGGACACGGCATCGCCTGTCCGATTCCGCAGCGAACAACAGATTAACAAGGGTCTGACCCCTTGGTCATTGATCGGTACGGTAGTCCAAGCAAACCTTAACCGCTTATTCCTGTTCGCCTTCAATAATTGAAATCATAATGGCATTTTCCACCCGCCGCCGCTCAATTTCGCAGCTGACGAAATGAGGTTTCATAATCGTACCGTTAAAGTTATAGGCATTGGCATGACAGCCCCCACCGCAAAAATATTTGGCCCAGCAGCTTTGACAGTCTTCTTTTTCTAGCAGGTTGCCAGCATCGAAGATTTTTTTGATCTCGCCATTGGTGATGCCATTACTCACATCCCCCATCTTAAATGCTTCATTGCCGACAAACTGATGACAGGGATAAATGTCCCCCTCCGGCGTTACGGCCACATAATCCTTACCGGCCCCACATCCGGACAGCCGTTTGTAAACGCAGGGGCCATGATCGAGATCCACATTAAAATGGAAAAAGTTATAGTGCAGTCCTGCTTCATGACGCGTGAGGTAAGACAAGGCCAGCGCATCATATTCTGCCATGATAGTGGGGAGATCGGACTCGGTCAGGGCGTAATCGTGAGTTGCCTCGGCCACCACCGGTTCCACCGAAATGCTTTTAAAACCCTTTGCCGCCAAAAACTCAACATCCTTGGCAAAATCAAGATTATGATGTGTATAGGTGCCCCGGACATAATGATCTTTATCACCCCGCATTTTAGCCATCGCTTTGATGTTGTCGATAATCACATCAAAAGAGCCCTGATCATTGACCGTTTGCCGCATCTGATCATTGACTTCTTTACGACCATCCAGACTAAGCACGATATTATCCATCGTTTCGTTTAGATATTCCCGGGTTTCGGCATTTAACAGCACCCCATTTGTGGTCATTGTGAATTTGAACTGCTTATCGTTTTTAGCGGCCATCTCTTTGCCATACACCACTAATTGCTTAACCACATCCAGATTCATCAGCGGTTCACCACCGAAGAAATCAACTTCCAGGTTTTTTCGGTTTTTGGACTGAGCGATGATAAAATCGATGGCTTTTTTGCCAACTTCCAGCGGCATCAGCAGTTTTTCGCCATCAAAGTCACCTTGCGCAGCAAAGCAATAAGCACATTTCAGATTGCAGTCATGGGCGACATGCAAGCACAAAGCCTTGATCAGATCTTCATTGGCATAGTTTTCCCGTTGATAATTCATTTCCCGGAACAATAGCCCCGCCGCTTTGACACCATCCAATTCATCCAGACATTCATTGAGTTCGGTCACTGAATATTTTTCTTGAAAGCTGGCAATGATTTCGGCTCTGGTTTTACCTTCATAGTGATCCAGCACTTCAAAGGTCAGTTCGTCAACCGTCAGTACTGTGCTGGTATCCACGTCCAAAACAATATTGAGACCATTCTTTTTATATTTATGTATCATTTTTTCTCCCATCATGAAAAAAGGGACTATCTCTTACGAGACAGCCCCTTTCAGGCTTGTTTATTATTTTTCAGTCGTTTGTTTGCATTTTTGATTTCCTACGGTGCAGGATGTTTTACAGGCAGATTGACAGGAAGTTTGACATTCCCCGCATCCTCTGTTCTTCACGTCAGTGAGTTTACCTTCTTTAATGATTTTAATGTGCTTCAAATTGTTCACTCCCTTCAAAAATAATTTTTCCCGACAATTACCGGCAGACCCGCTAAAATCCGGGTCGCCGAGTGCAGGTCCGTTCTCTTTATTTTTTGTCTTCGTCGATTTCTTCAAATTCAGCATCGACAACGATTTCTTCATTATCCAGATCTTCTAGTTCTTCAAAATTGTCATCTTCTGTTGCAACAACAGCGTCCCCAACATTGACAATTCGGGCAATGGCCGATTTGGTAATCAACGCCTTATGATAATCTGGCAATAACTCGATGGTAACATTTTCTTCACCAATCGCATAGACGATTCCATAAAATCCGCCAATTGTAATAATCTCGTCCCCTGGTTTCATACTGGATCGCATTTCTTTAATCTCTTTTTGCTGTTTTTGCTGTGGTCGTAAAACAAAGAAATAAAAAAACACCAGTACTAAAATCAGCGGGAGAATTAATGTAAAATCAATTCCAAACATTCACATTCTCCTTCATCTTTATTCAGTTATACCGAATTTCTCAAAGAAAGCTTCCTTATAGGCTAATAAATTGTCATCCATTATGGCCTGTCGAATTTTCTTCATCGTTACAAGTGTAAAGTATAAATTATGATATGTCAATAACCTGGCCCCTAAAATTTCATTGGTTTTAATGAGATGACGGATGTAGGCCCGGGTGTAGTTTCGGCAAACGAAACAATCACATTCAGGATCAACCGGTGTAAAATCTTCCTTATAAGTAGCATTCCGAACCACCACCTTACCATGACTGGTAAAAGCGGTGCCGTTTCTGGCAATCCGACTCTGGAGCACACAATCAAACATGTCAATGCCCCGAATCGTGCCTTCAAACAGCGCATCCAGGGAACCAACCCCCATTAAATAGCGGGGTTTATCTTTGGGTAAAAGCGGGGTGGTGGCATCCAGCATCTTATACATCACATCTTTGGGTTCCCCCACACTGAGTCCGCCAATGGAATAACCCGGAAAGCCGATGTCAGTGAGCTGTTCTACACTTTGCGCCCGCAGATCAGCAAACATCCCCCCCTGAACAATCCCAAACAAAGCCTGATCCTCGGGGCGTTTGTGGGCCTCTTTACAGCGCCGCGCCCAGCGGGTGGTCATTTCCATGGATTTCTTGGTATACTCATAATCGGCACCAGCCGGGGCACACTCGTCAAAACACATGATGATATCGGCCCCGATGGAATTTTGCATATCAATGGCCTTTTCCGGGGTCATAAAATGTCGGGAGCCATCCAGGTGTGAAATAAATTCAACGCCATCTTCGGTGATCTTTCTTAAGTCATTTAAAGAAAATACCTGAAAGCCGCCGCTGTCAGTGAGCACCGGCCGGTTCCAGTTCATAAACTTATGGATCCCGCCAGCCTTATCCATAATCTCCTGGCCGGGTCTCAAATAAAGATGGTAGGTATTGCCCAGAATTATATTGGCATCCATCTCCACTAAATCTTCGGATGATAGGGACTTCACCGTCGCCTGGGTTCCCACTGGCATAAAAATCGGGGTATTGATAACCCCCCGCTTGGTATGGATCTTTCCCAGTCTGGCTCCGGTGTCCTTACACTCCTTAATCAATTCATAACGAAATTCGCTCATTCTTTTCTCCTATTTTTTACTCAATATAGGTAATTGCGAAATGAAAAACCATCGAACAATGATAGCTTTGTGTGCGGTTTCCACAACAATAAGAAATTGCGATGCGAATTTCTTATTGTTCGCGGGCAGTCGCCAACTACAAGCAAGCTTGTGATTGGCTCGTTGCCTTCGCGAAAACAATTTTGTAACGTGTAGGCGAACAGTTCAGCGAACTGTCCGCCGTACAGTGTAAAAATTGTTTCGTGCAAAACTGGGCGCAAAGCTCACGGCAGTTTTGCAATTACCTATTTTACTCAATAAACAAGGCGTCCCCAAAACTGAAAAAACGATATTTCCAGTCAATGGCCGTTTGGTAGGCTTTCATAATCGCTTCCCGGTTATAAAAGGCTGAGACCAGCATCAGCAGGGTCGATTCTGGCAGATGAAAATTCGTGATCAAAGCATCCACCACCTCCCATTCATAGCCCGGGTAAATAAAAATATCCGTTACCCCGGTGTAAGGAGTAACCACCCCATCATGTAGCTTGGCATTACTTTCCAGGGTCCGCACCGAGGTGGTCCCCACAGCGATAACCCGGCCACCCCGTTCTCTGGTTCGTTTAACAGCCCTGGCTGTTTCTTCCGGCACCTCATAATATTCTTCATGCATATGATGTTCTTCAATCACATCACATTTAACTGGACGAAAGGTGCCAATGCCCACATGGAGGGTCACCTCGGCAATTTCCACCCCCATGGCTTCAATTTTCGAAAGCAGATCCGGGGTGAAATGAAGCCCAGCGGTAGGAGCTGCCGACGAGCCTTCCCGCTTGGCATAAACGGTCTGATAGCGGTTATTGTCTGTCAAGGTTTCATGAATATAGGGCGGCACCGGCATTAGGCCGATCTCGTCAATGATTTCCTCAAACACACCGGAATATTCAAAACTGATTATTCGGAGTCCCCCCTGGGTGGTTCCCGTGATTTCACCCTTTAGCTCGGGACCAAAAACAATCCGGGCCCCAACCCGGGCCCGTTTTCCTGGCTTGACCATGATTTCCCAGTCTTTCTGGGACAGATGCCGCAGCAACAGGATCTCCACCTTTCCACCGGTATCTTCCCTGGTCCCGAATAACCGTCCCGGTAATACCTTGGTGTTATTCATCACCAGCAAATCTCCAGGTCGTAAATAATTAGTAATCTCAAAAAATTTATGATCTTCAATGGTATTCTTCTCCCGGTTAATCACCATCAGCCGGGAGTTGTCCCTTTTTTCCAGGGGACACTGGGCAATCAGTTCATCCGGGAGATCATAATAAAAGTCCGTTTTATTCATCAATACCTTCCTCATTGTCATAGAAATTTATTTTTAGCTGCTGCGGACTTTGTGCCTCATTCACATAGTCCTCCAGTCCCAAATGGGCATAACCACGGCTAGTGATCATCCGACCACGAGGTGTTTTTGAAAGAAAACCCAGTTGAATCAGATAGGGTTCATACACCTCTTCGATGGTGTTTTTTTCTTCACCGATGGCAGCAGCAAGGGTGTCAATCCCGACCGGTCCACCGTCAAATTTTTCCACGATGGTTTTTAACATAATCCGGTCGATCTCATCCAGCCCGACATCATCCACTTCAAAAAGATCCAGGGCTTCCCGGGTGGTCTTGAGGTCGATAATACCCCGGCCTTCGATTTCACAATAATCCCGAACCCGTTTTAACAAGCGGTTGGCAATACGCGGTGTTCCCCGGGAGCGGATGGCCAGTTCGATCGCCCCTTCGTCATCCATTTCGATGCCGATAATGCCGGAAGAACGGCGGATAATGGTGGCCAGCTCCTCCGGATTATACAATTCCAGTCGCTGAATCACTCCAAAACGATCCCGTAATGGTGAGGTTAACAGGCCTACCCGGGTGGTGGCACCAATCAGAGTAAAGGGTGGCAGCTCCAGCCGGATCGAACGGGCACCCGGGCCTTTGCCGATGATGATATCCAGAGCATAGTCTTCCATGGCTGGATAAAGCACCTCTTCGACCGAGCGCTGCAGCCGGTGGATTTCATCAATAAAGAGGATATCGCCCTCTTTTAAACTGGTCAGAATGGCTGCCAGATCGCCAGCCTTTTCAATGGCTGGGCCAGAGGTGGTTTTGATTCCGACCCCCATTTCCCGGGCGATGATATTGGCCAGGGTGGTTTTTCCCAGCCCCGGTGGTCCATAAAGAAGCACATGATCCAGGCTTTCTTTCCGCTTCTGAGCAGCTTTGATAAAAATACCCATCTGTTTTTTTACTTTTTCCTGCCCGATATACTCATCCAGACCCTGGGGTCGCAAATTTTTTTCTATTTCAACATCCAATTCCGTAAAATCAGAGGTGATGATTCGTTCTTTCATGTGTTATCGTCCCTTCAATGGATTAGCCGAGCGAAGCGCCCCGGTGATCAGCGCTTCAATGCTACTCTCGGGGGTAAATGCCCGGGCTACCATTTCGGAAGCTTCTGAAATACTATAACCCAATCCCACCAGTCCGTTAATCGCCTGGGTAACCGTATCATCTTTAGCCTGTAAGGAAACAGACTTCAGATCTCCGACTGAAACATCCTTATAGCGATCCTTCAGCTCCAGGATAATCCGACTGGCCGTTTTTATGCCAATTCCCGGGGCCTTGGCAATGCTTTTAGGATCATCGTTGACAATATGGCCAATCAGCTCGTTGCGGCTAAACTGCGACAAAAGTCCCATAGCTGCTTTGGGTCCGATCCCGGAAATCCCGATCATGGTTCTAAAAATCTCCCGTTCATCGGTGGTGGCAAACCCATACAGCGAAACTTCGTCTTCTTTGATCACCTGATGAAGGTGCAGCTTGACCTCCGAATGCAGACTCGGCAGCTCATTTAATGTATTGGTCGACACCTTTACCTTATATCCCATGCGGTTTTGATCAATGACCACATAATCCATGGCTTGTTCTTCCAAGCTCCCGATCATATATTCGTACATAAGCCCTCCTTCAAAATTCAAACATGCTTTACCCATTGTACCAAAACAAAAAAATATTACAACACAAAAAAAGCACCCTTAGGTGCTATCCCAACGTGTCGTACTCCATTTTTGACGCCCTAGCGAAAGCTAGGTGGGTGTCTTGTCTCTAGTTTCTGTTTTCCACTGATATAATGAGGCCTAACATCTGCCAGCGAACAATCAGACTCCCTGAGTATTGATGTAGGTTCAAAAATAAAGTAAAAAACGAACACTTTGGGATAACTTAATTATACACGGTTTTCTACGGAAATCAAAGGATAAATTTTTGCCGCAAACCAGCAGTCAAATTCACTTATTTCAACCCACCGGATGGTCTACAGTAAAATGTCCAGGGCCGAACGAATACTATCTACCGGGAGAATCGTCATTCCGGCAATTTTCAAGCCTTTCTGGTTGCCTTTGGGGATAATGCAACGCTTAAAGCCCAGTTTTTTTCCTTCGATCAGGCGTTTTTCGATGTGCTGGATGTTACGGACTTCACCCGTTAATCCCACCTCGCCCAGAATCATCAAATCGCCGGGGATCTGAAAATCCCGGAGGCTGGAGTAAAGTACAGCAATTACTCCCAGATCGAGTGCGGGTTCATCCACCTTGATGCCACCCACCACATTGATGTACGCATCCACCGACTGCATCTGAATTCCCAGCCGCTTCTCCATAATTGCCAGCAATAATACCATCCGGTTATAATCCATGCCAGTGGCCATTCGTCGGGGATTTCCAAAGCCAGTGGGCGAAACCAGCCCCTGCAGCTCAATCAGCAACGGCCGGGACCCCTCAATACAGGGCACCACCACCGATCCACAGGTATTTTCGGGACGGCTGTCGAGCATCATCTCCGATGGATTGGCTACCGACTGCAAGCCATTTTCAGTCATTTCAAAAATCCCGATTTCATTGGTGGAGCCAAAACGATTTTTGACACCCCTTAGAATCCGATAAGCGTGATATTTTTCGCCCTCAAAATAAAGCACCGTATCAACCATATGCTCCATCACCCGGGGACCGGCAATGGCCCCATCTTTGGTGACATGCCCCACCAACACCATTGCGATATTATCTTTTTTGGCCAATTGCATCAGTGCGCCGGTGTTTTCACGGATCTGGCTGACACTGCCTGGAGCTGAGCTGATGTCCGGGCTGTACATGGTCTGAATCGAATCGATAATGACAATATCTGGCCGCTCTTCTAGAATAATCGTCAGCAGATAGGGAATATTAATCTCCGATAAGAAAGAAATCTTTTCAGATTTTACCTTCATTCGCTCTGCCCGCATTTTTAATTGCTGTTCCGACTCTTCGCCGGAAATATATAAAATCTTATAGCCCTGATTTCCCAGGGCTTCAGTGGTCTGCAGAAGCAACGTCGATTTCCCGATCCCCGGGTCACCGCCCAGCAAGATCATCCCCCCAGGGACAATCCCGCCACCCAGAACCCGATCAAACTCTTCATTGCAGGTCGGGTAGCGGGTGTCCCCAGTATAGGTAATCTCCGCTAGGGACTTCGGTTTAGAATAAACGCCCCGTTCCCGAATCGTTTCCTTACTTCCCTGCTTAGAAAAATCCAACTCTTCCACCATGCTATTCCACTGCCCACACTCCGGGCATTTACCCATCCATTTGGGCGATTCATAACCACAGCTCTGACAGACAAAAATACTTTTTTTCTTTGCCATCTTTTCCCCTTATTCACTACTCAATCCATTTATAAACCAGATAACCGATCAAACCGCCAATCAGATTTAAAATAATATCATCGACATCCGCCCGACGACTGGCTAAAAACAAGTATTGGATCAGCTCGATAGCACAGGTGGTTCCCAGTATCACCACAAAGACATGGAAGAAGCCGACCTTGTTTTTTCGTGCTAACGGATATAGGAACCCCAGCGGTAAAAACAAAATGATGTTTCCGGCCAGGTTTTTGAACGAATCGGTAAAGGTGTATAAAAGAATTTCTGTTGGATTCGTTGGTTTGGTTGCCAAAAACTCCCAATCAATAAAGCCATTAACCATAATGTCATAAAAAAAGTTATCAATCGTAGTCAGCGGTATCAAGTTTACGGTAGTCTCATAGGTAATATTAGAAGCATCGGGTAATAGCGTCAATATAACTAGAAATCCCAAATAAGCCAGCAACAGCAGCTTAAAGAGAAATGCGACACGGTTGTTTTTACTCATATCCTGGTCCTTCCTGGTTGATTGCTCGTGTAAGCCTTGCTATTATAACGAATAAACCTTTAGAGTGCCACAGAAATTTTCCTGACCGGAAATTTTTGCAAAAAAAAGAAAAAATATCGAAAGTAACCCCTCGATATTTTTATTCTTTGTTTTAAATTAGAATACATTATTGTATCCATGCTAATTTAAAACTCAGCATTAATTTTTTACTATGGCAATTATATCCAACTTTTTGGCATTTGTAAAGGGTTTCGCTCGTTAGTTATTTATCTAACGATGCATCTTTTTCATAACCTTTCACTTTATAACAACAACAATTTTAGAATCATTGTTGTTATAAACTAACCACAACATCCACAAAAGCTGGTTCACTACGAATAACCTGGGCCGTACCATTGGTTTTATCCTCGATCCAGGCTAAAAATCCGTTTGTTTCCGCCACCGGGATCTGAAAAAACAGGGTGACATTTTCGCCAAAATCTTCATTTACCGGAATCACCTCCCGTTCCATTAAACCGTTGCTCAGGCCCCCATAACTTGCGTAACTGACCACCACTTGCAATTGATCCGAAAACTGCTTTTTGACCACGGTACAATGATTCAGGACATCACTGGCGCCGCCGCCATAGGCCCGGATCAGACCGCCGGTACCCAGCTTCACGCCGCCAAAATAGCGAATGACCACCACCAGTACATCTCTAAGCTCCCGATGATCAATGACCTCCAGAATCGGTTTACCGGCGGTACCGGAAGGTTCGCCGTCATCACTGGCTTTTTGGCGCCGGGGATTGGTGTTAAGCACATAGGCCCAGCAGACATGGGTGGCTTTATAATGCTTTTTTCGGATTTCGGCGAGAATTGCTTCAGCTTCTGCTTCGGTTTCAATATGAAAGACCATATTGATAAAGCGGGACTTCTTGATTTCAATCTCCGTTTCATCAGGAATTAATACCGTTTTGTAATCTTCCACACTTATACCTCTGTCACCTGATACTTTTCAAACAGATGGGTCGGAAAATCATCTGTCATTTCGATGGTCACCAGATTGCCGTCAGCCTGATAGTCAATCGCCAAAACCACTTTCATCTCATGCAGAAGTGCCAGTGATTTATTGTCATCATAAGGGATCAGCATCTGCATTTCCCGTTTTTCTCCTACCAGCACCCGATTGATGGTTTCAAAGAGACTCTCGATTGCCATCTCTTCTTTTGCGGAAATATACAAAGCCAGTTCCTCAACCGCCACCTGATTCTTTTGCAACAAAGCATCCTGTTCTTCCGGGGTCAGCTTATCGATTTTATTATAAATCATTATGACTTTTTTATTGCCGGAACCAATATCCGACAGCACCTGGTTAACCACAGCGATCTGAGCCTGATAATTATGATTGGACACATCCACCACATGCAGCAATAGATCAGCGGTTTCGACTTCCATCAAGGTGGTTTTAAACGCTTTGATCAGATCATGGGGTAGTTTGTCAATAAAGCCAACAGTGTCTGAGACCAAATACTCACCATGTTCCGGATCGACCTTTCGCAGGGTCGAATCAAGGGTAATGAAAAGGCCATCTTTGGTCACCACTTCACTTTGAGTCAGCCGATTAAAGAGGGTACTCTTCCCAGAGTTGGTATAACCAATTAAGCTGACCGTTTTGATTTTATTTTTACTGCGCTGGACGGCGTTGAGCTGATTGCTCTTATTGATCCGTTCAATCCGGGCTTCCAGCTCTTCTAACTGTTTGCGGATATGGCGGCGATCCGTTTCCAGTTTCTTTTCACCAGGGCCTCGGGTGCCAATACCACCGCCAGTCCGGGACATTACAATCCCCAGACCTTTTAAATGACTCATCCGGTATTTCTGCTGGGCCAGTTCCACCTGAAGCTTGCCTTCTTTGGTTTTTGCGTGGCGGGCAAAAATATCCAGAATAATAGTGGTACGATCAACCGTTTTGGTACCGGTGGCGGCTTCAATGTTGGCTATTTGCCGGGAATTGAGTTCATCATTAGCGACAATCAGGTTAATGTCATGATTCTGAATCACCTTGATCAGTTCCTGGAGCTTCCCCTTACCGACATAAAAGGTTGGATCGATCTGACTTTTTGACTGACAAACCTCTTCCTCCACAATACCACCGGCTGTCTTGACCAGTTGCCGTAATTCTTCCATCGAATCCACCAGTTCAATGCCCTTATTTCCCGGCAGATCCAATCCGATCAGTAATGCCCGTTCCTCTTCATCCTCGGCATCGAAGCGATTATTGGGGTCATCTTTAATAAACCGGTCAGCCAACAGGATGTAGTGTTCCAGCGGAAATTTGTTCAGTTCCTTAAGGGTTTTGAACAGTCCCTGACCATACTCCATGGTTCCTTCTTCTACCACCGGTACTCCAATGCTAAAGCTGGTCGGTATTTTTTCGTCGACACCAATGGCAATAATACACTGGAGGCTCTGTTTTTTAGCCGCCGAAAAATCCTCAGCCGACAGCCGCGGATTGCCACCGGGATGAGTGTGAATGACCCGGTATTTATTGAGGGCCTTGACATGATAGAGCATCTCCGCATTGCCGATATTGACAGTGGATGCATCACCAATATTTACCCATTGAACCCGATTTTTGTCATTGGTGCAGATCAACACCTCCCGTTTTGTAATCAGGGTCAGTCGTTTTAAAATTTCCAGTACGTATTCATCCAGCAGGACCTGATTTTCCATTTGATAACCAATCAAGTCATTCAGTTCATTGATATAGCTTTGGCGAATGCCACTTTTATTATTATCTGCCATTATTTTTTTCCTTTGATTTATTAGGGTATCTTATTATAGCACAAAAACCAGGCAAAATGATTGCCTGGTTTTATGTTATCGACAAAGGGCTAGCGTAGTACCGACAATTGTTACATCATAGAACTTCGCAAAAAAATCTTCGGCAAAAACTTTGCTTTCTGCAGGTATAAGCCACACGATTAATTGGATATTTGCAATATCGATACTACGTACCGGAGTTTCTATTGAAGCTATTTCTTTCAACTCAAAATTTTCAGCATTTGCAAGAAAATTAAGTTTCCATTGTTCTTTCTCTCCCAAGCTGTCCATTTCAATATAATGTTCACAAATAGTTGGACACAAAATCCAGAAAATAAGATAAACTATACACATGAGTAAAAAACGACGAACCTGGACCCCTGAGGAAAAAGCAACCATCGTACTGGAAATCCTCAGAGAAGAAAATACGTTAGCTGAGATCGCAAAAAAGCATGAAGTATCTCAGCAATTGTTAAGCCGTTGGAAAACCGAATTTATCGCCAATATGTCAGCCGTCTTCAATAAGAAAAATGAAGATGTTGACAAACTCAAACAGGAGCATGAAGATGAAAAGGAGCTGCTCGTAAAGAAAATAGGCGAATTAACACTGGATGTCGATTGGCTTAAAAAAAAACAAATTCAAATCTCTCAAATGAAGAAAAA
>NZ_LKEU01000023.1 GCF_001766835.1 Acetobacterium wieringae | reverse complement strand
TCCGCAGTCGTTTCTATCCACTTTTGACGGATGCTGATCTTCTGGATCTTGATGTCCTCAACCAACGCTTTGAGGCCTGGCTGGCCCGGGATTATCATCATAAGGTTCATTCGAGTCTCAATGAAGCGCCGATGGTCTTTTATATGCGGGGGAGTGACCGGATCAGGCATTTCTCTGATCCCCGGATCATTGATGAAGCCTTTCTGATCCGGACGACCAGAAAGGTCAAGTCGGATGCCACCATTTCCCTGCACAACGCTCTTTTCGAAGCCTCGCCGATGTTTATTGGTAAAAGCGTCGATATCCGCTATCCCAATGAATGCCCGGATGAGATCTATCTTTATGAAAACAGTGTCCGGATTCTTACCTGCAAAAAAGTCATCATGACGGACAATGCCATTGCCAAACGCAATAACAATCCCATCAGCTACAGCGCATTAGGCGGTGTGCCTCATGTATAAATCGTTTTTCGGGTTCCAGCAGGCGCCCTTTGACAAGGGTATTGATTCATCGATGCTCTTTCAATCGGAAGCTTACAGGGAAGTTCTGGCCCGATTGGATTATCTCAAAACCACCAGAGGTTTCGGTCTGATTACTGGCGATCCCGGGGTTGGTAAAACATCGACCCTACGAGTCTTTGCCGACAGTTTGAATCCGTCATTATATAAGGTCATGTATTTTCCGATGTCTTCCGGAACAACCATGGACTTTTACCGGGGTCTGGCCTTTTCGCTTGGGGAACAGCCGAAATTTCGCAAAGTGGAGCTGTTCTTTCAGATTCAGAACGCCATTACCGATCTTTATGATAAGCGTCGCATCACGCCGGTCTTTATCCTCGATGAGATGCAGTCGGCGACCGCCCAGTTTCTTCACGATCTGAGCATTATTTTTAACTTTGACATGGATAAACGTAATCCTTTTATCCTGATTCTCACTGGTTTACCAACGCTGGCCAACCGCCTGGCCTTAAACCAGAACCGGTCGCTGGATCAGCGACTGGTGACCCGGTTTCATTTCTCGCCGCTGACACCGGATGAGGTCCGGGACTATATCAAACACCGGTTTAAGCATGCCGGTGTTTCACGGAATCTGATCAACGAGAATGCTTATGAAGCCATTTCGTCATCCACTGGCGGTTATCCCCGATTAGTGGGTAATCTGGTTACCCAGTGTCTGATTCTTGCCTTTCAAAAGCAAACCGACCTCATCGATGAAGAGATAGTTTTTGCCGCTTCTGCGGAAGCTGGGATTTAACGCCTATGGCGTTACTTCCCTTTTTTTCTGGAGAAATGAAGCGTGATTATGTGATTAAAAACTGGCATTATATTTTCAACTCACCATATTTTTCACACTCTTTCGCACATTTCGATCCGTTTTATTGTGATTAAACCAGTCCGAAATAATGCGAAAATTTACACTTGTTTTAAAGTGCACAAAACCGCCGTCCCCTGATGTTTTCCTTCCCTTGTGATCCCTTCAGAGGTTTCATAAGTACCGTCGACCGTTAAAAAGGATAAAAAAATAGAGCGATATCATCGTTTCCGACAATACCACTCCGCAAAAATGACTAATCATTTTTTCTATGTGCTAGTATTTTAAACGATTGGATACCAATTGTCAACGATTGTTTTTAAAAATCCGAAGTTTGTTGTTACCATTTCATTATTTCTATAATACTCGATGTGCTTATACATTCTCGTGATGGTCTCATTCAAAACTTCACTTTGATGATTAATGACACCATCACTTTAATAATTCTTTTATGGGTGTACAGCAAAGTAACGATTTGCTGAATTCTCGCATTGCTCATTTTTTTACTATGGGCCTCATTTGATATGCCGATTTTGCTCAACTCATGAATTAAGCCATAGTTTGTCTATGATTGCTGGTTCGGGGTGATAAATTATTAATGAGACAATTATTATGTGCTGTTGCGTTACGTAAATCTTTTATTGACAGCAGCAGAAAGTAATTATCCCTGAGCTTTTTATCGTTTATTGTTTCAGCACAGAAACGATAGACATTTATAAAACGTCCAAACGGGATTACTTCCATAAAAGCCCAAATTGGATAGTTATCTTTATATTTAGCAATAATATCACCGCAATAAGGATTATTCATATTTCGATTGAGTTCGTCATTCAGGATTTTCAGCCGCACCTCATCAAGGCTCTTGATATAATCTTCGACTAGATCATATGCGTCAATATCGGAATTTTCAATAACCTTCAATAACTCTACTTTTGCGAAATGTTCAATATCAAGTGTCATATGCAGAAGTGTATGACGTAGTCGCATATCAATAATCGCAAGATCTTTAAGCATTTGAAAATCTAAACCAATGTATTGCCCTTTAAATTTTCCAGCGGGATGTTTTTGAAAATTCTTTCGATACGCCGTCAGTTTGAAATAGTTATTGTGCTTTGTTAAATAATCGGTGGCTTCTTCTCTTGAAATCAGAACAAATTTCACACCCTTTTTCTCCAGATGCTCAATCTGCTCTTTCGTCGAAAGTTTGGGTTTTATGGTTCTGTACATCGTAATTGTTCACCTCTTTCTTTTTTGACTTGAATCAGATCATTGAAAATTTACAAAAGCGAGGTTTTTCTGGTCTTATTGATATTAACGATAACCTTGAATACATCCACAGGATAAGAAAAATGCAGGGAAGAATCTCATCTCATAAGTTGAGTGTGCCTGGCACTGGTACCGAAACCGCAGTCCCCTTGTGTCCCTAGCATTTTTTCTCCTTCTTCCGCTCTCAGCCTGAATGATTTTTTTGTTTTTTTAGCAATTCTGTTTGGATTTCAACAACGATTAAATTAAGTGTGTCTTTATGGATATGTTTTTAGGTTTTATTTATCCTAAAATTATAGTACAATGGTATAAAGACTAGGAGGTGCTTGTAATGCAAATCAATACCAAAAATTTAGTTTCCATTTCCGAAGCCAACCAGAATTTTTCCAAGGTTGCCCGACTTGTGGATGAAAACGGCGCTGCCATCATTTTAAAAAACAATACCCCCCGCTATGTCCTGATTGAGTTCAGCCAGTTTCAAACCGAAGAAACCATTGGCGATGAAGAAGTGGAAATCATAGCCAAACGGATTTTGAAAAAACATCAGGCCGCCTTTGAGGAATTAGCCAAATGAAGCGACTGACCCGTCATCAGGTGCTACGGCTTCACACCATGCTGATTAACGAAACCGGCGGCTGTTATGGCCTCCGGGATGAAGGGCTGCTGGATTCCGCTCTAAATGCGCCCTTTCAAAGTTTTGACGGTGAAGATCTGTACCAAACCGTTCCGGCCAAAGCCGCTCGTCTGGGTTTTTCACTGATCAATAACCATGCATTTATCGATGGCAATAAACGGATCGGTATTCTGGTTATGCTGACATTTCTGGAAATGAACGGCTTTACACCTGATTGTACCGATGATGAACTGATCCAGTTGGGTCTCCAGCTGGCAGCTGGTCAGATGGATGATCGGCAACTGCTTGACTGGATTATTGATCATGTCTGATGCCATCCAGTGGATCTTGGTTTATAGTGCACAAAACCTCCGTCCCCTTGTGTACTCTAATGATTTGTTAAAACGGCGTTAGCAATTAAGCGATCAAATTTTCTGATGTCGACGCCTTTTCGCAAATTGACCTTTATGTGACCAGCCCGCGTCCAAAGTTCAACTTCGGCATTTAAATCGAGCAGCTTACCGGCGTTTTCGGTCGACCACATATTAATCGCTGAGTATGGCAAGGAGTATACTTCTACTTTTTTACCAGTCAATCCCTGGGCATCTCTGACGATTAAACGTTTGTTGGTAAAAATTGCACTGTCTCTGATTGTTTTATACGCAGCCACCGCTTGTTCACCTTCAACCAGCAATTCCTGAACATCTTGTGGAATCGGACACTCCGAAAGGAAGGTCCATGATAAAATTAGACTTGTTTCTGCCATTTTTTGATCTCCTCTTATTATTATTTTTTTGTTTGTACATTACTTTAATCGGACATGATAAGGCGTTTATATGTTAACGGCACTGGGACTCAACCCCAGTTTAGTGGATCTGCTGAGCCGTACAGAAAACCTCCGACCCCTTGTGCACCCCCAGTGTGCCTTAAATTAAGTGTGCTTGGCCCCGAGGCCACAAATATCCTTCAATATCTCTTGCGCACCTTTAACATCCAGCACATTTCTCAAAAACGCCTCTCTAAGCAACTCTTTTGGAACCATATAGTCATATTTATCCATCCTTAGCTGCTGTTGTTCGGAAATAAACGCCTCCGGGTTATTAATATCGATCCGGGCTTTTTTAAGAACCGCCTTAAAATCCGCAATGCTTAAATCACTTCGAATTTCCAGGTAATGTTTTCCCTCCCTGATCGTGTAAATCTGTAGTTCCTCTTTCAGACCGCATAACAGCAGATTGTTAATGGTAAAAAGCTGCCTTGTCCCCACCCAGGGACACAGATAAAAAGAATTCGTATTGCCGGGAATAAACTCAGAGTTTAAAAGATGATTGTCTTTCACAAAATCACGGGTTTTACTTAAAAGATCCTGTGAACCCGGCTGGAGATAGGAATACAGCATTTCTTCCTGTAAGACCTTTTTCATCTGCGCAACAATTCTGGTATGGATCAAACCAGAATGATCCCCCATCCACTTCGGAAGCCGATTGTTTTTCACCAGTTTGACATAAATCACTTTCCGATCCTCGTCAATCGAAGAAACCTGCCAGCTACGACCAGCCAGGATAAACACTTCACTCACTGCTGGGCAAGTGCTTAAAGTTCCGATTTCCCCGTTTTGACTAAAAACGTGGTAAACTTCCTCATCCTGAAAAACCGCATAAAAACTGTAATGTTGGACAATTTTTTCTCCTTTTAAGCCGATAATTATTTCACCAGAATCCATGCGCTGGAGATAATCATCGGCCATCATTTTTTGCAAAAGTAAGCGGTATTCATTTTGATCAATACCCGCAAAGGGTGCCATGGTCAGAACATTTTGGGCCAGATCCGGTGGTTTAAGTTCCCCATAAGTAAAAAGGGTGCTTAAAGTCTGGTGGGCCAGCAGACTAAAAGGTTTTGGCTTAACTTCAAAAGGCTCCACCCAGCGTTCTTCCAGATATAATTGGATCACGGCAATTGTCCGAATCAGATCCCAGGGGATCAGCGCAAAGGGACTGCCCCGGTCTTCCTCAAATAGATTGACAAACAGCATTTTAGACTTTCCGGTGCGCCTGCCCGACCGGCCCAGCCGCTGAACAAAACTTGAACAGCTAAAAGGTGCCCCAATTTGAATAATCGAATCCAGATCACCGACATCGATTCCCAGCTCCAGCGTCAAAGTCGCCGCGGTGACCGTCGGTCCCTGCTGTTCTTTCAGGGCGGCCTCGGCTTCGTGACGCAACATCGCTGAAACACTGCCATGATGGACAAAGAAGACATCCCGTTCATGCTTTTTAACGGCCAGCACTTTCATCTCGTTGATCACTTCTTCCGCACCCGCCCGGCTGTTTGTAAAGATTAGACACTTTTTATCATGACAATGCTCATAGATAAAATCATTATAAGCAGCTAAAACATCATCTTTTTTAGCATCCTCCTCGGGCAGGACAAAACTTTCAGCCGCAAGTAAAACGGTTCGCTGATGGCTTTTAATTCCCACCGGAATGGTTTCTCTTCTGGTTCCGGCCGATAAAAACGTCATCGCCGGCTGATAATCATTAAGGGTCGCCGAAAGCCCGATTCTTCTGGGTTTGCAGCCGGTCAGTTTTTCCAGCCTGCTTAACAGACAGATCACCTGCAAGCCGCGGTCGGCACCCATCAGGGCATGGATTTCATCAATTACGACAAAACGTAAATCCGCAAACAAATGAGCCGCTTCTCCCGGTCGTCGCATGATCAGCGCTTCCAGAGATTCGGGCGTAATCTGAAGAATGCCTTTTGCTTTGTTTAAGGCCTGTTTTTTCAGGGATTGGGAAACATCCCCATGCCAGGGCCAAACCGGAATGTCACTTTCTTCCAGCAGATCGCTCAAACGCTCAAACTGATCGTTGATTAGCGCCTTTAGCGGGCTGATATACATAATCGCAATGGTGTTTGACGGAAGCTGCTGCAATTGCGTAAGCATCGGAAAAAAAGCGGCTTCCGTTTTACCCGATGCAGTTCCCGAAGCAATAATGACATGGTCGTCGGTGTCCAGAATGGCCTCACAGGCCTCCACCTGGACTTCCCGTAAATCCGTCCACTTTTTTCGATAGATGTATTCCTGGATAAAAGGTGCGTATCGTTCAAAGGCTGTCCTGCTCATATGTCAAACTCGGCAAACAGATCATCATGATCACTGTTGATTGTTTCGGGGTCGCTTTCAGCACTTTTCACGGTGTAATTTTGTTCATTCATTAAAGCATCAAAGCTCGTCTCCGGATTTTGATAAAGGATATTTAACAAGCCCAAAAAATCCCGGGTAATTTCCCGGGGCGTCAGCAGCTGATCAGCCCCCAGACGAGAAACCACGGTCTTTAAAAATACCGTCAATTCATGTTCACCAAGCCTGCAATCGTAATTGTAATGAGCGCTATGGAGTTCGCAAAGACGTTCCATCAGAATAAATAGTTCTTCCGGTGAGAGCTGGTTCAGTTTAATGACCGGGGTGGTAAAATCAACAAAATTCTGACTGCTGAAGCGGTTGTCTTCGAGCCGTGTCCGCAGGGCATCATAGTTAAAAAGTCCACGCCGCTCATCATAAATAAACTGCGGGGTTCCGCTAAAAAAAACGCCAATATTTTGGGCTTTTCCCTGCATTGTGTCGTTAAAAATAGTGAGCAGTTTTTCATAGTTGCTGTCTCTTGCCTGTTTATGGGGAATTTTGTAAAGATTAACCCCTTCATCCAGAAAGACCAGCAAGCCTTTGTATCCCGCTTTTTTGACAAAGACGGCAAAAAGTTTTAGTATTTCATACCAGCTCCCATCTTCAATAATGCAGTCAACCGGCAGATCCTTTTTGGCTTCAGTTTTAGTCGCATATTCCCCTCGCAACCAGCGCAGGGCATTTTGTTTGAGATCGTCATCGCCTGTTTTCATTCCCCGCCAGTAGGAATCGATGACATTGGAAAAAGCAAAACCATAGGCCAGCTCCGATAACTCCATCATTGTTTCCGCAATCCGCTCACTAACCGCACCAACAAGTTGAGGTTCATTGGGGCGATAACCACTTTCCTTGCTGACGGCGGACTGCAGCCCCATAATCCATTTCTGCAGAATGGCTTCCAGCGATCCGCCATCCGGCCGGGTCGGCGTCGAAAGATGCTGTAATAATTCCCGATAGGTTGAAAGCCCCTGACCTTTGGAACCAGTCAGCCTCCGTTCCGGCGAAAGATCAGCATCAGCGACAACAAAATTCTTGTCCATGGCGTTATTTCGAATCATCTGCAGCAAGAAACTTTTACCGCTTCCGTATTGACCCGAGATCAGTCGAAAAGATGCGCCGCCGTCTTCGATGGTATTCATATCGTTCAGAAAAGCGTTTACTTCATTTTTCCGGCCCACGGCAATATGGCGCAATCCAATTCTGGGTACCACGCCGGCAGTCAGTGAATTAATTAATGCGCCGGATTCTCGGCGGCTAATTGTTGGTGCCATCGTTTTATTCTCCTCTTAATGATTTTTTCAGGATAACCGCATACTCCGCAACAACCTCAAGCTGCGTCTCAATGATAATATCACCCAAAAGATTAATTGCCAGAGCATTGATGTCATCGATTAGTAATTCCGGCATCGTCATTGCCTCTTCGGCAATTCGCTCCAGCTCAATTTCAGGTTCTTTAAGGGTCAGAACAGCAATCAAACTTTGCCGCTGCTCCGGCAATAGTTCTGTAACAAATTCCTGAAGCTTTTCCGGTAACAGGGTTTTATCAAAATCTGCCCGGTTTTCGTTAACCACTTCAATTTCAGGCGGATTTTTGAACAAAAAATCAACTTCGTCTCTAAAGTCATCTTCGATAATTATCCGTTCGCCTTCGATGCTGATTAAGTCATTTTGTAAATAACGGTCCGCCAGTCGGTTGATTGCAGAAATTGTTTGGGTATCGACTGGCGCCAACTCGGCTTCGTAATCCGACTCATAAAGCTTTTTAAGAAACGCTCTTTCATTTTCAGAAAGGGCTTTGTAAATGGCGTTCACCTCTTCAACTTCGGTTAATAACATTTTTTTCGTTGGTACGACCAGCTCTTCGCTGGCCACATCTTCCACCTGTAAGATTGAGCGAACGGCATCAGACTGCTTACGCAGATCATCGATATTCTCAAAATCCAGTTCAAGTTTTGCCGGTTTGGTTTCTTTATTTGCTTCGATTTCTATTAATCCGTATTCTTTTTTCAGAAACGAAGTAATCAGCTTTCCGGTTTCCTCATCGATCTCAATGCCCCGCAACCGCCCTTTCGTTCCATAAATCTCACGCAGGGTATTTTCCCCAAAACGGACGAGCTGGTTAACATAATTTCTTAACTGCGGCGCTGAAGAATATTCTTTGACTGTAACAGAAATGGTCTGATTGGCCTGGGGGCAAAGGGCACTTCGGTACAGATAACGCTCTTTGGTGATGGCCTGTTCGGGACCGAATGTTTCCAAAAGCCCCGGCTGGCTTTTTTTCCTTAAAAAAGCATCCGCCAGTGAGACAATCCGAGGTATCGCCTCTTTCATCACTTCGTGATAGCCGCTTTGATAAAATTTACTGCCTTTTATGGAGTAATCACATAAGGCGTCAACCAGTTCAAAGCTCAGTTTAAGCGGCACATCCTGACGATGCTGTTCGATAATCGTATCCGTTACAAAAGAGGCCTTATGAAAAGAAGACTCGTAATTTGCAAAGCTTGGCTCAATTCCATTTAGATAGGCGAAGTCAAAGGACCAGTCATACAGATAATTATTCAGTTTGGGAAAAGCTTCCCGATAGGCTTCCCAGATTTCCAGCAGCAGGGTATAGCCTTCACCGGGTGTTTGATATCCAACCCCGTTTAATAATTCATAGATGTAGATAAAGATGTAAGACAAATCAGTATCAAGATAGTTTTTCTTTCTAATTTCCGTGCGCCAGTAAAAATACCATTTTCGCTGCGGACCTGACATACTTCGATAAGACGGCCAGTAGGACATAAAGGGTACGAAAATGGCTTCTGCCCCTTTTTTA
Source organism: Acetobacterium wieringae (assembly GCF_001766835.1). Classification (GTDB taxonomy): domain Bacteria; phylum Bacillota; class Clostridia; order Eubacteriales; family Eubacteriaceae; genus Acetobacterium; species Acetobacterium wieringae. The sequence goes on along the minus strand of NZ_LKEU01000023.1, from coordinate 70,319 downwards.
TCAGCATATTTTTTGATATCCTCAAAAAATTCTTCATGGGGATTATGATAGGTTACCGATACCGTAAAGGGGATCGTTACCGAAGTGCCCTTTTCTGGAATGGTTTGTTTATTTTCCACTTCCCCTGATATGGTAATATCTGAGAAACTTTGCTTTTCCGGTAGCGTATTTTTAATTTGTTCGACTGTGATGTTTTCTGAAGGCACTTTTCTATCCTCCATCATTTTCTTTTTAATTTGCTGATAGAAAATGATATAGTGAATCACAACGGCAAGCCAGATCAGCGGCGAAACATCCGGGAAAATCAGAGAAATTAAAAAATAGGCACCACCGAGAATGAGCGTCAACTTGTCAACATAACTTATGCCCAGGTAAATTATTACAAAACAATTAATCACCGGCACAAAAGAAAGAATCCGCATGCCTGTGCCGGGGAGTTTTGGGGTTGTTTTATTCATGTTAAGCCTTCTTTCTGGATTAAAATCTGTGCAGTCAACTCGAGGGAGGTGCACAACACCACCTTCCCTTTGAGTACCCAAGGATGCATCATACCATAAGTTATCAATAAGTTAAGTTGAACCTGGCACTGGGGCACTGTGTCGGGCACCATTCGCATGCTCTCCCAATAAGTTAAGTCAACAAGTTAAGTGACAGGCACCGGGACCTTAACATCTGCCTGTGCACCCTTTCTATTTACTTAAAGCCCTATGAACTGGTCAAAAAGCATTTTGACATCATTATTGACGACATCTTTAATCTCATCATGTTTATCAATTTCAAACGTGTGGATCATTTTCAAATATGAAGTATTCTTTTCATCCTTCCAACCTTCGCCAAAGGCGTTGTCTTTCAACCAATTTATATAATTCTGATACACTTCCTGATTCATTTCCGAATTATGATTGTTTAATTGAATCAGCATTCTTATCTCTGTTTGCTTTGCTTCAAGATCTGATACTAGCTGAACTTCGATTTTATACCAGATCTTAGTTTCATCCGACCATTGAGTATGATAGGCTGACGCATTCTGCATGTGCCAATCTTCATAATCTCTTCTGGACTGGTATACTTTACAGGCAGGACCCTGGTCTTTTTTCGGCTTGACAAATAATGAGTTTTTCAATATCCAACGGTTATCTCCGCGGACTTTCATTTTAAAATCATCTTTCTGATCCACAACATCTTTTGTTGAAACAATTGAGGACAATTCCAACAGATTAATAAAGCGCTTCTTTTCTTCCTCTGAGAGATCACCACTGGAATCATCGTCAATTCCCTTATAAAAGACGTTCATAAAAGTGCAGATGCGTCTTAACTCATCTTCATCCTTGATTTCCAGTTCTCTTAAAAGCGAATCGCCGTTTTCATCATTTTTATAATATTTAGACTCTTTCAGCTCTTTTAACAAGTCTCCGCTGATATCCCCCTTATTTTGAACAACATGGTTATATATTTTTTCAAAAGATAGTTGCAGACAAAGAATTGCAAAGAGAATCGTCTGACCGGTCTGATCCAATTCTGCTTGTGTTCCATAAATTTTTTTCAGTAGAAGATACGCATTAAAAAGCCGTTTGATGCCCCTAGGATTGGAGCCGATTGAACAACTTATCAGTTCTTTATAATAATCAATGACGCTCCCTCTTGTCGTATCATTTAACTCAAGACCCATCCGTTCCAGAATATCCTGGATAAATTTGTCCATGTTGTAGAGGGCAACTGGCATTTTAAAGGGTACCTGAATAATTTTATCAAAAAAGGCTTTTCCCTTTTCATCATCCAGCTTATTCTGATATTTTTCAGCAATCCCCTGGGACACTACCTGATAATCAATCGCCAGAATGAAAACGCAGTTTTCACAGTCCAGAAACAACTTTAATACTTCCAGCATTTCGACCGCTTTGACAGGATTTAAGCGATCCAGGTCATCCACGAAAATGACAACCCGATCCTTGTTATTATTCCTTATGGCATTGTTGATACAATCCTGAAACTGCTGTTTAAGCTGACCGAGAGCTGCTGACAAATCAATTTCTTCTTTTTCTTTTTTCTTTTCAGTTACTACATCTATCGTTTTTTCCAAATTATCAGCAATTCGCCCGGATATTGTCATATCCACCGCCATCAGGGCCCCTTCTTTCAGGTATTTCCCGACAAGGTTCAGTGTATTTGCCACTGCTTTTTTGGTTGTCTCATCCTGTGAAGGCAACGTCTCGATAAGCCTTTTAATCAGGGACAGCGATAATGTATCCCCCATGTTAAATTGTGAATACTGCCAGGTGTTAAACCATGTCGTCACTACCTTTTCTTCTATCTGACAGCGGATCATATTCATAAAGCTGGTTTTTCCACTTCCCCAGTCTCCCTGAATGGCGATCGTCATGGGCGTATCACACTCAAGAATAAATTCTGATAATCCGTCAATATACTTGTTAATTTCAAATAAATCCTCCTCAATAGACATGGCCGGTAGATCGGTAAAACCTTTTTTCATCACGATATCCTCCTTTTTGTTAACTAAAGTATATTTACATTTATTTATAAACGCCAAATTATTTGGCAATAAAAGTTAACGCTGCCTTCATTTTCTGCGCAATCAGAAAGCACTATTAATCCCCTCAAGACCAACATCAATCAGCATTTCCGCAAATTCATTCTGATCAATGAGTCGCACTTCGTCTGCCTGAGCTTTGCTTTTCGCATCATCCGTAAATTCAGCTGAGGTGATTACCCAGGTCAAACGAGTATAGGGGTCATCCCGTTGATCTTTTTGCTCTTTATATTTTGCAATTTGTTGTACCGCCCAATCCGATGTTTGACCATCATGGTGTTTCACCTGTACATAAATAATCACCTTGAACAGTTCAAAAATCGCCACAACATCCGCATCCGCCCCGTCCTCTTTGCCGGATTCATTTTTAGCCGGGATATAGGCTTCAGTTGCCCCAATTTTTTTTAGATACCAGAGCACCAGCTTTTCAAACCGAATATCATCCAATTTATCCAGTATTATTTTTTTCAGATGGTCTCTGATTACTTTACTCGCTTCATCGTGAAAATCAATCGGATTATTTTCTTCATGCCGTCGGACTGCCTCGAGTACATCTTTTTCTAAACCTGTAATCATTGCCGTTGCATTGCGAATCTTCATGCGGGAGATTAATGCTGAGCTGCAATAACCATCTCTTGGAATATTCTGTTTAACCGGCTCAACCTTAATAAAAAAGCCGAGATCAATTTCTTGATCCGTTTTCTTTTCCCATAAAAGCCCATCCTTGCCAAAATAGGCATTTATTTTTGCTGCGTCCAATACTTCTTGGGGAAGTCTGATCATTGGCACCGCAAGATCAAGAATTCGGTAGACTGAGAACTTCCCCCATGAAGGTACAATAACAAGATCCCCCACTTTGAATTCAAACAAAAACTTTCTTAAATTGAAACGCTGTCTGAAATTCTGAGCATAAATATTTGCCATATCTTTTTCAAAATTTTCCTGAATCGTTTTGTCATCAGGGTATGATTCGTATTTTTCTACATAATCGGAAAAGCCAATGGTTAAATAATTCTGCTCAAGTAATGGCTCTGAAACCTCATAACAATGGGAAATTCTGTGCAACCAAACATTCATTTTTATTTCTCCTTTAAATTGATGGTAGTGTCAAGTCTGAAAGTTAAGTGGTGCCTGGCACCAGAGGATCATGCTTATTTAATTGGCTTTTTTTTCTCGATTTTCTTTTGGGTATCTTTCAGACTGTCGATAAAATCCTTCTCCACTGGGGTGAGGTCGAGCTTTGTTCTCTCCCGGTACGTTTCATATTCCAGCTCAGCTTTTGTCTTTGCCTGGTCATGGCTTATTTTTCCGGCGCTGTTTAATAATTCGCTGCCGCTCATTTTAATGAAATCATCGAGCTTTTCGATCCAGTCTTTCATATACATGGGTTGCTGCCGGATTGCCTGCAGCTCGGCAAATTCCAGATAGGCGGTGACCAAGCGGTTTAAGATATTAATTTCATCTTCGCTTAAATAGTTTTTGGCAATGCTGGCGTCAGCTTTGCGGGGCCGTTCCCCATCAAAAGCTGTCATCCCCATAAATTCCGCTTCTCCATTGGCTCTTAGATACACCAGCTCAGCAGCAGTGTGACCATGGGCAGCAACGTGCATTTTGTTCTGAATGGTTTTAAAAAATTCCCGGGTGATTTCGGTATTCGGCTCATAGTCGATACTGGTCGCATAAATGTCCAGTATCTGTCGATAAAATACTTTTTCGCTGGAGCGGATATCCCGAATACGGTTAAGCAGTTCCTTGAAGTAGTTACCGCCACCGGCATTTTTTAATAATTCATCATTCATGATAAAACCCTTGATGATGTATTCTTTCAGCTGTTGGGTAGCCCAAATCCGAAACTGGGTACCCCGGTGGGATTTGACACGGTAACCGACGGAAATGATGACATCGAGGTTGTAGAACTGCACATTGTATGTTTTACCATCTTTTCCAGTTGTTCGGAATTTCCGAACAACTGGGGCTTCTTCCAATTCTCCCTCAGCAAAAACATGTTTGATATGTTCACTGATATTCGATTTACTACTTTGAAAAAGTTCTACCATCTGCATCTGGCTTAGCCAGACGGTATTGCCATCCATGGTGACTTCAATTTTCGTCCGACCGTCTTCGGTCTGGTATAAAAGTATCTCTGATTGAGGCATAGTTGATCTCCTTCAATTCTTAATATTACAAGTGCAAAATTTTTGTCACCCGTTTTCAAACTGCTCGATGCTGTACGACGAGTTTAATTTATGTGTATTTGGCACTGCGGACCACGCTCGACGGTGCCGTAACGCGTAGCGCAATAAGTTAAGGGTGCCGGCACTTAGGGATACTTTTGGCGAACTGACCGGGCCAAACAACCGTGTGTACACAATAACACCAACCCCCGGCTTAAAAGCCCTTTACCTGATAACCGATCATGAATAAAGCGGCCTCCATTGCCCGTATTCGCAGCTCATGATCAAGCTTTTTAAACTCCGATTCGGTTTGGTCGGCAAGTTCTCTTATCAACCAGTTCGCCCGGATGTTGTTTTCAGTATGCCGTTTAGGATTATTGCTCAATTCAGGAAACGGATATCTTTTGCTGCCGGGATTGCGGCGGTTCTCGGCGCTTGGTTTATAAGCACTTTCTTTTCCTTTTCCCCAGGCAAAGGCCAGTTCATCTGGAACTGCTGCCAGTGAAAAGGCTTCGCAGAATTTTCGAACCAATAGCCCCAGAGCCGCACCGACTCGCCCATCGTAGATAATGAAATCATCCATACACAACGAATAGATTTTTGTGAAACCCGCATTCATGATCATCCCAGGTTGATAATAGTCACCGGATGACCGGTCATCGGCCAATCTGGTTTTGATCTGCTTCAAATAGTCACAGATCTCATCACCCAGCCCATCGATTCGTTTATCATTATTTGAAAGCACACCACCCCACTGTAAAACCGCATAGCAATGTTTTCGACAAATTTTGGGGTCCCCATCCTCAAGACTTCTTCTTAAGCCCTGGGACAGACTTGATAATGCCAATGCACTTTTATCAAAAGACTGGCCGCTAATGGGTTCTTCAGTGATGGGATCATGAAAACGGAATGGCCAACAGTAATTTTCATAAGCCGAATAAATGGAGTGGCATTCCCAGGGCCTATTTGGTTTTTTCATCTGATAACCATGGCAAAAGGAATCTGCCTGATCCATCTTCTGCTCCAGCCAGTGCATAAAATCCTGAACAACACTGGTGGTTAAGAATTCGTTCTTTTTCAAGGGTGGCCTCCTTTTTAATTAAGTTCATGAACATTTTTATAGGTGTACCGTAGAAGTAATTCATCACAACTGATTTATTCTGAAAAAGTTTATACGTTGGTGTCAGGTACTGTTACCTCCACGTCATTCAGGATTTTCAACCGCACCTCATCAAGGTTCTTGATATAATCTTCGACTAGATCATATGCGTCAATATCGGAATTTTCAATAACCTTCAATAACTCTACTTTTGCGAAATGTTCAATATCAAGTGCCATATGCAGAAGTGTCTAACGTAGTCGCATATCAATAATCGCAAGATCTTTAAGCATTTGAAAATCTAAACCAATGTATTGCCCTTTAAATTTTCCAGCGGGATGTTTTTGAAAATTCTTTCGATACGCCGTCAGTTTGAAATAGTTATTGTGCTTTGTTAAATAATCGGTGGCTTCTTCTCTTGAAATCAGAACAAATTTCACACCCTTTTTCTCCAGATGCTCAATCTGCTCTTTCGTCGAAAGTTTGGGTTTTATGGTTCTGTACATCGTAATTGTTCACCTCTTTCTTTTTTGACTTGAATCAGATCATTGAAAATTTACAAAAGCGAGGTTTTTCTGGTCTTATTGATATTAACGATAACCTTGAATACATCCACAGGATAAGAAAAATGCAGGGAAGAATCTCATCTCATAAGTTGAGTGTGCCTGGCACTGGTACCGAAACCGCAGTCCCCTTGTGTCCCTAGCATTTTTTCTCCTTCTTCCGCTCTCAGCCTGAATGATTTTTTTGTTTTTTTAGCAATTCTGTTTGGATTTCAACAACGATTAAATTAAGTGTGTCTTTATGGATATGTTTTTAGGTTTTATTTATCCTAAAATTATAGTACAATGGTATAAAGACTAGGAGGTGCTTGTAATGCAAATCAATACCAAAAATTTAGTTTCCATTTCCGAAGCCAACCAGAATTTTTCCAAGGTTGCCCGACTTGTGGATGAAAACGGCGCTGCCATCATTTTAAAAAACAATACCCCCCGCTATGTCCTGATTGAGTTCAGCCAGTTTCAAACCGAAGAAACCATTGGCGATGAAGAAGTGGAAATCATAGCCAAACGGATTTTGAAAAAACATCAGGCCGCCTTTGAGGAATTAGCCAAATGAAGCGACTGACCCGTCATCAGGTGCTACGGCTTCACACCATGCTGATTAACGAAACCGGCGGCTGTTATGGCCTCCGGGATGAAGGGCTGCTGGATTCCGCTCTAAATGCGCCCTTTCAAAGTTTTGACGGTGAAGATCTGTACCAAACCGTTCCGGCCAAAGCCGCTCGTCTGGGTTTTTCACTGATCAATAACCATGCATTTATCGATGGCAATAAACGGATCGGTATTCTGGTTATGCTGACATTTCTGGAAATGAACGGCTTTACACCTGATTGTACCGATGATGAACTGATCCAGTTGGGTCTCCAGCTGGCAGCTGGTCAGATGGATGATCGGCAACTGCTTGACTGGATTATTGATCATGTCTGATGCCATCCAGTGGATCTTGGTTTATAGTGCACAAAACCTCCGTCCCCTTGTGTTGCGTCTTCACTTCACGCATATCTGCCACCACCGCATTTAAATTGATTCATACTTTCCACACTTATCTCTTCTTAATTGTCTATAATTTGCTGAATTTATCTTTACCAAGCTATTATAACAAACTCTGTATTTCATCAGACAGCATATACTGACCATCCCCAATACTCTTAAAATAATTTGGATAATTTTTACTATGGGTCGTTGATGCACTGTTTGCCAATAATACATTCACATATGTTTCGGGTGGATTCCACCCTCTCTTTTTAATAAATCTTCGCAATTCTTCTGTGTTGAAAACTTCCGGAACTTCACCTTGAAGAACTGCTAACGCAAATTCTTTGCCTAAACCTTTACCGTATTTCCCCATTTTTGTTCTCCTGTTTATCAGCTATTAAAAATATTGGTGCCTTAATGAAACAAACCGTACCTGCATTTTGACCGGTCGATTAACAAGTAAAAAGCCCATTAATCTCCCGGTATCATATACTTGGTACTGCATGCCTTTCCAATTTTTTAATGATGCCTTTAGAAATCATCGAAGATTAAGTCAAGTCTACCTAGCACCATCCCAAGAGCTAACTATCAATAACTTTGCCGTCTCTTTTTAAAATTCAATTCTGAAAATCAATTTACTATGACTCTCTTTTGCAACCTGGGAACTGATATCAGCACTTCCTTTAACCTTACCTTTGGCCCCCGCCTTCTTAACAGCCATATCCATAGCATATGCTGCTTTTTCAGACATTGTCGTCAGTGATGAACCTGCTATTTCTAAAGTTTCCGATTTGATCGCATTGTTATTTTCGAATCTCATTTCGATGAGACGCTTAATGTTGCCGTCATGTGCAAACCATTTAAGTTCGGGTCTTTTGGGACTATTACTGCCCTCAAATTGTATTTCTGTCTTTCCTCTTCGATGACTACTTTCCTTTTTTGACATATTCTGTTCGAATTTTTCAGCTGTCGAAACTCCTTGATCTACAAAATTAACCTCTTCACTAAATTTCTTTTCTTTATTTTTTAAATTTGATTCCATGTTCGATTCACTTATTTCAATTGAACAACGCTTTGCGCCTAATGAAAAAGCAATATGTTTCAACTCAGCAATTCTTTCTTCATGTGCTCTCGTAAAAACATAATCCGCTTTGATAAATCGATTACTGTCAAAACTATCCACACAATAAACGGCGTCGCAGGTCACCATCGGGATGAACTGTAGCCCACTCTTTTCTATTGCGTTATCATAAAGATAGAGAATTTCAATATCATTTTCTTTGCCAAGCCAACCAATTGAACCCTCACAGACATCAATACCACGTCTCACCGCATCATCAACAATCATAATTATGTTGGGAGTGTTAAAATCTGGACTACAATAAAATTCAGGGAAAATTGGACTATATTTTTTTAACCGGCGTAAATAACTGTCATTTACCGTTTTATCAGATAAAAACTTGGCACCTTTTTGAATGTTTTCGGTCGCTTTTTTCCCAGCATCGTATGTCTTCTGTAAACTATTTGAAACGATTTCTAGACTTTTTTGAGGATCGATAAATTTCTTCATGGAACAATTCCTTTCGAAACAGAATTTTTAATCATTAAAGCGGCCCGTACCGTAACCCCAGTTCCAACACTCACTACATCATTGCACAAAACCTCCGTCCCTTGTGTTGCCCAGAGGGGCATATCACAAACCTGTGATTGCTGTTTTTATCATTGAAGTTGTTATTGAGGTTGCAATTTCTTTTACCGCATCCAGTACAAACGGAATACCTTTTGTGGTAATTGTATCCTTTGTTTTGTTCCAAACTGTGTCGCTTTTGATTTTTTCTAAAAATTCGTGTCCATCCCATGTTAATCTTCCCACACCAAATTGCAGCAATTCACCATCACCATATTGCCCTTTATAGTCATAGAGCAAACCTGCGTCGTGTAAAACAGCACAGTGATAACCAATTGTTTTCATGTCATAGCCATCAATTTCTATTTCATTACTATGCAACCAGGTATCAACATATTTTTCTTCAACGGTCAATAGTATTTTTCTTATAAGTTCCATATCTCTTTTCAAAATCTTCCTCACAATCTTAAATAATAGGCTAAGTATTTTACTGAAAACAAATGACAAATTCAGACCAACCCAACCTTCAAATTCACTTATTGATTTGTTTCATTTTTATTTCTTAATTTGTTAATTTCATAAGGTGTGATTTTTCCTGCTTGATAGCTTTTTACAACTTCTTCAATCGCAGTGCCATTTCTATTTAACAACAATTGCTTAAGACGATCAAACTCTTCCTGATTGACAAATCTACTTCCAAATTTCGTTTCCACATTAAATGGTTTGTCTGTTACTTTGAGTTCACTCGGGAATTGAATAATCTCGATCAGCTTTTCAACAAACGCAACTATCACTGAGATATCTTCATTTATTTTATCATATTTTATAAATTCAAATAAATTTTCTTGCAGCGATATTATTTCCGCTTTAATTTTTTCCAAATCCCCCACAAACAGTTTTTTTACACTATCAATTGTTCCCGAACTAAAACCAAAATAGCGGTGTGTGTTGATAAAACCGAGATTTGCCAAAGCTTCGCACAAGTGCTTATTGACAAAGGTTACAAAACATTCATGTAAATTAAGATTGCCTTTTATATTTAACTGATTGAATTTCTTAATAATATGCACATATACATCAATATCAGGCAACAGCACATAATTTAATGTCCTTATTACCTTTTCATCGATTGAGTCTATTTTTTCAATGTCAAAATATAAATCGACGAGTTCTTTTACATATTGATCCCCATCAACCAAAGTGCGGAAGGCTTTAAATAACTGGATAAATGGTGGAATCCCAAACAAAAACATGGTTCCGTTGTCAAATTCATTCTTATTCAATGTAAATAAACATTGGCGAAACAAATTATATGCTGCAACTCTTCTTTCTTTCGGTTCACTAAATACATCTTCAACAAGCTTTTTTCCACAAAATTCATAATCCGTGAGTTCTGATTTACCAGCTGCTAATAAATTCCAAATGATTTGATCTTTCTTTTCATTACTAATTCTTTGGGTTATTGATCGATCTGATTCTTCGATCATATTTTTCCACTTCTTTTCAGGCGGTATATCGTCTTCTATCTCAATATTTTCATAGTTAAATAGATTCAAAACGCCAAATTTCATTTTATTTTCTTCAATATCAATAATTTTCTGAAGTTGATATGTCCAAAGTTTGTCTTGTTTTTTTAATTCTCTTAATTCTGCCAACGAATAATATTCGCCTTCAACCTCAAACCTTATTGCTTCCAACAAGCCTCTTTCAATGGTTAATTGCTCGTAGACTGATGTTATAAAATGTTTTACTACAAAAAACGCAATCACCGTTTCCTTATACTCTTTATAATCATATTTTTTCAATGTACTAACCAATTCGGCACAGAAATTTTCAACCTTACGAAAAGGTAAATTGGTAAATTGTGAATAAACCTCTATACCGATATCAAAATAACTGCTTAGAAATGTAGTTTTTGTAGCTTGTAACTCTTTTCTCAAAAAATTAAAATCTTCGATTTTAAGCAAACTTTCTTTGATCATATCTTTTTTCAAGATAAAGAGAATCGTCTCAAATAAGTCACTTTCAGTCACATTTAATTTGAACGGTAAGTATTTCTCCAGATAGTCATCAGTAAAGCCCATATTTTTGAGATTTTCTTCATGGTACTGATATATGATTCTAATTTTTTTATTTGCAAGTTTTTCATTGATGCTAAAGATTCTTTTTATAATATTCACATCATTAATTCGATCAATATCTTCGTAAATTATTAAAACATCTTTTTTAAGGCGTGATATTTCATTCTGCAGGCCTTTGATTGCCTCTGCAAAAGATTGTGTGCTGTCCAAAAACAAAGACTGCAATTGAACCAAAAACTTGTTGCTACCTAATAACACTTTAAGCTTATTTGAATACCTGGAAACAATTCGATTTCTTAATAAAAGCCTTTCCATTTCTTTGACTAGAATCAGCAAGAGTTCATTCAAATCGCAAGTTAGAACGTCAATTTCAATCATCTCGTACTTTTCCTTAATTTGCGGATTTTTCTTTAATTCGTTAACTAAAAATGTTTTTCCAGTTCCCCATCTCCCGTTCAGTGCAATGATTTCAAACATTTCGACATAAGACAAAAGCCGTTCTAAATCTCTTTGCCTTTTCCTTAGCGGTTTTAGAGCTTCGGTTTCTTCTTCTTGTGAATTCTTGAGCCATGTATAAAGTGAGATCATCGCAAGAAAGGCCGCATAAGCACTCATAAACTTAAATTCAATCACATCAATTTTTAGGATTTCGGCATATTGCAATGCAATAATGCCTGCAAGAATACCAAGTGAAATCAGTATCAAAGAATCGTAAAGCTTGATATTGTCAGATATTCGACTGTTAATAATCACCACTGCCCATATAAATGCGAACACGATAAAGAAAACGCACAAATTGATTTTAACCGTGCTGAAAAATATTAATGATATAATAAGGGCAATTAAAATTTTTGAAATAAATGTTCTAAGCTGGTAGTTTTTTTCGCTCATCTGCATACCCTTCTTTTTATAAAGCCACAAATTACATTACAAAATTTAAATAATCAGCACTCATATTTATCGATATACGGCATTAAAGCTTCGATTTTTGCTACGATGCGCTTTTGTTCTGCCAGCGGGGGGAGAGGTAAGATAAACTCTTTCATTGCCATTAATGAGACATTTTTAATCGTTGTACCAGTCGCTCTTTTGATTGCATAATCTGTAAAGTACTTTGTCTTGATAATCAAGTATAGATAGTACTTTAAATTTTCAATCATAAGGTTAAAATAGCAAGCGCTTTTTCCAAGTATAACTTTTTCACCACTATAAAATGCAATATTACCAATTGTACCGTTAATTGAAACCAACACTGTATTTTTATTAAGTTCTCTTTTGTGTTTATGAAATTGTTCTACATCAACTTTTTTTGTATTATCTTTTATTTCTATTATTCCTTCATTTAAATTGTTACCATTTATAAAATAGTAGTCACCTTTTTCATTATATATAGGTGTACCATGGATTCCATCACCTAAAATTGAAACAATCTCCCCCAACCTCACCCACTTCCAACTCTCCGGAATATCAAAGGGAATCTCATCGTCCGTAATCTCCGGCAGGGCTTTGGCCTTTTTGATCTTGCCTTCCTTAATCAGCTTTTGCTTTTCGGCCTGAATCTGCTGATAGAGTACTTCGGCGGTGCCCTCTTCTTTGCGCTGCATAACCAACTTGCCCTGGATGGCATACTGTAAAATCGACTTTTTGAGCTCTTCCGGGAATTTTTTATTAAGCGCTTCCACTTCGGTATAGGCAACATCGTATTGATCGATATATGGCATTAAGGCTTCGATTATTGCGACAATGCGTTTTTGTTCAGCCTGTGGGGGGAGAGGGAGTAATCCACCTAGCAAGCTATTATCATTGATTGCCGGGTACGCAACACCTTTCATAACAGAACTTACATAGGAACTAAACATAGGACTTCGAAGAACAAAATAAAGAAAATAACTATTAATGCCGTTAAAGGGATGTAAAACCGCAAAAGCCGTACTTGCAATTGGCTCATGAACAAACTCTTTGTCAACAATACAAATATTCAATAAATATGGTCTTACCGTCGAATACAGCACTGTACCTTCGTTTACAATTTTCCTCGCTCTTGATGGTGCATCTTCTGGATTCATAAGATTTTCGTTATTACTAAGAATACCTTTGATGTTATCTATCGATCCAACATCAATATAATCAAATGTTACATCAGGCTTTTTCTGCCCCCAGTTATGAGTTATCTCCCCCAGCCGCACCCATTCCCAACTCTCCGGTATCTCAAAGGGTATCTCATCTTCCGTAATCCCCGGTAGCGCTTTCTGTTTTTTAATCTTCCCGTCCTTTAGCAGCGCCTGCTTCTCGGCGTCAATTTTTTTAAGCAGCTCCCGGGCCGTGCCCTCTTCTTCCCGCTGCCCCACCAGTTTCCCCTGGATCGCCAGCTGCAGAATGCTGTTTTTTAAATCCTGCGCTTTCATCTAATTTTCCTCAAGCATGGCCGTAATCTGTTCCAGCACATGATCAATTTGATCATTCAGGGAGGCCCGTTTTTCCTGATATTCCTGAATCAGCGGCAGGGGATCAAGAATCACTTCTTCTTCATGAGGAAAGCCGCACAAATCGAGGTTGTAGCTGCGGGCGATAATCTCATCCAGGCTGTATTTTTTAGCCTTGGCAAAGCCGTCGACTTCGATTTCTTCCCGGTTGTCCCACCAGCTTAAGGCTTCCTCAAAATGAGCCAGCTTCATCGGCCGGGTTTTTGAAAAATTCTTATAGCCTTCCGGCATATCGACCCGGTAGAACCAGATTTCTTTGGTGGGGGCGGTTTTATCAAAAAATAGAATATTCGTGCGGATCGAGGTGTAGGGGGCAAAAACGCTGTGGGGCAGGCGCACAACGGTATGCAGGTTAAATTCACTGGTCAGCTTTTTCTTGATGTTAAACTTGGCATTATCGGTACCAAATAAAAAGCCATCAGGGATGATTACCCCGCAGCGGCCGTTTTGCTTCAGCCGATACATAATCACATTCATAAACAAATCGGCGGTTTCGGAGCTCCGCAGTTCTGTCGGGAAATTGATTTTGACGCTGTCCTTCTCGCTGCCACCATAGGGGGGATTCATCAGAATGACATCGAAGGCGTCCATCTTGCGCAATTCCTTATAGTCGGTTTCCAGGGCATTGCCGTGGAGGATATTGGGATCATCGATGTCGTGGATCAGTAGATTGGTCACGCAGAGCAGATGGGGTAGGGATTTTTTCTCAATGCCGTAAACCGAGCGGTTATACAGCTCCCGCTTCTCCAGGGAATTGCCCACCTGCCCATCAAGGGCGGCCAGGGCCGATGTCAGAAAACCGCCGGTGCCACAGGCAAAGTCGCCAATTTTTTCACCCAGTACCGGCTTGACCACGGCAACCATAAAATCAGTGACCGCCCGGGGGGTGTAGAACTCCCCGGCATTACCGGCACTCTGCAAATCCTTGAGAAAGGCTTCATAGATGGCCCCAAACTCGTGGCGCTCGGTGTATTCGGTAAAATCAATCTCATCGATGATATTGACCACCTGGCGCAGTAATACCCCGTCTTTCTGGTAATTGTTGGCATCCTCAAAAGCGTAGCGGACAATCACCTGACTCATCGGGGTGGTTTCATCAATTTCCAAGTTCTTCAGGGTCGGGAAGAGGGTGTTATTGACAAAATCAAGCAGGGCATCGCCGGTCAGGGCCTGTCCGTCTTTATGATCGACGGCCCACTCCCGCCATTTAAGATGGTCGGGAATGATTGAGCGGTAGTTGTCATTAATCAGTTCCCAGGCTTCTTCTTTTGCATCATATATTTTTAAAAACAGAATCCAGACGATCTGTTCAATCCGCTGGGCATCGCCATTGACGCCGGAGTCGTTGCGCATTACATCCTGGATGCGTTTTACTAAGTTACTAATTGCCATTTATTTCCTGCCTTCTTTTATTTATGTTGCTTATGCATAATAGATTTCATTTTCCAGTTCCATGACGGCCTCAAGGTAGGCTTTTTTACCCCCAAAGGCCTTGACGATCTTCATTGGGCTGCCGATTTTGGCAAACTCTATCAGTTGCAGCACCTTGGTATCTTCGATCTCGCCAATGCCGTCATTGGCATACTTATCAAGCAGCGCCTCAATCACCTGTTTGGCGGTGTCGGAATATTTATACAGATAATGCCGCTTTCGGACATTCTCGGCCCGTTCTTTTTTGGTCAGCGGAGCCTTGTCATAGGCAATGTGGCAAATCAGATCAAAGTCGTCCAACTCGGTCTGGCCCATTTCTTCCCGGACAGCCTCCAACAGCACCCCATCGTCTTTTAACGCCTCAATAATTGCCTGCTTTTTCGCAGCTTTTGTCCAGCTGCGCAGAAAATCATCAAGGTTACTAAACTGGTTGCGGATATTTTTGCGGGTGTAGTCGATCAGGCTTTCGGTGATCAGTTTGCCGTCCTTGTCGACATATTGTACCCGTTCGGAAAGAACCCGGACGGTTATATCGCCAAGATAATATTTTTTCGGTTTGTCGTCTCCATCATCGACAAATGGCGGGGGATCGCCGATGACAAAGTCCCCGCCGTCTTCTTTAACCCCATCGCCGCCGATAACATCCCCTTCCCCTTCATCAGTCGGGGGCAGCGGGTCAATTACCGGATCATCACCACCCAGGTCAATCACCACTTCCGGCTGACCGTCGAAGGCCGGATCGGCAAACAGGCGGCTGGCATTGCGAAAATCCATGATCGTAAAATAGGTTTTGCCGTAGTCCTCCAGCAGCCGGGTGCCCCGGCCGATAATCTGCTTGAACTCGGTCATGCTGTTGATGTTGTTCTCCAGCACAATCAGTTTGCACATCTTGGCATCAACCCCGGTGGTCATCAGTTTGCTGGTGATGGCAATCACCGGATAGCAGCTTTCTTCATCGATGAAGTTTTCCAGCTGGGCCTTGCCCTCGTCGTTATCCCCGGTGATCCGCATGATATAGCGGTCGTTTTGGGCGTAGAGATCTTTATTCTCATTAATCAGAGCCTGGCGCATCCGTTCGGCGTGTTCGATATCGACACAAAAAACAATGGTTTTGCTGAAACGGTCGGTCTTTTTTAAAAACTCGGTAATTTTGGCGGCCACCACCCGGGTGCGGTCATCAATGACCAGATTGCGGTCAAAGTCTTTGATATTGTATTCCCGGTCTTCGATGACATAGCCATGTTTGTCAACCTTGCCAAGCTCCGGGCGATAGCCTTCAAGATCTTTATCAAGGCCAATGCGGATGACCTTATAGGGAGCCAGAAAGCCGTCATCAATGCCCTGCTTCAAGGAGTATTCATAAATCGGCTCGCCAAAATAGGTAAAGCTGGAGGCATCCTTGGTTTCGATGGGGGTGGCGGTGCAGCCGATATGGGTGGCAGCGGTGAAATAATCCAGCACTTTGCGCCAGGCCGATTCTTCCCGGGCACTGCCCCGGTGACACTCATCAATGACAATCAGATCAAAAAAGTTTGGCTGAAACTGACGATAGGTTTCCTCGCCCTCATCGCCAGCCAACTGCTGATACAATGCCAGATAAATTTCATAGGAGCTGTCCAGATTTTTATGCTGTACCTTGGTCATTTTGCCGCAAAAGGGCTTGAAATCACCGGTGATGGTCTGATCGAGTAAAACATTGCGGTCGGCCAGAAAAAGGATTTTTTTCTTCAGGCCCGATTTCCATAACCGGTAAATGATCTGAAAGGTCATAAAGGTTTTTCCGGTGCCGGTGGCACTGACCACCAGCACCCGGTTTTGCCCGTTGGCCACCGCCTCGACGGTCCGGTTAATGGCCACCCGTTGATAATAGCGGGGCGTTTTATAATTGGGCACATAGTAGTAAGGCGCAAACATCACCTTTTCTTTGGCGCCGTCAATGCCCTTATCCTCGCGGTAGCGCTGATACAAAGCTTCCGGCGCTGGGAATTCGCTCAGCTTCAGTTCCCTGACGGTACCGGTAAGCAAATTTTGCTCCACAAAACCCTCGCCGTTTGAGGCGTAAACATAGGGAACATCCAAAACCCGGGCATACTCAATGGCTTGCTGGAGCCCCGCCCCCACCGGATGATTCTGATCTTTGGCTTCAACAATCGCCAGCGGAAAATTGTTTTTATATGATAGCAGATAGTCCGCCCGTTTCTGCTTGCCTCTGGCGGTGATATTGCCCCGCAAAATAATCCGCCCGGCGGTAAAGGCGTATTCTAATCGCACCTGCTTATTGAGATCCCATCCGGCCGTCGTGATGGCCGGTGTGATGTATCTGGCTTTGATGTCTTCTTCAGACAAATGGCTCTTCCCCATGAATTTGACCCCCTTCATTTCGTTACGCACCTAAAATTTGTCAGTCTTTTTAATTATACGCCTCAACCGCTTAAATGGCTAGAAGAAATCACCGTTTTTCGCCACGTTCCTTCCCCCTATTCACTTTATTTAACAAATGTCAAATTTTTAAGCGCCGCCGCCGATTTCAGCTCACAAAACCGCACCCCCTGATAAAGAAAGGCCAGCTCCAGGGGGTAGTCCCGGGCTGCTCACCAAGCCCTGCCTTCCCCCCATCATCCCATCCCTGTCCTCACTAAAAAAAGTGCCACAACTAAAAGCGGTGGCACTTTTTTGATAAGCTGAAATTGTTAAGCCTTATCTGATCCTTGATCGTCGCTAAAAATTCAAGATAAAGGTACTGAGATCGCTTCCCGCTGGGCCAGCAAAGGTGACACTGAGCATTGAGGCGATCCCCGGCTTGACCCAATACCGTTCGGTTGTAATGGCACCGCCACTCCCTTCAGTCTCACTCACCACAAATCCGTCCTGTCCTAAAATCCCTTTGACCTCATCATAGGTCATCCCTTCGATAATCTTTTCGGCTTGCTCCTCGGTTATCCGTTGATCATCCGTCGCTGCGATGATATATTTTTCGGTCCCGATCAACTTTTTAGATAAAGCAACCTTGGGACTGCCATCGCCGAGACTCCGTTCCATAAAAATGACGGTCACCCCATTACCATTTTCATCCACATAATCAAACGCCCCTTCCACCGGGGATGTCGGGGTGACACCCAATGCCGCATCGACTTCCGCTTTGGTCTGGCCGATTTGCACCTTGTTGAAAAAATCACTGACATTTTCGCCAGCCTGATCCGTGCTCTCTTTTTCCGTCGTCTGTCCAGCCACTTGATCAGAGCTGTCTTTTTGCCCCGCCGGCTGACCGCAGCCGGTTAGTAGAACCAGTGAACAAAGCAACACAAACCCGATCAAACCCCAGTTTTTGGCACTAACCTTCATCATCGTGCACCTCCTGTAAAATTAGTTTATGGTGTTTATGTTATACCCCGTTTCCAGCTGATTAATCATCACCACCCCACCCATTCAAGCTGATTTTTTACCCAAGGCTACCTACCTGTGCTATAATCAGATTAACATCCGCAACCGTTAAGGATTCCTTTACGGTGATTATCCGGGTGGTTCAGAAGAACCATCCCTGGCCTGTCAAAATTTATTTATGCGGCCCAGAGGATGGCTTCCCCTTCCTCCCGCTGATGAAAGGTGGTAATATGTTAGCTAAACTGGAATCGCTTCTGCGCGACAATTCCCTCTGTGTTTTATGTACCGAAGCCGCGGGCAACCCCTATTGCTCGTTGATGACCTATCTGCCCAGCGACGATCTGGGGACACTTTATCTGGTCTCCACCCGGGAGTCGCGCAAATTTAAGAATCTGCTGGCCAATCCCCGGGTCAGTGTCCTGGTCGATAGCCGCCAGCACCAAGGCCAGGGAGCCAACATCGTTTCGGTGACCTTTGCCGGTTTATTTACGCCCCTGACCGATGCCAAAGTCCTCCCGATCAAGACCACGTTCGCCGAAAAACATCCGGAACTGGCAGAAATTCTTAATCATCCCGACAGCCTTGTCTTTGCGATTAAGCTAACGTCCTATCTGCTGCTCGATGGCCCGGTGGCCGCTGAGCAGGGTGAATTATAAGTTTACCGCTTTATAAAAATAGCGAGGTCTAAGCTTAACCGCTTAAACCTCGCTTTTTTTTAATCCTGATAATGTCCTTTGAGCGAAAGAATATAAATATTTCCATCTTCATCCAGGGCATAGACCAGACGGTGTTCCAAATCGATGCGCCGGCTCCATGCTTTACGATACTTCAGGGGCTCAGGCTTACCAATTCCGGTATAGCCATTTCGTTGAATATCTTTTAGCAATTCATTTATTCTCCGCAACATCTTTTTATCGGTCAATTGCCAATAGAGATAGTCTTCCCAGCCCTTATCCGAAAAGGTCAGATTACTCATCAGCCAGCGCCTCTAACTCGGCCATTGATTTGACAACCACTTTGCCCTGTCTGACTTGTTCGATGCTGCGGTCAATCATATCAAGATATTCGGCATTACGGGCCGTTCTCATGATTTCGTTGTATTTATCCAGGCTCATAATGACCACATTCTTTTCATCCTTACGGGTTACAATGACAGTCTCATTTTCGTCGGTGGCTTTATCACAATAATCTTTTAACTTACTGCGAATGGTTGAATAATTTACGGCTAACATTTTTTCCACCTCATATTCTTATTTGTACTATATCTTGTACAAATAATTGTACCATGCTACTCATCATCTGTAAAGCCTACTGCTTCAAATTTAAGAAATGGGCTTTTTCCCTTTCGGTTTTTTTACTCCACAATCACCGCCACCCCATCGGGGATCACCGTGACGGTGGCGGCTTCATTGTTCAGATACGCTCTTGCCATTGCCAGCGCCGCATTGACATCCTTGGCCGGGGTCATCTGGAATTCTTTAATCATCTCATCCGGGGCAGCCGAGATATAAATGACCTTGGCTTTTAAAAGAATCCGGGCCAGGATCTGAGCTTCCCACTGATCGGGGATGGTTTCGTTGCGGGGGGTGCTGACAAAACCGGCCAGCATTTTTTCCAGATTTTTCTCATCCCGGAAGGTGTTAAAAAAGGCGGCCCCGCCGTGGCCATCGCCTGACTTGGCCAGCATGATAATCACCCCGCCGGGCTTGACGGCGGCTTCAGCAGCGGTCATCCCTTTGACGGCCTGATAAATGTTCTGATCCAGCGGGTAGCCGCCGTTGCTGGTGATGACGATATCGCTGGGGGTGGCCTTGACCTTGCAGAGTTTTTCGAGAAAGGTCCGGCCCTTGATGTGGGCGGCATCGCAATCCCCGGCGACGGCATAGATCACCTCTTTTTCAGAATTGATCACGACATTGACCACAAAGGCCAGCTTGGCGGTGCGGGCGGCGTAGAGCATATCGATATGGAGGGGATTTCCCTCAATCACCCCGGTCCGGGCCTTAGGATGGGCAATGAATTCACCGCAATGATTGGCCAGCACACTGATGCGGCTGGCAATACCCGGCAGCACGCTCTTCCGGCCGCCGGAAAAACCGGCAAAGAAATGGGGCTCAATAAAGCCTTCCGAAACCAGCAGATCAGCCTCCGCTGCTAACTTGTTGATGATCAGCGCCCCGCCGGAGGGCAGGGTGCCGATTTCCACCAGGCTGCCGTCATCGCCGGAATCATGGACGACGATTTTTTCGCTATCAACAATGGTTTCGCCAAATTTGCCGACCAGTTCCTCCCGGGTGGTCAGACGGTGAAAACCGGTGGCAATCAAGATGGTGATCTCCGCATCGGGATTGCCCCGGCGGATTTCTTTTAGCATCAGCGGCATAATAATTTTACTGGGCACCGGCCGGGTATGGTCACTGGCAATAATCACGATCTTTTGTTTGCCCACGGCCAGCTGACAAAGCGGCTCTGAGCCCTCGGGGTTAGCAATCGCTGCTGCCACCAACTCGCTCTCAGTTTGCTCGGGATGATAGTCTTCAATCTGCGAGAGCAACACGCCATTTAGGCACGCCTCATCAAGCACCAACGCTTGTTTTTCTTTTCCATAAGGTATTTTGATTTCCATAAACGTATCCTTTCTGATTAGACGAAAGACATTAACAGAATTCTAATTTCTGCTAATGTCTTAACTTTCAAAGATGACTTCTCTTTATTTAATTTTTCTTTTATTTGATATCAGTTGAGTTTAAGTACTTCATCGATTCATATGGCATTTGAGCAGTGACGGGCGATCACGGATCGCCCCTACATTGCAATATTTCATTCAACTGATACGTTACTTTTTTCATTTGACATACGAATTATCCAAAGGTGCTCAACAGCCCGACAATCAGCGGTGCTCCGAAATAGACCACCAGTCCGATGATGATGACATAGACGGCGCAAACCTTCATCGTGGCCTGGAGAATCTTGCCCTCGCTGCCAATAATCCCGGTGGCGGCGGTGGCCACGGCAATACTCTGGGGTGAGATCATCTTGCCGGCGGTGGCACCAGCGGTGTTGGCGGCGGCCAGCCAGTAGGGACTCATGCCGATGGCGTTGGCGGCCTCGACCTGAAGCCCGCCAAAGAGGACGTTGGCGGATGTGTCACTGCCGGTAACAAAGGTCCCCAGGGCCCCGATCAGCGGCGCAATCAGGGGGTAGAAATCGCCGGTGACCAGCACCAGAATCTGGGCAATGACGCCAATCATGCCGCTGTAACCCATCACCTTGGCCAGCGCCACAATCGACATGATCGTAATCGCCGATTTAAACATCTGCTTGACGGTTTTGCCAAGGATCGTGGAAATCGTCCCGAACTTGACGCCTTGAATCAGGCCGCCCAGATAGGTGGCGATGATAATCAGGGTTCCCGGGGTGGCCAGCCAATAGAAGGTCATCGGCTTGCCGTGGGGGCCGGTGTAAATCTGCACCGTGGTGCTGACTTGTTTAAGCAGCCCGTTGATGGCCGGGAACAGCGACGAACAGAGAATAATAATGGCAAAGACCAGAATAAAGGGAAGCCAGGCCATAACGGCGGTCTTGAGCGGAATCTTTTCGATATTTTTAGCAGCGGTATCCTTATAAAAGACCTTGGCCATGGTAATCACCACCGCCATACAGATGACCGAGCCGACAATCGCTGGCAGTTCGGCGCCTAAATACTTAGCGACAAAAATCTGCGGTAAGCCGAAGGATAAACCAGCCATCAGGGTAATCAGGAAGACCCCTTTTATGGCTTTGACACTTTTGCCGGTAATGCTGACCAGGATGAACGGAATAATTACAATCATCACAAACAACTGGATGGCAATGGTAAAGGACAAATCGTTTACATTGAGGCCAGTAACTGATGCCAGGGTGCTGACAGGCAAGCCGATGGCCCCGAACGCCGTCGGAGTGGTGTTGGCAATCAGACAGATGATGGCGGCAAAGACCGGGTTAAAGCCCAGGGCCGCCAGAATGCTGGCGGGAATCGCCACGGCGGTACCAAAACCGGCAATGGCTTCCAGAAAACCACCAAAACCCCAGGCCAGAATTAAAACCAGAATCCGCTGATCGGTGGAGACCGAGCTCATCATTTTTTTAATGGTTTCCATGCCGCCGGTGTGGGTCACCAGGTTATAGGTAAAAACGGCCGCAATAATGACCAGGAAGATCGGCCAGATCGCCATCGCCGCCCCTTCCAGGGCAGCCGTCAGGCTATCGAGTACCGGCATCTGCCAGACCAGAATACTGAGTCCAATGGTCATCGCCAGGGCAATCGGACAGGCCTTCTGGCCGGGGATCTTTAAGACCCCCAGCGAGACAATCAGCCAGATCACCGGGATCAGGGCGATAAAGAAGAGTAACAGGTTATCCATATGCCCTCCTACATCTGACAGACTTTTTTAGGATTTAAAAGGTTTTTCGGATCAAAGGTTTGTTTAATGCCAGCCATCAGGGCCAGATGTTCTGTGCCAAAATCGTTGAGCAGATATTGTCGTTTGGCATAGCCGATGCCGTGTTCGCCGGAAACCAGTCCGTTAAAAGTCAGGGCCTTGGCATACATCCGGTCCATCGCTTCGTTAAGCTTGGCTTCCCATGCCTGTTGGTCAAGCTGGTCCCGACAGACATAGATATGCAGGTTGCCGTCACCGGCATGCCCAAAGCTGGGAATCCGAACATTCATTTCGGCAGCCAGTTCATGGGTAAACTCAATAAACTCGGCAATCCGATTTCGCGGTACCACCACGTCGCACTCATCCATTTCGGTGGTCGAGGCTTTAATCGCTTCCAAAAAGGCGCCCCGGGCTGACCAGACCGATTCTTTCCGCTCGGCGGTATCAACAATATAGACATCTTTGGCGCCTTCGGCCAGACAAAGGTTTGCCACCACTTCGTATTCGGCTTCCACCTGTTCCCTGGAGTTGCCATCAAAGGTCAAGAGGATGTAGGCATTGCTGGAAGAATCGGGGAATTTTTTACCGAGGAAATCTTCAGCAAAGAGAATCGTCTGGCGTTCCATAAATTCGATGGCTGTGGGGATCGCCTTGGATTTGATGATCTTGGGCACAATTCCGGCGGCATCGCTGATATTATCAAAGGGAATCAAGAGGCTTAAGGTCATCTTGGGCAGCGGCAGCAGTTTTAAGATCGCCTTGGTGATCACACAAAGGGTTCCTTCGGAGCCGACGACCAGATCTTTTAAGCTGTAACCGGAGCTGTTTTTAACGATTTTTCCGCCCAACTCGATGATTTCACCGTTTGACAGAACCACCGTTAGACCCCGGACATAGTCCCGGGTGACACCGTATTTGACAGCCCGCATACCACCGGCGTTGGTGCTGATATTACCGGCAATGGTCGCCGATTTTTCACCGGGATCGGGGGGGTAAAAAAGATCGTGCTCTTCCACAAATTTCGACAGTTCCATTAAGAGGACGCCGGGTTCCACGGTAACGGTCAGGTTTTCTGAGTCCAGCTCAAGAATGTTATTCATCAGCGTGGTTTCTAACATGATCCCGCCAAACAGTGGCACACAGGCCCCCACCAGGCCGGTACCGGACCCCCGGACGACGACTGGGATATTATGATCATAGGAATATTTCATGATTTTAGAAACTTCTTCGGTGGTGGTGACTTTGATCAGCACTTCCGGATAGGAATGAATGCTACCCAGCTCATCATGACTAAAATCTTCACCAATCTGATCGCCAACAAAAATCCGTTCGGCGGGAATCAGGGCCTTTAAAAAATCGATATCGTTTGTTTCCACTTTTTTGTAATTCATCTTAGCCAACCATCCTTTCTGGTGTTTCCATGGCTTCCGGCATTGCCACGGTTTTCCCGGCGGCAGCACTTTCCGGATCGGCAATCATTTTTAACAGTTCCGGAATGACCTCATAGAGATCGCCGACCATGCCGCAATGGGCAATGTTAAAGATCGGTGCTTTAGGATCATTGTTCACGGCAATGATATATTCTGAATTCTGCATCCCGGCGGCAAACTGAACGGCCCCGGAAATCCCCAGTGCGATGATCAGTTTCGGTTTAACGGTTCGGCCGCTGAGGCCAATCTGCAGGCGGGCATCAAACCAGCCAGCTTCGATACCAGGCCGGGTACAGGCCACGGTGGCGCCGATTTTTTCAGCAAACTCTTGGATCATCTCCAAATCCTTTTCGCATTTCACGCCCCGGCCAACGGCCACAATGGTTTCAGCTTCCGACAGGTCAATCCCTTTTTCTTTTTTAATGACTTCCAGCACCGAAATGGCGGATACCAGCTTGTCTTTGCCAATTTCCATCACTTCCACGCTGCCCCAGGGATTGGCGACCCGTTCCGGAGCCGAGAAGACTTTATAACGGACGGTACAAAACTGAGGACGGGTGTTTTCAGTAACAATCTGGGCCATGATATTGCCGCCGAAGGCTGGCCGGATCTGAACCAGATCGGTATTGTCTTTCATTTCCAGAATGGTGCAGTCGGCGGTCAGGCCAGTGCGGTAACGGGCAGCCACCCGGGGGGCCAGCGACCGGCCGACGTTGGTAGCACCCACTAAAATCGAAGACGGTTTAACCTTTTCGATAAAGTCTTCCAGGACGTTGGCATAGGGCTCAATCACAAAATGCTTTAGCTCCGGCTGATCATAGACAAAGACTTTATCAACCCCGTAGCTAAGCAACTCACTGGCTTCGGCCGTGATGTTGGTGCCCATAAACAGGGCGTAAACCGGATGACCGATGACGGCGGCCAGTTCCCGGGCCTTGCCAATCAGTTCAAAGGTAACCGGATGAATCACTCCTTCAATGTGATCGACATAGACGGTAATACCCTTGTAGAGGCTTTTGTCGATACTGATTTTTTCGTCTTCTTCGAGTTCAAGCACCCCGGCGGGGCCGTTTTTTAAACACATCTTGCACATTTTACAGGCGGCGGTGACTTCCAGACGAGCGTTTACATATGAAAAGGCATCAAAGGGGCAAATCTCTGCCAGTGCCTCAAAGGTTTTCTGATCGACGTTTTCGGTAATTATTTTAATTCCTGCCATGATTTTATTCCTTTCCTGCCTAATTATCTTTACTCAGATATTTTTTTTCAGTCAAAATGCCATGAAGTGCCTGGGCCAGCACGGTTCCATCGCCCTCAAAGCTTACTTTTTCAACATTACTTTCCGGTGGGAAGATCCGCTCCACCTGGGTCGGCGACCCGCTGAGACCATATTTTTTGGCATCGGTGTCGTACATATCCTTCAGGGTCAAAACGGTAATTTCGGGATTTTCGGAAATTTCCAGTTTTCGTTTATAAGATGGCAACCGGGGGGTGTAAATGTCCTTATCAACCGTGATCAGACAGGGGTATGGGACCCGTTGGATTTCTAAGGATTCTTCCATATTCATTTGCAGAGTCAGGCCCGCTTCATCGGCCACCAGAATTTTAATGACGTTGGTGACGTGGGGAATCCCCAAAAATTCGGCCATTTCCGGACCGACCTGGGCAGTGTCGCCATCAGTGGTCTGCTTGCCGCAGATGATCAGATCAAAGTCGCCCAGTTTTTTGGCGCCCTGAGCCAGGGTATAGCTGGTGGCAACGACATCGGCACCGCCAAATTTTCGGTCTGATAATAAACAGCCAGAGTCGGCGCCCATATAGAAGGATTCGAGTAGCACCTCTTTACTTTGCATCGGCCCCATCGACAAGGTCGTAATGGTGCCGCCCAACTCTTCTTTTAAACGGAATGCCGTTTCCAGACCATATAAATCATAGGGATTGAGCTTCGATTCAACCCCATCCCGAATCAAAACCCCTGTTTCCGGATCCACTTCGACGTTGGACGTGCCGGGAACCTGCTTGATACATACCAGTATTTTCATACTCACCCTCCATAAAATAAATTTTTTGATTATTGCGAGCTGCCGTGAGCTTTGGGCCCAGTTTGACAAACGCCTGATTCTACTAATCATTGTTTAAGTGAAGACCGCTGCGAAATTTCTTTTGCTGTCCGTTTTGGCACAGACAGCAAGGACTTCACTCCTGGTGGACAAATTTCGCCGTCAACCGAATTTTCCGTTGACAAAAACTGTTAAACCCTCTTAAACCCATTCATAAACCACTTGACAAAATTCTGATAAAATTCTACTATTGGTCTGGTGGTCAGACCACTAACCTGTTGCCATTATATGTCTTTCGTAAATCTTTGTCAAGTAATAAAATAACGTTTTCAGGAAATATTTATTTACCAACTCTTGATCTTTTTGAATTTTAAAAGCGACTGTGGTAAAATGGTGTATTATGATGTTTATAAAAAATCGAATGAAATGAAGTGACTTTGAGATGTTTAAAGAAATAGCCCATACGAAAATCTATTTGCAGATCCTCGAGCAGATTAAAGAAAATATTATCCGGGGAAATTTAAAAAGCGGCGACCGCCTGCCCTCGGAACGGCAATGGGCGGAGCAGCTGGGGGTATCCCGGGCGACGATCCGGGAGGCGATCCGGGCCCTTGAGATGATCGGTCTGGTGGTCTGTCAGCAGGGTGAAGGCAATTTTATTGCCGAAAATTTTGAAGATACCCTGACCCAGCCGCTGACGATTATGTTCTGGCTCAGCAACGGTCAACTCAGCGAAGTGCAAGAGCTGCGGCGGGCCCTGGAAACGGAGGCGGCCAAGCTGGCGGCGAAAAAAATGACACCGGAACGGTTTGCCAGTCTGGAAAAAATTTGTGATGCCATCGAAACCGAAACCGACGAAACGGTTCGGGCCGAACTGGACAAGCGCTTCCACTACGAAATCGCCCTGGCTTCGGAAAACCGGATGATCCGCAATGTTCTGCAGTCCTCGGCAACCCTGATTGAAGCCCTGATCAAGGATATCCGGATTGCCATTCTCGATGATCCCGACCGGGGACCGGTGATTGACACCCAGCACCGCCATATCTTAAACGCCCTGAAAGCAAAGGAGCCCTTAAACGCCGCCTTTGCCATGTCCCAGCATATGGATCTGATTGACGGCTTTGTGGCCGGGCTGGAAATTGATGAACACTGATTTAATGGTTTAAACGAAAAAAAAGCCGGATGGGGTTTGCCATCCGGCTTTTTTTATCGTTTTTTTGACTATACCAATGCTTCAAATTTGTGCAGAAAGTCGCGCAGGACCGTTTCAATGACCGCGCAACCACCCACTGTATCAGATTCGATGTTCAGTGGCATAATCGGGTCATGGAGGGACATCCGCAGCAGGCACCAGCCGTTTCCGGCGGCCTCGTCACAGCTGACCCGGACCCCTTCATAGTTGGGATCGACCACCGTCCAGCCGGGTTGGCTGGCAGCGAAGGCGGCAAACTCCGTCAACACGTTTTCGCCATAGGCTTTAAATTCACCCGTCATAATTTTTAAGCGGATTTCCTTAGCTTCCACCGGTTCTTTTAAACCGGCCAGAAACGAACTGATTGGTTGGCCAGCCTTAAACAACTGGGCAAACTTGATCAGCGCCATGGTCACCAGATAGGCCCCGTCATCAAGAAAATAGTTTTCTTTAATAGCCCCGTGGCCACTGGTTTCCATTGCCAGATGGGTTTCGATCCCCTCGTTATTTAAGCGGATGGCTTCATTAATGACGTTTTTATAGCCCCGCTTAAAGCGATGATGGTGGCCACCATGGCTTTCAATAAAGGCCGTTAGCCCGGTGGAGGTAATCGAATCGGTAACAATTGTCGAGCCGGGATAGTCGGATAAAAGCATGCTGGCAATAAAGGCGATAAAGCCATTACGGTTGATGGCGTTACCTTTTTCATCAATAATCGCCGCCCGATCGACATCGGTATCAAAGATGATCCCCAGATCGGCCTGATTATCCAGCACTGCTTTGGTGATATGGGCAATGGCTACGGCATCCTCGGGGTTGGGCACGTGGTTGGGGAAATGGCCATCAGGCTCCAGATACTGGCTGCCAGTGGTGTCAGCGCCCAGCGGCTTAAGCACCTGGCTGGCAAAAAATCCGCCCGCCCCGTTACCGGCATCAACCACAATTTTGGCGCCTGCCAGGGGCTGCTCGCTGCCAGTTTTGGCCCGGATGATGTTTAAAATATTCTGGGAATAGGATGGCAGAAAATCATAATCCCGGGCCTGTCCGCCGGGGGTAAACGATGTTTCAACGGTCTCAGCCAGCGTCAGAATGGCTGTGATATCTTCTTTATTGAGGCCGCCCTCTTTGGTGAAAAACTTCAGTCCGTTGCGGTTAAAGGGCAGATGACTGGCGGTGACCATTACCGCCCCATCGGCCTCGATAACCGGATCGAGGGTGGTCATAAACATCGCCGGGGTGGTACTGATGCCGCATTGATAGACCTGGTGTCCCCGACTGACCAGCCCCAATGCCACCGCCTGGGCGATGTGAGGCCCGGACAGTCGGCTGTCACGGCCAACGGCAAAGGTCAGCAGGGTTTTCCCCAGCTTTTGCTCAAGCCAGGTGGCAAAAGCAAAGGCTATTTTCATGGCCATGTCCTGGGTAAAATTAACGGCCTCGCCGGGAATCCCCTCCAGGGCCACCCCCCTAACGTCAGAGCCATTTTGTAATTTTTTAATATCTTTAATTTCCATGTTGTTCTCCTGGTTATCAATCACCCGTATCAATCGGGCCTTTTAGCCAACCAAAGAGGCGCACATGACGGCTTTGATGGTATGCATCCGATTCTCGGCCTCATCAAAAACCTTGGAATGCTTGCTGCGGAAGACCTCATCGGTGACTTCCATTTCAGCCAGCCCAAACTTCTCTTTAACTTCCCGGGCCACCGATGTTTCCTGATCATGGAAGGCCGGTAAACAATGCAGGAAGATGACCTCATCATTGCCGGTGGCCTTAATCATTTCCATGTTCACCTGGTAGGGCGATAACAGTTTGATCCGCTCAGCCATCTGATCTTCTTCGCCCATGGAAACCCAGACATCGGTATAAATGGCGTCAGCGCCCTTCACACCGGTGCTTATATCAGCGGTCAGCGTGATGGTGCCCCCGGTTTCTTCACAAAGGGTCTTCATTTCAGCGACCAAGGCTTCTTCCGGAAATAATGATTCCGGCGCTACCGCCACAAAATGCATTCCCAGTTTGGCACAACCGATCATCAGGGCGTTACCCATGTTGTTTCGGGCATCGCCGACATAGACCAGACGTTTGCCTTTAACACTGCCGAAATTTTCCTGAATGGTCAGCATATCGGCCAGCACCTGAGTGGGGTGATCCAGATCAGTTAAGCCGTTCCAGACTGGGACGCCGGAATGTTTGGCCAGCATTTCAACCGTCTCTTGTTCAAAGCCCCGGAACTCAATGCCATCATAAAAACGACCCAGCACGATGGCGGTATCCTCAATCGATTCCTTTTTACCCATCTGACTATTGGTCAAAAAGGTGACATTGGCCCCTTCATCAAAGGCGGCCACTTCAAAGGCGCAACGGGTCCGGGTTGAGGTTTTTTCAAATATCAGCACAATGTTCTTGCCTTTAAGCAGTTCGCCCACCACCCCTGATTTTTTCTTGGCTTTGAGTTCGGCGGCGTAGTCAATCAGATACTGGATCTCCGCCGGGCTAAAATCTTTTAATGTCAATAAATGACGTCCTTTTAAATTCATCATGTTTCCTCCGTTTATCGCTTGTTAAGCTTATTTTATAAATTAATTTTCGAAATCAAAACCCGTCCCGATACAAGGGCATGGTCATGCAGCGGGGGCCGCCCCGGCCACGAACCAGCTCAGAGGCTTCAATCCCAATCACTTCAATGCCATTTTGGGTGAGCACCTCATTGGAGCGCTCATTTCGGGCGTAGGCCACGATCACCCCCGGGGCAATCGCCAGGGTGTTGGTGCTGTCGTTCCATTGTTCCCGGGCAGCAGCCACCGGGTTGCCGCCGCCACTTTCAATCAGGTTAATGGCTGGTAAACCAAGCACTGCTTTGAGGGCTTCTTTGAGACTGTCCTGCTTTTGATACTGCAGATAGCCGTCTTTTCCCGGCGTCATAATGACGGTTTCGACCTGTTCCAGAATCCCCGGGTAAACAATGAATTTATCGACGTCCACCATTGTAAAGACGGTATCCAGATGCATAAAGGCTCGGTTGCTGGGAATTTTTACGGCCAGCACCTTTGTGATCCCAAGCTCGGCAGCAAAGAGGTTTTTGGCCAGTTCTTCCACCCCCTGAACCTCGGTCCGTTCACTGCAGCCCACCGCCACTACCGTCGGGCTTAAAATCAGGATGTCGCCGCCTTCCACCGAAAAGAAGTTGGTATCCTGGTAAAAGGTTTTATTGTCACAGTTTTTAAACAGCGGATGATGCTCATAAATCGCTGCCAGATAGCGACTTTCCCGTTTGCGGGTGCGGGTGGCCATGGCCGAAATCACCATTCCGTCATGAATGGTCACCGCCGGGTCGCGCATGAAATATAAATTCGGCAGCGGGTTTAAATAAAAGGCATAAGGTTCCGGGCCTTTTAAATAATCGGTCAAGACCAGATGCCGTTCCAGATGATCAAGCTGCTTTTGCAGCACTCCCGCAATCAACGCATCGCCCAGAGCATTGCTGTCGAGAGACATCAGGTATTCATTTAAAAACCCATCGATATAGTTGCCCGATGAGGGATTTTTATCAATCACTTCAGCTATGATGCTTTCCCGGACTGAGGTGTCTTTTAGTATATCTTTTAGCAGATCCTCAACATAGAAGACTTCGGACCCCCGTTTTCTTAAGATAGCCGCAAAGGCATCGTGTTCCTCCTGCATCCGCTTAAGCCAAGGGATATCTTCAAATAAAAGTTCTTTTAGCGAATCCGGGACAATCCGTTCCAGTTCTTTACCTGGCCGATGGAGCAACACCTTTTTGAGCTTACCAATTTCCGATTCGATTTTCAGGTTCTTATCATTCATTTTTTTATCTCCAAAATTTTCAATACCCGGTTATTATACCATCGGTTTGCTAAAAAACCTACTAGAATTACGCAAGATTGTCGCAACAAAAAAAGAAGAACCGGAGTTCTTCCCTTTATGTGAATCGTTTATCTTGTCGTTATGAAACCAACAGTGCCCCATCCGCTTCATTCTCATCTAGTAATACAATTTTCACACTCTGAGTTAAGAGATCGGAATAACTAAACGATAATTTCTGTTCTTTCCGTTGATCTTCTTGAACCCGGACGGTAAAAATACTGGGATAAGTGCTTTCAATTACCCCTTCTTTTTGGTAGAGTTTTTTCTTGCTTTTATGTGCTTCAAGTTTGACTCGTCTGCCCAGATAATTTTCCACCTCGCGTCTAATGTCCATAATCGTAGCTTTTGGCATGAACTTCACCTCTCTGTGGTTTTCTCTACGTTAGTATACCACAGATTAAAGCAAAAGTAAAATTTTTTATTATAACAAGACCTGGTTTTATTGTCAATATGTAAATTTGATTTTCGTTTACATATTGTTTAACGTTTACATTTTTTCATTGCTAAATTTTTTCCCGGGCCTTAGCGATGTTTTTTCTTCTGGGCATCGGGGTTGGGGTCCGGGTGTTCATTAAATACCGAGTACATTTCCCGACCGTAACGCAGGGCATCGACAATCCGCATCGGGTTATGGAGCCAGATGGCATCTTCCAGCTTGGTCAGAACTTCAAAAGATTCAAAGCCCCATGTACATAAAACCGGCAGCATTTCGGCTCTGATCGCGGTTTCATAATCGACAGTGGAATCCCCGACGTAAAGACATTGCTGGGGTGTCAGCCCCATTTTGGCCACCAACTCCAGGGACACCGCCGGATTGGGTTTTCGCAGGGCATCTTTGGTAAAGCCCCGGACATCCACATAATCATACTGCCCTAGCAGGGCTTTAACCAATGTTTTGGCCTCAAGATCAGGCTTGTTGGTACAAACCGCCCAGGGGATATCATTGGCCTTAAGATAATCAAGCAGTTTGGTAATCCCCGGGTAGGGTTTGGTTTTTTTTAAATAGTTGGCGGAATACTCCGACCGTACCATCTCCGTCAACTTGTCAACAAAGGCTTCATCATCCCGATACTTTTCCGGCAAGGCATCCCGGGTCAGATTTCTAAGCCCTCTGCCAATAAACCGTTTTCCCACTTCATAGGAATGGGTGGGAAATTGATGATATTTCATAATCCCATTGACCGAATCGATCAGATCCTCCAGTGAATTGACCAGGGTACCGTCTAAATCAAAAACAATTCCTTTATACTTATGCATGACGTCCTCCTCTTCTGCGATTGCATGTTTTTTAATATTATACCCCATTTTAACAATAAATTTTGTTTTTTTAACAGCTTTGGATTATAATAAGATTATTCTTATCTCTGGAGGTAATATTTTGGGTTATAAGGAAGAGAATTATCAAAATCTCAGTAAATCTTTAATCAAAAAACTTGAAAAACGAAATTTTGAAGGCTACTATTGCCAAACTGCCAGTGAGGCCCTGGAACTGGCCCTGTCACTGATTCCAGAAGGTGCCAGCGTCACCCATGGCGGTTCCGAATCGATCAAGGAAATTGGCTTACTCGATGCGATTAAAAATGGCAACTATCAATATATTGACCGCAGCCTGGCTAAAACCCACCAGGAAAAAAGAGAGGTGGTGGCCCAGGGCGTACTGGCCCACACCTTTCTAACCGGTACCAATGCCATCACTATGTCTGGTGAACTGGTTAATATCGACGGACTCAGCAACCGGGTGGCCCTGATGTGCTTTGGCCCGGAACAGGTGATTGTTATCGCTGGCATCAACAAGGTGGTGGCCAATGTCGACGCCGCCATTTATCGGGCCCAGAACGTGGCGGCACCAATCAACGCCATCCGATTAAACGCCAAAACCCCCTGTTATGAGACCGGCAACTGTGCCAATTGCCATAGTGATGACTGCATGTGTGTCAATATCGTGACTACCCGTCACAGCCGCATTCCCGGCCGGATCAAGGTGATTCTGGTGGGCCAGAACTTGGGCTACTGAGATGCAGCATCAAGCCAATCCCATTGTTTGTTTAAATGAGGCCTTTGCGGTCTATCCCCATACCTTAAAAAAAGAACCGCGGGTGGCCTATGCCGGTACCCGGGGTTCTTATGGTGAAGAAGCCAGCCTGTCTTTCTTTAAACATGACTGTGAACTGTTTGCCTACAAGACCTTTGAAGATGTGTTTGTCGCTCTCAGCCAGGGGTCCATTGATTACGGGGTGCTACCAATTGAAAACTCCTCCACCGGATCAATTGCAGCCGTTTATGATCTGCTGTCCCGCTACCAGTATTATATCGTCGGCGAGCAGGAAATTAAGGCCAGGCACTGTCTACTGGCCCCCAAGGGCGCCAGTTTGGAGCGCATTAGCGAGGTTTATTCCCACCCCCAGGGTTTTTCCCAATCCGAGGAATTCTTAAAGGATTATCCCGACTGGAAATGCATTCCTTATTTCAATACCGCCATTGCCGCCGAGTACGTGGCCAGCCAGAACGACTCGACCATGGCAGCCATTGCCAGCAAACGGGCCGGGGAAATCTATAATCTATCGATTTTGGCGGAGAATATCAACTTTTCCCAGACCAACGTCACCCGGTTTGTGATAATTTCACGGCAGATTGAACTGTTTGAAAACCCCACCCGGGTCAGTATTGCCTTTCATCTGCCCCATCGTCCCGGGGCGCTCTATGAAATCATCGGGATCTTTTCGGTGTTTTCACTCAACCTCTGTAAGATCGAATCCCGGCCACTGTTAAAAGAGAACTGGGAATACCTGTTTTTTGTCGATTTCACCGGCAATATCTCCCAAAACACTCTGGTCAACCTGCTGCCGATTATTCAGGAAAAGGCCGAATATTTTCAGTTTCTGGGCTATTATCCCCAGTATGAAGAAAAATAGGATCCGCTTAATCACTTAGCAACAAAACCCCAGGTTTTCACGACACCAATAAGTCGTTAAACCTGGGGTTTTTAATTGTTACTGTCTAATCATAAAAGGCCATTCGAACCTGCCCATTGGCATCAACTGCCGGGCTGTAATCATCGGAATGACAATTGGGACAGCGGGCCTTGGCCGCAAAACGATAATGACCACCATCACAGGGCCCGGCAATCGCTTCGACTTTTTCCTGATACGATAAAGCCGGATTCTGGTTATTAATTTTTTCCTGAATTTCTTCCTGACGGATCGCCTTTTCTTTACCACAGCTGTCACAATGCAACAATTCAAAATATAAGCCACCGCCTTCCCGGACATCAAATTCGGTCTGGCACTGGTTACACCGGGCCTTAAACTGTCTGCCCATAGATAAACGCCTCCTTTAAAAGCTGTCCTTACAAAAGACCAGCCGGTTTCATTTAACTTCTTTTTTTAATGCGGAGAAGCGCTTGTTTTGCGCTTCATCGACCCGTAACATTCCGCCAAACCCCAAGCTATCCATGCCTGTTTTTTTATTTTGCCAATGCCGGTTAAATAAACCACCTTAAGCCAACAGCTGCAGCACTCCCTGGGGTTGCTGGTTAGCCTGGGACAACATTGCCTGGGCTGCCTGAGAAAGAATATTATTTTTGGTAAAGGCCATCATTTCCCGAGCCATATCGACATCCCGAATCCGGGATTCTGATGCGTTTAAATTTTCTGAAGCAGACTCCAGATTCTTAATCGTATGTTCCAAGCGGTTCTGATAGGCCCCCAACCGGGAACGCTCGGCAGACACCATTGAGATCGCTGAATCACAGGAGCTGATGGCCGCACTGGCAGATGTGTGGCTGTCGACTTTCAAGTTGTCAATCCCCAGGGCGTCGGCCCGCATATCGCTTGTCGAGACCGCCATTGACTGGCCGGTATTGGCACCGATCTGGATATTAAATGACTGGGCCGCCGAATCAGCCAGATCCAGCCAGGTGACTGTAAAGTTCAACGGCTGATCTACCTCCGGTGCTCCTGACCCTGCCGTTTCTGGCATGATGGTTTCTGCTGTTTTAGCAGTTCCCCCAGCCGCATCTGCACCAAGAATTGAACCCGTATCAGCTTCAGCACCTATATTTAATACAACACGAGTTGTTGCATTTAAACTAGCCGTTGTAACTGTTGTTTTAAAGGTTGAGACCCAAGTTGCAACGCTATTAAAACCCAATCCAGCATGTGCAGTCTTCATAGCTAACAAGGCCGCATCTAAAGTCTCGGTTGGATTATTTTTTAAATGCGTAATTACTTCGCTGATGCCTGTTCCTCCTGCGTCTTTTATTGCATCATCCAAATAGCGTACCGATAGATATGCGGTCGAATAGTCGTTGGAATCTCCATTCCAGGCTCCATAAGAACCATCGCCAATATTGGCAACAACATTTTCGATGCTACCAAGAGAGGCAATGCTAGTTTCCAGTCGTTCATCAGCACCGTGCATGAATTCCGCCACCCCTTCATTAAACCAGATGGGCAGATCAGCAAAATTCATAGTTCGCATCATAACCGCATGGGTCATTTCATGAGCGATAACTCGATCCACATATTGGAAATAAGTACCGCCATCCTGGGTATCGGTGGGTTGAGCATAAGCCAAATTAATTTTTAAGGTCAAATTTGTTCCTGCAGTTCCAGTTATTCCTGGCGTACCCACAGTATCTGCCGGACTTGAGGTGAAACTTCCTTCTACATAGGCGGCATAAGTACTTGATGGATCATTGGAAAATTCAACGGTCATGTTGGTATTTGCTGGTGCAAGAAGTCCACCTAAGCTCGCTGAGACCAGCTGTTCGGCTTCATCGAGCCACCACTTTTTCAGGCTTGAAATCAGATTCTGCTGATCGGCGACACTTACTGAGGCATTGCCCTGGTTTAGCAGTTTTTTGGTATTGAATTCAGTAGTATTGCCAATCCGATCCACCTCTTTAGCCAACTGATCGATCTCGCTTTGAATCGCTTCCCGATCGGCAGTGGCATTGACGTCATTGGCGGCCTGAACCGACAACTCACGTATTCGCTGAACAATCGAATGGGTTTCACTCAGGGCGCCTTCGGCGGTTTGGATCAGCGAGATCGCATCCCGGGCATTGGCCCCAGCCTGATCCAGCCCCCGGATCTGGCCCCGCATTTTTTCAGAAATCGCCAGTCCGGCAGCATTATCCCCGGCCCGGTTGATACTCTGCCCCGAAGACAGTTTTTCCAGTGACTTACTGACCTGGTTATTATTACTCGTCAATTGACGATAATTGTTGATTGCCATGATATTATGGTTAATTCGCATGTGGTCACCTCCTTTCCCCATTGACTCACCCTGATAATCATAGTATAAAAACACGAAATGAATTTGCTAACATGACGCTTCTTAATAAACCCAACTATTCAACATTCGCATTTCAATATATATCGGCTGAACTGGCGTGACGCATTAGCTTTTTTATTCAAAGTTTGACATTTGCTAAATTATCTTACTTGAGATAATTAGTTTACGCCTTTTCTTAAAAAATGGCCATTAAAAAAACCGATGGCATTGACACACCATCGGTTTTTCATTATTTATTTATGATTTTTTTAATTGTTTAAGCGATTATTTTTTCTGCAGTTCAATCCCAGTATCATGGCCATTGAGATTAAACACTTCACCAACACCGGCCTTAACCGTAATCGTATCAGCCAGGGTTTCAGTTTTAATAAAATCAGTATAGATTTCAATCGCCCGATCCATGGCTTCGTCACTGCTGTAGGTAATGTCAATCCGATCCATCACTTCGTAGCCGTTGGCTTTTCGCAGCTGCTGAATCCGGGAGACAAACTCCCGGGCACAGCCTTCATCGAGTAGCTCCTGTGTGAGGCTGGTATCAAGAATAATAAACTTATTGTTAAACATCTGGACATTGAAGCCTTCTTTGGCAGAAATCCGGATATCGATGAAATCTTTGCGCAGTTCGAGGCTTTCGCCATCCAGCTCAATCACAAAGCTGCCATCAGCTTCCAGCTTGGCCACCACCTCACTGGCTTCCACTGAAGCCAGGGCCTTGCCCAGCAGCTTGACATTCTGACCGAGAATCGGGCCAGCGACCTTAAAGTCGGGTTTTAAGGCATAGTTCATGAAGTCACCCAGATTATCTTCAAAGACGACGTTTTTAATATTTAGTTCCTCTTCAATCAGGACGCAAAGATCGCCCAGGGTTTCCCGGTACTTGCCATCGACAATGATCTTGGATAGCGGTTGGCGAACCTTGATCTGGGCTTCTTCCCGGGCACCACGACCGAGGCTGACCAGTTCCCGTACCAGATCCATCGGTTCTTCAATGGCCTCCTGAATCAGCGCTTCGTTAGCCGTTGGATAGTCGGCCAAATGGACCGAAACCCCATCGGTCAGCTTTTGATACAGTTCTTCTGTGATGTATGGCGCAAAGGGCGCACACAGCCGAACCACCCCTTCAAGCACTTCCCAGGTGGTGTTATAAACGGCTTTTTTATCCTCCGTCAGTTCGGTTCCCCAGAACCGACGACGGTTGCGGCGGATATACCAGTTGGATAAATCTTCGTTAACAAAATTCTGGATTTTTTTGACCGCTTTGGTCAGATCAAAGACGTCCATTTCTTCCCGGACTTCTTTAACCAAGCGGTTGTATTTAGAAAGAATCCAGGCATCAATTTCGGGACGATTGGCATAGGGCACAAAGAATTCCCGGGGATCGATGCTATCGGTATTGGCATACAGGGCAAAGAAATGGTAGGTATTTTTTAAGGTA
Organism: Acetobacterium wieringae; assembly: GCF_001766835.1. Lineage (GTDB taxonomy): Bacteria > Bacillota > Clostridia > Eubacteriales > Eubacteriaceae > Acetobacterium > Acetobacterium wieringae. Next base: position 32,233 of record NZ_LKEU01000023.1, on the reverse strand, counting down.
TTAAAGAATTTACTTTGCACCTCTTTAATCCCCTTGACATCAAAACGAGTCGGCGTCCAGGCCGGCGAGACATAAAGCAGATACCAACGCAGCGCATCCGCCCCATATTCAGAAAACATTTCAAAGGGATCAACCGTATTGCCCCGGGATTTGGACATTTTCTGGCCGTCGGCATCGAGGATCAGGTCATTGACCAGCACTTTTTTATAGGGCGCTTTACCGGTGACAAAGGAAGAAATCGCCAGTAATGAATAGAACCAACCCCGGGTCTGGTCAATCCCTTCACAGATAAAATCAGCCGGGAATTGTTCTTCCCACAGTTCTTTGTTTTCAAAGGGATAGTGATGTTGGGCAAAAGGCATCGAGCCGGAATCAAACCAGCAGTCGATCACGTCTTTGACCCGGGTCATCGTTTTGCCGCAATCCGGGCAGGTGAAATGAACATCATCCACATAAGGGCGGTGCAGCTCAATGCTTTCGTCAATCCCCTCAATGGCCCGTTCCACCAGTTCTTTGCGGGAACCGACGGTTTCCAGCTTCCCGCACGCATCACAGCGCCACACCGGCAGCGGCGTTCCCCAGTAGCGACTTCTTGAGATCGCCCAGTCATTGAGGTTTTCCAGCCAGTTGCCAAAACGTTTTTCGCCGACAAAATCCGGGTACCACTCGACGCCATTATTATTTGCGATCAGGGTACCTTTGATCTTGGTCATTTCGATATACCAGCTTGGTTTGGCATAATATAAAAGCGGGGTTTTGCAGCGCCAGCAATGGGGGTAATTATGGAGCACCTTTTCTTTTTTGAACAGTTTGCCTTCAGCTTTTAACCATTTGATGATATCGAGATCGGCATCGATGACAAATTGTCCCTTCCAGGGGGTGTCGGTATATTTGCCGTCCTCGGCCACCGGCTGCAGCACCGGCAGATGGTAGGCACGGCCAACCTTGTAGTCATCTTCCCCAAAAGCCGGGGCGATATGAACAATCCCGGTACCGTCTTCGGTGGTGACATAGTCGGCACAGGTGACAAAAAAAGCTTTTTTGTCGGGCGTCACAAAGGGCATCAGCTGATCATACTCAACGTACTCCAAGTCTTTTCCCTTCATTTCTTCAATGATTTCGTAGTCATCGCCCAGGAGTTTGGGCGCCAGCACCTTGGCACAGATATACACGTCATCATTGCTGCGGGCTTTGATGTAATCGGCCTCGGGATGAACGGCCAGTGCCACATTGGCCGCCAGGGTCCAGGGGGTAGTGGTCCAGACTAAAAAGTATTCGTTGGCATCCTTGCGTTTAAAGGCCGCAACAACGGTGTTGCTTTTGATTTCCTGATAGCCCTGAGCGACCTCATGGGAGGCCAGACCAGTACCACAGCGGGGGCAATAGGGCATGATCTTATGCCCTTCATAGAGAAACCCTTCTTTATTGAATTTATCGAGAATCCACCAGACCGATTCAATATAATTGTTATCCAGGGTGATGTAAGGGTTTTCCATGTCAATGAAATAACCCATTTTGCGGCTCATTTCCTTCCATTGTCCTTCGTAATTGAAGACCGATTCCTTACATTTTTCGTTGAACTTATCAATGCCGTAGGCTTCAATTTCCGGTTTGCTGGACAGCCCCAGCTGTTTTTCAACTTCGATTTCCACCGGCAGACCATGGGTATCCCAGCCGCCTTTACGCAGCACCCGATAGCCATCCATGACCTTATATTTACAGACCGTATCTTTCAGTGTCCGGGCCAGCACGTGGTGGATTCCGGGACGGCCGTTAGCCGTTGGGGGACCCTCATAAAAAACAAAGTCCTGTTTCCCCGCCCGGTTATCAATACTCTGCTGCAACAGATTCATCGCTTCCCATTGTTTTGAGATTGCATCTTCTCTGTCGCCAATTTTTCCTTCTATTAATGTTTTAAACTGCGCCATATTTCTACCTCCATTAAGTCTCTCTTAGTTTACATAACTGCATTGCTTAATCTGTGTTTATTTTCTGCTCTTAAGTAATACGCTTTGGGATCACGCAATCCGTAATCGCACCAAGACTCGCCAAACACAAAAAACGCCCCCTGAAAAATCCAAGGGACGAAAAATCGCGGTACCACCCAAGTTGGCAGCAAACTGCCCACTCCATGAAGTTAACGATTCCCCGGGATTTCCTAAGCTTAATTAACCAATGGCCAACTTAAGTCTTCAGAAATCCTGTTCAAAGGTGATCTCTCTGAGGTATCTTTCGACAATCTTTCACCGAATTGATTATCTCTCTGTTAAAGCATTCCCCACAGCGTCCTTATCCTGACATTTATTTTTTTAGTTAGTTGAATACAATAGTTAATAACGATTTAAAAGTAAAAAGGTCTGTTTTATATTCTATCCAATATCCTTAATAAAATCAAGTTTTTTGAAATGTTTATTCAAAAAATTAAGAATATGGGTTATAATAAGGGCGAACTATTCATTCGTTACACAGATCATTGGGAAACAAAACGATTTGACTACCGCCGTTTCCAATTGATCTGTCCATTTCCAAAAAGGAGTCATTATGAAAACACGTTATATTATTCTTTCGGTTGTCCTAATTGGGGTTCTGATTGCTGGCGCCGTCTTTATGATCCCAAAGCTGATGAATGACGAAAAAACGACCGATCAAAAAACAACCGCTGAAGAAACAACAACGACCAAACAACCTGACCAAATTAAAAATAATCTGCCGGATACCACCGCTACCACTGCTATTGTGGTGCCCCAGGACATGCAAACGGTCATTTCCGAAAATCAGGCCGATCTCTATGTTGATGAAGCCGGTCTACTGGCGGGCAATTATCCCATCCAGATGGTTCCGCTGTATGGCGTAACCAGCGTTTCCGAATCGAACCAGATCACCACCGCCGCAGGCAAACCAGGCTGGAAAGCGGCCTATGTTTCGGATTTTTCCACTGATGAAATCCTTAGTTTTTACCAGAGTCTGCTGGCTGTCGCCCCGGATTATAGCGAGGAAACCGTTTCTGAATCCACCAATCTGAAGGGAACTGTCAGCGGCTATACCATCAGCCTGACCATTTCCCCAAACAATCCGGATAAAACTGACCTTCCCGGGGTGAGTGCTGTCAGTGTCTTTATTGATCAGGTTTGATGGGTTCAGATTTTTAAAAAAATCAGGTCATTCAAACCCTTGTATTCTAAAAATAATATGGGATAATTCTATACTAAGCCAAGGGTTTTCTGCGGCTTAGTATTTTTTATCGGCAATTGCAAAAATACCTGGCCGCTGTGGCCTGTTTTCACCCATCATGATTGCGCAATCTTGATCCATTTTGCAAATGCCTGGCATTTTTTAGAAAACGAGGAAAGAAAATGAACGAACAAACCAGAAAAATCACCTACACTGCCCTGATGATGGCCCTGACTTTCATCATGACCTCCCTGATCAAGATTCCCCTGCCAACGGGTTACATCCATCCCGGCGATGGGGCGGTACTGTTATCTGCCTATATCCTGGGGCCCTGGGGCGGTCTGATTGCTGCCGCCATCGGCTCGGCCAGCGCTGACTATTTTGGCGGTTACGGCGCCTATGTGCTGCCGACTTTTATTGCCAAAGGCTCAATGGCCTTTATTTTTGGCTATCTGATGAAGCGTTTCCCTGACAAAAATATCCTCCTTGGGATGTTCCCGGCAGTGATTGCCATGACGGCCGTTTACTACGTTTCTGAAGTGATTATGTACGGCAATATTGCCGGTCCGCTGGTCAACGTCCCGTTTAGCCTGTTGCAGGGCGTATTTGGGGTTGTCCTGGTCACCATTTTACACAAACCACTGGAACGCTTTCGCCTGACCCCGGTCAAGTTTTAACCATCTAAAAAAGACCCCTTGGGTCTTTTTTTATTTGCTCAGAGTTAGCAGACGGTTTACATATAACCCTTCATGGTATCCAGATATTCTTCGGCATTGTCCCGGATGCTCTGGATTTCTTCCGGCTTCAGTTCCCGAACCACCTTAGCTGGGCTGCCCATGATGAGTGAGTTGGGCGGAAAGACCTTGCCTTGAGTCACCAGTGAACCGGCACCGACAATGGAGTTATCGCCGATTTTGGCTCCGTTAAGAATAATCGCCCCCATCCCCACTAAGACATTATCCCCGATTTCGCAGCCGTGAATAATGGCATTGTGACCAATGCTCACGCCAGCACCGATGACTGTGGGATAACCTGGAGCCACGTGCACCACCGTACCATCCTGAATATTGGTGCGATCGCCAATGGTAATACTGTCCACATCCCCCCGGATGACTGCCTGAAACCACACCGAGATAAAATTACCCAGCTTTACTTTACCCACTACATCGGCACTTTTTGCAATAAAAACGGTTTTACCCAACATCATTCTGTTCACCCCACCTTAATCTACTTCGAATTATTATGACTACATGATACTATTTTCAGGACTTTTTGTAAAGTTTTTCCAAGATCCCCCAATTTATGATAAAATATCAGCAAAACAAAAACACAAAGGACGAGTCAATGAATATAGCCAGTATTGAGAACTTAAAAAAAACCTATGGGATCAAAACCCTTTTTCATGATATTTCTTTTTCCATCGCCGACACTGACAAGATCGGGGTGATTGGGGTCAACGGCTCAGGTAAAACCTCGCTGCTTAAGATTATTGGAAGCCTCGACAGCCCCGACGCTGGTGCAGTTAAATTTTTTGGCACCAAGCGGGTCGAAATCCTGCCCCAGGATCCCGATCTTAACCCAGATACCACGGTGCTTTCCCAGGTCTTTTGCGCCAACTCGCCGGAAATGAACCTGGTCCGGGATTATGAGTCCACCCTGGCCACCCTGGAAGATTCCCCGGAAGATGCCCCCCTGCAAAAGCGGCTGCTGTCGTTATCTCAGCGTATTGATGACGAAAACCTCTGGAATCTAAAATCCCAGGTCGAAACAATCCTCTCCCAGCTGGGTATTCACGACTACCATAAAAAAATCAAGCAGCTTTCCGGTGGCCAGCGCAAACGGGTGGCGATGGCCTCGGCCCTGCTGACACCTTGTGATTTGCTGATTCTCGATGAGCCGACCAATCACCTCGACAATGACACCATTGCCTGGCTGGAAAACTACCTGTTAAACCGCAAAGGGGCGCTGCTGATGGTAACTCATGACCGTTATTTTCTGGATCGGGTGGTGACCCGAACAATCGAATTGGATAAGGGCCAGCTCTATGAGTATACCGGCAATTATTCAGACTTTTTAGAACAGAAAGCGAACCGCCGGGAAGCTCAAAACGCCATTGAAGCCAAACGTCAAAACCTCTACCGCCGGGAACTGGCCTGGATCCGCCGGGGGGCCCGGGCCCGAACCACCAAACAGAAAGCCCGAATTCAACGGTTTGAAGAAATTAAAGACCAGGCCACCGATCTGTCCGAAAATCAAATGGAAATCTCGGTGGGCTTTTCACGGCTGGGTAAAAAAGTCATTGAAATCGAGCATTTATGCAAATCCTTTGGCCCCCAGAAAATTATCAGCGATTTTTCGATGATCCTCGGTCCCAGTGAACGGATTGGGATCATCGGTAAAAACGGATATGGCAAATCGACCCTGCTCAATCTTTTGGCCGGAAAACTTAAGCCGGATAGCGGCACCATCACCCTGGGGGATACCGTTAAACTCGGTTATTTTTCCCAGGAATCCGAGGATATGGATCTGAGCCTCCGGGCCATTGATTATATCCGGGAAAAAGCCGAAGTCATGGAAAATTCCCGGGGTGAAACGGTCACCGCCGCTCAAATGATGGAGCTTTTTCTGTTTGATAAAAACAGCCAATGGGTGTATATCTCCGAACTCTCCGGCGGCGAACGACGGCGGCTCTATCTGCTGGGCATCCTGATGATGGCTCCCAATGTATTGCTGTTTGATGAACCCACTAACGATCTGGACATTGACACCCTGACGATTCTGGAAGCCTACCTGGACGAGTTTCAGGGCTCGGTACTGACCGTTTCCCATGACCGTTATTTTCTGGATCGTACCTGTGAACAGATTTTATCTTTTGACGGTAAAGGCCAGATCACCAGCCAAACCGGGAATTATTCGGACTATATCAAAAAACATCCCCTGACTGGCCTGGGTACCAAAGACAATAGCCCGGAACAGCCGGAGAAAAAAACCGCCGCCCCGGCCAGTGAAAAACCGAAAACCCGCAAGCCCGGCCTGACCTATAAGGAAAAACGGGAGCAGGAAGCCCTGCTGCTGGATCTCGAAGCCAAGGATCAACGACTGGATTTTGTCACTCAGAAGCTGTCAGAAACCACCAGGGATTACACCGTCTTAGAGGAACTGGCCAACGAAAAGGCCGTACTGGAAGACGAACTGCTGACCATCATGGATCGGCTGGAAACCCTGGAAACCCTGGAAAAATAACAAAAGCGCCTCATGGGCGCTTTTTGCTTGTCTTTTTACTATTTATCGGACTTCCCTTTCAACCGGGCAACGGCTTCCCGGGCGGTGTCCCATTCGTTATAATAGAGGGTTTCGTCTTTCATAATCTCCTGTTTTTCATGGCCTTTTCCAGCCAGCACCAACACATCTCCCGGACCGCACAGGGTAGCACCATAATAGATCCCTTCCTGCCGGACTTCAACCGTGGCAACCTGATCGGTTTTCTCCCGAACCCCCGCCACCACCGCATTGATAATATCCATCGGGTTTTCACTGGCAGGGTTGTCCGAGGTGACCACCACCATATCGGCATAGGCGCCAGCGATCCGGCCCATGATTGGCCGTTTTTCCTTGTCCCGGTCGCCATTGCAGCCAAAGACCAGAACAATCCGACCAGGAAATATTTTTCGCACCGACTGGAGCAATTTCTCCAGCGAATCGGGCGAATGGGCGTAATCAATGACCACATCAAAGGGGGCTTCCACATCGAGAATTTCCATCCGGCCGGAAACCCCCGGCATCGTCGCCAGGGCCTCCCGAATCACGCTCATCGGCACCGCTTCTTCCACAGCAACAATGATCGCCGCCAGGGCATTATAAACCATGAACTCACCGGGAATATTTAAAAACAGTTTTTCCTCTGCCACTGGAGTAACCAGTGTAAACGCCGTTCCCGTCGTTCCCAAAACCAGATCTTTGGCATAATAATCACTCCCTGGTTTTAAGCCATAGGTAATCACTGGCGTCGCCGATTTTTGTGCCAGCAGTTCGCAGAGCTTCTGCCCCCATGGATCATCGCCATTGACAATGCTGGCCTTGTTTTGCTTAAAAAAAAGTTTGGCTTTCGCCTCAAAATAATTTTCAAAGGTCTTATGATAATCCAGATGATCCTGGGTCAGATTGGTAAAAATACCGTAATCAAAATCCACCCCATTGACCCGATCCAGAGCCAGTCCATGGGAAGAAACTTCCATAAACAGGTGACTGCAGCCGCCATCCTTCATTTCCTTGATGATCTCCTGGACTTCCAGCGATTCCGGGGTCGTCCGGCCTCGATTATCAACCACCTGGTCGCCAATCAGATTATGGATGGTGCCAATCAAACCGCATTTCTTACCTTCGCTTTCAAAAATATGCTTAAGCATATAGGTCAGTGAGGTTTTGCCATTGGTTCCGGTAATCCCGGTCACTAGCATCGACTGCGATGGCTTCCCGTAAAAGCAGCTTCCCAGGCTTCCCAGCGCATAGCGGGAATCGGCGACTTTAATGTAGCAGACCTCCGGCTGATACTCGGGCAGATCATTTTGATAAACCACGGCAACCGCACCGCCATCGATGGCATTACCGATATAGCGATGACCATCTGTGACGTAGCCGGGAATGGCCACAAACAGACTGCCGGGGACAACTTCCCGGGAATTATAGCAAATTTTTTCTATCTCACAGTCCGGTAGACTGTTTCTTACTTCGATTATTTTTAGTTCGTTTAACAATAGTTCCAGTTTCATTGGTTTTCCTCTCTTGTTTATCATCCGTAAAACTCATTTATTATTATACTGTTTTCCCTTTTGTCTGTCTACACCTGTATGACTAGCAGAAGTCAACCCTTTGGCGCAACATCTACAACAGCACAAAATAAAAAGAGAGACACGTTTTTCGTATCTCCCGAGTAAGTCAATCAAATCCGCATTTTTACATTTTAAACATATTGGCACAGGATGCCACAACACATTCCACCCCAAAATCGTCCTTAGTCACTTCCTGTCCCGGCTCGATCACGGCCACCCGGTGATCCCATTTAAGCGACAGAAACATTTCCAGGATTTCCACATCACCCTGGGTGATTACAAAATCCAGTTTCAGCACCTGGCTTAGGTGGCGGGCACAATGAATCCACTCATCCAGATCATAGGCACCTGAATCAATCATCATCAGGGACTTGTAGTTTTTAAACATAATTTCCATGATCATTTCAGCCCGCTTGGGCCCATATTTGTTGATGGCATAATGATATTCTTCTTTTAAAGACTTTTTCCCCATCATCCAACCGCGGGTGATAAAGTAGGTTTCACCCCGGATCGATTTGAGTTTCTCCTTATTATGAAGCAGAATCTGGATACAATCCTCAGAGCGCAACAGCGCCAATCTGGCATGGTCACTACGCAATCCGATCAGGGCTTTGCCGCAATTCCCGTAGCTGAGCAGAATGGTGTCGTATTCCTGATGACGGTTGATCTCTTTTTGCAGTTCCTGATTTAGCATATCCGGGTTGTTATGAAGTTCTGCACTCATCCAAATGGTGTCATAATTGATGCCGGTATTTTTCATCGCCAAGCTCATCTCGTCCTGAATCATTCCACACGCAATTAATAAGATACTTTCTTTCATCCCATACCTCAGTTATTCATAACTAATCGAAGGAAGCGACTGCCTCCAACCCTGAATCGTCACCGGTAAAGTACATAAGACCCCATCCAATGGGGTGATCTTTTTCATCCATCAGCTTCTGTTCCACCACCAGCACCGGATCACCTTCCATGATATCCAGCACCTGACTAACTTCGCCGGTTGCTGCCATGGCCCGAATCTTCAGCTTTTTGGTCATCGCAAAAATGGAGTTCTTTTTGGCCACCATTTCGGGAAAGGTCGCATAGCGAATTTCTTTCTCGACAATCGGAATGCCCCGGTAATACGGAATATACTTAACATCAAAGGCCTTTACCACCCCATCGCTGACAAATACCCGTTTGACCACGATGACATGTTTGTTTTCGGGGATTTCCAGGTTAAAGCCCACCTCATAGCTGGGCTTCACGACGTTGACTTCAATCAGTCGGATTTCCTCACCTTTTTTTTCAGTCGTCATCATTTCATCAAAATGAAGGGTGTACGAATCCAGATTCGGCTCACAAACATAGTTTCCTTTACCTGGTATGGAGTAAATATACCCTTCATTGACAAGTACAGCCAACCCTTTTCTGACCGTCATGCGACTGACATTAAATTCTTCACAGAGAAGATTCTCAGATTGTATGGCATCACCCGGTTTAATTTCTTCACTGGTTATTCTATTTTTTATTGCATCGACTATTTTTAAATATTCGGGGGATCCCATTTCTCTACCACCTTGGTCTATTTTCTATTTATTGTTTTTTTCCGGTTTTTTCAATCATCCATAATTTGCATTTCTCGACCCCAGTCATCACATCTTTAGTGGCAAAATCGGCACCAACTATCTGAGCTGCCTTTTCATCAATGACAGCACCACCGATAATGACCCGGTAATCATCCCGGATGCCCCGGTTAACCAATTCACAGACTACCGCCCGCATTTCATAAATGGTTTCCTGCTGCATACCACTCATGCCGATGATATCCGGTTTGACGGTTTCAATAGCTTCGATGACCTGATACAGCGATACATCCGTCCCTAAATCAATGAGTTCGAATCCGGCAGTTCTGGCAAAGGAACCAAAAATATTTTTGCCAATATCGTGACAATCTCCAAACACCGAAAAAAGCAATAGTCGCCCGATCTTATTTTTAGGGGTTACCTTAGTAACTTCTTTTAATTCTTCCAGCTCCATCACTTCCTGAAAAATGATCCCGGCAAAAATCAAATCCGCAATAAAATAATCACTGGTTTCGTATAATTTACCAACCCGTTCCATTCCGGTTTGGAGCCAATTAAAAATGTCAATTGGTTTAAACCCTTTTCGAATAGCAATCCGTACCAGTTCCAGGGTTCGATCCTCATATAATCCTTCGATGGATCTTACAATGCTATGTTTCATAATTTAAGTTCCACTCCCTTAAAGGTGTAAATTGAATACCACCACCACGTTTATCAACCTGGCTTTATCTAAATGATCACACCTGGAATTTCTAGTTTAATATTTTTCAAAGTTCTTATAATTATAACCTAAATTATTTTTTTTGATAATGGTATAATTGATATTTATCATACAAATTTTTATTTCTTTAAGTTTAGAGGCCTTTGCTCTTCTCTTAATGAAGAGCAAAAGTTACTAAACTGTCAACTTTTTATGCCGCTGATTTTTTAGCATAGGTAAAATGATAGCAAGCAGGAATGATAACGGCCCCACCAATAATATTTCCCAAGGTTACTGGAAGAATATTGTTCAGAAAAGCCTGGGCCCAGGTTACATCTGCGCCGCAGAAGATCCCCATGGGAATAAAAAACATGTTGGCCACACTATGCTCAAAACCAGACAAAACGAAGAGCATGATGGGGAACCAGATCGCAAAGATCTTACCGATGATATCTTTGGCCCCGGATTGCATCCAGACCGCCAGGCAAACCAGCATGTTACAGAAAATCGCCCGGATGATCACTGGCATTAAAGGAATCGCACATTTTGCTTCGGCAATGCCAATAGCTTTTGCTGTCATCGCTTCACCATAGAGACCGCTTTGTGACATTAAATAAGCCAGTAAAACAGATCCCACCAGATTGGCTGCCCAGACCACACCCCAGTTACGCAACATTGCGCCGACGGTAATTTCTTTTTTGAAAAGTGATAAGGTCATCAGGTTGTTTCCAGTAAACAGTTCTGCACCACAAATAACCACCAGCATCAGGCCCACCGGGAAAACCCCAGCCCCAATATACTTGGCAAAGGTCGCTTCAAAACCAGTACCGGCACCCGATGTAATAACCGTAAAACCATAAGCCCCAAAACCAATAAAGACACCAGCAAAAATACCCAAAACGAGCATTTTACTGATTGGCAGCTTGGCTTTATTATTACATCCGTTCACCATGTTCTCGCAGATTTCTGCGGGACTAAAAAAATTATTCACCCTCTCCTCCTAAACATAAAGTTTTCCGATTTTGATGAAATCGTTTGTCGAAATTATACCATACTTATATCGACCTGTATATACAAATATCTACAAATCTTATAAATTTAGCGCTAATAAAGATGTCTCTATTTGATCAAGAGTCATCCTATTTCTCTTTCGTGTAAATAAAAAAAGGATAAAGATCCGAGCTAACGCTCCCCTTTATCCTCGTATTTTTATTTTATTTTGGGGTTATTAAGGCTTAGACCCATCCCTGACAGATTTTAACGCCTTCTGCTGCATTGGTGGTAAATTGATCAGCACCCACATATTCACAGGATTCTTTCGTAACCGGATTTCCGCCAATGATCACTTTAGCATCGATGCCAGCAGCTTTGAGCGCATCGACCGTTTCTTTCATCGAATCGATCGCTAATGTTAAGACTCCACTCATACCAATGATCGCCGGATTGCAATCTTTGGCTTTTTCGACAAAGATTTCTGGAGCCACATCAATCCCCAGGTCAATCACTTCAAATCCTGCCGCTTCCGACATACTCTTAAAGATATTTTTTCCGATATCGTGTAAGTCACCATGAACCGTTCCGATAACGATCGTTCCAGCAACTGCTGAATCATCACCGCCTAAAACCGGTTTTAGCACATTGATAGCTTCGGTTAACAATTCGCCAGCAAAGATCAGATCGCCAACAAAATATTCGCCTTTTTCAAACAGATCACCAACCAGTGCCATACCACCCTGACAGGCAGCAACGGCTTCCTGTGCTTCTGCTTCAGAAGGATTCGTCGCCACAAAATCATTGAGCAGATCCATTACATCTTCTTCTTCTAAATCTCCAACTGCCTGTGTTAATACCTTTAAATCCAGCATTTTAATACCCCTTCTTTAAAAAAATCATCTCATAAAAAACTTGTGTGACATGTGTGTACATGTTTAGTCGTATGATACACCTTTAACATCCGATTGTCAAGTAAACGCTTCCAATTCTGACGGGTAAATTTTAACCAAAAAAAATCGCCGATAAACAGCGATTTTTCATTTTTTCTATTTTGTTTTCTGCCAGCTTCCCCGATAACGGAGAATCCGGGTGGTATTTAAAATAGTCAGGATGGCGGCACCAACATCGGCAAAAATTGCCAGATACATCTCACCCATGCCAAAGAAGGTCAAAGTCAGTACCGTAATTTTAATCCCCAGAGCCAGAACAATATTCTGAATCATAATCCGGCGAGTATATTTGGCAACGTCCACCGACTTGACAATATCCATGGGATCATCCTTCATCAGAATGATGTCGGCTGCCTCAATGGCGGCGTCTGAACCCAGGGCCCCCATGGCGATCCCCGCATCAGCCATCGCCAGCACTGGGGCATCGTTCATGCCGTCGCCGACAAAGATGGTTTTACCCTCCGGATTGTCAGCCTTGATTCGCTCAAAGGCCGTCACCTTATCCTGGGGCAGACAATCGCCCATCACTTCATCAAGCTGCAGCTGCTGACCGATCTGGTTGGCAACCTGGGCATTATCCCCACTGAGCATCACGGTTTTTTTGACGCCCAGTTTTTTGAGCTGTTGCAAGGTGGCAAAGGTATTATCTTTGACTTTGTCCCCCAATACCAGGTACCCAGCCAGTTGCTTATTGATGGCAATATAGACAATGGTACCCGCCTCATCATTTTCGGCCAGTTCAATCTGATGATCGATCAGAAGACTCTTATTTCCGGCCAGGATTACCTGATTGTCCACTTCCACCCGGGTACCTTTGCCGGGAATTTCGGCATAATTTTTTAACCGGGTTTCATCAACAATAATTTGGGCATGGGCCGTAATTGCCTTCCCAATGGGGTGGTTGGAATAGTGTTCCCCGGCAGCTGCGGCCGCTAACACTTCTGCTTCGCTAAAGCCTGGAGCCGCTACAGTTTTGATGACCTTGAATTCACCCTGAGTCAGGGTGCCGGTTTTGTCAAAGACAAAGACATCCGCTTGATAAAGAACATCCAGATAATTTCCACCCTTAATCAGAACCCCTTCCTTGGAAGCCCGGCCAATCCCACCAAAATAACTGATCGGAATCGATAATACCAGGGCACAGGGACAAGACACCACCAGAAAGATCAGGCTCTGGTAAAACCAGGTTTCCCAGGACGCACCAGGAATCAGAAGCGGCGGAATAATGGCCATAGCAATTGCTGAAAAGACCACAATCGGGGTATAATAATGAGAAAACCGGGTGATGAATTTTTCGGTTTTACCTTTTTTATCACTGGCTTCTTCAATCAGGTGCATAATTTTCATGGCCGTGGAGTTTTCGTAGTCTTTCGTCACCCGCATCTTCAGCACCGCATTACCATTGATCATCCCGCTGAGGATTTCATCCCCCTTTTCGACCTTCCGGGGATAGGATTCACCCGTCAGCGGCGAGGTATCCAAATGGGAAATCCCATCCATGATGATCCCATCGGCAGGGATTTTTTCGCCGGGTTTGATCACCAGCACATCACCCACCTTTACTCGTTTGGCATCAATAACTACCTCCCCTTCGGGGCCAACCCGATTGGCAGTAATGGCATTAAAGCTGATCGTTTCGGCAATCGAACGGCGGGCATTGTCGACAGCCCGATCCTGAAAATATTCGCCAATGCCGAAAAAGATCATAACCCCAGCAGCTTCCGGCCATTCGGTTAAAACCAGGGCCCCAAAGGTGGCGATGGTCATCAGAAAATTTTCATCAAATATCTGACCTTGTCCGATGTTACGAAAGGCCAACAGAATCACCCGATACCCGGCCAATAAATAGGCCCCCAGAAAAATCCCAATCGTGACCACTTCCAGATTTGCGGGCAGAAAAGCCTGAAACACAAAACCCAGAATAAACAATCCAATGGCCGTAATCAGTTCCAGTTTCTGCCGTTTATCCATATCGCCCAGAGCTCCTGCGTGGGAATGCCCTGCGGATTGAGATATCTCACCCGGATGATGGGTATGTTCGTGACCATGCCCATCACAACCACAGGGCTCGGCTGCTGCCGTTGATTTGCGATTTTTGGAAACCACAACATGGGGCTCCAGCGAATGCACCAGTTTGACAATGGCATCATAGGTTTCGTCCTGAGCAAATCCCTCCCCTTCATCAATCACCAATGATCCGGTGGCCAGAGACAGACTGGCTGCCTGAACATTTGGCATTTTACCAACCAATTTTTCAATTTTTCCGGCACAATTGGCACAGTTAAGTCCTTCTAAAAATAGCTTCATGCTGATAACCTCTTTTCAATACTCCTAATGATGGCTTAAATGGGTGATGGTTAAGAGGACAATCACTTCCACGTGCGCATCATCCAGATGATAAAATTTCATTTGACCTTCTTTTCGATAACTAATGATCCGTTTGTCTTTAAGAATTCGCAATTGATGAGATACCGCCGTTCGGGTGACATCCACCAGGTTGACAATATCATTCACACACAACTCGCCATTTTCAAACAGCGCCGAGACGATTTTTATGCGGGTTGGATCACCCAGTACCTTAAAAAATTCAGCCACCTCAAACAAGGTTTCCTCGGTATGATCGTTTTTCAAAACTTTACTCATTGTATCTCCTTAATATGTGAACACTTGCTCACTTATTAACATCATAGTAGCACATTTTGGTGCCCGAATCAAGCCTTATTTTCAAACACTTTTCGTCTCAATAAAGATTGACAATTGTCAAAAATAATGATAATTTGAACACATACAATATTTCAGCTGATTTCAACGCAAAAGGATAAAGGTCGCAATAAATGAGTGATGCCAAAGGATTATTGGACGAACGATTGATCCGTATTGAAAAAGCCGTAAATCTGGAAAAACCAGACCGGATCCCTATTTTTGCCTTAAACAGCCCGGAAGTGGCGGTAGACTATTGTGGTCAACACCTTAAAACAGCCACCTGGAATCTGGAGATTCTCCGGGAATGTCTGCCCGTTTACTATCAGGATATGAAGGTCGATGCCGCCTTTGCGGCTTTTTTGCGCTGTCCGGGAATGTACACCATCATCGAATCTCAGAATTTCGTGCCCAATAAGGATGGCTTTATGCAGCATCCTGAAGTCTGCGGAATGCTGCCCAGTGAATATGAAGATTTGATCAAAGATCCCTTTAAGACTCTGGTGGAAAAGGTTCTGCCCCGGCAGTACAAAGCCTTTGCAAAGCCCGGAATGCTGGGCGGACTCAACCTGGCCAAAGGCGCCCTTAGTTATCTGCGCCACAGCCAAATTCTAAAGGAAATTGATGCACATTGCCGTGATACAGCGGAAGTTCCGATTATTTCTGACAATATGATCGAAGCCCCCTTTGATTTTCTGGCCGATCAGCTCCGCAGTTTTATGGGCATTTCGGTGGATATGCACCGCTGCCCCGATCTGGTGGAGCAGGCCTGTGAAGCTCTGCTGCCGCTGATGCTACGCTGGGGGGTGACCAGCTATTCCGGTCCGCCAAAAAGAATCCCTGCTATTTTTATGCCCTTGCACATGCCCGCTTTTTTAAGTCCCCAGCAGTTTGAGCGTTTTTACTGGCCGACCTTCTCCCGATTGGTCAATACCCTCACTGCGATGGGTTATACCGTCGCTTTATTTATTGAGGGCAACTGGTCAAAGTTTTATGATCATCTGGCCAATCTCCCCCCCCATGTGATCGGCATTTTTGAATACGGCGACATGAAGACAATTAAAGAAAAGGTCGGTAAGACCATGTGCGTTATGGGTAATTATCCCATTGAAGTCCTGAAATCCCACTCCACCGCAGAATGTATTGATATAGCAAAAAAGATGATCGATGCCGGCGCACCTGGCGGCGGTTACATCTTTACCACCGGCAAAGCAATTATCCGCGGTAAAGGCCTGGATCTGAAAAAGCTCCAGGCAGTTCATCAGTATGTAATCGATCACGGAAAATACTAGCGAGGTATGATATGGAAACCATCGACTCTGACTATCTGAACTATTTTAAAACCTATGCGGCCCAACATCCGGAGTTAACTGAAGCGGATGAAAGCATTATGGCGGATCCCTGGGACATTAATGAGGACGTCCTATTGGGTTATGTATTATCCTTATTGATCTAACTCGATACGAATCACCGTGCCAGTTAAGGATTTGCTCCAAACAACAAAAAAGCAGAGATGGGTCAGCCATCCCTGCTTTTTTTGTTATATTACGCCGGATTTTCCCCCGGATCTAAAAAGATCGGAGCAATTCGATTTCTTTTTGATAATCCTGCGCCACTTCCTGGGGCGTTTCCAGAAAAAAAGGCAGGTCTTTTAGTTGGGGGTGGATGACAATCTGCTTAAAGGCATTAATCCCCAGGGTTCCCAAACCAATCTTTTGATGGCGGTCTTTGTTGCTGTTAAACGGCATCATGCTATCATTTAAATGTAGGCATTTGAGATAGTTCAAGCCA
The DNA here is from genome assembly GCF_001766835.1 of Acetobacterium wieringae. Taxonomy (GTDB): domain Bacteria; phylum Bacillota; class Clostridia; order Eubacteriales; family Eubacteriaceae; genus Acetobacterium; species Acetobacterium wieringae. The sequence continues at coordinate 15,534 of NZ_LKEU01000023.1, read as the reverse complement.
ATGATCCGTTCAAAATCTTCCAGTACCCCCTCCAAATTTCCGACGATATCATATCCTCCTGAGTAAACATGACAGGTGTCCAGACAGACCCCCACTTTATCTTTTAATTCGACCTGATCGATGATCCTTTTTAATTCGTCAAAACTTCGGCCGATTTCAGTGCCTTTGCCGGACATGGTTTCCAACACCACGGTGGCCTTCTGCTCGGGCCACATTTCCTCATTGAGAATCTGGGTGATCCAGCTAATGCCTTGCTCCACCCCCTGTCCGGTGTGGCTGCCGGGGTGAAAATTATAAAGCTCACAGGGCAGCTCTTCCAGTCGCAGCAAATCTTCTTTAAATACCATCCGGGCAAATTCCCGGGTCTTCGGAGTTGCCGAACACATATTTAAAGTGTAGGGCGCATGAGCCAATAGATCACCAAACTGGTGCGCTGCCATAATCTGCCGGAGTCCGGCCACATCCTCCGGGTCGAGTGCTTTGGCCTTACCACCCCGGGGATTTCGGGTAAAAAACTGGAAGGTATTGGCATTAATTTTTACGGCTTCCTGACCCGCCTTCGTAAATCCACCCGCAATTGACAGGTGGGGTCCGATTATTAACATTTTTTCTCCTCGTTCGCTGGTCTCAATTTAACTGCCAGTCTTAAATTTTATCCCAAAGCCACATCCAGAATCATCATCAGGGTGAAACCAAACATGACGCCGATGGTAGCAATATCGCCTTCATGACCCAGCCGAGCTTCCGGAATCAACTCTTCTGCCACCACATAGATCATGGCACCGGCGGCAAAGGCCAGAGCAAAGGGCAGCATCGGGGCGATAAAGACTACTGCGGCTGCCCCAATCACCGCTGCAACGGGCTCCACCATACCAGAGAATTGACCAATCAAAAAGGCCTTGCGTCGGCTCATGTTTTCTCGCCGCAGGGGAATCGATACCGCTGCTCCTTCCGGGAAATTCTGCAGACCGATCCCCAAAGCCAGCGATACGGCCCCGGCCAGGGTCATTGCCGGAGAACCGGAAGCCAGACCACCAAAAGCCACCCCCACCGCCAGACCTTCGGGAATATTATGGAAAGTAATTGCTAAAACCAGCAATACACTGCGTTGCCAGGAGGTTTTAATCCCCTCCCGGTGATTGGTACCAGGATGAACATGAGGCAGCAGGCGATCCACCAGCCAAAGGAAAAAACCGCCCCCCAGAAAACCCAGAGACACAATCACATAAGCTGGCAAGGGACTTCCCTCGGCCATCTCAATGGCTGGGGCCAACAGCGACCAAAAGCTGGCGGCGATCATCACCCCGGCGGCAAAACCCAACATGGCATTTAATACCTTAATGTTAATTTCTTTGAAAAAGAAGACCAGAGATGCCCCTAAAGCGGTGACAAACCAGGTGAACAATCCGGCAAATAGAGCCAGCAAAACTGGCGGATATTCCAATAAAAAGTCCATTTACTCGCTTCACTTCCTTTCGTTACAGTGGATAATTTAAATCATTCTAATTTATTATCAAGTATACTATAAAATGGTGTCAAAAATCCATTCTTTCTTTTAAAACGGTTTCGCCCAAATTTCTTGTCTGGTTTTGCAAATAAACCTTGTTTATTTGGCTTCCCGCTCCTATAATTAATTTATCAGTCGGCACCGGCTGAAATAACGCTGAAGAAGGTAATAACAATGAAAAAAAGTGAATTAATTACAGTCTTTAACACTGTTCAGGAAAAGTTTGAAGATGCCATTACCGAAGAATTTTTTCTGCAACGACTCAAACCGTATGCTGATGAAGATGGTTTTGTCGATTATCACAAACTGGCAATGTTCGCCCACAACGAATCGCTGGCTTCTGCAAAAGGTTTCTTTTTTGAAGTCCTTTCAGAAATTTTAGTCGACGACGATGATGTGGTGCTCGAAGAAGATCTTGACGAAATCACCAGCGACACCCCCGAAGTAACTCCAGAATAAGAACTGAGTAATTTTCTACTGCAGTCTTTATCCGCAGTTATTAAATTATCCTGATTTCCCTTAATGCCCAGGCAGAAATACTTTTCTGTCCGGGCATTTTTTTACTAAACACGAATCAGCTTGGCCGTGATCCCCGGTCATTCGCCGAAGGATACCCCCAGACTTTTAGCCACCTGAATCAACTCCGAATCAACGCCCACTTGTTTATTGTTGCCGATCACCTCTTCCAACGGGGCACTGGTCATCTTGCCATCCTGGAGCGCTACCATATTTCCAAACTTACCCTCAGCAATCAGCTCCACCGCTGCCACCCCATAACGGGTCGACAGGAGTCGATCATAAGCCGAGGTAATGCCCCCCCGCTGAAGATGACCCAAAACCGTACTGCGAATTTCGTGATCAGTTATTCGTGCTTCCAAAGCTATGGCCAGCTTATTGCCAATGCCTCCGAGACGCACCGGATCCGGAGAGTCACTGACAATTTTGGCAACCGTCAGCTCCCCACCCTTTTCCATGGCCCCTTCGGACACCACAATGATGCTAAAGGGCAGGCCCCGCTGGCTGCGCTCATTCATTTTTGCCACAATGGCATCCAGCGAAAAGGGTATTTCCGGTATCAGAATCACATCGGCAGAACCGGCAATCCCGGCATGGAGGGCAATCCAGCCGGCATTTCGACCCATTACTTCCAGAACCATAATCCGATGGTGGGACTCTGCTGTTGTATGCAGCTTATCCAGGGCATCCACCACCACATCAACCGCTGAATTAAAGCCAAAGGTCACATCCGTTTTAGATAAATCATTGTCAATGGTTTTAGGCACCCCAATAACCTTGACCCCTTTTCTAGCAAAATCCCGGGCACTGGTCAGGGTACCGTCCCCGCCGAGAACCACCAGAACATCCACCCCTTCTTTCTTCATATTTTCTACCGCCACATCGGACACATCTTTTCTTACACACTGGCCATTTTCTTCCACCTGATAGTTAAAAAGATTATCCTTATTTGAGCTGTAAAGGATGGTTCCTCCTTTGTGGAGAATTCCCGATACGCTATGGGCATCCAATTTGATAAAGTCATTATTGTATAACCCCCGGTACCCAAACTTATAACCAATCACCTCGTAACCGTAATTGGCGATCGCCGCTTTGGTTACTGCCCGAATTACGGCATTCAAACCGGGACAGTCGCCACCACCTGTTAGAATTCCAATTTTTTTTACCTGATTGTTCATTGTTTTGCTCCATTTCCTGGGTAAATAAATTTAATCTGCCCAAACCAGCCGTCTTTCGTTGCCATCAACCAGCCCGATGCATGATCGGGATCTTTATGCAACTCTAAAATAGCATTGATCCCTTCGATTGTTATCATCTCATACTGATATTATATCGGAGCAACCAAAAAATTACAAAGATTATCGGGAATAATTGCATAATTTTTGTTCCATACTAAACAAAAAACCATCCACTGATTGGGATGGTTTTTTATGTAAATTCAACGGGCAAAAATTCTGCAAATTAGACTGATACCAAAAGCAATCAAAGAAAAAATGACGGCAATCATTAAAAATGAGGTCATCAGAACATTGTATCTCAGTATATCAACAGCCAGTATGGATTGAAACAAACCAATGGCATTGAGAATCAGCAAGACCAAAAATATAAAAACCAGGCCCTTGAAGGCACCCTTGATATCCGCCGGACTCAGGGAGATATGGGAAGAGATACAAATCGCTAAAAACAAAAACAGGTAAAAGCGACCGTTTTTAAAATTCTCGCTGGAGAAAATTAACTTCAGCAATTCCCCATAAGCACTGAACAGGTCACTAAATGAGGCCACGCTCAAGGTTTCAACCGCCAGACTCTGGGTCACCACTCCCATAAAACTTTCCAGCACCTGGGGTAGCAACAGCGCCAGCAATGCCATGATTACCAGCAGTCCACCAAAAATCGGGGCAATACCAATAAAAAAATTCCCCACCTGATGGTAGATATTTTTAGGATTATAGGCATGATTCACATACCCCATCACCCCATCCCGATCCGGTCGCTGAAACAATTTGATGGCGGTGATTTTATGACCAAAAAGCAGCGCCATCAGGGCGTGGCTGAGCTCGTGAACAGGGGTTCCAACAATCCCGGTGACCATGATGGCATTTCTGCCCAAGCCCTTGTGAAAATTGCGGTTGGATTGTGTTTCCAATATTCCCAGCAGTAGTCCGGCGAGGATAATGACCCCAGTAAAATAAAGGGTTTCCAGACCGGTTTTAGAAAACAGATCAATAATAAACATCGTTTTTCCTTTTGATTATGATTTTTTTGCCCCCGTCCCTTTACCAGGCAGACGGAGATTTTAACCATTATACCGAAAAAAGATTTAGAATTTCATTAGACGTATCCCTCATCGGCTTTTCTGGAATTTTATTGTGTATCTGTGATTATTACAGTCTTTCTAGGGTATACATTAGAGCAGCATAGAACAATAACCTGTTATTTGTGAAAAACTCATTCGAAATGAAAAAGAAAGGATAAACAAAATGAAAAAAAACAGAGTTTTACTTGTTTTCTTTGTATTATTGTCAGTACTTCTACTTGCCGGTTGCGGTGGCAGCAATAATACTGCCAAAACCGATGATGGTACTGGCAACGGCGAAAAAAGCGCTACCCTCGATGAAAGCCTCAGTGGCGCAGCGCTCCTCAAAAGCTTGAATTTTAGCTATCCAGACTCTCTTAAGATGACCACAAAAACAGTTTTGACCGATAATCTCAGTACCACCTCCACCACCTATACCAAAGGGGACAATTTCCGGATGGAAATGGAAATGCCGGAGATCGGCAAACAGATCACCATCTATAATGCCGCTGAAGGGATAACCTACCAGTATACCGAAGGACAGACAACGGGATTTTCATTTAAGGATCAGGAAATGACCACTGATCTGGGCGATCTGAACCTGGATGAAGGCGTCACCAGCATTGACGACATCACTGACATTTTCCCGGATAACGTGGTAGCCCGGGTAGAAACCCTGGACGGTGAAAAAGTGATCTATATTGAAACCACCGAAAACGACCCTGAAAACGGGGTAATGGATATGCATATGTGGTTTTCAACTAAATATGGCGTACCGCTGAAAACTGAAATTCTCAGCAATGGCACGGTGGTTATGAGCTCGATCGTCACCGATATTTCCGCCGATAACATTGCCGACAGTCAGTTTACCCCGCCATCCAACGTTGTCTTCACTGATTTTTCATCGATGAACCTGGATGATCTCACGACTATCCCCGAACCCTGATCGAGACTGTATCCATCACACCGCAAAAGGCCTGGGCACATGCTCAGGCCTTTTGTCCGCACCGATCTCTTGGGCAACAAATAAAGCACCCAACCGTAGAAGGTATTCAAACAACCATCTTTTTAATATCTTCTACCAGATTGCAACCACTGCGTGGTCGCAATTAATACTGAAAGAATATCAACTGTATTAAAAAGTGTCCCTGAAGTTCTTTTAAAAAAAGCTTTACTTTTTGCAAGGATTCAGGTAAAATGATCAAGCAGTAAAAAGTGATCTCGTAGCTCAGCTGGCAGAGCACTACCTTGACATGGTAGGGGTCGATGGTTCAAGTCCATTCGGGATCACCATTTTTCCCATAAGAAAGCCATTTCTTATGGTTTGAATAAGTGAAAAGTTGACATTTTAACCGAATTTTAACCGATAGAAATGACATTTGTTTTTTGAGGTGGATCATACAAGGCGTCTATTAAAGACGCTGTTTTTATTTTCTGCTGTTCCAGCACGTGGGTATAGGTTCCCAATGTCTGACTTACGTTGCTGTGGCCTAAAAGTTCCTGTACCGTTTTTGCCGGCTCTCCCAGTTCAAATAAGCGGGTCGCATAAGTATGGCGCAAATCATGAAAAGTCTTGTCATTAATTCCAATGCTGGCATAGACTTTTTTTAGTTCCTGCAAAACGTTGGAAGAATCAAGCGATGTATTTACAGGCGTTCCAAAAACCAGGGTCTCATCACTCTGTATGATACCAATTTTAAAAAGCATTATCTTTTGTTCACGTAAGTGATTCATTAAAATATTGCGTGTTCGTTGTGCCATGGGTATGATGCGGTTCGATTTTTTAGTTTTCGTATTCGTGACGTAATTAACCCGTTTATTACTTTCAATATCCTTAACATAACTATGGGTTTTATTGATCCGGATGGTTAAAAATTCAAAATCAAAATCGGCCCAGGTTAAAGCAAACAACTCTCCTTGACGCATACCGGTATCTAATGGACTTATGGGAGAACACGCATACTGTGTTACTGATGGCCCTCAATTTAACTATACCACATTCCAGGGATGCGGAGCAGCTACAGCTGAAGAACTTTGCCACTGATAAATCTACCTGCTTCTGTCAGCTGCGGGCTGGATGTCAGCGACTTGTTAAAGATTTGCCCAGAATTTGAGAGACTTCTTCGAGTGACCACCGACCATTTCCAATAGGGCCCGGTGTCCCCCGATGAATCTGGAAGAGGGCCGCACTCCCAATTCCTGTCATCTCACCGGTGAAGCCTTTGTCGCTTATTTTGCCGGCCATATGAATGAAACGATAATGGCCTAGATGGCTGATTTTGCCGTCAGTCAGGGGATCGGCGTGATCCGCTATCCCAATCAATTATTCTGTTACTTTCAAATCCCGCTTCGTAACTATTTTATCTATTAAAATTTAATATAACCTCTTTCTTTGTTGCCCCGGCGGGTTGTCTGCCGGGGTTTTGTTATTATAAAAAATTAAAAATTTTCAGTAAGTATGTTATAATTTAATTCAATAAATAGTAATTAGAAAGGTAATAATCAATGAAGATAGATGTTTTTGCGTGGATACTGACAGGATTTAAAATCTTGGATAAAATTGAAGTTTTTGTAAAAAAGTGGGCTAAATCCGAAAAATATCAAAAAACTGCAACAATGATAGCAGGGTTTTCATATATTTCAATTTTAGCCTTGTGTTTTTTGTAATATGTAGGTTATTCTAGTATATATTTGGGAAAAATTATGTATCTGGTACTTATTTTGTGGCAATTACCTCAGTTAGTATTTGCCACGATTTCAGTTAGAAGTATGATCAAGTATTTATTTGTAAATCTAATACTCATTATGGGGACGGTATATTTATTAATGGTAACATATTTTGGTGATGTAAATTACTGGATAATCGTTTTGTTGTACTGTATACTTTGGGTTATTATCGCCTTAATATCTGAAATAGAGGTTGCTAAAATGGCGAATAATATCATCATTACTGCTACAACAATAGTAATCACTGGTATATCAATAATAATTGGCATTCCAGACGTTGGAATAAATAATGTTATGCTTTTGGTATTTCAAGGTTTTATGTTAGTATTTTTACCGTTTCTATGTACTGCATTAATCAGCAATTTAATAGTTCAAGCAAAAGAATATTGGCAAAAAAAATACCGGGTAAAAAAAACTGGGGACCTATGTAAATTTATTACAGATAAAAAGAGTGAATAGACTTAAAGGTGAATGGTATGTTAACTACTGAAAAATATATTTCAAATCCGCTTGATCCTTTTGTTATCAATTTAGATGAAGAATTTGACAAAGCTTATTTTAATAAAGATATTTCAAAGATAAGACTGTCTATAGACAAAGCTGAGATGAATAAACGTGAATTGGATCTACTTTCACAAGCAAAATTATGCTATTCTCTTGGTACGTCATACGGAGACATTGCATCATTAGATGAAGCCCAAGATACGGAAAAAAACTTAGAAATGCAGCTTTTCTATTTGCAAAAGAGTATTCAATTAATTCCGTCACTAGACACAGATAATCCAATATTGAGACCATGGATTAACAGTTTGCTATTGCCGTTGTACACAAATTATGCAAATGTCCTAGAAAAATGCGGGAGAAAATCAAAAGCGATAGAATTCTATCATTTAGCTTTAAATGTCAATCCGGATTTTTCGATGGCAATCGGGAATGCAGGGGTTGCTTATTATCATTATGCAATAGTTGTACCAGATTCGATTCACAGTGATTATATTAATCATTTTGCATATCATTACCTAAAAAAGGCAATTAAATTGGGTGGATTTCCTGAACCTAAAGTAAAGGAGATATTCACAACATATATTGAAAATTATGACTTGGATTATGAAAAAGAGAAATTAATACCGCCATTAAATATACCTCAGTTTACCTACCCAGAAGTAGAATTGAACTATCGAAACTGGGCCTTGAAAAACAAACTTTTTCTGAATCCGTTAAATGACTTGCCAGTGTCGGAATTGTGTTTTGCTGCAGACGTACTTCATCTACCAAACATGGTCGTCAATATTGATGAGAAACCAGTATTGCATGGGTTGTACAATCAACTAAAACAGGAATATATTTTTGTACGACATCTGTTATATGAAACACTAGAAGCACCAACTGATGTTCATTATGCGGATAAGGATACATACTTACTACAATTTGCTGACTACCCGCTGTATTCGATTCGCTGTGAAAAATTGAAAACTGTTTTTCGCATTTCATATTCACTCTTGGATAAAGTAGCATTTTTTATCAATAATTATTTTAAATTAGGTATTAAAGAAAGAGATATCAATTTTCGAAGCATTTGGAAACTGAAAAAAGAGGGCAGAAATAGTTATGAGTATAGAAACGTTTTAGAACCAGAAAAAAATTATTTTTTGAATTCTTTATATTGGATTAGTAAAGAATTGTTTGATACTAAGGAATTCTCGACTAATCCAAGAGCTGAAGAATTAAATAAATTGAGAAATTCTCTTGAACATAAATACGTAAAAATCTATAGTGAAGACTACCCAGTTAGAAATAATGGTGAAATAGATGATTTGGCAATATATCTATCAGAGAATAGATTAAAGATGATAACGCTTGATCTATTAAAATTGACAAGAGAAGTATTAATTAATCTTTCACTAGCAGTGAATATGGAAGAAATTCAAAATAAATCGTTTGAAGAGCATGTCATACCAACAGTCGGTTTTCTAAAATATGAAGATGAATGGAAATTATAAAGCAACCACAATTAGGTTACCGTTTCTTCTAGTGGACGCTACCCCTGTTGAAACTGGAATAGAGCGACGTTTTGTCCTCATCGGCGAAGCTTTTAATAGCCTGTAGGTATGCTAACATTTTGACTCCAATAACCGATTTTTTCGACAGCTATGGTTAACCCCCGTAACAAACAAATGGCGTGTGGATGCTCCCCTCGACAACCTTGTTCAGTTAAATTGCTTTATCAATAAAAACACATTTCGTGTTATAATTAATTCGAAGAAGAGGTTTTTAAATGCGCATGTTCAGTGAAAATCTCAAACATTTGAGAAAGCAAAAAAATTAGCCAAGTTATTCTGGCGAAAGAATTGGGAATTTCACCATCGGCAGTTACGATGTACGAGCAAGGAAAACGAGATCCAAGGGCGCAAGAGGAGGTTATCTGTTTTAACCGTGTTTTAAGCGATACTGGCGCAGATTGAAACAGTTAACTAAACGGTAGGGGGTGTTGTGATCAAGTCTAATCGCTCTCCACCATTTATTAAGTATTGAAGCCTCTTTTAGAGTTTTTTTATTTTACCCTTTTTCAAGAATTCCCGCACTTTTTCCGCAATCATTTCTTGCAATCTGACGATATTTTAAGCAGTTTTATCATACTCCATAATGGTCAGCTCACTGGCCAGTGCTTCAGCTTTATCGACGAGAATATCCAATTTTTCAGCGACAGAAGATGAAAAGTATTCTTCACCACACTGATCGCATTTATAACAGGGAACATTCTTAATAATGATGATGCAGTTTTTTAGGTTGGCAAAATAGGTGGTGGTCGCTGTTTCCATTGTGCCATTTTTACAGGTTAAACATTTCATTGTTCGAACTCCTTTCTTGTCTTCATATCCGACATCCATTTATCCGGATCTGGATAATAGGCCGTTACGATTTTTGCAGATTCCCCATTACTGGCAATTACGATATGCAGTGGGGTGTCTGGTGCAATGTAACCTAAGATTAAACAGCTTGGTGTCAGGAAATCATCTGGATAGTCTTCAATAATTGAACCTGACATAACGGCAATCCGTATATGCTTTGGTCGGATATTGCGCTGTTTGCATCGTTCAATAACGTGTTGAGTAAAAAAGACAACGTCTTTTTCATATAGTCCTCTTAAATCTTCAATTTTCATATTGTTACAACCTTATATCTGCTAATTGAAAAATATCATTTTCAGCTTCTGAAGTCTGCAATATCATCTTAAATTTCATAAATTTTGAGCTTCTCCCTGATTTTTTTAATGGAATCGATTAAAAAAATCGTTTGTCCCAATTCCATTTCATCAATTCCTTTATCAAGTGCCTTAAACAGTTCTTGTTCAAATAAATTTTGTTTGGGTTCTTTTACTGGTGAGGTCATACAAATTAACGCCTTTCCATTGTTTACCTGGCCAGCAAAATGCCCGCTGCCAGGAAATGTATCTCGTTTTAAACTAACGCATTATCACCAACGCGATTAAAAAGTCGTTTCTGCTGTCAGGGTAAAGTAATTCCGTTTAATATAAAATTCATTATAGCTGATGGGCATGTTATCTTCCATGGAAATGATATTTTGAGATACCAGAAAACAACAGTCGTCATGATCAAGCTGCAGGTTTTCCCGAACTTCCAGAGGGGGGTGAACGATATCGATGTTGAGAATTTTTTTATGCTGGAACTGCAGTTTCCCCTTTTCCATCAGCCCATGAAAATTAGCAAAGTTGATCACGTCTTCCACAATCGGATTTCCCTTCTGATAGGGTAGAAAAATGGACGCATATTGGATCACCTCTTCTTTTATTTTGGTGGCTTTCTGAATTTTAATGACCTTTTCAAAGGAGCCGATCTTCAGTTCCCGCATCAGTTTGCGACCCGGGGTAATAACGCCCACACTGACCAGTTTGACTTCTTCCACTTCCCCCTTCAGGCTGTCGATTTCATCAAAATAGAACTGGTACTGATTGGCCGTGGGTTCACATACATAGTTCCCCTTGCCGGGAATGGTGTAGATATATTTTTCATTTACCAACAAGGCCAGACTTTTGCGCAGAGTGGTTCGGCTGACATCAAACTGCTCAGCCATTTCGTTTTCCGATGGTAATAGATCTCCGGGTTTTAAGATACCTTTTTCAATTTTTCCTTTGATATCATTGACAATATCAAGATATAGAATTTTTCTCATTGCCCATCACCCATTCACTTCAAAAGCCATTGCTTGCAGATACTGACCCCTTCGATGGCATCGCTGGAGTAGTCATCGGCACCTACATATTTGGCATAATCAGTTCCCGCCAGAGCACCTCCTAAAATGATTTTCAGATCTTCCCGGAGCCCCTGGACAACGATTTCATCAATGACTTCCTTGATATTCTCTACTACTGAGGTGAGAATTCCGCTGATTCCCAGAATAGCGGGCTTTTCTTTACGGATAATTTCGATAAACCGTTCCGTGGAAACATCAGTTCCCATGTCAATGACTTCAAACCCTTCAGCTCGGAGCATACTGATAAAGATGTTTTTTCCAACATCGTGGATGTCGTCAAAAACCGTACCCACCACGATTTTTCCCAGTCTCTTGCCATTAATGAGCTGGGTACTGTCCATGCCCATCATGCTCAGCAGGTTGGATACCAGTTCCCCGGCCATAATCAGATCGGCGATATAGTACTCCCCTTCTTCATAACGAACCGCCACCCGCTGCAGAGCGAAATTCAGTTGATTGGCAATTGCTTTTTTGTCTTTTCCACTCTCCAGTTCTGCAGCCACCAGGGCCATCGCCCGTTTCTCGTCAATTGCTTCTACTGCGGCAATAATTTTTGTCTCCATTTTTCCCACCTGTATATTAAAACTAAGATTTGTGATCGTTTACCCGGTCTTTTTCAGACTGGCCTGCTATTTCATGAGTCTCATTTTATCACGGAATCTGACTTTTGTCTTTAGCTGACCTTGATATTTTTTAATGGCTTTTTAATGGTTTCAAGTGTATAATCAGGACGAAAACATTTACATCATAATTTGAATTTTAAAGATAGAGGTCGATATGAACGGTTATACAAAAACGCAATTACAAGAAAATCAAAAATATCTGGAGCTGTTGTCTCAAAATTTTCCTAATATTACCAGTGCCGTAGGCGAGGTAGTCAATCTCAAAGCGATCCTCAACCTGCCCAAGGGAACCGAACATTTTCTTACCGATATTCATGGTGAACACGAAGCCTTCAATCACGTCATGCAAAACGCTTCCGGTGCCATTAAGCGCAAAGTTCATCAGGAACTGGGCAACACCATTGCCTTTGAAGAACTGGAAGAGCTATCTACCCTGATTTACTATCCCGAAGAAAAAATTGATCTGATAAAAAAAGAACGGAGCCGGGAATCTCTGGATAATTGGTATAAACTGACCATTTACCGGCTGGTAAAGGTGTGTCGGGCAGCCGCTTCAAAATATACCCGTTCCAAGGTTCGCAAAGCCCTCCCCAAAGATTTTGCCTATATCATGGAAGAACTGCTTCAGGAGGACGAACACCGTTTTAATAAACGGGAGTATTACCATGAGATTATTGAGAGCCTGGTTAATCTGGAACGAGCCCAACACTTTATCGTGGAGATTTCCGGGGTGATCAAACGGCTGACCATTGATCACCTTCATATTATTGGCGATATTTATGACCGGGGGGCCGGTCCTGACGAGGTCATGGATACCCTGATGCGCCATCATTCACTGGATATGCAGTGGGGCAACCACGACATTCTATGGATGGGCGCTGCCGCCGGCAACGCAGCCTGTATCGCCAACGCCGTCCGAATCGCCCTGCGCTATGCCAACATGGATGTGCTGGAAAACGGCTATGGCATTAACCTGTTACCGCTGGCTTCATTTGCCAACCGGGTTTATGGTGACGATCCCTGTACCAAGTTTACTCCCAAAATTTCTGACAGCCACACCGTCTCCGATCAGGAAACAGCGCTGATGTCCAAAATGCACAAGGCCATTGCCATGATCCAATTCAAACTGGAAGAAACCATGATCGACAACCACCCTGAGTACAACATGGCCAAACGGCAACTGTTACGCCGCATTAACTTTGACAATGGCACCGTCGATGTCGAAGGTATTGTTTACCAGCTTAATGACACAAACTTCCCCACCCTGAATCCGTCCGACCCCTGTACCCTGACTGAAGAAGAAACACTGGTAATGGATCGTCTTGTTTATGCTTTTTTACACAGTGAAAAGCTTCAGAAACATATCCGGTTTATGTATGCCAAGGGCAGTATGTACAAGGTCTTTAATGATAACCTGCTTTTTCACGCCTGCGTCTTGCTAAATGAAGACGGCAGTTTTAAAGCCAAAGAGATCGCCGGGAAAACCTATGTCGGCAAAAGTCTGATGGACAAGTTCGACCAGATGGCTCGGGAAGCCTATTTCGGTAAAACTGACCAGGATGAAAACCCCACCCGCACCGACTTTTTGTGGTTCTTATGGTGCCATGAGGATTCACCCCTCTTCGGCAAAGACAAAATGGCCACCTTTGAACGTTATTTCATCGATGACAAAGTACCCCATAAAGAACATCATGCACCCTTCTACCTGTTAATTGACGACGATGAAGAGCTGGCCCGAAAAATTCTGATCGAATTCGGGGTTGACCCGGATCATGGTCACCTGATCAACGGCCATATTCCGGTGAAAGCCACCTCTGGCGAAAGCCCGATCCGGGCCAAAGGGAAACAACTGGTCATTGACGGTGGCTTTGCCCGGGCCTACCAAAAAACCACCGGCATCGCTGGCTATACCCTGACCTACAATTCCTATGGGCTGATTCTGATCAGCCACGATCCTTTTGAATCCGTAGAAAAGGCCATTTCTGACGGGGTTGATATCAAATCCACCCTAATGGTAGTGGAAAAAACCACCGAACGAAAACGAGTTCGCGACACCGATACCGGCAAAGCGATCATGGCTCAAGTGGAGGACTTGGAAATGCTGATCACTGCCTACCGCAAAGGCCTGATCAAGGAAAAACAATACTAAGAATCAACCCCTAAAAAAAAGAATCTCCACCAGACTTTGGTAGAGATTCTTTTTCTATTTTCAGCCTTCATTAAGCTGCTTTTTTTGCATAAGTAAAATGATAGCAAACAGGGATAATAATTACTCCGCCAATAATATTTCCCAGGGTAACCGGAAGAATATTGTTGAGGAATGCCTGAGCCCAGGTTACGTCTGCGCCACATAAAATCCCCATGGGAATAAAGAACATGTTGGCCACACTATGTTCAAAGCCGGACAAAACGAAGAGCATGATGGGGAACCAGATCGCAAAGATCTTGCCAATGATATCTTTGGCCCCGGATTGCATCCAGACTGCCAAACAAACCAGCATGTTACAGAAAATCGCCCGGATAATCACTGGCATTAAAGGAATCGCACATTTAGCTTCGGCAATACCGATAGCTTTTGCTGTCATCGCTTCACCATAGAGACCGCTTTGTGACATTAAATAAGCCAGTAAAACAGATCCCACCAAATTGGCTGCCCAGACCACACCCCAGTTACGCAACATTGCGCCGACGGTAATTTCTTTTTTGAAAAGTGATAAAGTCATCAGGTTGTTACCGGTAAACAGCTCGGCACCACAAATTACTACCAACATCAGGCCAACCGGGAAAACCCCCGCCCCGATGTACTTGGCAAAGGTCGCTTCAAAACCGGTACCAGCACCAGATGTAATAACTGTAAAGCCATAGGCGCCAAATCCGATAAAAACGCCAGCAAAAATACCCAATACGATCATTTTTCCAATTGACAATTTGGCCTTATTGTTACAGCCTTTTACCATATTATCACAGATTTCTGCGGGACTAAAAAAATTCATATTCGTTCTCCTCTTTCAAAATTAAAAATTATAAGGACTATTTCAGGATTAGTTTATCGTTTTCACACTTAACTGTTTATGAATAATGAATTAAGAGGAATCCCGAAGGATCCCTCAGTTTTCTACTAAATTTTAGCTGTTTCTAGAACAAACCAGCAATTACGCCGTTTTCATCAACATCAATTTTTTCAGCCGCTGGTACTTTTGGCAGACCAGGCATTTTCATGATTTCTCCGGTCAGCGCGACAATAAAGCCAGCTCCGGCTGAGATATTAACCTGACGTACTGTGATTCTAAAACCAGTTGGACGACCCAGTTTGGTCTGGTCATCGGTTAAAGAATATTGGGTTTTAGCCATACAGATTGGCACCTTGTCAAAGCCAAGGGATGTCAGTCTTTCGATTTCTTTGGCTGCGGTCGGAGTAAAGTCTACGCCGTCTGCTCCGTAAATACGGGTGGCAATGGCTTCGATTTTAGCTTTGATTGGCATATCCAGTTCGTAACAGTATTCGAAGGTGCCTTCGCTTTCGTCAATTAAACGAACCACTTCTTTGGCCAATGCTTCCCCGCCTTCGCCGCCTTTTGCCCATACCTGGGAAA
>NZ_LKEU01000022.1 GCF_001766835.1 Acetobacterium wieringae | reverse complement strand
CATTCTTTTCAGCCAGCATGAACTGAGCCCCGGTAATCCGCCGGGAAGCATCATCGATAAAAGCGATCAGATAGGTTTTGCGCTTTTTACCATTAAGAGTCAGATATGGGCCGTGGGAAACATCGGTCTGCCACAGGGTGTTGATATCAACATGGGCGAAACGGCGGCGATCCGACGTATCCGCCACTGATGGCTTTAACATCTGATGTTTTTTCAGCAGTCGATACACCGTCGAATAGGAACAGTCGGAGCTGGTGAAGTGGCCTTCATGAATGAGCCACTCATGGAACAACTTCACCGATAAATGGATGTTTTCCGTTCGCAGCGTAAGGAGCCGTTTGGCCGATTCTGCCGGTAGCGCCCGGGATGAACCTTTGTCCGTCCGAACCTTGGGCTTGAGCGCATCAAAACCATGGCGCCGGTACAGCCGATGCCATTCCAGCAGGGTTTTGCGGTTGTAGGTGCGGATGCCATAATGGGGGACATCATGGGTTTTTGCACTGATCTCATCCAGATAAGTCGTGTGCGATGTGACGGTATCCGTCAGTAACGGCGCAATCAGGCCATAGCGAAATAAAGCAATCAATTCTTTGTCTTTTTCAGTCATTGTAAAAAACCTCCGATTTTAAAGTGTTGAGGTTTTAAGGATCCGTAAAACCAGGTAATCAGAGCATAACGGATCAATCGATAAAAGGCAAAGCAAAAGCTCTGTGGGATAAACATTTCTTCAAAAAAACGCGAAAGGATGGTACAATTAAAGTGCCATAAATCCTTTCTTAA
>NZ_LKEU01000021.1 GCF_001766835.1 Acetobacterium wieringae | reverse complement strand
GATTTGCGTGCTTATCCGGTTTGCTTTTTGAACGCAGAAATTTATAGTAACCCGATTCGCTGACACCAAGCGTACGACAGAGCAGGGCAACCGGCCAACGGTCCCGGCGGTCGGTAATATATGACATACGCTGCTGTTTCGCTATTTCTTTCGGCGCTTGACAAAAAAACCAAGCGCATCCTGAAGAATCTCAATCTCTTCTTTAGCTTCCCGTAGCTCTTTTTCGAGCTGCTTTAAACGATTGGGATCTGCTAGTGGGGTATTCCCAGGATCATCACAAAAACCAACCTTTCCATTTTTAGCTTTGCTGATCCATGTGTATAATGTATCGATTTTTATACCTAATCGCTCTGCTGCCGCTTTGTTGCCAATCTCATTTGCCAGTTTCAACGCTTCATAGCGTTCTTCGGCACTATATATTTTTTTCATTATTAGTCAGTCCTTTTTATTTCTATTTTACCTCATTTCCTTGCAATTTGGGACTGCACTTTTATGATAACACTCCATTAGAACAGCAGCGTTCTTTATTCAGCAGATCCAACCAGATTCCAGAAAAAACTTGAAAATAACAGTTGAAAGCATTAGAATAAAGCTGTGCAATCAATAAGATAAACAGCATTTGATCAGCGCCTTTCTTGGGCAGTCACTCTGACAAATACTCCGTTTATCATCCTGTCTTATTTGCATTGATCGTCAGATTGAAAGGAGTCTTTATGTTAAAACAAAATAAAGCAGAGAGTGTGGCAGACCGGGAGGTTTGCAAAATCTAATCTCTGCAAAACCTCCCGCATCGTATCCAACATACTTTCAGGAGGAAAAATAATGAAATATTCAAATAGAGAAAAAAATCTTTATCAGCATCAACCCTGTCAGGAGAGTTTCTTCTGCCAAAATTGTGGCCATGTCGTCTCCTTTACCGGTGCCGGAACCAAACACCGTAATCATTGTCCCCATTGCCTATTCAGTCTTCACGTTGATGTTTTACCTGGCGACCGCTCTGCCAATTGCAGTGGTCTGATGGAACCGATTGGCGTCTGGATTCGCAAGAATCAGGAATGGGCGATTATTCATCGCTGTCGCCGCTGTGGCCACCTTAGCTCCAATCGGATTGCCGCCGATGACAACCCCATCATGCTGATGTCCATCGCCGTCGCCCCTTTGGCCAATCCCCCCTTCCCGCTGGAAAAAATGACCCAGGTTCTAAACGATACCACTGGTGACAACAATGAGCAGGATTGATCTGAGCACCTACGGTTTGAGCCCATCATTGGGTTTGGAAGCCACGCACTATCCGGAACTTTTTGTCGCTCGCATTCTGTCCCAGTCCAAGGGAATCTACCGGGTTATTTCCGAACAGAGCGAATTTTTCGCCGAATTGTCGGGGCGGATGCGCTACGAAACGATTGAGACCGCCAATTTTCCGGCTGTCGGTGATTTTGTGATGCTTGATCGTCCCTCCGGAGACCAGGGCAATGGCATTATTCACTATCTGCTGACCCGCAAAAGCGTCTTTATCCGCAAAGCAGCCGGATCATCCAGTCAGGCACAGGTGATCGCCGCTAATATTGATTCGGTCTTTATCTGCATGTCCGTCAATAACGATTTTAATCTGCGTCGACTGGAGCGCTATTTAAGTCTGGTCTGGGAAAGCGGCGCAACCCCGGTAGTCGTGCTTACCAAAATCGACTTGACTGAGGATCTGCTGGCCAAATGCCGGGCGGCGGCAGCAATCGCCATCGGCGTTGATATCCTCGGTATTTCAACCCTGCAAAATGAAGGCTTTTGGGATCTCATGGCCTATTTGTCAGTAGGTCAGACCGTCGCTCTGCTCGGCTCATCTGGAGTTGGCAAATCAACCCTGATCAATTGGCTAAGTGGCGCCCAGCTCTTTGATACCCAGATGATCCGAAGTGATGACAAGGGCCGTCATACCACCACAAGACGAGAATTGATCCGTTTAGCCGATGGTGGCATGCTGATTGATACCCCGGGCATGCGTGAAATTGGTATGCTTGATGTTAACACCGGCTTTGATCGAACGTTTCGTGACGTGGAAGCCCACCTCGCTTCTTGCCGTTTTCGCAACTGTACGCACACAAACGAGCCCGGTTGCGGAATCGCAACTGCCATTAAAACCGGACAGTTATCTGCCCAACGCTGGCAGGCCTACCAGAAACTGACTGGCGAAAACGACTATTTCGAAAACAAAGCGGCCTTCTTAAAAAAGAAGAAGGAAAAATTTTATCAGATCGCCCGTTTAAACCGAAACAATAAAAAATAGTCGTTTCATTAAAAGACCTTGCCCGAATGGTTTTATCCTAGCAAGGTCTTTTTTCATCTCAAAATGCGCCCATTTAGCTTGTCTGAGAATTATTAAATTGTAGCCCTTTAAGCCAATTATCCAGTTCTAAGACCGAATCGCCACCTTTTCTAAGTTCCTTACTGGCCGCAATCTGTCCATCCCGGATGTAAAGGACTCTTTTGGCTTTTGCTGCGACTCTGGGGTCGTGGGTAACGATCATGATGGTCATGCCCTCATTGTTCAGTTCTTCTAGTATTTCCAAAACTTGGTCTGTCGCCTCCGAATTCAGGGCCCCGGTCGGTTCATCCAAAAAGAGAATCTCGGGATTGTTAATCATCGCCCGGCAAATCGACGCACGCTGTAGCTGCCCACCAGACACTTCCTTAATATCACGATTCTCAATTCCGCTAATCGCCATCCGCCTCATCAGTTCCGAGGCCAATTTTCTGATTTTCTCTGGCAACTCTTTTTTTGCTACCAGTCCCGGCAGGATAATATTGTCATAAATCGTCAGATTTTTTAGCATTTGAGCATTCTGAAAAACAAAGCCCATCTTAGTCAGTCTGAAGCTGGCCAGTTCCTCTTCTGATAACGCACTGATATTGATCCCCTCAAAGATTACCTGACCGGCACTGATCTTGTCCATTCCGCTGACGCTGTATAAAAGTGTTGACTTTCCCGAACCGGATGGCCCCATCACGGCTGTAAAATCTCCTTTTTCAATTCCAAACGAGATGTCATTCAATACGTTTGTGTCCTTAAAGGACTTACTGATGCCTTCAATTTTTATCATTATTGGCTCCTTATTCCATTATTTGATCTCTGATGTGATAGCTTCCAACTGTATTGGTTCCAATGATTACCGTCATAACCACGACCCCTAATTGCACGGCTGGGCAAAGCAGATAAGCCCAGAGTGGCGCTATCAGCAATTTTATTTTAGTAACCCCGACCGTCGCAAGCATACCTGCAAAAATAACTTCCCCAAGGGTATTGGCCAACAGCGTTCCGGCGATAATCGCAAGCACCTGAATTACCAGAAGCCGGATTCCCAACTGGATTTGAATATCCCGGGTGGAAAACCCGATCGCTTTTTTAAGGGCAATGGCGCTGTGTTCTCTGGCCATCATCAGCTGAAGAAACATAACCGTAATCAAAATAGTCAGCATTAAGGAAATCACCGCCGCAACCCCTTGTACCTGGTTCATATTTGCAATAACGCTGCTGAGGGTCTGGAAAACAAACGCATCGCATGGGGTAATCTTACTGTTAGGTAACACCGTTCGCATTTTTGTAACGTGATTATCAATATCAATGCCCTCCCGAAGATCCAGATAGATCATATATCCTTCAATATCCTTACGATCAAAGTCGATGGCGGCTTTGGCGGTTTTTCCGCCATAGGTAATGTCTTGATAAATACCACAAACGTTATAGACGTGCTCTTTCCCCTGATAAATTATTGTTATCGCGTCGCCGACTTTTTTACCCAGATCAACCGCATTCAGATATGAGAGGGCCAGATCATTTTTTTCTGTGGGGGCCTTCCCTTCCAGGTATTCTAATGGAAAAACCCCATTATCGCCGTTCTGCACCCGTACATATTCCCATTCACCCTCGACATTTTGGGACTGTACATAACCATTCTGGTAGACTGTATAGCGTTCAATATCTGGGTCATTTTCCAAATAAGCTATCGCCTCCTCTTTTTGTTGCTCTAAATTGTTGCTGTATTGTATGTCAATGCGGACATCGCTTTTGCCAATGCCCATATAGGTCAGAAAGACCGGGTTATTAATGGTGTTGTTCATATTCATGGGAAGCAGAATCAGGAAGGAGGAAAAGACAAATATCAAGAATATTACCACATTCTCTTTCCATTTGCATTTGAGTTCCCCCAAAGCCATTGATAGATTATAGGCCTTTAACGCCTTGGCCGGAAGCCTATAATGACCTTCTTGTTTCGTATTCTCTTCACCCCGAATTAATTCCATCACGGTCCGCTTCAAATGCTTCTGGATAATCCGATGGCACCGATAGATAACAAAAAGGCTGAGCAAAACGATGCCCACCAATGGAGTGATCCATTGCATCCATTGACTGCTGCCATCACCGCAATAGCGAATGACCGTTGCCGAAAAAAAATCGCCAAAAGGAATCGCCGCCAAATAACCGATCATCCCTGCACCCACAACCATGATGGTATATTTGATTTGGTAGAGTTTTATTATATCTTTTGCGGGAATTCCAATGGCCTTCATTTCTCCAATCGCATGATTTTCTTCAGCCAGGGTCGCCCGGATAATATAAGAGAGACATAAGACCGACATGGTGATCAACAAAAGACTGATCACCAGAATCACCAGTGCCACCAACCCATAAGAAAACGCATTGATCATATTAAAAATCGCTGCGGTAACGGCCACACCGTTAGACGGCAGACCGGCCGCCAGGTAGGCATTTTCCAGCACCGTTGTCGACACCCCTTCTTTTAAGAGAAATTCGAAACAATATTCCCATTCACCCATATGAAGCGCCACTTCATTTAGATCGTTGGTACTGATCAAAAATCGCTTTGAATAGGAGAGCGATGAATTCATCGTCGAATCACGGATAATTGTAGCGACCTTAAATTTTTTTTGATACGCTCCGTTTTGCAGCACAATGGTATCGCCTACATTTATATTTAAATCCTCAGCATAGTAAACCGGTACGCCGATTTCACCGTCTTTTACAATGGCAATCTGATTATTTTGATCAAGCAGATAGTCAAAGTTTTCATTTTGAGTAACTAAGCCCTTGTCCATCAGGCACTTTTCCAACGATTCGCCATTGCAGATAATCTGGGCGTTATTCACATCCAGCATCCTCACTACCAGTGCATCCTCCAGATAATCTTGCTGGGCGACAAAGTCTGCAACTGCCTGTTCATCATAGTCGCCTTTGTGCATCTGGACATATTCTGGCGGCACGGCCATCTTATTCAAACCATTTAACGACGACAGCATAATCCCGGTAACCCTTAATCCACCGGCCATAAAAATAGCTGAAAGAATCAGAAATACGGCCAGGGCAGTTGTGATAACCCGGTTTCTTTTAAAGTCCTTGCGGACAAGATTCAGCAATAGTTTCATATTCAACCTTTCAAATTGTTATCGACTTACCGACCACAGGTCGATATGCGGGTAAAAAATCATCGACCCTCGGTCGGTAAGGAGATTTTACATTTTCTTGCTAACTATGTCAAGTACCTTTTCTAATTTTTAACAATTTGTGTTCTGGAAAACAATCAACTCTTTCACCCATACAAAAAAACCTGTTTCCTGTCAATTAAAAAATGACTTCTATCCTCAGCGTTTGATTGGTTTTGAGCATAAAAGTCATTTTATCCCACGGGGGACATTTTGTTCGTCATCCCCATCGTTTCCATCTTTGTTTTGAAACAATGCCTTATTTAAAAATCATGTCCCGCAATAAGTCTTATAGGGATGATTGGATGGTTCGGGTGGGGTCATAAACTCCTGATTAAGCGAATGATAGTCGTATGGTGCTTGCAACACTGCCAATAACCGCTGCAGAGGCGTGAAATCATCCTGTTCATTAGCCGCTTGCAAAGCTTTTTCAACCTGATGATTTCTGGGGATGACCACCGGATTTGCCTGTTTCATTAACTGTTTGCTGTCATCATTTGTCTGCTCCTGTCTTTCGAGGCGGGCTTGCCACCGCTTCAGCCACTCTTTAAAGGCATCACTTTCGTATAATTCAGACGATTGGGTTTTCTCAAGGGTTAAATCAACAAAGGTATTGGTATAGTCGGCCTGATACGCCTTCATTAATCCCAATAAGTCGGCAATCAACCGCTCGTCTTGCGGATCTTCATTGGCAATGCCCAGCTTTAAGCGCATTCCCTTTAGCCAGTCGGCCTGATACAATGACGGATAGATGCGCAGTGAGTCTTCGACTAATTGTAGCGCCTGTTGCTGATTGTCATCGACTAACGGGATTAAGGTTTCGGCCAGGCGGGCCAAATTCCATAAGCCAATATTGGGTTGATTCCGATAGGCGTAGCGTCCCTGCAGATCAATGGAACTGAATACCGTGGTCGGATCATAGTGATCCATAAAGGCACAGGGCCCATAATCGATGGTTTCGCCACTGATGGTCACATTATCAGTGTTCATAACCCCGTGAATAAAACCGACCAGCTGCCATTTGGCAATCAGCGCCGCCTGGGCTTTGATGACTGCATCCAGTAAACCCAGATAGCGGTTTGATTCCGCCAAAAGCCCGGGGAAATGGCGGTTAATGGTATAATCGGCCAGAGCTTTAACATCGGCGGTGGTGCCCCACTGAGCGGCATATTCAAAGGTCCCGACCCGAATATGACTGGCTGCCACCCGGGTTAAAACAGCCCCTTTGAGCAAGTTTTCACGATAGACCGGTTCACCGGTTGTCACCACTGCCAAACTGCGTGACGTCGGAATGCCCAGATAATGCATCGCTTCACTGATCAGATATTCCCTCAGCATCGGGCCCAATGCCGCTTTACCATCGCCACTGCGGGAATAAGGCGTTCTCCCTGATCCTTTGAGTTGGATATCAAAACGCTGGCCGGCTGGTGTGATCTGTTCGCCAATCAGCATCGCCCGGCCATCGCCAAGCATGGTGAAATAGCCAAATTGATGCCCGGCATAAGCCTGAGCGATCGGTTTCGCATTTTCCGGTAAAGCCTGACCGGCTAAGATATCAATCCCGGCCTGACTCCTTAGCACTTCGGCATTCAAACCAAGCTCTTCTGCCAAACGCTGATTCAAAATAACTAGTCGCGGCGCACTGACTGTTTCTAATTTAAGTGGGGTATAGAATAATTCCGGCAATTTTGCGTAACTATTTTCCAAATTCCAACCGCTGTCATTTTTTTCCATTGTAGTAACCATTCCTTTCGCTTCACTCAAGGCTCCAGGTAACCTGAAGCAAGGTGCCATTTCTGATTGCGCCTCCGTCTTTTAGACCACTAGCACATTTGTGATGGCATGACCACAGAAATGACACACTGCCATTCCATATCAAAACGACCAATCTTCTTTACTTTTTCCCTCTCCAGTCCTTATACTCAACATATGTCCATTTTACAGGCATTTAAACAATGTTTATCCGGATGTAATCGCGCATTATGATGTGGATTGATAAAAATACTAAAGAGCTTAATCAGATTTCCAAGACAACTTTCGTGAAGACCAGTTTATCCTCAATCCTCAGTAAACTCAGTCCGCTGATGCTGCTGGTCAAAATGATTTTATTTATAATAGTCATAAAACTAAACACAACCGAACGAAATTTACATATTATTTACATAAACATCGGGTAAACATCTTGATTATTAACCAGTTTTAGTTTATAATTATTATAATTTAAATAAAAATAGGAGCGTTTATAATGAAATGGTTTTACAACATGAAGATCAGAACAAAACTTTTAGCCGGATTTATGCTGGTTACTGCCATCGTCGGCATTGTCGGCTATGTGGGGATCTCAAATATAAAAGCATTGGATGCATCCAGCTCGAAACTGTATGAACACGTGACGCTGCCAACCTCGGCCAGTGGCGACATGGGTATTGAGTTTGGGAAGATCAATAGCTACATCAGAGATATGATCATTTCCGATGACCCCGCAATCATTGCGGAGAATGCCGATAAAATCGCTACGAGCCGTGAACAAATTACCCAACTATCCGAGTCCTTTGAACAGAATATTCTCGATGAGGAGATGCAGCAACTGTATCAGCAGTTCATCGATTCCCGTCAGGTTTATGCGACCGAGCTGGAAGCGGTGATGGCCTTGGCTGGCCAGAATCAGGACGAAGAAGCCCTTGCCCGGATCGCAACTACCGGGGCTCTCGGAATTGCCTCGCAGGCCGAACAGGATGCCCTGGAAGAACTCCACGATATGACAGTGGAGGATGGTCAAGAACTTTCTGAAGCCAATCACAACCAGACAAACAACGTTGTAACCACCATGACGGCCTTGATGGTGATCGGCGTTCTAATGGCCCTGTCTTTGGGTTTTTTCCTCAGTATAGCCATCAGCCGTATGCTTAAAAAAGCCGAGTATATGATCAAAGAAATGCGGCTCGGTCATTTGGGCGAGCGGCTGAATATGAACAGCCGTGATGAAATTGGCCAGATGGCCATGGCGATGGACGGACTGGCAGATGATCTGCAAAAGGTGGTGATTGCAACCATGAACCAGATTTCCGAAGGCGATGTTTCGGCAACGCTTGAAGCCAAAGATGACCGGGACGAAGTCTCACCCGCACTGATAAAGACCATTGCAACCATCCGTGATCTGATTACGGAATCAACCTTCCTGTCCCAGGCCGCAGTGGAGGGACGTCTGGACACACGCGGCACGGCAGATTCCTTTATGGGCGGGTTTAGAGAAATCATTAGCGGAGTCAATGCAATGATGGATTCACTGGTTGGCTACATTGATGTCATGCCCAACCCGGTTCTTATCATTAATAATAACTTCGAAATTCTCTATATGAATGATTCCGGTGCTCAGACGGCAGGCCTTTCCAAAAAAGAAGTCCTCGGCCAACCTTGTTACCGTCTATTTAAGACATCTGATTGCCATTCGGAAAACTGTGCCTGCACCCGGGCGATGCGTACCGGTAGTGCAGCAACCAGCGAAACCGATGCACACCCAAATGGTTTAGATCTTGATATTTCATATACCGGATTGCCAATTACCGATCATTCCGGAAAAATTATTGGTGCCATGGAATTTATCACCGATCTGACGGCCATCCGCACAGAAGAACGGCGGATGATAAAAATCTCGGATTATCAGCAAAAACAAACCCAAAAACTGGTGACCGAACTCACCAAACTTTCCCAGGGGAATACCGATATTATTATTGATCTTGCCGCCTGTGACGCCGATACTCAGACAACCTATAATACCTTCCAGATCATCAGCGACGCTGTCAGTCAATGTGTGGCATCGATCAAGGCACTGGTTCAAGACGTTGGCATGCTGGCCCAGGCCGGTACCGCAGGCAACCTCAATACCCGGGCGGATATCAGCAAACATCAGGGCGATTTTGCCCAGATTGTTGACGGCGTCAATGCCACGCTTGATGCCGTGGTAGCACCAATTCAGGAAGCATCAGCGACCTTAACCGAGCTGGCCCGGGGGAACCTGAGCGCCGGGATGGTAGGGACTTATCAGGGCGATTATACCATTATCAAGGACAATATGAATCAAACCGTCGACTTCCTCAAACGCTATATCAGTGAAATCACCACTACCTTAGAAGACATCGGCCGGGGGAACCTCGATCAGCACATCACCACCGACTATCTAGGGGACTTTCAGGCCATCAAAACAGCTCTGAACGACATCACCTCCAATCTCAGCGCCACCATATCCGACATTAATATTGCCGCCAGTCAGGTTGAAATCGGCTCCCAGCAGATTTCCGATGGTGGTCAGGCCTTGTCCCAGGGGACCACCGAACAGGCCAGTGCGATCCAGCAACTGACCGCTTCCATTGAAGAAGTCGCTGCGGAAACCAAGAAAAATGCCATCAATGCCAATGATGCCAATGATCTGGCCTTGCAGGTTCGAAGTAATGCTGAAGTGAGTAATGATCAGATGGATAAGATGGTTGCCGCCATGGTGGACATTAACGACTCTTCAAAAAGCATTTCCAAGATCATCAAAGTCATCGATGATATCGCCTTCCAGACCAATATTCTGGCTCTGAACGCCGCCGTTGAAGCCGCCCGGGCGGGCCAGCATGGCAAGGGCTTTGCGGTGGTTGCCGAGGAAGTCCGCAGTCTGGCTGCCCGCAGCGCTGAAGCCGCTAAAGAAACCACCGGTCTGATTGAAGGCTCCATTGACAGAGTCAATGCAGGCACAAAAATTGCCGATCAAACCGCAGAAAGCCTCAATGAAATCTTGACTCAAATCCAAAAAGTGACCGATCTGGTTGGCAGCATTGCCCAGGCATCGAACGACCAAGCCACTGAAATCGCCCAGATCAACCGGGGCATTGAACAGGTATCCGAGGTCGTTCAAACCAACTCGGCCACCGCTGAAGAAAGTGCCGCCGCCAGCGAAGAGCTTTCCGGCCAGGCTGAAATGCTTAAACAGATGGTGGCTGCCTTTAAAATCAAGGATTCCAACACATCGCGTTCAAGCACATTGCATTCATGCGAAACGGAAACAGTTATCCAACCCGTAAAAACCACCCGTTCACCTTCGTCTGAAATTACGATCAATCTGGATGATGACAACGACAAATACTAGCCTGACATCACATTTATTGTCAGAAGATAATAAAAAAACAGCGAACTTTGAGCCGCTGTTTTTTTTATTGGCAAGATTTTTTTATTTCGGATTTCGAGTAACCGGGTCAACTCCGCTTATGATGTTTCTCATCTTACGGCATATTAAAGGGAAGTCGGGTCCTTATTCCTCAGCCAAAAGATAATGGAGCATCTTTTCCGGATTCTCAAGAAAACGC
Source organism: Acetobacterium wieringae (assembly GCF_001766835.1). Lineage (GTDB taxonomy): Bacteria > Bacillota > Clostridia > Eubacteriales > Eubacteriaceae > Acetobacterium > Acetobacterium wieringae. Next base: position 29,225 of record NZ_LKEU01000021.1, on the reverse strand, counting down.
CGGGTCAGTTGATAATGTTCGGTCTCCCGATAATTGACCGTATCAATACCGCTCTCTGATAACTGATAGATTTCCGCCTGCGGATAAGCCATCAGAATCGGGGAATGGGTGGCAATAATAAACTGTGACTTCTTTTTGACCAAGTCATTGATTTGCACCAGCAGAGTCATCAGCCGACTGGGCGAGAGTGCCGCTTCCGGCTCATCCAGTAGATAAAGACTCTGACCCCTAAAGCGGTTGGCTACCAAGGCCAGAAAGCTCTCCCCGTGAGACTGCTTATGCAGCGACCGCTCACCATAAGCTGTTTTTACCTGGCTCCCAAGTTCCGCTTCGTAAACCTCGTCCAAATAGCTGGCTGCATTATAGAAACTCTCCGCCCTCAAGAAAAAACCATCCTTGGGATACGCATTTCGCGTAATGGTCAAATGCTGATGCAAGTCCGAATGCGTGGCACTGGTTGAAAAGTTAAAATTGCGGCTTCCACCCTCAGCATTAAAGCCAAAGGCCACTGCAATCGCCTCCAAAAGCGTTGACTTTCCGCTTCCGTTTTCACCAACCAGAAAGGTTACCGGACTGCGAAAGCACAACTCCTTCATTTGCCTTAAATGGCTTACCACCATCAGCTGATGAAGATAGGAGTCTTCAGCCACCGGCGAGCTGAGTCGTACACTGGCAATATATTTTCGTTCCAACTGAGACTCCTTTCAAATTTAGTTAGATTTTATGGTTAATCCAGACTTTTCCAATCCCGTAAATCAAGACTGCTCATCCAGTTCAGCCAATCACTGTCGTTTTCCCAAAGCGCACTGGACAGACGCTACGGCAGGTATTACATAGCACCGTTTCAAACCCTTTTGCGTTTGTTCCATAAGTATTCCTGCGGCACAACTTCTGAGTAACCGTCCCTTCATTTAGTGCCTGAGCCGGACAACTTGTCAAACAGCGCGTACACCCCTCCAGACAAAGCGGTTCAGCATAGCTATCGGATGTGATCTTGAGATCCGACAGAATTGCCCCGACAGTTAATCGGTTCCCAAACGCTTCATTCAGTAACATGGTATTTTTGCCCATGGTTCCAAGCCCAGCATTCACTGCCGCATGTTTCATGGAGATTAAGCCCCGACCTTCCATTTCTTCACTGTTCCAATAATCATATGGCCAATCACAGGGCACCGGAACCGCCGTCGCATTATATGTATCTTCGATAATTCGTGCTGCCATCATTAATATCTGATCGATTTTGGGAATGGTCAGATTATTAAAATAGCCATATAATAAATCCGGTTTCACCTCATACAGTCCCTTAGGCAATGCAAATCCCATTACCACAACCACCTGGCAGTCACGATAAAGATCGTGTGGGTGAAAACCCGCCGGGGCCTCAATAAATCGTTCGATACCGGCAAAACCACAAACATCCGCACCCAGATCTAAAACTTTTTTTCTGATTGCTTCTTTCATATGCCCTCCATTCATGCTCATTTTACTTTTTGTACCTTATTTGTACCAATGGTGCGTTATCTTCTTTCTTGTGTCAAGCGGTTTATCGGCATTCTGATTCTTCCAATCCTGTTATACCGCTCGTTTTAGCTAACATTTTCTGAATTTTTTAACCGCTCCCCATGATTAAACAAAAAAACACCCACTAAAATAATGACCCCACCAATCACTGTCGACTGCTCGGGGATTTCACCGGCAATTAAAAAACCCAGTATACTGGTCAGAAAAGGCGTTAAAAACATATAATTGCTGACCTGAGAGGTCTTTTCAGCCAGGGACAGGGCCTTTGTCCAGGCAACGTAGGCAATGGCACTGGAGAATACCCCCAGGATTAGAACATAGACCCATTGGATCGGTGGTGCATTGATTGCCTGGTGCATCGACCCCGGCAGAAAGACCGCCAACAGAATCGTTCCCCCCCAAATACTGTAAGTCGCAGTTTCCAGGGGGGCATAGGCTTTTGTAAGCTTCCGCTGAAAAAGATTGTAAAAGCTTAAAACCAACGCTGCCAAAAAAAGCCACAAGACCCCGATATTTATTGACAAAGCCCCATCAATCAGCGTTAAATAGGCCACCCCACAAAATTCCAGTCCGATCGCCAACCATTGCAGCCACGTCAGCTTTTCCCGATAAATGATACGGGCCAACAACGCCGTAAAAACTGGTGCGGTGGCAATGATAATACTGCCAGTGGCTGCCGAAACCATCTGCTGACCCTGATTAAAAAAGATCATATAGAGAAAAAATCCCAGCGCTCCGGACAAGAGAAACATCGGCCAATCGCGTTTTTTGGGCATTTTCATCTTTATCAGAACAGCCACACCCAGCAAGCTCAGTGAGGCGATCAGGTAACGCAAAAATCCCAGACTATAAACTGAAAAATAGGTTAAGGCCAGCCGGGTCAGCACATAAGCCAGTGACCAGCACGCAATTGTGATTAACGCATAAAGCTGATATTTTTCCTTAAACTCCATTCTTTTCTCCTTTTGTGTTCTTCGGCATGGCTTGAGACGTTTCGTTCCCATCCCATTCTTCAAGCGAAAACGCAATTCGCTTTACATTTCTCTCGTCACCCCGTATACTCTAAGATATGTTTGTTTATAAGCATTTAAAAATGCATTCCAATTATATAATAGCACATCAATGAACGAGAGGTAATACTATGTTTCGCATTTGGGGAAAACTCATAAAACGCAATAAAATTCTGGAAGAAAAAGTAATTGAAATTGATAACAGCACTTTAACTGAAAACGAAAAAATTCAAACTGCTTTAAAAACCTTCTGCCATGACTTTGATCTGGAAAATCCGATGTGGTTTGACAAAAACACAAGAGAACTGAGTCAGATTTCCAAAACAACGTTTCGTGAAGACCATTTTATTGAATCCATCTGGTTTGATTATTTAGAACTCGAGATTATTGACGATGGTAAAAAGAAAGCTTAACGCTGTCCTGCAAAGCCATTTCTGAAATGTTCGTCAGGAACAGCCATGTAATGTAAAGTCTAAACACCCCTGTCTCATACTCCTGGGGGTATTGTCAGTCGCCTTTTTCAATACTTGATGATAGAGTAGTGAGCGCTCTGCCTTCAATATTAACAGCCGAAAACTTGAAAATAAAATGCGCCTATTTAGAAAACTGATGATAGTCCTTTTCAATGGCCATGATTTTATCGTAGAGCATGGCATTTACCGGGGTCTTGATGCCATGCTTTTGACCAAGTGCCACCACCGTTCCAGAGAAGAGCGCCACCTCGCTGGGGCGTTTGGCTTCGACATCCTGTCTCATGGACGGCTTTCCGGTATCGCTCAGGGCATCCACCACGCCCAGCCAGTAGGTGATATCCGCTTCATCCAGAGCTACCCCTTCCTGCTTGGCCACCGGAATGACCTCGGCCATGGCGGCAATCATCAAATCCCGGGCTTTACCTGATTTTTTGACGCTACCAAAATTCTGGCCACACACTGAAACCACCTGATTAACCCCAACATTTAGCATAAACTTCGACCAAATTTTACGATCCATCCGGTTATCGATCTGATAGGCGATGCCCACCCGATCAAAAAACTCTTGAACCCGCATTATTTTCTCAGTGGGTTGATCATCCGCCCGATTGCCAAAGCAGATCATCCCGGCATTGGTATAAGTCAGGGCATTACCTGATTTAAGGGTGTCCATCCCCTGGGCACAGGACCAGATCAAATTTTCTTCCCCAAAGGCTTCCCCAATAATGGCTTCACTGGTAATCCCGTTTAATAGTGACAGCATCAGTGTATCCGGCCCGACACATGGCCGGACGGCCTCGATGGCATCTCTTAATCCGTTTATTTTAACGGCAAAAATAATCAGATCGGCTTTCTCAGCCTGTTCCGGTGTTTTATAGTAAAACCGACAGGGTATCCCATTGCAGAAGACACCATTCTTCTGATAGTTATTAATCCGCTTTTGATCGGCGATAATGGTCAGATCATCCCCGATTTGTTGGGCGATCCGGGCTCCAAAAAGAATACCCAGAGCGCCCAAGCCAATGATCGCTACTTTTTTTATTTTCATGCTTGCCTCACTTTTTTAAAGGATTGTAAAAAATTCCTTTCTCGATCCCAAATCGCTATACATTGCGGGTTTCGATCCAGCTCCTGAAAAATTCCAATTGTTCTTCCGTATGAAAATAATGTTCACCCTGTTCCATTATGGTTAGCTCACAATTAAATTTCTGTGTTCTCATTTTACCCTCAATTATCTCTTTTTATAGATTAGACCTGCCATTTTCATTGTTTTTATGTTACTGATCCTTTCGATTTCACATCATCCCGTTTTCAAATGCCGGTTCAATTGTCGTTTTGATCAATTCAATGCAATCCCGGGCATCCGGCACTAACAGCGACGCAATCGCAATCACCATGTTGTTCTTGTTATTGACGTAAATCACATTGCCACCATCGCCCAAGGCTGCAAAGCTGTGAGCCTGATCATCAATGATCCACCAGAGATAGCCATACAAAAGCTTATCCCAGCGTCTATGCTCCTTTGTGCTTTCTGCAATCCAAGCAGCTGAAACAAGCTGTTTTCCCAGCCACCTGCCACCGTCTAAGTGCAGCTGCCCGATTTTTGCCATATCCTCCGGTGTCAGAAATAAACCCCAGCTTCCCGTGTTAATTCCCTGGGGATCAACCACCCAACCACGGGTGGTTTTATCATTCATCACTCTCATATGCTCTTCTTCACTGCGCAACAACAGATTATGGGGAACCGTGATTCCCATCGGCGCAAACAAATATTTCTCAGCAAAATCAAGAATTGACTGACCGGTTGCCCGGGCCAGAATCCCTGCCAAAATGTGGGTACCACCAATGGCCGAATAATTGAATTCTCCGATGATGCCATTTCCACCTAATAAATCAAGCGCATCCTGAATCGGATTTTGACTTGTAAAGAATAATTCATACGGTTCCGTTTCGTACTTATAGGGAGCGGTCATCGTCATCAGATGTTTGAGGGTAATCTTCTGAATGGTTTTTTCACCGTCTTTAACCTGATAATCCGGAAAAAACGCCAACACCTTCTGATCCAAGCTACCAATATAGCCTTGATCAATGGCAATTCCGATCAGCGCCGAAAGTACGCTCTTTGTTACCGAGTAGACATGCACTGCATTATCGGCCGTATACCCATTAAAGTATTTTTCGTAAACTTTGGTGCCGTTTTTTTGCACAATCATACCGGCAATATTCCCATAATCTCGGTTTATTGCTGTTTCAATTTCATTAATTCTTATTTGATTCATTTAATCATTCTCCTTTAAGTGATAAAGGATATCCTTGTAATTTAGGATAAGTTGATTAAAAATTATTTGCAAGCTAATTTTTAAAAAAGATGAACCGATCTTACCTCATCGTTCATTGGTTTCGGTTTAAAATCAGTTTTCTTCTGGTCGCTCCTCAATCGTTCATTGCAGGTGCCTTTTATGTTTGCCTGGAGTTTATTGAAATTAATACCCGGCAAGCCTTTTTTCATACCACCATTGCACATTAGCTTATGCCAGGCCTAATCCCATTGGGCAAACAGTCCGGCATTGATTGCATACGACGGTGTCATGGCCTCGTTTGGTCTTACCAAAACTGTTTACTCGGCACGGTTTTTGTCTGACATGACCTTCGCCAATTGCCGCTACAGGACAGCTTCGGATACATAAATCGCACTGTTCCAGGCATACTTCAGCCGCCAATTCGTCGGATTCGATTTGCAGATCGGTCAGAACACATCCGATTACCAGGCGGTTTCCGTATTCGTTGTTGAGCAACAATGTACTTTTGCCAAGCGTCCCGATTCCGCTAAGATATGCCACATGCTTCATCGACAATAGACCACGTCCTTCCATTTTTTCTTCATCCCAATAGTCATAGGGTGCATCGCAAGGTAATGGTACGCCAATCCCCTGATACGTCTTTTCTAAAAAGACGGCAGTCTGAAAGGCAAGCCGATCAACCAGAGGCAGCGCGAAATTATTATAATACGCATAGATCAGCTGGGCTTCCGCCATGAAGATGCCTTTAGGAAGCGCGATTCCGAAGGCAATCACACTTTTGCAGTCTGGAAATAGATCAGCCGGATGAAATCCGTCTGGTGCTCCTGAAAATCGTTCAATGCCTGCAAATCCACAAATATCCGCTCCAAAACTGAGCACTTTTTCACGTAATTCTGTTTTCATATCACCCTACTCCTTTTCATATCCATCTTAGTTACTCCTTATTTTATATCAGATACGGGATTTTTATTGTCCCGACAGTAGGTTTACTATAAAATAATCAATCTGTTAAACAAAGTATTTCTATTATAATAATCGAAAATTTCGATCGTATCGAGAAAGGCGTTTACTCTCGTGGACTTAAAGCAACTAAAAACCTTTGTAGTTTTGTCAAAGAACAAGAACTATACCCGAACAGCCGATGAGCTCGGCTACGCTCAATCCAGTATTTCTGCTCAAATTCAGCAATTGGAGCAGGAACTAAACACAAAATGTGACATTTCGTTTGTCATAAAGCATTTTCACCGAATAATTGAATGGCTGTGAATAAAAAATTCTTCCTGACTTGGCTGATATTTTTTCTCCAGGCTTTCCAAACCCGCATCGAAGCGCTCCGCTTCTTGTTCATCGATTTCAAATACCGGACTTTGATGGTAGACCCATTTTCTTCCGTCCAGGACTTCCGGTTTCAGTTCTTTGACCATCATTGCCGATGGATAGATATCATTTTCTAGACAGATATTATATCGCTTGCAACTCTTAAAGCCACGGCTGACATAATTATTCGGATTCCCAAAGATGACAATCACATCATAGCCCAGTGCGACAGCCAGTTCAAAGGAATACTCAATTAGTTTTTTTCCATAACCCTTTCGCTGATACTCCGGCAAAATGCAGACGGGCCCGAAGGTTAAAATCTCTTTTTCTGCCCCGGACTCATCAATCAGTTTTGCTCTCGTATACATGATATTCCCGATGATCTGATTATCAACTTCAATCACCAGATCCAACGCTGGTAGAAAATCTTCGTGGGATCGCATAACATGAACCAGATAGTGCTCATTACACCCCGGGATATATAAATTCCAAAAACATTTCCTGGTAATTTCTTCTACTCGCTGATAATCGCTTTCTTCTTCATTCCTGATCTTAATTTCTTTGTCCATGTGTCTAACTATTCCTTTCTTCCTACTTAATCGGATCTTGTTGCTTAAGCTGTTAGAATGTAGAGAACAATAGGTATGTCGTCTTCCTTTCTTGGACTTTGCGTCCGTATATTAGACTGATAACCAGCTCCTTATTTTTGTGTTCACCATGCTCCGGCAGATCAAAGTTCAACACCTGATATCCCAGTTGTGTCAATTTTTCCGCAACTGTCACGATGACCGCATCCGTCTTGTTTGACATATTGCCATGAACAGCAATAAATAGCTTCGCTGAATTTTCGCCCCAAATAACTTTTCCGAATGACAAGGGGGCGTTTCGTTTTGCTATACCCGTCACTTCATTGCCGACTTTTTTCAAGTATATCACAGCTTGATGGGCATGACAAAAAAACTCCCTGTGTCATAGGGCAAATCTATAGCTGATTAAAAATGTTATTGACATTTCAAATCTTGTCGCTTACAATCAAAGACAAATACAGTCTGTATTTTTCTTTGTGGAGGAGTAATTATGAAATATACGAAAGCAACGGATTATGCCTTGCATATAATGGCCTATTTCATTAAGCAGGAAGGCACTAACAATTTTAGTCTTCAGCCATTAGCGAGTCATATGAATATTTCACCTACCTACCTGTCCAAGATACTAACCCAATTAGTAAAGGCTGACCTTATTCAGTCTACTGCGGGTGTAAATGGTGGCTATAGTCTTAGAAAACCTAAGACTGAAATTAGCTTTTATGATGTCATAAAAGCCATTGAAGGTAGCGGCGCTCTTTTTACTTGTGAAATGAACGAGAACGGTGCTTGCCCAATCGAAAAGGTTATGAGAGATGCTGAAGAGAAAATGGTGAACGATCTTAAGGAAAAACGGTTTTACAACATTATCTAAAAGATGAGCGGGCAACAGATGCAGTTTTAACTGCTCATTTTTTTAGCGCGATCATAGATAAATACAGTCTGAATTATATTTTATAGGAGATTTTATCATGGAACATAACCAACCGGATCAAAAATTTTTAACCAAAATCGCTTTTTTAGATAGTAAACAAAGAGAACGTCTGATTCCACCCGAAGTGCTTATTAACCAAATGCCCATTCATAAAAACCATACCCTACTTGATGTGGGCGCTGGTTCAGGATTTTTTACGATTCCGATGGCAGCGAGGACAGTGGGTAACGTTTATGCCATGGACCCTGACAAACGCATGCTCAACGTTATCGAAGCCAAAGCGAACGAAAAAGGACTTGCTAACATCGAACTGCTTCAAGAGACCATTGAGAATTTAAGTCTTCAAAATGACAGCATTGATTTTGTTATGGCTTCTCTAATCCTTCATGAAGTAAGGTCACTGATGACAGCGCTCAGCAAAATATTTGAAGTGCTATCAGTCGGCGGTCACCTATTATGTCTTGAGTATGAAAAGGACGACTTGATTGTCGAAGGCCCGCCCATGTCGATTCGTATTCAATCAGCGGAACTCGAAAAAATATTGTTAAGCACTGGCTTTGAGATTGTGAAGAAGCGTAAAATTAATGATGCTATCTATACTGTTCTGGCCGTTAAACCCGAGACGCCCATTGTCTAATAGGGCACTGCAAAAGGGTACTCTGTGAAAAAATGTTATGGAGATTTGTTATCGCATCTCCTCAAGGTTTTTTAGAGAATTGTGAGAGAACCGTCCGAATTATTTCGTTTTATGAACGATCATCAGTTAACATGTCTTCTCACAATTCGATCATTATTCTGTGATAACTTGAAAGCTAATTGGTCAGCTTCAGCCAGACCTCCATGCTTGTCGTTTCGGGTGAATGGCTTGAGTAACGCTCCGCACAAAAGAAATCAGTCGACAAATTTTTATTTGGCAGCCAAACCTGATACAGGTATTGCTGGGCCTTGTATAAAGCATCCATCACAAGCTCTTTGAAGTTCTCGGCTTCAAAGCTGCACACAATGTAGTCTCCTTGCGGAAGCTCCCAACTGCTGATATTGTCCGAAATTACAGCTACTTGGGTTGTTCCGCCGGCAAAATAACAAAAATAACCCTCCTCAGAACAAGGATAGGCCACCCCAATTTCTTCGACATCATCGGGAAGCCCTAATACTGCCCCCTTCTGCCGATGAAAATCCCGCCAAAGGGTATCCAGGGGATCTGCACCGGATTCCGTTCCCAGGCCATTTAAAAACTGGACCGGCAGCTTTTTCTCGAGTCCCACAAAAAAGGCCGGTTCCCTCAGCTTCTGCCGGTTAATCTCGAGGACAATTCCCTCCGTGATAAGCGGTACCCCTTCATCAAGCAGCACATAGTTAAGCAGCAGCTCCGGTTTAGTCATATAATTCAGTGCAGTCGGATTCTTGCGGTATTCACTTGGTGTCATCCCAAAGGTATCCTTAAAGGTTCGGGAAAAATTCTCGTGCGATGAAAAACCCAACTCCAATGCGATATCCAGAACACGCTGATCCGCTTGCAGCAACGCCTCGGTTGCCTTGGCCATTCGCCGTAACCGGATGTATTCGGCCACCGGCTTTTTGACTAACCGGCTAAACAGACGCTGAAAATAAAAGGGTGACAGGGCAGCCATCCCGGCCAGCTTTTCAATTTCAATTTCCTCAGTCAAATGGTCTTCAATAAAATCAATGGTTTCTTGTATTTGTTCCCATGCATGCATTTTAAAGCACCTCCTTGACTGATAGCCTATCATGATATGCCAAACAGCGCTTGACTGGGTCTGCCTTTTTAGCGCAAGCTACTGTAAAAGTCGCTGCGTTTGGCCCCCAAATATAAGCGCTTAAGCCATAACTGGTGATAGTCAGGATCATAATCCTTCATCGCTCTCGCTTCAGGTATACCATATCCACAAGCTGTGTCCCATCCTCAAACATTGGATGGTCATAATTGTCCGTAAAAAAGTTTTGTATCCGATATGATTCTGCAAATCCACATTTCTGATAAAAACAGAGCGCCGAAGGAACATCACCCGTTCCTACAAGCATTGTCTTGCAATCGCTGTAATGAAAAAACAGAAAATCGATCAGTTTTTTTCCATATCCCTTTCGCTGACACTCGGGCATAACCGCAATGTTCTTAAGCTCATAAATACCCTCTGCCTCTTTCGTAACCACACACTCGGCTTTAACGCCATGATCATCCAAAACAAACATGTCCCCACGCTCAAGGTACTTGTCGATCATGTCTTCCTGTTCATCAGCCAATAAAAGCAAGTCGATATATGCTTTCTTATTGTTTTGAACTTTCCTTACATTCACCAGTATTCACTCCTATATTAAAGCTCAGATCCACACAAAAATCCATTGTTGAGTCTTTCCCGACGCCCCATTCTAAACCCAGGAATCGATCCATCTTCTTTTTCAAGAATCTCACCGTTTGATGGGTGTAACAAACGAAGCGTCCCGACGTCATTTATTATCACTATTGTTTATATTTCAATTTTAATTTCCTTTAGATTTAGCGCTTTTCCACCGACTCGAACTTCGTCTATTTCATCGTTTTCCATGCTTATCGAAATCATAATCTCCGATGGCCTGTTCATTGAGTCTCCCTGCGCAAAAGACACGTTTTTAGCGTATTCAGGCGTAATCTGATTATACTTAAGCAAATAACACGCCAATGCGCCGTTTGATGTTCCTGTTGCCGACTCTTCAGGAATACCATATAGCGGTGCAAAGTTACGACAATGGACACTTGAATTATTGAGCGAATTACGTGCATACAAATGATACCCAATTACGTTGTATTTTTTGCTGATATTAGAAATCATGGAAAAATCCGGCTTAATGCCACAAAGCACATTCATATTTCTGATTGGTATGATGATATCTTTGATTCCAGTCGATACAATCTGTACAGGCAATGCTTCATTTATGTCAGCTACTGAAATATTTAGAGAATCCGCAATTTCCGTTTTTTCTATCATTTCATAAAAGTTTGGCTTCGCTTGATTCATCATAATCGAAGCGTCTTCTCTCACCGCAACATTTAAAATGCCCGCTTTTGTCTCCTGTGTGTAATTTCCACACTGAATATAACCTTTTTTAAGTAACGTCGAAAACGTTCCGATGGTGGCATGACCGCACAAATCGACTTCTTCTGTTGGTGTGAAAAAGCGCACTCTGAAGTCGGCAACATCAGATTTCATGACAAAAGCAGTCTCACTGAGACCAACGATTCCAGCGATCTTTTTCATATCATTTTCAGATAGCTCATCAGCGTTTGTCACAACACCAGCCGGATTTCCTCCTATTTCAGTCTTTGCAAATGCATTGATTTTAAAAACCTTAATTTCCATCTAAATACCCCCGTAGCAAAGTTTAATCGGCGCTGTGTCCCCTCGACTCAATTCACCGTTTTTCTCCCAAATACTTTTCTGCAATTTTTATGCAAGGTCGGATTCTCAGTGATATTTTTGCTTCAATCAGATGCTGATTCGATGTTGAAAATGGCAATTCAGACAATGAATAAAGCTATTTAAAAACCGGCTTACTACGATACCGGAATCAAAGTCTTTATTGGGTATACCGGATATTGGCCCTGTCTATACGCTTGCATGCTTGCAAAATTGGTTCAGATTGAACGGTTTGAAGACAAAGCCAAAATTGCCAAGTATGCCGGGCTTTATTGGAAGCGAAAACAATCCGGCAACTTTAACCGTCACCACTAAAACTGGAAACTACTATCTCGTTATTACCTGGTCGAAGCTGCCGACTCGGTCATGCGAAGTGAACCAGTTTATCGTTAATACGATCTCAAAAAGCAACCTGAAGTTCCCAAACATCAGCACAAACGTGCCCCCGTTCTTACCGCAAGAAAAATAGTGCGCATGGTGGATGTGCTACTACGCAACCACCAACTCTATGCACTAGAAAGGAGTGTGTAATATCGATTTTTAAATCGATGCGCATATCCTTTTAAAAGCCTGATACTATTAGGTCTGTTTAGTGTTGCCTCTTTCAAAAATAATCACTAGATTTTTCTTAAACATTATATTGATTTATTACTACAAGTCTCACTGCTGAAAAAAATTTCCTTTATAGAAATTTACATTTTCGGTCTTATTTGCCGTCATTTTAAAACAGACACATCCATCCGGACACACATAATCCTTGATATATTTCTCTGATCCACCTACATTCATCAAATCTCCGCCGCTTCTTACTGCCTGCATATCTGCAAAGAGAATCTGCATCATCTTTGAGCAGATTCCATATCCCTGATTATTTACGGGACAACCGTAGGTGCAGGTATATTTATCCCCTATCTCTTCGCCGTTGCGGCAGTAATGCTCGGTATGATCACTGCGAAGAAATCCAGTAACTTCTATCTCAAATTCAAATTCTTCGTCGTACCACTTTTTCATGCTTGCATTTCTCCCTCATTAGTAAATGATCCTATTTCAATCAGATTGCCTTCAGGATCTGCAATATAGCAGGTCCGCTGTCCCCAAGGTTCGGTAGCGCAAACAGGCCTTTCAGTCCGGGGCTCGTGTTGTACTTCTGGGCGATGTCGAACAAGGGCTTCCGTTCTCAGTCCTTTTATATGCATTCGTTGATTGAAAAACTTATTTTAGACCCCAGCTACAATTTTTTGTGCAAAGTCGATTGCTGCTTTTAAATCCTCTGCGTTTGGATGCGTTGCGGAAACAAATAATATCCTACCCTTGCAAACAAATTCGTCAAGAACTTTTATTCCCTTTTCTTCAAGTATATTGCATACCGCAATCTGCCTTTGACTGCCTGAAGCGCAGCTTGTTACCAACGCTGCATATTTGGGCATGGGTGCCTCAAACGTTTTTATGTATGACAATAATTCTGGCATACTGGCACCCCCATAAATACCGCCAACGATAAAAAGCAAATCGACATCATCCAATGCCGGATTCTTAGCGATATCTTGGGCTGTAGTATTCAAAAATAAACCGATCGCTTCCGCCAATTTTTTTGAATGTTTGGTTTTCGTTGCATAAATGACAGCAGTCTTCATCATTTTCAATACCTCCAGTACTTTAATCATGATAAGGGGACACTTCCCGCCAGTTCCCAAAGATCTTCTTTCTGCAATCCCACCTGTTTCCCTTTTTTTGCGCTTTGTCCGATTTAACAGTTCCAGTTGATTTTTGCCGGGTTTCTTTCATGCTCCACTGCCATACTGCGCAAAGCGGCTTCGATACGACCACACTCTGCGGCGGCACAGTGTTCAATTTCATCCCAGCTTGCCGCTGTCCCGAGCTGATCATAGGCGACTGCCAAAGCGCCATAAAAAGCCAAACCGATACAATGCCGGGCGGAATGAATGGTCGATGCCGATTGACCAATGGCCCGGGCCGCCGCTTGCGCCACCGGATTTCCCTCTGCATCACGGGCAGCGCCATGACAGGCGAGAATTTTCTTTTTTGCCTGGGGCAGTTTAATCGTCCCTGACAACCATTCTCGAGCCGCCTTCAAAGCCTGCTGTGGTCGCAGATCATCCGGATAGTCCCGCTCCCATAATGGTAGTAGCCTCTCTTCACAATAAGTAATGGCCCAGTTTGCAAGGGTTTCTTTACTCTGCGTTTCAATTAACCTCATCAGCGATTGAATATAAGGCGCTTTCCAGTCACATAGCATTTTTCTCGTTTTCGGCATGGTTATTCCCCTTCTTGTCAGGCATAGTCAGCATCAACTTTTTATTTTATACGATTGACTATCGCCGCAACAAATTTCTCAACTCCATAATCAATCGTATCGATCAAGAGCGCCTGATCTTCAAAATCTGGTGTGCCTGTCAATATGCATTCAGCGACAGCGTCCTGATTATTTTTATCATGAAATACACTTATTTCATCTGAAAGGCTATCAAGTATTGATTGATGTGTCCTGGCAATATTGCGATTCCGCGCCGAAAGCCATACCTCGAAAGACCCTTTTTCATGTAAATACACAATCGCAATTTTTAAACCTTTTTCTTTTAATGGCTTCGTACTCAAAGAAAAATAGGACATGTCCAGATATCCCTGATAAATGTTGCTGACATCGTAATGTGGGTATTTTTTAATAAAAGCGGCTCTTAATTTACCTATAAATGCCAATATCCCTTTGTATGCAATTTGGATTTCACCTTGCTGCAACTGCTGAGTATACGCCGCTATTTGTTCGTTAATCGTTTTCATCCTTTTACCTCCAACAAATTTGATTTAGCTGTTTTAAATATATCACAAACGAAGCGCCCGCAAGACAAGGGCATGACAATCGAAATCTCCCCATGTCATTTTTTCCACTTCGATCCAATTACATTTGATCGCACCCCGCTTTACTGCCTAGAGAAAATGCTTGTTCTGTTTAAATTCAGCGTTTTTGATGTAAGGATAATCAGGAACTCTTCAATTGCTGCAAAAAAAGCCAGAAATCCCGTTATGATAAGCAGACGATTACCCAAAAAAAGGGTAGACGATCGGGCAGAAAAAGAAAAACAGGCCCGACACTTTATTTAAACTGGTATGAATAATTGCAATCTGCTTAAATTTTATTTATGTCCATTTAAATCTTCCCACAGCAATTTGTTTCATTATACCATATAATAATGGTTTCTGCGGCAACGCCCCTCATTTTTTCGATGCAAGTTACTGAAAAGTTTATCAAAATAACGTGCTACAAAAGAAATTTTTCTTTTTCTGCCAAAAACGCACAAACGGATGACAAGGGGACGTTTATGTCATCAATTGAAATTAATGATTTAAAGTTTCTCTTTCGAACGTTAAATGTGTATCCTTGTAAGATAAAAGCTACCAAAATGATGAATCGTATTTTAATGCAGACAAACGTTTACAGCAGAATAAAAAACGATTACATCAAATCGAATGTAACTCTAATTCTCTTCCAAAATTAAATATTCAAACGTTTAATAATATGATAGTATATTTGCAAAGTCGAAAATATATACTATATTTATGAGGAGAGCACGATGAGTAGTGGGCAGGTATATCTCTTTTCAAATGACCATAGAGCAGCATATGAGATGTTTCCAATGCCTCTTGGTATATTTCAGTATATTAATGGTAAAGTAGTTACTTTGTTGGTATCAGACGGCTTGTGTAATTTTATAGGTGAAGAACGAAGTCAACTTATTGATCATTTTAACAACAATATGTTTGGAAATGTTCATCCTGATGATGCCGAAATGCTGGCTAGACTTGGTTACCGTTTTGCAACCAAACAAGATTCCTATGATATTACATATCGCACCAAGTTATATGGTCAGAATGAATACCGCTATGTCCATGCAGTTGGACAATTTCGACTGATGGAAGATGGTACGAATCTGGCTTTTATTGAATATCTTGATATCACAGATTCAGAACAGATATTAATACAGACGTTACAGGAGTTTGAATCACCAAAAACACGTTTTTTCGATGAAAATATGGGTGCAATGGTGGTGGTCTCCAGAAAAGAAAAACAATTACTCTATTTTAATAAAGCTGTATGTCGCATGCTCCCACCTAAAATCAACTATGACAGTGGAATGACATTTCAACAGTATTTTTATAGCGATTTTCCTAACTCAATGAAAAAAATATTTGATATGGTTGACATAGGGCCAAAAGTGATTGAGGAACCGAATACGCATAGAAATCTGGAGGTAAATGTTATTTCCTCATCTTGGAATGATAAACCTGCCTATACAATATATTTTTATGAATATCAAACGGGGGATTCAGAAATTAACCAGGACAATATGCTTCGACATAAACGGGTGGCTTTTAACAACATCATGTTTACAGGAAGCACCAACAAGCTTCCATTCTATCAAAATGGGTACAGGGGTTTTCGGGTATGGAATTTCACTCAAAATGAAGCGATCCTTGATGAAGGACATGATTTTATTTATGACAGTACAAATGATGGAAAGACCTTTGATAATTACATAAATTGTCTGCATCGAAAATCTATTGTGAAAGAAGATGACTATTTTTTCAATATCTGTCAAAAAGAGCATATGATCTTTAGATATGAAAGCAGATCATACCCAAGAAATAGAACCCTCACACTTCAGACAAAAGAGGGGCGGATCTATATTGCCCTGGAAATTACGATGATGAAATCCCCGGATAGCGGAAAAATATTCATCAAAGTGTGGGAAGAAAACGTCACTGATGAGTTAGTGGCTGATATGATGATGACGCAAATCATCAAAAATGAACATGACTATATTGCCTATATTGATTTGTCGGCTAATAAATGCCGGTTTATTTTCGGCAAAGGCCAGGATCAGAATCGGAAAAATTTCGATGTCAATCTAAAAGCGTATTTTAAATCGTCTCGGGGCTTTCAGCAATTTGCACGTTATTTTGGACAAGAATTTTCCAGCCAGGATGGTATTGTAAATTATATTAATGAGCGCTGTGGAGAAGATGGATCTTTTTTTCATGTTTGTGAACTTCCGAATGGGCAATTAAAAAAAATGTTTGTTCAGACAATTGATCGAAGTAATCTGATCTATTACCTTCAATGCAGTGATGTTACCGATATTTTACGAATCGAAAGAAATCGGGAAAAAGAACTTCAAGAAGCACATTATAAGGTGATGATGGCAAATAGAGATTTGCAGGAAGCGGTTCAGGCAGAGCATGCAAAAGTGGAAAGTATCTTACTGCAAACTATTCTGTCGGTCAATAATGCGTTGGACGCAAGAGATGAATACACTTGCAGACACTCCGAACGGGTATCGGAGTATTCAGCAGAAATGGCACGACGTCTGGGCTGGTCAGAAAAAAAGGTGGAAAATCTTTATAATATAGCCCTCGTTCATGATATTGGCAAAATTGGCATCCCAGATGCATTACTATTGAAGCGAAATGCATTGACCGAGGAGGAATATGAACAGATAAAAAAACATGTCGAAATCGGAAGTATTATTTTAAAAGATTTCACAGCGATTGAAAAGGTTTCAGAAGGAGCTCTTTATCATCACGAGCGCTTTGATGGGACTGGATATGCCTATGGTTTGATTGGAGAAAAAATCCCTATTGAGGCACGAATTATTGGAATAGCCGACGCCGTTGATGCTATGAACAGCACCAGACCATACCGCGAACGACAAACCAGAGATTATATAATTTATGAACTTAAGAATGGTCGGGGAACGCAGTTTGACCCCATGCTTGTTGATGTAATGCTGGAAATGATCAACGATAATATTTTAAACCCAGATTTTGAACCCCAGAATGAATGATACGATTGATGCGAAAAAATATCAAATGGTGTTGAGAATGTGCCGGGCGGCTTGAGCGAAACGGTCGATTCGCAATTTATCGTATGGCTTTACATAAAGATCCCCGGTATGCTTAGGATGCTTAACCGAAGGTATATTAAGAAAGACCATGCGGCGATGAGAAAATTGCTGGAGTCTATTTATGTGGGTGGTTCAAAACCAACGGATCCGGACCGATTGACTTCAATTCTTGAGGATGAGATAAAGGGTAAATATCACTATGGCGAAAATGACATGGACGACTGGCAGTTGAGCTGCATCGGACCGTTCCGATTAAAGTGGACCCTTCTTGACCGGCTTCCGTTGATTAAATGTCCGACACTCTGGCTAAGAGGAGCGGACAGTGTTCTGGTGAAGCAGTTTGAGATTGCCAACGCGGTAAAACGGGTTACCGACAGTGGCACAAAAGCCGAGTTGGAAGTCATTCCGAACGCAGGGCATATCCTGCCGCTTGAACGTCCTGAACAGGTCAATGCGGCGGTAAAAGCGTTTCTCGATAAGACGCACCAATAAACAGATCTCTACGTTGTTATTCAAAAAAGTGCATCCGTTCAAACAGAAAAACACAAAACCGCCATTAGATGACTTCAAAGGAGTATTAAAAATGAATGTGAGAGCCGAATTAGAAAAAGCAGTTGGCGTTGCAGAAAATATCCAGTTAAATGATATAGAGCTTGATCCCCTGAAAATCAAGACAATCATGATAAACGAGGTCGTTCCAGCCGACCCCACTCAAGATTTTTACGGACAGCGTGATGCCGATTACTTGACAACAACGATACCACTTTTTCAAAAGTCTGGATTGCCAGTCAAGGATATCCAGGATATCTTGCACATGGGTGTCTATATTACAAACGCAGTCAAAACACCTAAGTCAGATTACACAATTAAAAAAAACAGTATCCAAAATAGCTTACCCTACCTGGAAAAAGAGCTTTCCTTATTCCCAAATGTCAAAGTAATTATGCTCATGGGCGACGTTGCCAAAAAAGCGTTTAGCATGTTGGCCAAAAAGACAACCAAGAAAAATGTCATTCCGGCGGTTGCCAGTAAGTGCCTCAAAAGATGACGTATAGCAAGTCTGATCCAAACCTGCTATACTGATGTCATCATTATTTGAGGCACTTTTTGTAGTTATGATTGAGTCTACACACCTCAGGCAATTCCTGAGACCATGGCAGGTATTTTTCGAGAACTTCCGGCTGGTGCAGATAGTCACTGTTAGGGATTTCGGTCAAAAGGTAATTTAAATATTCGTAAACATCAAGCTCATTAGCCCGGGCGGATTCCACCAGCGTGTAGAGAACCGCATTGGCCGTGGCACCTTTGGGTGAATCGGCAAAAAGCCAGGCGCGGCGACCTGTCGCAAAAGGCCTGATGCTGGCCTCACAGAGATTATTGGAGATGGGAAGACGTCCGTCTTCCAGGAAGGTTTCCAGATATTTCTTCTGGTTTCTGGAGTAGTTCAGAGCCGCTGTCAACTTTTCATTTGTTGTTGGAATGGCCGCAGTCTCGTTAACCCACGACCAAAAGGCATCAAGGATGGGGCGTGACCGCTCCTGACGCTGTTCTCTGATCTCCTCATAAGAAAGATCCTTTATTTCGTTCTCAACTTTAAAAAGCAGGTCGATGAACGCCCGGCCTTCGGCACCCTTTGAACCCGGAATTTCTTTCCCATTGCTGGTCAGGGGAATGCTGTCGATATAATAACGGCGACAGTGCGACCAGCATAAGTTGCGCCGGATATTTTCCACTTTTTCATAGGCAGAATAGGCATCCGTCGTTAAATAGCCCCGGAACCCGGAAAGCAACTGCCTGGCGATCTCCCTTTTACGACTGGGGGAGTAATGGAATAAAACGGCCTGGATATGCTCGCATGCCCCACTCCGGATTACCCACATATAGGAATCGCTGCTGGCTTTTTTACCATCTTCCCGATTGCACTGGATTCGTGTCTCATCCATATGCAGTACCTCACAGGAAAGCAGTTCGGCGTGAATACGTTCGTAAACCGGGGTCAGCCATTCTTCGCTGCAGCGGTTAGTCCAGTTGGCCATGTTTGACCGGGATAGAATCAGTCCCAACCGGTACCAGTCTTTTTCCTGACGGGCAAAAGGCATCCCCATGGCAAACTTCTGATACATGACCTGGGCCACCAATGATGGTGTGGCAATGGAATGTGAGAGTACCGGCACTGGGATGGCGGCTTTCTGAAAATGATCCTTCGGGTTCTCACTGCCTTCTTTTCCGCACTGGGTGCATTTGGCAATCTGCTGCACAATCTGCTTCACCTTCAGCTTGGCCGGTTCATAGGTCACTTCGGTTCGGACAATTCGCTTGCCGATGATCATCAGATCCTCACCACATTTGGAGCAGACCTCATCGTCCGGAATAATATACTCTTCGATCTCTTTTGGAAGACCGGCCAGCATTTCCTGTCGAACTCCGGGTTGGCGGGCTTTCCGGGTATGACTGGGGACGGTTATTTTTTGCTGTTCACCAAACAGTTCTTTGGCAAGTTCCTGCGCTGTTTCAAACAGGGATAGCTGGCCATCCAGGCTTTTTGTTGTTTCGGTGGAGGGGCCAAACAGCTTTTTTCTGGCCTGCAGAAGTGCCTGCACCATGTTTTCAATCCGGATATTCTGTTTGGCAATGATTTCGTCTTTGGCGGCCAGTTCTTCTTTCTGTTTTTCCACCAGCGCCCGGAGTAGTAGCAGTTCTTCTTGTCCCGTCATCCGTATCCATTCCTTTGCTTTTTATTGGTATTATTATACCATTTTCAGCGTCGGAATGCTACAATTATCGGCAATAAAATAACTTGAAAACGCCTTTATAAAGCCATTTTCTAAATTTATTTGCGCTTTTTTGAAGCGGTTAAAAGCAACTGTTTTCAAGCGTCATCGACACCGGCTGAAGGGCTTTTTTCTGCTCGATTTCAAGCCCCTGAAGCAACCACTGAACCTGCTGGCCGCTTATTTCTCTGACTTCCGATGGGGTTCTGGGCCACTGAAATTTCATGCCATTCAGCAGCTTCTTGCTGGCCAGAATGAAGCCGTTTCCGTCGTAACGTAAAACTTTAAGGGCATTTCTTTTCCGGTTGCAGAAGATAAAGGCACATTTGTCAGCGAATGGATCTAGCTTGAACTCCGTATTAACAACGACGGCCAGGCCATCCATCTGTTTTCTGAAGTCAGTGGCTCCACACGCGATATAAATATGGGTGGTGTCTTTGATAAACCGATCCATCATGACTGCGAAAGCTGCCTGATAAACTGTGTTGCCAGAGAGATATCATAGGGATCCGACAGAACCAGCTCAAAACCCCGCCATCGGATAATCAGTCCCACCTTCGTTGTTCTCTCATCAGAAACCGACGGCATCTCCAGTTTTGCAAACAGTGGCGCTGTAGTGTCTTTCTCCATCGGCTCCATTTTCGCCTTTCGGATCCGCTGCTTCCAATAATAGTAGGTATATTTGTTAAGCTGCTTTGAGGTACACCAGGCGTCGACGGTCATTCCACTGTTTGCCTGTTCTTCAAAACGCGCTTCCCAAAGCTGTCTTTTTGATTCGTCCATTGTATTCTTAACCTCCCGAACGTACTTTAGGTTAGTCTACAATAATTCGAATTGTTTTGCACTACGCCATCTTATGAATCGCTTACCGGTTGCCACCTACAAGTTGCGAAATAGCGAAATCTATTATGGGAATATTCGGGTGATGCCGTCTTATATTATGACAGGCAAAAATATTCTTATTGAGAAGTCAAAATTTGCAATGGCTTCTGAGGATATTGCCACAATGGCCCGCATCATCAATTTTTGAATCAGTTCATATAATTATGGGAGGGTTTCCACATAATATCCGATCATATTATTTCTGCATAAATTGTCGATTGTCTCTGTGATAATGTCCTTGATCGTTTCTCCTGGTTATCTACCACGTTATTGTTTTTAATCTCACTCCATATCATCTTACCCGTTCCCTATGACAAAGGGGATGAGAGAGATGTCAATGGAACGCTGTTATGCAATTACCGAGTCATCCTCATATCATATCTCGAGCAATCCCGGTTTTTTCTCCATAAATACCAGATTCAGATCTTTTGACAGCGGTTTGATTTTGAATTGGACAAAGCCGAGGCGTTTATAAAGTCTTAAATTTCTAAGACTTTGATCACTGGTAAACAGTTCTTGTCGTAGTCCGGAGTTGTCTTTTTCAATTTCTTTCAGCAGTGCTGTACCGATGCCATTTCCCTGATAATCGGGATGTACAATCAATTTGCCGATATAGAGCGTATCATTGTCAACAAAACCTCTGACCGATCCAATCAGTTCATTTTTTTCATTTACGGCTTGATAGAATGTTCCTTTTTCAAACTCCAGCAATACTTCTTCCAGTGTTTGGGTCAATGGCTGAATTTCATAATTATTTAACAGTCTCGCTTCGCTCTGGTATGCTAAATACTGAAGTGATAAAATATTTTCAAGATCTGCTTTTTCTGCTTTTGTGATTTTCATGTTTTTCCTTCCCCGGGCATTGTGAGGATGCTCTAAAATCTAGTCTGCATAATCAAAGTACCTAATCTATTTATGCAAATACTTTTGTATTATTTTTCTATCTTTTGGGCAAACGGACAAGATACCCAAAGGCTCCCAACTGAATGCATGACAAACGAAGCATCCGGGACCTGTGAAAAAGGTCAGTTTTTTGCTGAGTTCATAAAACTTGAGTAAATTATTTTCAAAATGCGAAATGAATTCTAATTCTGACGAGCATTTCAAAAAAACAGGAAGATTTAGCGGTCATGATGGCCGCTATTCTTTTTAAATTTACGGCAATGGCTGCCAGCTTCGCCTGTTTGGACATCGAAACCAGACCGAAGCTTTTTGCTCGGCCAAGTCCATGGAAGCGTTTGAGCTCGGCATTTTTGCCTTCAATGATGGCTCTTTTTTTATACTTCTCTTTAAATTCATCGGTTTTCTGATTTTGGGAAATTTCATAGAATTCCAGGGTGTTGATCCCAATATCCAGAATTTTACGGGCTGACTTTTTTGCACACTGATCATGCTTGGGACAGCTCTTACACGTTTCCAGAATAAAGTAATACGTATAGCCTTCCTGAAAACCGCTGGTGGTATCTTTGCGTTTCCGTTTATAATACTTCCGATCGACGGTCTGATTTCCCTGGCTGCAGAACCATTGATCTGAATCTTTGTTATAGCTGAATTCACTTTCATCGATACGATATGCTGCACTGCTGACCGGGATGTAGGCGGATGCCTCCAGTGCTTCCACCTTTTCGAGAATTGATTTTCTGAAATAGGCTTTGTCTCCGTAAAACTCACTGATTGTCAATCCACTTGTCAGGGTATCACTTAGTAATTCTTCAATCAACGTTCCATCCACATAGGCGCCGTTGGCGGTTCGTACGGCTGTGATGATCCGCTGATCGGTGGTCATAATGAATTCTACCTTGTAACCGAAGAAGTTGGCTGTTTTACTTTTTCGACCAACCCGGGCATCTTCATCGATCAGTGAGCGGATTCCAGTTTGATTGATAAATTTAGGTTCACTCAGAATTTCTTTTGCTTTTTCAATCATCCGGCTTGTTTTGCAGGTGTCCAGAGTTGTACTGCTCTCAGTGATTTCAATCACCGTTTCCAGATAGTCTTTCATCACCTGTTTGGCCTCTTTATGATCGCTGATTTCTTTGTAGTCCGGTACTTCCGGTAGATTTTCCAGTTCTTCTTTTGTTTCGTCCTGATAGCTTTTTATGATCTTTCTGGCCAGATGTTTCATCAACCGTTCCGGTGATTTTTTGATCGTGTTGGCTTCCACATGGGTAGCGTCAATACTGACACTTTCTTTTTTAATGATTCCTTTTTCGACGCATTGTCTGACAATTTCAATAATGATCTCATCCAGCAGCTCTTCGCCCAGTTTCAGTTTTCTAAATTTTGACAGCAAACTTCGTTCCGGCAAGGTATCTTCGGGATTAATGTCCAGAAAATAGAGATAGGTTAAATTGTAGCTGGCTTCCTCAATCACTTTTTCATCGGAAAGATTGTAGATATGTTCCAGAAACAGCAGTTTGCACATCAGTTCCGGTTCTTTAGCCGGTCGTCCAAAGTTTTTGCAATAGCTATTTTCCAGAAGCGCATTGATAAAACTGAAATCAACCGCTTTTTTTATCTGTTTCAGGATATGATTTTCCGGAATTTTATTGTATAATAGGCAATGGAATGATGATTGTTTTGATTCGATTCGAAGCATGATTTTCCCCCTGTTTGGTTGGTTTTGTTAGCACATAAATTATACCATACAGGGTTATTTTTTTGCTTATTTTAAAACAAATCGAACACTTTTCATAACTGATCCTTTTGAGCTGATTAATCCGACTTTTTCACAGGTCCCGAAGCATCCCCGTGTCATATTTATTCAATCTCTGATGATAACGCTGCTAAAATAGTTTCAACCGCTTTTTCATATTTTTTAATCCGTTCCTGGTCTTTCTCGGTTGGCTTTTCAATACGTGTTAAATCCATATTATCAGCGATATCTGCCAGTTTCACCCGACAGGCCGTTTCATTTTCTATTACTCTGCCAATAAATGCATCATAACATTCTCCATCGCGCTTAGTCAGGCAATCCAATACCTCAATGACTTCTTCTGAAAACCTCTGTTTACGTAAATCTTCAAAGGAAAACTCCGAATCCTCTACGACATCATGCAATACTGCACATATTCGTTCAAGATCATTATCTCTTGAAAGCATCACTCGGAGTGGGTGTAATATGTAGGGTGCTCCGGCTTTATCAACTTGCCCAGTATGAGCAATTGCAGCAATTTCGATTGCTTTATTTAACATTTTACCTCCATTCCGCCGCTATTACTTACGGCACACACAACTGGTTATCAAAAAACTTTATGCTATAAATGACGAGGGGCCGTTTCGTTTGTCATATTTACCGCTTCAATACCTGTTCACTATCATCTTACCCAGACCCAGCACCCGACTCAATTGACGGATACTGCTGTCCGTTGCCTGCTGAATCTGTCGGATCAAACTGGTTTCGCTTTTCAACAAACAATTCGCCCAGATTCTGATATTCGCTGTTCTGTCTTGACATATCGATAAGCTGTGCATCACTCAATCTATATTTTTGATTGTTTTCGAGACATTCATCCTGATTTTCTTCCTCCCAAAAACGAACAAAATCTGCCCCCGTTGGAAAATAGTCTTTGATGATCTCAATACCAAAGACTATTTCCCTGATAGCCCTGGATAACTTTATTATAACTACTCCATGGTTATTCTTCCAGTCAGGTAATCATTCCGGCTTTTAAGGGATTATGGTGAATGTACCGAATTGCCCTCTTCTGATTTTTTCAGGTATATCACAGCTTAACGGATATGACAAGCGAAACGTCCGGGACTTGTGAAAAAGTGATTATTTTCGAAAGAATATTTTTCCAAAATGAAAATCGATACATTATGTTGTATGCGCAATGCTGATCGATCACATTTTGTGCCCATGCAAATGGCACTATTCAAAATAACAGGACTTTTTCACAGATCCCGAAACGTCCCCACGTCATCCATTTTCATATCATTTGCAGCACCTATACCCACGGCAACTTTTTATGCATCCCGGATCTGGGGGTATCGACCCCGCTTGCCGCTTTAAACGATACCTTCTGGAATCTGGAACAGCTGACCATCAATAATCCGGATTTATCAGAACCCGATGCCATCAGCATCATCTGTGCTTTAAAAGCTCTTAAATCCCATCTCGCCATCTGATAAAAAGCAGGGAAACCTGCTTTTTTAGATCGTTTAATTTGCTCCATTAATAGCGCGGTTTATTTAATCTGCCGAATCAGGTGTCAATAATGTGCCCTGATAACCGTATTTCCCGCTATTTTGGTTAAAATAAAATGCTGGATGGTGGTGCTTATAATTTGACGGACTACAACAACTCCGTGCGCCTGTGCTTCGATCTATTATTACGCTTGCGAATCGACACGCAATCTGATCGTATTCATCGCCTGATACCTATTCAAAGCCTCAACTTCACTGTAGACATCTAATGTATTGCTGACATCCTCAATGGTAACAGCCAAAGCGTATGGCACATCCAAGTTCTCATCATCCCAGCGGGAGAACAATTCAAGCCAAATTTGCCAATCACCAGCTTCGAATGTCGAGAAGAGTTTTGTGAACTGATGGCATACATCCCACTTTTGTCGTCCTTCTTTAGTATCCTGCGCAACGGGTATCAAACGTCCATCCGCACTGCTTTTCTTCAGTGACGCTCTGATATATGCTCCCAAATACTCTGTACCTTTTGTTCTATTAACTGGTGGCATAGAGATGCAAGTTACTGTAACCTTTGCAACGTTTCTTCCTACTTGAGCTGCAAGGATTTCTGGCATAAATATCGTGACCCTCTCTTTTGTAACTCGATTCAATGTACCGGTTCGTACAAAAGTTACTTTTGAAGGTGATGAATACTTACTTTCATCAACGTTAGATAACCCTCTGCCATACAAGTTGTGGGCAAAAGCTAATTCTTCATCTGTGATACTATCTTCATCCCAAATAGGCTTTGTATTATGGTACAGCAGGGTTTTTGCCAATAAAATGTCTTGACTCGGAACGATTCCCAGAACCTCCGCCAAATCCCCAGCAACAACCGGTGCTGTGAAGCTTGTCCCTGCATCAGGTGTTAGCTTGCCGTTCTTGTCCAACATTAAGGAATATTTATCCTCGGGGACCGAGACCGATCCGGCAATATTGGCAATCGAACCACCATACGCGGTCAAGTCCGGTTTGCTGAAACCATTGAATCCTGGTCCTCTTCGACTATATGATGTAATTTCATTGAATGTCGAAAGACAATTAGGATGATTCTCTCCAGATGTAGCTCCGACAATTACGGATAACATTGAATCAGCGGGTGCTGAAACCCTTGAATCGTCATCATCCAAAATGTCTTCTAAACTTGATTCAGTGCTCCACAACTGATGATTTCCTGCAGAAACAACAAATTGCACGTTATGCTTTAGGTGCAACTCATCTAATTCATAACCCAGAATACTCATTTCGTCGCCTTCAATCTGAGTCGTGGCATTAGCTGATAAATTATATATCTTCGATATATCTTTAAAAGAAGCCACCGCATTTTGGATACGCTTAATGAAAACATTCACGGGAACACTGCCATCCAATATGTTGCAATCGATAATACGTGTTCTAGGTACTACTTTTGTGCCCGGCAACTGATCGCAAATATATTTGAACGCAACACGACTGGCAACCTTTGTGCCGTGCTCGGTGTCTCCACCACGCGAAGCTCCATCAACCCAGTGCTCAACAATCAAAGATTCCAAACTATGCGGGAAGTTTACACCTGAATCCAGAACTGTAACGATGGGTAATGCATCGACTGGTACACTCTCATCTAATTCCAAGTCATTTAAATCAATTGCATTCTTTGATGCAGCATCCGCATTAAAAAAATCGGTTTCTTCAATTCTGTAAATTGCCGAATCATTTTCATAATGAAACAGCGAACTTGAAGGAATTATAGCTCGAATTATAGGGGTATTATCGGATAGATAATACGGCTCTTCTTGAACGCTCCCACTTTGCCCTGAAATCTTATCAACAAGCCGTTGAATCGCTAAGCCATTTATATCATCACCCAAATTAGGTACAAGCATCAACTGAACATCCAGATTTACTGGAACGCTTTCTGAACATGTTGTTTTTTGCAAAGTACTCGAATTCTTTTCGCTACCGATATATGCTTTAAAATCTTCGACATAGTCAAAATAGGTTTTCCCAGTACCTGTAGCAGTATAATCCTCCACACGTTTTTTTAGCAGCTGGAACTGAGATTTAGTAGTAGCAACTACAGCCTTATTCACTGTTTTTACAGCCTTAACTTGCATCCCGGTTGAAGCAAAAAAATCTTTTTTATCTTTAATTTTCTCGCCTTCAGGCAATTCTATTTTAAAGATCATAAGTCCTGAATCTGCTAAGGAGTCATCTGCTGTAACACTTTCTATAGCCTGTTTAACTGCTTGCAAGCTGGCACTAAGTTTTTGACCATGTTCTCCGTATGGGATATTTCTGGGAGTAGTGCGAGCCGTAAGCGTTTTATCTAAACGAACTACTTCCTCATCTGGTATCCACAAGTGTTCTCTCTTATTCTCATTCATCGTTCATTCCCTCCTTCTTAAAACGATAGTCTAGAGTTGATTTCGGTATGCCAGTTATTTCTTCTAATGTTCTTAATGCTATTCCGTTCTTCTTTAACTTATAAAGCGCTTTAATATAATCATCACTGTTTTCACTGACAAACAAAGTGTTTTGTTGTAACCAAATCTCTGCGATTTCATTTTGCGAAATTGAACCAGATATATTCTCTAACACACAGTATTTTGCAAGTGACAATAAAAAGCCTTGAATCTCTGCGCCACTCATTCCTTCAGACAAAATCGTTAGTGTTTTGAAATCAACTGAAAAATCAGGCATTTTATCTGCGAAAAAGCGCTCTATCATTTGTATTCGCTGATCGAGGTTTGGCAATTCTAGAAGTATTGAAGAATTGAACCTTCTCCATATTGCCGGATCTAAAAGGTGATGATGATTAGTTGCAGCTACCAGAAAAACATTAGCCGGCATAGCATCCATATTTTGCAGCAATGTAGTTACAACTCTCTTTAATTCTCCTAATTCATTTGAATCGTCTCTTTTCTTTGCAATAGCATCAAATTCATCAAGAAAAAGCATGATGCGTTTATTTTTTACATAGTCGAAGATTTTCCTAATATTTGTCCCAGTCTGTCCCAAGTATGAAGAAACAAGTCCATCTAACTTTACATACGCGATTGGTATTTCAAGTTCTCCTGCCAATGCATTTGCAGTTAGAGTTTTTCCGCAACCCGGGGGACCGCAGAACAAAAGTCTGTTGGCTGGCACTACACCTTTGTCAACAAGTTGCTGCATAGACTTTTGTTCTGCCACAGTTTGCTTAAGAACTTGAACTGTTTTCTCTGGCAACGCTACATCAGACAGCTTTATTTTAGGTGTTAGAATTTCCAACAATTCCAACGTACTATCTCTGTCTTTAGGAGTTGGAATAGCCGTTTGAGCTGAAAACGACATTTCCGAAAGTGGGCTGTCCGCATAAGACACTGAGCGTTTTTTATCATAAACATAAGCATTTCTCAATGACAAAGCCGTACTTGCATTGCCTTTTTTTTCTTCATCATCTGCCAAATTATTCAACGCATGTTTAAAAGCGTCTTCGCTCCCTGAGCTATGAGCTTCTATTAATTTTACAACTAAATTTGATTTCATATCTACACCTCTTTTGGACACTTTCGTATTTACACTCTCTATTCTAACATTTTACTTATAGTTTGTCAATTTATTATTGGACACGTTTGGACACGCTTGTTTTTCAACGTTTTCACATAACCATAAAAGCATGCTTTGCCGCTGTGAAATCTTCTTATATCACCTATTTCAGCAATAAGTTTTGGTGCCAATACATCACCTACGCCACCCATTGCTCTTACAATGGGATATTCCGGTGTTTATTGTAAAATAAAAATGTAGAAAGTTGCAAAGCAAAAATCCATAGTATTGCAAGTTGGAAAATGCACAATATTGCAAAAATCCATTGCGGGCAAAACTCAAGTCAATTATCCTTGTATCTGACCAAAGAACAAGGAGGAAATGGAGAATGCTCACAATGG
>NZ_LKEU01000020.1 GCF_001766835.1 Acetobacterium wieringae | reverse complement strand
ACATATCATGGACTTTTCCCGTGAGATCAGTTATCGGATGGAGGATACCATCGCCTGGCTAAAGAGCACCAACTAGTGGACCACTTTTGAAATAAAAATCTGGACCATTTTTCACTTGACGAAAGCAAAGATGAGATTATCATTGACGTTGATGATGTTTTAAAATTGCTGTATGAAAAAGATGTGACTTATGAGTTTGATGTATTATATGTTGGTCAAGCTCAAGGAAGGGAAAAGAATCGTGGAGCATTAGAACGATTAGAAAGCCATAAGACTCTTCAAAAAATTGTAATTGAGTGTCTAAGTACTACACCAAACAAACGTACTTATATTCTGCTTTTTGAATTTCAGGAATACAATGTGCTTTTAATGAATGGTATTGATAAAATATTCCAAGTGGATGAAAGGATCGATAAAGAGCATTTTGACTCTTTAGTTGAAGAAGTGATAGGTATAAATCTTTGTCCACCAGAAAATCGTATGAGGCAAATTGTTAACATTACTGAAGCGGCAATAATTTGCTATTTTAAACCAATATATAATAAAATGTTAGTGGATAATTTTCCTTCTTCAAGGCATACTAGCTATAAACGTTATTATGATCTCGAATACAATATGGTGACTATTGAGCTTAGTATAAATAATGATTATCCAAATTTTGTTTTAAAAACAGACACAAATATAATTGATTCTCCTTGGAAATTTATTGAATTTGAGTTATATAAAGATGATCGTCCGAGTATGTTAGACATCTTTAATAGGTCGAACAATACAATCAAAGAAGAATAAATAGTCGACTTGACTTGAGTCACAGAGTATATCGAAAGAGAAAACGAAAATCCAGTGAAAATTGATGGAATTTTAGAAAAGGAACTTCAAAAAAGGTAAGAGGGTTTTGAGCTTATTGAAACAAGGTAAAAAGCTTGTTTTCCCAAATGTTCACGAAATGGAAAGAATCTTAAATGAAGAAATAAAAATAACATCTAAAAGTCAATAGAGAATCGGAATATGGTGATTCTCTTTTTTTATACAAAAGAATCAAAAACGGCCGTTTTTGATTCTTTTTTCATTTCTTCTTTACTTATTGAATTTATGGGGATATAATAGTGTCATAACAAGTATCATAATCAAAGTATCATTAAAGTTGCTTTTATACGTTTATGATGCTAATTTAACACGGATATGGAATGGTAAGAAAATTATGATATTTGGATACACAAGAGTCTCGAAAACAGAACAAAATTTAGATCGGCAAATTGATCAACTTAAAAACATTGGGTGTGAGAAAATATTTCAGGATAAAATAACTGGAATGACGATGGATCGACCAGAGCTAAATAAAATGTTTGATTATTTACGTGAAGGTGATACGATCATGGTAACGGAATTGTCTCGCTTCGGAAGATCAGTAAAAGACCTTCTTGAATTAGTTGATCGGATAGAAATGAAAGGTGCAAATTTAAAGAGTCTAAAAGAACCATGGGCGGATACCACGACACCACAAGGTCGAATGTTATTTGTCGTTTTTGCTGGCATTGGGCAGTTTGAAAGAGATTTGATAAGTCAACGTACAAAAGAAGGTTTGGAAAGCGCCAGAGCCAGGGGAAGAAAAGGTGGAAGACCTAAGTTGCCGGCAGATAAAATTAATCTTGCGTTAAAAATGTACGGAAGCAAAGATTACTCGATTGCTGAAATTACCGAAGCTACTGGAGTAAGTAAAAAAAGTATTTACCGATACTTAGAAATGGTAAAAAATTCGAAGGAGATCATAAATAAATGAAAAAAACTAATTTCAACTCAAATTTTGAGATTTTAATAAAACGTGATCAGACTCATCCGGAAGATATTGAAAGAATAGCATTGTTTATTATTATTGCCGGCAATGAAGATCTATTTGTAAAAGCAAGAAATATTTATGATTTTGAGGATCATTCGATTATTCCAGAAGTATTGGATTCTGAAAATGTGGATTTTTGTGGTAGTTCTCGTGCATTGGTTAAATTAGGATACAACCTATTTAATGGTTTCCCAGCAGATATAATGGAGACTTTTAGACGGCTTGATGATGATAACTTTGCATTGGCCATGTCAGCTATTAAAAAACGTTTTAGAGGATAATTAGATAGAGGGGTGTTCTGTGATTAAAAAAGTAGATCAAGATAATAAGGATGTAACAAATTCTCAGCAATTATCATTCGACGGTTTGAGTGTTATATCACTGCTTGATGAGATTATAAAAGATGCTTCTAATAATGAAATTAATAGTGTTAAACACTTAAAAACCGAGAAATTGGAAGACATATATTCAAAGATTAATGAATTAGTTGAAGAATTAGTCGTCGAATATGGCATCGATCCACAGGAAATAGATGTAGATGATATCAATCATGAAGTGACTAAATTAGCTCTTGTTGAAATTATTGGGAATAAGAATTTGATACAAACCAGTAAAGTATCAAAACAACAGGGACTTGCATCTCAAAAGGGACAATTTGGAATTTCATTTAATGTTGGCGGATCAGGTGTTAATGCAGCTACGGTAGAAATGAAAATGGAATTAAAATCTGATGAGAAGATTGAGTATTATGATACAGTTGTACAAGATGCAATAGGAACTCTAATGGATCAAAATGGTGGCAGTAATGTAAGTATTTCACCGGCTCAAATTTATCGCAAAATGGCCGGATTGGAACCAGGAGAAAAAGTTAGTTCAAATTGCGAGAAGGAAATTATTGAATCAGTAGATAAGATGAGATGGACCCGAGCCTGGATCGACTTTAAAGAGCAAGCAGGAAAGCATAAATCGCTTTCGATTGGATTAGAAGAAGCAACGTTGGAAGGCGCTTTAGTCCAAGCGGATAAACTAACGGCAAAAATTGGAGGCCATCAAAAAATGGTATACTATTTTTATCGCCCCCCTTTATCATATATATATAGCCAGAGAGTCAACCAAATCGCCACAGTCGAGTCTAAATTATTAGAGACATCTGGTGTTGGACAGAAAGATGTTGGATCTAAAACTCGACGTAACACGAAAGAATTCATTTGTTTAAAGCATTTTTTAGCAAAAGAAATTGAATTTATGAAATATCAAAAAAATAAAGGTCAACCTTATGAAAGCAGAAGAAAATATGAAACAATTTTTCAGACGATTGGTGCCGAGAATATCACGGATAAACAAATGCGCCGACTTCGGGAAGATGTAGATTTTATTCTTTCGCTTTGGGTTGAAAGAGCTTATATTAAAGAGTATGAGGTTTATAAAAAAGGTCGAGCCTATGCGGGGGTAAAAATATATTTATAAAACTTGGTACTTTCATTTAGTTGATATTAATTAGAATTAAGGATTTTGAATTATAATTAAGTTAAAGCAGTTAAATATCAAATGAATGGAGGTGGAATTTATTGAGCGCATCATGGGAAGTTGATGAAAAAAAACTCACTTCTTCAGAAGTATGTTTGTGTGGTCAAGGTACTATTGATCATTATCATGTAGAGCTATCACATACTAAGGTTCTTAGAACTAAAACTGAAACGACATCAGAGGTAAACTGTAAAAATCCCGAATGTCCGTCTAAAAAAAAATCATATTAAATTTGTATGTCTCAAAGAGGTTCGTTTTCTTCGGAAAATCGGATCTTTTTTTTAACTCAGTTTAGTTTCTTAAATAATACTTAAGTGATAATATTTAGTATGGGTCGCATAAGTGGGCAAGTTGGGTCGCATAAGTGGGCAAGTTGGGTCGCATAAGTGGGCAAGTTGGGTCGCATAAGTGGGCAAGTTAAAAGTTTGTTTTTTATAGTGGAAATGGCAATTTACTGGGGTATTTTGACCATCTTTAATAATTCACTAAGTTCTGTAAGAACTGTAAGTTCTTATAGCTGGTTTTTGGTGTAGGTTTACAATGGCTTTAAAATGCCGTTTAATGTAAGAAAGCAAATAGTTTTCTTGTGTTGAGGGGTAAACCACAGTAAAATAACCCGCACGTCTAATCACCGTGTATAGTCCGTTAAAGGGATGTATTTTTTAAAGAGTGGTTCGTTACCGTCCTGTCGCCTGGAGTTATCCAGGAGGGGGGGGATACAATTGTGTGATAACAACCGGTGTTTTATGGCAGATCCTTGACCGGCAGAGTATTGCGAGCAGTAATGCTTGCGAAGGGTTTAGAAACCTTAAGCGTCCTATACGCCAATTCTAAATTCTTTCCCTTGTTTTAAATTATTTATTTAATTTAAAACAGGGGGGGGAAAAATTTTGTGTCCTTAGTGAACCTTCCGCCAATTCTAAATTCTTTAGAACTAAAAAGCAAGTAAATTGAAAAGAAAATTTTTCAGTCGGCATTCTTTTCTGACTATAGTCTGGCAATTTCACTTAGATACAATAGATAATATATATATAGTCAGTTTTATATTGACTATATATATTATCTATTGTATAATGAATTAACTTAGAAAAGAAAGGAAATAATTCTATGTTAAAAAGTAAACATGAAATTGAAATGGAAAAAAAGAGGTTCCTTATTAAGTACAAAGATGAATTAAAATCTTTTAATGTTTTCAAGTATTATAGAGACAAATGTGAAGGGTTATTTGTATTTGGTGAGGACGATGAAAAAGACTTTGTAAAGGATTTAAAGTTGTTTGGATTGTTTAAAATCGTTCAAGCGCAAAATCAAACAATCAAACGCCAGTCTAATGTTTTAAAGGCTTTAATTAAAGAATTGCCAGAAGAAAAGCAATTCGATTTCTTAGAGATTCTTGGTGAAGGAACGGATGAAGAAGGTTATTAAGAATAAATTGTATAACACCCAATCTGCCACTCAATTGGCAGATTGGGAAAATGGCTGTCCTAGAATGGATCCTTTGTATGTTAAGGAGAATCTTTATATAAAAAAGACTGGTGAATATTTTATTCACGCTTACGGTGGAGCTGCTACTCAATATGCTGAACAAAGCGGTAATAATCAATTTACTGCTGGAGAAATATTACTGCCAATAACTTTTGAAGAAGCTGAAAGTTGGGCGAAAGAAAAACTTCAAGCAGAAGTATATGATAAAATTTTTGGTATAAATCCAGATTCTGAAAATAAAGAAGAAGTTGGCATATATTTAAAGATACCCGCAGTTCTTGACAAAAAAATGAGATTTAAATTGCAGCGAGAGAAGGATCAGAAGATAAAAACGATTGGAAATTATATTATATCTCTAATTAAAAAAGATTTAAACGATGATGAAGGAGACGATCATGAGTAATTGTACGGTCATTGCGGTTGTTAATCAAAAGGGCGGTGTAGGAAAAACCACATCAACTTATAACCTGGGTTGGGAATTAGGAAAATTAGGCAAAAAAGTTCTTCTAGTAGATTTAGATTCGCAGGCAAATTTAACAATGCAAGCAGGTGTTCCAACTCCAGACAAATTGAGCTTTACATTGGCGACTTTATTAACAAAGTGTATTTATGATGATGAATTTACATATGATAATGAAGATATTCTTATCCATAAGGAGATGATCGATCTTCTACCTTCTAACATTGAATTATCAAATGTGGAAATTCAGATTGTTAACGTGATGTCGAGAGAAAGCGTCCTAGATCGAATTTTAGAAAAATATAAAGATGACTACGATTATATAATCATTGATTGCATGCCTTCATTAGGGATGATGCCAATAAATGCTCTTGTTGCTGCCAATAAAGTTATTATCCCAGTTGTTCCGGAATTTTGGGCAGTCAAAGGGATCGAAGCATTGCTGAAAACGATCAAGAACGTTAAAAAGAAGATGAATAGTGGATTAGAAATTGAAGGGATACTATTAACAAAATATACACCTAATTTAAGAATCACAAAGGAAATGGAACAAATTATTACTGATGTTTTTGGTGAAAGGATTAATGTGTTTGATTCAAAAATTCCGGCAGTTACAAAAATGGGCGATACTGCTATCAACTCCTTAAGTGCTCGTGAAATGTATGAGAGTTTAAAAATAAAGAAGCATAAAGAGTCAATTGAAAAAGTAATGACTGCCTATAAAAATCTTTCTTTAGAAATCGTAAACAAGGAGATGAAGTAATGGTGAACCGATTAGACAGTTTATTTAGCTTGGATGATGAAGAACTTTTAATGATAGAAGTCAATAAATTACTGGAATTCGAGGATCATATATTTCCCGGTTATGATGAAAATTCTATGAAAAGTCTAATGAAAAGTATTGAGAGTCGTGGAGTTGTAACACCGATTCTTGTCAGAAAACATCCTAAAAATTTAGGTAAGTATGAAATTCTTGCCGGCCACAACAGAGTTGAAGCTTGTAAAAGACTAAATATCGATATTATACCGGCACGTTTGTTTAATGATTTGAGCGAGGACGATGCAAAAATGATTGTCATCGAGACAAATCTCAATCAAAGAAATTTGAACGATTTTAAAGTATCAGAGCGTGCTCATATTGTATCTGAATGGGATCGGTTGAGAAATGATAAAGATATTGAAAAAGAAAATGAAGAATTTTCAAATGAATCCGGACTGAATTTGGGAAGAATTCAAGTGTGGAGGTACAATAGAATACATAATTGCTTGATCCAAGAGATTAAAAATTTGCTTGATAATTATACGATCAGTATAAAAGCCGGAGTAGAATTATCTTATTTGGATGAAGATGGTCAGATGATCGTATTATCAGTATTAAATGAAGGATATAAATTAACCGAATCAAAGGCTTCTTTAATTAAAAATTTGTTCGAAGAAAATCAGATCACGAAAGAAGCAATCTTAGATTTATTTATTAAAAAGAAAAAAGAGAGAAAGCCATTTAAAATAAAACCTGAAATATTAGACAACTATTTTACAAAAGAAACTGATACAGAGATTCAAAAAATTCTAGTAGAAGCTCTAGATAAATATTTTAACAAAAAAGAAGGTAGTGAGTAAAATCATTACCTTCTTTTTTGTTATCGTTTTACAAACAAACCCAATACTGAAATAGCTGTTGCAGCAGCAGCCCAATTTCCGGCACGTCTGGTAGAAGAATTATTTGCTTTTGTTATTTTAATAATTTCCTTCTGTGATTTTTCAAGATACTGTTTGTGCATTTCATCATGATATAAATTAATTGCTTCGGTTATGGTATTGGCTCGATGATCGTTGATATAATCATAGATAATTTCTATAAATCCTGGAAACGTATATTTAAAGGGGAGCAAACCAGGATATCTGAAATTCTGATAGTTGAGGTATAGATCGGACAGAAGTAGATCTTTTTCATTATTCAGCGTATCTAGTTTTTTTATATATTTCTCCAATTTTCGCTTATTTGAAGAATTCAGGATAAAATAAAATACTAAGACAAGAGGGATATCAAGTATCGTAAATAATAAAATATTGGGCGTATATTGGTTATCCATGTATAAATAAAAGAAAATTGTAAATAATGTAGCTGAGGTAATAAAAATTGATAGAAAGAAGTTTCCTAAGTTACTGAAGGATAGTTTTTTGTGAGATTCAAAGGCATTGCTTAATTCTATAGTGTCTTCTTCCAGTTTAATAAGTAGATTGTAATCAGATGATTTCTGACTAAAATATGAACCGGCTTCTTTCAATTTTGTTAGTAAATTAATTCTATCTATATGATCCATTCTATATCCCCTTTTTTTTCTTTTCAATAATCATATTTTCAACAATATTCTCAAATTTTCCTAATAGTTTAATTTGTAGTCTTTCATCTTCAATTTTATCATAAATATCAAGTAAATCCTTCTGATTTTTCGTTAATTTAATGGAATATTCTTGTTTGATTTTATGTGCATATTCGCTTGTTTCAACGGATGGTTTTTCTATTGATCGGCCGATCAAATCGTCTAGAGATATCTGGAAATAATCAGCAAGTTTAATTAACGTTCCAAGCTCTGGCTGTCTTTCTTCATTTTCGTACTTGCTGATACTAACAAATGATACACCAATAATGTTGCCCAATTCAGTTTGGGTAAGTTTATTTTTTATTCGAAGTTTTCTCAATATTTTTGGGAACATTAGGGATCTCCTTTATCAGTAGTATAATCTCCTGAATTATTTATTATACTACTCTTTATGCTCTTTTTTAAACCAAAATATCAAATAAATCATAAATACTACATTATTTAAAGGATTGACATTTGCAATTGAGTATAATATCATCTAATTATACTTAAAGTATAATTAGATGATAAAAAAAAACACTTACATAATATGTAAATGCTTAATATGGATTAATCAATATTATCATCTTTAAAATTAAGTTCTTTGGCTAAATTGATAATACCAGTATTTTTTTCATAATCACTAATACATTGTTCAATAAGAAATTCTATTTGCATTGCGATTGATCGTTTATTTTGTTCAGAAATATATTTTATTTTTTGAAAATTTTCATATCGCATACGCATTGTAAAAGCTTTTTTATTTGTAGTCATAATAACTCCTTTGATTTCATAGTGATTTCATTATAACATTAGTCAAAATTTAGTCAATATTTCACATTGACATCACTTTGAAATAAGACTATACTATTCATAGTGACATCACTATGAAAGCGAGGTTAGTTCATGGCAAAAATAATGACAATAAGACCAACAGATGAATTACATAATAAGTTAAAAGTTATAGCAAAACAAAGAGGTTTGACAATGAATGCATTAGTATTGAGTATTTTATGGGAATGGATCAATAAGAATTACAATAATTGATAGCTTTATATTAACATAATTTAACAGCTTTATAACATTAATTTTATGAAAGATGTTATATGGTAACCGCTGGGTTCAAGTCCTGGGTCTTTCTTTGATCTTAGATAAGTGAATAGTACGCATTATAGAAATTCCATAGTACCTTTAAAGGAGTGTTTAAAGGAAGCGACGACGCATTGTGTTGGGTTCACATAGTGACGGAAAATAATCTCATATTAGGGATTAATCGCAACAAAAAGAATTATGGACAATGCGACGCCTGTTGGTGCTGGCCTTTGTGGCGGGATTTATTTTCGTTTGTTTCTAATCAAAACAATTCTATAATGTGCCCGGAGTTTTTTACTCCATGGTTGGGGATCGATGTAGAATACAACCAATTAATATAAATAATTTGCAGATGAGTAGATTCTACTCGTCTGCTTTTTTGATGGTTTACAAATGTTCCTATTGGGGATATTTGTAAATCATTATAATTTTAAAGGAGAATAGTTTTATGGCGAATTTAATTTGGGAAAAAGAATCGGGTGAAAAGCACTATGAAGACGATTTGGTAAAGTATGTCTGTTATGGTTGTGATAAGGAATTTATCGTTGGCAAGCACTTTGCTGAAACGTCCGATCAGTTGCGGTGTCCGTACTGTGGGAAAGTAAAAGATCTGGATGTAAAATCAGAAGTTACAGGGGAATGGCTGGAAGAACTGGAGCTGGGATGCTTTGGAATCAGTTATACAATTGATAGAAATGGAAATCAAGTTATTCATCCGCTCGAACTTTTTGAGAAAGAAATCTTTTATAATCGACAGAATATGACAAATGAGCAAATCAATAAGCGCTATGCTGAAGTAGTGCAACAAATTCATTGAAATGAACTGGGATAAGCAGATACTTCGGGTTTTTCCAAAGAAAACCAGTTACACCCCTGAAGATCCCCTGACCTATTATCCGGATGGAATCATCCAGGCACCTATGTTTTCACTTTTTCCAACGTTTGATGAGATTCATATTTCCTGTTCCTTTACCTGGGATAAGGAATATTGTATTAAGCTTCAGGAACAATACCAGGCATTCACAGACCGGCCAGTAAAAGTTGGTGGCCCCGGATTTGCAAGTGCGGTAGGTGATTTCGTCCCTGGACTATATCTCAAGCCAAACATAATTTTTTCCAGCAGGGGTTGTAATAATCAATGTCCCTGGTGCAACGTACCAAAGATTGAGGGGCGTTTAAAAGAACTGCCTATTTGTCCTGGAAACATTATCCAGGACAATAATTTTCTTCAGACCAGTAAAAAGCACAAAGATCAAGTCTTTGAAATGTTACGGTCGCAGCGACGGATCCAGTTTAAAGGTGGATTACAATCAAATTTGATCGATGATCATTTTGTTGAGAATGTCAGAAGTCTAAAAATTGATGAATTATGGTTGGCCTGTGACACCGATCAGTCGCTGCCGGCTTTCAGAACGGCTTGTGATAAGTTAATTAAAGGAGGATTTAATCGGGAAAAGATCAAGTGCTATGTCTTGATTGGCGATGATATGGAAGCGAATGAAAATCGGCTCCAGGAAGTGTACCGGATGGGAGCCATGCCCTTTGCCCAACTAAGGCGGGATTTCAAACCGTTTAAAACCGAGTATTCAATGGAATGGAAAGCGTTCACCAGACAATGGCAGCGACCGGCGTCAATCAAAGCTCATATGGAACGAGGAACACAATTTAAAGACTATTCAACATAGAATCTTGTTTCCTCGGGAAACAAAATCAATTGGACCCAAACAGGGTCTTTTATTTATGAAAGGATGTTAAGTAAATATGGCTGATTATTCTGAATCTTCAATTTATGCTAGAATTGAAGTTAATCGTCTCATAGATTTCAAAAATCACATTTTTACCAAGTACAATGAAAGTGAAATGAAATCGATGATGGAAAGTATTGAAGATATGGGAGTGACAGATCCGATCCTGGTTCGACCACATAATGAGTATGAGGGGATGTTTGAGATTATTTCCGGCCATAATCGTGTGCAAGCTTGTAAAAGACTCGGAAAAAGAGATATCCATGCGGTTATCTATGAAGAATTAAAAGACGATAGCGCTGCTGAACTGATGCTCATTGAAACAAATATAAAAAAACGCAACCTCAATGATTTCAAAATATCTGAGAAAGCAAAAATTGTAGCCAGACGTTATAAACTGATGAAGAACTTAAATAAAAGAAAAGATCAATTATCAGATATTGAACGATCTAAATTCAATGAATTGGAAAAGGACAATCCTTTCAATATTGGTACACGACAGATTTTTTATTACGTACAGATTGATGATAATCTGACCACAGGGTTAAAAGATCTCTGTGATTCAGGGAAACTGGGTGTCAAGTCGGCAGTGGAGCTGTCTTATCTTTCTGATGCCGAACAGGATGTGGTGAGATCCTTTATGCTGGATGGAAATAAGCTATCCTATCATAAAGCAAACATTATCCGGAAAAAAGCGGAAATTGTCGAAATTTCAATGGAAGTGCTCAATGATATCTTCAATGATAAGGCTTTAAAAAAGAAGTCGGAAAAAACCTTTAAAATCTCACCAGAGATTATCGAAAAATACTTTCCAGATCTGGAGGACGAAGGTGACATCCAGATGACGGTTGAGTTGGCATTGGATCAGTATTTTTCTCAAAGCAGTTAAATGGCAGTTTTTAAAATCATTAAGTTCCAGCATGGCCAAACAAAAGCCGGAATGCATTACTGTATCAACTATACCCTGAAAATGGAAGCAGAAAATCACCTGGTGTCAACCATAAACTGTTCGTCCGAGAGTGCCTATGAAGAATTTATGCTGATCAAAAATATGTATAACAAGGATAGTGGACGGCTATATATTCATGCCGAACAGAGCTTTCCACCAGAAATACAGGATATGCAGCTTATTCATGAAATTGGGCGCCGACTGATTGAAGAAACCGATATTTTTAACGGTTTCCAGGTCGTCATTGGAACCCATACGGACCGAGGTCATATCCATAACCATTTCTGTATCAATTCAGTCAATGCTGAAACCGGTGCAAAATGGCATATCAGCAAAGCGGATCTGGAGGATATCAAGAATAAATCCCTGGAGCTGTGTCGGGAGGAAAATATTCGGATCTGGTGGGATAAGCAAAATGACCAGGATCAGGTGGCTCAGCCCGAAGACAATAATGAAAAGCTGCATACGGTTAAACAGGGAGAATATGAAAAGCAGAAACAGGGACAGAGCTGGAAGTATGAATTATTTCTGGCCGTTAAAGAGTGCGTAAAGCATTCCTTTAGCCAGGATGAATTTATATCGAATATGGAAAAACTCGGTTATGAAGTTCAATGGGATCATCATAAGCACATCACGTTTACGACGCCGGATGTTAAAAAGTGCAGAAATAATAAACTCTATCCGCCGGAGCGGTTCACTAAAGAAAAATTACTGGAGCAGTTTGAGAAAAACTGTCAAAGAAGAAGTGAGCGGACGAAAAAAATGCACCAGAAAGAAATGGACGATTTCGCCAGAAATGCCAGGAATATTCTTACTGCTTTACGATCCGGCAAGAGTAAGGAATCCAATTACTATCCATTAACTCACATGAAAAAGAAGCTGGAAGGAGAAGCGCTAAAAGAAAAGATCAAGCAAAAAGAAAACAGCAGCTATGATTGGGAGCAGGAATTATAAATTTGTTTCCAGTGAATAAGAAGGGATATTATGAAAAATATATTAAAGACAAAAGAAGAGCAAGAAAATCGGAAAGGAGAATCATTTAAAGAATCATTTATCGATAAATTATGCGTAGTAATAGCATCAATAGTTGAATTTGTATGGGGATGCTTTGTGGCCATGGTAGGTCTTGGGATATTTTATGTAATAATATATGGATTAAGCTATGTTGGTGTTGCGAGTATGATAACTGCAACGATATGGAAGGTGGGCTGCGGAGCTGGAGCTATTATTTTTTGCCTGTGTTTTCTTGGCAATATATCGATGATACACACATCTTTCGTAACAAAGCCGATTCTTTGGCTCGCAATGGCATTAATTCCAGGGATATTCTTTGTTCGTGCATTGATGTTTGCATAAAAATATTGATTTCAAAAAGATCAAGCAAAAAGAAAATAGCAGCCATGATTGGGAGCAGGAATTATAAATTTGTTTCCCGAGGAAACAAAGTGATTAAAAAGAAACTTGTTTCATCAAAATAAACATACTCAATGCGCACCCGGTGCAGTAGTCGATCAAACCGGAGAGCGGATCAAAAAGTGCACCCGGTGCAGTAGCCGATCAAGCCGGAGGTCGGATCAAAAAGTGCACCCGGTGCAGTAGCCGATCAAGCCGGAGGTCGGATCAAAAAGTGCACCCGGTGCAGTAGCCGATCAAGCCGGAGGTCGGATCAAAAAGTGCACTCGGTGCAGTAGCCGATCAAGCCGAAGGTCGGATCAAAAAGTGCACCCGGTGCAGTAGTCGATCAAGCCGGAGGTCGGATCAAAAAGTGCACCCGGTGCAGTAGCCGATCAAGCCGGAGGTCAGATCAAAAAGTGCACCCGGTGCAGTAGCAGACCAGACTGGATGATCGGAGCAAAAAACGCACCCGGTGCGTAAATGGACTGACAAGAAAATATAAAAATTCAAGGAGTGTAAGATAAATGAAGAATAAAGGCAGATCATTCGATCAAATGGTTTTCAATAAAAAGCCTAAGAAAGCATGGGGACTAAAGGAAGATGAAACAGTGGTGGAATCACCCAGAGATGATTATGAGGATGCAATAGTCAGTGAGGTTGAACCGGATCTTCCTCAGTCGGAGGTTGATCAGTTAAACCATAAAGTGGATCATCCACTTGAAAAAAATAATCATGACCGATTACCGATTGAAAATCAACGAGCAGAATTAACCAATCAGAGTGATGATAAAAATTTGAATGATGAGATTGTTATCAAAGCTGATCATAAAGATATTACGACATTGGAAAAAATTATCGCCAAGATTCAGGCCGAAAAAGAAGAATTAGCATTTGAAAATGACCGGTTAAAATTTCATAACAGCGAAATGAAAGAAATTATAGTGGCTATGGGCTTAACCGGAAAAATGGAATTGCTGGAAAATTATAAAAATGAAAGTGAAAAGAAAGATTTCATCATTAAAAAACTTGAAAATAAATTAAATGATAATCAAGCCTACATTGAAAATCTGAAAACCAATTTATTTTCTGGAATAAATCAGCTATTTGAACAAAAACCCATGCAGACCCTTCAAATTGAAGAAATTAAAATCGAAAATATTTCGAAAATCCCAGGTGAAAGCGAAGAATCCATCGAAAATAAGGTTTTAAATTTAAAAAGTGAAGGGAAAAGCCCCCGGCAGATAGCAAGTATCACAAATTTAACTACAATAAAAATCGATGAAATTCTAAAAAAGCATGAAAGGGTCGAAAAACATGCCTAAATTATGGCCGATCAGCCCCATATTTTCTTTTTCAATCACCCGGGCGTTACAAATGCCCATTTGTAACGCCCAAAAGACCGGAGTTGGGACGAAGGGCAAGATTCCCGAATGTTTACAGATGGGCGAACGGCCCATCTGAAACATTCAGATCTTGTTTTCTCTTTCTGAGAAAATGAAGTATGGGGGACACCCCCAAACCCCCGGAAAAGAAAATTCCTGTTTCCTCGGGAAACAAACGATGAAAAAGATAAAAAAATAATCAGATTAATTTTTGGACTTTGAACAAAACGTATTATTTTAAAATGCAAGGAGTGAGTGTAGTGCCTAAAATCGAATATGTTCCAAAGAAGTTTCGACAGACCAGCCTTGAATTAATATGGAGAATAAATACTGTCATAGCAGACTATGAAGCTCAGGGTTACAGCTTGACGTTAAGACAAGTCTATTATCAAATGGTAGCACGAGATATTATTCCCAATAATGAAAGAAGCTATAAAAATCTGGGTGCACTGATTAATGATGCTCGACTGGCTGGATTGATCGACTGGAATGCGATTGAAGATCGCACCCGAAATATTCGAGGTCGTACTCATTGGGAAAAACCAGGAGATGTTATTAAGGCTGCTGCATATAACTATCATTTAGATTATTGGCAGGATCAAGACAATTATGTTGAGGTTTGGGTAGAAAAGGATGCACTAGTAGGAGTAGTTGGCAGAATCTGTGACCAGCTGGATCTCAAATATTTTTCTTGCCGAGGGTATGTAAGTCAATCAGAAATGTGGGTTGCTGCCAAAAGGTTAGAGAAAAGACAACGTGAAGGCAAGAATATTGTTCTGCTGCACCTGGGCGATCACGATCCAAGTGGAATAGATATGAGCCGGGACATCCTGGACAGATTGAATGTTTTTGAAACGGACGATATTGAATTCAAAAGATTAGCTTTGAACATGGAGCAAGTTGAAGAATACAATCCACCGCCCAATCCTACCAAATTGACTGATAGCCGTGCCACTAAATACCTTTCGGACTTTGGTGATGAATGCTGGGAGCTGGATGCGCTGGAGCCTAAAGTAATTGATGCACTTATTAAGGACAATGTACTTAAGTTTCGGGATGAAAAAAAATATAATCAGATCAAAAAGCAAGAAGCATTAGGAATAGAATTCTTAGAAGAAATTGCAGAGAACTTTGATCGTATTGAACTGAATTGGAAAGAGATTAAAAGTAACTATATGATGGGTGATTTATGAGCAGAAAAAAGTTAAATCAATCTGAAAGAAAGAAGATTTTTAATAAAACAGATGGACATTGTGCCTATTGTGGAACGGAATTGGAATTTGGTAAGATGCAGATCGATCATATTGTCCCGATCA
This sequence comes from Acetobacterium wieringae, assembly GCF_001766835.1. Lineage (GTDB taxonomy): Bacteria > Bacillota > Clostridia > Eubacteriales > Eubacteriaceae > Acetobacterium > Acetobacterium wieringae. The sequence goes on along the minus strand of NZ_LKEU01000020.1, from coordinate 61,792 downwards.
GTCGGGGTGGTGAGGATGATGAGAAAAACATGATAGCTGCTTGCCGATCCTGTAATCATTACAAAAGTACTTTATTTCTGGAGGAATTCAGATCCGAAATCGAAAAGTGGCATCAACGGCTCATGCGGGATAGTGTTACTTATAAAAACGCAATCCGATATGGGGTGGTTGAGCATAAGTCGAAGGAAATTGTCTTTTATTTTGAGACAATTCAATGATTTGATTTTCAAAGTTTAAAAATGGGAAGTGCCTATTTTGTTTCCTCGGGAAACAAAATACCGCTGATAATTGGATTTAATAGTGGAGGAAATAATCAATGAGTAGTGATGGGCGGAGTGAAGGCGGAGGTCGGTTCATATTTTTGGTTGTTATAGTAATTGCTGCTACTGGATTAATTGGTTATATAAGCAAAAGTAATGATCTCCGATACCTAAACAAACCGGTAGTTGAAAGAATTGATGAAATTATATTTTTAAACGATTCAAATATTGAGACTTCCGACTTGTATCGAATAAAGGTGAAAGATGGGTTAATCGAAATATATCATAATAGCGAGAATTATAAAGCTGTTTATAAAGTCAAAGATGCAGACTCGCTGGAATTCCAATCGCCAGATGGTGAAATAATGGTTATCAGGTACATCGACTATACTAAGCCTGAATCAATTGAACAAATTGACATCTTTAATTATGCAATCAAAGTCTTCGAAGGAACTACTTCTTTAGATGATCAAATCAAGCTGAAGCTTTCTGGTAATAATACGGCTGAGATTGTATTAAATAATGAAAACATGACAAACAAACTAACTAGTGGAGTTGAAAATGACGGTGCAATAGGGAGGGCAGTATTATGGTCGCTTATAATAATTGTGGGCATCATTATTGGAGTCGTAATTGTTTTGATCGCTGTTTCAAATTACAGGTTAAAAAAAGAGCGAAAAAAAGCCGATGATAAGTGGAAAAGTATGTTTTAGCAAAACATTGATCATCATTAATGAAGGAAAAAAGACATTCGAGAATATAAAAAATGCCAAATCTGTTTCCTCGGGAAACAGGATTAAAAGAAAATAACATAGGAGGATAAATCAATGAATGAACTGGAATTTAAAAATACCGCTGAATTAGCAAACTGGGCAAATGACAAAGAGATTTTCAATCTGGAATATCTTGGCACCCTGGGTGGCAGAAAAAACCAAAACTGCTTTGAAGCAGATATTGAAAAGAAAGGGGTCTATCTTATCTGTATTGAAAAAAGCGAAACAGAAATATTTCTAAATAGCCTTGAGGAATTGTCGGATTGGCAAGGAAAAAACGAAGTCACTGATCTGATCAACAATGGATTAAGTGATATCTATATCGGCTTTAATCAATTTACTGCTCAAAGCAATGGGCATGAAATTCAGATTTATATCGAAGCCGTTTCCTGTGCTTTATAAATTCTTGTTTCCTCGGGAAACAAGATGAAGGTAGGTGTGAACAAATAAAACGAATTACAGGTTGCGTTTTATATAAGGATATTAATTATGTCAAAAATTTAATATAGGAGTATTTTATGAGACATCTAAAATCTTTTGGATCAGTTTTTTTTATGGCTTTGGTAGTTGTGCTTGTAGAGTTTATTGTGATTGTTTGGATGCCGCAAGTCCTTAATAATATCTACGAGAATATCAAAGAGGAGTTTGCAGAGCCATATTATCAAATGGATTCAAATACTTTCGAAATGATACCCCCTCAAAATGTTGAGGAAGAAAGTAAAATTCAATTTTCGGAAATCCAGTTCAATGCAAATTTAATTACGATGGTTCTTTATCCGACATATCAAGTTTTTATGGTTGATTATTTGGTAAATGAAACAACCACTTCTGATAAATATTTAGCAGAAGGTACTTTTATTAATCCTGAGAATCAAACGCAATACACAATTCGTCCGGTTAAAGTTAACGGATCAAAGCAAGTTAATCAAATTGAGATACTGGTTGGTGATAAAGTAATTCAAACATTAAATAAACAGTAATGGTTCTATTTGTTTCCTCGGGAAACAGGATGGAGGTGATTGAGATAAAGATGGAGCATGGCGAAAAATTATAATCTGGCAGAAAATGCTTTGATATTGAAGCGTGTTATCATAAAAATTAATGATGCTAATGATCAATTTCAGTAAAAAGTGTAATTTCACGAACTACGGTGTGTAAAGTTGGGGAGGATGGTTGATAAATGAATGAAGTTCTATGGCTATTTGCTGGAGCGTGTATTACAAGTGTATTTTATATAATCTATGAACTTTTTAGAATTGAGGATCTACAATTAAACGAGTCTGCAAATCCAACTATGTTTGATGATGTCATAGAGAGTCTAAAGAAAATTGATGATAAAAGTGATGAAATGATTAAAGATTTTAATTGTTTAAGAAATGAGTTTGAAGCAAATCACAATTCTATCCGTAGACAGATAGCATGTGCAACAGTACATTCAATCGATGTAAGCCAAATCTCTGACGACTTAGAGAATCTGAAAAAATACTTCACAAATGTAGAAATATTGCAAAATAAAAATAAGATGCTCGAAGATGAAAATAAGGCTTTGCTTCAACTTTTAAGATTGGATCAGAAAGCGACGACAAATGAAGATATTCAAACATTAAATAAACAGTAATGGTTCGATTTGTTTCCTCGGGAAACAGGATGGAGGTGATTGAGATAAAAAAGAAGACACTATGCAGCTTACGTCTGGATAAAGGGTTGTCCCAGGACGCTCTGGCAACGATGCTGGGAGTCTCACGAAAAAAGATTTATCGCTATGAAAATGGTTTAACCATTCCCAGTGATGAAATTAAGCAGCAGCTGGGCCTGATCTTCTACCTGAGCCGGGATGATCTGGATGAAGTTATTAAAAATACCGTTGATGCTGCCAAAGAAAAAAGCCAAACCTATCCCTGCACCATTTCGTTTCGGTGTACAGCGGATATGTATGATAAAATAGAAGCCAACGCAAAAATGGCCAACATGACAGTGGGCCAATATGTCAGAGAAACCTATGCCGGCGGGCAGTTAGTCGTTTTAGACGGACTCAAGGATTTTTCAAAGGATCTGACCAGGATCGGCACGAATCTTAATCAATTGACCAAGCTGTGTCATATGGGGAAGATCAATGCCCCTGAATTAAAATCAGTACAGAAAACACTAACGGAGATTTATATCAAGCTGAATCGAATCATCAGCAAATGAGATAGATCTTTTTTTATTGGCTCATTTCTGTTTCCTCGGGAAACAGGGAAATATAAATTAAAGGAGAAGTTATGAACAAAGTAATTCTAATTGGCAGGCTGACCAGAGATCCGGAGGTGAAAAATACCACCACCGGCAATGCCGTGGCGACATTTACTCTGGCAGCGGATCGGCGCTTTAAAAACAAAGATGGACAAAAGGAAGCGGATTTTATACCCATTGTGGTGTGGGGCAAGCAGGCCGAGTTTGTCGGACAGTATTTATCCAAGGGCAGTCAAATTGGGTTGTCGGGGCGATTACAGGTGCGGAGTTATGATGGCCAGGATGGTCAGCGCCGGTACGTGACCGAAGTGGTGGCCGATGAGGTCTATTTCATTTCCACCAAGCGAAAGGAGAATAACGGCAGTTATCAAAATGGCTTGTCAACCGGAATGGGAAATGGAGTGATGGGGCTGGATGAGGATTTTCATCTAATGGCTGATGAAGACGATATCCCTTTTTGAAGCGATTCTGATTAAAGGGCTGCTTAAAGAAGGAGATACTTACCAGACAGATATCAAAAATGATGATCTGTTTTTTTATGTAATGACTCAAAGCTGTTTCCTCAGGAAACAAAAATAAGGGGGATAACTGACATGAAAATGGTATATGTGTGTTCACCACTCAAGGCGAATGAAGAAAGAAGCATGGAAGAAAATATGAACCGGGCCAAAGAATGGTGCCGGCAGGCCAGCGAATTAAATGTACTGCCACTGGCTCCCCATACCATCTTTACCCAATACCTGGACGACACCATCCCAAGCCAGCGGGATAAGGGTCTTGAAATGGGGATCGAACTGCTTAAGCAGTGCAAAGAGATCTGGGTGCATGGAAATACATTATCTGAAGGGATGATCAGTGAGATTATTTTGGCCAAAGAAATGAATAAACCGATTATTGCGAAGGATATGGATCGGGAAACCTATAAAGATTTTATGGCCTATCAGGGAGTATTCAAAGAAGCGTTTTCAGATGAACAGGGGGAACTGGTATGCGTCGGACTCGACGAGGGACTGGATGTATCAAGCTATGCCCGATCCAATGTGTCAGCCGATCAGATGAAAGAACGGATTGATCAGTTAAAACAGGGAATTGAGAATGATCTGGAGATTATTGATATTTCCGAAAGAAAACGCTTTGAACCGGAACTGGATTATGAAGAAGATTGGGCGCAGGAAGCATAAGCTTGTTTCCCGAGGAAACAGGAAATGGAAAGGAGAAGGTAATGGTACGGTTGCAGGTGACAGAAATTAAATGATCAAAAGCTGGATAAATTATTTTCTTGAAAATATCATGCCATGGCTTATTTATATTAGCATGCCTTTTACATATTTAACGCTGTGGGGGTCAGTATTTTTTTATACGCTTGGCGATGTTTTACCATTTATACTAATCATTCTATTTTTAACTGAAGGGGTGTTTGTGATATCTCGAATTATGCAAGCAAAATTCGTTTCAAGAATAATTGGATTAATTATTCTTGTCATAGCACCTTGTATTGTTTATTTATGGTGGTAATAGTCAATTTATCCAGTGCAGTATGTAAACTTGGAAAGGACAACCGATGCTAAATGAAATTAATGAAATTACAAAATATCGTAAACAGGAAAAAGAAATTGAGAGAGAAAAATATCGCAGGCGTACAAGATTTACCGTTGTTGGAATTTGTATAGCTGTAGCTTCTATATTGTTTCCATTTTGGAAAAGTTACAGTATCGAAAAGGATGATTTATTAGCTCAAACCGTCTTTGAACGGATGGAGGGTTATTCATTTGAGAATAAGGAAAATGAGAATGGTAAATGGAAGCGTATCATGTTTTATAGTGATGGATTTTTATATTATTACAGTGGTAAAAACATAGACACCTCAATAAATGAAGATTCAATTCAATATATGTATAAACAAATTGGTGACGATTCTTTTCAGTTTTTTACTGAAGGACACGTTGTTGAGGGGCAATTCATCAATTATTACACATCGGAGGAATTGCAACAGGAAATGACTTTTATGAGTTTTATGAAAGATGGTATTCCCGGAAGCTATAATTATCGGGGGATCCTTAATAATGGACAATTAAAACTAGTTGATGAAGAAGGGGAGGTATACATACTTGAGCGGGTTAAATAAAGATGATATGCAGGAGTTTGGAAACCTTATGATCCAGGCACGATAAGTTGAAAGTGGATTACGGTGACAGGCAGGTAAATAATGCTTAAATCTGTTTCCCGAGGAAACAGGAAAGGAGAGAAAAATGGGGCGTTTACCGGAGGAAGTGTTTGAAAAGGTCAAAGCGATCAGCATCGTTGATTATGCTATGGCCAATGGTTATGAACTGGTTCAGATCGGGAATCAGGTTAAAGTCAGGAATCAGGGTGGACTATTTATCGATCCCGATTTAAATCGTTGGAATTGTCTTTCCGATGATTCAAAAGAAGCGGGAGGTGGGATTATTCAGTTTGTGATGTATACGGAGAAAAAAAGCATGGGTGAAGCAATCCATGAGCTGGCAGCCTTTATCAATCATCATCACGAACCCAGTGAGGTGGCAAAAACCTATATCAAAAAAGCTAGGGAGTATAAAAAAACCAATGATGGCATCTTTAAGCCACCAGAAAAATCCGCCAATTATCGGCGGATTTTTGCATATCTGGTAAAAACCCGCTGCATTGCCCCGGAGGTGGTGAATTACTATGTCAAGCATCACAAAATCTATGAAGATAAAAATCATAATTGTGCTTTTTGTGGGTTTGATGAAAATGGAGTAGTTAAGAGCATTTCCCTTCGGGGTACCTACGATGTCCCTGGAAAGGAACCATTTAAAGGGATTGTAGAAAACTCAGACAAACATTACCCCTTTGTTCATGAAGGCAAAGGAAATCAGGTACTGGTATACGAAGCACCCATTGACATGCTCTCCTATCAAACCATTAAACGGTTGATTGGGGATATTAATCAAAATAAGGATGATCACTATATTGCACTGAATGGCGTAGCACATATTGGTCTGATTCACTATCTGAAGACACACCCGGAAATTGAACATATTGTGACGTGTCTGGATAACGATAAACCCGGACATAAAAATACCCTGGAACTAATTAATGCCGTTGAAGAAGTATTTCCAGGGAAGTACAGCTTTGATCTTAAGATTCCGCCAGAACCGCATAAAGACTGGAATCAACTATTAGTAAGCATTTGCCAGGAGCGAGAATACGCAGCCCTTCAAACAGAAGCAGAAGATGAGTGGGCGCAGGAAGCTTGAAGGAAATCTGTTTCCTCGGGAAACAGGAAATAGAAAAACAGATGATTAAGCCAAATGTGTTTCCCGGGGAAACACGGAAATCAGGAAATGGAGGATAAAGAATGTTATTTTTCGATACCAGTTAAAAGGAATAAATAAAAACGAAAGGAGGATTAACAGAGATTAAAAAAATAATACTACTGATATTGATGGTTGGTATGGTGGCTGTGGTAACCAGCGGATGTTTTATAACCGATCTGGTAACGGATATCTTTAAAAAGCCGGTGCTTGCCGGCGAATGGTACAACAAGGACAGCAATACCTACATTGCACTTAATGACGATGGAAATTTTACCATGGGGTATGGCAAAGGTAACGCCAATACGGGTGGAACCTATGATTATGACAAGAAGGAAATTACCCTCCATTTGGATTATACAATCAAGGCTGATGGAACAAAGGAGGATTGGGATCAGAGCAGCTTAACTGGTGGAGCCGGAAAAATTGTCATGCCCTATGAATTGCAAAGTAACGGATCATTAAAAATTAAGTCCGAAGGTGGTAATCTCATCTATGAAAAAATTGGCGGAGAATCGATAGAAACTAATTTAAAAAACCTAGTTGGAACCTGGGACTATGAAAAAGGCGGTCTTCAGCTGATATTGACAGACGATGGCAGCTATACCGTATGTGATGATTATGCCATATCAGATAATGACACAAAAAAGGACAATCCTGATCAGGGAAGTTATACATTCTCAGACGGAGTATTAACACTGACAATAAATGGATCATCCCACGATTTCCAGGCAGAGCTGGTGATGAAGGATCGGCTCAGGCTAGAGAATGAAACCGGAACTTTTTATTATGTTCGGGTTAAGGAATAGGCGGTGATATTGTGAAATTAAAAATTGTCCGTGCGGTCATGGCGGTGTTCATCTTTATGTTATTGGCTAGTATGTTTCTTTACTTTATCCGGGTCATTGATAGTTTTATGACTGGGCAGGGTATTTTAGAAATCTATCGTTTTCCAATTTGGGAGGTGCTAAATGATGTGCTTAATAACGAAAAAACATCACAAATGTTTCTCATTTGTCTGGCTGTTGCCCTATTTATGGCAGTGGCTTTTTTTATTGGCCAAAGCAAGACGTACAAAAGTGAACTGATCAGTATAACCCCGGATATTCAAACCCCCCGGCCGGCGGGACAGAATCAGCATGGTTCAGCCCGGTGGCTGGATCCGAACAAGAAGGATCGGGTCTTTGATTACGTGGTCATTCGAAAGAATAATCCCTTTATTCAATTTTTGTTACGCAGCGGAAAGGAGGAAAGAAGACAGGTTAAAAAAGGGAATTACTGGGTTGATAAAACCATCATGGAAAACAAAAGAAATTTCAAAATGGGTGGTTTAGTTTTGGGAAAAGAACGACAGGGATTACGAAATGAAAAGATCTACTTTATCGGGGAGGATGTTCATGGTTTAAATATCGGTGCTACCCGTTGTGGTAAAGGACGAACTGTGATCCTGCAAACCATCGGCCTGCTGGCAATGGCCAGAGAGTCGCAAATCGTTTCGGATCCCAAAGGTGAGAACTATGATTACACGGCCCCCTTTCTTAGAAAATGCGGGGTTGATGTGTTCGCTCTGGATTTTAAAGAACCCCTTAAAAGTAATCACTACAACTTTCTCCAATCAATAATTGATGCGGTTGAAAGCGGAAATATGTCTCAGGCCATTGATTATGTCTGGGATATTACCGGGATGCTGGTCGGTGAACCGAAAGGTGAAAAATTATGGAACAACGGTGAGGCCAGTATTATTGCCAGCTGCATCATGATCGTGGTCTTTGAAAACATGGACAATCCGGAGTATCAGAATCTGACCAATGTATTTTACTTCATTGCCGAGATGTGTAAAGCTCCCAAACAGGGGGACGATATGATGTTGGTTAAATATATGAAGAAACTAAAAGTCGAAAATCCGACCCACCCGGCTTTGGGGCTTGTCGCTATTTCCGATATTGCCCCATCTAAGACAAAAGGCAGTTTTTACACCAGTGCCCTGACGACCTTAAAACTCTTTACCAATCCGCTGATTTATGAAATGACCCGGAAAACGGATTTTCGGCCCAAAGACATTGGCAGTCGACCCACGGCGGTTTTTATAATCTTGCCTGATGGCAAAACAACCAATTATACCCTGGCAGCCCTGTTCTGTACCCAAGTCTACAGTGCGCTGTCGGATTTTGCGGATAAGCTGGGCGGGCGCTTGCCGATCCGGATTAATTATATGTTGGATGAGTTTGGAAACTTTACCAAGATCCCGGATTTTACGGCCCAGATTTCAGTGGGTGGCGGTCGGGGGATTCGCTATAACCTATTTTTGCAGTCCATGGCCCAACTGGAAGAAAAATACGGCAGGGAGATTGCCCGGATCATCCGATCCAACTGTGAAACCTGGATTTATCTTAAGGCCGAGGATCTGGAAACGCAAAAGGAAGTATCCGAACGACTGGGAAAATACACCACCACATCCTATTCCCTGTCATCGTCACAGCAGCAGTACACCTCCAATTCCAGTCAATCGGTCAATCTGGTGGGACGGGAGCTTTTGACCGCCAATGAAGTCAGTCGAATCCGACGCCCCTATAACCTGGTCACCAGTCGGAATGATCCTGTGATTATGACATCCCCGGATATCAGCAAATGGTCATTTAATGACTTCTATGGATTAGGCAGCAAAGAACACAATCGTATACTTCGGATGATCCGCAGCGATGCCAGACCGACCCACCAGGAAAATGGGATCCAATTATGGGGAATCTGGAAGCGCTATCAGATCTGAGTGAGCGTTGATACTTCTAAAGAAAGGAGGTGATGGCGATGTTTACGGAATTTGTTTGGGTTACCGGAACAGTTAAACTTCTGACCGATGCGTCTCTGGCGCTGTATATTGTATTACCGCTGTTGGCATTGATTGTTATTGGCTGGAATGTAGTCAAACGGCTACAGGCAGATGATCATGAAAAAATAAAATACAAAGAGAACATGAAAACGACACTGTTCTATCTGGTTATCGGAATGACGGTCAATGGTTTTATCACCATGGTCTTAAGCTATTTCCCGAGTTCCTGAAGGTTGTTTCCCGAGGAAACACGGATATAGAAATTCAATAAAATTTAAAGGAGAAATTTAATGGCTTTAAAATTAAAAAATGTAAAAGAAGCAGTAGTTAAACCCTTTGTGCTATGGCATGCAAAGCTCGTAAGCAGCGAAGCTGAAGAAATGAAAGCCGATTCCGGTTCGATCATTGAGGGGGCAGGGATGTGGATTGTCGGGTTGCTGGGTGTGGCACTGTTTTTGTATGGATTTCGGGATATCATTGGAAATACCATCCTACCATCCATCACTACTAACATCCAGACGTTATTTTCAAATATTCCCAAGCCTTAATGCAAGGATTCAAAAAGAACGGCTGCTGTTTGAACCGTTCTTTTTCTTTTTTAATCAAAGAGAGAAGGAAGAACCATGTATACAATCTTTAAAAACTTTATTTATGATTCAGTTAATAATAGCGGAGTGATCACCGGCAGCATCAAGAATCTGGCGGAGCAGGTGTTTTATATCGATAAATATATCGGAGATGTTTCGGGACTGGATCTGTCCACGGGGCTGACGCAAATTTTTTATCAACTGGCCCTATTGTTATTGGTAATCAAGTTTTCTAAGAGTGGCTTTGAAACCTATATCACCTGGACTGGTGGTGATCCGGATAGCGATCCCATGGCCATGCTGCAACGAACGGTTAAAGCGGTGGTCATGATTGTGGCTTTTCCGATGCTCTATCAGATCTTTGCCCGGGTTTGTACGGGGGTCTTGTATGAAATATTGAATAGTATGAATTCGGAGTTTTTATACGAAGATAACTATGTTAAGAACTTAATTGAAGCAAATATGGGGCCATTTGCGGTGCTTGTTTTTTTCATTGGTGCATTGATCCTCTATTTTCAAATGCTGGCCCGGGGTTTTCAGATGTGGATCATGCAGATCGGTTTTCCGCTGGCCTGTGTGGGACTCATTGAAAGTGACAACGGGGTGTTTGCCCCTTTTATGATGACCTTTTTCAAGGTCGGAATTACCACCATCATTCAGCTTTCACTATTGTCACTGTCCTATATTCTGATGGCTACCGGTGATTTTGCCATTGGCTTTGGTGCCCTGGCAGCGGGAATTTCCACGCCGGTCTTGCTACAACAGTTTATGGTTCATGCCGGCAATGCAAACCTATCCGGAAAGGCACTGACCATCGCCAGAGTAACGGAGGTAGCGGTGCGGTCAGTCAAATAAAAATGAGAGGAGTCGTATGGAAACCATTGATTATTTTATGGATTTAAACAATATCTATACTTTGCTTTTGTATTTAATCAATGCCGGTGTTGTCTTTCGGCTGGGTTACTGTATTACCCATATGATTCATTCCCCGGATGAAAAAGGGGTTTATATCAGGCGGATCAGGCACGTTTTAATCTTCTGTGTCATCGTCAACACTCTGATCCCATTTCGGGATTTAATTCTGGCTTATATCACATAAATCTGTTTCCTCGGGAAACAGGGAAAGGAGGAATTGATGGAGTATCATGAGGAACTGTATATCCCGATGGGGATTAAAGCCAACCGCCAGCTGATTGAAGGGATGGAAGTGAAGGAAATATTTTTGATGGGTGTGATGGTCTGTATCACTGTCATTCTGTGTACCCTTTACTATGTTACCTTTACCAATCCGTTTGGAACATTTTTCGGCGGTTTGGCGATCCTGTTGTCTTCCTATCTGGTGCTTAAAAAAAGCGAGAAAGATAATCAGTCTTTTCTGGATATGCTTATGCATATCGTCAGTTATTACCGGGGGCGTAAGCACTATGCCTATATCCACCTCAATGATTGGGAGTAGCAGAAATGGCAGCATTCGGATTATGTGGTGTTTTGGCTTGCTGGTTCTTTATGGGATCAGCATTAAAAAGGCAGTTTAAAAAGGCGGTTCTCCCCACGGCATTGATTGTGGCCATGCCTTTTTTATTTTTACTATTGGTGATCGATGATCCGGTGATTATTTTACGCACCGGATTATTTTGTTGTCTGATGTTTTACATCGGATACTTTGATTTTAAAACGAAGACCATTCCCCGAGTTGTCCATCCCCTGATTCTGTTTGTCGGGTGTTTTGGAATCAGCGGAGAATGGTTAGTGAGACAGGCCATCCCCGGGGCATTGACCCTGGGTATCCTGATGGCAGCTTCCGGCTGGCTGATTAAAAAAATCACCAGACAGGATCAGGCCATTGGCTTAGGAGATGTTAAGCTTGTCACCGTTTGTGGATTTTATCTGGGCATGGATGCCGGTGTAACCGGTCTGATGATCGGATTATTTCTGAGCATCCTATGGGCTCGGGCCAGACATTTGAAACGCAATGAAGTGTTTGCTTTTGCGCCGTTTCTATGCTCAGGCTTTATGATTGCAGTAATGTTATTAGAAAGGATGGTGTATCAGTGAAAAATGGAGGTAGAATGCTGATTGGTTTTTTTGTGGTCGTGTTTGCGTTGTTATTGGCCTTTGTGATTGTGCCCACGGGCACGGGCATGATTGGTAACACGACGACGATTGTACGGGTCAAAGAAACCATCCGGGTGGGGGATCAACTCACCGAACGGAATGTTGAGGAGGTGGAGGTTAGCGGATACAATTTACCGGCTAACGCCATCAAAAGTAAGAATGAGGTCATTGGCAAGTATTCCACCGCAAAGCTGGAATCGGGAGACTATGTACTGCAAAGCAAGCTGGTTAATGACATGATCACCAGTGGGAACTATATGAGTGCTCTGGATGGCGGAAAACAGATTGTGTCAGTGACCATTAAAGACTTTGCCAATGGCATTTCCGGAAAACTCATGCCCGGAGATGTGGTGATGATTTTAAATAATGCTGAAGCAGTGGGTAACCGCAGCACGATTTATCCGGAACTGCAATATGTCAAGGTGCTGGCAGTGACCACCCAGACCGGGGTGGATATGGGCGGAGAAAAATTATCTGATGATGCGGAGCTGCCAGCGACAGTGACCCTGCTGGTCAACAAGGCCCAGGCACAGCTGCTCACCGGCCTGGAAAAGAATGGAAACATTGTTTTTGCCCTGATGTATCGGGGAGACGAAGATACGGCCAACCAGTTTTTACAAAAACAGGAAGAAGTTTTTAAGACCGGTGGCATTTAAGCTGTTTCCCCGGGAAACAGGAAATGGAAGATTGGACGATACACAGTCTTGTTTCCTCGGGAAACAAAATGTTCAGGAAACGGAGGATTTTATGGAGCAAAGTCAGGAAACAGCAAGTAAATATGTGGGAATGTCTTGTGATTTTGAGAGATTGAATAGATTTTTAAAAGACGAGAAGATAATTTTTATCGATCCGAAGGGCGAATATAACCCAATACCTGAAAAGGAGGTGTCGCTATGGAAGTAATCACCGTATGGGGATCCCCAGGCGGGGGGAAAACAACCCTCAGTCTGGAGCTGGCCAAGCATATCAGTGAAAAAACAAAGGAAAACGTTGTGCTGATATTCACCGAGGATCAGGCCAGTCCCTTATCCTATTTGTTTCCCAGTCTCAATAAGGAGGGCGGATCCCTGGGAAAGATCATTACCATGGCCGGGTTTGACCAGGAAGAACTGCTAAAAACGTTGGTGAACCACCCCAAGAATAAATACCTGGCCTTTTTGGGGTATCGCAGTGAGGATTCCAAACGCAGTTATCCGGAAGTGGTGGAACCCCAGGTGATTGACCTGTTTGTCACTCTGGGCCAGAAATTCAAGTATGCCATCATCGATGGACAATCCAGCGTTCATAACGATTGGATTACCCAGTACGGCTTACGGTATGGAAAGTGTGTCATGGTCGGTGGCGGTGACTTAAAGAGCATTGCCTTTTTTAATGGAACCACCGCCATGCTCCAGGACTTTACCGGGTTTCGGGACAATGTCATCCGGGTACTGAATAACCCCTGGGATTTTGACTCCTGGCTGCTGGTGGGGGATAAATACGGGGGCGTTGATTATGCCTTTCCCTACAGTATGGATATTCAGATGGCTTATCTGGAGGAAACCTCCATCAAATCCCTTAAACAGACAAAACGGAATCGGGAGTTTGTGGATGCACTCAACCAGTTAAGCCAGGAGCTGATCAATGAAGATGAAAGAGAGGATCAGAAGAATAAAAAAAGAAAATCGGGAAATCAAAAGAAACGGCCTAAAAAAGAGCGCATTAAAAAAGAAAAAACGTCCAAACGTAAACTTTTTAAAATTCCTTTTAGAAAAACCAAGGGGGAAATCGAATGAACAGTCTATACAAGCGCAATCAGGAGCTGCTGGATCTGATCGGGCGGATACAACAATATATCAGCCGAACCAATTCCAAGGCGCTGGGGGATGTAAAAAAGAATGAAGCGTTGATTAAAAAAGATATCCGCAAGTACATTGAAGATCATCGGGTTTTAATCGATGGATACACCAGCATTGAGCTGCTTAACCGGATTTTTTCAGAGATGGGTGAATATGGGATCTTAACAGCTTACCTGGAAAATGAGAACAAGGAGCTGGAGGAAATAAATATCAATAGTTATGATAGTGTGGTGCTCCATTATAAAAATGGGGATGTGGTTCGTGCCCCGGAAACTTTCCTGTCAGCCGAATCAGCCAAAAACATCATGATCCGGTTATTGTTTCAGCAATCTGAAAAAACGTTGTCCGCAGCAACACCGAAAGTAACCGGATTCTTAAAAAACAATATTCGAATCACAGCGACCTGCCCGCCACTTGCTGACGAGGAGTGTGGTGTTCAGGCATCGATTCGTTTTGTCAATCCCAGTAAACTTAGGCGGGATGACTTAATCAGAAAGGAAACCCTGACAGATGAAATGTTTGATTTTATCAATTTGTGCGTTTCCAGTGGCTTGAGTGCGGTTGTGGCCGGATCAACCAGCTCCGGAAAAACCACCTTCCTCGATGGATTGCTCGGAGATGTGGAAAAACGTAAACGGATCATCACCATTGAAGAAGAAGTCAGAGAACTAAATTTAGTTACCCGGGACGAAAATGGGATTATTGATAATAACGTTGTGCACTGGAAAACCCATGGTTCAATCAATTCAAGAGAGTTATTAAATACAGCGCTAACCTGTGATCCCGATATTATTGTCCCCCAGGAAATGAAAGGGGAAGAAGCCTATACTGCCCAGGAAGCAGCCCGAACCGGCCATGCGGTTTTAACAACCACTCATGCCAACTCCTGCCGGGCAGCCTATACCCGGATGCTGACGCTTTGTATGCTGGATTCAACTCTGGAAGACAAGGTTCTGTACCGATTGGTATGTGAAGCCTTTACCATTGCGATATTCTGTAAACGGCTGGACGATTATTCCCGAAAGGTGATGGAGATTACCGAGTGTATTGTTGATGAGCATGGAGATGCAAACTTTCGGACACTGTATGACTATGAGATAGACAGCTCGGAAAAAATTTCAGATACAAAAACAATTATCAAAGGCCATTTTGTCAAGCGCAACAACATGTCAAAAAGCCTGCAACAATGGCTGATTACCAATGGCGTCCCGACTCGTACCCTGGAGCGCTTCATTGATGAGTCGTTGGGTGAGGAAGGTAAGGCGATATGAAAGGGATAAGTTTTTTTATCTTTACACTGCTTCTGGTGGGCTTGTGTCTGCTATTTAATGTTTCACCCTTTGAGCTGACCAGCCGGCTTATGGATCGGATCGTCAATGATAAGAGCGATATTCAATCGGTGATTAAAAAGACCGTCAGGAAAGACCGTCGAACGCCATTTCAGGGACTGACCACAACTATCCGTGAAGCCCAGATGATCTTAAAAACGACCAATCGGGAAAGTGTCTTTGCGATCCTGGTTATGGCAGCAACGATTCTTTTTATTGTGGGCCTGATCCTCGGATTACTGATGGAAAACATCCTGATATCGGCCGTCCTCGGTGTTGGTATGTCCTTGTTCCCTTTCTGGTACATCAAGCTGGCAGAAATAACCTATCGGAAGGAATTAAATGATGAACTCAATAAAACACTATCGATCATCACTACTTCCTACAGTCGATCACGCAATATTGTCAAAGCCATTGAGGAAAATTTACATCATATGAATCCACCACTGTTACCAGTGTTTGAAGCCTTTGTCTTTGATATCAGTTATATCACGGCGGATATTCCGGGAGCACTTCTGGAAATGAGTGAAAAGATTGATAACCAGATTTATAAGGAGTGGTGCCGGGCGGTGATTGCCTGCCAGGACAATCCCAACCTGATTGAAACGCTGCCGGCGATTGTCCGAAAATTTACGGATATCAAAGAAGCGAATGACGACTTTGGAACAGATATGCATACGCCTTTAAGAATTGTTCTCACCATGGTTTTTATCAATGTTGGTGTGCCGGTTCTTTTTTATTTCATCAACAGGACATGGTATCTGGCGCTTGTGGATTCATGGGGCGGTAAGATCATTCTGGCAGTTGTTTTGTTGGTTATTTTTATCTCTCTCAATGCTGCCATAAAAGATATCAAGCCCATTGAATACAGCAGGTAGCGAAAGGAGGTTGGATAATGAATAATACGGCCTATTTAATCAGTCTTGCAATGCTCTTTGTTTATGGGTTATTCCAGTTGGTTGGTGGTATTTTTGATGTGCCATCCCATCGTGAGATAAAAACAATCATGGCAGTTGGCAAAAAAAAGAAAGAGAAGGTCAATGTTCTGGATGCCTTTGTCTTTAAGGTATCCCACTTGATCATTCCCTATGTTCGGATCAATCCTTATAAACGCAAAAAAATGAGCAATGCCCTAAAGTCTTTGGGATCACTGGATACACCGGAAATGGTCTATAGCCGGGCTTTTGTTGAGTCTGCCATCTATGCTGGGGTTGGTTTGATTCTGGTGTTTATTCATCCGATTTTTACCTTGATTCTGCTTTTCTATGCGATACAGCGGTTTTCAGCCCAGATTGGAAAGATTGATCAGTTGATGCGGAAACGTCGTGAAAAAATCGAATGGGAATTGCCCCGGTTTGTCAATACCGTGCAACAGGAAATAAAAAAGCGACAGGATTTGCTGGCGATTCTCATTGATTTCCGTAAAAACTCTGACGGAGAACTGGGTGAAGAATTGGAAGTGACCATTGCCGATATGAAAACATCGGATTATGAAAATGCCATTTCACGTCTGGATGCCCGGGTGGTCAGCTCACTTCTATCGGATGTTACCCAGGGTTTGATTGCGGTGTTGCGGGGAGATGATATTGTTTCCTACTTTGAGCAGCTGGGGATTCAGTTGCGGTCTTTTGAAAAGAACCGGCTGAAAAAGGAAATGAACCGGCGACTGGAAAAAATCAAAAAGTACCCCTATATTTTACTTTTTACATTTCTGCTCATGGTTGTCTATGCCGTTGGTTATGACATCATGACCACGTTGCCAAGTATTTTTTAAAAAGGAGGGTTCAAGTGAAAGGTAATCAGGTAAAGGTTGACAAAGGTTCAGCCATATTGGAATTTTCGATATTCTTCCTGTTGGCAATGTTTGTCTTAACCCTTATATTGGGAGTTCTACCGGTATGGACTCAATATCAGAAGCTGAACTATATCGCCCATGGAGTCTTACGGGATGCCGAGCTGATGGGAAATACCGGGAATACAGTAATTGATACTTATGAAGATTTGCAGGCAGAAACGGGATTAAAGACAAAAGATATCAGTTTTAACGGAACAAAGTATATCGGTGGGACAAAAAATGTGCAGATTAACGACCCCATCCAGGTAACGGTGAAGTCAGACTTTGTATGGTTCAGCAGTTTTATCGGGGGTGGTTTCAACATTGAACTGGTGGCTCCTGCCAGTGGACGAAGCGGAGTGTACTATAAATGATGGGATTGGCGAAGCTATATAAGAAAAAAGATTCTGGGATGTCTGTTCCCATGGTTGCGGCACTACTGCTAATTCTGCTGATGCTGTTCTGTGCGATGTACGAGTATTTAAGGGTTGTATCCATTGTTATGCAGCTGGATCAGGCGGTGGAGCAGTCGGTTCAGGGCGTGGCGATAGAAAACTGGGACGAGATCTATCAGGGTGTCCGGGAAGGTTATGCCGGGACATACACCAAGGCCGAGTTGACGGATGACTGGGAAGAAGTGATGAATAAGGAACAGATCCTTGCTCAAATGAAAAAAATGATCGACTTTAAAGTGGAGGGCAATACCTGGGTCAAGGAGGATGATGCCGGCAATGTATTGTTTTCCTTAAAGCCAAAGGATACAACGGTGAAAATCACCAACACCCAGCTGGCAGCAGCGGAAGGGGATGCCCTTACTGTGGAAACCACCAATACCATCACCGTGCCCTGGCGGTTTTTGGGAGCCATGTTTAACGCTCCCCCAATTGTCGTGGAGCGGGTAACGGTATCTGGCTATACACCAAAGTTTTAGTGACGCTTTATGAATAACAAAAATCCAGAAAGGTTGGGAGGGAAATAAATGTGATGAATAATATAACGGAATTAAAGACGATGGTTCAGATAGAAGTAAATGAGGAAACACCTTGTTTATTGGCAAAAACAAAACCGCTGGTTGATATTTTAAATGAGATTCAACCCAATGATTACTGGCATACGGATTATTTTCATGCGCCATTTAACGAAAAAGACATGAAGCCGATCCTGATTAAAGGTCTGCACTACCTGGAAAGATTTCAGAAACACTACATAGAACGATGTTACGAGGAAAAAATAATAGCCCCTTACTACACACGGGAGATGATGGGACGTCAGTTTATGATGGCCTGTAAAGCGCTGAAGGCCATTGAAACCGGCCACTATAAAGATGCATACCATCGTTTATGGTATTGCATCGACGGCTTCAGCAGTTTAAATAATACCAATCCAACCATCAATTTAAATGAGTATTTAATCTATCGTTCTTTAATCAGTTGTTTTATTCAATCACTGCTAAAACAGGAAATGGTGATTAAAAAGGAAAAATCTGATAAAAGGGGAAAAATCTTTGGATAGCGAGCTGATTAAAATTGAGTTGATTGTTTTTTAGGGAAGCTTGTTTCCTCGGGAAACAAAATGGGAACAGGAATTAAAAAAAGATGGATTAACGGGAGTGAGATAATGATCATTGCTTTAGTGTTGCTATCGGTAATTGTCGTAGTTGAAGCTGTTTGGTTAAAGCGATTAAAAAAAGAAATTGAGCGAAAGGAAGTAAAAATAAATATGCTTGAATGTGTTATAATGAAGCTTAAAAAGGGGTAATGCAATGTGTGTTATTCTTGATGATAACGGATCATCGAAGGAATCACTTCAGTTTTTTTCTGATCATATTGACGATTTTAAACCAGTAAAAAAGTTGGTCGTCTTTCGTGATAGCGAAAATTTCATTTTTACTGAATATGCAATGAAGCGATTAAATGTAAATATGGTTCTTGAAAATTGGAATGGTGACCAGCTGCATTTGAAAAATCTTAACTGTGGTTACTATGGCGATGGCCCAGGAGGAACACTTGAAGTTATATCAAAACTGGGAATTACGGACTTAAAAAGTTTTGAATATAAAGACTTAGGACATCCAGGTATCGAGATTTTATTCCGGGAGGATGGAACAGTTAAGGATATAATCAATTCACAAAATGCGATTTTTTATTACCATCAGGCACGAGAATATAATGAAGTTCGACTGGGTCGGAAATACATACTTGTAAATACGATTTCTCAAAAAATTTATATCCGAAACCCTCAGAAGACATGTGCTAAAGGCCTATTAACTTTGATCGATCACTCGGAATTTGAATCCATGGAATATTGGTTGGGAGATGAAAGTCCGCTTGAAGATCGCTTCAGAGCAAGTGATTATTTTGAAGGAGTAAATCAGTATAATGAGCTAACCTTTGGTGCTGACGAAGTCAATCTAGTGCTGAATGGCAAAAATTATAAGATTTGCTGTCTGGTTATTAAAAGTGAGCTGATCAATTTAATAAATTCTATCTGGCTTTATCTTAACGGAAATAAAATAATCCAGGATCATATCACTTTTAAAAAAAATAATTTTTACGATGTTAAATCAGGAGTCAGCTTTTTCGAAAAAATTGGTTGGAGTATTGGTTCAAAATTATCTAAAAAATGTGTTTACAGAAAAATTTTAAAATGTGATGAGATGAATAGAAGGTGGGGGCAATAATGACGGATCTGAAGTATAATGGAACTTATCAAGTGATCGAAGAAACAAAGGATCGAAGCCAAAAAGAAAAATACTGGAATATCGGTTTTGGACTGAATAAGATCGATCAGCTAAACCCTTCCGAATATCTGACCAATGAATTACTTCCGGATCATTTCAGTGGGAAGCTTTCTTATCAGGAAGTGGAAAATGCCCTGGTCAATCATTATCAGACCTTACCGGAAAATGACCAGGTAAAAGGCGAGCGAGAATGCGACATTGTCTCGACACGGATCGCTTCTCTGCTTGATAATTCGGGGTTCGTTCTAAGCCCGGTATCTCTAAAAGGCATTCATCGGTATCTCTTTAAAAATATTCTGCCGGCGGAATGGGTCGGGACTTTCAGGGAGAAAAATATTTATAAAAAAGAGCCGGTTCTAGGTGGTGAGAGCGTTTCTTATGCCAACTATTTCATGATTGAAGATACCCTGGCTTATGACTTTGAGACAGAAAAAAAGAAAAATTACGTCAACATGGACAATCAGCAAAAGATCAGAAGTATATGCAGTTTTACTTCTTCCATCTGGCAGGTGCATCCCTTCCGGGAAGGAAACACCCGAACGGTGGCGGTATTTATGGTTCAGTATTTAAACGGCTTGGGTTTTCAGGTGAATAACGATCCTTTTGAAGAAAATGCGCTTTATTTCAGAAATGCCCTGGTTCGAGCCAATTATAGCAATCAAGTAAAAAACATCAGTCATACCGATGTCTATCTGGTTAAGTTCTTTGAGAATCTGCTCTTTGATCAGGAGCATCCACTGCTCAATCAGGAAATGCAGCTTATTTCTGAAGATGAAAAAGAGAATGACTGGGAACCGAAAATGTAATTTTGTTTCCCGAGGAAACAAAATAGGTACAGGAAACAGCGAAAAAATTAAATGATGGGATTATCATAAGGGGACAATTTTCGGATTGTTCTTTTTTTATTTTCAATTACAAGTCACTAAAAGGACGAGTTTTGCAAGGAGTAATAAAATAATGAAGGAGTTGCGATGATAAAAATTAGAAAGATTTACAGATTCGAAACCGGCGAAAAGGAAGCTTTCGATTTTGAACGATATCTGTGTATCGAAATAGTTTCAAAGGATCCGATGGAGCTTAATGCTTTTATTGAAAAAAACCGATTCTTATGTGGTTATATTGAAATCGACAATGATCCTGAAAGCAAAGATGAGGGTGATATTTGGTGGGCGACAATTGATTTTAAGTATGAACATGGAGAAATGACACAATTGAAGGAAGATGTTAAAGAGGCCATCAAAGAGTGGAATATGATGAAAAATATTACCAGTGAAATGGAAAAACAGCAAGATGAAAATCAAAATAATGACAGCATACAGTTGAAACAACAACTGAATCAATATCAAACGATTTATGAAGACGATTGGGAACCGGAAATGTGATCCTGTTTCCTCGGGAAACAAAATTAAGAACAGAAAACAGCGAAAAATTATACTGGGGGTGTAAAATGTACGATTTTTTAGTTTCGGAAGCTTGGTGGCTGGAAACTATTTTAGTCGCTTTGATTGTGGCTGGATTTACTTTTACTGCTTCAATGTTTGGAGCATGGACGTTTTATAATTATCGTTTAAAGGCAATTTAAGACGATTTGGAAAGATTGATTTATGAAAATAAGGAATTAAAAGCTGATCACGGGGAGCTATTAAAAGAACAACGAGAGTTATTGAAAGATTTAACGACTCAAATCGAAGATATAAAAGTGCTGATCATTGTAGAAAATAACGATCAAAAACATCGACATTACAACTTGACAGAGAACCAAAAAATGACAGTAAAGGGCATTAGTCACTTAAAAGATTTTACCACAAGAATGGAAAAGCGTTTCGGAGCCGGGAAGTTCAGCTTGTTTCCCGAGGAAACAAGCTGAAAACAGAAAACAGCTTAATAATTAAAAATTATGGAATGAATAGTAGGGAACAATTTGTCAGTTGTTCTTTTTTAATTGATTTAAAAGAAGGAGTGAAGCCATGGAAATGTTATTGATCGGTTTTGGTTTAATCACGGTAGCCGAAGGGTATCTCATTGTTAAGCAGCGTAGACTGCTGGATAAAAAGGAGCTGATGATTAACCGGTTGGAAACAGGGATTGAAAAAAGAAAACAGCCTGCTGGATAAATGTTTCCGATGGGAAAGAAATTTGTCGGCAATAAAAATAAATTTAAAAATATTGCAATTAAACCTTGACAGGAAGTTGATTATGGTGTATTCTGATATAATTTTTAGATGATGAAAGAGAGAGGTAAAATGATGAAAACAAATGGTGCAGCTTTAACCACCTGGTTGGCAAAAACAACGTTGAAACAGCGGATCGTTCTTGGTATTGGCGGAGTTCTGATGACTGGTATGATTGGCCTTGGCATTTATACAATTTTACCCAATAATACAGATACCTGGCAGTCCACTGCAAATGAAAAAACAGTGAAGGTACAGGATATCAATACCGAAAAGACAACGGCCGTAACCACCACCCCGGTGGAAAGCAAGGTCGTCGAAGCCCAAACCGTCACCAATGATAACAGCACCGTGGTCGAAAGCAACGTGACCACCGTTAATACCCCGGCAATCGAATCAGAGCCGGTCTACACCAGTGAAGAAACCGGGGGACATTACGAAGCTCCCCAGGACACCTATGTTGAGCCAGCCTATGAAGAACCGGCCTATGAAGCACCGGCAGCGGAAAGCAGCGGTGGCGGATGGGATGGTGATTTAGGGGCGACAGCCGGGAACAATTCAGGATTTGAGAATGGTGGTACCTTCGTCGGTAATTGATATAATTAAATAAGAACGAAAAAAAGAACAATTTTCGAATTGTTCTTTTTTTATGCAGAAAATAAGGAGGAATGAATGGACGTGTGTATAAAAAGTCGGCTCAGATCACTGTGGTTGCTGGTGCTGATTGTTTTACTAACCGGTTTTTTGTGGGGAATGACGCCCATGGTGGCCCGGGCTGAAGATAATTCCAGTACCGTTCCCGGGAATCCGACCTATACCGAAGATGCCTTCTACTACAGCGATCAGTATATGTGGAAGGTATCCTTATTCGTGGCCAAGTCTGATACGGTCAATAAGGATTCATCGAATATGAATGATTTTTACCGGATTGGTAATCAGGCTGTTTATCTGACGCCAGTTTCCAATTGGAATGGCTGGGCTGCCGGATCCCGACCATCGAATATCTCCGGGTTGTTCTTTTCCAAGGAAAACAAGGTAGATACCTTGATGGAGTTGCAGAGTAAAGGCGGAGATGTGAATGCACTGGATCCGGTACAGCTTGCTTCAGGAAATGGTGTTTACTTACTAAATCCAGTTGACAAACCACCATATGTCCCGCAACTCAGTGATGGAGACATATATGATAACGGCGTAATTGACGGAACGAAGGTGGGAAATATAACTAATGTTGCATCTTATTTTGGTAGTCCCTCCCTAGTATTTGATCTGATAAATTTCTATGCAGGGAAAGAAGGAAAAACCAAAGAAGAATTAGTTAAAAACTTTGAGTTTACCATTGATGGTGAAACCCGGACCGGGTGGAACCCCGAAGGAATTTTACCTAATGTAATAAACGATAACCCCACCAATCAGGTGGAATGGTTGATCGTATATGAGCCGGTATCGATTGTCTATGTGAAGGATACTGCCCATCCGGGATCCTATTATGGCTATGCCTTATCAGCCACTGATTTTGCAGTTTCTCAGATCAAGCACCAGATGGACTGGCGTTACGATGAAACCCGGTGGACAGCCTGGGCCGGACAACAGCCGGATGCCTGGAAGCCCAACGCCAATCGGCAGCACGTCTCCCGGTTGGCCTTTCTGTTGATGGGAAACTCAGTCATTACCAATAGTACCTGGTATGGGTTGGCAGCCGGCTCCGGGGTAGACCAGAATGCTGCCATTCCCTTTAATCGCTGGTTCAGCGATCAACAGGTCAAATATGGCGGGTGGGGTATGGCTCGGGCACTTAAGCCAGCCGAATACAATAAGCCCCGGGATAACGATTATCGGCCCAATACGGATGTTATTTTAAGTACGCCGGTTTACTCCAATATCAATGCCACCCCCGGGAGTGAGCTGATGGTGACGTACAAGATCAACGGGGAAGTGATCGGTACCGATTCACTGGTGGCTCCGATGAAAACCGAGTCCTACAGTTATTTAAAATGGCATACCCCGGATGTGAGTACAGTAACCAGTTATGATCTGGAAATGTCGATTTCACCTTATCCGGAGGGTACCATCAATTGTGGCGGGAATGAGTACACCCATCGGACGCTGACGATCCGGCCACTGGAGGAAAGCACCCCACCGGATCCGAAGGTGGGCGATACGATGCCAACCGATCTGCCGGCCAACCTGGTACCGCCAACCAGTGTACCCGGGGAAGATACGGCTGATGAAACGGTAGCGCCGGTGATCAAATCGGTCAAGGCCGTCACAGAAGCACCGTATTATAAAAATGAAACGGTCAAAATTGAAGTGGTGACCAATCGGGCCACTAAAAATCTGACCTTTACCAATACGGACAGTGGCGTCGGGAAACAATTTGGTTCCGATTCCCTGGGTGACGGGATGCTGATCAGCCGGTCGGTGAATGAGCTTTCAAATGAAATTGTCTGGACAATTGAGTTTGTTCCGGCCAACCTGGGAACCAATCATTATGCGTTTAAATCCATCAATGCTGCTGCCGGCGAAAGCGAAGTGTATACATTTGATGTGGAGGTCGTGGTGGATCCGGATCTCCCGGTTATCTATGATGTACTGATCAATCCGGTACAGGTTGTATATACCTTATACGAGGAAGTGGTTAAAACACCACTAACCTATGAGGTTTACTTTAATACCAACGGCGGGAATGAAATGGGTGCCCAGAGCGCTGAATATAACACCCTGCTGACGGAGCCAGGACAGCCGACCCGGGAAGGATATTCGTTTAAAGGGTGGTTTAAAGATCCTGGTTTTGCTTACCCCTGGAATTTTGAATCGGATCGGATTATGGGGGTTACCACACTCTATGCGAAGTGGGAAATAAACACCTATTTCGTCCATTTTGATCCCCAGGGAGGTTCAGACACCTTCATCCCGATTTCGGCGGAATATGGGGCAAATATCGAAGAACCAGCACCCATTCCAACTCGGAGTAACTATGTGTTTCTGGGGTGGTATAAGGATATCGGATGCAATACGCCGTGGAACTTTACCGAAGATACCATCACCGGTGACACGACCCTTTACGGGAAGTGGGATGCCACTGCCTTAACAGTTACATTTGATTCCCAGGGCGGAAGTCTGGTTGGTTCAATCAGTGCTGATTACAATATGATGATAACCAGCCCGAGCGACCCATTTAAACCGGGGTTTACCTTTAAAGGCTGGTATCAGGAAGCAGCGTGTAACACCGTCTGGACATTTGCCAGTGATCGGGTACAGTCAGATTTAACGCTGTTTGCCAAGTGGGATGTAAATCTTTATACGGTGAGCTTTGATTCCCTGGGCGGGAGTGCCGTGCCGGCACAGACGGCGCAGAATGAGTCGGTCACACCAAAGCCAGTTGATCCGATCCGAAGCGGGTATTCGTTCGGTGGATGGTTTAAGGAAGATGCCTGCATTACGCCCTGGGATTTTGGGGTTGATACAGTCACCCGGGATACGACCCTATTTGCCTTATGGACAGCGGATGAAGCAGCGATTGAATTTGTCACGAACAACGGTACCGACGTACCCAAAATGGTTGGTGCCACGGATCGTGAAATTCTCGATACCGGTATGCCGATCACTGTCCGGGATGGATATACCTTTAATGGCTGGTTTGCCAGCGCTGATTTCAGTGGGGATGTCATTACTGAACTCCCTGATAAGTATCCCATGGGCACGACGATTTATTACGCCAAGTGGACAGCAGACCCGGCTTTCATTGAGTTTGTGACCAATGGCGGTAGTGATGTTGCGACAATGACCGGTGTCACGGATCAGGCGATAGCACCGACAACCATGCCAACGACGAGCCGGATCGGGTACACGTTCTCCGGATGGTTTGCGGAAGCTGACTTTAGTGGGACAGAAGTAACGGCATTACCGGGGCAATATCCCATCGGCACCACGACCTATTATGCCAAATGGGAAGCCAACCCATCAGTGATTACCTTTGTAGAAAACGGGGGATCAAGTGTTGATGATCTGGTTGGTGTCACGGATCAGGTTATTGCGAACACAACCCTTCCTGTTTCGACAAAAGAGCATTATACGCTGGAAGGATGGTATGAAACGGCTGATTTTAGCAGCATGAAACTGTCCGCACTGCCGGATACGTTCCCGGTTGACGGAGCGACTTATTATGCGAAGTGGTCACCGGTTAAATATTCGGTCAGTTTTGACGCCCAGGGTGGGTCTGCTGTGCTGGCCCAGCAGATTGATTATGATACCTATGCGACAACGCCGGAAACACCAAGTCGTGACGGGTTTGTTTTTAAAGGCTGGTTTAAAGAAAGTGAATGTACGAATGCCTGGGACTTTGGAACGGAAAAAATCACTAGTGACGTAACGATTTTTGCCAAATGGGAAGAAGGGCTTCCCGGGCCAGAAGTACCGCTGGAATACTGGAGCTGGGATCAGATTAACAAGATTGCAGAACTGGGATTGGGCGAAAGCTACTTTGAGGTGGGTGAGGAAAAAAATATCACCTTATCAACCGGTGAAGTCTTAACGCTTCAGATCTATGGGTTCAACCATGATCAGCTGGCAGACGGAACGAGTAATAAGACGAATATTACGTTTGGGCTGAAGAACCTGATGAAAGATTATCGTGTTATAAATAATAATGATAATAATACAAACAATCTTGGGTGGAATGCTACTGACATGAGAGCATATCTTAATGGATTTGTTACGACATATCAATCGATGAATTATGCAACCACATCCGTTTATTCTCAATTACCGTTGGATCTTTCAAACGTAATTAAAAAAGTTAAAAAATATACGTCCAACGGTTATCCATCACAACAATTGATTACAACTGACGATAAATTATTTTTGTTTAGCGGTGTTGAAATTTATTCGTCTGATTATGGAACACTTTCTGGAGAAGGGCAACGATATAAAATATTTGTTGACGGCAAACCAATAATTAAAAATCGTCTTGCAACACCTTCCTTTTGGTGGTTAAGATCGCCTTCAATTAATACATTTTCTGATTTTAGAGGTGTTTCTGAAACGGGTGCCGTCTATGATGGTTATGCATCAGCTAATTCATCAAGAAGTGTCAACTTCGGCTTTGCCATCGGTAACGCTCCGACCAATACCTATACGGTCATCTACAATACCAACGGAGGTTCTGCTATCGCAAACACGACAGCAACCCTCAATACTGCCATTTCAGCTCCGACAGCACCAATTAAATCGGGATATGCGCTATATGGCTGGTATAAGGATGCGGAGTTAACCCAGAAATGGGATTTTGCCAATGATAAAGTAACCGACAATATAACGCTCTATGCGAAGTGGGGCGCACAGATTACATTTGATTCCCAGGGCGGATCGGCGGTCGCACCAATAACGGTTGAGTGCAATAAGACCTTTAGCGCCCCACCATCGCCTAGTCGTGACGGATGGGTATTCAAAGGGTGGTACAAGGAAGCAGGCTGTTTGTCAGCCTGGAACTTTGCTGTGGATCAGCCGACGGAAAATCGAACGCTCTATGCGAAGTGGGAAGCTGGATTGCCGGGGCCGGAAGTACCGCTTGAGAACTGGTCTTGGGATCAGATTAATCGGGTCGCGATGTTGGGATTGGGTCAAACGTACTTTGATGTTGGTGAGACGAAAAAAGTTTCTATTTATGGTACAGACTATGTATTCCAGATATATGGGTTCAATCATGATGTTCAAGATGGTGGGACTGGGAATAAGACGAACATTACATTTGGTTTAAAATCAATCCCAAATATTGCAGAAATGAAGTATCATGCAATTGGTAGTAATTCCCTCGGTGGATGGAAGGAAACAGGTATCCGGGGATGGCTTAATGGTGTAACGACGACAAATTATGATGCGCTATCTGGACAATCGAAATACTCGCAACTACCAACAGATTTAAAAAATATAATCAAACCGGTGATTAAACAATCATATCTTGATAAAACACGCAGTTCTTTAGTGCCAACTGTAGATAAGTTGTTTTGCTTCTCTTTAGAAGAAGTGTTTGGTTTTAACTATGGTACTGTTCATGAAGGGAGTATGTATTCTTTATTCACAGATACATTTAAAAGACAAATAAGTAGTACCTATGGAGAATGGTGGTGGACACGAACTATTTATGATGATGCTGATTATTTTGGTGTGGAATGTGGAAATACCTATTACACACATGCGTGGTATACCGGGTCAGTCAACTTCGGTTTCGCCATCGGCAACGCCCCAACCAACACCTACACCGTCAACTACAACTCCAATGGTGGTTCAACAGTCACCTCAACGACAGCAACCCTCAACACAACAATCACCGCACCAACCGCACCAACGAAAGCGAATGCGATCTTTGATGGGTGGTATAAGGATGCTGGGTGTACACTGAGCTGGAATTTTGCCAGTGATAAGGTGACTGGGGCTACGACGCTTTATGCGAAGTGGTCATCATTACCCGCTGTAGGAACACCCCTTGCAGATTGCTCATGGGATCAGATAGCTGCTGTCGCTAACGCTGGACTCGGGGATGTTTACTGGGATGTTGGCGCAGAAAAGGATATGACACTAGCTACCGGAGAAATTGTCACAATGCAGATATGTGGTTTCGATCATGATGATCGATCCGATGGTCTTGGAAAGGCTAATATCACATTTGCATCAAAAAATCTTCTTCAAGAGACAAGACAGATGTGTGGCATTATGACAAACCCAGGGTGGTCACCAACATTAATTAGATCTTGGGCAAACTCTACACTGATGACTGAATTTCCATCTGAAGTGCAGAATAATTTAGCAACTGTTTCTAAAAAATCTGGTTGTGGAACTTACCCAGAGTTATCTCTAGAGACTACTCAGGACAATGTATTTCTATTTTCACAATATGAGTTAACTGGTAATTCAAGCAATACGGTTCTCGGTGAAGGTCAGCAGTATGAGCTTTTTGTTAATGTGAACAATCGAATAAAGACTTTAGGAAATTCTGGTTCAGAGTATCCTTATTGGACAAGATCACGTTATGGAACGTATGGAGGATATGCGACAATTTTATCGTCAGAACAACCATCCCCGTATGTTGCAGCTGGTGGCTTTTCTTATAGTGGGGCAGATGGTTATTCGGGTGTGTGTTTCGGTTTCAGCATGGGTAAGGCAACAGATATGCCACCTGTTGGCACTGCATTAAAGGATTGCTCATGGCAACAAATAGCAAATATTGCAAATGCTGGTAAAGGTGATGATTTCTGGAATATTGGTGACACAAAAGATATGACTTTGTCCACTGGTGAAGTGGTTTCCCTCCAGATTTATGATTTCAACCATGACGATAAGAGTGATGGTAGTGGAAAGACGAATATTACATTTGGGACGAAAAATCTGTTGAGTTCAATGACAACTATGAACAATACATCAACCAATGCAGTTGGTTGGAGTGGCTCCGGTCTAAGAACGTGGACAAATGGTATTTTGTTGTCGAGAATACCTTCTTATATCCAAAATGAGATAAAACTCGTAAACAAATATACAACAGCAGGTTACTATTCTCATGACGTAATCACGACATCAGATAAAATATTTGTTTTGTCTGAAATAGAGCAATTTGGAGTATTAAAGTATTCGTTACCTGGGGAAGGCAGTTTATATCCAATTTTCACAAGTGATGACTCACGCATTAAGAAATTTAGCAATGGATCAGGAGCAGCGTGGTTTTATTGGGGAAGATCGCCAACACTTACAAATAATGGTTATAGTTGCGTTTCTTTTTTCGGATTGCCTAGCTACAACGCTTCTGATGGAGGAATAGGTGTAAACTTTGCTTTCTGTATGGGAAATGCTCCTGAATATTCTATTTCTTTCGATTCTCAAGGAGGATCGGCGGTAACATCAAAAACGGTGGGAGCAAATCTAACTACAATTGCTCCAGCCACCCCCACAAAATCAGGAATGACCTTCGCCGGCTGGTTCAAAGACGCAGCCGGAACGACAGAATGGAACTTTACGACGGATAAAGTAACCGGCCCGACAACGCTTTACGCAAAATGGATCACCTTACCAGCAATTGGAACGTCACTTGAAGCTTGCAGCTGGGATCAGATAGCTTATATTTCAAAAGCAGGACTTGCGGATACTTACTTTGATATAGGGAACGAGAAAAATATCACATTATCGACAAGTGAGGTCTTAACGATGCAAATCTATGATTTTGCACACGATAATAAAAGTGATGGCAGTGGCAAAGCTGGGATTTCTTTTGGGACAAAAACCCTAATGACAAGTAACAAAGCGATGAATCTGACAGATACTAATGTTGGTGGTTGGAGTGGAACTAATATACGGTCTTGGGCCAATGGAACGTTGTATGATAGCATGGCAACCGATTTGAAAAATGTAATTAAACCGGTTGAAAAAATGACGTCGGGAGGGTACCTAGCACAAAATATCGTTTCAACTTCTGACAAGGTGTTCTTGTTCAGTCAAAAGGAAGTCTCCGGAACTACTACCTTTACCTTAGAAGGGGAGGGTACACAATATCCAATATTTACTAACGCAGCTTCAATTGTAAAATATTATCCAAATACAAATGTTGGTAGTTGGTCGCTTCGTTCGCCTTATTCAAACCAAGAAAAATACTTCATGGGCGTTGGAACAAACGGATCAACTAATTACACATACTATGCAAGTAGTCCATGGGGAGTATGTTTCGGTTTCTGTGTCTAATTAAATCATTGTCAATGAAAAGGGATCTTCGGATCCCTTTTTATATTAAAGGAGAAAATCAATGAAAACAGTCAAAAATTATTTTTCATTCTTAGCAAAAGAATTCCTTTTGTCCCCATTAATGCAAAGAATGAGTACAAGGTACGCAAATTTAAAAATCATAACCTATCTGGTTGTACTGATTATTCTGCTGGCAAATTCACTTAATACCGGACAGAACGAAGTATCTAAATTACCCCATGTATTCATTATGGTCAATCCAATACTGATTTTGGGTTATATTTTCTATAACAGTTTTACAGAAAGAGTAGTCACGAAAGATTTGTCAGCGAGCGGAATGATCGGATTAACCTATTTTTTAGTTATTTTCATCTATGCGTTAATCACAATGTGCGTCTGGGATATTCTTGGCAGTTCTTCATATCAACTCAAGCAATACAGCTTCTTAAATCTGTTTGGTCTGCCAATGGTGATTGCAGCAACATCAATTATTATTAATTGGTCAATCACAATAAGCCGATGGGTTATTGTGAAAAGGAGGGACAAATGCATAAACGAAGCTTAATACTGCTCGTTTGTCTGCTTATAGGGACTGGGCTAAGTCCTTTTAATGTTTTCGCTGAAGGTGTTAAGGCGTTTATCGGCACAGCCGGTACATCAGGAGATAATATCACCATTACGATCAGCTCCAATAAGGATGTGGATCAGATCCTGATTAACTCTGGGACGGGTGAGTTTCTGCTAACCCCGCAAACCGAGTACAGTGATGAGCAGTTAAAAGGAAATAACCAGGTCATGGATTTAAATGGTGATCTTCAAGTTAATAGTGAAGATTATGATATCTTAAAGGCCCATGTTGATGGTGGCTGCAAGGATTACACCGCCAGGGAGCGGTGTCCCCATTGCGGAGCAACGGACGTGAATGATGATGGCGTCATCGATCATAAAGACCTTGAAATGCTGCAAAGCCATCTGGATGGGAATTGCCAGCTGGCGGACTGTTATTTTCATGGTACCCGGATTAATCGTAAAAATGATCCGAATGATCCAACTCGATATATTTGGTCATTTTCCTATACCCCGACAATACGGGGAACCGATCACATGAGCTTTAAGCCACAGTCAATAACATCAACCGGCTTACGCACCGGCGAGCAAAAAGACTTGTCGGTCAAGGCCGAGGAATTTAAAAACCCGGAGATCATTCGTGCCGGGGTCTTTCCCAATCAGAATAAATACCTGATTAATACACCGGTTAAGGTCTATGCGGTTACACCGCTTGAAACGGATCAGGTAATCTTTAAAACCAACAGTGCCACCTTTGTGGTCAATACTCCGGAATCCATTGATTATGTCAAAGCTGAAAAAACCTGGAGTAAAACCTATAATCCGGGAACTGCCGGCAATGAAATGATTAAAATTACCGGTCAGGGACAACAGTCAGGAGGTACCTATCTGGATAGTGCGGTGCCGGTTGATTTTACCGAGCGGATCGTCGATCCCCAGATATTGAGTTCGTCCAACAGCGTACAAACCCACTCCTATTCCTGGACAACTTCCAGTACCGATGCCGATGGAAAAGTGACCACTACCACCCATACTTATTACTGGTATACCATCACCGTGACCGCCACAGCCAACGCCGATACGGAATATGTCGTCTTTAATACCCCGGGGGGAGCAGTGACCGATAACAGCTATTCCGTTGCCGGCAGCAACCGGTATTTTTCAACGTCCTGGGACAGTACCAACAGCGGTGAGAGTGCATCGGCATCGGCCTATTGCTATATCAGCGAAAAGCCAGTAATTAAAAACAAATATCAGGTTACTTTCGATCCGCAAAACGGAAGCCAGATAGCGCCAATTACTGCCGAGTATGATACTTTGATAACAAAACCAGCCGATCCGGTACGTTACGGCTATTCGTTTTCCGGTTGGTTCAAGGAAGCCCGCTGTATCAATGCTTTTGATTTTAGTAAAGACAAGATCCGGGGAACAACCACCCTTTTTGCCAAGTGGACGATTAATGATTATCAGGTCAGCTTTGACTCCCAGGGAGGCAGCGCATGCGCTTCGGTGATAACGAAATATGAGTCAACCATCAACCCGCCGACTCAGCCGGCCAGAAATAATTACACGTTTGGAGGATGGTTCCGGGATACGAGTTTTACCAATCCCTGGAATTTTACAACCGACAAGGTTCAGGGGGACACAACACTCTATGCCAAATGGATCCCGGTGGTTTATAAAGTTACCTTTAACACTAAAGGCGGAAACGAGATCCCGGCAATCGGGGTAAATTATGACAGCACCTTGCCGGCTATGAGCCCACCGGTGCTCACCGGCTATTCATTTTCCGGTTGGTTTAAGGACAGCGGGTGTACCCAGGCATGGAACCTCGCCGGTGATCGGGTTACCGGGCCAGTGACACTTTACGCCAAATGGTCAATCAATCAGTATCAGATCAGCTTTGATTCTATGGGGGGCAGCTCAGTGGATCCGATTGTAACGAATTATAAAACCCTGATAACACCGCCCGATCCGCCAAATCGTGACGGATTTACCTTTGTGGGCTGGTACAAGGATTTCGGGTGTACCAATCCCTGGCGGTTTGATGCCTATCCGATATATGAAGATACGAAGCTGTATGCCAAATGGAAAGCGGATTGATTTCTTTTTCAATCACCAAGGAGGATAAAATGAATAGAAAGAAGCGGTTTAGCAGGGTTTTTGCCCTGCTTTATTTATTGGGATGGTTTATACTGCCAACTCCGGTTTTTGCCCACGATACCATTACAACCAATCAGATTACGACGATCCAGGACTCGGAAAAGACCTTTACCATCACGGTTGGCCATCTGAATGCTGCAAACGGCATAGCCGGTCTGACCTGTAAGGTCTGGAGTGCAGCCGGAAGCCAGGATGATGTGAAGACCGAAGCAATGATACAAAATGGCGATGGTTCTTATACCTATACGGTCGACATGGAAAAGGATCATAGTATTGAGGATGTGGCCAAGGTTAAGCATTATGACAAAGGTATGTATTACATCGAAATTTATGGAGTGGATAACGGCGGAGTGACCGGACTGGTGGATTCCACCTATCTTGTGATCCGATCCGATGCCAATGAATGGAAACGCCACAGCTATGATGGCTCAAACTTTCATGAAGATACCTATCGGGCAATCCTGACAGTAACACCAGAGATTAAAAACGGAACCCAGGAAGCCAACAGCGGGGCCAGTTTTAAATCCGGTTATGGTTATGCCCTGAATTTAAGCACAACCGTAGCCAGTAACGCCGATGTGGTAGCGGATCGATGGTTAGCCGGGGCACAGAATGCCAGTACGGTTTTCCCGGAGTTTAATTTTAAAACCGGGGTCACGACTAATGGCAGCTTTAATCAGTTTAATCGCCTGTCCGACTGCATGGGGATTACCAATAACAGCAATCTGTCAAACTCGATGCTGGAGTTAAAAACAAATCCGTTCTCGGCCAGCAGTGCCCGGGTGCATTTTACCCCGCTCTGGTTTCCGGATAATACGGAATACACGGTTTATTCAGAGATATTCGATGCCTGGACGCCGGGGGGGATGCTGGGGACTGCAACCACCAACAGCGTAAATATCAACGGAACCGTTTATGACGATTGGCAGGTTAATAATAAAAAATAAGGGGGGGCCGGTGAGAAACAAGGAAAATGTACTCCTGTCCATAAAACCGGAGTATGCAAATGAGATTATGGACGGAAATAAGCACTATGAATACCGGAAACGGATTTTTAGAAAACCGGTCAATACTATTGTCATGTACGTGACCAGGCCGGTGGGACTCATTACGGGGGAGTTTACCATTAAACGGATTATGGTTGATACACCGGAAAATATATGGTTAAAAACGGAAGCTTATGCAGGGATTAAAAAGAAGGATTTCGATGCCTATTTTAAGGGTCATGACAAAGCTTATGCCATTGAAATGGCGGATGTGATGGCGTATCATACCCCGATTAATCCATTTAGGGTATGGAACCATTTTGTACCACCGCAGTCATTTCGGTACATCTAAAAAAAGGGAATGTGATAAAAAAATAATTTATGGAGGGTGAGGATGAAGATAGGAACAGCAAACGACGGAAGTAAGGGGATATGTCATAGAAACCAGGTTTTTAAAGTAGGGCAAACAGTAAAAACAACCGGAACGGGACTTGACGGTGATAAATTTGATAAACACAAAAAGGTGTCAAAGCCGGGAATTGTTCTGGGCTGTTATGATTTCTTTGTCCTGGTGCAATTGCAGCATTCTAAAAAGTGTTTCTTTTATAATGAGCTTGAGGTCATATCGATAAAAGAATACCAGGA
This sequence comes from Acetobacterium wieringae, assembly GCF_001766835.1. GTDB lineage: Bacteria > Bacillota > Clostridia > Eubacteriales > Eubacteriaceae > Acetobacterium > Acetobacterium wieringae. The sequence continues at coordinate 26,688 of NZ_LKEU01000020.1, read as the reverse complement.
TATGAGCATGAAGAAATTAAAAAATCCAATCAAGGGGCTGCACCATGGGGCGCATTAACGAAGAATATCATCGCTTTATCGCACTGCCTTTTGTGAATGAGACATTAAAAATGGAAGTGTGTGATAAAGATCGGTGGTTATTCTATCTGGATCGTGATAATCAGAGTGTACCTTATGTAGTGATTGAAAAAGTAAAGAAAGATGATCGGGTTATTCGAACGACTCGGGATTTGATGGACGTGGAAGCGCATTTATTTTCAAACGAAAAGAATGCGCTTATTTTTATGAATAATTTTAAAGGAGAATAAAAAATGGCGAATGGACAAAATGCAAGTTTGAGTGTTGGTATGGATCAGATTTTACAGCTGGGTGAGGTAACGGCCCGGATACTCTATGCCATTGTGGAATCAGAAAAAGCAAAAATGATGAAGCAGGCTGCCGGGGTGGGGCAAACAGCTGAAAAGCCTGCGGTGGGTGAAACCGGGGACGAAACGAGTACAGTTAAGGTCGAAAATCAGGCCGTTGCTGAAAATAGCAACCTTATCGACACCGATCTCCTTAATAAGCTGGATAGCGCATTTAACGAGTTTCTGCTGGTCAGCCGGCAAGTGATTAATCAAACCCTGGAACCGGTGATTGATTTAAAAAATATGGAGCAGCTGATTGACCCCAATCCGATCACCCGGGAGGAAAAAAAGTTGGCCAAAGAGATCAATGCGCTGGATCAGGCGGTGGAGCGCACCAGTAAAAGTCTGAAGCAGTTTTCCGATGCTGCTAGGGATCGTCGGATTCCCCGGCGCACGGTGATCCGTTCCCTGGGTGAGAAGATGATCCAGCTGGATGATAAACGTATTGCAGTGGCCCAGGGGATCGAAAACTATTTTTCCAACATGACCAACCGGGCACGGATCGGTTTTGCCACCTGGATAGTCAATCAGTTTGATGGGATCAACAGCCGGTTTGAACAGATCAAAAATGTGGCCAATCAACAGATTGATGAAATTAATCGGGCCGAGAAAAATAACCCGGTTCGGGAAGCAGCAAGCGAGACTGTGGCAAATAGTCAAACGAATACCCTGTCAGTGGACTCCAATTCGCCGGAAATCGATAAGATCAGGGATTTGCTGCTTACCATGGAAAACACCATGTCGGATCTGATGCGGGCCATTCATGCGATTAATCAATCGCCCTCAGAAACCCGAACGGTCAGCAATGATGCCAATCCCATCATTACCAGCGAAGCAGCCAAGACCCAGGAAAACGACGGAGAAATAAAGGTGGATCCGGTGATGGCCAATGCTTCGGTAACGGATCGGATCTATCATGTTGATGAGTATGGACTGATGCTTCTCGATCTTCACGATGGGTTCGATGCCGATCCCCAAAAACTGGCGGATTTCATTCAGTTTTCGACCCGGTTTCAGCAATATACCACCAAAAATCAGCAATTGATCTTTGCCCAGAATGCCAACGCCATCCAAGTGGCCAATGTTCATGATTTATTGGAGAATGGGATACAGGTTAGGTCAGGTGAAAAACCGATAAAAGTCTTTGTACCCAACGAAGCAAATGAAGGCCCCCGGTTTGTGATGGGATCAATTTATGATATTACTCAAACCAATTTATCCGAAAGTGAATATCCTGATATAAAATCCAGTGAACAAATGGTTGAAAATAAGAATTTAACAGCTGGGATACTGGAATATTGCCAGGCGACGATTAAACCCAATTATGATGGTTTGGAAGGTCAATTGGAAGCCCAGGGGGTGGCTCTGATGCTATTGGCCCACAATAACCTCAAAGCACCCGGAGAATTAAACGAAAAACTCAAAAAAACCTATCAGGCATATCGGGAAACACTTCAAGGCTCCCCAAGCGACCAGCAGAAACGCCTGGATGCGACCTTTAAATCCATGAATAAAACATTTCAGGATCATGTGGCGGAGTTGGATCAGTATTTGAGTCATCAACCGGTAACACCGGAAGAAAGCAGCTTAAAACGGGAACTGGAGGAACGGCAGGAAGAAACCTGGGAGCCGGAAATGTAATCCTGTTTCCCGAGGAAACAAAAAAATAGAGTAACGCCTGTTTCCCGAGGAAACAAAAATAGCAAAACGAATCCTGTTTCCCCGGGAAACAAAAATAGAAAGGATATGAAGACGAAATGGATAAAATCATCCCCCTTATTATTTGTTGTGCGGGTATTATCGCACTGATTGTGATGAACATCTGGAATAAAAAAAATAAGACGGTTCAATTCAAAGGAAAGAAGAAGGAGCCGGAGCATAACAGCGTTCATGATTTTATTAATGTCAAAGACATCAAAGGGAATTTTCTTTATACCAAAGATAATAAAATCTGTGCCTATTACCGGGTGGATGCCATCTCTCTGGATTTACTGTCACAGAGTGAAAAACGCTCCTTGTGTAAGCAGCTGTGTGTGCAGATGGCGCCGGAATCCTCCTGGCGCTTTCTGTCCGTCGAAAGGCCGGTTGATATTTTTCCCCTGGTGGAAGAATACTCCCGGATCTGGACGCAAACCACTGAGCCGGTGGTCAAGGATATTCTGGGTAAGGAAATGCTGGAGATGCATCACTTTGCCGAATCCGGGGAAATTGTTCAGCGTCAGTTTTATTTTATCGTCTGGGAAGAATACGAAGATGGCATTGAACGGGATTTCCTCAAGCGGATCACCGATATTGCAAGCCGGTTGGCCAGTGGAACAATCACCGGTGAGATTCTAAAACAGCAGGAAATTGTCAGACTGTGTAATCTGATTAATAACCCGGCCTATTGTCATCTGGAAGATATGGAATACGGCACTCAGATTACAACGATTATGGATTTATATAAAAACAGTCATGAAAGTCAATTTGTGGCAGCAGATCAAATACAGGAGGTCGCATATGCGTAAGCACGAGAAACCAAAAGAAAGTAGGAAAGCACGGATCGCAGCCGAAAAACCGGTGAAGGACAAAGCGCCAAAAAAAGAACGTCGATCTATTTTTGGAAAAAGTGAGGAAAGTCAACCGGAACAGCCCAAACGGGGAACCAAATTTGGGCGATCAAAAAAAGCAGCAATTACTGAAAATAAATCCCTGATGAATATTATTTCGCCCATCAACATGGAAATCAAGCCCAATGAATTGTGGATCGGTGAATATCTGGCCCGGGTGTATGGCGTGATCCAATATCCGGCGCACCGGGATTATGGGTGGTTGGGGAAACTGTCCAATATCCCCGGAACAGTCTTCTCCATTGAGTTTGATAAAATTGAGAATGCCGATTTTATTAATAATCTAAACAAGTCCGTTAATCAGCATCGGGAAAAAGCCCAGGAAGCCAATGGAAAAGATGCCCTGGCCGAGATGAATGCAATCAAGCGGGAGGAAGACTCAATCAAAATGCTTAAAAACATTGAGTTTGAACAGGAAGTGGTTGGCAGTGTGGGGATATCGGTTATGCCCATGGCCAATGACCGGGAAGTATTCAATAAGATGTGCCGAAAAGTGCAAAGCACCTTTTTAATGGAAAAAACAAAGATTCGATCCTTTCCTTATCTGCAGAAAGAAGGCTTTCGCAATCTTTTTCCAGCCTGCACCCAGGAAAAGAACGTCCAGCAGATCATTAAAACGGTCATGCCTATTTCATCCGTTCTGGGGGGCTTCCCTTTTGCCAGTTGTGGCTATAACGATCAGGAAGGGTTTCTGTATGGCAGGGACTCCACTGGAGGTCGAGTTTGTCTGAATCTCTGGAAGCGTGGTAAAGATCGCACCAACTCCAGTGTTGTAGTGCTGGGTGATGTGGGGTCCGGAAAATCAACAGTTATCAAAAACATTGCTCTGATGGAGTACGCCCTGGGAACCCGGATCATTTTTATCGATCCCGAGCGGGAATATCAGGACTTATGCCGAAATCTTGGCGGGGATTGGATTAATGCCGGCGGGGATGGTAAGCACCTGATCAATCCCCTTCAAATTTTACCGTTGGAAGAAGATTTATATCTTGAGAAGGACGATGAAACAGGAAAAGATACCCAAAAAGAAAAGGATGCTCGTAAGTTTGGAGCCATGGCCCTTCACTTAAAAACGCTGGACGTCTTTTTTTCGCTGTATTTCAAAGATTTGACGGATATTACCCGAGCATTACTGAAGGACGCAGTCATTACCCTTTATAATCGCTTCAATATCTTTTGGGATACGGATGTGACCACCATGAAAAACACCGATTTTCCGACCTTCAGGGATCTGTATGATTTATTGATTGAATTGGAAGAAGCCGAACAGGAACGGGGTATTAGCGAAAAAGCGTATACGGATTATCGGGATCTGGCCATTATCTTTAAGGATCTGGCCATTGGTGGGGATTCCTTCCTGTGGTCGGGTTACACATCCCTAAAATCGGATGCCCGGTGTGTGTGTCTGGATACCTTTGATCTAAACAACTCATCCGACACCATCAAATCGACCCAATATTTTAATCTATTGTCCTGGGCCTGGCAGGAAATGAGTCGGGATCGTCATGAGCGGATCCTTCTGGTTTGTGATGAATCCTATCTGATGATTGATGAACGGGTGCCGCAATCGCTGATTTTCCTTAGAAATGCCATGAAGCGCTGCCGAAAATATGAGGCCGGCATTATGATTATTTCTCATGCGGTTGAGGATTTCTTAAACCCCAGTATTAAAATGTACGGCCAGGCACTTCTGGATCAGCCCTGTTACAAGATTATGCTGGGAACCACCGGACAGAACCTTCAGGACTTGAAAAAACTCTATTTTTTAACCGAAGCCGAGCAGGAAGTCTTAACGGCCAAGCTCAGAGGAAAGGGACTCTTTATAATCGGTCGGGATCGGATCAGTATGTCCTTTGATGTGGCCGATTACAAATTTAAGTATTTTGGGGATCGGGGTGGTCGGTAGTCATGGCGATTCCAGTCATTGCCAAAGCAGCGACCGCAGTTGCAACGGACAAGAAATTAAGAAATATCGTCCTGGGAATACTGGCCGGATTTTTGGGGCTGGTCTTAGGACTGGTTTTAACCCTTGTATACATTCTGTCTACCCCCATCACCATGCTGACCAGTATCATTACCAATCCGGATATCCTGGCAGTTGTGCTGCAATTAAAAACCGAGTATCAATATTTATTACCGGGAAAAGCCAATGGCAATGGCCAGTTTGCCTGGCCACTGGATGCCGAATACAAACTGGATCGATCTGATGAAACAAACCTGTTCGGTGAACGGGTACATCCGATTTATGGTGATGTGCGGATGCATACCGGGATTGATATTCAAGCACCCGATGGCTCGAATTGCTATGCCATTGGTGACGGAACCGTTGTTTATGCCGGGATGAACGGCGGTTGGGGGAACACCATTATTTTAAATGTCGGAAAGGCCAAAGACGGGAAGGAAATCACCGCTTTCTACTGTCACTTAACGTCCGGATCCTGGTCAATTAATGCCGGCGATATGGTCAAACGGGGACAACAGATTGCCCTGACCGGTGCAACTGGCAGCACCCAGGGGGGACACATCCATTTCGAAATAAAAGCTGACGGGGAATATGTGGATCCGATGCTTTACATTTCCGATAGTGACGCTGCACTGTCTGGTGAAATTGATTTAAGCAAAGCCGAAATGGTAAATGCTCAGATCACAGCTTATTGTGATTATGGAACTACATCTTCCGGGACGACCACCACCGCCAACCGGACAGTTGCCGGTTATCCCAGTCTGGAATCAGGTACCCGGATTTATATTCCTGTCCGGGCCGATCAGCCAAACGGCGGGGTCTATGTGGTCGAAGATCGTGGGGGTGCTGTGGATGAAGAACGGAAAGTTATTGATATGTGGCTGCCGACCGAAGCGGAGTGTCTATCATGGGGTCGGCAATATGTGCCGATTTATGTTATACAGGAGGATAGTGCCACGAAAAAGCAAAGGATTGTTGATTTAGGGGGCTATGATTTCAGGTAGAATTAATCAATTAATTAATGAGAGAAAGTAGGTAAAAAAATGAAAAAAGTGGAAACCAATAAGACCAAGGAAGCGAAAAGCTTCAGAGATGATATTCTCAAGTTTATGCAGACCCTCAACGGTGTGGATGATGAAAACTTAACCCCGGAAGAAGCCGAAATTCTCCGGGAATCCGTTGAGGAATTTGCATCGCAGTTCATTTATTTCCGAGAGTCCTATACCCAGAAAAATTCCCATATCCGGCATATTTCGGTGCTGATGGAAGATATCCGGGAGCTGGTTGGGGAGTCCGGAGAAAAATACGAAGAAGCTGAGGATCTGGAAGAATCCAATACGATTCTCTTTAATGCGGTTAATGAGGTTATCGGCAAGCTCAGTGAGGTGGAAAAAAATCTGGAAGAAGCTGAAAAAGAAGAAAGTGAATTTAAACGGATCGAGAGCATTGAGCGGATGTTCGTACAGGCAAACCTGAGTGTCCAGGGATCAGAAGAAACCATCAAAAAAATGGCGGATCAGATCAAGGATCAAATGGTGACTTTCCGGGAAGGCGTCGAGAGCAATGACCTTCAGCTGGCGATTATTGAAAAAAACACCATCGACTTTAAGCAGCAGTGCGATACCATCATTAAAACCTTTGAGTCGTTCAGTCAACATTTTGACGAATCCAGAGAAGTCTCCCAAAAGAAGCTCGATGAGCTTTTTACAAATCTGGTCGAACAGGTTAATCAGACCAAGACCGATATCGTGGGGGAGCGGGAAAAAGAACTGGATGCACTCACCGGCAAGTATAACGAGGCCCTGGATAAAATCGAGACAAAGAGTGATGAAGCCCTGGGAAAAATGGAAGGTTTAATGGATCGGGTCAATACGCTCTTATTTGCCGAAGGCTTTAAACAGCTCTTTTTTATGATTGGTGGTGGGTTCTCCATCATCAATTTTATCATGTTAATTGTACTGATATTCACGAAATAGGAGGAAAGAATCATGCTTTTATATGTAACCAGTAACCAGAACAATGGGATTTTTGATTTTCTGAAAAAGGAAAACGGGATGCCGATTAAAAAATTCATCGGGGATTATGAACTGGCAGCCTTTGTTGAGAATGATCTCACTAAATTTGATTCCTATCGCTATCTGGCGGTGGATCTGGAGTGTTTGCTTGATATTCCAGAGGGTCTATTTAAGGCAATACACGCCATTCAGGATTGGTTCGAACAGCGACTGATCATCTTTGCCCGGGAAATCACCCCGGAGCTGAAACAGGAGCTATTGAATCGGGAAGTCTATAATATCATTACCGGCGATCCCAGGGAATTTGAAGCCCAGATTCTCAGGGCAGTCAGTCGAACCGGGATCACCTACCAGGATCAGCTGCTAAATGATGAGATTCATGAAGTAGTGGCAATTGAGCAGCCGTCGATTGCAGAAATCATTCAAAGGCCGGTTGTTATCGATGACCAACCGCTGATTGAAATGCCCTTTATTGAGACAGTCATAGCGGATCCAATGGAACTGGAAGCACGAGCTGAACCGAAGGAACAGTTTATATTTGTTGCCGGCTCCCAGCGCCGGACCGGTACCACCACCACGGCCATCCAGCTGGCTAACTATCTGGCTAATCAGGGAAAAATGGTGGCTTACATGGAAGCCAATGATCACAATCATCTCAAATCAATTATTGAAGCTTACCGCATGAAAAAAGAAGAAATCGAGGATGGGGAATGGCATCAGACCAAGGGGGTCGACTATTTCTATCGGAATGGCCTGGTCATGAAAACCTATGATTACATCATCTTTGATGTGGGGGTTTTGAATGAAGATGTGATTGAACCCTTTAGTCAGGGGCACATTAAAATTTTGTGTGGTGCCGGCAAGTGCTTTGAACGGGCAGCTTTAAATCAGGCATTGGCACACTACCAGAAGGATGAGCTGGAGGAAATCAACCTGTTATTAAATTTCATTGCCCCGGAAGAAGAAGCGACACTGAAAACTTTCTTCCCAACGGCGAAGTTTAGTCAGTATGCTCCCAATATCATGGGATGGCACGCTAATAAAGAATTGTTCAGACAGTTATTGAAAAGAAATGAGCAGGGGGTTTCGTAATGACAGCAGCCGTTAAAAAAGGGGACTTCATACGAACCGAGAGAGCCGATCAGACAGTGGTTTTGGATGTGCAGGGCAGTGATGCCCTGCTTTTTACCGGGACTCAGTTTATCAAAGCCCATGGCATCCAGATGATTGAAGGCAAATTGATCTGGGATTTCGGGAATTATTATCAGTCGATTGATCAGATACCCAAAAACTATGAAAGCCTGGGTTTCCAGGATCTCAAAAAGGACTTGGCCAGCATGAAGCAGACCAATGAAGCGGAAATGATTAAGGCGCTGCTGGTTGTTGAAAATCGTTTTGAGGGAACGGAGCTTTTGAATCACATCCATGAGCGGTTTGAAAATGAGGGTTTTAATCTGCTAAATGACGGGTTTGATCGGGTTCATGCGGAGCTGACCCGGGAAGAAGATTATGAGCTTGACGATGACTGGGAGCCGGATGATAATTATTGTTCAAATTGTGGGGAGTGGCAGGAAAAGTGAGTAAGAAGCCTGTTAAAACCTATGGGGACTATTGGGTATATGAAAGCTTCGAAAGGGAGCGATACTGGTGCAATGGAACGATATATGACAGAATATATGTTTCATCTTTTGCATTTTTGATTTGCGAGTGGATTTTGTTATTTGCAACAATTGTTGATGCTGTTGTTTTTCTTGCATTGTTTTGTGTTTCTAAGGGCTATATGAAACGTAAATATAATAATGAAAATGTTTTTGTTAATCCTATTAAACTGTATGAAATTGGGAGTAAGAGATTTATTACATTCGTTCTGATCGCTTTCATAATCTTAATGCCGGTCATTAACATTGGGGTTAATGAATTCCGGCATTATCAGTATCTTTCGCACATTAAGTCACTACTTCTGACTGAAGAAAATCTAACTGGCACTTATGTAAGCTTCAATGGTGATATCAGCAACCCAGAAGATTTTAGTGAATCATTCTCATCGAGAATATTGAAAATCTCTCTTGACGGATCTTATTACGACTTTATTCTTGATAAAGACGGCGAGCACAAGGAATCCGGAAACTATCAAATTATTGATGATCAGGTAGTTTTTCAAACTCATGATCATTCTGAAACATTTCGCGTGGAATTAAAAGAAGATACGAATTTAAGTGCAGAAATGGATGATAAATTTATTGTACTCAATCTATACTCAGTAAACAGTGAAGATGGTGAATCGATTAATAATGATCAGGAAAAATTGATTTTCAGTGGGATTAATATGGGAGTTGAAGAAACAAAGGAATAAAGGTAGTCTGTTTCCCGAGGAAACAAGAAAATATGAAAATAAAGGAGTAATTGACAGCAATGGACACAGTTACTAAAGAATTGTTTGACATTTTCGGGAAATACCATTTTGATTCCCCACCAGAATTGAATACTGAAGCCAGAGAAGCGCTTTGCCTATTTCTCAAAAAACTCAAAAAGACAAAAAGCAGGAAGTCGTATCAAAGCAGTTATAACTACATGTTCTATTTACACTATTTGATGATTATACGAAGGGGATTAATTGATGAAAATTACCGCATTGTGTGTAACGAACTGGGCAGTTTGATTTATCGCTTTCCACCAACGGAAACCCGAATCAAGTTAATCATCATTGAACTACTTGAAGAATTTCTAAAGGAGTGAGCCGATGTTTGGAAAAAAGAAACCAAAGCCGCCGAAAATTTGCATTGGTGGATCTAAAGAAAATTTTGACGATGCATTATTTGCCATTCAGAATGGCCTTGCCATGGAAAAGGATATTACCGGGAAAATTGCTTGTCTGGATTTTGCCCTGAAGGTTTTACAGACCGACCTGAAACATTCCATTCTTTCGGAATCGATTTATAAAAAAGATATCACGGATTTAAAAGATAGCTATATCCCGTCAGTCACGCCATTAAAAACAGATGGGCAGAACTGGATCAATCAACGAACCGGTGAAATAATCAAGCCGGTTTTAGATTTTCGTATCGCCGTTATGTTTGAAGTGGAAAAAATAAAATTTGAATTACAACACGAGCTTGAAACCGGTTATATAAAGCCGGGAAGGCGCTGTGCTATTCCAGATGCATGGCGTTTTTTTATTTGTTCAAAATGGATCGATGTCTATTAATCGTTGAATATGGGAATACAGATAATCCTGTTTCCCGAGGAAACAAAATGTCGAAAAGACCAATCCTGTTTCCCGAGGAAACAAGATATTCGAAAAGGAGAAATAATGCAGAAAATTAAAAACGGATCATTTGCAAAATATTTAGTTACGTTAGAAGCGCATGAAAATGACTTGCTATTATTTAATGGGGATCAATTTATCTGGGCATTCGATACGGAGTTTGATGAAGATACCCAAAAACTCATGCGGGCAGCTGCCCGTTACTTTGATGATTATCGGATCGTTCCGCCATTGGCAGAAATTAAAAAGTATTACGACTACCCATTTGTCATCACTAATGGTTTTTCGTTTGTCATTGATGCAGAAAATAACCGGGCGGTATTGGCCGGATCAAACTTTCACCATGAAGATCTTCCCATCAATAAACTGATTTCAGTTCCCGACCGGATCACGTCTCAAGGGATTTCTTACCCGGTTAGGGCCATAGCAGACTGGGGCTTTTACAAAGATACCAGTATTACCGATCTGATTCTGCCGGATTCAATTACCCAAATCGGGAATTATGCCTTTGCTAATTCGATCATCCATGACGTAAAAATGCCGGCAGATTTCATTATGGGAAATAATATTTTTTATGGCTGTAACCATTTAAGTGAAAAAATGAAAAATTATCAGGACGGAATAAAAATTGATCAGCATCCGCAATGCAATGTATTAAGAAAAGGCGATGTTTTTCAAACCAATGCTTCCGATCAGACGGTGGTATTGGATGTAAACGGGAGCGACGCCCTGTTATTTAACGGTCGGCAATTCATTCGAGCCACCAACATTCACCAGGACGAACAGGGCTTACAGTGGGACGAAAGCCAGATTTATGAGCAGTTTAGTGATATCTCGAAACAGCAATCGGAGCAATCGTTTGAGGATGAATGGGAGCCGGAAATGTAAATTTGTTTCCCGAGGAAACAGGAAATGGTTGGAGATCAAAAAAAGATCTCTTTTTTTATTGAAAGATTCAATGATCCGATTAAAAAATATGAATTTTTGGGAGGTAAGAAGTGGAGCGGAATGAGAATGTAACGCAGTCCTTATGCATTGTGTATGATGGGGCCGTAGTAGAAGTGGATAGCTTGAAGGAGGGGTTGAAGCTGGCCGACGAAATGGTGTGTGAAAATGGTTCGGATATTACCATTGTGCAGAATGAGGAAGTCATCGCCAGACGGGAATGGATTGCGGAATCAGAAGTTATTGATCCCTTTGGGGATCCGATGGATGCCGAGCGTGACCCGATTGTTTTTGAAGGGGTTGGATTTTATTCAGATTGGTTGATTGATCAAAATTTCAAGGAAAATGAAGATAAAGATAAGCCTTTTAATGTGTTGTTTGATACCGGTCGAGTTAGCGATGTCCAATATGAGCAGTTGCATAATGCTGAATCACCAGTTGCTTCGGCGTCGGAATTGAAAAGTTGGAAATTAGAGTTGATCTTAGAAATAAACAACTGTACTAGGATAGCAGAAAATCGGGAAATGTTTATTGAAATGATGAAAGACAGAAGTTACGGAGTGTGTTGGAATGACGAAAGAAGATATATTACTTTCACTACTCCCGATGGGAATGTGTGCCGAAATAGTAGCCTATATCCATCTGATCGATTTACAAAGGAATATCTACTAAAACAATTTGAAGATAATTACCAAAAAAACAATCTGGATAAGCTCAAAACTTTTGGGGCATTACTTAACAGCAATCAAGCCTTTGACTGTGAGTTGATTATTGGGGATGTAGATATGCCAGCATCCTTTGTCTGGAATGAAGAAAGTCGCATTACTCCCTATGGCTGTGACTACTTTAAACCGTTGATGGAATGCAGTTACGAGTTGCTGGAGAATGGCAATATTTCTATTGCTGATTGTGATGAGGTAACGGGCGAAAAATTTGCTTTGGCCTGTGCCGGTTATATTTCAACTTCAGAATTTAATAAGATGTTTAGTGAAGTGGTGTTGGATGAAAAAGCGCATGATAGTACACAAGATCAAAGATATGAGGATCTTGAAGATGAGTGGGAGCCGGAAATGTAATTCTGTTTCCCGAGGAAACAAAATTAAAAAAACGAACGTCTTGTTTCCCGAGGAAACAGGCAGAAAGGAATAAAAAATGCAAGCTCTAGCAATTGAAAATGAAGTGATCGGTTATATGAATGGTAAAGCGATTGTTAAAAATGAGAATGGTGAGTGGTTTTATGTCGAAGTTCCGGAGGAATTTATTATCGCCGGCGAACAGATTGCTGATGAAGATTTAGCGCCACTGGAACTTTTACCAAAACCGGTTCAAATGGGTATTCTTAAGGAAATGGGAGATCGGTAAATGGCCAAGTATGAGAAGCGAAGTCCAGAAGATATTAAAAAGGAAATGGATCTCTATAACCAGAAAATAATTGATCTGGGTGAGTCGTTCAAGCGTGATCCGGCGGTTATTGCTGAATATTTAGAGTTTTCTTCAAAGTTTTATCGTTACAGTCCCCGAAATCAGCAGCTTATTTTTTCTCAGAATGATCGGGCATCCTTTGTGGGCAGTTATCAGTTTTATAAGGAAAAAGGTTATCAGGTGCAGAAGGGTCAAAAAAGCATGAAGATTCTGGTACCGGTTAAAGCGTCTTATTTTTATCGGGATGGCGAAAATACGTCCACTCCTTTAATTAATGCAACCAAAAGTGAGCGGGAGCGGATCAAGCGGGGAGAGATCGATGTAAAATCGGTCATGCGGTTTAAACTGGGATCGGTTTTTGATATTTCCCAAACCGACTGCCCGGTAGCCGAATACCCCCGGTTAGTGAGTTTTGGCGAAGTATCTCAGGATCATGCCACCTTATATGAGCAGCTACGGAGTTATTGTGAAGACCAGGGATTCCCGGTTGAGGAAACAGCTTTGCGCTCGATCAAATTACGGGGATCCTATACGCCATCAACCAATGAAATCAGACTGAACGAAAAACTTCAGGATACTCAAAAGCTCGGGACGTTTCTGCATGAAATGTCCCATGCTTTTTTAGACCATACGGCTGAAGCATATCGTTCCGAAATAAGTGAACACCAGCATGAATTTGAAGCTGACGGTTTGACCATTATGTTTTTGAGTCGCTTTGGCCTGGAAGTCACTGAAGGTACCAAAGATCATCTGGCATCCCATTACCAGAGTTTTCTGGAACAGATCGAAGCGCTGCCGGCAGAAGAACAGAAAAAATATAGTTTAAACCTGTCCATGGATAAGATTAATAATACCTATAAAGAACATATCGGGGCGATGGAAGAACATCTGAATCAACTGAATGCCGGGGCACAGTTTGAAGACTATGAAGAAGAATGGGAGCAGGAAATGTGATTCTGTTTCCCGAGGAAACAGGATTATAATCAATTTAATAGTTTATCAGAGAGAAAACGCCTTAAAGCATGGTTTGAACAAATGAGAGGCGGTGAATTTTTATAAAAAATTACATGATAAGTATGTCATTAATTATGCTGACATTAGTTATCAGTTTTTGGGTAACTGGTGGAAGTAAAATGGATGCCGGTTCGTTAGGAATAGTCATTGCTCTAATCGGCGTTTTTGGAGCATTATGTACTGGGATTCTTACGTTGTTTAAAGATTTTAAAAAAAGTGAAGATGTCAGACAAGATACTGGAGATATGAAACCAAGAGTGCAACGGATCGAAGAAGACAGCAAAATGACAGCATCGGTTTTGGCTGAAAATATAAATCCAAGCATTAAAAAGATCTCAGAAATATCTGGTGGGAATGCTGACGCTTTAAGGATTTTAGTTGAAGAATTTAATTATCAAAAACGCCTGAAAAATGAGTCTTCAGGAGATAAAGGCTATCAGAAAGATCGAACAATCAATCATATTAATCAACTATTTAAAGAAAATGTGATGCTAACGAATAAACTAAAAGAAAAAGAAATTGAACTTAGTCGAAGCAGAGAAGTTGCATTAATGCTAAAGGAAAAATGCGAGTTGTATGAAAATGAGAATTTCAAATTAAAAGAAATAATTAAAGAAAAAGAAAATAGTCAGAGCAATAATTGGGAACCGGAACAGTGATGCTGTTTCCCGAGGAAACAGGAAATAAAAAATCATAATCTTGTTTCCCGAGGAAACAAAATACAGAAAACACATTACAATGAGATTCAAGCGGATCTCTTTTTTTCAATCTCAATGGCAAGCTCATTCTGATGCATGGTGAACAGGCTGAAGGGAGGTTTTTTTAAAATAGATGATAAGGTAGAGTGAATTGTGTTATCATTAGCTAAACATTTTACCGTTGTCAAAGAAAGTATGCTAAGAAAGTGAGGGATGATCGATTGAAGATGGAACAGCTATTAAAAGAAATTGAAAATAAAAATAACGTCCTTCAGTCCTGCCGGCCTTTAACGCAAGGAGAATTAGAACGACTCAACGAATCATTTATGGTTCAGTTTACCTATAACTCCAATGCGATTGAAGGCAATACCTTAACGCTTGGAGAAACTGCCATGGTTTTAGAAGGACTTACCATTGATCAAAAGCCCTTAAAAGATCATTTGGAAGCCATCGGTCATCGGGACGCCTTTGAATATATTAAAGACCTGGTGAGTGAAAAAGCCATTTTATCCGAAGCAGTTATTAAAAATATTCACTCCTTGGTTTTAATCAATCGACCCAAAGATAAGGGGATTTATCGACGAATACCGGTTTCAATTGCAGGAGCCTTTATCGAGCCGGTGCAGCCGGTTCAGATACAGCCATCCATGGAAGAATTGATTCTAAAGAATGAACAGTGGAAGTCAACACTTCATCCAATCGAGCGAGTCGCACGGTTTCATTTAGAATTTGAAGGGATTCACCCCTTCATCGACGGAAATGGTCGTACCGGTCGGTTAATCCTTAATCTTGATCTGATGCAGAATAATTATCTGCCTATTAATGTGAAATTTTCAGATCGGAAAAAATATTATGAAGCATTCGACACATATTTTAAAAATGATGATGTTTCAGCAATGGCGAAACTGATCGGAAACAACCTTTTAGAACGCATTAATGAATATATCAACATTCTGTCCGATTCTCAAACCCTTGAAAATGATGAAGAATGGGAACCGGAACAGTAATTCTGTTTCCCGAGGAAACAGGAATAAAAAATCACGACCTTGTTTCCCGAGGAAACAGGAAATAGAAAATCACAATCTTGTTTCCCGAGGAAACAGGGAATCAAAAATCATAATCTTGTTTCCCGAGGAAACAAAATACAGGAAACACGTCGCAAGGAGATCCAATCGGATCTCTTTTTTCTTTTCAATCACAATGACAAACGCATATTGACGAGAGGTGAATAGAATGAATTCAAGAGAAATACAACATTTTCCCCAAATAGCGCAAGAAAATTTTCAGACACCGGAAAACTGGATGACCTTTCTGGAACGGTCGGCCTGGCATTATAAGCATACCTTTTACAATCAGATGCTGATCGTGTTCCAACGACCGGATGCGACCGCAGTAACCGGAATCGAGGCATGGAATAAAAAACTCAATCGAACGGTCAACGTCGGTGCAAAGCGAATTCTGGTGCTGGATGATCAGCTGAAGTATGAATTTAAAAACGTATTCGACGTGAGTGATACCCATAAACGCAATCCGGATGGCCCGGATTTTAAATTGTGGAGCCGGGAAAATGTGGATGAAGTCGAGATAATTAAACGAGCGACTGAACAGTACCAGGAAACACGCTCAAAGCATACGCTGCCATACTACATTATGACGGAAATGAAAGTGCGAAATAAAGATCAGTTTGAGTATTTTAAGACTGAGATCATGGAGTCGAACAGACTTTATCTCCGGAATCTGGATGTGAGTGGCTTTGCCAATCTGTATGATAACAGTGTGATTTATCAGATCTTATCCCGATGTGGTTATAATCCCCGGGATTATTTTAATCCGGAAGATTTTGCACAAATAAAAAACATCAAAAACTTTAAGTCGCTGATATTTTTGGGTAATAATGTAACGAACACCACCAAACCCTTTCTCATTGAAATGGGAAAACTGGTGCAAACCATTGAAATGGAACAACTGAAAAATCAAATAGAAGGAGAATCAAAAAATGAGCAAAAATCAGGAAGCATTCAAACCATTGGAATTGACCTATCACCAGGAAGGGGAGTTTCTGACCCCGGATATCAAACCCCTTACGCCACCCAGTCAGGAAATCGGGAAGTACGGAATGATGAGAAACGAATATCTGAAGGAATTCAAGCCGGATCTGTTGATGGAACTGATCTTCGACGACAAGATCAACGAACACCTGGTGGAAGTGGATCAGGCAGCCCAGCGCCGGCTGGAATTGATCATGGAGGGGATGATGAAAAATCATCCGGCTCCGGACAAGAAAACCAGACCAATGGAATGGGCCGGGCATATGAACAACCTAATGAAGCAGGCCAACGAGATCGTTCTTTCGGAACTCATTTACAACTAAGCCTGTTTAAGCCTGGACAGGAGCCAATAAAACCCAACCAACAAGCGGAGAGCCTTAAGCCCTCCGCTTTTTCTATTCCCCAGCATGATATTGATGTGATCCTTCGCAGTGCCGGCAATAACAAAAACAGTCAGTTGCGCATTGTCGCCCAATACAAGAAGCAGCTGCTGGCAGAAGACAATGTTGCCTTTCTACAAGCAGAATACCGCACCGGTGGCAAAGGGTTTTACATTGATGAAAAAGAAGTGGCGGTCTGGTTTGATAAAAACGGCATTCAGATCGCCAGGGGTAACACGGTACAAAGTAATTTTATGAAAACCACCCTATCATGGGAACAGGTTGAAAAGCGGATCGGGGAACTCTTGGAAAATGGCCTTTATATGGGCCAGGAACAGCTTGATCAGGTCGATGGCCACGAACGCAAAGAACTGGCAGATAAACTCTGGTATCTGCATCAGGATCGATCCGGGGAATTTTTTATGGAGGATGACATTTTTCGTGGGGGTCATCCAGATAGTTCAGCTCGGATTGCTGAACTTTACACTGATCCGGAAAAATTGGATGAAATTATTAATGGACTGGACGGGTTTGCCCAAAAATATAAGGTTGACCGATCTATTTTGCGTTTTCACTTTCACAAGCCGGATGAGTTGTTAAAACGACTCCATGATCTCAAACGGGAGCGTCGGGAGTATCAGGCGAACGGGTTTGACTACCAGGAACCGGCGATGTTTATCACCAAGGATGAAGTAGATACAGTTATATGTAGTGGTAGCAGTATGTCTGGAGGAAAACAGCGGATCATCAACTATTTCACTGAAAACCACTCACCCCAGGAAAAAGCGGATTTTCTCAAAAATGAATATGGCCAGGGGGGACGATCTCATGCGCTTTCCGGAGCGGATCACAGCTGGTTAGATTACAGTGTCAAAGGGATGCTGTTGCGCCGGGAGGAAGCAGAAAAAAGCATCCTTTTACCCTGGCCAAAAGTGGCAAAGCGTATCGAAGAATTGATGACCCTGGGGCGCTATGTGCTTGAAGAACCAAAACGGGTTAAACTTACCGGACAGAAACCAGAAAAACCGGTAATTCCGCTGGACGACATTCATGATCTGCTAATCAACGTGACCCCGGACGACTACACCCGGCCGGTGATCTATGATTTATTATCCGAAACCCAAAATAATGATGAGTTTGGCGAAGTGATTAAAAACACCTATTTATTCAGCGAAGTCCCGGTGCTCGGAAATCTCACGGATACCTACCGGCAGCATCTTGATCAGAATGGGATTCGCTTTGAAAAGACTGCCGATCCGTCGATTAATCGTTTTTTATCCTGGGCGGAGATTGCCGGGGAAGTCAGAGAACTCATTGAAGCCGGCCAATACGTCGTGCCGGGAGCATATCAGGAAATGGATCCGGAACCCTATGTCGAAAGCTATGGAGAAACGAGGTCTTTTATAACCTTTGATCGGGATCCGGAAGATGCTAACGATCGGGAATTGATTGCTGTATCCGCAGCGGATCAGGATGAAGGGGATCACAGCGACCAGAAAAAAACGGATAGAAATATCCCTAAACCAGAGAACTATAAAATAACTGCTGATGTCCTGGGAGAAGGCTCACCACGACAAAAGTTCAAAGCCAATGTTTTGGCAATTCGAACCCTGCAAGAGATTGAAAAAGAAAAGCGGGTGGCCACGCCGGCAGAACAGGCGATTTTATCCCAATATGTGGGTTGGGGTGGATTACCCCAGGCATTCGATCCGGATAACATCCATTGGCAGCTGGAAGCCAAGGAATTAAAAGACTTACTTACCGAGGATGAATACAGTTCGGCCAAGGGATCGACACTAAATGCCCATTATACAGCGCCGGTTATTATCAAAGCCATGTACGTCGCACTGGAGCAGATGGGTTACTACAAAGGGAATATTCTGGAACCAGGGATGGGTGTGGGCCATTTCTTTGGCTTATTGCCGGACACCATGAAGGATTCGAAGCTTTATGGCGTGGAGCTGGATGAGATTACCGGTCGGATCGCCAAAGCCCTTTATCCGGAAGCGAACATATCAGTATGCGGGTTTGAAAAAACTCAGTTCTCCAATAACTTTTTTGATGTGGCTATTGGGAATGTCCCCTTTGGCGATTATCAGGTTTATGATAAAGCTTATGATAAACACAGTTTTATGATCCATGATTATTTCTTTGCCAAGTCTCTGGATAAGCTGCGGGATGGGGGTGTAGTAGCCTTTATCACCAGCAAGGGAACCATGGATAAGAAGTCGCCCATGGTCAGGCAGTATCTGGCTGAACGGGCGGAATTAATCGGCGCTGTGCGCCTGCCGAATAATGCCTTTAAAGCGAATGCCGGTACCGAAGTCACATCGGACATTATCTTTCTGAAGAAACGGGATCGGAAAGTCCTAGCAGTTGATGAACCCTGGGTACATCTGGGAATGGATGAAAATGGAATCCCCATGAATCAGTATTTCATTGATCACCCGGAAATGATTTTGGGAGAAATGCAAATGGTGTCCGGACGGTTCGGTGAGGAATCGGCCTGCCTGCCGATCCCAGGGAACGATCTGAAGCTTGCACTGGAAAAAGCCCTGGGCAATCTGGATTATCAGTTCCCCTATACGGAAATTGAAGCTGAAAGCCTTATGGAAGATGACCAGGCTACCATCCCCGCCGATCCGGATGTGGCCAATTACAGTTATACCATCGTTAACGATGAACTTTACTACCGGGAAAATTCTGTAATGAACCGGATGGATAAACCCGCAGCCACAACGAGCCGGATTATGGGATTGATCGGTCTCCGTGATTGCACCCGGGAACTGATTGACCTGCAACTTGAAAATGGTAGTAATGAGGAGATTGAAAAGAAACAGGAAGAACTACACACCCTATACGATGCCTTTTCTAAGAAACACGGCCTGATTAACGCCACCGGAAACCGTCGGGCCTTTGATGAGGATGGATCCTATTGGCTCTTATGCGCTCTGGAAGTGTTAAATGAAGATGGTACCTTTAAAGATAAATCAGACATCTTTTATAAGCGCACCATTCGCACCAATGAGGTGGTCACGGCGGTTGATACCTCCAATGAAGCGCTACTGGTTTCCATCAACGAAAAAGCCAAGGTCGATCTGGACTATATGAGCAGTTTAACCGGAAAACCCCGGGACGTTATCATTAACGATCTGGAAGGAGTGATCTTCCGGGATTTTGGCAATCTGGATCCGGAGCAGCTCCCCCAAAACCTTTTCGATGTCACGGACGTTCCCTTTGTCACCGCCGATGAATACCTGTCCGGAAATGTCCGAAAGAAGCTGGATCATGTCCGTCAGCTGTTTGAAAACCTACCCAACGATCAGGCCGAAACCCTTTTACCAAACATCAGTGCACTGGAAGCAGCCCAGCCCCGGGATCTGGAAGCATCGGAAATCGAAGTAAGGTTGGGAGCAACCTGGATCGATCCCGGCTATATTCAGGATTTCATGGTTGATACCTTTAAGCCGGCAACCTATCTGGTTAACAGCGGATCCATCAAGATCCGTTATTCCCCCTATACCGGGGTCTGGAACGTACAAGGCAAGAATGCCGATACCTATGATAACGTCCTGGCAAATGTCACCTATGGCACCAAACGGGCCAATGCTTATCGCATCCTGGAGGATTCCCTTAACCTGAAGGATATCCGGATTTATGACACAATCCAGAACGCTGATGGCAATGATGTCCGTGTTCTTAATAAAAACGAAACCATTCTGGCCAATCAGAAGCAGGAGCTGATTAAAGAAGCGTTCCGGGATTGGATCTTTCAGGATCCACAACGTCGGGAGGTTTTAACCAGGAAATATAATATCCTGTTTAACAGCATCAGACCCCGGGAATACGATGGAAGTCATGTTGTCCTTCATGGCATTTCGCCAGAGATCAGCTTGCGGGATTATCAGCTTAATGCCATTGCCCGGGGGCTTTACGGCGGAAATACCTTACTTGGTCATTGCGTCGGCGCCGGCAAAACCTTTGAGATGACCGCCATTGCTATGGAAAGCAAGTACCTGGGTTTATCCAACAAAGCCCTGTTCGTAGTTCCCAATCATTTAATCGGACAATGGGGAGCAGAGTTTCTGGCTCTCTATCCCGGGGCCAATGTCTTGGTGGCTCGGGAAAAGGATTTTGAACCGATTAACCGTAAGAAGTTTTGTTCCCGGATTGCCACCGGCGATTATGATGCCATTATTATTGGTCACTCTCAATTTGAGAAAATCCCCCTGTCCAAAGAATTTCGGGAACAGGCCCTGGACAGCCAGATTGAGGATGTGCTAATGGCCATTGAGGATGCCAAGCGCAATAATGAGGAACAGTTCACGATCAAACAACTGGAAAGAACCCGGAAGTCACTGGAATTACGTCTGAACCGGCTCAATGATGACACCCGGAAAGATGGTGTCATTACTTTTGAGGAATTGGGGGTAGACCGCCTGTTTGTGGATGAGGCGCATAGTTACAAAAATCTTTTTTTATATACTAAGATGCGAAATGTGGCTGGGATCGGGCAAAGTGAATCCCAAAAAGCCACCGATATGTTTAATAAATGCCAGTATCTGGATCAATTAACCCAGAACAAAGGGGTGGTCTTTGCCACCGGCACACCAATTTCAAACAGTATTACCGAACTGTATACGATGATGCGCTATCTCCAGTACGACACCCTGATGGACATGGATTTAGGTCACTTCGATGCCTGGGCATCAACCTTTGCCGAAGTTGTCACCGCCATCGAATTATCCCCGGAAGGAACCGGGTACCGATCCAAAACCCGTCTGGCCCGGTTTTATAATCTGCCGGAGCTGATGGCCGTCTTTAAGGAAGTAGCTGATATTCAAACCCCGGATATGCTTAATCTTCCGGTACCAAAAGCTATCTATGAAGATGTGGTGATTAAACCGTCCGAACATCAGAAGGAGATGCTCATGGAGCTGGTCGCCCGGGCCGAACGGGTCCGAAATCATCAGGTCGAACCCTATGAGGACAACATGCTGAAGATCACCAATGACGGACGCAAGCTGGCTCTGGATCAGCGACTGATTAACTCGCTGCTGCTCGATCCGGAAGAATCAAAGGTGAATAAGAGTGTCGAAAATATCGTCAAAGTCTGGCAGGACAGCATGAATCAGCGGTCAGCTCAATTGGTATTTTGTGATTTATCCACGCCCAATAAGGATGGCCGGTTTAATGTCTATCAGGAGATTAAAAACAAAGCCATCGAAAAAGGGATCCCGGAAGATGAGATTGCCTTTATTCACGATGCCGACACAATTGTGAAGAAGATGGCACTTTTTTCAAAGGTAAGAAGCGGATCCGTGCGGGTACTGTTTGGATCAACGCTAAAAATGGGCGCTGGAACCGACATCCAGGATAAACTGATTGGTTTGCATCACCTCGATGTGCCCTGGCGTCCGGCTGACATCGAGCAGCGTGAAGGTAGACCGATAAGACCGGGAAATGAGAATCCGGAAGTAAAAATTTTTCGTTATATCACCGAGCAAACTTTTGACAGCTACTCGTGGCAGCTGATCGAGAATAAACAAAAATTCATCGGTCAGATCATGACTAGCAAACTCCCCGGGCGATCCTGTGAGGATGTGGATGAGCAGGCGTTATCCTATGCCGAAGTCAAAGCTCTGGCCACCGGCAATCCGCTTATTAAGGAGAAGATGGTGCGCCCATAAGCGACTACCGCTAAAAGTAGTTGCGTGGGAATATTGAAATACCGCCTTAAGCAAGCGGTGGGTAAAAATATCAAGAAAGGTAGGTGAAAATCAACCCATTATCTCACAACTTATCCATGAGGGGAAACCCAGTGGGGAGTGTAGCATGTTGTTGCAACGTAAGTTGCAGATAGTTACAGGACAATAAATCTCATAACAAACCTGTAAATATGGAGATAAAAATTCATACACGAGGATAAAAGCTAAACTGCTTAAATGATAGCCAAAGCTTGGGAGTATCTTTTCCTAATTGCGAAATGAGATGAAACGCAATTCGTCCTTGCAGATGTTCTTCCATCTTGTGCATTTGCGTGATATTAAGGACAAAGCAACTTTTAGATAAAGTAAATGGCGAAAGTCGTATCCGACAGTATGAAAGGCTTATGTTTCAATATACCTAAATGGGGATGACCTAAACCCGAGAAATCGGGCATGGTTACACAGCTTCCGTAGTAGTCCGAGAAACCTGAAATGACAGGTAATGCCGTAAAACGGATGCGGGAAAGCCGCTTACATGGCGAAGGGAAGCAGTTTACTTTTTTAATACAAAAGAAAGGATGGTGCGAGAGGCACTATGAGAAACCCAATTGCAGTATTAAATAGTCTAAGCGAAAAATCACAACAAAAAGAATATAGATTTGAACGGTTATACCGCAATCTATATAACCCAGAGTTTTATCTGTTGGCATACAAAAATGTTTATGCAAATGACGGCAGTATGACAATGGGAGTGGATGGTTCAACAATCGACGGTATGAGTAGCAGAAGAATTGAAAATATCATTACAAAAATCAAAGACAAAAGCTACCAACCTAACCCTGCTCGAAGAACCTATATTGAAAAAAAGAATAGCACCAAAAAACGTCCACTTGGCATACCGTCAAGTGACGATAAACTGGTACAAGAAGTAGTTAGGCTAATATTAGAAAGTATCTATGAACCAAATTTTTCAAAGAACTCTCATGGGTTTAGACCAAAGAGAAGTTGCCACACAGCATTATTGCAAATTCAAAGAACATTTACAGGGGCAACATGGTTTATTGAGGGCGATATTACAGCCTGTTTTGACAGTTTTGACCACCATGTGCTAATTAGTATTCTACGCAGAAAAATCAATGATGAAGCCTTTATCGGGTTAATGTGGAAATTCTTAAAAGCCGGGTATATGGAGCAATGGGAATACCATGCAACCTACTCCGGAACACCACAAGGCTCTGGTGTAAGTCCAATTCTTGCAAATATCTATCTCAATGAATTGGATAGCTACATGGCAGAATACAAGGCGAAATTTGATTTAGGTAATTCACTAAAGCGCAAAAGAAATCCAGAATACGAGCGTGTGCATGGAACAGCATGTAGATACAAAAAGTCAATGTCAAAAGTATGGGGCAATCTAACCGAAGAAGAAAAAGTAAAGTCTGCACAGCAGTTACGGAACCTGAAATCAGAGGTGCGAAAATTGCCAGTAAATCACCCGTTTGATACGAACTATAAGGCACTTCAATATGTGCGGTATGCAGATGATTTTATCGTCAGTGTTATCGGAAGTAAAGAGGACGCCGAAAAAGTAAAAGCCGATATAGCAAAATTTGTATCAGAAAAACTGAAACTAACACTTTCAGAAGAAAAAACAAAAATCACGCATACTTCCCAAAAGGCAAGATTCTTAGGATATGACCTAACGGTATCTAAAAGTCAAGACATCAAGCGTAATGCCAAAGGTGTCAGAGTTAGAATTTATAGTGGTGTACTAAAACTTTATGTACCTCACGAAAAGTGGGAAAACAAGTTACGTGAATGCGGTGCTATTAAAACAGTTAAAGACGAGCATGGAAAAGACCGATGGAAAGCCATTCACCGTGGAAAGTTAATAAACAAGACAGATATTGAAATATTAGCAAAGTACAATTCAGAAATTAGAGGGTTATACAATTATTACTCTCTTGCCTGTAATGCCTGTGCACTTTCAAAATTTGCAAGTCTTATGAAATATAGTATGCTTAAAACCTTTGGTGCAAAATATCGCACTCAAGTTTCCAAGATTAAATCAAAGTATGTGGAAAATGGCAACTTCACTGTCCACTACACGACTAAATCTGGAAATCGGCAAGCTGTATTTTACAATGGTGGATACAAAAGGAAAACTACCCCACTATTCGACCAAATGGATGTAATTGATTATCTTAAAAAATACGACAAGCCTAATAGTTTAGCAACAAAGCTGAAAAGCAATGCTTGCGAGCTATGTGGTGCGACAAATATTGAGATTGAAATACACCAAGTGAAAAGACTTAAAGACTTAACAGGCATAGCAGAATGGGAGAAAATTATGCTGAAAAGGCATAGAAAAACCCTTGCTGTGTGTGCTGACTGTCACAAAACAATCCACGCAAGTGATTAAATCGTAAGGTGATAGTAAATGGCGAGCCGTATACGCCGAGAGGTGTACGTACGGTTCTGGAGGGAGTGGGCAACTCGCCTGCTTACCTCATGATCTGGATGTGAAGGTCACCAAGCTGAAGCTGATCAAAGCCAATTTTGTCAGCCAACGGTATCGTCTGGAGGACAATATCTTAAAAGCCTATCCAAGAGATATCAGTATCCAAACCGAGCAGAAAAACGCCTTAGTGGAGGATCTGAAGCTCTATGAAGCACAACGACCATCTAAGGATCATTTTGAAATGACCATCGGTAATGTCTTTTATACCGATAAGAAGGAAGCCGGCACCGCCATTCTGGAAGTGATTAAAAAGCTGAAAGACGATAAACCACGATTGATTGGCCAGTATGCCGGATTTAAAATGGCAGCCAAGTATTCCGGTTTCGATGGGATCGATCTTTTATTCAAAAATCAGGCCACCCATACCGTCCATTTGGGCGCCGATCCCCTGGGAAATATCACCCGAATCGGTCATGTTCTGGAAAGCATCCCGGATCAGATCAAAAAATGTGAAATGAATATCCAGGATACCATGGAACGGCTGGAAAACGCCAGAGATGAGGTTAAAAAGCCTTTTCCCCAGGAGCAGGAACTAAACGACTACCTGCTACGATTAAACGAGTTAAATACGATTCTCAGCGTCGAACAATCCGACCATTCCCAGGGAACCCCGGATAATGATGCAAGTATGGCGGATCATCTGGAGTATATGGAAATGTGTGCCATCGACGAAGGGGAATGGGAGCCAGAGCAATAATTTGAATCAAATCAATGATCTTAATAGAAAGGAATCGAAGAAACCGGATGGTAAAATCGACTAGTCAAGAAGTAGCAAAACCGTCAACCAGCTCCTGCATGAGCAAGCTGGTTGGATCCGATAGAAGAAGTAGAATCATTGAAAATTTTCGTAATCTGAATATTTCTTTTCAATAACAAAGGGGTGTGTAGTAGTCACTTGATTGCTGCACACCCTTTTTGTTGTGCTTAAAATTTGATTTAAGAAGGATCTTACAGCTAAATAATGAGGGTGGGGACAACGTTAGACCACCGAAAACAGAAGCGTGGTGTGGTAGAGCCTAAATAATAAATCTATTCGGCCTTTTAATGTGCTGCTGCATTAAAATGTCGTCATTGGGGATGAGAACGTAAACCCAAGTAAAATAATCACGGTTCGGGGGAAACTTCGGGAGAGATTTTGGATTCGTTAAGGTGATAGTCACCTTTGTAGTTTGGACGAAGGATAATGAGAATCCAGTGGTCATGAAAAAACCACCTATCCAGCAGACTTTTTATTTAAGACGTAGAAATGACAAGCTTTATGCTTTTTTTGCATTCAGGATTTCTACGCCCTTTTTTAGTGATTGAAAAAGAAAATAAAGTGTTTTATCGCAATCACAAACTTTTCAACATGGGTACATATGGTAAATCTGTTTCCTCGGGAAACAGAAAACAATCAAGGAGGTTTTGATAAGAAAAATGAATCGCTGTGTTTAGACGTGTCAAAAAGGGGTTATTAGTAAGAATAACAGTCACAAAGGAGGTATATCAGTAAGAAAAGTGATGAAAATAATATGTTTCGACATTTGGATATAGTCACGAATCGGGTTTGGGATGATAAAAAAAAATTTTGAGAGGTGAACTACAAATGAATTCTGTATTTGAAAGTTATGCCAATGTTGTTAAAAATGAGTGGGGTTATTATCCGGTATTTCCTCCGGGATATCCACTATCACTGGGTGATTTTGGATCGGTT
>NZ_LKEU01000019.1 GCF_001766835.1 Acetobacterium wieringae | reverse complement strand
GCCTGCAATGCTTTGAGTTTTATCGAAATCGCTTCGCATTTCAGCTTGCAAAACTATGGATTTTCCATAATGCAACATTCTGTATTTTTAACTTGCAACTTTCTGCAAAAAGTACTTGCAAAAAACACCGCATAACCAACTTCATCAATAATCAGGATATTGGGTTTATTCAGTGTTTTAAGTTTGCGATGAATGCGCCCGGAAACAATATTTTCCTGAATCATTGAAATCAGTTCATGAGCACTGAGAAAATAAGCGGTATAGCCACTTTTGATCGCACATACCGCCAACCCAACGGCCAGATGGGTTTTGCCATTATGTAAAGATTCACATAATGGCAAAACCTACCTCAGCAATGCTCTGGGTAATGCCGCCTGTCGGAAATTCAAATCGGTCCGCTACATCCGAATGCCGGAACTGCTGGATGAGTTAAGTGTTGCCAAGGGCTGTGGCACCTTCCGTAAGACCATCAAAACCTATCAGAAGGTTGAACTGCTGATTCTCGATGAATGGTTGATCCGCACCCTGGAACCACAGGAAGCCTATGATCTGCTTGAGATTGTCGAAACCCGCTGTAAGGAAGGTTCCATTATCTTCTGCACCCAATACGAGATGGAAGGCTGGTATGAACGCATCAATCC
>NZ_LKEU01000018.1 GCF_001766835.1 Acetobacterium wieringae | reverse complement strand
AAAAATAATCTGAATGATGAATTGGTTGATTGTAAAATAAAAGCATATATCAGTCGTCTGAAACAAGTGATTTATGAATCGAGAAAGGACAACTATTATTTTAATAATGAAAGTGAAATCAAATTTAATGTTCTGATTGCTTTGGAAAATATAAATGACCTGTTAAGTCGCCTTAAAAAAGACAGCGAAGCGGACGCTTTCCTTGATGAGGCAGTGGCTTTAATAAATAGTTTTAAACGATCTGTAAAAGATTGCGATGTCAATCAAACAAATCATTTAGATCCGTTGTTTGATGCCTTTTTTCAAAAATATAATCTCGATAATACAAAAGATCTAGTGATGATGAAATTGGTTTATCAGTTGCAGTGCTTAAGCGATTATTTAAATAAAATGAAGAAGTCGGATCAAATTAATAAAAAAGAGATTACAAAAAATGAACAACGAACAAATAATTTTAAGTCAACAAAAAAATTTAAGGTAAAACTTTCGATCGATCCATTAAGTCGGTCATATGCGTTTCGATTGGCCTTTGCAATTTCTGTATTTGCATTTATCGTAAACTATTTTAACCTTCAACATGGCAATTGGATTCTGTTCACAATTTCTTCACTAACCTATCCATTCTATGAAATCTCAAGGCAAAGAACGGGAAAACGAATTTTTGGTACAATAATTGGCGGAATTATTGTTATTATACTCTTTTCGTTTTTACAACTAAGAGATGCAGGAATAATCGTGATGGTAATCACCTTATTTTTGACAATTTTCTTTATGGATAATTACACCTATTCAATGATTTTTTCAACAATAACGGCAATCAGTTCGTTTGTGTTAGTGGAGAATTCAACGAATCTGAGCCTTGACAGAATTATCTATGTTATTATTGGGGGCGTGTGTGCCGTGTTATTGAGTAAACTCGTTTTACCCTATCAAGAATCTGACGCAGAAAAAGATTTGAAGAAAATGTATGACGAGATTATTGTTGGCTTTTTCAATGATATTGGAAGTGCGCAGAATTATACGGATGATTTTAAACATAAGATAATGAATTTTATGCTTTTTACCGGCATGATTGAGGATAAATTATCGGCGTTGATAAAAGTTTCAAATGCGGAAATGGTCACGTCTTTTATTGGCGTCAGACATGCATTGATCCTTAATATCTATAACGAATACCGCTGGTTGCTGGCAAATAAAAACTGCATCGAAGATTATAAGAATATCTGCCAGGATATCAGCAAAAATGACAAGTATCGAAATACCGAAAATGATGAACAGTTAATTGGAGAAATAATTAGTCAATATTCATTAAAAAATAAAGTCGTCGTTTGGGAAAGTATCGAAATAATAAGATCAATGAATCAATTGGATCTGTTTAAACGGCCGAGTGGGAATTAGCGCATGTAAAATTTTAAATGGTCTTTGACAAGGTCATTATAAATTTTTTCTGAGAACCGGCAGAAAAAACGATTTTGCAAATGCTATGTTCCAGCAGCGATTATGGGTATATAAAAAACAATCGTTATAGACCGCATCAAAAGGAGGAAAGAATGTTAGTATCAAGAAAATGTCAGGAAGAACAACTGCAAAATGTTTACGCGACCCCGGTGATGGGCTCGGTGGCCAGTGATGAACCGATTCCCCAGTATACGCTGCCGGAAAATCCATTGGCGCCGGAAATCGCCTATCGCTTGATTAAAGATGACCTGATCGATGAAGGTAACGCCCGACAGAATCTGGCAACATTTTGTCAGTCCTATATGGAACCGGAAGCGGTGAAACTAATGGCGGAAACGCTGGAAAAGAACGCCATCGACAAATCGGAATACCCCCAAACCGCCGATCTTGAGAATCGTTGTGTTAATATTATTGCCGATCTGTGGCATGCTGCCGATCAGGATGATTTTATCGGAACCTCAACAGTGGGTTCATCGGAGGCTTGTATGCTTGGTGGGATGGCCCTGAAGTTTGCCTGGCGTAAGCGGGCCGCAGAAAAAGGGCTGGATATTCAGGCCCGAAAGCCGAACCTGGTCATATCTTCAGGTTACCAGGTTTGTTGGGAAAAATTTTGTGTCTATTGGGATATTGAAATGCGCCTGGTGCCCCTGGATAAAAATCACATGAGCCTTAATCTGGGACGGGTGTTAGAATTCGTCGATGATTATACCATTGGTGTTGTCGCTATTATGGGGATTACCTATACCGGTAAATATGATGATGTAGAAGGTCTGAATAACCTACTGGAGGAATACAACAACAGTCATGATCTCCCAGTTTATATTCATGTCGACGGGGCATCGGGGGGGATGTTTGCGCCATTTATCTATCCCGATTTAGAGTGGGATTTTAGACTCAAAAATGTTGTTTCAATTAATACCTCGGGGCACAAATATGGCCTGGTTTATCCCGGAGTCGGTTGGATTTTATGGAAGGACAAAAAATACTTGCCGACCGAGTTGATTTTCAACGTCAGTTATCTGGGAGGGAGCATGCCGACCATGGCCATCAATTTTTCCCGTTCGGCCAGTCAGATCATTGGCCAGTATTATAATTTCCTGCGCTATGGGCGACAGGGGTACATCAGCATCCATCAGCGAACCCGGGATGTGGCGGTTTATATCGCTGCCGAAATTGAGAAAACGGGTCTCTTTGAAATCTACAACGATGGGAAAAATATCCCCATTGTCTGTTGGACGCTCAGGGAGACGGCAAATAAACCCTGGAGTCTGTATGACTTGGCAGATCGGGTGAGAATGAACGGGTGGCAGGTTCCGGCCTACCCATTACCGGAAAATATGGCGGATTGCATCATTCAACGGGTGGTTGTAAGGCAGGACTTCAATATGCAAATTGCAACCCAATTTATCAATGATTTTAACCAGGCGATCAAAGAACTGGATGCGGCGAAGCTACTCGTTCATGGCGAGGATACCGGAAATAAAGGACCATCCGGTTTTATTCATTAAATTAACAAGACCCAGCTGTTTTGTCGGCTGGGTCTTGTTGTTTGTTATTGATTCAGAGTGACAACCTGGTTGCGACCATTGGATTTAGCCTGATAGAGCGCCTCGTCAGCCATTTTAACAAGGTCTTCATGACGGGAATGATGATCGGGTAGCAGGGTGGCAACCCCAATGCTGACGGTAATACAATTTTTAACCACCGATCCCTCATGGGGAATGGCCAGCGCTTCGACTTTTTTTAGCAGGCGATGGGCATTACTCAGAGCTTCTTCTTTGTCGGTTTCGGCAAGGAGAACGATAAATTCTTCACCTCCATAACGAACCACCATATCGGTGGGGCGGGACAAAGCGGTTCGCAGGGTATTCCCGATTTTAATCAGGGTGGCATCTCCAGCCACGTGGCCATACAAATCGTTATAGTTTTTAAAATAATCGACATCAATAAAAAGCAGCGAGATCGGACGGTGCTGTCTTAAACAGCGGTTCCATTCCATGACAATGGTTTCATCATATTTCCGGCGGTTCCACAGTTCGGTCAGCGGATCCCGGAGGGAAAGACGCTGTAACTCATGGTTGATCAATTCCAGTTCATAATTCTGTTGTTCAATCCGGTCATTGGAGGCGGTTAGCTCCCGGGTACGCTGGGCCACCAGTTCATCGAGATGATCGTTCATCTCGGCCAGCTGTTCACTCATGACGGTGCGTTGCTCCAGCGACTCGGTAAAGGTTTTAGCCAGTAACAGCGAATAGAGGACCGCAAAGATCAGTTGGCCGGTAGAAGAGTTAGCATCGCCCTGAAAGATTGTTTGAAGGAACGATAGCCAGTTGTCGCTGATCCAGGGACTAAGGGTAATGATGTCCATCAGACAGGTCGCAATCAGAAACAGACCACCGAGTATGATCAGGCCGCTGTTTTTTTCCCGATGAAGCGCAATTTTAATCAGCATCGCAAAAAGATAGATGATCATCAAAACTGTCCATATCTGATAAAGGGGATTGATGATGGCTGCGATCCAAGTTGGGGTAAAAAGAACGACGAGGGTATAGACACCAGCAATAATTTGAGTGGTTCGGACAATGAGTGGATTGAAATACTGTGGTAAAATCGATCGAAAAAACATCAGAATCAATGGAACCCCTAAATAGAATGACAGAGTCTGCACTTTATAAATAATCTCAAAATTCAGATTTTGAAAAAATGAGAATAAGAAGGCTTCGCCGATAAACAATGTTCTGATAGCCACCAGCGTGCAAAACAGCCCAAAATACAGTGGAGCCCGGTCTTTTCTTCTAAAACAGAATAAGGCCAGGTGATAAACCCCCATCATCATCAGGGCACCAAAAAGGAACAATTCATAGGTCAGGCCGAAGTAGCGAATAGTAAGGAGTTGGCTTTCTCCGCCCAGTTGAATGCTATTGAGCAGACCGCCACTGGGGCGGTAGAAATTGGATACTTCCAGGACAATCTCGTTTTCTCCCGACACGGCATTAAAAGCGACGACCTGGGGCTGATATTTGGGAACCATGGTTTCCCGGGTGGTGCCGATGGTACCGACGGTGGTAATCGGCTCACCATTGATAAAAAGCTTGTATGCGGTGCGAACCTTGGGAATCTTCAGCGCCAGGATTTGATTGTCGGCAGCAGTAAATTTCAGTCGATAGGTAGCATACCCGGATCCGGGTATTTTTTCGTCGTCGATTTGATATTTATTCCATGAGGAAGGAAAGGGGACATAAGCGCTGAGCGTACCCTGGTCGATATTGGCGGGTTCCAGTAGCTGGTTCCAATAAAAAGCCCAGTCACCATCCAGCGGAATGATTTCATTTTTAATATTAAATTGTGTTAAGTCAAGCCGACCATTTTCGGATTTTTTCTCGATTGTCGCTTCTTGAATAGAGCAACCTCCCAGGAAAAAAAGTATGATAAGAATAAGGGTCAATGAGATACTGCGTTTATTCACGTTGGGACTCCTTTCGGTCGAGAAAAGCGGTAATTAAAATAATGGGCTAAGCATTGGAGTGCTTGAATTTACGGTGAAGTATTTTGGTAGTGGTGTATGCTGCCGTTTTAAAATAAAAAACATTACAAACGGATGTGAAGTGGATTGTTTCATTATACATTGACAGGTTCAATCCCGTCAATTCAGATTTAGGATACCATCGCTTAAATCACATGCCCCAAAACGGTGAAGATGCATGATTGAATCCAAGCCGATGGTGCGGCCAATTCAATTGACAAAATAGCTCATTAATGCTATTGTGTTAAAAGTTAACAATGGCTAATAAAGGGGTTTAAATGAATAGGAAAAGAGTAAAAAAAATAGACTGTCTTGTCGTATTATGGATCATGTTGTTGGTAGTGCTGGCTGGGCCGGTTTATGGTTTGGGGACAATCAGGGCGGTATATGATGAAACAGCAACGAGTCTGTCCGTCACCTTTGACAACAACTATGCATCAGGATGGATGATTGATATTTGTCGGGATGAACCTGGGGATGATCTGGTCGGGCCCTTTGCAGCTTCAGTGGCGCAACTGTATGTTGAACGCACGCCCGGTCTGCAGTCGGGAACCCAGATTATTGATCTGTCGGCGTTGCTGGCAACGCTGTCGGTCGATCAAAACATACAGATCTATGTATCGGCCTATACCCCGGTAGAGGATACCACCATTGAAGACCGTGATGGCGGATATCAGGGAAATCCCTGTGCGGCGGTGAAGGGGACAGCGCTTCAGCCTACCGCTGTGGTGACGCCGGAGACTGACCTGGCCACGGTAGCGGCGATGAGTAATGGTATCCCGGTTCTATCGATTACCATGTCAGATACGGATAGCAACAAAAACAATCTGGAGTACCTTCATGCTGATAAAGAAAATAAAATCAGTGCTATGATAAGTCTTGACGACGGTGCCGATCCCAACAATAATTTCAGTGGGGAATCAGCGGTTATCAAGGGTCGCGGAAATTTCACCTGGAGTCTCGATAAACGGCCTTATCAGATAAAATTTGACAGTAAAAAAACGCTTCTGGGCATGGCCCCGGCAAAAACATGGGTCTTGCTGGCTAACCACACCGACCGGTCATTTGCCAGGAATAGCGTAATCTTTGATCTGGCCAAGGAAATGGGCCTGGACTATTCCTCAGAATCGCGGTTTGTTGACCTCTATATCAACGGCGAGTATCTGGGTAATTATCTGATTTGTGAAAAGGTTGAGGTCGGCAGTAATCGGGTTGAACTGGAAAACCCCGATGGGCTGTTGCTGGAAATGGATAACCACTACGGTACCGCAGAACCCTATTATTTTGCCACCGCCAAAAGCGGGACTATCTTTACCTTAAAGGATTCTGTTGATGCGGCGGACAGCCCGGAGGTGCAACAAGCCTTTGCAAGTGTCCAGGCCGATATCAACGAACTGGAAACCTTGTTGTATGCCGACGATCCCGACTGGGCGGCGATCAGCGAAATAATCGAGGTTGATTCATTTGTTAAGCGTTATTTTATCGATGAATTTGCCAAAAATATTGAGATTGGGATGTCCAGTATTTATTTTTACAAGGATGGCGCCAGTGACAAGCTTCATGCCGGTCCGGTCTGGGACTACGACCTGTCGTTGGGAAATATCGCCAGAGGCACAGCCACCGAAGACTATGCCAAAAATTTTGCTCTCCAGGTTGAAAATGGGATTGTCCGTAATGACTGGTATGCCCAGTTATGCCGTAATGAGGAGTTTGTCGCCAGAGCGAATGAACTCTATTCGGCCGAAATCAAAACGGCGCTGGATAATACCGATGATAATCTCAAATCAGTCGCCAACCTGATTGCGGTATCAGCCGATAACAACTTCAGTAAGTGGCCAGTGCTGGGGGTGCCAACGCTGACAACCGCAAACAGCCGGATCATTGAGCATTCTTTTAGCGACGAGATTTCCTATCTGCGAAACTGGATTGTTGACCGTAGAAATTATCTGGCCGGAGTCTATGAGGCAGATATGCCGATGATCACTTATGCGACCCATGTTCAAAACCTGGGCTGGCAGTCGGGCGTGACTACGGGCATGAAAGCTGGAACCACCGGCCAGTCATTGTGTCTGGAAGCGCTGCAGCTGTCAATCAATAATGACCCGGCAAGCGGCGCCCTGGAATACAGTGCCCATGTTCAGAATATTGGCTGGCAGGATTATACTCCAGCCGGTACAGCGGCCGGCACCACCGGCCAGGCCCTGGGTCTGGAAGCGGTAAAAATAAGACTGACCGGCGAATTGGCCAACCAGTACGATCTTTACTATCGGGTCCATTCCCAGAATTATGGTTGGCTGGGTTGGGCTAAAAATGACGAAATTGCCGGAACTGTGGGACTGAATCTCCGGGCCGAGTCGATTCAGATCAAGCTTGTTAGCAAGGGTACCTATATCAAGAACACTGCTAACCACTATTTTGAACCAGCTACCGTCCCGGTGGTATAAAAATCAATAACTGCCAGTATTGGCGGTTACAAAAAGTTAAGAGGTAAATAATGACAAGAGCAAATATTGAAAAGAAAATAACCGAGTATCCCATTTTTGAGTATGCCTTTTTTGATCCGGCCGAAATCAATTTTTATGAGGCGGTACGAACCATCTGCAAGCTGGAATGCCCCCAATACGGCAACTCCTGGTCCTGTCCCCCGGCAGTCGGGACCCTGGAAGAATGTAAAGAGCGGTGCCTGGGCTATGATCATGCCTTTATTTTCAGCACCATCTCGGAGGTCAGCGATATCCTAAATATGGACGAAATGCTGGCGACCCACTGCGAACACATCGAAATCGTCGAGGCGATCAAGGCCGATGTTTTTGGTCAACACGAGGACAAGCTGATTCTCACGGCCGAATCCTGTGCCATCTGCGAGGAATGCGGCTACCCGGATGAGGCCTGTAAGCATCGTGATAAAATGTATCCCTGTGTCGAAAGCCATGCTATCTCGGTGACGGATATCTGTGAAAAACATCAACTGTCATTTTTAAACGGTTATAATGTGATTACCTGGTTCGGGATGATCTTTTTTAACAACCACCAGGGAGCTCATGCGGTTTAGAATTTTAAATTACCAGAAAGCGGGGATCAGATGGATTTATCATTTTTAGGGATTGCGGCCAATCCCATTACAGTTTTTACCCAGGCAGACAAGGCGGCTTATTTACGGAATCCTGAAGATATTGATGACGGGATTCGGGAACTGGTAGATGCCATTAACGCCATTCCGGTGTTCTTTTCGATGAGCGCCTGCCAGGGCTTCCTGATTGAGGAAGAGCGGGAAGACCACTGTCCGGAAACCTATGTGGACTTTTATGTGATCGACGAGCAGTACCAGCTGGCCCAGCTGCTGTTGGGTTCGCTGGCCAGTAAATTTAATGCCAGTATCGACTGTAAGGTGGTTTACGAAGCGGATTTCGAGATGACAGCAGCGGATGAAATTGTACCGAACGGCATGGTCAAGCTGCGCCACAGCATCGAACTCTACGAGTTGCCAGCAGATTTAATGAAGAGCACTTATCAGGAACTGGTGGATCATGTCCGCAGATTCGGAGCGGCAGTAATATGATGGATAAGAAGGTCAGAGCTTTATTTGAGCCCTTTACAATCAAGCAGCTGAAGCTCAAGAACCGGCTGTTTATGCCGGCAATGGGGATTGCGACGGCTGATGAAAACGGGGCTTATACCGATGCGGCTAGCGCTTTTTATGTGACCCGGGCTAAGGGCGGGGTGGGTCTGATCATTGCCGGTGCCAATGCGGTGACCGCCTTAGACCCTCAACAGACGGTTTGTACGGACCCCACTCCTGGGTTTAACCCCGAGGCTTATATTGCGGCCGGACAGAAAATGACCCGGCAGATCCATGACCACGGCACCATGATCTTTGTACAGCTGGCGGCTGGTTTGGTTGGAGATAGCTGGTTAGAACAAAGTAAACGTTGCCAGACGATGACCCTTGCCGAAATCCGGCAGCTGGTGGCATCCTTTGCCGAGGCGGCCAAAATTGTCAAAGCGGCCGGTTTTGATGGCGTTGAAATCGAAACGGGATCTATGCTCGATGGTTTTACCCTGGCGCTTTATAATCAGCGTCGGGATGATTACGGCGGCGAGCTGCCAAACCGTTTTCGGATCGTGACGGAAATCATTGCTGCCATCAAGACCACCTGTGGCCGTGATTTTCCGGTGATTGTGCGGTTGGCAATGAAAAGCTATCTTAAAGCCGGGGGACAGCAAGCCTTGCCGCTGGAAGAATTTGCCGAACAGGGACGTGACGTCGATGAAGCCCTGGCGGCCGCAGTGCTGTTGGTTACAGCCGACTGTGACGGTTTTGACGTGACAGCCGGCATCGATACGCCGGAGAAATCCTCCTATTGGAAATATCCGCCGGTCTATTTTGACAAAGGGGTTTATCTGAATCTTAGTGAGACCCTTAAAAAAGTTGTTACAGTGCCGGTCCTGGCCGCCGGAAAAATGGATGATTCGGAGCTGGCGGCCGAGGCGCTGGCCCAAGGTAAGCTGGATATGGTGGGGCTGGGTCGGCCGCTGCTGGCTGATCCCGAGCTGCCTGTCAAGTTAGAAAACGCTAAAAGCCAAGTGATCCGGCCCTGTTTGGGCTGTAATGACGGTTGTCTGGCCCAGCTGATTGCCGGGCAGAAAGCCTCCTGCACCGTTAATCCGGACTGCAGTCGGGAACTGCGTACCAGGATTGTAGCGGCCGAAAGCCTGAAAAAGGTAGTGGTGGTTGGTGGCGGACCGGCTGGGATGGAAGCGGCCCGGGTCAGCGCACTGAGGGGCCATCAGGTGACCCTCTTTGAAAAAAGCTACGGACTGGGGGGCAAGCTGAAATACAGCAGCCAGCGGATCTTAAAAACCGCCGACCGCCAGCTGATCCATTGGTATGAAAATCAGCTGGAAGGCTTAACTGTCGAGATTCGTCTTGATGAACCGGCAACCCCAGAAAAAATAGCTGCCATCAATCCGGAGATCGTTTTTATTGCCCAGGGCTCCGAAGCCAAGCAGCTTGAATTCCCGGGGATGGACAGCGAAAAAGTGACCAATGCTATTGATGTGCTGACCGACAAGACCTTTGTCGGACCCCGCTGTCCGGCCATTGGCGGCGGTCTGGCCAGCTGTGAGGCGGCCCTCCATCTGGCCATGCATCGTCATAAGATGGTCATCGTGGACTCAGCCCCGGAGATTCTGGCCGCCGGTATCCCCATGGCTCCGGCTAACCAACAGATGCTGAAGGATTTACTGGTCTTTTATCGTAGCGAAATTATCACCTCTGCCACCCTAAAATCGGTCACTGAAGAAGGCGCCGTAATTGAAAAAAACGGAGAGGAACGGTTGCTTCCGGCCCATCACGTGATGATTGCGGTAGGTTTTGAACCAGCACCTTCTTTATATGAAGAAATACAGAACGACTACCCCCAGGTTTATAATATTGGCGATAGTCAGGCGATCAAAAATATTCGGGCGGCGATCTGGGCGGCCAACGACGTGGCTCGGACGCTTTAGTTAATCAAAATTTAATATGAAATTAATAAATTGACGGTTGTTGCATAAGTGTGGTAAAATTCAAAATTAGGGACTTATCAAATAACGTAAAACAGCTGGTGCTGCAGCTTTACGTTCCATCGTTAATTGAGTCGATTGGCAGCGGGTTTGTTTTCCTAAAATTAGCAATAATGGAGACATAAAATGATCACAACGACCTTTAAGCGCTATGAGAAAAAATATCAATTAGATGCGGTTCAATATGAGAAGATCTTGCCGATATTGCTGACAGAAATGAAGCCGGATACCTACACCTCAAAAAATGACAGCTATATGATCTATAATATTTATTACGATACCCAGCATTATGATGTGATCAGACATTCTCTGTCCAAGCCCTATTATAAAGAAAAACTGCGGCTGCGAAGCTATACCATTCCCGAAACCCTTGAGGAAAGAGTGTTTTTGGAGCTGAAGAAAAAAATCGGTGGGATTGTCAATAAACGGCGGGCCTCATTGCGATTAAATGATGCCTATAATTTTGTGTCTAAAAGAGAGTATCCCGAAGGATTGAACCAGAGTGAAGTACAGGTTTTAAAAGAAATTGAGTATTTTCTGGAAAATCGTTCAATTGAAGCAAAGGCGTATATCAGCTATCAGCGGACCGCCTATGTGGGAAAAAATGATCCCAACCTCCGGGTGACCTTTGACTGCAATATTAAAAGCCGGCAAACGCACCTGTTTTTAGAAAAGGGTGACTATGGTGATTTTGTGATTCCGCCCAATCAGTATGTCATGGAAATCAAGATTCTCGGGGCGATGCCCTTATGGCTGGCCCGGGCGCTATCGGAACTGAAAATCTATAGTTCCAGCTTTTCAAAATATGGTAGAACCTATCAGGAGTATCTAAGTCGGGCCGAGTAGGATCTGTCGCAGCCTGACAAAACCAAGATCATAACAGACTTATAAAGGGAGATCAGAGATGTGGGAGACACTATTTTCATCAGCAACCAGTGAGACGCTGACCTTATCAACAACCGTCAATATTATTTTTGCTTCTTTATTGATGGGATTATTTATTAGCGTTATTTATATCAAAACCCGGGGTAAAGAAGGTTATTCCCATGGCTTTACGGTAACTCTGATTATGCTGCCAGCCATCATTGCCATTATCATTCTTCTGGTGGGCAATAATATTGCCCGGGCCTTTAGTTTGGCTGGAGCCTTCAGTCTGATCCGCTTTCGAAGCGCACCGGGGGATCCCATTGATATTTCCTATGTCTTTTTTACCCTGGTCGTCGGACTGGCCTGCGGGATGGGTTATATCGGCTATGGAATGCTTTTTGCCGTCATTCTATGCGCAGTGATGGTTATTCTCAGCGTGACGAAATATGCCAAACCGCGAGTCAATATGATGCAACTTAAAATTACCATCCCCGAAGATATCGATTTTCAGAATTGCTTTGAAGATATTCTAGAGCAGTATACCCAGAGTTATAAGCTGCAACGGGTCAAAACGGCGGATTTTGGGTCGTTGTTTGAAATTATTTATACCATCCAGCCAAAAGATGCGATGGATCAGAAAGCGTTCATTGACCAGTTGCGCTGTCGAAACGGAAATCTGAACATTGTCCTTAATACTCAAATCAATAACGATATGGTCTATCTGGGATAGTATTTAAAAATCAGAATCAATTTAGCTGGTTTCATAAAATAAATCAAATCTGCTGCGAAAGTAGCAGGTTTTTTAGTTTGCAAGTATGCTATAAAAATAAGAGTGGAGGAAAAATTTGAAAGATCGACTGCAAAACAAGGGCGTGGTTTTGGCCCTGGCAACCCTTTGCTGCCTGCTCTGGGGCAGCGCCTATCCGGCGGTTAAAATTGGCTATGAGCTTTTTGGAATCACCACCACCGGAGCTCAGGTTTTGTTTGCCGGTTATCGTTTTACTCTGGCAGGAATACTGACATGGATCATCACCAGCCTTTATGTAAAGAAAATTGCGCTGCCGCAAAGAGATGAGTGGGGCCGGATGATCAGCTTAGGGTTGGTGCAGACGACCCTCCAGTATATTTTCTTTTACATCGGCCTGGCCAATACCACTGGGGTGAAGGCATCGATTATCAATGCCACCTCCACCTTTTTTGCGATTCTTTTTGCCCATCTGATTCTGAAAAACGAGAAGATGACCCGGGCCAAGATCATTGGCTGCATTTTGGGGATGGTCGGGGTGATCATTATTCAGCTCAAAGGTGGCCGGATCGACAGCAGTTTTTCGCTGCTGGGGGATGGTTTTCTCTTTCTGGTCTGCATCGCCTCGGCGCTGGGGGCAGTGATGACCCGAATCTATACGCAAAAAAGCGATTCAATGATTCTGACCGCCTATCAGCTGATGATCGGCGGGGTGGTGCTGGTGATGATCGGGTTATTGATGGGGGGATCGATCACGCAGGTTACCGTCCCGGGACTGCTTTTACTTGGCTATCTGGCAGCCTTGTCAGCTGCCGCTTTTACCATCTGGACGATCCTATTAAAGCACAACCCAGTTGGAGTAGTGGCCATTTATGGCTTTATGATTCCGGTTTTTGGGGTAATCTTATCGGGGCTTTTTCTGGGTGAGGCATTCCTTAGCCTGCGGATTCTTGTTTCCCTGGCTTGTGTCAGTGTGGGGATCTGGCTGGTCAATCGGGAGGCGGGACGGATTTGAAAAAAGGTGCATCCGCTTGGATCCGGTTGAGATAACGATCGGAGCGCCAAGCGGGGGCACCTTTTGATGTTCATTTACGGTTTATTGGACAGTTTAAACAGTACCCGTGACAATGGCCTGATACCCTTCGGGATCGGTATTGCCTTCGGTACTGAACAGTAAGATGGTGGAGTTGCGATCAAGATTAAGCGATTGTTTCAGGGCGGTAAGACTTTGGTCGGTACACAAAGAAATCAGCAGCCCCAGACCGACGGCTCCGGATTCGCCGGAGATAATTGCCGGGTCAGTGCCTCCGGGATGGGCCAGGGTTTGCATCCCCAGTTTAGTGACCCAATCCGGGCAGCTGGCATAAAAGCTGGCTAAGTCTCTAAGAATCGGCCAGGTCAGAGGGTTCGGTTCGCCGCAGTTTAAACCGGCCATAATCGTTTCCGGGTGACCGCCAATCGCCACTGGCTGTCCCTGCTGCACCGACTTGAAAATGCAGGCAACGGTGTCCGGCTCAACAATGGTGGTGATTGGCGGATACTGATTGTAATACTGGCTCAGATAACCCAGCACACCTCCGGCCATCGAACCGACCCCGGCCTGAAGAAAAACATGGCTGGGCCTGGCAATGCCGCATTCCTGCAATTGCTCCAGAGCTTCGCTTGCCATGGTGGTATAGCCCTGGGTGATGGCGTTGGGGATGGCCTCGTAGTCGTCAAAGCCAGTGTCCTGAATGAGGATGTAACCCTTCTCCTTTGCCAGCTGGGCAGCCCGGCGGACGCACTCGTCGTAATTCAGTTCTGTGATCTCAACCGGGGTATCATTGATGGCCCGGATCGCCGCCGCCCGGCTGGGTTTAGAGCCTTTTGGCATCAGCACTATCGCCCGGCAGCCAAAAAGCGCAGCAGCCCAGGCCACTCCCTTGCCGTGGTTGCCATCGGTGGCGGTGATAAAAACCAGATTCTTAATCTGCTGGTGAATGGCCGTAGAGCTCAGTAACGGAAAAGTAAGGTCTGCCATATCGGCCTGGATCTGCCCGGCAATGATGGTAGCCATGGCGTAAGATGCCCCCAGGCTTTTGAAGGCGTTGAGTCCGAAGCGGTGGGATTCATCCTTAACAAAAATATTGCGAACGCCTAATTTCTCGGCCAAATCGGGCAGAGCCATCAACGGCGTCGGCTGATACTGAGGCAATGATTGATGAAAGCGGCGGACACCGACCACGGCGCTTGGGGATAACACTGGGGTTGGCTCCGGATCGGTGATTGGGTTCCGGCCTACGCCAGAGATGATGGTAATGGGTGAGTTCATCGGGGTCTCCTTATTATGGGGTGAATCAAGCAAATAGTTTTCGGATTTTTTTATTGTAGTCATTATATCACAATGCGATAATGATTAGAGAAAAAGATAATCATCATCAAAATATGGAGGTTAGGTATGAAAGTTGGAGTAATTCGTTGCCTGCAGACTGAAGATATGTGTCCGGGAACGACTGATTTTAAAGTGATCCGAGGGAAGAAGGGTGCCTTTGCGGGAGTTGAGGGAGAAATCGAAATAATCGGCTTTAATACCTGTGGCGGATGTCCAGGAAAAAAAGCTGTCACCCGGGCAGCGGAAATGGTCAAGCGTGGCGCCGACACCATCACTTTGGCATCCTGTATTACTAAAGGAAATCCGATTGGTTTCAAATGTCCCCATGCTGAGCAAATGCTGGCCGCTATTCGTAAAAAGCTTGGTGATGAGATAACCGTTTTAGAGTATACCCACTGAGATTTTGAATGGGAGAATGAAAAAATTGATAAACTAATAACCAGATGAGGATACCGTAAAAAAATTACAGTATCCTTCTTTTTATACTTGCATCTACAAGTCAGTAGGGTATAATCTAAGCAAAGAGAAGAGGTGAGACGCAAATGCTTAAGAATTTCAAAGTCAAAGGATTTAAAAATTTCAGTGAGCAGATTGAACTGGATTTTTCCGATGTTCGGGATTACTCTTTCAGTAAGGATTGTATTAAAGATGGTTTTTTGAATAAAATCATTATTTATGGGAAAAATGGGGTGGGTAAATCAAACATTGGCCTTGCCATTTTTGATCTGATAACACATCTGACGGATAAAAATGTCACCCCGGGATTGTATGACTATTATCTGAATGCCGATAATGATACCGGTTTTGCCGAGTTCCAGTATGTGTTTAGGATTGGTGACTCAGAAATTGAATATCGGTATCACAAGAATCAGGAACAGGTGCTTCAATTTGAAGAAGTCCGAATGGACTCTGAAATTGTCTTTTCTTATAATTTTTCTAACAAACAGGGAAATCTGGAAGGGCTGTTAAAAAGGGTGCCGTCGCTAAACTATGAATTTTTAAACGAGCATTTTTCGATCTTAAAATATGTTGTCAGCAACACTGCTGGCGATGGGATCAAGCCGTTAAAAGAAATGGTGCGCTTTGTGAACAACATGCTCTGGTGTCGTAGTCTGGATGAAAATCGTTATATTGGTTTTAAAAATGACAGCAAGGATTATTTTTCGTTTATTTTAGACCATGATCGTCTTGGTGGCTTTCAAAGTCTGATTAACCGGGCCGGAATCGACGAACAGTTGGAAATCATAGTTGATCCGGATGGACAGGAGCGGTTGTATTTTAAACGCAAAAAACCACTGCCGTTTTTCAAAACGGCGTCCAATGGTACAAAGGCTTTATATACCTTATACTACTGGTTGTCTGCTTCAAAAGACTTGAGTTTTCTGTTTATTGACGAGTTTGATGCATATTATCATTTTGAACTTTCCGAGATGATCGTTACTTTATTGGAATCGATGGATGGTTTTCAGACCGTGCTGACATCCCACAACACGAATCTTTTAACGAATCGGATGATGAGGCCGGATTGTTATTTTATTTTGACCCCTAATCAGCTCACTTCACTGGCCAATGCCACCAAAAGGGAATTACGGGAAGGTAATAATCTGGAAAAACTCTATGTAAGTGGTGAGTTTGATGGATGAAGCACATATAAAGAAAATTCTCGTATTGGTTGAAGGAGCAAAAACTGATGTTCTGTTGATGAATAAAATAATCAGCAGTTATCCAATTCTCGATGATTATCGGATTGTATCTTATTGTACCAATATTTATGCATTATATCAGGAAATGATGATGGCTGGACAGGAAGATCTTGAAGCAACAGATATTCTGCTTGTCCTAAAATCAAGAGAGAAGCGTGAAGAAAACAGAAAACTGTTTGATGAAAAGTATACCGATATTCTACTGGTATTTGACCTGGATCCACAGGATTCACGTTATGATAGTGATGTTTTGCTGGCATTACAGAAACATTTTTCGGATTCTTCAGATATGGGCAAATTATACCTTAACTATCCGATGGTTGAAGCCTTTTATCATCTGAAATCAATTCCAGATGACGATTATTATCATCGTATGACAGCTTTAGCTGAATTGAAAAACAAGAAGTATAAATTAAGGGTTCAGCAAGAAACGCTGGGAAGCGATTATCGAAAGTTTGCGGTATCCAGGGATCAAATGACGATTGTGATCAGACAAAATATGGCAAAAGCCCACGGGCTCCAAAGTGATGAGCGAATTGACTGGTCTCATGATGGCGTAACGCAGGAGATAGACCATCTTAAAGTATTACAGTTGCAATTGGCTTTGTTGGAAAAGGAAGAGCAGCTTCAGGTATTATCAACCTGTGGTTTTTTTATCGCCGACTATAATCCCGGTTTTCTGAAAATGACATAAGGATGGAACTTACTAACCGCTGCGGCGGTTTTTCTTTTTATTAGAAATTTTTCTGGCACACGAATTGCCACATCTTGTCTTTTTCAGAGAGTCGTGTATGATGAAAGAGATGAGAATATAATGATATTTTTAGCGAATGATACTCAAATTTTTGATATTTGTTAAAGATTTGAGGATGGTGCGTAAAAAGCATGAATTTACCTACTAAAAGTTTTAAAATCGTTACAAAATAGCGTATAATAAAAAAATACGGCTTATTGTCGAATTAAAATCATGGCTGATTAAGAG
Source organism: Acetobacterium wieringae (assembly GCF_001766835.1). Classification (GTDB taxonomy): domain Bacteria; phylum Bacillota; class Clostridia; order Eubacteriales; family Eubacteriaceae; genus Acetobacterium; species Acetobacterium wieringae. The sequence goes on along the minus strand of NZ_LKEU01000018.1, from coordinate 117,718 downwards.
ATGTTTCATCAAAAGAAGACGGCAATGAAAAACAACAGGAGCACATTGGTCGATTAAATCAGCAATTGAGAAATTTAAGATTTGAATAGCAGCAATTGTGATGGCTGATGAAAGGCTTCAGATATTCAGGTGTCGCTGTTGGTGAGCAAATAAAAAACGGATAAATAAATGACAAGGGACAAATTCTGTCCAGGCTGTTCCGATATAATCTTAATATCAAATCAATCCATGGAAAAGGGGAATGACAATGTTATTTGAGAAAAAAGATCCGAATCCGAAAAAGAATCACAAGACATTGTGCCAGATCTGCCATCAGAATCCCGCCACCACGACGATGCAGGGGCCACTGGGGCCGGTTAAGGTGTGTAAAAGCTGTAAGAAAAATGTGCGGATTTAAAGAAAACGCAAAGGGGGTGAAACAGTCGATTGAAATCACAACATGATAAAAAGAAAACCGCCCGGATCCTCGCCATCTATGATCAGATCATCCGGGGTGAGATCGTCAACAAACAGAAGTGGGCCGAAAAACAGAAAGTCACGGACAAAACCATCCAGCGGCATCTGCAGGAAATAGAAGCTTATCTGCAAGAGCTTTATCCTGAGAGTGAGGTTGCCTATGACCGCAAGCGTCAGGGCCACCGGTTGTATCGGGAAGGCAGTATGGCGTTGTCGGATCATGATATCTTTGCCGTGGCCAAGGTCTTGCTGGATGCCCGGGCTTTCAGCGAAAACGAAATGGAGGAAATCCTCGATCATCTGCTGCGTTTGTCCTATAACCGCAAGGCGATTGAGGTGGCCATCGGCAATGAACGCCAGTTTTATCAGCCGGTTAAACACGGCCAGGATTTAATTGAACGGATCTGGTTTTTCAGCCAGAGTGTTCAGAAGCAGCAGGTGCTGGATGTGCAGTATCAAAAGCAGGATGGTACGGTGAAGGCCTATAAAATCAATCCCCTGGGGCTGATGTTTAATGAGTATTATTTTTATGTCATTGCCGAGATCAACGGTAAGGAAAACCCTGTTTCGCTGGTTTTCCGGCTCGACCGGTTTATCAATTATGCTTTTTGTGAGGGCGATCAGCGTTTTACGATTGACTATGGCAACCGCTTTAAAGAAGGTGAATTTCGGGAGCAGATTCAGTTTATGTATACCGGTGAACTGACGACCATTCGCTTCCGCTTTTTCGGCCCGTCTCTGGAGGCGGTTCTGGACCGATTGCCCACCGCCAAGGTAGAAAAAACCGAGGACGGCGTCACCACCTTGTCAGCCCGGGTTTACGGTGAAGGGGTCAAGAAATGGCTGCTTTCCCAGGGGGACTGGGTTGAGGTGTTAAGCCCACCGAGTTATCGAAAAGAGATGGTGGAGATGATTGAGCGGATGCGGGGGAAGTATGGGGAGGAAAAGTGATAATTGACAAAAAAATTAGGGGGTTGAAGAATGTATATTATCGTCGGTTTGGTGGCAGTATTTTTAGTTTGGGCATTATTTGGGCAAAAGATTGTTAAAGGTGTGAAGTTAATAATCGGCATTGGTCTTTTTATTTTTCTGATCAAATTGATCGTGGGCTATCCGGTGATCAGCGTTCCGGCAATTATCATTCTAGCCATTGTGATTTGGCGTGAATTTGCAAAGGATAAAAAAGCCATAAAGGGATGGAATAAAAGAATATGCACTTCGATTACGGAATACGAAATTGATGATCTGCTGAGACCTTGTGTGGAAGAGATAAAACAAAAAGATTCAAATAAAGCTGATTATCAATTTGATCTGCAAAATATGCCATTTGGCCGATTAACTTCATTTTTAAATTATCATGGCTTTGGTCGAGATACTGAGGCCTATTATTTTTCGCCTGTCTGTAGCAAAATAGATGATGAGCTGCGTGAATACGGAATGGCAATTATTCGACAGGGGTGTTGTTGTCAACCCAGAAATATGACAGTTCCGCTGAAAATGGTTTGAGCAGTGAGAATGTGATCTATCCATTTTCAGGCCTGGTGGAGATTTCTAAAGGAAAAAATCAGCTGACCTTAAAATATATTGAAAAGGATAAGCATGCCTATCAGTTTGTTAACATCCCTATTGAAAAGCTAACGGTTGAAACAGATAGTCTGGTTTCTTTATTCCAGACCACAATTGACGAGAATATTGGGGAAGCTTCTTTCAAAAAAGAATTGATGCGAGACACCCAAGCTATCATGGATACAGTTGGGGTAATGGGCGGTGTGGAACCACGACAAGCGATGTATGGCGAGGTTGGAAATTATTTTAATGGCAGCCGCGGGGCAGGTTATGCTGCCGAATACGGCAATAATACCGTCGACCGTCTGTCGGGTAAAAAGGTGGTTAATGCAGCCCAGCAACTTGATGAGAACAATAGACAGGTAAAACATGGTGCCGATCGAATTGTTGATGGCGTCAATATTTAGACAAAATACTATAAAACAGCCAGTGAAAGTATTGGTGCGGCGTTTGAAAAGAAAAAAGCCATTTATTTGAATGAAGATGGTTCAATGATGCAAATAGAAGTGCCAAGAGATCAGTATGATCAGGCTTGTGAATTAATGCAGAAACGGATTGACTCCGGGCAGGTTCCAGATGCACAGCCAGGTGATGATCCGCGTAAGTATGTCAAAAAGGGAACCTTCACCTACGCATCGGCACATAATATTGCCGCTTCCGGCACGATTGAAAGCCTGTGTGTGGATTTGGGCACCGGTATTATTACGTCTTCCATTCCCACCGGGATTTCGGTTGTGATTGTTTTTTCGATTGCGATTTGGAATGGTGAAAAACCGGCTGAAGCAGCCAAAGCCGGATTGGTGACAGGCTTGAAAGTATTTGGAAAAGGGGCACTGATTTATACTCTGACGATACAGCTTTCACGATCAAAACTGGCGATTTCTTTGACAAAAACCTATTTTCAAAGTGGTGAATTTAAAGACGTGGCAACAATTGCTAATCCGGCCTTTGCGATTAGTGAAAAAGTTGCTTCATCCGTCAGTACCTCAGCTTTAGCAAAAAGCAGTATAGGTAAATCCATCCGGCTTGATAAGGTGACCGGGCAGTTACGTCTGGTGCGATCACGGCGGTTGTTGTATTTGGTTCGGATATTTGTCGAGCGGTATGCGGTAGAATTTCAACCAAGTAATTATTTAAGAATTCAGCAGTCGGCGCTGCTGGCATCGGCGGTTCTATATTGGGACAGGTCTTGATACCGATACCGGTTGTTGGTGACAATAGATAGTTCGGCTTTTTTCTTGACAAAATAAAAATACGTATTATAATACGCATTATGAAAAACTTAATGGAGGTGTCATGAAAAATAATTATACATATCCAGCTAAAATAAAAAGAACAGTGGAAGAAATCGTATTAGAATTTGTGGACTTCCCAAACGTAATTGCGATAGCTAATTCTGAAGAGGGCCTAATCGAAATAGCGCAGGAAGCATTGGCATTGTCGATATTGGATTGCATGGATCAGGGCAAGGAACCACCCAGCGCATCAGTTGTGGAGGAAGGTGCGGTTTATGTTCATGTCTGGCTGCCGTACTATAAAAATATGGCTAAGGAAGTGTACGTCAAGAAGACTGTTACCATTCCGCAGTGGCTTGATATTCTGGCGAAAGAGAATAATGTAAATTTTTCTGCCTGCCTGGTAAAAGGGATTAAAGAGGAACTGGGAATATAGAGGGGTAACTTTTGAGTTTGGAGGAAAGATGGAGAATATAAAAGTAACAAAAGAAGAACTATTGCACAATCCGAAAATTACTAATGAAGAAATATGTGATTATGCGTATGGAATCCTGGGAACAGATAACGGTTGGGTTTATGGGCGGATAGTTGAAGAAAACACAAAATCATTTCAGATGAGGCCGTATGACGTTTATGGAAAGCCAGCCACATTATTCCTGCGTGAAAAAACATGTAGAATCGATTTGGATAGAGACAAGGATCTAAAAATAGGCAATTATATATGTGGAAGACTCGATCCTAGAAAAGATAAGAATAAGTGGTCCTATTATCTGATTGATGTTGGAAGACTTGATTCAAAAGAGGAATTCACAAATAAGCTGATTGAAAAACTGAAGAAAAAATGGGAATCCGAAGACTTCCGCATAGACAATGATGATCTTCCACAATTTGATGGAAAGATTGCCTTATATGACTGGGCAACGGATTACGTCGAGGCGATGCTGGAAAGAAAGCATAAAGTCTTTAATCGTAAGATCGAAACCGGGAAAGCAGAGTTAGAGGGTATTGTAAATAAGATAGATAAAAAACAATCCGAATTGAATAAAATTCAAGGCAACAAAAATCAGATGGAGGAGGAATTTAAACAGCTGAAGAAGCAGATAAAAGAAGCTGAGCCTAAATATGCACATTATCTGGAGCTGGGGATACTTTCGGATCATCAGATGGTGCCAGATATTAGAAAAGATTACGCCTATAGTTCTTATGAAGAATTGATTAATCAGGTATGGGGCTATCTTTGGAAAAATGAAAATCTCTATTACGAGAAAGCGATAATCAAAGCATTTATGAATGCTTTAAGAACAAAACAGCTGACTCTTTTATGGGGAAGACCGGGAACCGGAAAGACCAGTCTGCCTATAAAGGTGGCACATGCTCTTGGGGCAAAGTGTATACGAATACAGGTACAGTCTAATTGGACAGATAACCAAGATTTGATTGGCTTTTTTAATGTTGTGGATAAACGTTATGTATCGACACAATTTCTTGATGCGCTTATTGAGGCAGAAAAAAATCCGGAGCAGCTTTATTTTATTCTTCTGGATGAGATGAATCTGGCTAATGTTGAGTATTACTTTTCTGAAATGCTCAATGTTTTTACCTGGGATAAGCCATATGAATTGCCGCTTTATTCTGACAGAATCAGAACCCGACTACAGGCTGAACTTAAGGAAGCTGAAGTGGCAGAAGAAGATATAAGAGAGCTTGTGGCTCAACTTGCAGATATGGATTATTATAAGCCGTCTTTTAAGATCCCTGAGAATGTTAGATTCGTGGGGACACTTAATACGGATGCAACAACAAAAACAATTAGTCCAAAGGTAATTGATAGAAGCTGTCTGATCGAACTTCAGGCAATGGCTGAAGAGGTTAAGAGAACAGAAGCAGAGAACTTGCCCGAAACGGTTGTGCTTGATGGAAACAGAGTAGTGGTAAAGGCGGAAAGATTTAAAGTTCCTCCAGCTAACAATAATGAAGATTCGGATTTGCTATCTAAAATTAATGAGATAAGAGTGCTTGGGTTGCCAGTATCAAACCGTGTGAAAACATACATTAATCAGTGGAATGGCGGGGATGAAACTTTAATAGACCTGGATGAGGTTGTTCTTGTAAAAATTCTTCCGGCAATTGATCTTGATTATAAACATAATCATCAGACCAAAACGATGATTGAAGAATTGAAGAAAATTATTCAAGATTGCGAGAGATCATTTAGGAAAATTGAGAGGATGGAGAAACAGGCAACGGATACGGAGAGGTTAAAGTATTGGGAGGACTAATTGATGGAAGGTTACGCGATCGAAGTAGTCCTTGTAAATGCAACATTTAATAAAAAGGGCCTTTTAAATAATGGGGAATTACCAATCATGTCGCTTGAGGAGGTGGATCCTGCAGATTATCCCGAATTTGTCAGCCTAGGCAAGTGGGTTGATGGTGGTGAATTGTCGTTTCAACCATATCTGCGGGCAGAAATTGAAGACACATACAAAAATGTCGATATTTCCATAAAAATCAATCCTCACACAACATCAGTAAAATCAGTTTCAACGGAGGCAGGAGATATTTATCAGAAATTTGTCAGAGAGGATGGCGTAATATACTTTCTGCCACCCCGGAAATGGGAGATTAATATACGGCTTCAGGAAACCGTTGTGTCACACTATACTACAGTAGGATACGAGGTGCTGCAGATCTCGTTTGAAGGCCGGACGGAATCGATGAGGTTGATATCCGGAAGGACAGATAAAGAGTCGAATTTCTATAAAGAATTAATCCAGGACCTGGTTTCGATACAACAACAGCTATGTATAGACGAAAAGAGCTCCATGTCAATGGCTTTGACATGGACGGATGCGCTATATGATAATACGGAACGGACAATTAGAGAGTTTTGTGAAGCGTTTTGGATGCTTGAGAAAGATGCCCAAGCTGAACTTCGACAATATAAATGCAAACAGTCATTCAATAAAGTAAAAAAGATAACACAGCAGGCTCTTGTCGAGCATGAAATTTTCCATATGGATAAGGTAACTGCAATCGCACATCGAGAAGTGTTAGATACATTTGAACATCGTGTCATTAAGACACACATTGACCGTTTAAAAAGACTGATTTCTGTCAGACAAAATATTGAGACAACTGCACTTGAAAACGAGAAATTAAGGTTGGAATCTAGCCTGACTAGACTGAATTTTTCAGAGGAAGAATTAGAAGATGAGATTATACGCATCAATGACAATATAAAGGATAAAAAAGATAATTTAAAAAATAGTTTAACGCATAATAGACCTCTGGAACCTGAATTGCAAACTGTTTTTATACAGATTAAACTGAACAAGCGGGATGAGATCGATAATTTTTTCAAATATCAAATTTCAAAAGAACCTCCGCAAATAAGTTTGTTTACACAGACGGGCGTAAAAAATGCAGATGATTGTCAATATCGTGTAAAGACTAAAACGGTATGGTCTGAACGGCAAGCGTATAAGACAAATAATGCTAAAACAACGGCTTTTATAAATATGACGTTGCCAATGGATTGTCTTGAATCTGCAGCCTTATTATTTAAGTATACTGATTCTAATTTTGATTCATCTAAGCGTGTTAACAGCGGTGATACTATTGGCATTAGGGGAAAGGTATTACCAAATTATGACATTACTAAAAGCAATCAAGAATATGCCAGTTTTACATTTCATTTTAGAACTATCGAAAAGATATCACGATTTAAGAAGCCGGATGAAGAGGAAAAAATATTTTTAGCAAAGGAAATAAGTCCGGAAGAAAAAGAATCAGCAATAGCAGCTTTTCGTGAATTTATTCTTGATCAGGTCAGCGACAGTGATGACGACAGCAGGGGTTTCCTCAAAGAATATGAGGATAGTCAAAAACAAAAAAAAGAATTAAATTTAAAACTGAAAAATAAAAATGAACGTGATAAACGTTGGAACGATTTGGAAAAAAAACTGGATCGGATAGATGAAACCGATCTTATAAAAAGCGTAAGCAAAGAAAGAACACCCATTCGCTCATCAAATTTGTTTTCGTTTAATCCGTTATATCGGAGAATCTATAAAATAATGAAAACCAATAGTGGTGCCATGGATGGCGTTGATTATTATTCAAGTGATGAGGAATTCAGAGTTGCCAAATTACCGGAGCTATATGAAAAATGGTGTTGCATAAAACTGGTTATGCTCTTTGTTGATAGTTATGGTTTCCAAATTAAAGGAATAAATGGTGAATATGAAAATGATGGCGTTTTGGGATTTAAAAATCTGATTAAGGATATATTAGATGAGCGGGCTTCACTTAATGGAACAAGGTTTGATCTAAAATCTGATCAATTAAATGGAACTACAATGGACGTGTCGATATGGTATGATAGGAAATTTCGCATTGATAAAGACTATTTAAAAAAAATTAATGTTTTTGCTAAAGATACGCATGCCAGTTTACGACCAGACATATTTATGAAAATAGATTATGACAACAAGTCACGATTATTTGTATTTGATGCAAAATATCGAGGCAACCAGAATTATGATGGAAAGAAGGATCTCTGCGAAGTTGCTTTCCAAAAGTATACCACGGAGCTTACTCAGGGGATGAATTTAAAGGATGAATTTGGATCTTGTAATCTCCCAACTGAAATTATCTCTGGCTCGTTTATTCTGCATAGTAGCATGCAGACTGTGGCTAATACAGATGAAGTAAAGGATGGGCAGGGCAAAAAGGTTGAGTTACACTATGATGCCAAGAAGTATTTGGGAGATTATCTGGATATATGGTCAGAAAAGTGGATCGAAAAAGCAAGCGAAAATAATTGGGATGTTAATAAGGAAAAACTTCAAGAATGGTCAATGTGGAAAAGCGGATTGAACAACAATGAAAACAAGTTAGGAATTATTACCTGTAATCCGAAAAGCAATCAGCTTAACTATGTAATCCAGATGATAATGGAACAGCAATTTGGATTATATCAGTCAAAATGCTGGATTTGTGGTGGAACAGTTGAGATATCGCCGAAGTACACCGAGAAAGGGAATACAAAATATCATATTAAATGCCAAAATCCTGAATGTGGAAAATTTATGGTAGAAACACATTGCGGTCAGAGTGGGTGTACTTCTCATGATGAAAATATTAAAATTGGAAAGCATACAGAAAATTATTATGCCAGGGCAACGAGTAGCAATTCATGTGCTTGTTGGAATGTATCCTGTCCTAAATGCAGGCAAACAGCTCCGAATAATAAAAAAAATAATATTCCGCTAACTGTACTGTTGTCGCGTGCAGTGTTATTCGAGTGGAATAGGTGAAAAGCTTCCGTTTCTTTAGTGTTAAAAAAAACCGGACTATCTCTGAAGAGACAGCCCGGTTTTTTTTTCGAGAGTTGTTAAAACATCGACCGAAACTCTGCCATTGCCGTGATTAGCGATAATCACGGTATTTTTATGGTCAAGCTTACGATACTGGCGGCTTGAACCCATGGTTCTTACCAAAATCCAGCCATTACGGGTGATAATTTTCTCGAGTTTAATGTAATTCATATACAGCCTCCTTTGTGCTTTGTTAACAGTAACAAAAGGTCTGCTTTCTAGGCACATCGAAGCTCTATGAATGGTTCAATTATATGAAGATTAGTGCTCGAAGTCAAGGAAAGAAAAATGACAAATAGCAGTTGACTTATTTTTAGTGCGTGTTATAATACGTGTAACAACCAATAAAACACGTATCATGATACGTGCTAGCGAGAGGCAGGAAATTATATGATCACATGTTTTAAATGTAAAAGGGAACTTGAAGAGGTATCGGATATCGGAGAAATGGTACGCAGCTATGACGGGAATGATTTTTGCTTTTGCAAAAAGTGTCAGCAGGAGTTGGCACAGATGGCAGAAATAATTCCAAAGAATTTAGCGACATTACCGGATGAAGAGGAGGATTGCTCGTATGTTCTTGATGATCTTAGAGAGGCTTATGCATTTGCTGATGAAGGCATTTATCCAATAGGAGATTGGTGCGATTGGCTCTGATGGTTTAATTGTTGTGATGTACATAATATAGAAAGTATTTGGGAGGTAGGCTTGAGTACGAACCATTTGGAATGGAAAAAATGACAGAGGCCATTACCTATTATTGCCAGCTCATTGATCAGCTGAATGCCCTGGCCGGGGAGCGTACCGGCCAGCCGGAATGGGGCCGGTTCACGAATTTTAATTTTACCCGCGATCGGGTCGATGTGGTCTGTGAATTACTGGCCAATCTGGTAGTCGGCCTGATTTCTTTTGCCATTTTTTTCCTGCCCTCCATCAATCGGGATAACCGGGTTCAGGAATTTAAATATGGCGAAGACTTTGTCAATAAAGGTAGATCAAATATCCTGAGCATAGACCCGGAAGGGTTCAAAATGGTAGGTATCGATGACTGATTTATACAAAATCATAAATCATCCCACTTTCAACCAATTCCTGATAAATTTTTTTCGGATAGGCGATGAGTGCCTGATCGAGTAGCGACCGTGAAAAGCTTTGGCTTTTGAGGTAGTTACACAAATAATTAAGCTGTTCGACATTGTTAAAATCGATGCTTGAAAGGGCTTCGAGAAATTCAATCAGGGTTCCATTTTCATTGGTAATAGGCGTTCGGGAACGCCTGAGAATCACAGCTTGACCGCCGACTAGAACTTGTCGCTTGCGGTTGGTTTCATTGTTGGTTGAAATTTCGATGACGTTGGGAACCTGGGTGGTGAGCCCCCATTTATTCAGCAAGGCCAGACCGGTTAAAACGCCGTACTGATTGTTATCGTCGCTAAGATATTTTCGCCGGATCACATCAGCGGGATTTAGCGACGATTCACCAAAGATGGTTTTTTCTGGGATATAGTAAATACCCTTTTGAAAGCGTCGGAGCGCTCCGGTCTTAGCCATCCGGGAAAAGGATTTTCTTAACGCATCACCGGAAATTATGTTTGCATTTTCCAGATCAGATAAAAAAATTGGGGTATTTGGTTTAAATTCAGATTTAATTTGAGCAAGTGTCAGCATCGGTATCACCTCATCTTTATTATAGTTGGTTTGGGAAGGATAGGCAAGTATTTATAAGAACAATGTATAAAATTGTGACATTGTTTAAGCAAAGGATGATGGTTGCTATCGATCTGACTCAAGTTGTTGTTATCTCAGCAGTTGGAGACGATTTTCCAACGAATAAAACAAACAGGTCAGGACAACCCCCTCGTTGTCCCGAACCTGTTTTTTACTTTCTATGTATCGATCCAACCAATCACCCTTCCACCCGACGCTGCTTAATCAGTACCAGGGTTACCCCCAGCACCGCTATCCCAAAGGCCAGCACCAGTACCATGCTGGTAAAAATCGACTGAAGCGTGTCGGCATTGAAACTGACTGCATTGGCGATTTCATTATTGGCCTTAACATACCAGTAGGTCGGAGTAAAGCTGGCAATCATCAGGACATTGGGGCCAAGCAGTTCCTGGGGTACAAAGACGCCGCTGAGAAAGCTGGTGCCCAGAGCAAAGACATTGGCCACTGCTGACATGGCGCCCCGGCTTTTAACCAGGTTGCCGATCAGATAGCTGATCGAAAGTGCTGCCAGGGTAAAGACAAAGGAATTAAGCAACAGCAGCAGGCCATTGGTGGTGAACATGTAGCTGCCATACATCACAAAGCTGGCAGCGATCAGCACCAACCAGGTCAGTACCGCATAACTGATATTACCAAAAATCATCTGAACGTTCATTGTTGCTGCGCGCATCGGCGAACAGAGGTTGCGTCGCTTCAGATCGGTATCATTAAAGACCAGCATTACCGAACAGACCCCCAAAATCAGAATAGCAAAAAGCGAATAGGAAAGATAATTAAAATAGTAGCTAGATTTTTCAGCGTTATCCGAGTGGCGATCACTTGAGATAACCGTGACCTCGGTTTCTTTGGTCAGATCTGTTTTCAGATAGCTGACCAGTTCGGTCTGGGTTAGTTCGGGCAGATAAGTGACATAGGTTTTTGCAGTATTTAAGTATTTGTTGATCAGCAGATCTATATAAATATTACTGGGAGAATCAGGGACGATGGTTTTTTCCAGTTGGATATCCTGGCCGTTTAGCATCGCTGCGGTGAAGCCTTCCGGCACCCGCAGGATGTATTCAACCTGCCGAAAAAACAGCGCATCCTGAAGTTTTTGGGAATCATCAGGAAGATCCACCAGGTTGGCGTATTCGCCCAGATAGTTTTTAAGCCCTGCCACCAGTTGAGAATCATCGTCTTCATTAATAAATGCAATATTGACCCGGGTTTTAGTAAAATCGGTATCCTGGGGCGGGTTGTAGGCGTTGGTCAATAGTAGTGCCAGTACCATAAAGACCACCAGATAGATGAGGATCTGGCCCCGGTTCTTCTGGATGATCCGAAAAAAAGCTTTATAAACTTGCATATTTCTGTCTCCTTAACACAAAGTACGTAATTGCGCTGAATAAAATGGTGAAACCACACAACAGCAGGATATTGGTGAAAAACTGAGTGTGCGTATTGTAGTAATAGAGGGCATAAAAGCTGTCGGTGATCAGGTTGGCCGGGTTGAGGTAGCCAAGAATCGGGATTTTAGTGGCGATGATATACTTCATATCGGCAAACATCATTCCGGCCAGGAAGCACATCGTCATGGTGGAGCCGATTAGGATTCCTGTCTTCAGCCCCTCACCTTTTTTGACAATGACTCCGACGCAGGCCCCGAAAGTCACCCCGGTGAGGCTTCCGACGACACAGGTCAGAGCGACATAACCCAGCTGATCGCCGAAGCTGATGCCCAACACGCCGATCACAAAGGCCAGCAGAATAAGCAGTTCCACCAGTTGAACGGTGGTAGCCGCCAGCATTGAAGAGATAAGGACACTCAGCTTATTGGTCGGTGCCAGATTGATTCGGGCCCCGACATCCGAAAGATCAGCCTGGATGGCAACCACTTCTTTGACCCCCAGAAAGCCGCCGTATAAACAGGTCATTGCAATTAACGCATAAAAATAATTGACAACTGGATCGGGGTTGGAGTTGCTGGCCGAAACGGCCCGCAAGTATTCGGTGCGATTGGTAATCCCGGCCAGGATACCTTGATCCAGGGCAGTGGAATTTTTGGTGATAACGGTGACGATGGTAGCCGAAGATTGTAAAAAATCATCCAGAAAGCCCCGGATAATGGTCTGATTAAGACCGGATCGATTGACCACCAGGTTGAGGTCCGGGTCGAAAACGATATATCCGTCAATCTGATTGTTGGTGAGCAACTCGTCTGCGTTCGCTCGGGTGGTATAGGTAACCTCAAAAATATCAGTAGTGTCGTCCAGGGCTTCGCTGAAAGCCGGGTTGGCATCAAGATCTTCATTCTCAACGACGGCTACCTTAACTTTAACAAATTCTTCGGCGCTGGTAATATTAGAAAAAGCCAGATTGAACAGGGTAGCCAGCAGAATAGGAAACATCAGGGTCCAGAACATCAATTCCCGATCCCGGAGAATGCACTTAAGTCGATAGCGATAATTAAATAAAAACATGGCTCCTCCTAATCTCGTAACTCTTTGCCGGTGATTTCCAGAAAGACATCGTTAAGTGTTGGTGGCTCGGAATAGATTTTTCCAATGGCAATCTGTTGATCTTTCAGGTGATCCAGAATGGGGATCAGATTATTCTTACCACGCTCAGACTTGATCACCAACTGGTGGTCACGGCGTTCGGCTGAAATGATATGGGGTAGGGCGTTAATTCCGGCCAGGTCGAGATCTCCGGGATTGAGCAGTTCGAGGTTGATGTGTTCCCCGGATTTGATCATTTTCTTCAGCTCTTCGTTGGTGCCCATGGCAATGATCTTGCCTTTATCCATGATGGCAATACGACTGGCGATCTGCTCCACCTCTTCCATATAATGCGAGGTGTAGATAATCGTGGCGCCCTGCTGATTCAGCTTCTGGATCCCTTCCAGAATATTGTTGCGACTCTGAGGATCGACGGCCACAGTTGGTTCATCGAGAATAATAAGCTTTGGCTGGTGGGCAATTCCACAGGCGATGTTTAAGCGTCGCAGCAGCCCACCACTGAGTTTTTTGGGATAGAATTTAGAAAAATCATTCAGACCGACAAAATCAATGGCCTCGGCCACCAGTTTTTTACGGGTCTGTTTATCAGAAATGTACAGACCGCAAAAGTAGTCGATATTTTCATATACAGTCAGTTCATTAAAAACAGCGACATTCTGCATGACAATCCCGATGTCCCGCTTAAGATGGTAGGCATCCGGAGTCATCGGTTGATCGAAGATATCAATTGTTCCCTTATCGTATTTTAAGAGCGATAAAATACAGTTGATGGCGGTGGTTTTTCCTGAACCGTTGGGGCCCAGCAGCCCGAGGACTTCCCCTTCCTGTACCTCCAGATTGAAGTGATCGAGAGCGATCAGATCGCCGTAACGTTTTACCAGATTTTTGACATTAATGACCATTTTCTTTCTCCTTTATCGGTATGCCTGCTTAAGCAGCAGCGCAAACAGTTTTATATTGGTTGATGCTTTTATTTTACGCCATTGGCACACGCTTTAATAGTGATAAGCCTCCCGATCGGGTATGACAAATGTCACCATTTATGTTAAAGTAGTGATAAAATTGTAGTGCTGACAGCGATACGATTCTGATAAAGGCAGGTAAAAATGAATAAGCTGATTGATAAGGTAATTGTTTTTGGATTCTGTCTGGCCTTGTATCTAACCACGGTGGATAATGTGCTGCTGATTGCTCCGGTACTGGTGGCGGTGATTTTTGCGGCGGCATCCAGTTATTTAAAGGAAGGGCCGGTGACAGCGGGATTGTTTGGCGGCTATCTGCTAATCTGTTTTTTTGAGCCGGTTTATCTTTTATTTGTGCCACTGATCGGCTATGACATTTTGATTTCCCGCTATAAATGGTTGTGGACGCTGGCGCTGCTGCCAGCCGCAACCGGTTTTACAGCGCTGAGTGGCACTGCGGTGGTGCTGATTCCGGTATTTATGTTGGTGGCTTATTTTGTCAAAAAACGGACGCTCTCGCTGGAAACACTCAGACAGGATTACAATGCTCTCCGGGACACCACCCGGGAAACCGCCCTGCAGCTGGAAAAAAAGAATAAAATGCTGATGGAAAAGCAGGACTATGAACTGAATCTGGCCACTTTGACTGAACGCAACCGGATTGCCCGGGATATTCATGATAATGTCGGACACATGCTGTCCCGGAGTATTTTGCAAACCGGGGCGCTGTTGGCAATCAGCCAGGAAGAAAAAACTCGGGAAGGGTTAATTCAGATCAAAGAAACCCTTTCAGAAGCCATGGATAGTATTCGAAACAGCGTCCACGATCTTCACGATGAATCCCTGGATTTGCAGCTGGAACTGCAGACGCTGATTAAGAATTTTGAATTTTGTCCGGTTAAATTTGACTATGATGTGGAATCGCCGTTGGATAAAGAAGTGAAATATTGTTTTATCGCGGTGGTCAAGGAAGCCTTATCCAATACGATTCGTCATTCTCAAGCCAATGAAGTGGAACTGGTGGTTCGGGAACATCCGGGATTGATCCAACTGGTGGTACAGGATAACGGCAGCGGCAGTGCCAGTCTTGATGGCGACGGTATCGGGCTAAAAAATATCAGAGACCGGGTGGCTGCCCTGAATGGCAACGTTCATATTACTACGGAGCGGGGATTTCGGATCTTTATCTCCGTGCCTAAAAATGACTTGTAGAAATGAATTTGTAATTTAAAACATCGAACGGAATTTGCTTTGATGTCGGTTTTTGCAAACAATTTAGTAACGTGTAGGTGAACAGTCGATAGACTGTCCGCCCTAGTGTAGAAATTCGCAAAGGCAATGAGCCAATCACAAGCTTGCTTGTAGTTGGCGACTGCCCGCGACAAAGAAGAAATTCGCTTTGCGATTTCTTCTGGTTGTTTAGCGCAAACCGGCAGCGAAGCTCGTGGCAGTTTGTTAAATTGCCTAAAGTATAAAATAGAGGGGGAAACATGAAAATACTTGTTGTCGATGATGACCGGCTGGTCTGTGCATCACTAAAAACCATTATTGAAGCTCAGGGGGATATTGAAGTGATTGGAATCGGGCACAATGGCGAAGAAGCGATTGCCTTATACCGTAAGCTTAAACCGGATGTGCTGCTGATGGATATCCGGATGGAGGTGAAAACCGGGCTGGAAGCCGCTGCGGCAATCCTGGCCATTGATCAAACGGCCCGAATTTTATTTTTAACTACTTTTTTAGATGATGAATATATTATCAAAGCGCTTAAACTGGGAGCAAAAGGGTATATCATCAAACAGGATTTTGAAAGCATTGTACCTGCCCTAAGAGCAGTAGAGATCGGTCAAAGTGTCTTTGGCCAGGATATTGTGACCAAGATTCCGGGACTGATTAATCAGCAAGAACCCCGGTCGGTAGATTATTTTGATCTGAGTGAGAAGGAACGGGAACTGCTCGACCGGGTGGCCCAGGGGCTTAGTAACCGGGAAATTGCCGAGAGCCTGTATTTAAGTGAAGGAACCGTGCGAAACCGCATTAGCGTGATTTTGGAAAAACTGAATCTCCGGGATCGGACTCAGTTGGCCATCTTTTTCTACAAAAACCTGAACTGAGGTTTTAGCAGTTAAAAGCAAAAAAAGCCATCGCTGATGTTGGGGATAATCTCTTTACGATGAAAGAAGATGAAACCATGAAAAAGATAAGAACTGGAATGTGGATGATGCTGCTCGGATTGATGCTAATGATTTCCTTGTCGGTTTGTGTCAACGCAGTGGAAACAAAGCCGCAGGCTGTGACTTTCCAGAGCAGTTACCAAACCCATATCCAGAATGTCGGCTGGCAGGAATGGCAGTCGGATGCTGGTGTCAGCGGAACGACCGGCCGCTCACTGCGCCTGGAAGGGATCAGATTAAAAATCAACGATCACCCTAATTTAGGAATTACCTACAAAACCCATGTTCAGAATATCGGCTGGCAGAACTGGGTTGATGACGGTGCCGAGGCTGGGACGACAGGCCGGTCATTACGGATGGAAGCAGTCCGCATCAAACTCACTGGTTCTGAAGCGGAGAAATTTGACGTGTATTATCAGGCGCATGTTCAGAATCAGGGCTGGCAACAATGGGTTAAAAACGGTGAGTTAGCAGGAACCGAAGGGCTTTCCTATCGGATGGAAGCGATCCGGATGGTGATCACCCCCAAAGGAGCAGCCCCGCCGGACGACACAACTGCTTTTAAAAACGTAATCGTGCTGATTTCAGATGGATGCGGTGCCAACCATATTCTAGCTACCGACTATTTCACCGGTGGTCAGGGCGGAATCCAGGTATATGAGAACTTTCCAACCCAGTATTTTATGAGTACCTACTCGACCGGAAAAATCGAATCTGCAGATGATGCCCGTTATACCTATGATCCAGCCACGATTTGGAGCAGTTTTGATGAGCTGAAAAACAGGCCGACGGATTCCGCCGCTTCTGCCACCGCCATGGCCACTGGTACTAAAACCTATAATGGCGCGGTCGGAGTCGATCCCAATCAGAATAATTTACGTAATCTGACTGAAGATTTTGAAGCAAACGGAAAATCCACCGGAGTGGTCACCTCAGTGGAACTCAGTCATGCCACCCCGGCAGCTTTTGTGGCGCATGACACGGATCGCAGTAATTACAGTGGGATTGCCAATGAAATGATCAGAGATAGTAGGATTGATGTGATCATGGGCGCTGGAAATCCTTTATATAATGATGACAGCGTTAAACGTAGCAGCATTGAAGCCGAGCATTATCAATTTGTCGGTGGCCAGGAAACCTGGGCGGCTCTGGAGGCGGGAGCCTTGGGCAATGACGCCGATGGCGATGGCGATCCTGACTCATGGCAGCTGATCCAGACCAAGGCCGATTTTGAAGCCCTCCAGAGCGGAGCCGCACCGGATCGGGTGATCGGCGTGCCACCGGTTTATACGACCCTGCAGTATGGCCGGACTGGCGATGTTAATGCCCAGCCTTTTGCGGTTGCGTTGAATAATCAGGTGCCCTCGCTGGCGACAATGGCCCGGGATTCCCTTAATGTACTGGACAATAACGAGGAGGGATTTTTCCTGATGATTGAAGGCGGCGCTGTTGATTGGGCCGCCAGTAAGAATCAGAGTGGTCGAATGATTGAAGAAGAAACTGCGTTTAACCAGGCCGTTGCCGCGGTGTGTGACTGGGTGGAAGGTAACAGCAGTTGGTCAGAAACCCTGGTGATTGTCACCAGTGATCACGAAACCGGCTATTTAACAGGCAGTAGTGGTATTTATAATGAGGTGGTCAATAATGGAAAAGGGGTCATGCCGACGATGGTCTGGAACAGCCAAAGCCATACGAATCAGCTGGTGCCTATTTTTGCCAAAGGGCCGGGTTCCGATTTGTTTAGAAAATATGCTGTGGGTTCCGACCCGGTTCGGGGTGCCTATATCAATAACACCGATATTCCCAGGGTGATCCGGGAATTACTAAAATAACAAAAATACCTGTTACGCAGCATACAATAATGCGGTAACAGGTATTTTTCAAGTTCGTTTAGATACGGCATTAGGCCAAGCGGTAAGGGCCCAGAACGGTGTTAAGAATCGCAGTCAACTGCTCAGGTAAGATACCGAAGACAATCGCCACTCCTTCTACCTGACAGCGACGGCTGTCGTTGTAATGCCAATCGGGTTTTTCTTCGGTGAGGGAAATCATACAGCTTTGACCTTCGGCAGTCAGATTGGCCTTGATATGGCCGATGATCCCCCCCCGTTCAGTAATTTGGGCGGCGATTTTTTTAAGCGCCGCATCCAGGGTGGTTACTGCTTCTTCAAAGCTTAGCTCAATCGTTAAGCGATATGAGCCAACCAGGCTGGCATCATGGGTTTTTACCGTAATCGCTTGAGGGTTGTGTTGATGGCGCTCAGGTTGATGGGCGGGCGCAGCGTGGTGATGGTCACCATGACAACCACAATTTTCGTCATGACGATGGTGAGGTTGTTGGCTATTCATTGATTGGTGCCTCCTGTTCGGTATTCAAGATGGTTCCCCAAATGACCGGGTCAATCGGCTGGGCGGCGCTGATTCTGAAGCATTTGGCGTGGTCGTTAAAGGATCGGATGGAAGTCTCCACTTCGGACAAGGTCTGGTCGTCGACCAGATCGATCTTATTGATCAGAATCACATCAGCAGCTTCCAGTTGCCCTTCCAGGAGCATCTCCATAGGCTGCAGCAGCCGTAACCAGCGTTTGGCATCGGTGATACAGGTGACCTGAACCGTAAGTTCTGGCAGCGACTGGTTGATGGTCTGGCGGATGTTATCGGGAAAGGCCACGCCAGTCGTTTCCATGATTATCAGCTCGGGATTGAAATCGGTTCTGATCCGATGCAGATTCAGAATCAGTTCTCCGGACATGGTACAGCAGACGCAGCCGGAAAATAGATTGGTTACCTGGTAGCCGTTTTTTTTGAGTAAGCTGTCATCAACACTGACCTCACCGATTTCATTTTCCAGAATGACCACCCGGGTCGTATTGGAAGGCTGATTCCCGATCAGATGGCCGGCAAGCTGCAATAAAACGCTGGTTTTTCCGGAACCCAGAAATCCCCCTAAGATAATAATGTTCATATTAATTGTAAACTGTTTTGCTCAGACGATTTGCTTCATCGACGATCCAGCCGTTGACTTCCTGAACCTTGGGGTCAAAATAATCCAGCGAGGTCAGCATCCCATTGAAGATAAAACCGCCGTTGGGTGCAAGTCGATCAAAGGTGTTTCGAACCGCTTCCCGGACTTCTTCTTCATCGACCACTGGCCAGGTGCTGGGCATTCTAAATTCAAAACCGCCGTTGATTGCCAGCTTGGCGCCATATTTTTGTTTTACTCCCACCAGATCATTTTCAACCTGAGCCGGATCCCAAACGTTGACCCCGATGTCCACCATTGAGGGGATCAAATCTTCGCAGCGACCGCAATTATGGTAAAAAATTGGAATATTTTCGTCTCTGACCAGATCCAGACATTTTTTATAACGGGGTACAAAGATCTCTTCAAATAATTTGGGCGAAATAAAGGGGTTGAGTTTTGAAGCGGTATCATCGAGCAGGTAATAGCCTTCCGGTTTATAAAAGTGAAGCAGATTTTTGGTGATATAGAGGGAGTGTTCCAGCATGTAGTCAAGCAGCTCTTCAACTTCTTCCTGTTCTTCATAGATGGCGCAAAGCCCCTCAGTAAAGCCCATAAACCCGATGAACTGCTGAAATAAGTCAGCAAATCCACTGAGAACAAAGGCTGTTTGGTCAGGATCCTGAACGTATTTTTTACGGTCATCCCGGGCTGCTGCTTCCCAGTCAAAGCCGGTATAGTCCGGAGCTTTGATCACATCCCGCCATTTAGTCACATCGGTCAAAATAAAGTCATTGGGTTTTGGCAGGGCGGCAAAATTAATTTCTTCACCGGTTACAAAGGTGACGCCCCAAGGGTCGACACCGCCCCCAGGCCCCCGAAAACTGCCTAAAATACAGGGGTCGGCCATGGTAAGAAGCGGTGCATTAGGACCGAAATAAGATGAAACCGGCACATATTCCGGCATTTCGCCCCGGGCTACCCGCAAAAAATTTTCCTTCTGAGTTAAATGAGCTGTCATGCTTGTCCTCCTTAATGGTTGAATTATAAACAAGTTTAATATTCAAATACGGTTTTGTCAACACATTTGTAATAATAAATAAATTTACTATAATATCGTTTTCATAAACGATAGTTGTCCTGATATCATAATAAAATGATGCAATACCTAAAAAATATGTGAACTGGTCAGCAAGTAAAAGCTTCTCGGTTAAAAAAGATCGATTGATGGTGACTGCGATTATTAAATAAATTCAAAATATGTAAGTGAGACAAGTAAGGCAGAGCTACTGACAAAAGCTGCTTAGTCAATAGGTTTTGTTAATCCGCTAAAAACGCCGTTAGCTGGTTGTGTCTGACTTAAACATAGCATATAATTAAAAAAGCATAAAAATACAAAAAAAGTAGTCAGCGAAATCGGGGAGATCCGATTTTTTATGAAATGAGTGGGAGAGAGGTTGCAATGAGAAGTTCGTCGAACCATTATCAAAACAGGTTCAGGTTGATCGTCAATGTGGTTTTAATTGCTTTGCAATTAGGAATCATCGGATTGGTTATCCTGCAGTTTTCTGAAGATGCAGTGGTTGCCTATTGGATCATTGAAGGGGTGGCTGTTTTTGTGGTGCTTAATATTGTCTATCGCAAAAAGACGGCCGCCTATAAAATTTCATGGATCATTTTTGTGTTGGCATTTCCAGCCGTTGGGATTGTTATTTATTTTATCTGGGGACGGCAGCGGGTTCCCAAAAAATCAAAAAAACGCTGGGATGAAGTGAATCAGCGTACCTTTTTAAGATTGGAACAGAACCAGGCTGTGTTGGAATCGATTGATGACAAGAGCATCAGAAAACAGGTGGAGCTGGTTCATCGGCTGAGTGATCTGCCGGTTTGGCAAAATACCCGAACGACCTATTTGAAGCTGGGCGAGGACATGCATCGGGCGAACCTGGAAGCCATTAAAACGGCTGAAAAATTTATTTTTCTGGAATATTTTATTGTTACCGGTGGTAAAATGTACGATGAACTGATGGCCGCCCTCTATGAAAGAGCGGCGGCCGGGGTAGAAATCCGGATGTTGGTGGACGAGATGGGAAGTCTGTCGACCCTGCCCAAAGATTTTTATCAAAGCTGTGCGGCACACGGGATAAAGAGTATTCCGTATAACCCTTTTTCGCCATCACTGTTTAAGTTTATCAGCTTTCGGGATCACCGCAAGATGACCATAGTTGATGGCCGGGTGGCCATCACCGGTGGCATTAATATCGGTGATGAATACATCAATCAAAAGGTGCGTTTCGGCCATTGGAAGGATATGGCCATTCGGCTCGAAGGGGCGGCGGTTTTTAGCCTCACCACCATGTTTATTAATATGTGGGACTATTCCACCGGGGCGGTTTCGCAACTCGATGACTTCAAGGCGACAGTCGCTCCGGAGACAGACGATGAATTGGTAATGCCGTTTTGTGATGGGCCGATGAACCCCCGAAATCCAGCGGCCAACACCTATATGACTATTTTTGCCAACGCTAAAGAGTATCTCTATCTGACCACTCCTTATCTGATTCTGGATACGGATCTGACGAATTGTATTTTACTGGCAGCCCGTAGCGGAGTGGATGTGCGAATTATCACCCCGGGTATTCCCGATAAAAAGCTGGTTTATGCCACCACCCGGGCATTTTACGGCGAGCTGCTGGCGGAAGGGGTGCGGATTTATGAATACACCCCGGGCTTTATTCACGGCAAGGTACTGGTCACCGACGATCAGGTTGCGATTGTTGGCTCCATCAATATGGATTACCGCAGCCTGACCTGGAATTACGAATGCGGTACCTGGGTTTACGGCTCGCAAACGGTGCAGGAGATCAAGGCTGACTTGCTGGATTGTATCAAAGCGAGTCGGGAAGTGCATTATTCGGATTGGGAGCAAACCGCATTTTTAACAAAAGTGGGGCAGGCAGTTTTAAGAATTATGGCACCATTGATGTAATTGAAAGGATATGAAATGAAAATATGTGCAATTCAAATGCAGGTGATCCTAAGACAGATTGACGTTAATTATCGTAATGCCGAGGGCTTAATCCGCCAGGCTGCAGCCGCTGGGGCAGATGTAGCGGTGTTGCCGGAAATGTGGAGTGGCGGGTTTATTACCGATGATCTGGATGAGCGGTTGGCGGATGGGCAACGGGCGAAAGCGTTTCTGAGCCAATTGGCCGAGGAACTGCATATTAACATTGTCGGAGGTTCGGTGGCCACGAAAAAAGGCAGTTATTTTTATAATACCGGCTACGTGGTTAATCGGCAAGGAGTAATTATTGCCGATTATGACAAGGCCCACCTGTTTAGTTATGCCGGTGAAGACAAGCGTTTCGGGGCGGGCCAGCAGTTGGTTACCTTTGACCTTGACGGCATTCCCTGCGGGATCATCATCTGTTATGAGATCCGTTTCCCCGAATGGGCCAGAAAACAGGCGCTGGCTGGTACAAAGGTGCTTTTTGTCCCGGCTGAATGGCCCTTACCCCGGGTTCGTCATTGGCGGGTTCTGAATCAGGCCCGGGCTATCGAAAACCAGTTTTTTGTGGTCGCCGTTAATGGCTGTGGTGCGGCAGTAAAGGATCAACAAAACGCTGGCAACTCGATGATCATTGATCCTCTGGGCAAGCTACTGGCAGATGCTGGAGCTGATCCGGAAGAAAAATTGATTATCGCCGATGTGGACGTGGCTGAACTGGATCAAACCAGAAAGAGCATGACCGTTTTTAAAGATCGGAGACCTGAATTGTATTAAGAAAGCTTGGATAGTGATATTATACCAAAAAAAGATGCGTTACCTGGTAGCGGATCTTTTTTTATGGCATCAGTAAAACGACACCCATCGTTTAAATCCATGAGTTCAGGGTAAGATGATCATATAAGCAAAGGTTTTACAGAAGACGATGAACAGATCGCGATCAGATTAGTTCTTTGAAGAACATGGTAAAGAATTAGTTTAGACAATTGCGAAAGTACCGTAAGCGGTGTTTTTAGTTTCGCAAGCACGAATGCGTATTTTTAAAAAAGGAGGCCAAAAATGAACGGGTTAGTAAAACAAGTTTTTTGTGGGCTGATCATTGCTGGTATCTGTGTGTTTCCAATCGGTATTATGGCTAAAGAACAGAATCACGATACTGAATTAATCAAAAACCTTGATTTGGAAGCCAGTGATGAAAACCAGAGCTTAAATGAAGAAACACAACGGTCAGAAATTTCGCTTAACAGCATTCATGCCGGGGATTACTGGTATGATACGATCGTCGGGGGGATCAGGATTGTTGCCTATACGGGAAGCGGTGGTAATGTCGATATCCCAGCTACACTTGATGGCAAAAGTGTGCTGGAAATAGGCAGCGATGTATTTAACGGAAACACCAGCATAACGGGTGTGAACCTGCCAAACAGTGTGACAAGTTTGGGGATGCGTTCGTTTTACAATTGTCCCAATCTGGATTCGGTCTTTTTAGGAAACGGTTTAACAACCATCGGAAATGGTTCGTTCTGGGGTGCCCAGACGCTGAACAGCATCATTATCCCCAGTTCCGTTACGACCATTGGTTATGCGGCCTTTGCCAATTGCAATGCCCTGACTAAAATTACTATTTTTAACAGTACCCTGACTTTTGATGGACAGGTGTTCGGAACCATTCCCCATCTTACCATCTACGGTTATGCCGGATCGACCGCAGAATCTTATGCGTATGCAAATATGCGACCCTTTATCAGCCTGCCTGCTTCCTATGTGGATGTGTACTATTCCACGCATGTTCAGAATGTCGGCTGGCAGAGTGCCAAAAAAAATGGTGAAATCAGTGGGACGGTTGGCCAGGGCCTGCGCCTGGAAGGAATCAAAATTCTGGTGGATAACAGCGAAGTCAATGTGGCCATTCAGTATCAGACCCATGTTCAGAATATCGGTTGGCAACCAATGGTCAGCAACGGTGACCTTAGTGGAACAACCGGTCTTAGTCTGCGTCTGGAAGGAATCCGGATTGAGCTCGATGGTGTCGATGTGGGTAAATATGATGTTTATTATCGTGTCCATGCCCAGAATTATGGCTGGTTGGACTGGGCTAAAAACGGTGCCAGTGCCGGTACCGAAGGGATGGCACTGCGGTTGGAAGGCATTCAGATCATCGTTGTGCCAAGTGGTTCGGCGGCCCCGGGAGCCACCGTTGTACCGTTTGCCAGCAGCTTGAATTAACAAAACTAAGTCAAAAAAAAAAGACTTTGGTGAAATGCTGGACTTGAATGCCAACGGCTAACAAAAAAAGATTTCAAATAATTTATTTTTTTTAAATATTTTTGTTATTTATGATAAAAGAGGGTAAAAACAATATCGTAGTGATAACTGTGTAATTTCACACCAGTTGGGGTGTGATGTACACAGAAAACAATTCCATTGAAAGGAGGAATAGTGAAGTGAAAAAAATGTCGAAATTGATGGCTTTGTTGCTGGTTGTGATGATGGTGTTAATGTTAATACCGGTATCAACATTTGCCGCAGAAGAAGTTGTTGAAGAACCAACACTCGTGGTTCTGGAAGTTGAGGGAGCACCAGTTGATGAGGTGCTAAATACCGCAGTAGAAACGCCAGCAGCAGAAACGCCTGCAGTGGAAACGCCAGCGGCGGTTGAACCAGTGGCAGCAGCGCCGGCAGTGGAAACGCCAGCTGCTGAAACCCCAGCTGCTGATGCACCGGTTGTAGCCGTTGCTGAAGCACCAGTAATCGAAACTGCAGCAGATGAAGGAACCATTGAGGTAAAAGCAGTTCCAGCACTCGGTTTATGGAGAGATGCAACAACCTTTATTGATGTACTCCTGAACACCGTTGGTACTGACTACTCTTATGATGCAATAACCAACGCCTTAACCTTAAACGGTTTTGTTGGCAAACAGGTTGTTGCAGCTGATATGGGTAGCAATTTTGCCATGATCCTCAAAGGTGAAAACCTTGTTGTGAATCCGGATGGCTGCGCAGTTGAAGTTGTCGGAAACCTGACCATGGGCGGACCTGGCGAACTGACGGCAGTCGGCGAATATTCAGCAATTCATGTCATGGACGGCGATCTCGTGCTTAATGATGGTGATTATGAATTAACCGCTTTAACAAGTGACAATACCCATAATGCCTATGGTATACTTGTTGACAATGGTGATTTAATCATCAATGACGGATGGCTTGATGCAACGGCAGTCCATACTGGAACCGGCGGAGCCTATGGTCTCTGGGCAGACAATGACCTGGTAATCAACGGCGGCGACGTCGATGTCATTACTGATTCAGTTAGTGGCCAGAGCATGGGTATTGGCGCTGGCGATGACGCCATCGTTAAAGGCGGATACACAACTGTTAAATCAACCACCGAAACTGGTGTAGCAACTGCATTATATGCAGCTAGCTGGGTTGTAATCCGAGATGGTATTCTGGATCTTTGTACCTCTGGTGGTGTTAATCCGTTAGCTATCTATGGCGGCGAAGGTGTTTGGATCAGTCCTTGCTATGGTGATGTCGATCTGACCGCATCCTGTTTGTATCTGGAACCATATCTCTGTTACCAGAAATCATCTTCTAACCCAAAAACTGGTACTCAAGACATGGGTCAGGATGCATTAATGGCTACTATGGGATTATTAGCACTGATGGGTATGGCTTATCTGATCAGCAAAAAAGAAATCAAAGCATAAATACACACACTATTCACAAAAAAGCAGTACAGTAGACGAAAACCATTGGTTTTAGTTGCGTTTATTGGTTGTTAAAAATGAACTCCGATTACTGATCGACGCATCGCGAAACGGTCAATAAAAGGAGTTCTTTTTATGTGGCCCATCTAAAAGAGCGTAACCGAGATTATTTTAGGTGAGTTGATAAAATATTTCATTGACATCGATTACCGAGGCCGATAAGATTAATAAGAGAAACTGGTGATAAATTTGTAAAAAATTTAAATATTTAGTTAAGAGGGTTATCAATGGATGCAAATGATCGAACAAAAGAACGGTTGGCTCAGGGGATTAAAACGCTAATGGTTACAAAGCCTTTAGATAAAATAACCGTTAAAGAAATTGTTGATCAATGTGAATTAACAAGACAGACGTTTTATCGTTATTTTCAGGATAAATATGACTTAGTTAATTGGTATTTTGATAAATTGGCGCAACAATCAATTAAGCAGATGGGGGTCAGTCTCACGCTGGAAGAAGGCCTAACCCGTAAATTTGCCTTTGTCCGGGCGGAGAAAGATTTTTTTACAGCGGCATTTAAATCCAGTGACTGCAATTCGATTTTTGATTACGATTTAAAGCTGATAACGGATTATTATACGAATCGGATTGTCCAAAAAACCGGAAAGCCCCTGGAAAAAGATGATCAATTCCTACTGGACATGTATTGTCAGGGATCCATGGATATGACCTTTAAATGGGTGACCGAGGGGATGGTCATGGAGCCAGCTGAATTTGCTAAATTACTGATTGAGGCAATTCCGGAAAAGCTCAGACACTACTTATTGTTTTTGTAGGTTAATATTTTTTATGACAATCGTTATTTGATAACAGCTGCCCTGTCATCAGATAACGATTATTTTTTTGCCGCAGAAAAGTGACACATTTTATTAACTGTCACTTATGTGACAGTTAGAGAGCTATGTCAATTGAATCACATCAAAAATTTGATACAATGATAAAGAAATGTAACTGTTTACAGTCGAAAAAATTTGGAGGTACCCAAAATGGCAAGAACCTATTATTTTCCACCAGTCGTAATTATGGAACCCGGTGCAATCGAACTCATTGCCCCGGAAATCAAACGGATGAATGTCAAAAAAGCATTAGTTGTAACCGATCAGGTGCTCATCGATGCTGGAATTGTCCAGGAAGTACTCAATGTGTTAGATAATGCTGAAGTGGCATATGCCATGTTTTCTGATGTTAAACCAAACCCGACAGTTACCAATGTCAACGCCGGTCTTCAGGCCTTGCAAGATAACGAATGCGATTTTGTAATCAGCATCGGTGGCGGATCACCCCAGGATACGGCCAAGGGAATTGCCATTTTAGCTACTAATCCCGGGGATCTGCGGGATTATGAAGGTGTTGGCAAAACCGCCAATAAATCATTACCAATCGTAGCGATCAATACAACGGCGGGAACCGCCAGTGAAGCAACGATTAATTATGTTATCACTGATGAAGATCGTAAACTGAAAATGGTTATTGTCGATCCAAACTGCCTGGCCACAGTGGCGGTTAATGACCCCAATTTAATGGTAAAAATGCCAAAATCATTAACAGCAGCCACCGGGATGGATGCCTTGACCCATGCCGTTGAAGGCTATACCACCGCCGGAGCTTCCCGGTTTACTGATTTATTCAACTTAGAAGCGATCAAAGCGATCGCTGGTAGTTTAAGAGAAGCGGTTGCCAACGGAGAAAATGTGGCGGCCCGGGATGATATGGCTTATGGACAATTTGTCACCGGTATGGGCTTCTCGAACGGCGGCTTGGGAATCGTTCATTCCATGGCTCACCAGCTGGGTGGTTTTTATGATCTGCCTCACGGCGTCTGCAATGCCATTTTGCTTCCTCATGTTGCAGCCTTCAATGCTGATGCGGTGGGTGATCGTTTAAAAGCGGTGGCAGAAGCAATGGGCGTTGATACAGCGCACAAAAGCAAAGAAGCAATTAACGAACTGGCCATTGAAGCCATCAAACAATTGTCTAAAGATGTTGGCATTCCCTCTGGACTGGCAGAAATCGGCGTTAAAGAAGAAGATTTCAGTGAATTGGCTGACCTGGCTTTGGCTGATATCTGTACCGGTGGAAATCCCAAATGCCCAACCAAAGATGATGTGATTGCCATTTACAAGGCAGCATTTTAATTTTGGGTATGGAAATCGCCTGATTGAGATAAGCAGAAAATAGACACGATAATAAGTTAAGAGGATTTGTCCGAACCGGGATAGATCCTCTTTTTCAATGAATGGGATCAAAGTTAAACAGATGCAGAAACGGCAAAAATTTGAAGAAAATGAAGTGATTGGCAGAAGATCCAGGCATAAATCGCCAGCATTTGGGTATATAAGAATTGTTATGGTTCATAAAAGTTAGCTGAAAGGGTGAAGCCGCATGAATGACGCTATGTATCAATCGATTCTGGAACATGCCCCGATGGGTTATGCTTATCACAAAATTGTCTGTGATGAAGCCGGTAAGCCGTGTGATTATGAGTTTATTGAAGTCAATCCGGCTTTTGAAAAACTGACAGGGCTCTTTGGGGCTAAAATACTTGGGAAACGAATCACAGAGGTTTTGCCAGAAATTGTTAATGACAGCTTTGATTGGATCCGTTTCTATGGTGACATTGCTTTAAATGGTGGCAAAAAAGAGTTTGATCAATATACGGCGGCCCTTAACATTTGGTGTCGGGTCCTTGCATATGCCCCGAAAAAAGGTTTTTTTATTACCCATTTTATCGATATCACGAAGGAAAAGACACAATTGGAGGAATTGAACAATTTCTTTGAATTGAGCCTGGATTTTTTGTGCATTGCTGATATGGATGGATATTTTGTCAAAACAAACAGGGCGTGGGAAGAGGTGTTGGGGTACAGTTGCGAAGAATTGATCCGGACAAAGTATCTGGATTTTGTCCATCCGGATGATGTTCAGGTAACCCGGGAGGTGATGAATCGTCTTAATGAACAGAACCCGGTGGTTAACTTTACCAATCGTTACCGGGCCAAAGATGGAACCTATCATTGGATTGAATGGTCTTCCCGGCCCCAGGGAAAGTTGGTTTATGCGGCTGCCCGGGATATTACGGATCGCAAAAAAATCGAACAGCGATTAGAAAGGCGGATGCTGGAGTTGACCAGACCAGCTGAAGATACCAGCACAATTGACTTTTCTGAATTAATCGATCTGGAGACCATTCAGCGATTGCAGGATCAGTTTTCTGAGGCAACCGGTGTTGCTTCAGTGATCACCCTGACCGATGGCACCCCAATAACCGAACCCTCCAACTTTACCCGACTTTGTCGGGATATTATTCGCAAGACTGTACGTGGCTGTCAGAATTGTTATAAATCGGATGCGGCAATTGGTGCCTATTCAGTCGACGGGCCCATCATTAAAAGATGTTTAAGTGGTGGTCTGTGGGATGCCGGGGCGGCGATTACGGTGGGTGGTAAACACGTGGCAAATTGGCTGATCGGTCAGGTCCGGGATGAAAACATCAAAGAGTCCCAATTAGTCGCTTATGCCCGGGAAATCGGTGCCGATGAAGATGATGTCTTGCGGGCATTTAGAGAAGTGCCCCGGATGTCCATCCAGCAGTTTGAAAAAATCGCAAAATTGCTCCATACCATTGCCAATCAGCTGTCAAATCTGGCCTTTCAGAATCTGCTTCAAGCCCGCTTTATTAATGAAAAACGGCAAAATGAAAAAGAGATTCTCTATCTCAGCTATCATGATTATTTAACGGGGCTTTATAATCGCCGGTATTATGAACAGGAATTGGCGAGACTGGATAAAAAAGAAAATTTACCATTAACCCTTCTGCTGGGAGATGTTAATGGCTTAAAGTTGGTTAATGATACGCTGGGACATTTGATGGGGGATGAGCTGTTAATCAAAACGGCCAGGATTATCAGCCAGGTCTGTCGCAAGGACGATATTGTTGCCAGACTGGGCGGGGATGAATTTATTGTGATCTTACCACGAACAGCGGGTTCGGTCATCGAAATGATGATCGATAAGATCAAAAGCCTAGCGGCAGCGGAAAAAGTGGGTGGATTGGCGGTATCCATCTCTTTTGGCTACGAAACAAAAAATAACGAGGCAGAAGATATCGAAGAAATATTTAAACGGGCGGAAGATGATATGTACCGTCATAAGCAATATGAAAGTACGGCAATACGACCCAGACCCAAATAGTAAACCCACCGCAAAAACGGTGGGTTTACTATTTGGGTCTATTGGTTATTCCGGGTAAAAACGGCCGGTTAAACTTCTAAATGGCGGGGATAGGTATAGTCCTTCTCCATCGGTAAAAAGACATAACCTTCAGCCTGGAGCGTTTCAATAACGATGGGAATGGCATTTCGGCTGGATTCTTTGAGTTCAGCATGGCATAAAACAACCGATACATCGTTTTCCCGACATCCTTCAATAATCATTTGGGCAATGACATCACTTGGCGGTGGATCAGAGCAGCCGTCTCCGGAAGAAACATTCCAGTCGCTGTAATTAAAGCCCCGACTAACGATGCCCTGAACACAGGCCTCATTGGAGTTTGTTGAACCACCTGGAAAACGAAAAACGTGGCTGGTTTCTGTTTGACCCGTTATTGATTTTTGGAACTGATCCAGCTCCTCAACATCGGCAAAAAAGGCTTCCGGATTGCTGTAAAGGCCGTAATCGTGGCTGCTGGTATGATTAGCCAGGGTATGGCCTTCATCAACAATCCGGCGATACATGGCTTTGGCATTGTCATTGTCATGGAGGGTGGTAAAAAAGGTGCCCTTGGCATCATATTCATTGAGTATATCAAGAAGTGCTCCGGTATTTTCGCTGGGGCCATCATCGAAGGTCAGAAAAACAACCTTGATCCCGGCAGTGTCTCCGCTCCGAAGTCGAGCTTTTATATCGGCCAGGGGATCATCATCCGTCACCTGGGGTTTGGTTTCCGTTTTGGCATTCTGCTGATTATTACTGATTACGGTTTCTGTTTTGGCAGCATTGGGGTCGGACGAATTAGCTGATGAAGTCTGAAGGATCTGTTTTTGGGTATTAAAGGCTTCGGCCATTTTATTCATTAAAAAAAACAAAGACATGGTAATGATAACGAGAATAATCAGGCTCATTGCCGAAAATGTCAGGAAACGGGGTAAATTTTTGATTCGTAATTTTGGGGTGGTTTTCTTTCTCATCGCTACCTCTATTGTTTTAAAATCAGAACAGCGGGCAGTCTCGCCGAGTCTAACCCGTCTAAAGTTGATTGTAGCAGAAAACCAACTAAATGTGTAATTTATTTCTTGTTTTTTTAAAAAAAATATTGAATTCACATTGTTACCGCAAAGAGCGATTACTGCAGCATTAGACAAGGCTTAAGAGAATCGGTCAAAACCTTTAAACGGTTTCAAGTTTGAGCTCCTTTTGGCAATTGGGTTGAATTTAAACCGAGCTTGTGATAGGCTATTTTTATTTGAGGAGCAGGCCGATGGATATAATGGTGGTGATCAGCCAGATGTTGGAATTATTTTTGATTTTGGCTTTTGGATATATTGCAGCAAAGAAAAAAGTTGTCAGTGGAAATTTCGGATCACAGCTTTCGAATTTTATTTTAAGTATTACGCTGCCATGTATGATGCTGGCCTCGGTGGCAACCATGCCAGCGGATACCAATAATTCGGATGTCATTATGATGTTTATAATTTCCATTCTTTTTTATGTGGTGATGCCGTTTATTGCTTATTTGATTGTCCGAATCCTGATGGTGCCAAAAGAAGACCGTTACTTATACATGTATATGACCATTTGGTCTAATGTTGGCTTTATGGGTTTTCCTGTGATCGCATCGATTTTTGGGGAAAGCGCTATTTTTTATGCAACGATCTTTAATCTAATTTTTAATGTCAGCAACTTTACCCTGGGGATTATGCTGATGTCAAAAGAGGGCCGAAATGCGCTGGATGTAAGAAAGTTTTTATCCCCGGGGATGGTGTCATCGATTATTGCAGTTATTATGTTTGCCTGCCATTTTAAATTTCCGGAGCTTCTTAACGATACGTTAAAAACCGTCGGGTCGACGACGACGCCCCTGGCCATGATTGTAATCGGCATTGCTTTATCAGGGATTTCAGTTCGGAGCGTTTTTGCCGAGTTCAGACTGTATCCCTACGTGATTATTAAGCAGGTCTTGTTGCCCTTATTGGCCTGGGTGATTTTAAGAAATGTGATCATAAATCCCTATTTACTGGGAATTGTGATTATCATCATTGCGATGCCGGTGGCAACATCTTCGGTACTTTTTGCCAATCGCTACGAAAACAATGTTGCGCTGGCTACAAAAGGCGTTTTTATCACGACCCTGGCTTCGGTTGTTACGATTCCAATGATCGCATTTCTGTTAATGTGAACGATCGGTACAGATTCCCGATAATCTTTCTTCAAGCTTTGAAATTAAATGCGAGTAAGAGTTTGTTATTGTATGGTTGTTCAAGAAAAGGCTATATTTATACGAAAAAATGTGCTAAAATTATCATTAATTTAGTGAAAACTAAAAATAGTTATCACAGGAAAGCGGAGAAAACGAAATGATCGAATTAGCAGAAGTATTGGATCTGGCCGATAAAAGTGGATTTACGAGAGCAGCCAAACTTGAGGTTTCCACCATTGATTTAAACCCCGAAGTCAGACAAATGTGTGCCGATAATAAGTGTCAGATCTATGATACCAATTGGGCATGTCCACCGGGATGCGGAACATTGGAAGAATGTGGAACAAAGGTAAAAAATTACAAGCATGGCGTGATTGTTCAAACCACCGGCGAATTAGAAGACAGTTTTGATTTTGAAGGGATGGAAGAGATCAAGAACAAGCACAATGCCAGCTTTGATCGGCTGGTTGAAGCCCTGTTTGAAAAAAAAGCGGATATGCTTCCACTGGGCGATGGATGTTGTTCACTGTGTCAAAAATGTACCTATCCAGAAGATGCCTGCCGCTTTCCCGAGAAAGCCTTCTCATCCATGGAAGCCTTTGGAATTCTTGTTAGTGACTTGTGTAAACTAAATCAGCTTGAATATTACTATGGCCCTAATACCCTAACCTATGTTGGGTGTGTATTATTTAACTAGTCAGTTTGCCACGGAACCCTTTTAACAGATAGCAAATATGATCTCCCTTTCCGTCGGGCTGTAAGCGCCAACCCGGAAAGGGAGATTTTTTATATTAACTTAATAGTCGGAAAAAACGGAGACTGATTTGATTTGTAAATAGCCATGATTTCCTAATTAGTAAAAGCGCTTGATTTTATAAATAACTGTTGACATAAACATTAAATTGATTTAAAATTGTCTCAGTTGCGAAAGTGATTAAATCAGGCAGCCAACGAGTGCTGTAAAAAAGAATGGCACAAAAGTGATCCAGTCAAGCGATGTAATCGCTATCACATTCCCGAAATAACGGCTATTTGAGAACTTAACAGTTGTAAAACTAGCATCAGTCGTTACGTCATCGTATCAGAAATTAGGGATTACACGCACACACGTGGAATCGTTAATATAACCGATATCATCCAGATATCATAAATCGATTTTAAAATTGGAGGAAAAAATGTCAAAAATCGAAGAAGTAAAAGCAAAGGTTGAAGCTGGAAAGTCAAAGCTGGTTCCGGTATTGGTTCAGGAAGCCCTAGATGAAGGCAGTGCACCGGCAGAAATTCTTCAGGCCATGGTGGATTCAATGGGTGTGGTCGGGGATAAATTCTCATCCGGGGAAATCTTTGTACCGGAAATGCTGATTGCCGCTAAAGCCATGTCTAAAGGTGTAGAAGTGTTAAAACCGCTGATGGCTGGTGACGGTTCAGCTTCGCTGGGTACTTGTGTTATCGGAACGGTGGCTGGTGATCTTCATGATATCGGTAAAAACCTGGTTTCGATGATGATTGAAAGTGCCGGTTTTGATATGGTCGATCTGGGCGTTGACGTCCCGGCTGATACCTTTGTTCAAGCAGTAAAGGATAATGCAAATGTCAAGCTGGTAGCCTGTTCCGGTCTGCTGACGACGACCATGCCAGCCTTGAAAGAAGCGGTTCAGACGATTAAAACGGCGTATCCGGATTTAAAAGTAATCGTTGGTGGGGCGCCAGTTACGCCAGAGTACGCAACTGAAGTTGGTGCTGATGGCTATGCTCCTGATGCCGGAAGTGCGGCAGTTAAAGCCAAAGAATTGGTAACCGCATAACAGTATCGGTTTAAAAGAACAAGCGGGCGTTGCTCAAGGCAGGTTCACAACGATCCATATAATTTTAGGAGGTATTAGAATGCTGACAAAAAGACAGAATTTACTGGAAACCATTAAAGGTGGAAATCCCGATCGCTTTGTAAAACAATATGAGTTTATGAATTTGATTATGGAAGCGCCCATCGGAGCCATGTGCGGGCCGGGACAGACAATAAAAAATGGCTGGGGAATTACCTTTACCTGGCCGGAAGGTCAATTGGGTGGTTTTCCGATTCATGATGATGCGCACAAGGTTTTAAAAGATATCACCGATTGGCGCAGTCAGGTAAAAGCACCAGCGGTGGAAACGTCAGATGAAGCCTGGGCAGCAGCGGTTGCTCATGCGAATGCCGTCGATCGCAATGAAGAATTTGTAACTGCCTTTGTAGCGCCGGGAATCTTCGAAATGACCCATCATCTGATGAGCATGGAAGATGCCTTGATGGCCCTGTATGAAGAACCCGAAGCGATGCATGATTTGATTGATTATCTGGTTGAGTATGAACTGGCTTATGCCAAAGAAATGGTTAGCCGCCTCCATCCCGATTGTATTTTCCATCATGATGACTGGGGTAGCCAACGTTCTTCGTTTGTATCACCGGAAATGTTTGAGGAGTTCTTTGTTCCGGCTTATAAAAAAATCTATGGTTTTTACAAGGATAACGGGGTAGAGTTGATTGTTCATCATAGCGATTCCTATGCCGCCAACCTGGTTCCAGCGATGATTGAAATGGGAATCGACATTTGGCAGGGGGTCATGACAACCAATAACGTACCCGAACTGATCAAAAAATATGGTGGTCAAATTTCGTTTATGGGTGATATTGACAGTGGTGTCATTGACTTCCCAGGTTGGACACCGGAGATTGTCTTTGAAAAAACAAAGGAAGCCTGCGAACGATGTGGAAAGCTCTATTTTATTCCCGGGGCCAGCCATGGTTTAAATTTTGGTTGCTTCCCAGGTGTTTATGAATCAAACGATGAAGCCATTGATAAAATGAGCGCCTTAATGTTTTAGAAAAACGACTCAAAAAATAAGATAGAAAGAAACCCGCTGAGAATTTTTATTGATTCTCAGCGGGTTTTGAATTTTACTTATCAAATACACGGCGAAATATCTCTTTCACACTGTCTGGAAGTTGCAAATAAATTGTGAAATCGGATTGAATATGATAAAATTATCAAAAAACAGTTAATGAATCAACGGTCAGATGGAGGACAGCATGGTTTATATAGCAGTTTGTGAAGATGAACAGGAACACCAGGAAAGAATTGAGTGGTATTTAAAAGAATACAGTGCCATTAATTGCTGTGATTTCGAAATCTCTTTTTTTTCGACGGCGGTGGATTTTTGGGCCCATTATCAGCCCGAATCATTTTGTATCGTCTTTTTAGATATATATTTGGAAGAGGGCAATGGCATCGAAATTGGGAAAAGGCTGCGAAATTTAGGTGAAGACTGCCAAATGGTTTTTATTACATCAAGCAGGGATTTTGCCATCGAAGGCTTTGAGTTAAAAGCCCAGCACTACATCATCAAGCCAATCACGAAAGATAAAATCTTTGAAGCATTGGATCGTTGTCTGGTAGTTTTGTCTAAGGAGCTTCAGGTGATCCGGGTTCCCAATGGAAAACTGGAAGTAGCCGTTCGATTGAAAGATATTATTTATGTGGAAGTGTTTAATAAGATCTCGGTAATCCATACGGAAAATGAAGAAATCAAGACCTATCTGCCCTTATCTCAGCTAGAAAATATGCTAGGCGGTAGACCCTTTTTGCGCTGCCATCGTTGCAGCATCATTAATATGAATCACGTCGAGGATTACACTACCACTGATTTCATTATGAATAATGGTGATCGGGTGGGAATCACCCGCAGTAACAGTGTCGCCGTTCGTCAAAAGTATTTGGATTTTATATTTACAAAAGTCAGAGGTGAAGTCAGTGCTAAGCAGTAATCTGAACATTGTTTGGGGGATTGCTTTATCAATAGGCCCCTATTTTATTCTAGCCTTTATACCGGTCTGGAAGCAGCTCCGGTATTCAAAAAAAACGGTAATCGCTGCGGGTACCTTGTGTATGGTATTAAACATCATTTCAGTGATCATGATCATTGAATGGGTTCCGAATTGGAACAGTTTGCGTGCTTTTCACAGCGTCTTTTTTTTATTGCTCTACCTGGGGGTTTATACCGCAATGGTTCGGGGAACGCCTGCTAAACTTTTGTTTGTTGGACTGCTGGTTAAAAGCTATGCCGAGTTTATTGTTACCATGGCCAAATTTCTGGAGATTGCTTATCTGACGTATGGATTGCATCGGGTTTATGTTCAAATCTCCTATTCTTTCTACTTTAACCTGTTTCAATGCGCAATTCTGGTGTTAACGTATCCCCTGGTATGGATTTTTTTCAGAAAGAAAATTAGACAGGTGATGGCGACCCGCAACAAGGCCTGGGGGTACCTCTGGATTATCCCGATGGTTTACTATATTATCAGTTTGGCTTTTGGTGCTCTGAATGCGACCCTGATTGCGCAATGGCAGTTTCTGGTGTTTAATCTGGTTTCTTTTTTAGGCTTTTACCTGATTTATTATGTAGTCATTGAAATGCTGGAACAAACTCAGAAAAACATCCTTCTGGCCGAAAGCAATGAGGTGATTAAACAACAATTACTGTTTCAGTCGGAGTATTATAAGAAATTCGGGATCTGTATTGAAGAGACCCGCAAAGGTGAACATGACCTGAGGCATCATTTAAACGCAGTACTGGGATTGATCCAACAGAAGAATGGGGACAAGGCAGAAAGCTACATCGCCGAATTGCTGGGGAACCGCTTGAGTATCGCCGATATTATGTATTGCAAAAATGATGCTGTTAATGCCATATTAGGCTATTACGCCAATATTTGCAAACTGGAAGCGATTGATTTTACCATTGAAGCAATGGTGCCCCAGGATTTAAAAATTGATGAAACGGATTTATGTGTGGTTTTTGGAAATGTTCTGGAAAATGCCCTGGAAGCCAACCGGCGAATCACCTCAGGGGAAAAGATGATTAAACTGGCATCCCAGTTTATTGGCAACAAGTTATATATTACGGTGGACAATCGTTTTAGTGGGAAAATTTCAATGAAAAATGGCGTCTACCTTTCCCAGAAAAGAGAGCAGTCATCTGGTATTGGGATTGCGTCGGTGACCGCCATCGCTCAAAAATATGACGGCGAAGCTCGATTTGAAGCAGATGATCAGATCTTTAGCGTGGCGGTTGTACTGTCCAATACTAGCCGGACAATGGCTCCGGATCGTCTATCGATCTGGGATGGCCGGGGAATCAATAATAATCCTTGTCAGTTGGAACATTAATCACTATAATAAATACAAACTAAAAGTGTCGATACAACGGTCAGAATTACCGGCAGCGGTCAGATCGGGGTAAATTTTGGCGAAAAATTGTGAAAAAGGGAGTAACAAATGAGTTTTGAGTTGATCCAGGAAATCCCCTCACCCAGTGAAATTTTGAAAATGATGCCTTTATCTGAAACGGGCAAAAAAATAAAAACCCAGCGGGATCAGATGATCCGAGATGTGTTTGAAGGAAAGGACGATCGCTTCATCTTAATCATTGGGCCTTGTTCAGCAGATAATGAAACAGCCGTGATTGATTATGTGAATCGTTTAAGTGCAATTCAGAAGGAAGTGGCCGATAAGATTATCATCATTCCGCGAATATATACCAATAAACCACGAACCACCGGCGAAGGGTATAAGGGGATGCTTCATCAACCGGATGCAAACAAAGAGGCAAACATGGTTGAAGGGATTAAAGCCATTCGCCAATTGCATATCCGTTCCATTGAAGAAACAGGTTTGTCCTGTGCGGATGAAATGTTATATCCCGAAAACTATGCCTACCTGGAAGATTTGCTCAGTTATGTGGCGATCGGGGCCCGATCGGTGGAAAATCAGAAACATCGGTTAACGGTCTCGGGTCTGGAAATTCCGGTGGGAATGAAAAACCCGACGAGTGGTGATATTACAGTAAT
Organism: Acetobacterium wieringae; assembly: GCF_001766835.1. Taxonomy (GTDB): domain Bacteria; phylum Bacillota; class Clostridia; order Eubacteriales; family Eubacteriaceae; genus Acetobacterium; species Acetobacterium wieringae. Next base: position 79,677 of record NZ_LKEU01000018.1, on the reverse strand, counting down.
GCTGAATTCCATTCAGGCCGCTCAGGCAGGGCACACCTTTATCTACCGGGGTTGGGAAGTAAAAACAAATGGAAATCCGCTGACCCATGCGATTATGCGCGGATCGGTGGATCAGCATGGACGCAACTATCCCAACTATCATTATGAAGATATTATGCATCTGATTAAGTTATATGAAAAGCGGGATTTTTCCTGCCCTGCCGTTATCATTGACTTGAATCATGCCAACTCCAACAAGCGTTTTGGTGAACAGCCCCGAATTGCCAGGGAAATCCTGCGTAATCGTCATTATGACGCCAGCTTGAAAAAGTATGTGAAGGGTCTGATGATTGAAAGTTACATTGAAGAAGGGAACCAGCCAGTCGATGGTGGGGTATATGGCAAATCCATTACTGATTCCTGCCTGGGATGGAAAGCTTCAGAAGAGTTAATTCGAACCATTGCTGAAAAAGTATAGTAAATAAAAAACCGTCAATTGTCTGTCAATGAACAATTGGCGGTTTTTTAATGCTTAAAAACGATCAGAAATGGGATATTTAAAAAGGCAGGTGACTAAACGTATAAACAGGGGGTATCAAATTACTAAGCATTTATATCTATAGAAATATGACAGTTCCAGTATGTGTTGAAAGGGTTATGAAGGATGAATCAGATAATCAGACAAAAGATTGCTGTTATGATGGGCTTCATAAAAATGCGGTTAAAAAACCTGAGAGCCATTACTTATAATATAAAAAACAACGGAGAGGGGAATCGAGATCGGGATCTCAATTATCTAAAGAATCATTTATTTTATGATATTACCTTCTATTTTATTCTGTTGGGGCCGATTCTGTTCTTTTACGGTGCCTATCTGTTTTATGAGGAAGGCAAGTATGTGGTATCGGTTATGGAGTTTTTACTGTATTTTGTCTCCGTCTTTGTTCTGCTTAATCATAAGATCAATCTTCGAATCAAAAAACTCTTTTTCCTGCTGACCGGCTATTTTGCCAGTGTGCTGGTGCTGATTGTGGCTGGACCCATGGGAGCCGGAATGGTATGTGTGACAGTGGTGCTGGTGTTATCGGGGTCGCTGCTGGATAAAAAATGGGTTTTGAAATTTATTGCTTTTAATCTGTTTGCTTTTCTGGTTATTACAGTGCTGTTGTTCAGCAGTTTTTTCAATGAATTTGCCATTGCTGATTACGGATCAAGATGGCCGATCGTTGCCATCAGCAGTCAGATCCTGGGAATTGGTTTGTTATTTGTTATCCAAATCATTTATGAGGGGCTTGAGAAACAAGCAAAAATCATTATCAGATCCCAAAAAAGTCTGGAAGCCAGTGAGCAAAAATACCGATATTTAAGTTATCATGACCATCTGACGGGGTTGTACAATCGTCTCTTTTGGGAGGAAGAGCAAAAGCGGATTAACATCAATGAACAGTTGCCGATTTCAATTATAATTGGTGACATCAATGGGATTAAACTGATGAATGATGCCTTTGGCCATGAAGCTGGAGATCGGATGATCATTGAAACATCCCGGATCATGAAAAACAGTTGTCAGAAGGGTGAAATAGTTGCCAGAACCGGAGGTGATGAATTTAGTATCCTGATGCCAAAAACATCCCGGGAAGCGGCGCTGAAACAGATGGAAGAAATAAAGCAAAGTTTTGCTGAACATAATCGGCGGATTTTGAATGAGGCATTTCATATTAATGTGGCCTTGGGTTCGGGAACAAAAGAAGAACCCCATGGCGATTTGAAGGAAACTATTAAAAGAGCTGAATTATACATGAACCAGCGCAAACTACTGGAGCAACGCAGCTCACATAGCGCTATTATTGCTTCAATCAAAGCGACGATGTATGAAAAAAGCCATGAAACCGAGGAGCATTCTGAACGCTTGGCGGCTTTGTCGCGAATGATTGGTCAAGCCCTCAATCTTTCCCAAATCGAACTGGACAATCTGGAATTACTGGCGACACTTCATGATATTGGCAAGGTCGGAATTGATGATCGGATTCTGGCAAAACCTGGAAAACTGACTGAAAAAGAATGGATTGAAATGAAAAAGCACCCAGAAATTGGCTATCGTATTGCTTGCGCTTCACCAGAGCTGGTATCGATCGCTGAATATATTCTTTGCCATCACGAGCATTGGGATGGTAGTGGTTACCCGAAAGGCCTAGTCGGAGAAGAGATTCCGCTGTTGTCACGGATTATCGCAATCACAGATGCCTATGATGCCATGACTGAGAACCGAATCTACCAAAAAGCAACAAATTGCCAAAATGCCTTAGCTGAAATTCAGAAAAATGCGGGTTCACAGTTTGATCCCGATATTGTTTCGTTATTCGTTGGAATTATGCAGAAAAATCCGGTCTGTGAGGAAATCTTTAGCATAAACCGATAGCCAGAAAAAATGATATATAAGTAAGGCTGGTCTCTTCGTTTAGAAACCAGCCTCAAGTCATGCAATGAATTATCTATTATGGAACAGCGTTGCTGTGAGTTTGCAAAATTTAAAGGACGAACCGGTTGTATCAGTCAAGAAATAGATTAATGATTAACGTGAATTTATCCGGTTTTTGAAACATTAAGCCATGTCCTGCTTCGGGGATCAAAATGAGCTTGGAGTTCGGCAATCGACTGGCCAGATATTCGGCATTTTCGGAAGGGAGAATCAAATCGTCTTTACCATCAATAACCAGAGTTTCGTGTTTTAGAAAAGGAATGCGATTACAGGAACCTTCCCACTTGTTGATCGCATCAGCTTGTTTCAGGATCGAATCAGGATTCATAACCCCCAGCGGGCGATGAAATATTTCCCGAATGCGATCCGGATTATTTTTTATCCACTCAGGAGGGAAGATCAGTCGCAGCCACTCATAACCTTTTTCAGAGGGAATTCCCAGTGTGTTTTCAAGCCGGAAAAGAACCTTTGGTTCAGGAGGAAAGATTTCCGGATGACAAAGTGAAGCGTATAGAATCAGTTTGTTAACAATTTCAGGATGCCTTAAGGCTAACTCCTGAGCAATTGATGCCCCCATGGACCACCCAAGTACATGGGCTCGTTCTATTTTTAAGGCAACCAGCATTTCATAAGTATCTTCAGCAAACTGTTCAATTGTGAAAGGCTTATGACCAGAACTGGTTTCACCCATGCCGCGGTTGTCAAAGACAATCACCTTGTATTTTTTTGACAGCGAACGTAAAAACCGTTCCTCCCACAGGTTCATGGTTCCACCATAACCCATTATTAAAAGCAGAGGGTATCCGGATCCATAAACTTGGTAGCTCATACTAATGTCTTCAACTCTTACCATTACAACACCTCTCTTTGAAAGAATAACCATTTACTTAATACCCTTAATGAGGGAATTTATTAACAAAAGGCGATAAATATTAAAAAAAAGATCGGAGCATTATTTTTTAAAATGGCATAATAAAGCCAGATCGATTCTTTACAAAAGAGTTACAAACGTTTACAGCATAGTTGTTTACTTTTGCCATAAACATGATACAATATAATTGAATCAAGGATCAACCAAATCCTTTTCCAATTTAATGACAGGTTCATAGAAAAGTAAAGAATCACTTAACCGAATGAAAAAATCAGGGAGAAGATTATCAGATTGTAAGAAGGTCAGAGATAAACTTCAAGGAACTGATTTTTCGATCATACACTCTACGGTGGAAAAATTCTTAAAGTCATTAGAATTGAGGAGTACATCGTTAATCACAGTCAGATTTATTGGCGATCGGTATTGACATTATGATCAGCACATTTAAAAAGATGTGTTCATAATAAAAATAATGGATCAAGAATAGGTAATCAATGTGAGAAGAGAAGATGATTTTCAATTGAAATTCAGCGTAACAAACGGGAGAAATTTGGACGAGAGAACAGATTGTTCAGAAATTTATTTCATAAAAAATCCCCAATGCAAAATCGGCAGAAAAGGATCGTAAAAGCGAAATAAAAAGTAAGATAATCCCTGGAGCAAGTGAACTATTTACATTGGAAATGCGAAGCGGAAGATTTTTGATAAGCAGAAAGGGGTGAGTCCCAAAAAATGACAACTGAGATTGTAAGCTGAGGCCGATTCTACAGAATTAATTGTGGAATCGGCTTTCAGCTTTTTTGTGGTTGGACGGATCTATAAAAATGAGCGCTAGAAAATGGGTGGAGTTTAGAAGTCAGTTTTTTGATAATCATAAAAAAGTGAGGTTTGTTTAATGCTCGATTGGGTAATAAAAGACAATAAGCAAATGAGATTGGGAGATTTAGCATGATTGATTATCTTAAAAATGGTTTATTTGATATCCGATCCGATCAGATGGGTGCCGATGCTATCCACGAAAGTATTGTAGCTGGTGTGAAGCTAAAGGGTGCCCCGTTGATTATTCTTTTCTGTGCCATTATTGTCGCTTCGGTTGGTTTAAACACCAATTCAACGGCGGTTATTATTGGAGCGATGCTCATATCACCGCTGATGAATCCGATCATTGCCATGGGCTATAGTCTGGCGACCTATGACGGGTTATTGCTACGAAATGCCGCCCTTAATTTTATGATTCAGATTATTATTGCCCTGATTGGCGCTTCCATTTATTTCTCGCTGACCCCGATTCATGAGGCCACCAGTGAATTGATCGCCAGAACCGGGCCATCTTTTTTTGATATGTTGATTGCCTTTTTTGGTGGAACCGCCGGGGTCATCGGAATAACCAGAAAAGAAAAAACCAATGTCATTCCCGGTGTTGCCATTGCCACTGCACTCATGCCGCCAATGTGTACCGTAGGCTATGGCATCGCCAACAGCAACCCGGATTATATTTTCCCGGCAGCTTATTTATTTCTGATTAATGCTTTTTTTATTATGCTGGCAACCTTTGCTTTTTGTAAGCTGCTGCAGCTCAAGCAAGCTGCGGTGGTTAAAGAGCGCTTCAATAAAATTTTAAAGCGGGGGATCATTATTGGGATGATTCTGATCACCATTCCGGCAGCGGTTTCCGCAATCTATGTGTCGATTGATTCGATACTGAACCAGCATCTTACGGGTAAGGTTCAATCATTTGTGAATGCTGAAGTCGATTCGTCGACAACCACCACCATGCGAGCAACCATTGACCCGGAAAGAAAAAATCTGCGACTGGATTTGATTGGGGAAGTTTACAGCCCGGATCAGATTGATCGGATCACAACAAATATGGCCGACTATGGATTGGAAGGCTACACCCTGGAAGTGGTTCAGGACATCCGAACGACTCTCTTTAACTATTTTGAAAAAGAAAACAGTGCCGGCATATTGGAAGGTGAGATTGTGATTGTCTAAAACACTCACCCAAAGATTAAGATGAACCTAAAAACAGCCACACGATCCAGTTTGGATTTTGTGGCTGTTTTAGATGAGATAAGAAGCAATTTATTTTTTAGTTAAATAATTGTGACAGGCTCGGGCGGCTTCACGGCCTTCATTGATGGCCCAGACCACCAGACTTTGGCCCCGACGGATATCACCGGCAGCAAAGATAGTGTCCACACTGGTTTGGTAAACACCGTAATCGGCTTTGACATTGGAGCGGGGATCCCGATCCAGACCCAGTTGGTCAACCAGCAGGTCATCCGGTCCCAGAAAGCCCATCGCCAGTAAAACCAGATCTGCTGGCAGCACCTTTTCAGTTCCGGGGATTTCCTTCATGGTCATCCGTCCGTTTTCATCAGCAATCCACTCAATTTCGACGGTATGGACTTCTTTAACATGGCCTTCGGCATCGCCGACAATTTTTTTAGTGGTGGTACAGTATTGGCGGGGATCACTGCCATACAGGGCCACTGCTTCTTCCTGACCATAATCCAGCTTGTAGGTTTTGGGCCATTCCGGCCAGGGATTGGTTTCTGCTCGGGAGGTCGGCGGTTTTGGCATGATTTCCAATTGCAGCACGCTTTTACAGCCATGACGGATCGAGGTGGCCACACAGTCGGTACCAGTATCACCACCCCCGATAATGACCACATGCTTGTCTTTGGCAGATGTATAGTTGCCATCGGTCAGGTTGGAGTCCAGCAGGCTTTTGGTGTTGGCTGATAAAAAGTTGATTGCGAAATCAACGCCTTTAAGATTTCGGCCTTCCACTGGCAGATCCCGGGGTTTGGTGGCGCCACCACATAAAACCACCGCATCGTAATCAGCTTTTAAATCGGCAACGGCGTAGTCTTTACCGACCTCGGTACGGGTGACAAAGTTAATTCCTTCGGCGGTCATCAGGTCAACCCGACGCTGAACGACAGCAATCTTATCCAGCTTCATGTTGGGGATACCATACATCAGCAGTCCCCCAATCCGGTCGGCCCGCTCGTAAACTGTAACATTATGGCCAGCTTTATTGAGTTCCGCCGCACAGGCCAGGCCAGCTGGTCCGGAGCCCACCACGGCGATTTTTTTATCGGTTCGCAGTTTTGGTGGGTTTGGCGTAATCCAGCCTTCTTTAAAAGCATGATCGATGATGGTGCATTCATTGGTTTTGATGGTTACCTGTGGTTGGTTTAAGCCGACGGTGCAGGCCCCTTCACAGGGAGCCGGGCAAACCCGGCCAGTGAATTCAGGGAAATTATTGGTGTTAAGCAGTCGAATTAGGGCTTCTTTCCACAACCCCTTGTAAATCATATCATTCCATTCAGGGATTAAATTATGAATTGGGCAGCCAGAGGCGCCGCCAGCAATCATCATGCCAGAGTGGCAATAGGGTACGCCGCAATCCATACAGCGGGCGCCCTGAAGACGTTGTTTTTCTTCCGGCAGCTCTAAATGAAATTCCTGCCAGTCTTTAATCCGTTCAAGAGGTTCCCGATCCTTGGGCACTTCCCGGTTATATTCTAAAAATCCTGTTGATTTTCCCATAATTGTTTACCTCCTCTCTAGTTTCCACTTACCCGGGACAGATCCCGGTTATTTTCTTCGAAAGCCGCCATTAAGGCCTCATCGCCGGTAAGACCGAGGGCTTTAACCCGTTCCATGGCATCCAGCATCCGTTTATAATCTCGAGGTAAAACCTTGGTGAATTGTTTTGCGTAGTGATCAAAGTCATCCAGGATTTTTTGAGCCAGTGAGCTGTTGGTATAATCATGGTGTTTGATGATCAACTCTTTAAGCTCAGCCAATTCGACCGCATCGGTGATTTTTACCAGATCAACCATTTCAGCATTGCAGGATTCACAGAAGTTTTCATCCAAGTCCAGCACATAAGCAATTCCACCGGACATTCCGGCGGCAAAATTTCGCCCGGTTTTTCCCAGAATGACGACCTTTCCGCCGGTCATGTATTCACAACCATGATCGCCCACTGCTTCAACAACGGCAGTAACACCGCTGTTTCTTACACAGAAACGTTCACCGGCGGCACCTCGAATAAAAGCCTCGCCTTCGGTGGCGCCGTAAAAGGCGACATTTCCAACGATGATGTTTTCTTCTGGAACAAAGGTCGCTTCTTTAGGTGGATAAATGACCATTTTTCCACCGGATAAGCCTTTACCGAAATAGTCGTTGGCATCACCTTCCAGCTTGATGGTCATGCCTTTGGGCATAAAGGCACCAAGACTTTGTCCGGAAGAACCTTTGAGGTTAATGGTGATGGTGTCTTCAGGAAGACCAGCTTCACCATAGCGTTTGGTAACTTCATTTCCGACGATGGTACCGACAACCCGGTTGACATTTTTAATTGTGGTGTTAATGACCACTTTTTCAGCTTTTTCCAAAGCAGGTTGGCAGAGTGCCAGGAGTTCGGTTAGATCCTTGGATTTTTCGATATTGTGGTTTTGCTTGATTTGACAATATAAACCGCCGCCTTCTGGAATGGCTGGTTGGTATAAAATACTGGAGAAATCCAGTCCTTTGGTTTTCCAATGATCAATGGCTTTGTTCATTTCCAGTTTATCGGAACGGCCAACCATTTCATCAATGGTTCGAAAACCGAGTTCGGCCATGATTTCCCGCAGTTCCTGGGCAATAAATTTCATAAAGTTAACAACATGACCAGGATCACCCGTAAATCGCTTGCGTAGCTCAGGGTTTTGTGTTGCCACCCCAACCGGGCAGGTATCCAGATGGCAGACCCGCATCATAACACAACCAAGAATAACCAGTGGTGCAGTCGCAAAGCCGTATTCCTCAGCGCCCAGTAAGGTTGCCACCGCTAAATCTTTACCCGTAAGCAGTTTACCGTCCGTTTCAACTTTTACCCGGGTTCTCAGGTTATTGAGTACCAGCGTCTGATGGGTTTCCGCCAGTCCAAGTTCCCAGGGTAAACCGGCGTGTCGGATACTGGTTCGCGGTGAGGCGCCAGTACCGCCATCGTAACCACTGATTAGAATCACATCGGCTTTTGCTTTGGCAACACCAGCGGCAATGGTTCCAACACCAACTTCAGAAACCAGTTTGACATTGATACTGGCTTCACGGTTGGCATTTTTCAAGTCATGAATCAGCTCGGCTAAATCCTCAATGGAATAAATATCATGGTGTGGCGGTGGTGAAATCAAGCCGACACCAGGTGTTGAATAGCGGGTCTTGGCAACCCAGGGGTAAACTTTACGACCTGGCAATTGTCCACCTTCCCCTGGTTTTGCACCCTGGGCCATTTTGATCTGAATTTCCTGGGCACTGGACAGATAGTGGCTGGTCACGCCAAAACGACCGGACGCCACCTGTTTAATGGCACTGAGTCGGGAATCGCCATTGTGCAGAGGAATGTGTCGTTCGGGATCTTCGCCGCCTTCACCGGTATTACTCTTGCCACCAATCCGGTTCATGGCAATGGCCAGACATTCATGGGCTTCGCTGCTTAACGAACCGTAGGACATCGCTCCGGTTTTAAAGCGGGTACAAATGCTTTCGACGGATTCAACTTCATCAATGGAAATCGGCGCAAGATCTTTAAAAGTCATCATGCCTCTTAACGTACAGGTTCGTTGGCTTTGTTCGTTAATCAGAGCTGTGTATTCCTGATAGGTCTGATAATCACCGTTTCGGCAGGCAGTTTGCAGTTTATAAACAGCTTCGGGGTTATAGGTGTGATATTCACCATCGGCCCGCCATTGAAAATTACCGCCGGATTCCAGTGCATTGGCATCGCCAAAGGGATTACGGTAGGCCTCATCATGACGCATTTGTGATTCCCGGGCGATTTCGTTGATGCCAATCCCTTCGATTCGCGAAGGGGTTCGAGTGAAGTATTTATCAATAACTTCGGAGTTGATCCCCACGGCTTCAAAAATTTGGGCACCATGATAACTCAGAATGGTTGAGATACCCATTTTTGACAGAACCTTGATGACCCCTTTACTGACGGTTTTGATATAGGTTTTGACCGCTTTTTCATAGGCTACATCGGTTAACATGCCACGATCAATCAGGTCAGCAACGCTTTCGAAAGCCAGATAGGGATTAACAGCGGTGGCGCCATAGCCGATCAGTACGGCAAAATGATGAACCTCCCGGGGTTCGCCGGACTCGACAACTAAACTGACTCGGGTTCGGGTCAAATTATTGACCAAATGATGATGGAGACCAGCAATCGCCAGTGCCGATGGGATGGGAACCATTTTTTCATTGACGCCCCGGTCAGAAAGGACGATGATCGTATTGCCGTCAGCAATTGCCTGATCAGCGGCAGCAAAAATGTCGTTCAGGGCTTTTTCCAGACCGTCACCACCGGTATTGCTTTCAAACAAGGTGGATAAGGTAATGGTTTTAATTCGGGGATCATTAAGCTCCCGGATTTTTTCCAGATCTTCATTGCTAAGAATAGGCATATCCAGACTGATCTGATGGCAGCTTTCAGGCAATGGATTAATCAGGTTACCTTCGCCGCCGAGATAGACTTCCGTTCCGGTGATCAATTCCTCCCGCAGGGCATCAATTGGCGGGTTGGTTACCTGAGCGAACATCTGCTTGAAGTAATTAAACAGAACCTGGGATTTATCGGACAAAACGGCCAGTGGAATATCGTTACCCATTGCACCAATCGGATCAACACCGTCTTTAGCCATTGGGATAATCAATGCTTTTAAATCTTCATAAGTGTAGCCGAAAGTTTTTTGACGCTGAATCAGGGTTGCCTTATCAGTGACATACTTTGTCTTTGGTTCTGGTAATTTGGTGATCGGGATGTTATGTTTTTCAAGCCATTCGGCGTAAGGCTGTTGCGATGCAACGGCGTGTTTCAGATCTTCATCGTTGATGATTTCACCTTTTTCAGTGTCAATCATCAACATTCGTCCTGGTTTTAAACGCTCCTTGCAAAGAATGTTTTCAGGGGGAATGTCTAAAACACCGACTTCTGAGGAAAGAATAACCATGTCGTCCTTGGTCACATAGTAGCGGGAAGGACGGAGGCCGTTACGGTCAAGAACGGCACCCAGGCGAACACCGTCGGTGAACGCAATGGCGGCAGGTCCGTCCCAAGGTTCCAGCATTCTGGCGTGGTAATTATAGAAGGCTTTTTTCTCAGGACTCATGGTTTGGTGCTTGGCCCAGGGTTCAGGGATCATCATCATGGCACTGTGAGCCAGAGAACGTCCGGTCAGACTCAAAAATTCAAAGGTGTTATCAAAGATGGACGAGTCACTACCATCGACATCAACAACCGGGAAGGTCTTTTCCAGCTCATTGCCAAAAAGCTCGCTCTGGAGCAGGGATTGACGGGCGTACATCCAGTTGACGTTGCCTCGAAGGGTATTAATTTCACCGTTATGGATCACATAGCGGTTGGGGTGCGCTCTTTCCCAGCTGGGGAAGGTATTGGTACTGAAACGGGAATGAACCATGGCAATGGCAGTGGTCACATCGGGATCCTGTAAATCCAGATAAAACTGACCGACCTGATCTTCGGTTAGCATCCCTTTATAGACGATGGTACGGGATGAAAAACTGGCAGCGTAAAAGGATAGTCCGGCTTTTTTTGTTTTCTTTTCAGCCTGTTTTCGAATGGTGTAAAGCTTGCGCTCGAAATCCATGGTATCGGTTAAAGCCGCATCTTTTTGAATAAACACCTGTTTGAGGAAAGGCATACTGTCAACGGCGGTTTTTCCCAGATCACAAAGATCCACCGGAACATCACGCCAGCCCAGCAGGGTTTGACCCTCTTCGATGATAATGTCTTCCAGAATTCTTTCGCATTGGTTTCTTTCATTGACATCGGTGGGCATAAATAACATCCCCAAACCATAGTCGCCAGGTTGGGGCAGAGTAAAGCCTTCTTTAATCGAAGCTTTTTCCATAAACTGGTGGGGGATCTGGATCAGAATTCCGGCACCATCGCCAGTGTTCTGTTCGGAGCCCCGACCGCCACGGTGTTGTAAATTAACAAGTGTTGTTAAGGCCTGCTTTACAATATCATGGGATTTTTTTCCTTTGATATGGACAATCGCTCCAATACCACAGGCATCATGTTCGAAAGCGGGATCATAAAGTCCCTGCTTTGGTGGTAAACTAGTGTGTTTCATACGCATTTTAACCTTCCTCAGAAAAATCTTTTGTTATGACCAGAATACTATTGGTTGAGTAAACATTCAATAGTATTTATTATTATAAAACGGGAATTTATTATTTCCTTCTATATATATTATAAGTATCCATCGTCAGCGAAAGAAATATTAGTAAAATATTAAGCTTAAAAAATCCCCGATTGTTATAGACAAGATGGAGTCTTATAATTATACTATAAAGACAGATAATTACCACAAAAATTTATTGATCGAATCGAATAAATGGCGCTTTTTTTATAATGTATTTTGCAAATTAATGCAATCAGTGTTTTTGAATGGCGTTCAATTGTATGCCAAAACCGCACAGTTAAGCCCTGTATTCATTTACAGATTACGTTGATTAAATCTCAACGATGTATGGGTTCGGGCTAAATGTTTTTTTAAGATTTTATTCAATAATAATAGCTCTATCATGAAACAGAACCCATTGAGTTTGCTTCCGATAGAGCTAATTGATTTTTTCTATTAAGATTTAAAACATTTCTTTACTGAGTTGGTCGATCACTTCGCTGGTAGCTTCATAAACCCCAGGGAACGAGCTGATATTTAATCCTTGACTTAAATTTGGTATAAAATAGAGTTTGCCACATTCCTCGCAGGCTTTTTTCGCATCTTCATAAATTTTTTCACGGGTCCAGCCAGGGAAATCAACCCGGCCGCTATCAATGTCGCCCATAAACGAAATTTGACCACCGTATTTTTTGATCAATTCTGGCACGTTGTTCGTTGTCATAACGCCCTGCCAGATATCAACACCCATTTCGATCATTTCTGGAACGAGCGTCGCAGCATAGGAGTCACTGTGGTGAACAATCAGTTCAACACCATTGGCTTTCCAGAAGCCGTAGACTTTCTTGTAGGCAGGCAGAATGAACTCATCAAACATTGCCGGAGAGATAAATGTAGAGATTTGGCTGCCCCAATCGTCATGATGGAATAAAGCATCGGGTTGAATATGTTTGAGATATTCATTGGCATAAGCCAATTCATACTCAACAACATAATCGATCAGTTCTTTCATGGCTTCGGGTTCTTCGTACAAAGCCATCAGAGCATCTTCCATGCTCATCAGATGGTGGGTCATTTCAAAAATACCAGGAGCACAAAATGCGGTGACAAATTTGTCGTTGCGGTCAACTGAATTGGCATGGGCAACGGCAGCAGCCCAGGCTTCTTCTGAGGTTTCAATGGCCGGAGCTTTGACTTGGTTCTTCCAATCGGTGATATCTTTTAAGGCCTTGTGTTCGTCATCATGCATGGGAAATGAACCGATTTGATCGGCAGGCCAATCGAAGGTGATGCCCCATTTGTTTTTTACTCGTGTACCAGGAGCAGGTGCCAGCGGTAAATCCATGGGAGCCTCCATGATCAGATCCATAAACTCGTATTGATTGACAAAGCGATCGGGGTTTCCGCCTTTGATGGTTTCCATTAAGTTTTGTCGTTTTGTTAACATAATAATACCTCCTGAAATTTTGGTATGTTTAATAGAATGGTGGAAATGTTAGGTTTTTGGAATTGTTGTAATTAATTTTTTAAGAAGGATGAATTTAAGCGGTAACCAGCTCTTTCGCTTTAACGGCAGCGCTACCGGCATCAGGGGCATAACCATCAGCACCGACTTCAGCAGCATATTCTGGGGTGACCGGGGCGCCGCCAACAATCACTTTCATCTCCGGATGAGCGGCTTTAATGGTCTGTACTGCTTCTTTTAAGGCTGGCATGGTGGTGGTCAATAGACCGGAACAGGCCACCAGTTTGACATTGGCATTGTCTTTAACCGCCTGAACAAAGGTATCAGCAGGGACATCAACGCCCAAATCAACCATATCAAAACCAGCACTTTCAATCATCATCGAAACCAGGTTTTTACCGATATCGTGAAGGTCACCGGCAACCGTACCGATGATGCAGGTGCCCAGCGAGGTGGAACCATCGCCAGCCATCAGTGGCTTTAATACTTCCACGCCTTTTGACATGGCTTTGGCAGCAATTAGCATTTCCGGGACAAAAATTTCGCCGGATGAGAATTTGTCCCCAACGATGCCCATGGAATCAACCATGGCCTGGAGAATTTCTGCAGGTGAGCTGCCTTCGTCGAGTGCTTCCTGTACCAGTCCGGGGACCAGTTTTGATTTTCCAGCTTCGACCTTTGCTTTGACTTCTTGAATTTTTGACATATTTTCCTCCTTGTGTGGTGTTTTTATTAGCGATGCTTACGTGTGTGCGTAAGCGAATCGTCAAATACATTAAAGTGATGAGTAAAACGAACACGTTTACAACCAATATTGTAATTGCTTGCGAGCAATTACAATATATATGATCGATCGCAAAAAGTCAACTAAATTCGTAAAATAAAAATAAACAACCAAAAAAAGCCTTAAGAAAACGATTAATATCTCAATAAAACAAAAAATAAAAGATGCCGCTATTGTTTGCGAACAATAGCGGCATCTTCGATATACAAATAATTTTTTACTTGCGTTAATTGGGGATATTCTTCGAGCAATCGATCAATGGTACAGTTGGCTGAGCTGATTAGAGACTTAATTAGCAAATGATTCGAATCAATTTTTAGCGAGTAAAACATCTGATTGATACAGAGATCGAAAATTTCTTCTTTTGAAATTTGGATTTCCTTTTCGTACTGCTTCATGGTTAAGGCCCGAATTACTCCAAAAGAGGCAGTTACAGCACAATCCAGGGTGAGACCTTTGTCGGAGCTGGCAATTTGATTGTTCTGGGCAACCAATGTTTTATATAGTTCATAAAGATTGCCATCCCGGGTGGCTTTTTCAAGTAAATCGAATTTATTCATTTCGTAAATAAAGCGGTCATAGTGCGGGTCAATTCCGGTCAGCTTAAAATGTAATTTAAAAAAGGTGATTAACTGTAACAATTCATCATCCGTGGGGAGATACTTAAGCAAATGCGAATAGAGCGTCTCATAATTGTAATTGAGCATATCACTGGCGATAATGTCTTTGGTTTTAAAATAATAGGTGACCAAACCCAGATTGACTCCAGCTTCTTTGGCGATCATGGTGTTTGGTGTGTTGGCGTAACCGTTTTCCAGGTATAGCCGTTTGGCGGTATTATAGATTTTATCTCTGGTATTCATGGTGGCTGTCCTCATTCTTTTGTAGTATAAGGATATAATAGCATAAAAAATGAAACGTCGTCCATGTCTAATTTATTTGTATGGAGACTGTGCTGAGTTATTGAAATGATAACAAGAAAAAAAGATAAAAAGAAGCGAATCAAGATTTAAGATGTACATATTCGGGTAAAAATTATATAATTAAATAACAGCCGAAATTTTGAAGCTGATTCAATCCTGAAATTAAGAAAGACGAGGGTTATGGAATGAATAGACTTAAGTTATTGCTTGTGTCGGGTGTTGTGATGATATTGGTGTCCGTTCTGGTAGGATGCGGCGGAAATACAACTAGTGGCAGTGCTACCGGTCAATCTAATGTTTCGAGAGATACCGTGTATGAGTTTTATGATAAGGTGCAATTAGATCAGAACAAGGAACAGGTCGATGCCGAATTGGGTGTGCTTCCGACCGAAAGTGCCCAAATGAAAAACAGCTTTGCATATGTGAATGATAACACCGGTTTTGGGGTGAGTGTTTTGTTTGACGAAAATGGATTGGCTACCAGTAAAACCTTGTTTTATCCGATGACCGAAGATCTGGCTTTTTTAACAACAAAGCCGGTAACCGAGGCGCAGGCAGAGAGTATTCCTGATGGAGCGACGTACGACGAAGTCAAAAAGATCCTCGGCGGCGATGGGACCGAAACCAGTGCGACGCAGATTCCCTTTGAAGATAATAAGGTTAGCTATATAAGGGTTTGGGTTAACCAGGATGGAACCATGCTTCAGGCTGTCTTTCTAACGGATGGAACCACCAGTAATGTGATGTTTTTCGATTAATGAGAACAATATCTCAAACTGTCTTTTGGCAGCTTGAGATATTTTTTATCGGGTAATTACTATGGCAACTGATCAGGTTGCTGACATGGAAATAAAAATACATTATATTGAATATTAGCAAGATTTAGGGGTGGAGAAATGATATCAGTAAGTGCCACAATCATATTAGTTTTAGTCATTATAATCGGCCTTGTTTTTGCATTGACAAATGGGCTTCACGATGCCAGTTCGGTGGTGGCAACCTTTATCAATTGTGGAGCCGCCAGCCCGAAACAAGCCATTGCGGTCGCCTCTATCTTTGGTCTGATTGGGGCGGTAGTCGGCGGGAATCTGGTGGCTGATGCGATATCAGAGCTGATTGATCTGCCAACCGATGCTGCTTTATTGACGATTCTTTTTGCGGCAGTTTTCGGAGCGACCTTATGGAATTTAATAACCTGGAAATTGGGGTTGCCTTCCAGTTCCACCCATGCACTCATCGGCGGAATCATTGGTGCTGTGATGGTATCTTCTGGTTATGAACATATTTTATGGGGCTGGGCAGAGCTGATTGGTGAGAGCCACCAAATCACCGGTATTGTAAAAGTGATTATGGCCTTGTTTTTGTCTCCGGTTATTGGTTTTGCGATTGCCTTTTTTCTGGAAAAAATGACAAAGCTGCTGTTGCGTAATGCCAGGGTTTCCATCAATAAGCGGATCAATAAAATTCAGTGGTTCATCGTGGCGGGTCTTGCTTACAGCCATGGGTCCAATGATACCCAAAAGATTATTGGGCTATTCACATTGGCTCTGGCCGCCTGGAGCGGCACGGTTGTTCATTCGGCACCGCTATGGGCTCGGGTCAGTGGTGGAATTGTCATGTTCATGGGCACCTTGCTGGGTGGATGGAGTATCATGAAGACGCTGGGACGGGGCATTTTTGATATTAAACCGCTGCATAGCTTAAATTCGCAATTATCCTCGGTAAGTTCGATTTTAGGGGCAAACCTGGTTGGGGCACCGGTTTCAACAACGCATGTTGTCGTTGGTGGGATTATGGGAGTAGGTGCTGGCGATGAATATAAAATGGTTCATTGGGGTATCGTTAAAGAAATTCTGGTAGCGTGGTGTATTACCATTCCCTTGTCGGCTTTGGTATCCGCCTTTATTTATACCATAACAACAGTTATTTTTAATGTGATTTAGAAAGTGAGAAAAACATAATGGAGAAAAGAAATATAATTGATCGGATTTTTCCAATAAAATATCATTTTCATCAGATGCTGTTTATGCAGGCCCAAAGCAATGCATTGGGGGTAGGTGCCTTATATGATTGGTTGAAAAGCTCAGCAGAATCGGATTGTGAAGCATTGACCCGATATGTAAAGGAAGCGGATGAAATCCGGATGGAAATGGAAAAAAATCTGACGGAAGCATTTGCAACGCCTTTTGACCGGGGGGATATCTACTCCATATCGGTAGGGATGAACCGGGTTCTTAAATACGCGCAGTCAACGCTTATTTCCATGAAAACCTTTGATGTCAAAGCCAATGAAACCATCATCAGTATGGTGGAACAGTTAAACTTAGGCGTGGAAATTTTTGCTGAGGCGGTTCAAGATCTTAAAAAGAACCATGGCAAATCTGAGGAAGCGGTGGGCAAAATGAGAGCGACCCACCGGGAAATCGAAAAACTCTATATGGATGGCATGGTGTTTGTATTTGCTGGAACCGACCCCATGGAGGCTCTAAAGAAACGGGAAGTTTATCATCATATCAAAGATGCTTCAACAAACCTGGAAGAAACGGTGGATGTACTGCATCGGATTATTGTGAGGCTGACATAAAGCTGGTTATTAGATATCTAAGAAACAAAATGATATGAAGAAAAGTCTATGGATGTAGATTCTTTTTTTGGCGACCCTTTCAATAATGTGAGGCGCTTTAAGACAGTATTAAGAGTAAGTGATGTTAAAAATATATGGAATAATTTTATTATGTTTGATTTACAAAAGAAATCGATCCGTTTAAGCAAATATAATATTAAAATCTTTAAGCATTGTCTGAAATGATGCAGAAAATAAAGTATTTATGTTATAGTAATATATCCTAAATGGCATGAGTATTAGAAGAGTAAAGGATTACATCATGAATGATAATGTAAACAAAACCAACGCCAGAAACAGCGCAGGAGGACATCATGAATAAGAGATTTGGCATATTAAAACGAGGATTGGCAATCATGACCGTTTTTTGTTTGTTGTTTCCAGCGACGAGCCACGCAGAAGATTCAGTTAATCCGGCAGTTCAGTCTATTATGACGACAACGCCAGTGGAAATGAGTGCGCCAGGGGGTGACGGGGCGGAATCCGGTGATGGGGAACCTACCGAGATTGAAACCATGGAACAGCTGCCGGAAGTAAATACCAACGAAAATCTGGAGCAACAAATCATTATTGTTTACGCCAAAAGTGGTGAAGACAATGTTAAAGAGCTGGCATTGACTACCGAGGAGGTGGCTTCTGGAGAGCAGCTATCGAACCGGGTTGATCTGATCGAAGTCAGTGATAAAACAAATGTGGATGCGCTGATGGCTGATCTGGCTCAGAATCCCAATGTCCTGACGGTGGATAAAAACGACAAAATTCAAGTGACATCATTGCCCAATGATCCTTATGTGACCAATGGTTCGGCCTGGCAGTTTCAACGAATCGGTGCCGATCAGATCTGGAACCAGATATCCAATGCCGACCCGGTGGTAGTGGCTGTGATTGATACTGGATTAAATGTCAATCATCCGGATCTGATTGGCAACACGGTGGCCGGGTATGATTTTGTGACCGGCAAGACAAACGTGGTGGATCTGGCTGGCCACGGTACTGCTGTCAGTGGGTGTATTGCGGCGGTTACCAATAATGGAATTGGCACAGCGGGAATTTCCGGTTTGGCCAATATTAAAATTGCCCCTTACCGTACCGGGGGGATGTATAGCGGGGATACTCAGCTGGATGTGGCCTATATTTGCGCTGCCATTCTTTCGGCTGCAGAGCGGCCGGAGGTAAAGGTCATCAATATGAGTTTTGGCGGATACGGAACCTTTTCTTCACTGGCGGTAGCAGTTAGTGAGGCGGTCAGCGCCGGTAAAATAGTGGTGGCATCATCAGGTAACGAAGGTGAGTCCTGGAATTCCCGGGTGGGACAATATGCCTATCCGGCATCTTATGACCATGTTATATCGGTAGGTGCTACAAACAAGGATAACAACCGGGCTTCCTTTTCTCAGTATAATGATCGGGTGGATTTGGTGGCCCCAGGCCAATCCGTTTTAACCACCGCCAGAAGTGGCGGCTACGAATATGCCAGTGGTACGTCTTTTTCCAGTCCGATTGTGGCTGGCGCCTGTGCAGTATTGATGGCAGCGGATGCCAGTCTCGATGCCGAAGCGGTTGAAACGCTTCTAAAAAGTACCGCCCTGGATCTGGGAACAACCGGTAGCGATCCTTACTATGGTAGTGGGTTGATTCAGTTGGGTTTGGCGGTGGCAGCCATTCATTCAAGTGACACAGTGGGGTCGACCTATCGTACCCACGTCCAGAATATCGGCTGGCAGGACTGGAAAAGTGACGGTCAGAGCAGTGGTACATCAGGCCAATCCCTGCGATTGGAGGGAATTGAGATAAAAATGAATAATCTGGGCAATGATCTCGGGATTGAGTATCAGACCCATGTTCAGAACATTGGTTGGCAGGGTTTTAAGCGAGATGGTCAAACCAGTGGAACCTTTGGCCAATCCCTGCGGTTGGAGGCGATTCAAATTCGTTTGACCGGCGCTGCGGCAACCAGCTACGATGTCTATTATCGGGTTCACAGCCAGAATTACGGCTGGTTGGATTGGGCCAAAAATGGCGGTAGCTCCGGAACTCAGGGAAAGTCTCTGCGACTGGAAGCGATCGAAATTCGCATTGTACCTAAAGGTGCGACAGCACCCGGATCGACCAGTCGGCCATTTGTCAGCTAAAAAAAGAATTGGCAATAAAAATTTTATGAATAAAAGCAGTTTTTATGGGTAATGAACGTATAAGAAATCATTATGGGAAGGAGTGTCAGGAGATGATTATTACCTGGGATAATATCAGTGAGATAAATAGGCGTATTACAGAACGGGATTTGGCGTATAAGGTGCACTTGAGTGATGCCTGCGGCGGGCAGAGCATGTGGATTGAATCGATGGATAAAGATAATCGGTTTGATAACCTGGATGTTTTGAATGGGTTGATCCAGAATTATTTTACCGAGATTCATGCCGATGTTGAGTTTAGTTGGGATAAGAAATCGTTCTGGTCAAAGGATCGTTCCCTGGTATTTTAAACAGCATATTAAACCGTGACTTGGTGGGATCGGCCCACTTAAATACAACACCCAAAAAAGGAGCTTTTCAGCCCCCTGTTTATGGTGTTGTTATTTTTTGATGTACTTATTCACCAGGCGATAAGCTGTCGTCTGGCTTAACCCCAGAGAATCGGCCAGGTCATTGATGTTGCCGTAGATCTCAAAATAATCTTCAATCAGTCCCCGTTTGTAATTCTCAACCAGGTCATCAAAAATGACCTGTCTTTTTTTAATTCCCTCATTAGCGAAAAAGGAACTCAGTTGTTCGGGCAGTTTATCAATACCGATAACACTGCCAAGACTCATTACTGCCATCTGCTCCACGGCGTTTTTCAATTGCCGGACATTTCCCGGCCAGTCGTATTGAATCAGAGATTCGATTACCGGATTTGAGAAAACCTTATTCTGATTATATTTTTTATTGTATTCCTTCAAATAATACTGGGCAATCGGAAAAATATCGTCCCGCCGTTCCCGAAGTGAGGGGATGGTTTGGGTGATGCCGTTAATTCGCCAGTAGAGATCTTCCCGGAAGCTGTTTTTAGCGACCAGATCCTCTAAATTCTTGTTGGTGGCGGTGACAATCCGGGTATTGACGGTTTTGGATTCCAAGCCACCAACTGAGGTGAAGCGCTTATTTTCCAAAAAATCCAACAGTTTAACCTGGATATTGGGCTGCAATTCGCCGATTTCATCGAGAAAGAGGGTGCCGTTATCAGCCATTTCCACCAGGCCCTTTTTTCCTTTGGGACTGGCACCGGTGAAGGCATAGGGGACATAGCCGAAGAGCTCGCTTTCAATCAGGTTATCGGGAATGGAAGCGCAGTTTATCGAAATAAACGGGTTGGCTTTCCGGGGGCTGCAATCATGAATAAACTTGGCCACCAGACTCTTACCAACCCCGCTTTCACCCAATAACAGAATCGGGATGTCGGATTTGGCCGCTTTCTTCAGTTTATGCAGGGTCTGGTAGAGAATGTAGCTGCGGCCAACAATGTTGTTGCTGGCCTTGGTTCGCTCCTCACGGGAACCTTTGTGCGCTTTTAGTTCGTCATCTTCATCGGTTTCTTTTTCCGGATTCAGATAATCCAGGTCAAACTCCACAAACGACTCCCGTTTTAAGGTGTTGTAAACCAGCATCACCAACTCGTGATCGGGATTATAAAGCGGGGTAGTGATGGTGATGTGTTCCTCATCGGTAAGCAGGGATCGCTGGCGGGAGATGATGGTATGTTTTTTTTTGATGGCAGTTGCCGTCGAAGGGGGAGTCCAGAAGCCCTGAAAAGAGGTTAAGAAATTTAACTTCCACATTTTTTCGGCAGAAATGCCATGGTATTCCAGACAGGCCGGATTGGCATAGAGAACCTTGCCATCCTTATCAGTAACGGTTACTTCAATAAAACTATTCTCCAGAATGTCCAGAAAAAATTCGCTGGAAAGGGTTTTCAGATACGCCTGATATTCCGGACTGTGATTAAATGCATTGGTAATCATTATTTACGTATCACATATTCTAAGATATGTTCTCCTTATTATTTAGTGCGATTTCATCATGCCGTGAAAGTACAGCCTGATAAAAATCGTTTTCATCGATGAACTGATGATAAATCAAAATCGTCTGTTATTCAAGTGAAAAAGAAAATTATCGGGATTTTTCAAAAATGAAAAATAAACGGGTCGCTTTTCATTTCTGAAAAAAAGAATTTGTTACGAATGGTCAAAAATGGCTATAAATAGAATATAAGGTATTTTGCTGTTTTGGCACGATAATTGCGATACATATTGGCAGATCAAACACGACATCTCGTAAATATATGAGAAAGGAGAAAAAAGATAGTGAATCGATACGACTACGAGAAAGAAAAACAGAAGCCATCGCATAAGACCAGATGATTAGAGGAGAAGGGCAATTTGTTTTTTGTTTGTGAGTTTCGCAATTATTAAGTTTTATTTTAGAAGGAGTACAAAATGTTTAGATTTACTACAGATCAATTTGTTTACGACATTAATGGCACCAAAATTGGTGGACAACCGGGTGAGTATCCGACGGTTTTAATTGGCAGTATTTTTTATCGGGGCCATAAAATTATAAAAGATGCAGAAAAAGGGATTTTTGATGAAGATGCAGCGAAAGGCTTACTGGATACCGAAGCCGAATTGTCAGCAGAAACCGGTAATCCCAGAATTGTTGATGTTCTTGGCGATACCGAGGTGGCATTGACCAAACATGTCGAGTTTGTATTAAAGAATACATCTTCACCAATTTTACTGGATAGTCCCAGTCCGGAAGTTCGAATGGATACCCTTAAACACTTTGCTAAAGATGAAGCTGCCATGAGCAGAATTATTTATAATTCGCTGGAAGAAAGCTGCACCGAAGAAGAATTGGAAGTGTTAAAAGAGTGTGGTGTTAAAACAGCTGTTATTCTGGCCTTTAGTAAGAAAAGTCTGCAACCGGCAAAACGGGTAAAATTGCTGGTTGGGGATGAAAAACATGAAGGCCTATTGACCAAAGCGAAACGGGCAGGGGTCGAACAATTCCTGATTGATCCCGGCGTGCTCGATGTTGCCAGCAGCAGTTGGACAGCGATGGCGATTCGCGATATCAAGGAACAATATGGTTTACCAGGTGGCTGTGCAGCGTCAAATGCTTTATACCTCTGGAAAAAAATGCGATCCAAAGGAAGCCCATATTTTGAAGCGGCAGGGGCCTCAGTATTTACTTTCCCAGTTACTCATGGTGCTGATTTCATTCTTTATGGACCAATGGCAAATGCAGGCTGGGTATATCAGGCAACTGCGACAACCGATGCCATGATGGCTTATTGCAACAAAATTACCGGCACCAAACTGGGTACTTTGGAAACACCACTAATGAAAATATTCTAAAAAAATTCTAAAAACAAATTTAGAAGGAGGATTACGTGTGATGGAAGAAAAAAAACCAGCTGCCAAGATGAAGGATAAAACCGTATTCTATGTTTCAGCGGGGATTGCATTAGTATTTGTATTATTAAGCTTGCTTTTTACTGAAGGCACAAGCGCTGTTTTTAATCAGCTGTTTGCAATCATTACAACGAATTTTGGATGGTTATATTTAGTTGCGGTGGGGATTTTTATCGTTTTTGCCATCGGTTTAGTGGTCAGTCCCTTTGGAAAAATCAAACTGGGAAAAGATGACGACAAACCGGAGTTTTCGAATTTTCAATGGTTTTCGATGCTGTTCGGAGGCGGAATGGGGATTGGTCTGGTTTTCTGGTCGGTGTCAGAACCGATCATGCATTATCTGACCCCGCCAATGGGTGAAGGCGGAACGCAGGCGGCTCAGGAGCTGGCGATGCGAATCGTTTTCTTTCACTGGGGATTACACCCCTGGGTCATTTTTGCCATCGGTGGTTTAGGTCTGGCTTATTTCCAATTCAGAAAAGGCATGCCATTTCTGATCAGTTCGGCCTTTTATCCCTTGATTGGTGATAAGGTAAAAGGGCCGATTGGTAAAACAATTGATATTCTGGCTGTTTTTGCCACTATTTTTGGGGTCGCAACCAGCCTTGGTTTTGGATCAAGCCAGATTGCTACTGGACTTAACTACATCTGGGGCATTGAAGCGACACCAATGACCATTTCGATTATCATTGCAATTATGACAGCCATCTTTACATTGGCGACTGTTTCCGGTTTGCATAAAGCCATGCAGTTGGCGGCAGATATTAAAATCTGGCTATCAATCGCCTTTATGGTGTTTATCTTTGTTTTTGGTGGCAGTGTTTACATTTTAAATAATTTTACCAATTCATTGGGCGCCTACCTGCAAAACCTGGTGGGACAAACCTTCTGGATGGGAAATGTTGAATGGGTTAACGGCTGGACCGTCTTCTATTGGGCATGGTGGATTGCCTGGGCACCGTTTGTAGGACAGTTTGTCGCCCGGGTTTCGAAAGGCCGTACGATCAGAGAATTTGTTATTGCTGTATCCCTTCTGCCTTCCGGTTTTTCACTGATTTGGATTGCCATTTATGGTGGTGCCGCCTTTAATCTAAACGCAATAAGCAATGGTGCCATTGAAGCTGCCGTTGGCGCAGATTATACGACTGGACTCTATGCACTGCTGCAACAGCTGCCAGCATATGGGATCACCTCAATTCTGGCGATCTTCCTGATTGTTGTCTGTTTTGTTGGCGCAGCCAATTCAGCCACTTACGTGTTGGCAATGCTGACTTCCGGCGGCGATATGGATCCGGATAAAAAGCTTCGCGGCGGTTGGGGGATTGCCCAGGGTCTCATTACCATCGTGCTGATTCTGGTTGGTGGAACATCAGCATTAAAAGTTTTACAAACCGCTTCAATTGTTGCCGCCTTCCCTTATATGCTGGTTATGCTGGTCATGTGCGTCAGTATATTAAAAGCCCTGAAAGCCGACTACAATGAAAGCCAGGGACTGATAAACAGTAAAGAGTTAAACAACATTGGCAGTGCACAGCAGGCTGTGGAAGGTCAAGAATAAATAAAGAAAGAGGTATTTTAGATGTTACCAAAATTTGATGTATTAACGGATGAACAAATTAATAAGATTCACAAGAACAGTATGAGAATTCTAAAGGAAATTGGGATTGAGTTTTCGTATGATCCGGTCATCGAAATTTTCAAAAAACATGGTCAACGGGTCGAAGGACACCGCGTTTTTCTGGAACCGGACTTTGTCGAAGAAATGGTTGAAAAGGCCCCAGCTCAGTTTACCCTGCATGCCCGTAATCCTGAACACAATCTGGTTTGTGGCGATGGTAATACCATTTACATGCCTGGTTATGGCGCTCCCTTTATTTATGATGCAGATGGTGGTAAACGCGATGCGACCATGGCCGACTATGATAATTTTGTAAAACTGGCTGGTGCCAGCAAAAATATCCATATGACCGGCGGGACAGTTGTTGAACCGACTGATGTGCCCGATGACATCCGTCATCTTAAAATGGCTTACAGCCATATCACCAATTCGGACAAGTGCTTTATGGGTAGCTCATCTGGCTATGAATTTGCCAGAGACTCCATCGAGATGACCGCCATTCTTCATGGGGGACTGGATGTGATCAAAGAAAAACCGGCTCTGATCTGCCTGATCAACTCGGTGACACCGCTTAAATATGACGATCGAATGCTGGGTGGTTTAATGGCCTACGCTGAAACGGGACAGCCAATGGTTATTGCTTCATTGGTAATGGCCGGATCAACCGGACCAGCTACCATGGCAGGGGCGCTATCATTACAGAATGCGGAAGTTCTGGCAGGAATTACCCTGGCTCAGTGTATCAACCCCGGGACTCCAGTTGTTTATGGATCAACTTCTACCGCCTCAGATATGTCAACCGGTTCATTATCAATTGGTAATCCGGAAAATGCCTTGTTCGCATCAGCCAGTGCCCAGTTATCACGGTTCTATGGTGTTCCGTGTCGTGGGGGCGGCGGTTTGAGTGATGCTAAAACCGTTGATGCCCAGGCCGGTTATGAATCGATGATGGTTCTCTTTGCAGCCAGCACCACCGGCGTCAACTTTGTGTTACATACAGCCGGGATTCTGCAATATTACATGGCCATGTCTTATGAAAAGTTCATGGTAGATGATGAAATCGCCGGTATGGTATTGCGCTACCTAAAAGGTTTTGATTGTGATAGCGATGAAAAAATGGCCTTTGACGTCATTAAGACTGTAGGACCAGGCGGACATTTCCTGACTCAGAAACATACGCGTAAGAATTTTAAAACCGAATTCTTCCGACCAGCCTTAAGTGACAGACAGTCATTTGATGCGTGGGCCAAAGATGGGTTGGATACCAACCAGCGAGCCAAAGCCCGATGGCAGGAAGTGTTGGCTAACTACACTGCACCAGAGCTGGATGCGGACGTGAAAGCTAAAATTGAAGCATTTATTGAAAAACGAACCAAAGAATTGATTAAATAACAATAATAAAGGTAAAAAGGAGAAGAATAATGAGTACAATTTTTGATGAAATTAAAGATGCAATTGTGGATGGTGATGAAGATTTAGCAGTTGAGCTGGCTGAACGAGTCATCGCTGAAAAAGTAGATCCGGTACAGGCCGTTCAGCTGGGCTTTATCGGAGGGATTGAAGAAGTTGGTAAAGCCTGGACAAACGGCGAAGCGTTCCTACCGGATGTTATGATGGCGGCAGATGCCATGAAAGCCGGGATGGATGTCCTGGAAGAAGTGCTGGCTGCCGGTGAAGGTGATGGCGGTTATGAAGATAAGGGTAAAATTGTTCTGGGAACCGTTGAAGGGGACATTCATGACATCGGTAAGAACATTGTCGGGGCCCTGCTGACCTCGGCTGGCTTTAAAGTTTACGATATCGGGATCGATCAGAAAGCCGAAGAATTTGTGGCTAAAGCGGACGAAGTGGGAGCAAAAATTATCGCTGCCAGCGCCCTGCTGACCACCACCATGAAATCGCAAAAAACATTGGTTGAGTACCTCAATGATAATAATCTTCGTGATAAGTACAAAATTATTATCGGCGGTGGCCCGACCAGTGCTAAATGGGGCGAAGATATTGGGGCTGATGGCTGGGCCGAAACAGCTGATGAAGCGGTTGAACTGTGTAAACAATTATTAGCCTAGATTATTCTTAAAAACTATGATAAAATAATTTAACATTGCCGAAACAGGTGCCAGAATGATTTTAATTTTGGCACCTTTCTGGCATCAAAAGGAAGTGAACAAGATGGTATTCTACGTTTCAATTATACTCATTCTGTTGTTTCTCATTTTTGGCTTTTTATTCCCGGAGCAATTATTGGGCGCTACCAGTCAGTTGTTTGGAATAATCACCAATGATCTGGGTTGGTTTTACCTGGCAACGGTGCTGGGGATTCTGACTTTTTCGCTTTTTCTGGCCTTTAGCCGCTTTGGGAAAATCCGTTTGGGAGATGACGATGCCCGTCCTGAGTACTCCAACTTTTCCTGGTTTGCCATGCTCTTTAGCGCTGGGATGGGAATTGGACTGGTTTTCTGGGGCGTCGCCGAGCCGGTTTTTCATTATGCCCAACCGCCGATGGGGATCGAACCGTCTTCAAATCAGTCGGCGATGATGGCGTTTCGCTATACTTTTTTGCATTGGGGACTTCATCCCTGGGCGATTTATGCGATTGTTGGTCTGGCCCTGGCCTACGTCACTTTCCGTAAAAAAATGCCCTGCCTGATCAGTTCCACCCTCTACCCCCTCTTAGGTGAAAAAAGTAAGGGGCCGATTGGTCATGTAATCGATATCCTGGCGCTGATATTAACCGTCATCGGGGTGGCAACGTCTCTGGGAATGGGCGCCCTGCAGGTTAACGGCGGTTTAAATACCTTATTCAATATACCCAACAATATTACCACCCAGGTTGTTATTATTATTGTGATCACCATTATGTTTTTGATTTCAGCAACCACCGGCCTGGACAAGGGAATAAAAATACTCAGCAACACCAATATCATTATTGCCGTGTTGCTTTTGCTGTTTGTTTTTATCTTTGGCCCCACCGTGTTTATTCTTGATACTTTTTTTGTCAGTCTCAGCGGCTATCTGCAGAACCTGCTGCCCATGAGTCTGGCCTTATCACCCTTTGAAAAAGATCCCTGGATTGGTACCTGGACAATTTTTTATTGGGCCTGGTGGCTGTCCTGGGGCCCCTTTGTGGGAACCTTTATCGCCAGAATATCGAAGGGTCGGACAGTGAAAGAATTTGTCCTGGGCGTCATTATTCTACCAGCGATTTTTTGCTGTATCTGGTTTACGGTTTTTGGCGGAACGGCCTTGTATTTTGAAATTTTTGACGGAGTTGATTTAGTCTCCAAAGTGACGAGTGATGTGACAATCGGCTTGTTTGCGACCCTGGCCCATTTGCCGCTGGGGAGCATAATCTCCGTTGTGGCAACAATTCTGATTATTACTTTTTTTGTGACCTCTGCCGACTCCGCCACCTTTGTCATCGGGATGTTTTCCCGAAATGGTGATTTAAATCCGGACACCCGCATTAAAATTATCTGGGGGACGTTGCTCTCCCTGATGGCGATCGTTCTGCTCTTTAGTGGTGGCCTGGTTGCCATGCGAAATACCTCAATCATTATGGCCCTGCCGTTTTTACTGATTATTATCATGATGTGTGTGGCCATCTACAAGGCATTTTCCAGCGAGGAAAACAATTAAATTGTGTCCCGAAACGATCAATGATCGGATGAAATAATCAAATAAAAGGGGAAGAAGGTAATCGGAGATGGAAGAAAGAAGTAACCAGAAAAGAAAGTCGATTAAAGTAAAACTGCTGTTTGTGCCGCTGATCTGCGTGCTTATCGGGGTTCTGATGATTGGGGCAATTTCATCGTTTTTGACCCGGGAGAGCTTACTGGCGGAGATGCGGGAAAATGGTTTTTCGTCATCCCAGCGTTTTGTCAGTCGGATCGAGGATAATACCGAAGCTGTTAAAACCATGAATGAAATGCTGGAGGCGCAGCTTCGCAGTGTCGGAAATATTATTTTTGCCAACCGTGATCGGGTCAACGACGAATACTTAACCCAGTTATCCCAGCAAACCGGGATTAATCCCATTTACCTCTATAATCCGGCAGGAACCATTTTTACGGCCGCCTATGGTGAATATCTGGGCTGGACTGTACCGGCAGATCATCCCATCCATGAGTTTATGGTCAGCGGGGCTCCGGAACTGATGGAAGAAATCCGGGCCGACAGCGAAACGGGAAACTTATTTAAGTATGGTTATGTGAGGAGCAATACCGGCGAATTTGTGCAGGCTGGGGTATCAGCCGATCGGGTGCTGGAACTGACCGAAAAATTCGGCTACCAGGCGTTGATTGATGAATTGGTAGCGGATGAAAACATTGTTTATGCCAGTTTTATTGATAAAGATTTAGTCGGGGTGGCAGACAGCAACAAAGACAATATAGGCAAAAGCTATCAGGATGATGAAGTTATAAAAACGGTCGCTCTTGATGGTGAAATGATTGCGCAGGAATTATTTAATGAAACGGAAAACGCCAATGTTTATAATGTGGTATATCCGGTTGTCATCAATGGCGAACTCCAGGGGGCCTTGAACATCGGTTATTCCATGGCCAGTGTTCAAGCCGCCATCACCAAAAATATTCTGTTAATCGCCCTGGCGGGATTGTTTGTCTTTCTGATCTTGGGATTTATTTTATACAAACTGTCGACATCCATCACAAAACCGATTGCCAGTGTCAACCATATGATTAAAGAAATGGGTAAGGGGCATCTGGGGATTCGCCTGAATCTGGAATCCGAGGATGAAATTGGCGAAATGGCGATGGCCATGGATGAGTTTGCCGATGATCTTCAGAACGTCGTGATTGGCACCATGAACCAGATCTCAGCTGGGGATGTGTCGGCTGATCTGGAAGAAAAAGATGATCTGGATGAAATCACCCCAGCCCTGAAACAAACCATTAAGACGATTCGCGACTTGATCGTCGAGGCAACCCGATTGTCTCAGGCAGCTGTGGCGGGAAAATTGGAAACCAGAGGCAATGCCGAAGCATTTGCCGGGGGCTTTCGGGATATTGTAAAAGGGGTGAATGCCACCCTGGATGCGGTTGTAGGACCCTTAAACATTGCTGCTGAATATGTCAACCGTATTGGTCAGGGTGAAATTCCCGAAAAAATCAATAAAGCATATCAGGGTGATTTTGATAAGCTGAAACAAAGCATCAACGCCTGCATTGAGGGACTGGGAGCACTTCAGGAGGGCAACCGGATCCTGGGATTGATGAGCCAGAATGATCTCAGTCAAAAAATTGAGAGTCAATACCTGGGGATTTATGGTGAGATCGGAAATGGCATTAATGCCGTTCATGATCAGCTGGTTCGAATTGTTGCGATTGCCAACCATATTGAGGCCGGTGAACTCAGTGACTTACAGCAACTAAAAGCCATCGGTAAACGAAGTGATAAGGATACCCTGATACCGAGTCTGATTGGAATGATGGAGAACATTGTTCTACTGGTGGCTGAAACTCAAAAAATGGCGGTCACTGCCGTTAAGGGAGATCTGAGTTTTAGAGGGGATCAGACAAAATTTAACGGGGAGTACGAAAAAGTCATTGCTGGCTTTAACCAGACCCTGGATGCCGTGATTCATCCCATCAACGAGGCCTCCGAAACGCTCAAAGAATTGGCAGCCGGAAATCTCAATACTCAAATGAGCGGCGATTATCAGGGCGACCATGCCATCATTAAAGAAGCGATGAATCAGACCATTGCGAATCTGAAACGTTATGTCGATGAAATTGCCATTACGCTGGCAGAAATGAGCCGGGGAAATCTGGATCAGGAGATCACCTCCACCTATTCCGGGGATTTTCTGGTGATTAAGGAAGCCCTAAATGGCATCAGTGCCAGCTTGAGTAGCACCATGTCCGATATCGATGTGGCTGCTGCCCAGGTGGAGATTGGCGCCCGACAGATTTCTGATGGTGGTCAGGCGCTGGCCCAGGGAACCACCGAGCAGGCCAGCTCGATCCAGGAACTGACTGCCTCCATCGAAGAAGTGGCTGGTGAAACCAAACAAAACGCCAGCCGGGCTAATGAGGCCAACGAGCTGGCGGTGCGAGTTCGTAAAAATGCCGAGGTGGGGAATGGACAGATGAGCAAAATGATCTCGGCTATGGGTGACATTGATGAATCATCAAACAATATTTCAAAAATCATCAAGGTTATTGATGATATTGCCTTCCAGACCAATATCCTGGCCTTGAATGCGGCCGTCGAAGCGGCCCGGGCCGGACAACATGGCAAAGGCTTTGCGGTTGTTGCCGAAGAAGTCAGAACTCTGGCAGCCCGCAGTGCCGAAGCTGCCAAGGAAACCACCGGACTGATTGAAGGTTCGATGGAACGGGTCGAGGTTGGGACAAGGATTGCTGATGAAACGGCGGAAAGCCTGCGAGAAATATTAAATGAAATTGAGAAGGTAACCGGCCTGGTGGGCAATATTGCCCAGGCGTCCAATGATCAGGCCTCAGAAATTGCCCAGATCACGCAGGGGATCGAACAGGTTTCTCAGGTGGTGCAAACCAATTCGGCAACAGCAGAAGAAAGTGCTGCCGCCAGTGAAGAATTAACCGGTCAGGCCGAAATGCTTAAGGCCATGGTTGGAGCCTTTAAGCTTAAGGAACAGTCCCAGCGCCAAAAAGAAAACACCGCTCCGATTAATAACCGTGCTAAAGTAGAGTCGAATCAGCCCCAGATTATACTGGATGCGATGGAAATGGATAAGTACTAAGCGGTGAAAATCAACATTGGTCTGTAATTAGCCTGCAAACTGTTATTGGGAATGGTTGCTTGACGATGTTAACCGAAATAGTTTAAAAATTAAAAAAACCGAGAGCCGCACGTAAAAGTGCGGTTCTCGGTTTTTTAGGTGGCATCAAAATAAAGCGGAGACAAGCTTATAATTTAGCCAACAATTCCTGCTTTTTCTGATTGAACTCTTCCTCGCTGATAATGCCTTTTTCTTTTAAACCGGCCAGTTTTTCGATCATCGCAATCGGGTCTTCGGCTGTAGGCTCGGTGGTTTCGGTTTGGCCTGGTTCAGTTGGGGCCTGCTCTGGGGCTGCTGCAGTGGCAGCGTCTGGCTTATGGGACTGATAAATCTGGATGACCCGCTCGGCTTCCCGGGCATAAAGGATGCTGATGGTTTCGATGGCATCAATGGTTTTGATCTCGGTGTCATTGGGGTTCATGCCCAGGGTCAGTGACAAGTCCAGAAAAGAAACCGTACTGGGCTGGGTGGTCAGTGACACGATCTGGTCGTAGGGAAAACTTTTTTTGGAACTTGATTCCCGATCATAAAGAACAATTTTTTGGCTGGTGCAGGTGATGAACTTTTTGGCAACCAGGCTACCCAGTCCCCAGGCAAAATAGACCAGCTTTTCCTCCGGTTCCAGAAAACCCGCAACAATTTCCCGGGTCGTGGGATCGAGCTTGGCAGTGATGAAGGCATCAATCTGATTGTCATCAATCACAAAATCGTTACTGCCCAGGCGCTTTAAGTATTCTGTCAGGGTGAGGATGTCGATGGTTTTAATTTCTTCCACTGGAGTGGTGATCAAGGTGATGCCGTTAACCAACAGGGTGCAGTGGGCATCGCCCTGATTGATGGCAATGCAAAAGAGTTTGTCCCGGGGGATTGAGCCCACCGCAAAAAAGGACGGGTTTTCAGGGAAAAGAATTTTAAAGTAAAGGTTACTGGTGGTCAGTAGCAGGGTCTGTCCCTTGCCATCTTTAAATTGAGCCAGAAATTTTTCCGCAGTGGTATAACTGGGGAAGGTTTTGGTTACATTTTTCAAGGCTTTTTCTTCATCGGGGTACAGACTGATTTTTGTTGATACCGGACTGTTGACAGGCATTAACAGTTTCTCGCTAAAATTTCTGGTAAAGCTGAGTAGCGCATCATCGTCGGCATTGATCAGGGGTCGGGCCGGAACATCTGCCGGATTGACAAGTTGTTCCACCAGGGTATCGGTATAGCTTTTAATCCGTTGATCCATTTCTGCTCTTAACCGTTCCTGTTCTTCTTTTTTAAGGGCTAAATCAGTTTGGATTGAATCAATACTTTCCTTGGCCAGATCGGTAACATCTTTAAATAGATCTTTTAATCCCATGAGTGATCTCCTTCTTCCTTATAAAAAGCTAATTTTATTTTACCTGTGAAGGAGCAAAATAGCAAATTAAAAGAGCCGACTGAATTTTTCTTTAAGATAAATTCAGTCGGCTGATAAGGTATTAATTCAGAGAAAGTGGATTAGCCTTTTAAAATTGACAGGGCTTCTTCGCGACCACATTCCATCAGGTACGGAATCCTGGTAACTTTGGCACATTCTTCCGTTAGGGACATCAGTTCGTTGCGGGTGATGCTGTCGGTATTGAAGCATCGGGCACCAGCCATTAACTGCTGTAATCCAACCCGGATTTTGTCGGAGTAGCTGTAGATCCCAATGGCGCCCAGAGGAATGTTTTTAATTTCTTTGGCACCGACGATTTCTTTGACAGCTTCGTAGCAGACAAAAATTTCTTCTGCTGTGGAGCCGAATTCGCTGATTGTTTTGGGCAGGTTGTTTTCTTTCATCCATTGTTCGATGTTTTTACCAACCATTCCCGGAATCATCAGGGCCCGGCCCATACAAACGGCTTTGACATAAGGTGCACCCAGGGCCAATGCTTTGAAAACACCGTCTTCACTGCTGAATCCGCCAGCAAAAGCCAGATCAGGAACCCGTTCGCCCTGAGCTTCCAGAATTTGAGCAAATTCAACTGCGGCTGAATGCAGGTAAATAGAAGGCATACCCCATTCTTCCATCATTCGCCAGGGGCTCATTCCGGTTCCGCCGGGAGCGCCGTCGATGGTTAACAAATCAATTTTAGCTTTTGAAGACCATTTGATTGCCATTGCCAGTTCTCTTAAACCGTAAGCGCCGGTTTTTAAAGTAATTCGTTTATAACCTAAAGCTCTTAAACGCTCAACTTCGGCCATAAAGCTTTCTTCGCTGATAAAGCCCAAACGGCTGTGGCGTTCAAACTCGTGAATTGCACCGTCATTAAAGGCCGCCTGAATCACGGGATCCATGGGATCCGGGGTGACAATGTAACCACGTCGCTGCAGCTCCATAGCCCGCTCAATGGTATTAACCTTGATTTCACCACCGATACATTTAGCACCCTGGCCCCATTTCAGCTCGATGGTTTCAATCTGGTGTTTGTTGATGATGTACTCAGCAACACCCAGACGGGTATCTTCGACGTTCATCTGAATCAGGATTTCACCCTTGCCAGTATGATATTTTTTATAGGCTTCGATTCGGCGATCCATATCGGGCGCTTCAATAACCATATTGTTTTTATCAAGAACCAGACGTGGGTCAATCCCACAGACGTTTTCACCACAGACGATGGTCACGCCGGATACCGCCGCACCCACAGCAAAATGATCCCAGTTTTTCCGGGCGATTTCAGTTGATCCCAAAGCACCAGTAAAGATCGGTACATTCATGGCCACTTTAGAGTCCCAACCATAGGCACATTCAGTGCTGACGTTGGGGAATCGGGTATTGTCGGGTGTCCCCACTTCGCCGTTGGGTAAGCCTTTGGCACCCAGGGCATAACCCTGAATATTTAAATGAGAATAATCGACCGGATAATCCTTATCACCACCGGCGGTGACATCGCCGAAGGGACCTGGATAAATCAGCTCCCGGCCTCGGAAAGTGGCCTTGAAAACTTCGCAATTTCCGCGACAGCCGTCCACACAGCGTGAACAGAGTCCAGAGCATGGGACAACACTTTTGGATCGGTTGAAAGTACCTGTGGCATCATTGCCATTCGGTTGTTGAAGATTCATAAATTTTCCCCCTTGAAAATTAGTTTTATCTTTATCAGACAGCAGGCATAACGTAACGGTTGTTATCGCCATTGAAAACAACCCTATCCGGATGACTTGATAAAAAAACTTACTTTACCATTATAAATCAAACGGGAATAAAGTCAATAGAGTACACCTTATTACGAATGATAACGTGAACAATTGCGATGATTTGCCAGTACCCTCTCAATGATTGGAATAAAAAACGAAAACGACCAGAAAGTAATTTGTAAAGCTTCCCGATGTTTTCGTTATGAATCAATTATAAAGAAGGTTAAATATAAACTTTTTCATCAATAATTTCGGTATTGAGGACAATACTCAGGTTGCCATTACGGCAGCGTAATTTATCAATAAATTCTTTCTGATTGACATCGTCCTTCAGGCAGATGCAATAGATGATTTCAAATAAGGCGCCAAAATCGCTGGTTTTGACCCGCTGTATTTTATGACTGACGGTATAGTGTTTAAGAATGTCATCAAAACAATCCTGAAAGTCAATATCTTCAGGGATCGTGATTTTTAACTGCATGTTCTTGACCTTGGGTTTGCCATATTTGGTGATGTTAAGGATGACCATAACGGTACAGAGAATCACGGCAAAGATGGCGCCATAGAGGATATAGCCCATGCCACAGGCGAGGCCGACGGCCAGGGTAAAGAATACATAGGAAATATCAATGGGGTCGCCAGGGGCACTACGAAAGCGGATCAGGCTGAAGGCGCCAGCCAGACTGAAGGCCCGGGCAACATTGTTGCCGACTAACAGAATGATAATGGCAATAATCATCGGTAGCATAATCAGGGTAACCACAAAACCAGGGGAATACCCGTCTTTGCCCCGGGTGCGGGTATAGACAAAGCTGATAAACAAGCCCATGGCCAGTGCTGCAAAAATAACGCTTA
Organism: Acetobacterium wieringae; assembly: GCF_001766835.1. Classification (GTDB taxonomy): domain Bacteria; phylum Bacillota; class Clostridia; order Eubacteriales; family Eubacteriaceae; genus Acetobacterium; species Acetobacterium wieringae. The sequence continues at coordinate 44,487 of NZ_LKEU01000018.1, read as the reverse complement.
GAGCCGTTTGGATGGTCAGGGTTTCTGTCAGGGTAGTAGAAAAAAGTGATTCAATCATGTAAGCCTCCTTTTAGTTATTAACACAGGGTGTCAATTGATTGGCGGTATAAATGGGTAGCGGAATCAGCTTACCGATACTCTGTTTGCGATAATCCTGATAGGCTTTTCCGTATTTTGAAAAACTGCTGCTGTAAACATCAAGCTCGGTTAAAGCGTGAGTCAGCCAGAGAGGGATGGCCCCAAGGATCTTAATCTCCATCAAGTATTGATCGGCGGGGATGAGCAAATTGCCAAAATCACCTTTTTCCAGAGAGAGACAATGCTGGCGGCTTTTTAAGTTGTAGTCAAAGGTCACCCGGAGTTCGGGGTCGTTTTTTCCGACAAAGGCAATCCGTTCATAGCCGATGTAGGCTTTGGGGGTGACCGGATGATTTTTCAGGAAATACTCAATCTCCTCCAACACCAGTTGATTCATGGTGTTGATTTCCCGGGGGTATTGGAGCTTTGAAATAAAACGGGAAGCTTCGTTGAGACTGAGGGTAGCCCGCCGTTTATTAACAACCCCACCGATTTTCTTTTTCAGCTCCAGAAAAACCTGATCTTCCGGGGAGTTGGGAATGGAATAACTTCTCAGACGGAGTTTTTCTTTGTAATAGGGCTTGGAAAGAGAGTGACGGATAATGTCGTAGTTATCGGTATCATAATAAATATTGTAAATGGAATAGCTGCCATTTTGGGATGTGTAGGCGTCGGGTTTCATCTGCGTCAGCAGAACTGGCATCAGCTGTTTGAGCTTAGTTTCATTCAATTGATATTTATTTTCATAGCGTTTAAATGTTTTGGTGATCATGGTATTACCTCCGTAACGTTTATAGTTATTTCTCTGCGTTATCGCTGCTTTTCTAAAGTATACGCCAGCAGTTTGTTAAGCGTTTGTTAACTTTGTGTTTTTTTTGTGAACGTTCTGAAAATAAAAAAAGACACACCAAAGGTGCATCTTCAAGGTTGTCGATATACTACCGTACCGACCAATTGTTAATCTGTTGTTCGCTGCGGAATCGGACAGGCGATGCCATGTCCGCTCCGATGCGTACAACATGATGTAACAATTGTCGGTACTGGGGGAGCTTCTTTCGGGGTTAAATTTTAAGGGTAAACCAGAAAACCGAGCCTTCATTGAGTTTGGAGGTGACGCCGTAATCACCATGGTGCATATCCAGAATCGATTTGACGATCGACAGGCCCAGACCGGTGCCGGTGACGGCCCGTTTGTGGGTTTTATCGACTTTGTAATAGCGATCCCAGATGTAGGGGAGGTCTTCTTCGGCGATCCCTTCGCCGGTATCGGCCACTTCTATTTTAACCCAGTCGGCCAGATTGTCAGCAGGATTGGGAAAAATGGTTTGGGTGACGGTAATTTTTTTGTCAACCCCGGTATAGTTGATGGCATTGGTCAGCAGGTTATAAAAGGCCTGGGAGATGCGGGTTTCATCGGCTACGAGATTGACCTCCTGGTCGGCGATAAATTCGATGGTATAGCCTTCCATTTCCATTAGTTTGTTCATCCGGTTTATCGAGTCGCCGAGGCTGGTAGTCAAGTTGTAAGGTGCAGGATGAATGTTTAAATTGCCAGTTTGCAGCTTAGAGATATCCATTACATCGTTAACCAGGGTGGTTAAGCGTTTGGTTTCATCGACGATAATTTGAGCATTTTCAGCATTGTTTTCATCCGGTAAATCACGCATTGCTTCGGCATAGCCACTGATTAGGGTGAGCGGGGTGCGCAGATCGTGGGAGATATTGGCAATCAGCTCCTGACGCAGCAGCTCAACCTTGGAAAGTTCTCGGGCAGTGTAGTTAAGGGTATCCGAGAGCTCGGCAATTTCCTTATAGCCAGTGCCTTTGAACCGGGTGCTATAATCGCCGGTAGCCAGCATTTTGGCACTGTTATTGATGGCTTCGATGGGCCGGGAAATTAATCTGGCGATTACGAGAGCCAGGATTACTGAGAACAGAATCATGAAACCGGTAATATAATATAATTGTACCCGTAGTGTATTGACCGTCGCATTCACCGGAGAAATCATCGAGTTAAGCACCAGGGTTAATTCCTGATTGTTATTGTCTATGATGGTTTTAGAATAAATAAGCGTATCCTTTTCTTTTTCTTTTTCCTCGGCTGGCGGTTTGGTCTGAACGTCAGAGTTTTCAGAAAGCGCCGGATCTGAATCGGGAGCCGCTTCCGGTAGGGTCTCTTTATTATAGCCATCGTGGTTGTAGTACTGGAATAGTTCACCATTATTATCAGTGACTTCAGTATGTAGGGCTTTTTCATCAAATTCCGGTTTGCTGTGGATAATACAGCCTTTGACAACATGAGAAGAATAGATCGTTTCTCCGGAAGAGGATAACACTTTGATGCAAATATCATTGTTTTCTGAAACCGTCGAAATGATGGTTTCGATATTCTCATCATTAATGCTCTTTTCAATGGTGCTGGCGGTGGCCTTGATTTCATTGATTTTGATGCTTTTGTAAAAACTATTCAAAAAAACAACCTGAAAAAACCACAGCAGCATCAGCAATACACCGCAAAAGCCAAGCAGGAAGAGAAAGATTTTCCATTTGACGCTGATCTGAAGGGGGCTGTTTTTCTTTGGGGATGATGTCCTGGCTGTTTTCAATGGTCTAGCCTTCAAACCGGTAGCCCACGCCCCGGAGCGTGGTGATCAGGCTGGCATAGTCGCCAAGGCTTTTGCGGAGCAATTTAATGTGGGTATCGAGGGTTCGGTCATCCCCGTAAAAATCATAACCCCATACTTCGGTAATCAGTTTTTCCCGGGTCAGGGCAATGTTTTTGTTGCGGATCATATAAAAAATCAGGTCAAATTCCTTGGGCGACATGTCAATATTTTCGTTATCAATGAGGATTCTTCGGGCAGTAAAGTCAGCAGTCAGGCCGTCCTTCACAAAGATGTCGTGTTCCTGGGACTGGTCCCGGCCGGCTCGTTTCATAATGGCATCAATTCGCATCATCAATTCTTTCGGCGAAAAGGGCTTCACCACATAATCATCAATGCCCAATTCAAAACCGTGAATTTTATCGTATTCTTCGCCCCGGGCTGACAGCATCAATACCGGAATGTTCTGGTTTTTTCGAATTTCTTTGACAGCCGAAAAACCATCCAGTTCCGGCATCATAATATCCATAATAATAATGTCAAAGGTTTCTTTGCGGCACAGCTCCACCGCTTCCATGCCGTTGGCGGCCTCCACGGCCGTATGACCTTCGAAAATGGCATATTTTTTAATCAGTGCTCTGATTTTTTCTTCATCATCGGTTATTAATATCTTATACATCCTCTTCACCTCTTTTGCTCATTATAATATAAACAGAATAATATTGCTAAGTGTTTATTACGTGAACGGGCGCTGATTAATGGCTGAAAAATTTTCCTTGTGTGACATTATCACAGATACAAATTGGGAAAGAAGGTAAACTAGTCATAGCAAGAAGCGTTAAAATTTACACCAATAAATTATGCAAGGAAGGTATTATTATGTTAAACTTATTATTAAGAAAATCAGAATCACGGCATTCAGTTAAGAAAATATCCCCGGATCAAGCGAAGCAACAATTGGAGACCAATCAAGCAATTGTGCTGCTCGATGTCAGAGAAGCAGCTGAATATGCCAATGCGCATATTCCCGGCAGCATTAATCTGCCATTAAGTCAGGTTCAGCGGGTGGAAGAAATCATACCGGAAAAAAACACCACCGTCTTTGTTTATTGTTTAAGCGGTGGCAGATCCCAGGGGGCAGCCAGCCAGATGGTCAAAATGGGGTATCAGAACGTCTATAATCTGGGTGGCATCAATGGTTGGCGATATGAAACCGTCAGTGGAAGCCACTAAATAAAAACTTAAATGAGGTGGGTATGGGAGAACAAAAGATTAAGGCATTAACCAGGAAAGTATTTCTTAAACTGTCGCCACCGGGGAATGGCGACATTATCGGTGATCAGGAACGGATTCTTAGCGCATTGACCCAGGAATTTGGGACAGTGCGTTTTTCCCGTGGCCTGCTCAAAAAAGTATATCCGCTGTGCCGGGAGGCCAATTGGGAAATCACCCTGACCCTGGTAAATAGCGGGATAAGCTGGGAGCTGATACAACTGGAAGCTGGTGATCAGTGTGAACGGCATTTTGGGTTAGCAGTTGATCTGGGCAGCACCTCGGTCGCTATGAAATTGGTTGATTTGAATACCGGCAAGGTATTGGGCGAGGAGAGCAGCTTAAACCATCAGATCCAGTATGGTGATGATATTCTCAGTCGGATCTTTTATGCCAAGAATAAACCCGATCATCTCATCGCCGTCCAGCAGGCAACCGTCAATACCTTTAATGAACTGTTACAGCGGCTGGAAACAACCACTGGGATCACGGCTCAGGAATCCTTTATCATGGTTGTTTCCGGCAATACCACAATGATTCACTTTTTGTTGGGGATTGATCCCTGGCCGATTTTTGAGTATCCCTTTGCACCGGTGTTTAACCATACCGGGTATCTGGAGGCCCGGGAGCTGGGTATTAACGCCGGCGGTTATCTGTATTGTATGCCCTCGGTGGCTAACTATTTAGGTGGCGATACCGTCAGCGGCTTGCTGGTGGCTGGACTGCACGAGAAGGAAGAATTGGGTCTGTTTATTGATATTGGCACCAACGGCGAAATGGTGCTGGGTAATCGGCATTTTCTGGTAGCTGGCGCTGGGGCCGCCGGACCGGCACTGGAGGGCGGCATCAGCAAAAATGGCATGAAGGCCACCGCCGGTGCGGTGGATTCGGTTGTGATTGCCGAGAATGAGCTTGTTCTGACGACCATCGGCGGACACCGGCCGCTGGGCATTTGCGGATCAGGGATTGTTGATTTGATTGCCCAAATGCTGTTAAACGGTTGGATCGATTTTTCCGGCCGCTTTAATCCCGAAAAATCCCGGCGGATTGTCAGCCGTGATGGGGAATACGGGGTGCTCTACGCCAATCAGGATGAATCCGGAAATGGTCAAGAACTGCTGTTTACCCAACGGGATATGAGTCAGTTTATTGACACCAAGGCTGCCGCCAGCACGATGGTTGCTTATTTGCTGGAACGGTTGGGGGTGGCACCGATGGATGTTGAACGATTGTATGTGTCGGGTGCTTTTGGAACCTATATCAATCTGGAATCGGCCATTACCATCGGTCTTTACCCGGATTTACCCCGGGAACGCTTTGTGTTTTTGGGGAACAGTTCCCTGGAGGGCGCTTATGCTCTGTTGATCAATGGGGAAAAAATGGATGCTGTTGCGAGGCTCCAGGAACGGATCGAGTATCTGGAATTTGGTGCCGCCACCGACTTTATCTCCCGAATGTACGCCTCCCGATTTCTGCCGCATACTGATTTTGATCTCTATCCCACTGTTAAAGCGGCCCTGAGAAAACAGGGACGTTTGCGATAATTAAAAAACAGGCCACCCGGTAGTGGAAAGTTTCCATTGCCGGGCGGCCTTTATTTGGTTAAAAATTATTTTTGTTCAATCTCGGGCAGACTGTCGAAGCCTTTTTGGAGATCTTCATCGGTGGGAACATAGTCGGTCATGTTACCGGCATTATAGTTCATGTAAGCGGTCATATCAAAGTAGCCGGTTCCCGTTAAACCAAAGACGATCGTTTTCTTTTCGCCAGTCGCTTTACAGGCCAGGGCTTCATCGATGGCTGCTTTAATGGCATGGGAGGATTCCGGGGCGGGCAGAATTCCCTCAACCCGGGCAAACTGGGTGGCCGCTTCAAAGACTTCATTCTGGGTATAGGCTTTTGCCCGGATATAGCCGTCGTGATAAAGTTTGGAAATAATCGGGCTCATACCATGGTAACGCAGCCCACCAGCATGGTTGGGCGAAGGCATGAAGCCACTACCCAGGGTATACATCCGAATCAGTGGGGTGGTTTTCCCGGTGTCACCAAAATCCAGAGCATAACGGCCCCGGGTTAATGAAGGACAGGAAGCAGGCTCAACAGCAACGAAATCAATGTCATTCTTACCTTCAATTTTGTCAGCCATAAATGGCGCAATCAGTCCCAGTAAATTGGAACCGCCACCGGCACAGCCGATGATGATATCCGGTTTAATGTCATACTTGTCACAGGCAGCCTTGGTTTCTAAACCGATAATCGACTGGTGCAGACCGACATGGTTTAAGACACTGCCCAACACATACTTGCAGTTGTCGGTGGTGACGGCTACCTCAATGGCTTCGCTGATGGCACAGCCCAGCGAGCCGTTGGTGTCCGGGGTTTCTGCCAGAATTTTTCGTCCGGCGTTCGTGGTATCAGAAGGCGAAGCAATAACCTTGGCCCCATAGGTTTCCATGACGGCCCGACGATGGGGTTTCTGTTCGGCGGAAACCTTAACCATATAGACGGACAGATCCAGATTAAAGTAGGCACAGGCCATCGAAAGCGCCGTCCCCCACTGGCCAGCACCGGTTTCAGTGGTTAAGGAGGTGAGTCCCTGCTTTTTGGCATAATAGGCCTGAGCGGCGGCGGAGTTTAACTTATGCGATCCGGAGGTATTGGTGCCCTCATATTTATAGTAGATTTCAGCTGGGGTATCCAATTCTTTTTCCAGACAATAAGCCCGAACCAGCGGTGAAGGCCGGTACATTTTGTAGAAATCACGGATTTCTTCGGGGATTTCAATGTAGGCATCAGTGGTATTGAGTTCCTGATCAACCAGTTCTTCACAGAATACTGGCAGTAGTTCGTCTTTGGTGCAGTATTCACCAGTACCGGGATTGACAAAAGGCTCCGGCAGTTCTTTCATTTTGGCCCGAAGATTGAACCAGTATTTGGGCATCTCATCTTCACTTAAATAAATCTTATAAGGTATCTTTTCCATGGTATTTTCCTTTCTTACTGCGATTAACTCATTACAGACAGGGGGTCTGTAAATACAAAAAACTCGTCCTCTACTAAACGTAAAGGACGAGTATAACAACGACTCGTGGTGCCACCTTTTTTCGCAGGATCAAACCTGCCTCTGCAGAATACCAACATATTCCTCAACACTGACGTAGTTGTCACGTCATGGAATACTCGGCCTAAGCCTTTGACCATGCCCTCAGCGGTCCATTTGAAGGATTGCGTTCTGCAAGGCTCTCAGCTTACCTCGCTCTCTGTAAGGGCATTTTCCAACGTTATCTCCGCATCAACGGTTTATATTTATTTAATTAGATATATTCTAAATGAAAAATTAAGAAAAGTCAATCAGTAAATTCTAATCTTGACAATTATTCGGAAATGAAGTACAATCGATTTGTAAAGAAATTGTAACGAAACGGAGTTTCAATCTGTCGATTGAAATGGATAGGGAGGTTTTATGATAGAAAAAGCGAATAAAAGCCCGCATAAAAGAAAAAAGTCGATCTTAAAAATCGGGATGGCCAGCGTGATCATCACCTGTGTGGTGGGAACGGCTAGTTCCTTTGTTTTTGCCAAGGAGATCAAGGTAACCGTTGATGACCAGGAACGCGTGCTCAGCGGCGGGATGTTCCAGAATGTTGGTGAAGTGCTGGAGGATAACGGCATTGAACTGGGGGATCAATATACCGTCAATGTGGATACCAACTCGGTGCTGTTTACTGTTGATACTGTCGAAGTGAAGAGTAAAGCCAGTGGTGAATTGTCGTTCGATGGGAAAACCATTATTTATCAGTCTGAAGCAAAAACTGTCGGTGATTTACTGGGAGAGTATCATATAGAACTGGGCGACCTGGATCGGGTGGTCCCGGGACAATCAACCGCATTGGAAGATGTAAAAGAGGTCAAGGTTATCCGGGTTCAGATAGACGAACTGCCAAGCCGACAGGTGATTACCTATACAACCCAGAACAAAGATAATCCAGAGATGGAAGTAGGTAAAACAAAGGTGGTTCAGGTTGGTGTTGATGGTGAATCGAGCCAGGTTGAGCGGGTTCTATACGAGAATGGGGTGGAAGTCAAACGGGAAGTGATTTATGATGAGATTGTCACAGCCCCAATTCCCGAAATTGTCGAAGTAGGAACAAAGGCAGCTGCGGCGACTCCCGCTCCGGTGGTGGAAACGCCAGCAGTGGCAGAAGCACCAGCAGCAGTGGAAACACCGGTGACGGAACCGCCTGTGACTCAGACACCAGTGGTTCAGCCGCCAGCGGCGACACCGTCAACTGCCACGAATACCATTCCTGAAGGGGCGGTAAAAATGACGATCCAGTGTACGGCTTATACAGCAACCGGAAATGCCACGGCATCAGGGGTGATGCCAACAGCCAATCACACCGTAGCAGCCTGGAGTGGTCTGCCTTTTGGAACCAAGATCTATATCCCAGCCATGGGCACTACCTATACAGTGGAAGACCGGGGTGGGGCAGTGACTGAAGGAATCGTTGATATTTATATGGATTCCTATGACGCCTGTATTCAGTTTGGTCGTCAGAATCTGGAAGCCTATATCGTTTATTAATTAAAAGGGATATGTCATGGTATATCCCGGACTGTCAAAAAAGCTAACCCAGTACCGACAATTGTGTATCATGTTGTACGCATCGGAGCGGACACGGCAGAGCCTGTCCGATTCCGCAGCGGACAACAGATTAACAATTGGTCGGTACGGTAGTTTAGCGACAACCTCGGATATGCCACGGCATATCCTTTTTTAGTTCATCATTTTGGGGAATTAAAAAAGCAGAAGCCGATCACACGGTTTCTGCTTTATTTTTTTAGATGTCTGAGAACCTGGGCACGGTAGTCAAAGGGATTTGCGATATCCCGGGTGTAGGGAATCGAAGCGATGTTGAGCGTCACTTCAGGTTCAATGCTTTCATAATCCAAAATCAGGGTATTAAAAGCATCGGTGATTTCCTGATTGATCAGCAATTGATTTTTGACCGATGTGTTTTCCATCAGAATGCTGAAAACACTGCCATCAAGGATATAAATCAGGTGCGTGCTGTAGCAATGGGTTTTGATGATCTTTAAGGTTTTATAGAGAATTTCATCCCAAAGTCTTGGGCCATTCATGGTTTTGAGTTCATCCAGATGGCGAATCGTGATCATTTCCAGAGTCAGGATGGTTTCGCCCCGGGAAGCCCGTTCCATGGCATATTTCAGATCCTTGTAATAAGCTTTTTCAATGGTCAGTCCGGGACTTTCTTCCAGATTATCATAGGAAGCAAGCTGCTGTTCGAGATTTTTTTTAAAACGGAACAATTCTCGTATCTTTCGGATTAACAAGGCACTGCTCAATAATACCATCGGGATTACAAGCAGCCAACCAACCTGATAGAATTCAAAAGGAATCTCCAGGTAGAAAACAGAAATTAGTGACAGAACCACATAACTGCAAAGGAGTAGAATCATAAAAAAGATACTGGCTCCATACGGCATGGCGATGGTAAAGATCAGACAGGTGAACAAAATAAATACGACACAATAATCAATGAAAGTAAACTCGGAAGCGGTGAAAATCAGAAAAGTACCAAAAACCATTAATCCCATAAAGAAAAAAACAAGCGGCGGAACCATGTCGGTTAGGCTGGGCTTTTTGAGGGTGGATTGGTTTACTTTTTTTTCAGATTTAATCTTTTTTTCTTTGCTCGTTTTCGCTTGAGTCGTTTCAGTTTTCTTGGGAAGGGGTGGTGGTTTTTTATGAGCTGGCGTTTCGGTTGCTAAAACGGGTTGTTCTGGAGCGATTGGTTGGGTAAATTCCGGTTCGGGCGTCTGGGTAGGCATTTGGGCATCCAAAACAGATCCAGCAGGAGGTGATGCATGCTCAGTTTCCGAAAATCTGGCATTGAGAATGGCATCGACAGTATTTGGCTGCGGTAGCTCGGTTGTGGTTGGCTCCACGGATGCCTTGGGGATCGCAGTTGTCCGTTCCGATTCGAAAGCGTATGGTGTGGTGCGACCCAGTATTTTTGACAGGGTGGGCAGTTCGTCATCATCCTCGATTTCCCCAATGGGTGTCGAAAAGCCACCCGTTGGTTTAGGGGGGGGGGATGGATTCGTAAGGTGTTCACCATCAAAGGCCAGTCTGTTGGTACGTGTTTCAAAAGGACGGGAATTGAGTACGGCCTGATCGAGAGCGTCATCATCTGAAATATCCACCCCGGAAAGAAAATGTTCTCCGGGGTGGTAGGGATTCTGGATGGATGCTTCAAAAACATCGGAGCTGACTTCACGGGAAATGAAACCGTCATCAGTCAGCGAAGCAAGCTTCGCATCAATTCGTATTTCACATTCCTGAATGGTGGCATCCAGAAGCTGTTTCTTTTCGAGAATAATATCCAATTTGTTGGGTTGGATTTTGTCATTATTCATAAGTATCCATCGCTTTCGCTAATAATTTCAATGCAATATTTTTTGGTTATTGACTTTATCACCATAATCGTGGATGATAAAGGAGCTTTTAGAGGAGGGCGAATCATTACAATAAATTTGAAATAGTCCTCTACAACTACACATTATAGCAAAGATTTTACTTACATTAAAGGGAAAATCGAAAAAAGCCAGTAAATACAAAAAAATATTTTTTATCAACAGTGATTGACCAGTTTAATTCTCAAGCTGAAAGTTGAAAGCCGCTATTTATTGGGATTTTGATCAGGGGATGAGTTGTTTCAACTTTTAGCTGTGTATATGTGGATAAGTTTCAAAAAAACAATCAACAAACGGATTGTAAAATGATGGGTCAAAAAATCCCGCAATTTAGGGAGTTACAGGGAAAAGGTGGGGAAATTTCAAAAGTTATCCACAAACAGTGGATATAATTGGCGGAATTGTGGATAAACTTGTTGATTACCCCGCCAAATACTGAAATGACGACGATTAGGAGGAGTTAATTGTGGATAACTTTTTAAAAAAAGGGGAACGAATCGAAGACTTAGGATTAAATAATTTGAAAATAATCCAAAATCCTGAATTTTTTTGTTTTGGAATGGATGCGGTTTTATTATCCTGGTTCGTTTCGCGTCGGATAAAAGGATCTCCACATATCATCGATCTGGGATCTGGTACGGGGATTATTCCTTTGTTGCTTTATGGCAAAACCAGAGCGGCTTCGATCACCGGTCTGGAAATACAAGAACCGCTGGTAGAAATGGCCAGGCGGAGTATGGCACTTAATGATTTATCAGAGCAGATCCAGATTATCCAAGGCGATATTAAAGCGCCAGATGATAAGATACTACCAAACACTTATGATGTCGTGGTGAGTAATCCGCCTTATATGCGGGCAAAGGATGGACTTAAGAACAATTGCGAAACAAAAACAATTTCCCGACATGAAATTCTATGCAGCATCGAAGATATTCTCATTTTCAGTAAACGCATGTTAAAAGATCGGGGGCGTCTGTTTCTAGTTCACCGGCCGGAACGGTTAGGCGACATTATTTCATTGATGCGACTCTATAAAATCGAGGTCAAGCAGCTGCAATTTGTATATCCTTCAATAAAAAAAGAGGCGAATCTGGTTTTGATTGAGGGGCGAAAAAGTGGGAAGCCAGGGTTAAAAACCGATGCCCCCCTGATTGTTTATCAGCAAGATGGTGCATATACCCAGGAAATTTATGATATATATGGGATGAAAAAGCCGGAATAGTCAAACGATTTAATTTCGGTAGCGGTGGGAATAGACCAGTGCTCATGACTTTTGACATCCAGAAAAAAAGCGGGAGGAATCGATGGCATTTACATATTTTTTTAGAGATTTACATACCCTGGAGCTGATCTGCAACCATGCCATCCCGGAACTTTGGTCGAAGCCGACGATTAAGATCTGGGATGCCGGTTGCGCTATGGGGCCAGAGCCTTACACCCTGGCGATGTTGCTGCGGGAGCGGTTGGATCAGGGTGGTTTTGAAAGAGTGAAAATCCAAGCAACCGATATTGATGGCAGCGACCTGTTTGATCAGATTATTTGTCAGGCTGAGTATCCCCGGGAGCAGGTGCAGCGGATCCCCGCTGAAATTTTTGAAAAATACTTTATCAAGGTCGAAAACCGGGATTTTTATCGGCTCAACGATGAGATTCGGGGGGCGGTAAGTTTTCAGAAGCATAACCTGTTGACCCTGAGAAGCATTGGCAATGATTTTGGCCTGATCGTATGCAAAAATGTTCTGCTGCACTTTAATGAACAGGAACGCATTGATGTGCTACGGATGTTTCATGATTCGCTGATGGATGGGGGCTATCTGGCCATGGAGCAAACGCAAAAGTTGCCAGCCGAATTAGCTGATCAGTTTGAAGCGGTGGTCTCAAATGCCCAAATTTATCAGAAACGCTGCCAATAAGAAGGTGTCCAGAATTAAGATCTGGACACCTTCTTTTATGAACGGCCCCGTCGGGCCTTGAGAATACGAATGTCTTCCCCTAAAAAGGGAATGGTTTTAAAATGGCCGCAGATCCGGGAGGAAAGTCGTTCGTCATAAAGCTCCTTGATTTTTAGAACCGTCAGATTAGAGGAAATGATCATCTTTTTTTCGGCATTGAGGCGACTGTCAATCACCTCGTAGAGCTGTTTTTGACTGTATTCTGAAGAAAACTCAGCTCCTAAATCATCGATGATCAAAAGATCGCAGAGCAGTAGCGGTTCATAAATCTCAGTTGAGGTTTTCTTTTCCCTGAACAGCTGATCCTGAATGCTGGCGACCAGGTGGGCGGCGGTGACGTAGACAATCCCGTAGCCTTTTTCGGTGAGTCTATTGACAATGCAATTGGACATAAAGGTTTTGCCGACTCCGGGCGGACCGGTAAAAAGCAGCTGGTCTTCGATGTTTTCAAAATTCTGACAATATTTCAGCATATTCTGTTTAATGCTAAGAGCGTTGGAACGATGACTGGCTGATCCCGAACCAATCGGCTGTTGGGAATAATAGTCAGGGTTAAAGCTCTCAAAGGTTTCCCGCTGGGCCCGGGTTTTTAAATCATAGCTGGAAAAACTGAGTTCAGCCAGACACTGATTCAGGCAGGCACAGATTCCCTCGGGGAGAATCCCTGAGTCACGACAAAGGGAGCAGTAATACGAGTGGTTAAGCAGGGCGGCTTTTGCTCCGGCCAGAGTTTTTTTTCTGTCCTCAAGCGCACTCATCTGCTGGCGGATAGGAGCGGTTTTATTGACTTCTTTGGCGATGGTGGCTCGGGTCAGGGCAACCCCCAAGCGGTTGATTTCATTATCCAGTTCAGAAAGCTCGGGAATCTGGTTATAAAGAATGGCTTTCTTCTGTCGCTGTTTAAATTGGTAGGCTTGCTGCTTTTCTTGCAGCAGGGCATAGGCTTCATTATAGGTCTTCATTGTTTATCTCCAGTTCCGGCCATAAATCCTCGGCATAGTCAACTTCCATATCCAGGTAAGCCTGTTTTCGGGCATCGCTCATCGGTTCAAGGGACTCTTTATGAGCAAATTTTTGTTTTGGCTTGTCATTTTTGATATCTTCCAGGGTTTTAAAGCCTTGTTCGTGCCAATTCTTCAGAATGCCGTCAATATATTTCATATTGGGTTTGTTGGTGCGGGATAAGGCCTGGACAATGATTTCCATTGAAAAACCATAGTCATTAAACCAGGTATCCATCATCTGCCGCTCAGAAACCATCGGATTTCGCTGGATACCCAGATATTTGAAAATCTGATAATAGGCCGTTCGTTGATGCGCTGAGTTTTTGATATAGGCTTCGGCTTCGATATGATCACGAACCTCAGCCGTATAAAAACTTCTGGCTACGGTTTCCAGATACGAGACGACCTGGGTCGGGGTAAAGGTGCGATCTTTTTTATTGATCATGTTAATGGAATATTCGACAATCAGAATTACCGCTTCCGGAGTAAAATTATAGTCATCCAGCCAGCGCTTAAACAGCAACGTTTCTTTTTTTGTGATCGTCCGGCTTTCGTACATATCCTGGATGGTGGTGTACATCCGTTGAATCCGGTCTTCCATGCTATTGGAAGACTGGATATTTTTAGGTACGGTCGTCTCGGGGATCGCCTCATTTTTATAAAGAATGGTACCGGTGATATTATAAAAACGGACCAGGGCATCCCGGGTGCCGGTGTATTCAATGGCGATGATTTTTTCGGCGGCCCAATAGTCCCAGGCTTTTTTCACATCGGTTTCCAATAGATTCAGATCTTTGGCGATATCTTCGTTGCTGATGGGGGTCAGGCCCTGGTTAAAGCATCGCTTTAAGCCGTAAAGATAGACCTTCACGTAGTCTCCCCGGGCTGTTGGCATATAGTGATTAATAAAAATATTTTCGAGTGGGGTCACACCCAAGTCATCATGGCTGGAAACTAATTCAAAACGATTCATTTGTTACCTCAAGTTATGGATTAATATACTTTCTCACGACTAAAAATCTTTAGTTCTGATAAATAGTGTGTTAAGCTATTATATCACATTGAAAATAATTTGTGAGGAATTCCTGCTTTCATTAAGCAGGGAAAAGAATTCTTAAAGAGTATAAGAAAAACGGCTTTGTTGATAAAAAAACGGCATAAAATCGATACTTTTCTTGATAAAACTGAAACTTATGATATAATAACCAATTGGATATTGCATATACATTTGCACTGAAAGGAATAAATATGGATGCTTTTATTATAGAAGGAGGTAACCCCCTACAAGGCGAGGTTGCGATCTCCGGGGCGAAAAATGCGGTGCTGGGGATTATTCCGGCGGCAGTACTGTGTGCCTGCTCAAGTAAAATAGATAATGTTCCCGATATTAAAGATGTTAACAAAATGATTGTTATTCTCGAAAAACTGGGAGCTGAAATATATAGAGAAAAAGATACCTTAATTATCAATACCGAAAAACCGATTTCATATGATGTGTCGGACTATGAAGAGGAAACCGGCCAGATGCGGGCTTCCTATTATCTGCTGGGAGCGCTGCTGGGACGATATCGTAAAGCGATTGTGCCCCTGCCCGGCGGTTGCAACATCGGGGATCGCCCCATCGACCAGCATATCAAAGGCTTTCAGGCCTTGGGTGCAACCGTGGTGATTGAACATGGCCAGGTAAAAATGGAAGCTCCGGAACTGAGAGGAGCCCATATTTTTCTTGATGTTGTCAGCGTTGGCGCCACCATCAATATTATGTTGGCAGCCGTTCGGGCTGATGGCAAAACAATTATCGAAAATGCCGCTAAAGAACCCCACATCGTTGATGTGGCTAACTTTTTGAATTTGATGGGAGCAAACATCAAGGGTGCGGGAACAGACGTTATTAAGATTGTCGGCGTTGAAGAAATGCACGGCTGCGAGTATTCGGTGATCCCGGATCAGATTACCACGGGTACCTACATGATGGCCGCAGCAGCCACCGAAGGGGATATCTTAATTAAAAATGTCATTCCCAAGCATATGGAGGCGATCACGGCTAAGCTCAGCGAAATGGGGGTCATCGTTCGGGAAGAGGACGACGGAATTCGGGTTATTGGAAAACATCCATTAAAGGCGGTCAATGTCAAGACCATGCCTTATCCGGGGTTTCCTACGGATCTACAACAACCGATGGCAGTTTTAATGACGATTGCCCAGGGAACCAGCACCATCACTGAGAGTATTTTTGAAAGCCGATTTAAATACGTGGACGAATTGCGCCGGATGGGCGCCAATATTTCCATTAATAGTCGAACCGCCAGTATTACCGGGGTCAAGTCCTTATCAGCCACCAAAATCCGAACCACGGATCTGCGGGCCGGGGCGGCCATGGTGATTGCAGGGTTAATTGCTGATGGTGAAACAAAGATCACTGAAATTGTTCATATTGACCGGGGTTACGAAAATCTTCAGGAAAATCTGCGAAATCTTGGGGCGGTTATTCGTCGGGTTTCCGAGAAAGATCCAGCTTGCCTTTAGAGGTTATTAGGGGCACGATACGATGACTATCTTAAATCCCGTAAAGTTAGGTTAAGTCAGGTTTAAGCATCATTCGCTAGGATAATCCTAACAATTCAGCTGGTCCTTGGCGCATTTAAATGGAATAATTTTACAAGATATTAAAATGAACAAGGGAGCAAGGATTGAAATTTTGCAGTTTATATAGTGGAAGTTCAGGAAATAGTTTATTTGTCTCAAACAACAGCACCAAAATACTCATTGATGCTGGCCTCAGCGGAAAACGAATCCAGTCTGCCATGGACGCCATTGAAGAAGATCCCCGGGAAATCGGTGGCATCATGGTGACCCATGAACATAGTGATCATATTCATGGGGTTGGGGTCTTGTCCCGGCGTTTTGATTTGCCAATTTATGCCAATGAAAAAACTTGGGCAGCAATGAAAAAGGACTTGGGAAAAATTGCCGAGCATAATGTAAAGATCTTTGATTTTGAAGCGCCTTTTATTATTCAGGATCTTCAAATTGAAGCCTTTAAAACATCTCATGATGCAGCGGATTCAGCCGGTTTTGTCATATCTGACGGCAAAAGCCGGTTGGGAATCGCCACCGACTCAGGGATTATTACGCCAGAAATGCGCAGCGCATTGTGCGGCTGTGATCTGGTCGTGCTGGAGTCCAATCATGATGTTTCAATGCTGGAAGCCGGATCGTATCCTTTCTACCTCAAACAGCGGATAAAAAGTGATTTTGGTCATCTATCCAATGAAACAGCCGGAGATCTGGCCTTGGCACTGGTACAGGAAGGGACCCGGAAACTGGTGCTGGCCCACCTTAGTCAGGAAAATAACTATCCATTGTTGGCCTATGAAACCACTGCCCGGATTCTTACTGGTTCCGGTGTGGTATTGGATGGAGATGTGAAACTTTCGGTGGCAAAGCGAAGCTGTGTGAGTGAGGCAATTAATCTATAAAGAACTTCAACTAAGATTGAGGTGAAACGATGAACGACGATCTGAAAAAAGAAAAAAAACCGAACTCCCTGATCATCGGCATGATCGGAGCCATTATTGGTGGCGTAATTGTTGGGGTACTGCTTCTAGGTGTCAACTTTTTTTTCGACAGTAATAGTGTAATCCAAGGTGCCAAGAACGAAATTATTGTCAATCAGGGTTCGGCGGACACGGTAGTTGAAGCCATTGCCCAAACCGTGCCACCATCAGTGGTGGGGATTGAAACAACCGGAGTGTCTATGACTGTTTATGGACCTCAGGAGGCGAGTGGCGTGGGTTCGGGATTCATCCTAACCAGTGATGGCTATATTGCGACCAACCAGCATGTGGCCTCGGATGATGTATCGGCATTAAAGGTTTCGCTGGCCGATGGGAATACCTATGATGCCAAACTGGTCTGGTCGGATGCGACCCTGGATATGGCCATTATCAAAATTGATGCCAAGGATTTACCGGTATTGGAATTGGGAGATTCGGATAATGTGGTTGTTGGAGAACTGGCAGTAGCGGTTGGAAATCCGATGGGACTTAATTTTGAGCGAACCGTTACGGCAGGAATCATATCCGCTCTTAATCGGAGCATCCCATTGGAAAACGGGCTGGCAGAAGATCTGATTCAAACCGATGCGTCAATCAATTCAGGAAATAGTGGGGGCCCGTTAGTTAACAAAAACGGTGAGGTAATCGGGATTAATACCTATAAACTAACCACTGGGGAAGGGATGGGCTTTGCCATTCCAATCAATATTTTAAAACCGATTCTCAATGAAATTGTCGCAACCGGTAAATTTGATTCCACCGTGATGGGTATTACCGCTTATGATCGGGCGATTGCTGATTATTATCTGACTGACAGTGATGTCAATTTTAACGAAGGGATTTATATTGCTTCGGTACAACAAGGCGGTGGGGCTGCCAATGCAGGTTTGGCTGCCGGCGACATCATTAAAGAGATCAATGGTGTCAAAACCAATACCATGCTGAAAATGAAAGAAATTCTCTATGCAGTTAATGCCGGTGATAAGGTCAGTGTGACCTTTGAACGGAATGGGCAAAGTCAGACAAAAGATGTGGTTGTGACGGCGGGGCAATAAAGAGAAAACTGTTTGCAATGAAAATTTATGAAAATCACATTGACAGTCGATTTTTATGGTGTTATAATCAAAAATATCTTAAGGTAAGCTTAATAGAAGTCAAAGAAGACCGGACTATTAAGATGATACCTGGGATTTAAGACGCTTATCAAAGGTGATAACAGAAGTTTCTGTTATCACCTTTTTTTTCAAACTAAAATAGGCAAATTAATTTATCAAAGGCGATAACAGTCATGAATGTTATCGCCTTTTTTTGAAGGATTTGTCTTTGACTATTGTTTGAATGAGAATAAGACAATGAATTGCCAGTGAACTAAGAACATTAGGCGAATTCCCCAAAAGACTGAAATTATAAATTGCATAAGAAGATGACTAAATGGTTTAAGATTATCATATTTAAATGATTGAATCAAAATAATTAAGAAAAGAGGAAGTTAAGATGATTAATTCTGGTGATGTCGCATTTGTTCTGATCGGTTCAATGCTGGTATTCTTTATGACCCCCGGCCTGGGATTATTTTATGGAGGGATGGTTCGGCGAAAGAACGTCATTAATACATTAATGTCGGTATTGTTTTGTTGTGGACTGGCGACCGTTATGTGGTTTGCCATCGGTTATTCAATCTCATTTGGAGAAGATGTTGGCGGTCTGGGTGTTGTCGGAAATTTGAGCAATGCTTTTTTTAGTGGGGTCAGTGCCACAGAAGCCGGACCTTATGCGGCCAATATACCGGGTGCCCTGTTTGCGATTTTCCAGCTGATGTTTTGTATTATTACACCAGCTATTCTGGTGGGAGCCTTAGAAGGCCGAATGAAATTTTCGGCAATGTTTATTTTTATTGCCTTCTGGTTATTGCTAGTCTATTACCCATTGGCTCATATGGTTTGGGGCTTAGGCGGCTTTATCGCCGGATTGGGAGCGGTCGATTTTGCCGGCGGAAATGTTATTCATATTAGTTCCGGAGTTTCTGGTTTGATTGCCTGTATCATCCTTGGTAAAAGAAAAGGTTATGGTATTTTAGCGTATCATCCGCATAACATTCCAATGGTTTTCACCGGGGGTGCGATTCTTTGGGTTGGTTGGTTCGCCTTCAATGGGGCATCAGCGCTGGCCGCTAATGGATTGGCGGTTCAGGCGATGGGTAATACAATGATCGCATCGTCTGCTGCAATGTTAAGCTGGATGCTGATGGAATCAATTCTTTATAAAAAAGTGACGGTTCTGGGGGCGGTGACTGGTGCTGTTATCGGTTTGGTGGCCATTACTCCGGGTTCAGGATTTGTACCATTTGGTGCGGCACTGGTGATTGGCGCTCTGGTTAGCCCCATCTGCTTATTTTTTATGACCAAGGTCAAACAGAAGTTTGGCTATGATGATTCACTGGATGCCTTTGGTTGCCACGGAATTGGCGGAATCTGGGGTGGTATAGCGACTGGTCTGTTTGCTCAGTCAGCCATCAACCCGATTGCGCAGTGGGACGGTTTGTTTTTCGGGGCAACCGAATTATTTGTGGCACAATTGATGGCCGTAGGAATTTCTGTTATCTATTCAGCTGCGATGACCACAGTCATAATGCTGGTGCTTAAAAAAGTCATGACTATCCGTGTTTCGCCGGAGGCAGAGGCATTGGGTCTGGATATCAGCGAACACAGCGAACAAGGTTACCCGGCTTTCTCGGGAATTGATCAATAGAACGATATTGAAATGTGGTTGAGGAGTCATGCCATCATGGCTTCGCAATCAGTAAAGAAAGGAAAAAACTTATGAAACTGATTGAAGCAATTATCCGTCCGGAAAAGTTGGAACCTTTAAAGGACGCATTTTTAGAAGCAAAGGTCAATGGTATGAACGTCCGTCAGATACTCGGATGCGGGAACCAATTTGGATGGGTAGCCCATAATCGGGGAACCTCGGTCATGATGAATATGCTACCTAAAATCGAAATAAAGATTGTGGTTGCCGATGATAAGGTTGAGGAAACTGTCCAACTGATTATGGATACTGTCCGAACTGGTGAAATTGGTGATGGTAAAATTTTTATCAAACCGGTGGAGGAGTGTATTCGGATTCGAACCGGAGAGCGGGGCGATATTGCACTTTAAAAGTTAGTGATTGAGGACTGAGACGATTATATTTAAATATAATCGTCTTTTTTTTGTGGCGTATTTTAAATAACTGTCAGCTTTGTGATTCTTGAAATTCTAGGATTGACTCCCGGGTTGAGTAATGCTATAATTCGACTTGCTGAGTCGGAAATGGGTCAGCTAAAATTAAATAGTAGCATCAACCTTAAATAATAGCGAAAAGGTTCAGTCGATTGTCAATGAAGAGGATCGACCCAGCGATGAACCGGATCTGAATTGCGATGATCAAAGGCGATAACAGTTTTTTTGTTGTCGTCTTTTTTTGCGTTGAGCGTCTGAATTACTGATTTATCAGATAATTCAATCAACTTATCAAAGGCGATAAGCATAGCGGCCGGCCATACGTGCAGGTTTTAAAGTGGGTTGATCAGATAATCACTGAACCCGATTCAGTGATTGGCATAAATAACGAAAAAAGAGAATTATGGAGGAAATTATGATTAATTCAGGAGATGTAACATTTATTCTGATTTGTACCATGCTGGTTTTTTTTATGACCCCAGGACTGGCACTATTCTATGCCGGGATGGTGCGACGGAAAAATGTGCTTAATACGATCATGTCAGTGGTGTTTTGCTGCGGACTGGCAACGGTGATGTGGTATATGGTGGGATATTCCCTGGCTTTTGGTCCGGATTTTGGCGGGTTTGGTGTGATTGGTGATTTAAGCAATGTGTTTTTCAGGGGCATCAGTGCATCGGCGCCAGGCCCCTATGCGGGTAGTATCCCGGGTCAGCTATTTGCTATTTTTCAACTGGTATTCTGTATGGTTACGCCAGCGATTGTGGTCGGTTCGCTGTCGGGAAGAATGCGGTTTTCGGCATTGTTTATTTTTGTAACGTTTTGGATGCTGCTGGTTTATTATCCAATGGCTCATATGGTTTGGGGTCAGGGTGGTTTGATTGCCGGTTTCGGTGCGGTTGATTTTGCCGGCGGTTTTGTCATCGAAATAAGTTCGGGGATTTCTGGCCTGGTGGCTTGTATTATTTTGGGATCCCGAAAAGGATATGGCATTAAGTCCTATCATCCCCATAATATTCCGCTGTTTGTCATCGGTGGGGCGATTTTATGGGTTGGCTGGTTTGCCTTTAATGGCGGTTCTGCCCTGGCTGCCAACGGTTTAGCGGTTCACGCAGTGGTGACCACCCTGCTGGCATCGGCAGCAGCGATGCTAACCTGGATGCTGGTTGAAATGGTCGCTTATAAAAAAGTGACGGTTATGGGTGCCATTACCGGTTCGATCGTCGGCTTGGTTTCCATTACGCCCGGAGCTGGTTTTGTACCGACCGAAGCGGCTTTGTTTATCGGCGCTGTGGTGAGTCCAATCTGCTTTTTCTTTTTAACAAAGGTGAAGGTTAAATTCGGCTATGATGATACCCTGGATGCGTTTGGTTGTCATGGTATCAGTGGGATCTGGGGGGTTATTGCCACCGGGCTGTTTGCTCAGACAGCCATCAATCCGGTAGCACAATGGAATGGGTTGTTCTTTGGTGACACCCAGTTATTTGTGGCTCAGCTGATTGCGCTGCTGATTGCGGTGCTTTATTCGGGAACAATGACGGCAGTGATTATGCTAATCCTCAAAAAGGTCATGGCAATCCGGGTCGCTCCCGAAGCCGAAGCCCTGGGTCTGGATATCAGTGAACATAGTGAAGAAGGTTATCCCGCTTTTTCTGGAATTGACCAATAGTGGCTGATCGACTAAAATACCAGAAGACAGCAATTCTAAAACGAAAGGAAAAAGAAATGAAACAGATCGAAGCGATTATCCGTCCGGAAAAGCTGGAACCCCTCAAGGATGCTTTTTTGGCAGCAAAGGTCAATGGCATGAATATCCGGCAAGTACTGGGATGTGGTAACCAGTATGGTTGGGTAGCTCATAACCGTGGCACCTCGGTAATGATGAACATGATTCCCAAAATTGAAATAAAAATTGTAGTAGCTGACGACAAGGTTGAAGAAATAATTCAGTTGATTATGAGTGTGGTGCGAACCGGGGAAATTGGCGATGGCAAAATCTTTATTAAGTCAGTCGAGGAATGTATCCGGATTAGAACCGGAGAACGAGGCGATATCGCATTGTAAAAAATGGGGTCTAATCGTTTTAAAGGAGCTCTCTATATTTGCATTGGTAAATATGGGGGGCTCTTTTATGTTTGCTCGTTTACAAAAACAAATGAAAGGATTGACATTTTCATCGATAATACTATAATTAAGGAATAGTTGCAAAATTTCAGAAATGAATATAAAAAAAAGTACAGATAGCGAGGTGAGGGAATGAAAAAAGTAGTGGATGATGAACGTCTGATGGTGAAAATCTGTGAGATGTACTATAACCAGGATATCAATCAAAAGTTGATTGCCAAAGAGTTGGGTCTTTCCCGTCCAACGGTGTCCCGGATTCTTCAGAACGCCAAGGAGCGAGGGATTGTCAAAATTATTATCGATCCTATTTTTGGTAACAACTATGTGGATCTGGAAAAAAAGCTGGAGAGTCGCTATGGCTTGAAAGAAGTTTTCATTGTGGATATGAAACAGGACAGCCGGGATCAGAAGGATGAGTTGGCTAAAGCGACTGCCAATTATCTCGAGCGGTTAATTAAAGATGATACGATTATCGGGGTTTCGATGGGTTCTTCCATTGGCCAGATCTATCGTTTTATCTCAAAGGGAACCTCAAAGCGGGTGACCTTCATTCCCCTCATCGGTGGGATCGGACATCTGGGTATGGAGCTGCACTCCAATACCATTGTCGAAGCTTTGGCAAAGGCTTTTGGCGGCGTTTCTTATTTGCTCCACGCCCCGGCCCGAGTGTCTGGAATCAAGATCAAAGAAGAATTAATGAAGGAGCCGGATATTAAGCGGATCATTAAAATGGGCGATGGCCTGGACGTAGCGGTGGTTGGGATCGGCGTGCCCAATCGCGGATCGGCGATTATGTCTACCGGCTATTACGATGAAAAAGACATGGAAACCATGCGCAAAAAAAATGTGGTGGGTGATGTCTGTATGCAATTTTTTGATATCAATGGCAGCACTGAAGCGTTTGAGTCTGATAATTGTGTGATTGGGGTTGACATCAAGAAACTTCGGCGGGTTCCCCATTCCATTGGTGTTGCCAGTGGTTCTGAAAAAGCCCGGGCGATCCAGGGGGCCATCAAAGGCGGTTTCATTAATGTCCTGGTTACTGACGTGGAGTGCGGAAAAAAATTGCTGGAATTCGATGACGTTTTTGAACACGTGGAAAAAATTGGATTCGGGACTCCAGAAATAAAGAGGGCCGATTGAAAATGATATTGTCAAAAGAGGAAGCCTTAAGAGATGTTAAATTATTTGCTCTGGATATGGATGGAACGTTTTATCTGGGTAACGGTTTAATTGATGGGGCACTGGATTTTATTGAAGCGCTCAGAAGCCATCAAAAAGATTTTATTTTTATCACCAATAATTCATCCCGGGGATCCAGCTTTTATCAGGAAAAACTGAAGAAAATGGGCTGCTTTGTGGAAGCCGACCGGATTATTACCTCCGGGGATGTGACCATAAACTATTTAAAAACCTATTATCCCGGACAATCTGTCTATCTGATGGGCACGCCACTGCTGGAGGAGAGTTTTAAAAAAAACGGCATCAAGCTGGTCCTAGAGCAGCCAGATGTGGCAGTGGCGAGCTTTGACACCACCTTGACCTATGAAAAGCTTAAGAAAATCTGCACCTTTATTAACAATGGCGCAGTTTTTTTATCCACCCATCTGGATTTGGTCTGTCCCACCGAAACTGGTTTTATCCCCGATTGCGGTTCGATGTGTGCTCTGATTACCAAATCCACCGGAGTGGAACCCAAATACTTAGGCAAGCCCTTTCCCGAAACCATGGAGATGATTTTAGCCATCACCGGGCATAAAAAAGAGGACGTGGCCTTTGTCGGCGATCGCATCTATACCGATGTGGCCACCGGCGTCAATAACGGCGGTAAGGGTTTTCTGGTGCTGACTGGAGAGACAAAAATGGCGGATGTCGCAAGTTCAGCAGTGGTTCCGGATTGTGTTTTTGATTCGCTGAAAGAAATGACCAACTATCTGTAAGCCTGTTTATTTTAGCTAAAAAGGGGAAGATAATAAGAAGACGAATCGAACATGTTGATGACGGGAACGAATAAATGAATAAACGGAAAGGAATGAAAGATTCATTAACAGGTAAGAAGTATGCACAGCAAAGCAGTTACGATTATTAATCCCAGCGGTTTACACGCCCGGCCAGCGGCGGAGTTTTGTCAGAAGGCCGGAGAATTCAGAGCAGATATCCGAATTAAAAAATTGGGCGACGATCCCAAAGAGGGAGATGCCAAATCGCTCTTGAGTATTATGGCAACGGGGATTGGCCAGGGCGATGTGGTTGAAATTTTTGCCGTCGGTGAGGATGAAATGCTGGCCGTGGAAACCCTGGTGGCACTCGTCGGCAGTGGTTTTGGTGAAGTGTAATTATTATATGAGGTAAAAAAACACCGTGAGGTGTTTTTTTAGTGGGCGGATATTCGATCAGGCAGATGCGAGGTTATTTTTATAAATAATCGATTTTAGATCGGCTTGACGCCACTGCAGTTCGTCCAGGTTGATACCGAAGTCCAGTTGACCCTGGGTGGCGATCAGGAGATGTTCCAAATTGCAGTTACCGGCCCGCTCACCGATGCCGAAGAGGGTAGTATCGGCATATTTGGCACCACAGCGGAGGCCCTGGATGGAGTTGGCCACGGCCATGCCCAAATCGTTGTGCATGTGCACCTCGATGTCGATGTTGTCGGGAATCCGGTTGATCGTGGCCTTGCAGAGACTGGGGGACATGATCCCCACGGTATCTGAAAAACGCAGGGTGGTGGCCCCCAGATGCTGGGCGGTTTCAATCAGTAAAACGACAAAATTCCAGTCGGCCCGGGAGGCGTCCTCCAAACCGATGGTCAGTTCTCTTTTTTCGGAATGGACAGCCGCGGCGCAGGCACTCAGGGTTTTAAGTACCTGGGATCGGGTGGTGCGCAGCTTCTCACGAATCAGCAGATCCGAAGCCGGGACACAAACATGGATAATGTCGGCGCCGCAGCCGATGGACTGGCTGATATCAGAGCGGTTCATCCGGTTCCAGCCAATAATCTTCGCCTGCTTACAGGACAGTTTGATTTTTTCAAAGGCCCGGCATTCCTCTCTGCCCATGGCCGGGGTACCGGCTTCAATCCGGGCAACCCCCAGGGTATCCAGAGCTTTGGCGATGGTGATTTTTTCGCGGATCGAAAAGGCCATTCCGGGGCTTTGTTCACCGTCTCTTAAGGTCGTATCAACAATATATCTGTTTGTCATTTTGTACCTCTCTGGCAAGGGTTCGCAGTTCCCGATCGGACAGATTTCGGCCTAACTGAGTGCAGTGGGATTTTAAGTGTTTTAAAATGCTATGGGCGGCTGACTCGGATAATTGCGAATCGTTTAGTTTATACAACAGGCTTTGGCGGCCGGAGTGTTTGCCCAGGACAATTTCTCGCTGGTTACCAACGCTTTGGGGACTAAAGGGTTCATAGGTATTGGGGTTTTTTAATACCCCATCCACATGAATACCGGATTCGACCTTGAAAATATCGGTTCCGATGATCGCCTTCATTTTGCCAACCGGCTGGCCGGACAGTTTTTCATAAAGGTCACGCAGCTCACTTAAAACCGATAAGTCACCGGTAAACAAATCAGGTTGACTTAGTTTTAGCCCCATCAGCACTTCTTCCAGCGGTGGGAAGTTATGATGGTTGGCAAAACCGCAGCTGATACTCTGCCCGCCAGCCAATAGCCATTCCAGAGCGATGGCAGTGGCACAATGGTGGTGATTGCCGGGGCAGAGATCCAGAGTGTCAATACCGCTGTCCAGCAGGGCCTTAAAAACTTCTGAATAATCCCGGGTCATCAGGTCTTCTAATCCGGTGATCCGGATCTTTTGATGGTGACAGGAATGTAATTTGCCAACGGGGATATTTTTTTCCACCAGCTCATTTGGCTCCAGTTTCCAGAGGGCTTTCGGTTCTTTCGTCCCTGGGCCAGCCGAAGCGAGCGATTCGGGAAAAATCCGGGTTAGAAAAAAACGTCGCTGCCCCAACCATTGTTTTAAACCGGCAGCAGTGACCGGAAAATTAAGCCGGTCAACCAGCTCCGGGGTCAATTCGATTTTGGTGACGCCACAGGTAAAAAGCAGGTCACAGAAATGGTTAAGATCCTGGCTGGTCATCCCGGACGTATTAAAGGTTGTCAAGGTTCGATCAATAATAGTAACCATTTGTGTACCCCGCTTTCGTTTGTTTTAATTTAAAATTGATGCTGCCAATGTTAGGGCAGCATCAATTGGTGTAGTATAAAATAAAAGATTAGCCCAGTACCGACAATTGTTATATCATGTTGTGTGCCTCAAGGCGAACAGTTGCGGAGCTATAACATAATAGGGTGGCATTCTTGCATTCGCAACTGTACGAATTGTGCGCATTCAACAGATTAACAAGGGTCTGACCCCTTGGTCATTGGTCGGTACGGTAGTATGGCACTACCCCAAGAGAGCTAAATAATCAGGTCTTCGACCACCTTGCCGCCTTCGATGTGTTCGTCCATAATCCGTTCCACATCGTCGACGGTCACCTTGCCATACCAGACGCCTTCGGGATAAACAACCACGATGGGACCCTTGTCGCAGATGCCGAAGCAGCCGGTGTTGTTTAACATGACGTCACCGGATAATTCCCGCTCGTCGATTTCTTCAAGAAAGGTCTGCAGGATTTTGACTGAATCCTGTTGAAAACAATACCCCTGTTGGGTGCCGTTGATCCGGCAGCTGGTGCAGATAAAAATATGATGTTTAGGACTAACCATTTTTAAATTCCTCCTGATACGTTTATAAATAGTTTTAAATGATAATAATTGTCAACTTTACCGACGGAAAGTCTGTCTAAAAGTTAACCCAGTACCGACAATTATTACATCATGTTGTTTGCATCGGAGCGAACAGGTTGATAAACCTGTCCGATTCCGCAGCAAACAACAGATTAATAATTGGTCGGTACGATAGAGCAATGCTAGAAATTACCGGCCGTGCGCAGTTCGGACTTTAAGATTTCCTGGGCGGCGGTTTTAACAGCATCTTCAATCCGGTCGTAGGTTGTGAAGACCTTGATACCCTTGCTTTCTAACCGTTTGGTGGGTAGATCACCGATACGCATGGTGATGGTACCGTCGCAATCATTTAGGGCTTTTAGAATGGTGCCGATCTTATCTTCCTTTTCGTCACATTCTTCTTCGCCGCTGCAATACTTGCCGATCACCCGTTTTTCTTTAAACTGAACCTCGTCGTCAAGGTAGTCATAGATATACAGTTCAGAGGCCTGGCCGAAATGCTGATCCACCAGCATCCCGCCTTTGGAGGTGATCGCAAAGCGCAATCCCTTTGGGGACACTATGGTCTTTGATTCACTTCTGGCTTCATTTTCCCGGAAATCCAGGGAGATGTCGCTGTCCAGCTTGCCGATGGCATCAGCCCGGCATTGTTTGCAGTGATACATTTGTTTTAGATGAACACCGCACTTATCACGAATCGCATTGATTTCGCGGTTGGTGGCGATTTTTAAACCTTCAAAGGCGGAGCCTTTCACGGGAATCAGGGGCATCACATTGGAGATAAAACAGCCCATGTCTTTGACCGTTTTGACCACTTCTTCGATGTGGGTATCATTGATTCCCATCAGGGTGACCGTATTGATTTTGACAATCACCCCTTCATCAATCAGGAGCTTGATCCCGGAAAGCTGGTTGGCCAGAAGAATTGAAGCAGCGGCTTCGCCATGGTAGCGGTTTCCCATAAAATCCACATGTTTGTAGATTTTGGCACCGATAGCCGGATCAACCGCATTGACGGTAACGGTAACATGGGATACCCCCAGTTTGGCCAGCTCTTTGGCATAGTAGGGGAGCATTAAGCCGTTGGTGGATACGCAGAAGGTAACATTGGGGTCATGCTCATGGATTAATGTCAGGGCTTTTCGGGTTTGTTCAAAGTTTGCCAGCGCATCTCCGGGGCCGGCTATGCCGACAACGGTGAGGTTGGGCACCTTTTCTTTAACCAGTTTATATTTTTCAAAAGCGGCCTCGGGGGAAAGAATGTCGGTGGTCACGCCGGGACGGCTCTCGTTGGGGCAATCAAATTTGCGGACACAGTAATTACACTGAATATTACATTTAGGGGCAATGGGGAGGTGCATCCGGGCGTTTTTCTGGGAGGCACCACAGCTATAGCAGGGATGGTTGGCGGTTTTTTCCTCAATGGTCTGAGCCTGCGGGGTTAGTGGGTCAGTAGTTTTTTTGTATTCCAGAACTTTCATTTGTGCCTCCGTTTCCGGCTCTAATCCGTATTTGGATTTGGGCCCTTCATTATAATAGGTGTTGTACAGGGTTTCCCGGAATCCCCCTTCCACTGTTTTAAGAATGGTGTTGGTTATTTGATCCAGGAGAACCTGGGAGCCTTCATAGCCCAAGGTCCGAACCCGCTGGCCGCCGATGCGGTCATGGATCGGAAAGGCACAGCGGATCAAGGGAATCCCATGTTTCTCTTCAATCCGGCGGCCATCGGAATTCCCCAGCATCAGGTTGGCACCGAGTCTCAGGGCTTCTGCTTCAATGGTTTCGAAGTCCACATCATTTAAGATCACGTAGTTGTCAACAAAAAGCACATCGGCCAGTTTGGAAAGCTCAGCTTCAATCTTTTCTTTGAGCTGGGGACAAGCAGAACCAGTGGCGGCAATCACGGGCATTACGCCATTTTCACAACAGAGGCGGACTGCCGAAACGACAAAATCGGGTTCGCCGAAGATGGCGATGCGACCCAGGGCATTGTATTTATGGGAGTCGACCATGCCATCAAGATAACGCCCGCGTTCTTTAACGATTTTCTCCGGAATGGCTTTTTTTGACAGTTCGGATAGAAGCTCCATTAAGGCATCAGTATCCCGGAGTCCCATTGGCAGGTTCAGCCGTTTGTAGGGGACACCATAGTTTTCGTAGAGGTAAACCCCCGGGGATTCGTCAGGCTTGATGGTGTCGGACAGTTCGATGGTAGCCCGGGCTCCTGCCATTTTCTGAATTTCCGAAATCGGAGTGCCATGCATCGGTAGCCGATAATAAGAACTCTGGTGGACACCGTCGAGATTTTCGGAAAGATCCGGCAAAAGGATATAGTCCAGCCCAAACTGATCCAGCACATCTTTTAAATAGCGGGTGTCCGCCGGGGAAATCATCGAACTGATGATATTGATCGTATTGTGTTTGGCAGTGTCCATCTCGACATGGGAGACAATCGCCCGGAGTGCCCGGGTAAAGCCTTCAAATTGGGTACCGCCGTAACCCGCTGATTTGACCGGAATGATTTTTACCGTCTCATCAGGATGAGAAGCGTAGAAATTTTTGATGATAAACTCAATGTCTTCGCCGATGGTTTCTGCCAGGCAGGTGGTTGAAACGCCGATGACTTCGGGCTGATATAATTTAATCAGATTTTCCAGGCCGATGATCAGGTTTTTCTCGCCGCCGTAAACGGTGCCTTCTTCAGTCAGGGAAGAGGAGGCAATATCGACCGGCTCGTTATAATGCGTGGCCATGTGGCGGCGGATATAGGTGCTGCAGCCCTGGGATCCATGGAGGATATTCATACACTTCTGAATACCATAGAAAGCATTGGCGGTTCCCATTGGCATGCACATTTTACATGGATTAATATTTAGGTTGACTAAATTTTTAGACATTGTTGATACCTCCTATGATTTCCCAGACCGGACTGTTCATTGACAGGTTGATTTCTGAGGCGAAGTTCAGGGTGCCTTCGTAGCCCGCCAGAGGATGCTTCCGTTCATGGTTGTGGTCACAGAAGGCGACCCCCAGTTTATAGGCCAGCGGCCGTTCCTTGACGCCGCCGACTAATATATCGGCTCCCATTTCCTTCATAAAGGCTTCCAGTTCGGCCGGATTGGCATCGTCTAAAATGACGGCATCCTCGTCGACCAAATGCGAGATAACTTCGTAATCATCCTTGCTCCCGGTTTGGGTGCCGACCATTACGGTGTTCATGCCAAATTCGTGAAACTGGCGGATCAGGGAGATTGCTTTAAAGCCGCCACCGACATAGATAGCGGCTTTTTTTCCTTCAAGATTTTTGCGATATTTATTTAAAAGAGGAATGACTCTATTTTTTTCTTCTTCAATAAAGGCTTTAGCGCGCTTGATCACGTCTTTATCACCGACCGCATAGGCAATCCGCATCAGTGAATCGGAGGTGTCGGTGACGCCGAAAAAGCTGACTTTAATAAAAGGAATTGAAAAGGCTTCTTCCATCTGTTTGGCCAGATAGGTCATTGAACCGGCACATTGAACCAGATTGAGTTGGGCTGTAGGGGCTTGTTTTAAATCCTCGACTTTGGCGTCGCCGGTAATATTGGCAACGACTTCCACGCCGATCCGTCTTAAATAATTTTTGATGATCCACATTTCCCCGGCCAGGTTAAAGTCGCCGAGTATGTTGACCCCACATGTTTTTTCGGGTAAAACGTCTGGGGTAACCAGGCTCATGATGGCATTACAGGCCATTTTATAGCCGGTTTTCTTGGTTCCGGAGAATCCTGGGGATTTAACAGCGATGACCCGGATGCCGTACTTTGCTTCGGCGTTGCGACAGACGGCGTCGATATCGTCACCGATGACGCCGACAATACAGGTGGCGTAAATAAAAATGACTTTTGGGGCATGACTGGCCATGATTTCATCAATGGCGGCCACCAATTTCTTTTCGCCGCCGAAAATGACGTCTGTTTCCCGCAGATCAGTGGAATACGAGTTGCGATAGCCTTCTTCGCCGCTGGATAGACTGCCGCGGATATCCCAGGTGTAGCTGGCACATCCAATCGGGCCATGAACAAGATGGAAGGCGTCAGTGATGGGGTTTAAAACGACCCGGGCGCCACAGTAAACACAGGCCCGTTGACTGACGGCCCCAGAGACACTGGCGGACTCACACTTGATGCCGTCGCCGCTGCATTCCGAAAAACGGATCGACTGGGCTCTTTCTGGTAAAATTGCCGCATCATTTTTCATTGTACAGCCTCCTTTCAAATAAGGGGAAGAAAATCCCCCCTGGTGTTTGTTTCTAAGAATCGTCCTGGAGACAATCACCAAATCGTTGTCTGCTACAAAATCGGACAGGCGCGCCTGTTCGCCTTGATGCAGACACCTGATTTATGATTGTCTCCGGACTTACTTCTGTTTGCTATCTGGGGGTATATATAAGATTAACCCCAGTTGTAGATAATGAGATAACCCAGTACCGACAATTGTTACATTACCATTTCCAGATCTTCATCTTCACAGTCACGGTCTTGACGGTCCATGAGCGCATTGAGGATCAGTTCAGCCAGTCGGATGGCACCTTTATAGCCAACGATCGGCATGTAAGAATGAACATAACGATCGATGATCGGGAAACCAACACGGACCAGAGGGATATCTTCGGCACGGGCGACTTGTTTGCCGTGAGTGCCGCCGATTAATAAGTCTACCGGGTCATTTTTAATCCATTGGTGCAGTTCAAACAGGTCACCGGCTTGCTTGGCAGTACAGCCTTCAACGCCGAATTTTTCCAGTAGCGCAGCGGCTTTTCGGTCAAAGGCCGCTCCAGGGGTCCCAGTTACCATGTATTTAGGAATCATGCCCATTTCCAGAACGATCTGAGCCATCCCCAAAACAGTGTCCGGATCGCCGAAAATAGCCACGGTTTTGTTGTGGGTGTATTGATGAGAATCCAACAGGATATCCATTAACTGGCCCCGTTCTTCTTCAATTTCATAAGGGACTTCATTTTTGGAGAACTGATTCAAAGCCATAATGAAGGCATCGGTATTTTCGACACCAATTGGCAGTGGCAGGGTTTTGTAAGGCACCTTGCATTTTTTCTCCAGGGTGTCAGCGGCAAATTCAGAGGTCAGTTCGCCTAAGCCCAGACTCATTTCACAGTTGCCCAGATCCCGGATATCAGCAATAGTGGTGCCGCCTTTGGGATACATGGTGTAATTGCCGGTCATTGGGGCATCTAAAACGCCGCTGGTATCGGGCAGCATAATGAACTCGGTACCCATCAGCTTCATCAGCCGTTTCATTTCCCGCATGTCGCCAGGGTTGACAAAGCCGGGGAAGAGGGCCAGTTTGCCATTTTTTTCGCCAGTTGATTCAGATAGATATTTAATAAATCCGGAGATCATGTTATAATAACCGGTAATATGTGAACCAACATAGCTTGGCGTATTGGTGTGAACGACCAATTTGCCTTCAGGTACTTTGGCATCCTGGATGTAACCACTCAGGTCATCACCGATGGTTTCACTCAGACAAGTGGTATGCACTGCAATGATCTCAGGGTCGTAAATATCAAAAATGTTTTTAATCGCCGTTTTTAAGTTGGAGCCACCGCCGAATACGGATGCTCCTTCAGTAAATGAACTGGAAGATGCAATAGCTGGATCTTTAAAGTGTCGGGTTAAAAACATCCGATGAAATGAACAGCATCCCTGAGAGCCATGGCTGTGGGGCATACATTGGTGGACGCCCAGGGCTGCGTACATCGCACCGACTGGTTGACATGTTTTTATCGGATTGATTCGTAGGGTGGATCGGTCCGATAATTTTTTTGGGGTTAATTCTAACATTATTCCATACCTCCTAAGCTGCCAACTAACGTGGGTTCACTTTTCCATGGGGCTTGAACCATATTCCAAACCGGGGTATAAGTGGCCATTGTAATGTCTTTGGCGAAATTGAGTGCTCCTCTGAATCCAGCGTAGGGACCGCTGTAATCATAGGAATGTAGTTGTCGTGAGGGAACTCCTGATTTTTGAATAATAAATTTGTCTTTAATTCCCGAGAAGAAAATATCAGGTTTTAATAGTTTTAAAAATTCTTCTGTTTCAAAATGGTTAAAGTCATCGGTAATGATGGCACCTTCGGAAATATCAGACCATAAGCCATCATATTTTTCCAGCGGAACACCGGCGGCTTTCAAAGCTTCAAGTTTTTCGGGCGTATGGAAGGTTTTGTAATTTGCTTCGTCTTTAGTGACCGTAATACTTTCAATGTTTTTGGAATCAGCATCCATTTTAATCGTCGGAATCACATCACGACCTTCGTAGTCGTCACGATGTCCAAACTCGTAACCAGCCAGGATAACTTCCACTCCCAACGATTTTAACAGATTGATATAGTGGTGGGTTCGTGATCCGCCAACGTAAACAGCGGCTTTTTTACCATCCAGTTTTGATTTATAATAAGACATTGCTTCGGAAATTTCATCGAGTTCTTCAGCAATAACTGCTTCGGTACGAGCCAGTAATTCGGGATCATCAAAATACAGAGCAATATCCATTAAAGACTTTTTAATCCCATCGACACCGATGAAATTAACCTTGATCCAGTCCATGCCGTATTTGGTTTTCATCATTTCGGCAATATAGTTGATTGAACGATGGCATTGAACCAGGTTCAGATCGGCGGTATGGGCATTTTTAAGATGATCATAGCTGCCGTCACCAGTCATGACAGAGACCACGTTGTAACCGATGCGCTTTAAGATCCGCTCAACTTCCCAGCCGTCACCACCGATGTTGTATTCACCTAAAAGGTTAACCGAGTATTTCTGAGGTTCGGCATCACCGGTACCGATAATGTATTTCATCAGACCGTTGTTGGCAATATGGTGACCGCCGGATTGGCTGACGCCCTTATACCCTTCACAACTGAAGGCTAAAACCTTGATGCCGTACAGTTTTTCAGATTCTGCAGCCACCGCATGGATGTCATCACCAATTAATCCAACCGGACAGGTGGAGCTGATCATGATACATTCCGGGTTGAAAATTTCAACCGCTTCTTTGATGGCCTGGCGTAATTTTTTTTCACCGCCGAAAACAATATCGGTTTCCTGCATGTCGGTGGAAAAACTGTACTGGGTGAAATCTTTGGTGTTTTCATCACCCTTGGCTTTGTTTCGTCTGGTTCCCCAGGTGTAATAGGCACAGCCGATGGGGCCGTGAACGATGTTGACAACATCTTTTAATGGGCCGATAACAACCCCTTTACAACCTGCGTAGCAGCAGCCACGATTGGTCATAATCCCGGGAATCGCTCGGGTATCGGCAGCGATGACTTGCGGTTCACCGCTTTCAATTTCTATGACATGTTCTTTTCGGTTTTTATATATTTTAGAGCTGTATTTATCGAGTACTTTATCTCTAGAATCCATTCAAATCACCTCTTTCTAAAATGCATCCGCATTTTTTTCGCCACTTCGTACCCGAATGGACTCTTCAATTGGGATGACAAAAATTTTACCATCACCGGGGTTCCCGGTTTGATTGTTGTCAATAATAATGGAAACAACCTTGCTGACGTCCTCATCTTCACAAATCACGGTGAAAAATCGTTTCGGAATTAAACGGGAGGATTCGGTTAATGCTTCACCCATGGATGAGACGGGCATCTCACCAGCGTCAACAATATCCTGAATGATCGATAAATCAATACTTTTCTTGCCACGACCAAGCACCTTTAAACAGGTAAAAGCAGGATAGCCTTCGTTGACAAGGGCTTCTTTGGTCTGGTTTACTTTATTCTGCCTGATAATCGCCATAACTTCTTTCATATCAATTCCTCCTTTTACAGGCCGGCTGTTCCAGTACTGATTGTATACGCTTCTTCTACGGGAGAAATGAAAATACGACCATCTCCAAAAGTACCTTCCTTGCCAGTTTTTGCATTTTTCATAATTATTTTAACAACATCATCTTTATCTTCATCTTTGACAATACAAAGCAGCATTACTTTGGGGATTTCATCGTAATAAACGTCCCCAACCTTGATTCCTTTTTGTTTACCACGTCCGTATACATCCAGTTTTGTTACAGCTGAGAATCCAGCGGATAACATTTCGGATAAAACAACGCCTGTTTTCTCAGGTCTGATAATTGCGCGTACCATTAACATATGTAAAACCTTCCTTTCGCTCTTAAAGCATTAATCTTAATGTACCGACTAAATGTCCATCAAGCCGTGTTCCATCAACAGTTCTTCCAAACGATCCTGATGCATTGGGGTAGGCACTACAAACATTTCATTACTGTCGACAGCAGCAGCCAAATTACGGTATTCCTGAGCCTGGTTGGCAGTGTCATCAAATTCCAGAACGGTTTTTTTATTGATTTCGGCCCGTTGAACCATGTTATCACGGGGTACAAAGTAGATCATCTGGCTGCCCAGCTCTTTTGCAAAGGCATCAACCAGTTCTTTTTCGCCATCAACATTACGACTGTTACAGATGATCCCACCAAGTCGAACGCCGCCACTTGAAGCATATTTCTGAACCCCTTTTGCGATATTGTTGGCAGCATATAAGGCCATCATTTCACCCGATGCGACGATGTAGATTTCCTGCGCTTTACCTTCACGGATCGGCATGGCAAAACCACCACAGACAACGTCACCTAATACATCGTAGAAGACATAATCCAGATCGTCGGTGTAGGCACCGAGTTGTTCCAGCATCCCGATGGAAGTAATAATTCCCCGGCCAGCACAGCCAACACCGGGTTCCGGTCCACCTGATTCCACACATTGAATGCCCCGGAATCCTGGTTTTAAGATCGCTTCCAGTTCGATTTCTTCGCCTTCTTCACGAAGGGTATCCAAAACGGTTTTTTGTGCCAGACCACCAAGCAACAACCGGGTTGAATCCGCCTTTGGATCACATCCGACTACCATAATGTTTTTGTCCATTAAGCCAAGTCCGGCTGTCAGGTTCTGGGTTGTGGTTGATTTACCAATACCACCTTTTCCATAAATAGCGATTTGTCTCATAATCTGTTCCTCCTGAGTGTGAAAAATTTAAGATCCAATGCAAGTTTTTGAGCAAAAATAAAAGAAGTCCTGGCCTTTCACAACAGTGTAAATGGTAAGACTTCCTTGTCTAAAAAACTTATTTTGTTTTGCATAAACGAAAAGGTCTTAATCGGCCGCCCTGATTGAGCACCAAATTAAGACCTCTTTGTCTAAATAGGGATAGATGTGAGGGTAACAAAAAGGTCTCAGCACTTACCCAATTGTAAGGAGCTGAGACCACATTGTCTTTGTCAAATCCGTATTGCATTGTTTTCTATGGGCTTATTATCCATGGAATTAAGGGATAAGTCAAGCTGCTTCGCTTGTAAACCCTTTTCAAAGTGAAATGGGTTTAAGAATTGGCTGGCAGTGCGAGTGTTTTTTTTGAGCCCAAACCGGGATTGTACTTTAGTTTGTTGATGCGTTTAATAACTGTCAGATAGGATGAAATCATTTTCACGGGTTGCTAATGTATTTTGAATCAATTGACAAATTCTTGCTTAAATAAAACTTAAGAGATCCTTAAATATCACCCAAACGATCAGCCACAGCTGGAGCAGGAAGAACAGTCGCCGCAGGATTTTTTCATTGGATCATGAACCAGTATGGACCGGACGGTGGCGGTTTTTAAATCAACTGTTACAATATTATCCTGAATGATTTCCATTTTGCCATCACTAAAAACAATGGTCATCGGTTCGGGAACAAGTACCTCCGGATCCAGAGTACCCGGTTTCATCAGCGGCTGGACGAACTGCTTGCCTTCCGGGGCGGTGATCATCAAACCGTTGTTGCCGGTAATCAGGGAGCGGACCTTCCCGGCGGGGGAATAGTTCACTGAATTTTCGTCGCAATTAATGCCATGAGCGTTGCTGTCATAGGCGATCACAATCCCGATCGGGGTGACAATGGGTTCGGGCAGGGCGGGTTCAAAACTTTTCAGTATGCCGTTTTCATATAAGGAGAAACCGTAGCGCACCTTCACCAGCCCATCGGGACTATTGATTTCGATGGTTTCCTGAGGCCACATGGTCAGACTCTTCAGTGCCCCGCTTTCATAAAAGCAGAGGCTCACGACCTTGGCGGAAAAGGCTCCCACCGCCAGATCAAAGGCCATTGGTTTGGCCAGGGTATATTCGTCATGCTCGGTCCAGTAGCCGTTAATCCGACCGTTTAAGGGGAACAAACGGTGGATCCGGCCATTTTCATAAAAGCTGATTCGTTCGGCGGACAGGTTTCCCAGAGAGGTGATCACCTCAGTCGCATTTTCCAGATCGATACTTTTAATCTGGCCGCTTTTAAAAAATTCCAGGGCCAGCCCCTCCCGATTTCTCAGGTTGGCCGGACCATAGTGGGGAATCAGCATCCCGACTGGGGTATTGATGGTATTGGGTTCGTCGAAGGCACAGCCTTTGGGTGAGCCGTCGGTATAGGTTTCTAAATAGGTGACCCCGGCGAGGGGGCCATAGTTTTCAGTTTGGCAGGTTGGCATAATAAGCTCCTTCTATTCACAGACGACATGGGTAATCACCACATGCGTAGCGGAATTGTTTTTATTTTCGACCCGGTATTGCATCTGCATTGCCGGTAACTGGTGTTCAAACCATGGCGGGATATGATCACAAACCAGCTTAAGGGCATAAAATGGCGTTTCTTTTAAAAACGGCAACAGCGCTGCTTTTGAACTGAGCTCCGGGTGTTTTCTCTGTACCTCGGTTAAATCAAAATGGTAATATCCGGGGATCTCGGTTTCTACCGGTGTCCGGGATAATAAAATAGCATCGGCCTGTGCGTCCTCATTCTGGCTGATGAGATCGGCCTGGATGGCGTCCAAAAGTTCGGGATCAAAATCTTCAGATTCACAGATAACAAAGCCGGAACGGTCAAAAATCTGATAGGGGACGCCGCTGATTGATTTGGCAATAATAATCCGGCAGTCATTGAAGGCACCCAGCATCTGGCTGATGTTTTCCCGGATCGAAGCCAAACCACCCGATAGATCACATGAAAAAGGAATCCGCTCGGATGGACTCCAGTGGGCTGCTTCTTTGGAAAAGAAGACAAAATTCGACATCTCATCAAAGCGGGCCAGTTGGCCGTTGTCATCACAAAAGACCGCCATCAGGTTTAAATTTTCTTTCATTTGTTTACCTCTTACGATTAAATCTTATAGTACGAAATCCAGTGTAAATTAGTTGTAGTATAGCACAGAAATAAAAAAGCGAAACGCAATTAACACGAAATCCGGTGAAAAACGATTGCAGAAATTTGGGACTTAAGTAAAGTTTGATTTTTTAGTAAACGGTAAAAAGCAGAAAGAAAAACACCCCTTGTGCAGTCAAAGGGTGTTGGTTAGGGAATAGACTAGTTTAGATCATCATCGCTGAACTGGTTTTCCAGTTTTTTCTGGCGTTTTTTTACCAAGGTGCCGGTAATAAACAGGGCGACAAAGATCAGGGCAAACAACATCGCAAAGATAAAGGCCGTCAGAGCGCCCAGGGCCAGCAAATTGTCTTTTAAATAAGCGTGATTTAGATACATCGTAATGGCATAAATGACGGCAAAAGAACCGGAGCCGATCAGGCTGTAGATCAGGTAGTTTTTGGTGGTGGGTTTACTGTAGAAATCCCATTGACCCTTTTTATAACAGCCGACCATGACCCCGCCACAGCAGATCATAAAGATGGCCCACTCAAATCCCCATTGGCTAAAAGGGGCATTGAGAAACATCGACTGGACGATAATACTGCCAAGCAACAGCCAGAAAACAATCCAGAAACAAACATGTTCGATTTTATACAATTCCAGTTCCTGACGCTCATCAACTACTTTTTTAAATTTTTTCATTGTCGTTTTCCTCCCAGAATAAATCGTTCAACGTTTTTCCCAGCGCTTTACAGATGGCGATGCATAATTGTAAAGAGGGGTTGAATTTACCGGTTTCAATCATACCGATGGTTTGGCGGGTGACGCCAACCCGTGTGGCCAGTTCTGCCTGGGAGATATCTTTTTCAACCCGGGCTACCTTCAATTTTATATTTTTCATCTAATCACTCCTGACATGATTTATAGTATACTATAAAAAACAAAAAGTCAAATATATATTGCATTATGTCGTATAAAAAAAGCAGACTGTGATTGTCTGCTGGTTGTGAAAAGGGCCTTTTGAGGCTGGCCGCAGCAATCAATTTTTAATTGCGGTACAAGGAACCTAATCAAAAAATGACAACTGCTGGCTACCGTGCTCCAGTTTATAATGGCCGACAATGTCCTCCATTTTGTAGAGTAGCCCATAATGCTGGCATTCCCTGGTAAAGATCGTCCAGAGACTTTTGGCCTGAGGGCTGGCGCAGCTGTAGGCATTGCCAAAACGGCGGAGGTACTCTTTTTTGATGCCGGGAAAATGGGCATCCAGCTGATCGTAATAATAAAGGCGTTGGGAATCCCGCAGAGTCACCCCGAAGGCAGGATAAATAAACCGGGCGCCCTGCTCGGCTGCAGCAGTCACAATGGCCTTAATATTTGCCGGGGTATCATTGATAAAGGGGAGAATCGGCATTAGCAGGACTCCGGCAAAGATGCCACTGTCCGACAATTCTTTTATCGCCGCAAAGCGGGCACTGCTGGGGGCTACGTGGGGTTCGATGAGTTTAGCCAGCGGGTCATCAGCACAGGTAATGGTGATTTTGACCAGCACCGGTGATCGCTTCTGAATCGCGGCAAGCAGATCTTTATCCCGGGTAACAAGGGGGCTTTTGGTGGCGATGGCCACCCCATAACCATAGCGTTTAAACAGCTCCAGGGCCTGACGGGTGAGCTGATGTTTCTTTTCCATGGGATTATAGGGGTCGCTCATGGCGCCGGTACCTACCACGCCCTTTAAAGTTTTGCGGCGCAGGTTATCCTCCAGAATGGTCAGGGCTTTTTCTTTGGCCCGAACCTGGTCGAAGGCGTTGATCCCATAGCAGTCGCTGCGGCTGTCGCAGTAAATACAGCCATGGGAGCAGCCCCGGTAGATATTCATGTTATAGTCGGTGCCGAACCAGAAATTATTTTTGGTTCGGGTCAGCATATTTTTAGCCGGGATGGTTTCCATAAGCGACCTTTCGTTAGTGCGTTATTAGCGGACAATCAAACCCATTAGCTTAGCCAATTCGGCGGCCTGGAAGGTGGTGACAACAGCCCCGCTTAATGCTTCGATAGAGACGATCAGGCCGTCAATCTGGCAGTTGGTGAAGTCCAGCCCTTTCAGCGGCGTTTTAAAAAAACTGGTTTGGCTGAGATTGACATCGTCCAATTTGATTTGGGTAAGTTTGCACTCGGAAATAGTGGCTTCGCTAAAATCACATTGGGAAATTTCCAGGGCCTTGAGTTTGGCCTTGCTAAAATTGGCATAGTGGAAACTGGATTTCGTAGCCCGAATATTCTCCAGTTGAGCCTGATGAAAATCAGCCCCCACCAGCTTGCAGGCAAAAAACTCACAGCGATTGAAGTAGCCCTCGGCAAAATTACTGTTGGACAGGCTGCAGGATTGAAAACGCAGATCCCGGCCATCGATTTTTTCAAAATTGCAGTCTGAAAAGTCACAGTTTTCAAAAAGTGATTCCCGAAATGAGAGCTGGGAAAAATCCTCATTATTAAATGTTAAATCTTTAAAATGCTGGCCTTCAATATCCTCTTCTTCGTCCCGGGCCCAGGCCAGCAGGGAGAAAAAATCCTCGGTGAACTCCAGAACAGGAGGAATGTTTGGTGTTGATCGTTTCATAAAGCCTCCGGTAGTATAGTATATTATGATCAGTTTAACACGATTTTTAAAACTGCACAATTAAATGGGCTTCAGATATTTGCAATTTTCAGCGATAAAGCTTATAATTTTTTAAGAGTCATTGTGATTATACGAAAAACAGGAGAAAAAATGAAAACATCTCAGCGTATCCAAAAAATGGGGGAACCCGCCCTTTTAAAATATTATCCACTGGTTAGTGAGGCCCAGAAAAAGGGCAAGAAAGTTTATTTTTTAAACATCGGCCAGCCGGATATCAAAACCCCGGCCGGTTTTTTAGACAGTGTTAACTGTATTGATCAGGAAGTCTTATCCTACCAGGCTCCGGAGGGGATCATCGAGCTTCGGCAAGCAGCTTGCGATTATTACCGGCGTTTGGGTCTTCATTACGATGTCGGTGATCTTTTTGTCACCAATGGCGGCAGCGAGGCCCTGTTGTTTACCTTTATCGGGATCTGCAATGCCGGAGATGAAATCCTCACCGCCGAACCGCTCTATAGCATTTATAAGGAAATGGCGGCGGCCACCGATGTTAATCTGGTTGGTTTTAAAACCTACGCTGAAGACGGCTTTGCCCTGCCAGCGGCAGCGGTGATTGAAGCAGCCATTACACCCCGAACCAAGGCGCTGTTGATGACCAATCCCGGGAATCCCACCGGTAAGGTTTTTTCCCGGGAAGAAATTGAGGTGATGGTGAAACTGGCCATCAAACACAATCTCTATCTGATTTCTGATGAGGTTTACCGGGAGTTTGTCTATGACAGTCAGGACTATCTGAGTCCGGCCCAGTATGACGAACTGGCCCAGCATTTTATTCTGATTGACAGTATTTCCAAACGCTACAGCGCCTGTGGCGCACGGATTGGTTTTATTGTCTCCAAAAATAAAACCCTGATGAATCAGCTTAAAAAACTGGTCCAGATGCGACTGTCGGTTTCGACAATCGATCAGATTGGAGCGGTTTCGTTGCTGAAGCTGGATGGGGATTTTTTTGATGGGGTTTTAAAGGAATATACCTGTCGCCGGGAGATTGTTTACGCTGCCCTTCAGGAAATTCCTGGGGTTATCTGCAAAGAACCCCGGGGGGCTTTTTACTTTATGGCCAAGTTGCCAATCAAAGAAGCCAGTCATTTTATCGAGTGGTTGATCACTGATTTTGATTATCAGGGTGAAACAGTGCTGTTATCCCCGGCCAATGATTTTTATTTAAACCCCCAGGACGGTGCTGATGAGGTTCGGATTGCCTATGT
Organism: Acetobacterium wieringae; assembly: GCF_001766835.1. Classification (GTDB taxonomy): domain Bacteria; phylum Bacillota; class Clostridia; order Eubacteriales; family Eubacteriaceae; genus Acetobacterium; species Acetobacterium wieringae. The sequence goes on along the minus strand of NZ_LKEU01000018.1, from coordinate 2,319 downwards.
GCTTAATGGCGAGGATATGAAAAAGAGTATGGAAGTATTAAAGCATGGTCTGTCTACGTATGAAAAAGCTTTTCCAGAGCAGTGTAAATAAAAAAACAAGAGGAGAATAAATTGAAAATCAAGTCAGTACAGAAGGGGCAAAATTATCTGGGCTTTCTCTTTATAAAGTCGCAGATGACCAAAACCGCTACCAATGGCAGTCGCTATTTTAATATGGTCTTGAATGATGCCGATTTTGACGAAATCGATGGGAAGAAATGGGACGTAAAACCAGAGGAAGAGGAAATCTTCACCAATGGCAAACTGGTAAAAATAAAGGGCAAGGTTCAGGAATTCAACAACCGGCTACAGCTGATCGTCGAAAAAATGCGATTGGTCGATGAATCAGATGAGGTGAGCATCAATGATTTCATTGAAACCGTACCGGTGGATATTGATGAAATGCTGGGTTATATCAATGATACCATTGATGATTTTACCAATGCTGACATTGCTGCCATCACCAGTAAAATCTTTAGTGATCAAACCGAGATTCTGAGCTATTTTCCAGCCGCCAAAAAGCATCATCATGCCATAAAGGGCGGACTGCTTTATCATATTTATTCGATGCTCCGTATCGGCAAGAGTCTGGCGGGAATTTATCCCTTGATCAACCGGGATCTACTGTATGCTGGCATCATCCTCCACGATATCGGAAAAATCAATGAGATGGTTTCGGATGAAAACGGATCGGTATCCGATTATACCCCTGAGGGCAAACTGCTGGGGCACATCACCCAGGAAATTGTCGAACTGGAGCTGGTCGGTCAGTCTCTGGGCGCCGATCCGGAGGTTCTGATGATGCTTAAACACATGATTCTTTCCCATCATTACCAGCCGGAATTTGGCAGTCCCAAACGGCCAATGTTTCCGGAAGCAGAACTCCTCCATCACATTGACATGATCGATGCCCGGATGTATACCATGGAACAGGCCCTCAACCGGGTGGAACCGGGAAGCTTCACTGAAGCCAACTGGAGCCTTGACGGAATCAGTCTGTATCGCCGCAGTTTTTTATAGGAGCAGCTTATGAGCCTTGTCTATCAGGAAAAAAAGCGGGTGGCCTGTTACGAATCGGATTCCACCGAGAAAATGCTGCCCACCACTGCCATGAACTATTTTCAGGAAGCCTCCACCAACCAGGGCAATCAGTTGGGTTTGGGTGGGGATTACTTAAAGGAAAACAATCTGGCCTGGTTTCTTGTCAAATATGCGATCCGCTTCTACGATTATCCTCGCTACCAGGATGAGGTGACGGTGACGACTCGGGCGACCGGGATGGAGAAATTCTGTGCCACAAGACGGTTCACCGTCGAGGATGCAAGTGGCGTGGTTAAGGTTACCGCCGATACTCAGTGGTTGCTGATTAACCGGGAGACCGAAAAAATGGAGCGTATTGACGAACATCCGGAGATGGATGCCTATGAGTGTTTTGATAAAGGGGAACCGATCTTCAAGAAGCTTTCAAAAATCAATCAAGTCGATCTCGAAAAGTGTTTCTCGGTACGGTTTCTCGATATTGATTTTAATCAGCATGTCAACCATGTCAAATATCTGGCCTGGGCCATTGAGGTTCTGCCCCTGGAGGTGGTTAAAAGCAAGGTCCTGGCTGAAGCAAAAATGATTTATAAGGCCCAATGCTTTTACGGCGATCAGATCCGGGCGCTCGGTGAGAAATTGGGGGAAAACCAGTATCGGATTGATATTGTTAATCAGGACGATATCATTTTGTGTCAACTGGAGCTGATGCTTAAGTAAATGAACCGCCTTCATCGGATTTTTTTATGATCTGGTGGCGGTTTTTCTTTTACCCGGAAAGGATAGGAAGATTAAAAGTTGTAAGATTAATGCTATTTACAAAAACAATAATAAAACGCTTTCAAAGATTATAAAATGGTGTATTTGTAAAAAAATTGATATAAAAATGAAAATAAAATTTAATAATAGAGAATAAATACACAGAATTAAAGAAAATGATGAGCCAAAAGCATCTAGAGTAAAAAATGATACAAAATTAACAATTGAAACAGGGATTACAGATGAAATTATAGTAAAATTTTATCATAACTATTGTTTGATTTTTATTATCGAATCGGTTAAACTTATAGTAGTTGTTAAATATTTATCAAAGTATTGGAGGAGAAAAAATGGGATTTAAATCAGACATTGAGATTGCACAAGAAGCTACACCACAGGATATTCGTGAGATAGCAAAGAAATTGGGTTTAACAGAAGACGATCTGGATTTATACGGGAAGTATAAAGCAAAGGTAGACTATA
>NZ_LKEU01000017.1 GCF_001766835.1 Acetobacterium wieringae | reverse complement strand
GAGATTTCATTCCCCCGAAGGGTCATTCCATCTCGTCTCGTTCGACTTGCATGTGTTAAGCATACCGCCAGCGTTCGTCCTGAGCCAGGATCAAACTCTCAATAAAAAGTTTGTATTTAAAGCCGTTAAGCTTTTAAATGCTGTCTCATTTTGAATAAAGCGTATTTTATACTCTACCGAGTTAATGTTTTATAGAGTTCATCTCTCTGTTTCTATTTAGCCGCATTCATCCTTCCGGATGTTTTGGCTGTTTTACAGGTTTTATGGTACTATTCTCTTTTCTATGACCGTTGCTCCCACTTAAGAAGCTTTTAAATTATACCGTCGTTACTTTTAAATGTCAAGCTATTTTTTTGTTTTTTTTGGAGGCGCCACCCAGATTTGAACTGGGGGTGAGGGTGTTGCAGACCCGTGCCTTACCACTTGGCTATGGCGCCTGATCAAAATGGAGCGGAAGACGGGATTTGAACCCGCGACCCTCGCCTTGGCAAGGCGATGCTCTACCACTGAGCCACTTCCGCTAATCATGGTGGTGCCCAGAGGCGGAATCGAACCACCGACACGGGGATTTTCAGTCCCCTGCTCTACCGACTGAGCTATCTGGGCGTGTAATAAAAAAGGCTTGTTCGTCTTCAATCGTTTCGGCAACACATTTGTCTGCCTAACTAAGTGATTCACACAAAAATGTCCACTCATTACATTCGTGCATTTTTGGTTCTCTACTTATACCGACTGAGCTATCTGGGCAAATAATTAAGATAGGTTGTTTGTTTTCATTTGTGTTAAACGTTTAAAGTTCGACGCATAACATTGCCACGCCGTGGTTAATTACCCAATAATTGGAGAACTCCATTAACCTTGGGGCAGCAGTGAATTGCTATTCGCTTTTTATTGGATCGTATTTTAATTGAAAACTCTTCTCATCCTAATCGGATGAGTTTTCAATCAAAACGCGTAAGTATTACCACTGTCGTCTCGCTTGTGCTCAACTTCTGGCCAATTTCTGAAAGAAATTGGGATAATACTTATGGCGACCTGGAAGAGACTCGAACTCTCGACCTCCAGCGTGACAGGCTGGCATTCTAACCAACTGAACTACCAGGCCGCATGTGTAAAAATGGTGGTCGCAACAGGGCTCGAACCTGTGACCCCCTGCTTGTAAGGCAGGTGCTCTCCCAGCTGAGCTATGCGACCATCAGTTGAGATACAAGCGTTATTATACGGCAGTAAAAACTAATTGTCAACCATTTTTATCGTTTTTTTTAATTTTATCTTTTTTCGGCAATAACCTGAATCCGTTCACCTTCATTGCTGCCTTGCATAAAGGTTCCAAAATCATAATACTTCATATTCTTAAAGCCAATGTTGACCAGACAGCGATGAATATCTTCAATGGTATAGAAATACTGTATCTGGGTCTCCTCATGACGATTATAGGTGCCATTCTTATTCTTTTCAAAAAATGTCAGATTGAAATGCATGGCATTTTCGTCAAAATGTGGTTCGTTTTCCCAAACGCAAAAAATATCATCCAAATCATAGACATAGGTATTATCCATAATGGTTTTTTTGTATTTTGTCACTGTATTGACATCAAAAAGCAAAATCCCTTCATTTTCCAGACATTCATAACTACTTAGAAAAAAGCTCTGTAAGGCTGCCAGATCGGGTAAATAATTAACACTATCACAGCAGGAAATAACTGCATCGAATGTTTGATTGATTTGAAAGTTGCTCATATCACCTAAATAGAACTGAATATTTTTGAGCCCCATGCGGTCTGCTTTTTCGTCTGCCACAGTCAGCATCGCTTCGGATAAATCGACTGCTGTCATATTGATCCCTGCCTGGGCCAAATTGCAGGTGATATTTCCGGTGCCACAGCCAAATTCCATAACATTTTTTATTTCACGTTTGCTGTTTAAAAATAACCGCTGAATATAATCAGACCATTTTGTATAATCAATTTCTTTCATCAATTCATCGTAAACCTGTGCAAATTCTTCGTACATTTTTGTTCTCCTGTGTTAGTATTTTTTTGAGTAGTTGATCATTTGTAGTGATGTGTCAAGGCCCCTTAGTAAGACCTGCTCGTCAAAATTGAAGTCTGCTGTATGCAGATTTTTGTTAAATCCTTTTTCTTCGTTGCCAGTTCCTAAGCCGATGTATAAACCCGGCACTTCTTTCTGAAAAAACGAAAAATCCTCAGATAACATGACTTTTCGAAATCGAACTCGGTTTTCCTGGGGGATCTGCTCTTTAAAAATCTCATAAAGCCGTTCATCGTTAATCACTGGCGGGTACATTTCGACAAACTCCAGCTCAATATGACAGCCGTGGGTCAGTTCAACCCCTTTGACAACTTCCTCGATCCGTCGATGGAGCTTCTGATGGCTTTTTTCACTAAATGAACGGATCGTCCCGCCCAGCTTAACCTGATCGGCCACAACATTTACCCGGGTTCCCCCATTGAGTAAGCCAATTGAGATCACCACACTTTCCATGGGATTGGTGTTGCGACTGACGATACTCTGTAAACAGGTAATTAATGACGCACTGGCAACAATGGCATCCATTGACCGTTGTGGTTCCGCAGCATGACCACTGAGCCCATGCACAGTGATAAAAAACTCACTGTTTTGACCCATCATCGGCCCGGCTTTTGTTGCCAGTTTACCTTCTTCAATAAAGGGAAACAGATGATAACCAAAAATGGCTTTAACCGGATATTTGTTAAAGATCCCGGCATCAATCATCGGTCTTGCTCCCCCGGGCCCTTCTTCGCCGGGCTGAAAAATAAGTAGTACACTTCTTTTTCGTTGCTCGGGAAAATCAGCCAAATATTTTGCCAGCAACAGATTCATCGTCATATGTCCGTCATGTCCGCAGGCATGCATCCATCCGGGATGCTTCGAAATGTATTCGTGATTGGCTTCTTCCCGAATGCAAAGGGCATCCATATCGGCTCGAAAGGCAATCGCATCGTCATCGCATTGTCCGTTAATATATAATACAAGACCCGTTTCACAGACTTTCTCCGGCTGGTATCCCAGGTCTGTCAGATAGTTGATCAAATACTCCTGAGTTTTCGGTAAATCAAAACCCTCTTCGGGGATCCGATGGAGATCCCGCCGCAGTTTACTTGCTTCATCTTGATAAATTTTTAATTGCTCACTAACTTCCATTCTTGCCCTTCTTTTTTCATTCATTACTACGCCTACCGCCATCGCACTCCTGTCAAGCTCACAAAATGGTCAGCGGAAAGTGATGGTGTAGGTATCGCCATAATTCGCTTGATCAAACACAAAGCTGTCTTTTAAACCACTGGTAACCACAATCCTATTTTCACTGGTGATAAAAATCGCCTCCACATCCGGCAGTGCTTCAACTTTCTTCAGCCCTTCATCCAAGCCCAATAAAAACAGCGTTGTCGATAGGCTATCCGCATCGATGGAGGCATTCGTAACCACAGTGACCTGAATCAGCCCCGAGTTGGCGGGATAGCCGGTAAAGGGATCAAGAATATGATGGTACTTGTTTCCGGCCGCATCCACAAAATAGCGCTGATAATCCCCCGAAGTCACGACCGATCCATCCTTGATGGATAATACTCCCAAATATCCATTTCCTGGATTTCTGGGATCTTCAACACCAACCCCGAAATCGCTGTTATCAGCTTTTCCTCCCATCACCAGCACATTCCCACCGAGATTAACAATCGCATGCTTCACCCCTTCAGATTTAAGAACCGCCATCACCTCATCGGCAATATAACCTTTGGCGATCGCCCCTAGATTCACTGCCATCCCCGCTTCGGTTAAATAAACTGACTGATCATCTGGACTTAAGATTATCTTCTTATAATCGGTTTTGGCTTTCGTGGCGTCAATTGCTTCTTGAGTCGGGGCTTCTTTGGTTTCTGGTGAGTGAATCCCCCAGAGATCAACCAGCGGACCGATGGTCACATCAAAATATCCACCGGAATTTTTAGAGTATTCCAGACTCTTTTCAATGATGCGGTAAGTATCCTCGGACACAGTAACAGGCTTGATCCCGGCATTCTCTTTAATCAGTCCCAGATCGCTGCCAGTTTCAAAGGCAGTGAGACTGCTGTTTAATGCTTCAATTCGTTCAAATGGCTGATCAAGCAATTGTTCATCCGACTCCCCATAAAGGGTGATACTAACAAAGGTATCCAGCAAAAAATCACTCCGGGACACTGTTTTTCTCTGATCGCAGCCCGTTAAACCTCCGACCAGAAGTAAAAAAACAATCCCTGTTGCAGTAATTTTCCATCCCCTATTTTTTCTGCTGATTTGCTTCATCTATACACCCGTTCCTTTAACAAATATATGTATTATACCAAAGACTCTGAAAAAAAGCATAAAAAAATGGTAAAGACTTTACCATCCGGTTTTTTTCAGATAAAATAAGAGCGTTCTTTATTAAAAATTAACGAGGTTTCCATGAAAAAAAATGAAATCATCATCATTGTCGGCTTACTTGCCGTCAGTTTAATCGGCATTGCCGCTTTTTATTTAATCAATAAAACCGATTCTCCACTTTCGGTTCGAGTCACCCGTCAGGGCGAGGTTATTGGCATTTTCCCACTTTCTGAAGATCGCACCGAAATCTTTACTGATGCAACCGGTTTTAATACACTTGAAATTTCTGACGGCACTGCCAAAATGGTGGAGGCCGACTGTCCCGACCATATTTGTGTCAAAACCTATCCTATTTCCAGCCCCGGGGAAACCATTGTCTGTCTGCCACACAAACTGGTTGTGGAAGTCATCACTGGTGACTCCTGATGACTTCAAAAGCCTACCGACTGGTTATTCTCAGTCTTTATGTGGCCATGGCGCTGATTCTTAGTTATATTGAAAGCTTGATTCCTCTGCCACTGCCGATTCCCGGAGCCAAAATCGGCCTGCCCAATATTATTACCCTGGTCTCGCTGTTGACTCTGGGTTGGCCGCTAACCCTGCTGGTAGTGATCGCCCGGATTTTTTTATCGGGTTTCCTCTTTGGCGGCGGCTTTTCGATTGTCTACAGTCTGGGCGGCGGCCTCTTAAGTCTGCTGGTCATGAGCTTGCTTTTGCACTTTTTTAAAGACAAAATTTCAATTATCCTGGTCAGTGTTTTCGGGGCCATTTCACACAATCTCGGTCAGGTCATCGTGGCCGCCATTGTTGTGCAAACGACCAGTCTCCTGCTTTATTTTCTATTCCTGATGGTACTGGCCATTCCCACCGGGATTTTTATTGGTGTCACCGCCCGGGAGCTGATGCGTCTGCTTGGCAAAACCACCATCTTCTCAAAACTGAACCTACCTCAAAAAAAATAGCCGATCAAAACTGACCGGTTATTTTTTTATCAATCTTTAAATTTCGGCAAGCTAATCTTAAATTCAGTTCCTTCGCCTACCTGACTCGACACAGCAATCGTACCACGATTGTTGTGAACGATGTGTTTAACAATGGCCAGTCCCAGACCGGTGCCGCCCTTCTCCTTGGAGCGACTCTTATCCACCCGGTAAAACCGCTCAAAAATCCGGTCTACATCCTTCTCCGGAATCCCGTAGCCATGATCCCGCACCTGAATAGTGACCACTTCATCTTGTTCCGAAAGGGTAACCTCCACCCGATTGGCTGGCTCTGAATATTTAATGGCGTTATCGATCAGATTGATCATCATCTGCCGGAATTCATCTGCCACAAATTCCAATTCAATTGATTCTTGGCTGTTGAGTTCCAAGGCCATGGACTTTGCTTCGGCGCTCAACTTTAAAATATCAAAAATCTGCTTGATTTCCATATCAATATGCAGCAATTCGAACCGTCTTTCAAATCCGCCTTTGTTTTCCAGTTGCGATAAAACCAGAATATCACTGACCAGGCGGCTGAGGCGATCACTCTCTTCATAAATAATCGAATAAAATCGTTCCAGAGTTTTCGGATCAGTGATGTGGTTGACTTGAATGGTCTCAATAAAACCTTTGATGGTGGTAATCGGTGTTTTAAGCTCATGGGACACATTAGCAACAAAATCCCGGCGCATTTTTTCGAGATTTTTCAACAGGGTGATATCCTCAAAAATAATAATATGACCGTTGATGCTATTATTTTCTTCGATATGGTTAATATAAACCCGCAAGATCTGATTTGAATGAATCCGTGATTCAAAGCTCAATTTTTCGCTAGGATCATTCTCCAGATAATTCATCAGTTCCAGAATAAAAGACTCCCGATAAACTTCCAGAATATTATGTCCAATCACATGTTCGTTTCTGGGAATCCGCAAGACCTTCCGGGCCGCTTCGTTTAAATGGACAATGTGGTTCTTTTTATCAATTGCAATGACCCCATGATTCATATTGGACAAGATCGCCGTAAGCTCGGCATTCTTCTGGTTCATCTCAGTAAACGAGTTGTCCAATTGGATTGACATCTGATTGAGCGATTCCACCAGCTCTCCGATTTGATCTTCACGAATCATGGTCAGTTGCTGTCCATATTTGCCTGAGGCAATTTCTCTGGCAAAAACGGAAGCTTCTTCCAGTGGTTTCATTTCCCTGTTGATAAAGTAATTTATCAACAGGGTCGTCGCCATGATTGTTGTTAGGATCACAAAAATAATATTGTTGATCATTTCAAACATGGCATCATCCATGGCATTAACCGGCATGGATATTCGTAATACCGCCTTTACTTCCTTATCTTCATCAAAATAAGGGGTAGCGACATAGATCATTTCGTCTTTGATGGTGTTGGAGAATCGCACCTCAGTCGTTTGTTGGCCAGCCATTGCGCCATGGATTTCCGGTCGATTTTTATGGTTTTCCAGTGCGCCCAAACCTTGAACGGATTCGTAGATGACATCCCCCTGGGTGTCAATAATTGTCATCCGCACATTGGTACTTTGAGCAAAATTATCCAAATTTTTTTTGTTTCCCGTTTCCAGAAAGTCAGGTAACAGGTAATTCATAATATAGTTACTGCTCTTTTTGATGTTATTCTCAGTGTCGGCATAATAACTTTGACGATAACTGATGGTCGTAAACAAGCCACAGATTGTGATGCTGACAATGATAATGACAGTCAGTGAAATAGACAGACGTTTCTTCATCGCATGCTCCTATTTTTCAATAAAACGATAGCCAACCCCCCGGACTGTTTCAATATATTTTTTGCCATCTTCAGATTGTTCCTCGATTTTTTTTCTTAAATAGCGGATATGGACATCCACGGTTCGGGTTTCTCCATAGTAGTCAAAACCCCAGATCTGATCCAGCAGCTGGTCCCGGGTCAAGACCTGACCCCGGTGTTTAGCCAAAAAAACCAACAATTCGTATTCCTTAAGGGTTAAGGCCAGTTTTTCCCCATTTTGATAAACTTCAAACGCCTTGGGATCGATTTGAAGATCACCTACCACAATGGCTTCATCCTCCTTGGATAAAAGAATCTCCGTCCGTCTTAAAACCGCCTTGACCCGGGCACATAGTTCTTTGACCCCAAAAGGCTTGGTAATATAGTCATCGGCACCAATTTCAAGCCCCAGTACTTTATCGAATTCCTCACTTTTTGCTGTCAGCATAATAATCGGAATGTAGGAAATAACGTTATTGGCACGAATCTCCCGGCAAATGCTGATGCCGTCTTTTCCCGGCAACATCAGATCCAGAATGATCAGATCCGGCAATACTTCCAATATCTTTGCAATGGCTTCGCCGCCATCCTGAACGCCGTCGACTTCAAACCCATGCGTTTCCAGGTTAAATTTAATCAGTTCATATATATTCAATTCATCTTCGATTATCAGTATTTTTTTCATCATGACTCCTTCATTTTTTGTGTAATGAAATTATAACACATCCGCAAATTCTGTTCTGTAAATTTTTGATTAAATTGTAAACTATTACATAATTCTGAAAACGTTATAGAAAAAATAATGATTGTATTCTTTGTTCCTTCTTCATATAATGAATTTATCACATATAATCCTTTATCGCTAAATGAATTACTCCCCTTTTTCATTTAGAAAAACGAGCTGTTTCTTCTGAAGCGGTTCTTTTTTTTTTGCAAAAAATTAAGACTGGCCATCAAGCCAGTCTTTCTCTTTTTTAGTGCTAACTCTTCCGATCCAGATTCCGCTTGGCCGTTTCCATCATCAGTTTGATGCGGTTCAGTTGATTGACTTCGCTGGCACCGGGATCGTAGTCGATCGGGGCAATGTTTGCCAGTGGGTATCTTTGACGGATCGGTTTGATCATTCCTTTTCCCATGACATGATTGGGCAAACAGGCAAAGGGCTGGACACAGACAATGTTTTCGACCCCATCATCAATCAGCTCCATCATCTCCGCCGTCAAAAACCAGCCCTCGCCACCCTGATTCCCCAGGGAAATCAGTTCCTGAGCTTTTTTTGCTTTCTTCTCAATGGTTGACGGCGCATGGAAGTGGGCGCTTTCTTCCAAGGCACGTTTCATATTTTTCCGGGAATACTCCAGCAACTGAATAATTAGTTTGGCGCTCTTCATCGATTTTCGCTTACCAGATAATTCTTCATATTTAAAGACCTGGTTGTAACAACAGTAGAGGAAAAAGTCCATCAGGTCTGGCATCACCACCTCGGCCCCTTCGGCCTCCAGCACGGCCTGAAGGTTATTGTTGGCAGTAGGATGGTATTTCACCAGAATTTCACCGACAATGGCCACCTTGGGCAATTTTTTGTCGCTTCGGGGCAGGGCATCAAATTCATTGACAATCGCCCGGACGTTTTCTTTGAAATCCCGGAGATTTCCGTTTTTCATGCCTGCTTTTATTTTTTTGCGCCAATGCTGGTACAATTCTTCAGTTGATCCCGGATGGAGCTCATAGGGCCTGGTGCCACTGACAACCCGTTGCAGCAAGTCACCATAAACAATCCCAACTAATAGCCGAGTCAGCAGCGGCAGACTGAGTTTAAATCCGGGATTCTTTTCCAGACCAATAGCACTCAGTGAAATAACCGGAATTTGCGACATCCCGGCTGATTCCAGGGCTTTTCTGATAAATGCCACATAGTTGGAGGCCCGGCAGGGTCCCCCGGTCTGAGTCATTAATATCGACACATTATTAAGATCGTATTTTCCCGATTTCAGGGCGGCCATAATCTGGCCGGTGGTAATAATGGTGGGATAGCAGGCATCGTTATTAACATAGGTTAAGCCTTCATCAATGGCGGCATTGTCCACACTGGGCATGACTTCAATATGATAGCCATATTTTTCCATCGCCTCTTCCAGAAAATCAAAGTGAATTGGCGACATCTGCGGTGCCAGCAGGGTATGTTTCTTTTTCATCGCTTTGGTAAAGACCACCCGCTGTTTCATTGGGGTTGGTGCCACCACAATATTATTTTTCTCCCGTTCAATCATCGCCGCTTTGAGTGATCGCATCCGAATCCGGATGGCCCCCAGATTATTGACCTCATCAATCTTAATCAGAGTATAAATATTACCATGACTTTCGAGGATTTCCTGGGTTTGCTCCGAAGTCACTGCATCCAGTCCGCAGCCAAAGGAGGTCAGTTGCACCAGTTCTAGAAAATCATGCTGGTTGACGACCTCGGCCGCCTTATATAAGCGGCTGTGGTATTTCCACTGATCCAGCACCCGGAAACGCTCATCCGCTTTGGGCTGATAGAGATGGGCAATGGCATCTTCGGTAAGTACCGCCATGTCCAGGCCGGTAATGATATGATCCAGACCATGATTGACCTCCGGATCGATATGATAGGGCCGACCCGCCAAAACAATACCTTTTTGCCCAGTTTCTTTTAAATAGGCAATGGTCTCTTCACCTTTTTTCTCCATGTCCCGACGGAAGGTTTCTTTCTCAGCAATGGCCGCCTTCATAGCAACAGCAATTTCCTGCCGATTAATGCCGTAGACACCAAAGATTTCAGCCAGCCGTTCTTCCAGACGCTGATCATTGTCAAAGGGTAAAAACGGATTCAAGAAGGTAATGCCGTCTTTCTGAACATCATCCTGATTATGCTTGATGGTTTCCGGATAGGACATGACAATCGGGCAATTGTACCAGTTATCAACATCTTCAAATTCTTTTTCCTCATAAGGAATACACGGGTAGAAAATCAGGCCAATGCCCGCTTCCAGTAGAGCCTGAATATGGCCATGGGCCAGTTTTGCCGGATAACAGACCGACTCCGAGGGAATACTCTCCATGCCTTTTTCGTAAATCTTGCGATTGGATTCCGGCGATAACACCACCCGATAGCCCAGATGAGTAAAAAAGGTATGCCAGAAGGGATAATTTTCATAGAGATTTAACACCCGGGGGATCCCGATACTCCCCCGGGGTGCTCTCTCTTCAGACAACGAAGGGTAATTAAAGATCCGCTGATACTTGTATTGATAAAGATTAGGCAGGTCGGCATTCTTTTTAACATTCCCTTCGCCAATCTCACATCGGTTTCCGGTAATATGACGACTGCCGTCGTTAAAGCGGTTAATCGTCAGCAGACAATTATTACTGCAGCCGCCGCAGCGTTTGTGACCGACTTCCACAGCAAAATCGTCCAGCGCTTCCAAATCCAGAAGATTACTGCGTTCCCCGGCGACATAATTTTCCCGGGCAATCAAAGCCGCACCAAAGGCGCCCATCAGGCCCGCGATATCCGGACGGATAACCTCTTTTTCGGTGATCTTTTCAAAAGTCCGCAGCACCGCCAGATTATTAAAGGTGCCCCCCTGAACAATGATATGTTCACCCAGTTCTTTGGGGTTATGAATTTTTATTACCTTCTGCAAAGCGTTCTTGATAACCGAATAAGACAAACCGGCAGAGATGTCTCCGACTTCAGCCCCTTCCTTCTGGGACTGCTTGACCTTGGAATTCATAAAAACGGTGCAGCGGGTGCCCAGATCCACCGGGTTTTCTGCCATCAAGGCAGCATCAACAAAGGCTTGCATGTCAAGATCCAGAGATTTGGCAAAGGTTTCTAAGAATGAACCACACCCCGATGAGCAGGCTTCATTGAGAATGATACTGTCAATGGTACCATTTTTAATCTTCATGCACTTCATATCCTGACCACCGATGTCGAGAATAAAATCAACCTCGGGACAAAAATATTTGGCTCCCTTATAGTGGGCAATGGTTTCAATTTCGCCGATATCGATTTTTAAGGCTTTTTTGATCAGACTTTCACCATAACCGGTAACCGTTGACTTACCGATATAGACATCAGCTGGCAGCAAGCCGTAGACTTGTTTGATAATTTTGATCGACTGAGCCAGCGGACTGCCCTCATTGCCACCATAGTAATTGTACAAAAGAGCGCCGTCACCATTAATGACAACCGCCTTGGTAGTGGTGGAACCCACATCGATTCCTAAAAAACAGCAACCCGAATGATCATGCAAATTTCTTTTGGCAACCTGGTTGTGATCATGTCGTTCTTTGAACTGCTGCAATTCTTCCCGTGAACGAAACAGCGGCGCCAGCCGACCGACTTCATTTTCTGATACGGCATCAAGATTTTCCACTGCTTCAACCAGATCAGAAAAATTCATTGGCACTTCTTTTTCTGCCGAATAAGCCGCCCCCATGGCAACAAAGAGATTGGATTTTTCCGGAAAAATAATCTGCTCCTCAGTCAGTTTCAGGGTTTTTATAAAGCGCTGTCGCAGTTCCGAGAGAAAATAGAGTGGCCCCCCTAAAAAAGCCACATTCCCACGAATCGGATGACCACAGGCCAGGCCGCTGATTGTTTGATTGACCACCGCCTGAAAAATAGAGGCGGCAATATCGGCTTTCTCTGCCCCTTCATTGATCAGCGGCTGGATATCGGTTTTCGAAAAAACCCCACAGCGGGAGGCAATCGGATAAATCATGGTGTGGGTTTTGGATAATTCGTTGAGTCCTTCAGCGTCGGTTTTTAAAAGCGTTGCCATCTGATCAACAAAGGCACCGGTGCCCCCGGCACAGGTACCATTCATCCGCTGTTCAATGGTACCGGAAAAAAAAGTGATCTTGGCATCTTCACCACCCAGCTCAATGGCCACCTCGGTTTTGGGAATAATCCGTTCCACTGCCAGCGTACTGGCGACTACTTCCTGAACAAAGGGAATGCCCAGCCATTGCGAGATCATCAGCCCGCCGGAACCGGTGACACAAACCCGGGTCTGTAAATCGCCCAGTTTTTGATATGTTTCTTTTAAGAGATTGATGATGGTGACCTTGATGTTTGACAAATGACGCCGGTATTCTTCAAAGATGATTTCGTTTTTTGTGTCAATCACCACCACCTTAATGGTAGTGGAGCCGATGTCGATGCCCATTTTATAATTGCTTTTCATTTTATTTTATGACCTCTTCTCTAACCCGTCGGTTCTTAACGTTTGATCATCTGAATTTAATCATACGACTGATATAAGGGTTTAACCCGACGATATAGTTGCTTATATAATTTACTATAAATTTCTGTATAGATTATTGCATTTTCCGGGTTGGGTTCAAAAACCCGGGATTTTCTAATCATCGCCGCACTGGCAGTGTGAATATCCGGATAATGATTTAAGCCCACAAAGGTGGCGATGGCGGCGCCTAAACCAGTTGTCTCAAAGGTCTGAACCCGGTACACCGGCCGATTAAAAATATCGGCCATGATCTGAGCCACCCCATCACTGCGGGAGCCCCCGCCGGATAGTCCGACAGCCTGAATTGGAACTTTTGTTTTGCGTTCAATCCGTTTTACCCCTTCCAGCAGGGCGTAGCCCAGACCTTCAATGATGGCCCGGTAAATATGTCGCTTGTCATGACCCTCACTAAAGCCGATAAAGGTTCCCCGGGCTTCCGGCCGAAAGGCTTCGCGACCCCAATAGGGCTGATGAACCAGGCCATCCGCTCCTGGCAGGGTCGTCTCCAGATAGCCCTCCAAAACCTCATGAATCGCTTGGGGATCAGACTGATCAAGAAATTCCCGGATATACCAATCGACCATCCAAAATCCGTGATAAATAGTCACTTCGGGATTATACGCGTCATTTTCCACCGCTGCAAAGGAAGGGTAGAAGGGATAGAGCTCCACATATTTTTTTGTGGTCACCTCCACCGTTGATTGGGTACCCAAAGAAATACTGGCGACCTCCGGTGTCAAAGCCCCGACACCAAGAGTTTCACAGCCTTTATCCGTCCCTGAAGCGACAATCGGCAAACCCACTGGCAGGCCAGTGACTGCAGCGGCAGTTGCCGTCAGATATCCGATGATTTCGCAGGAGTCGGTCAGCTCATAGCATTTTTCCGGCTCAACCTGAAGAATCTGCGTTTTGACGTTATACTTGCCACACCACTGTTTCTTTTTCGTATCAAAGGGCAGATGACCGGCAGTGTTGGAACGACTGTCAGCTAGTTTCCCAGTCAAGCGACTCAAAAAATAGGTCGAAAGAAAAACGACCTTGTAGGCTTGGGCCCAGATCTCCGGTTCCTGCATCTTGATCCAGTTGACATGAGCAGTTTGACTGAAGGATTTGGCGTAGGTGCTAAACCCAATACATTTAAAGAGCAGCGCATAGGGCCAGGGATAGGGTAGCGGTTCGGCTAATTCCCGGCGATCCAACCAACTGATAAAACTGCGCAGCGGCTCACCACTTTCATCCACCACCGTGATCACATCCCGCTGACAAGACACCGTCATTCCCCGAATGGTCAAAAACAGCGCCGGTGCGTTTTCCTTAAGCTCCGAAATCACTTTAACCAGGGCCTTCCAGAACATTTCTGGCGCAGCTTCTTTCCATTGGAAATGTTTCGAATAATAGCCCTTGAATAATTCTTCGCTTTTAGCCAACTCATTACCGGTCTCATCAAAAATAATTCCCCGAAGTCCTCGGGTGCCGCAATCGATGGTTAACACTGAATTCTTATTTTGCATGCTTTTTGTGTTGTCCAAAATCCATTCTCCCGACATCAACTCATTTCGTATCATTATACCAAATAGTTTGAAAGTGTAAAACAAAAAGCGTTGAATAAAAAGAATTTACTTTTTATTCAACGCCTGGTTTATTGCATAAGTACCGTACCGACCAATTGTTACATCATGTGCTTATGTACAGTATGTGCTTTCTTTTATCAATGTCAATTACTTTTACCTATAATTAATTTTACAGTTTGATGTCTTTAAAATCCTTAACCTGTTTGGTGATGGCAATTTCGGTTGGTAGACGCTCGATGCTGGATGCGCCAAAGAAGCCGCAAACGCCAGTTGTACGATCAAGAACATACTTGGCATCTTCCGGTTCAGCCACCGGGCCACCGTGAACAATGACCATAATGTCCGGATTAATGGCTTTGCCAGCGTCACAGATCTCCTGGGTCAGCTTGACACAGTCGTCCAGGGTTTTTGCAGTTCCGGCCCCGATGCTCCCTTTAGTGGTCAGTCCCATATGGGCAACCAGTACATCGGCACCAGCTTTGGCCATTTTTTCGGCCTCTTCGACATTAAAAACATAGGGAGTCGTGACCAGATCCAACTCATGGGCTTTCCTGATCATCTCCACTTCCAGATCATAGCCCATATTGGTTTCTTCCAGGTTTTGACGGAATACACCATCAATTAAGCCGACGGTCGGGAAATTCTGCACGCCGGAAAAGCCGGCTTCTTTAACCTGTTTTAAAAACATCTCCATATCTCTAAACGGATCGGTGCCGCAGACCCCGGCCAGAACTGGCGTATCTTTTACAATCGTTACTACTTCTCGGGCCATGTCCATAACAATGGCATTGGCATCGCCATAAGATAACAGCCCGGCTAAAGAACCCCGGCCAGCCATCCGATACCGGCCGGAATTGTAGATAATAATCAGATCAACACCACCAGCTTCAGCGCATTTGGCCGAAATCCCAGTTCCTGCTCCAGCGCCAACCACCGAAATTCCGTTAGCTTCCTGTTCTCTTAGCCGTCTTAATACTTCTTCTCGTTTTATTGCCATGTTAGTTTCTCCTTTATGCGTTCTTTTTTTCAATCATCGTAATCAGTTTCTCTGCCATTGCCAGAGCAAAGGCTTCGTCGTTGATATCGGTATCCATTTCCACCAGTTCGACTTGATCGTCGATGTTGGCCCGCAATTGGGCAAACAGTTCGGCATCTTCTTCCGGACCATAGAACGGTGCGCCTTCCACGTCAATGGCAGAAACTCCTTTTAGCGGAAGAAACAAAGCAACCGGGCCGGTGGCCATATTTAACTTGCTGGCAATGATTTTGCCCATCTGAGAACACTCGTCTACGGTGGTTCGCATCAGGGTAACGCTGGCATTATGTTTATAGAGGTTACGATCTTTATATTTTTCAGGAACGGTTTCAATGGCCCCAAAATTGACCATATCGAGTGCCCCCACCGAAACGACCTCGGGGATTCCCGCCTTGGCAGCCGCTTCCAGTCGGGTTGGCCCCGCTGTGAAGACCCCGCCAGCTACCTCATCACACCACTCGGTGGTTGTGGCATCAAATACGCCTTTGATAAAGCCCGCTTCAATCAGACTTTCCATAGCCATCCCGCCGGCACCGGTGGCATGAAATACCAGCACCTCATAGCCCTGATCTTCCAGATATTCTCTAGCCGTGGTAACACAAGGCGTCGTAACACCAAACATGGTGGCTGCCAGCAAGGGTTTTTCTTCCTTAAGCTCAGGAATATCAAAACTGGCCATCCCGGCGATGGCATTGGCGGCATTGGCCAGAATATGATTGGAGATGCTGTTGATCCCGGAAATATCGACCACTGAATACATCATTGTGATATCTTTTTCACCAACATAGGGACGGGTATCACCTGAAGCCACGGTAGAAACCATAATCTTCGGCACACCTACCGGCAAACTTCGCATCGCAAAGGTACCAATGGTGGTTCCGGCTGATCCCCCCAGACTGATGACGCCGTCAACCTTACCCTGGTCATACAGCTCTCTGGTAATTTTTGCAGCCCCGGCCATCATCACGTCAATACCCAAGCCGCGATCATGTTGCTGTTGCAACTCATCAAGAGATGATCCCCCGGCGATAGCAACCGCTTCACTGGTGATATCCGGCTCAAATAACGGCTCGCCCATCACCCCACAGTTGATCGTGGTGGTACTTAAGCCCTGCTTTTCAATCAATTCCTTAATAAACTGGAATTCATGACCCTTGGTATCAAAGGTTCCGACGATTAACACGTTTTTCATTCCATGCCCCCCTTGAGATTTTTTACTTAACTTATTCGATTTGTAATTGCTTAGAACAAATCTCTTTTTATTAAGTCGCTTTGAATTTAATTCATTAAATACGCAAGGTTTATGCCAAAAATTAAAACGCTCAAATCCGCTGTTGCCGCCATTAAAAATGAATCAATGGGCAAGTGATTTCCCATAAAAATATCAACTGGGCAATATTTTCTCAAATCGAGTAAATATTGCCCAGTCATTTAATCGGCGCCTTCCGATTCTGTGGATAAATGGTATTTCATGATTTTATTGTAAAGGGTTCGTCGGGAAATACCGATTCGTTGGGCTGCTTCGGTGCGGTTCCATTGGCAGGCTTTAAGAATTTCCCGAATATAATTACTTTCCAGATGTTCCTTGCTGGTTAACAGCATCTCCGGCCCATGAACTTCAAGCGACTGGGGTTTGCTTCCGGATTTTGGTTTGTGCAATTCTTCCACCACCATGTCATCCCGCCTTATGTATTTGCCTTCACTGAGGATCACCGCCCGCTCCAGTACATGCTTGAGTTCGCGAACATTGCCCGGCCAGGGACATTCCATCAGATAGGCCATGGCATCGGGTGCCAGTCGCTTCTCTTCCAACTGATACTTTATTTTGAATTCGTCCAAAAAGCGATTGCAAAGTAATGGAATGTCCTCGGTATGCCGCCGTAACGGTGGGGTATTGATTTCTACCACATTCAGCCGATAGTAAAGATCCTCCCGGAAATGATTGTCCGCCACCGCCTGTTTAATATCGACATTGGTGGCACAGACAATTCGCACATCGACAAAAATAGTTTTTTCGCCGCCAACCCGTTCAAATTCCTGTTGCTGAATAATCCGCAGTACCTTCGCCTGGAGATCGACATCCATTTCCCCAATCTCATCCAGAAACAGGGTGCCATTATTGGCCAGTTCAAATTTCCCCAGCCGCCGTTTATCGGCCCCGGTAAAGGCCCCCTTTTCATGGCCAAACAACTCACTTTCCAATAAATTTGGTGGCAAAGCGGCGCAATTCACCTTGATCAGCGGACCCAGACAACGTTTACTGTTAAAATGCAATGCCTTGGCCACCAGCTCTTTACCGGTTCCGCTTTCTCCCTGAATTAGCACATTAACATCCTTGTCGGCCACCTTATTGATCAGTTCATACATATCCTGCATGATTACACTTTGCCCGACAATCTCATCAAATCCCCGCTTTTTGAGCAGTTCTTTCTTTAAATGCTTATTTTCCTGTTTTAATTTATAATAATTTTTAAACTTGTCGGTCGTTTCTGAAATCGCCAGTTCAGTGGGAATCCGCTCAAAGCTGGAGCCTCCAATATAACCGATAGTCTGGGAGTTTTTATAAAAATAATAGGCATCCTCCGGTGAATTGATGGGCCCTCCATAAATCATCTTATAGGTGCGGGGATTAATCTCATCGACGGCCGCAAAAATTGCTTCTGTCATTTCCAGGCATTCATTGATGGTGGAAAAAACCTTGCCGGATTTCTCACCACCCCGGGTCCAACCAAAATGGGCACAGACAACATCTACCCCTGCCCGGGTCATGGCCCGAGCCTGCTCTTCATTAAAGACAAAGGCAATCGTAAAGAGGTCGGCGGCCACAGCCTTTGTCATAAATTCGATTTCCTGGTCATAACCCAGGCCCTTCTCCTCCAACCATTCCCGGAATTGCCCGTCAATCAATCCCACGGTAGGAAAATTATTGACGCCGCTAAAACCCAGATCCCGGACTTTTTGAATCAATTCCTGATGAGTGTAATTGGGGTCAGTGGCATTGATCCCACAGATCACGGCCCGATCTTTGAGTTTTGGCAGTATCTCCCGGCTGGAAAAATCGAACACCAACTCATTGCTGTTGGAAAATGGCATCATGCATCCAATCGACGGAATGCCCGCCGAACGAAAGCGACCAGCACTCAGGGCCAGTAACAAATCAGCCCCGCCCTTAACCGCCTGCTTGGCAAAAAGACCAGACCCCACCGCCACCCCAATCACCGGTTTATTCATTTTTAAACTATTATGGATCATTTTTTCGATGGCTTCTTTTTTCTTCATGGTATTCTCCCATTGAAAACTTTACTTAGGTAATTGCGAAATGAAAAAACACCGAACAATAATTGCTTTGTGTGCAGTTTCCACAAACAATTTTGTAACGTGTAGGCGAACAGTTCATCGAACTGTCCGCCGTACAGTGTAAAAATTGTTTCGTGCGAAACTGAACGCAAAGCTCACGGTAGTTTCGCAATTACCTAAAAACTTTACTCTCATTATACAATCCCCGGTCAAAAAACGCAAAAAGACTATTGCAGAGTTCTGCAATAGTCTTAACTTACATTTGTGATTTACTAAATCTATAAGCCGAGTTCTGTTTAAATAGTCATCTATCTCGATTTATTGTTACCAATAAATTCTAGCGACCTACCATAGGACAACGACGAGCAGCCGTCTTTTACAGTCCGTTCTTGGTCTTGCTCCAGGTGGGGTTTACATAGCCGATGTGTTACCACACCGCTGGTGAGCTCTTACCTCACCCTTTCATCCTTACCATTGCTGGCGGTATACTTTCTGTTGCACTTGCCTTAGAGTCGCCTCCACCGGGTGTTACCCGGCACCCTGCTCTGTGGAGCTCGGACTTTCCTCAACCGGATTACTCCGGGTGCGACTATCTGATTTACTAAATCACTGTAGTATACACTGTCCTTGCGCAAATTTCAAGCCTTTTTTGCTATACCCTCTAATAATTCACAATAAAATCCCGGGACGACTCCGCAACAATCATTTCCGGGCAGGCGTCCTCCAAACCGGCTGTCAGCATTTGTTTAAGACAGTCGGTTACCCATTTCTCAGTGCCGTAATGACCAGCATCCAGCACCCAGATGTTGTTTTCCAGAGCCCGTTGCCCGTCGTGATGTTTGAGATCCCCGGTGATTAGCACATCGGCTCTTTTGGCTTTGGCCAGACCGATCATATCCGCTCCAGCGCCGGAACAGATAGCCACCCGACGAACAATCTCCGGAACCTTACCGGCCCCTCTTAAAGTGGGGAGATCCAACCGTTTTTTTATTTCGGTAATAAAATCGACGGCTCCGATAGGCTGACTTAATATCCCAATTTTTCCGAGTCCGTTTTCATTCATTAAATCCCCATTTTCCAGCGGGATCACATCATAGGCCATCGCTTCGTAGGGATGATTTCTTTTTAGGGCCGCAATCAGATTATTTAATTCAGGCGCCGCTACAATGGCTTCAATCCGATCTTCCGAAACGCTGGTCATCTTATCTACCGCCCCAATAAATGGTTTGGCGCCTTCCTTCGGGCGAAAAGTACCGGTTCCGGAGGATCGATAGGTGCAATAATCGTAATCACCGATGGCCCCGGCGCCGTTTTTACCTAATACCTCGATGATTTTATGACTGGCTTCCACCGGCGTAAAGACGACCAGTTTATAATACCTCGTCGGATTTGAGGGTTCCAGAGTTTTAATCTTTTCAAGGCCGATAATCTCGGCCAAATAGTGGTTAAGACCCTTGGCGGCCTTATCCAAATTGGTATGGGCCACATAAACAGCGACGTCATTTTTAATCAATTGGGCAATCATTTGGCCTTTTTCGCCGTCACAGGATACGGTTTTTAAGCCATTAAAAATAAATGGGTGATGGGCGATAATCAGATCGGCTTTTTTTACAACCGCTTCATCAACTACATCAGCCGTAACATCCAGGGTCAACAGAATCCGGTTAATACACTGTTGCCGCGATCCGACCTGAAGGCCGACGTTATCCCAGCTTTCAGCCAGTCTTTCCGGGGCCAGGGCTTCAATGGTCTGGATGATTTGATTTAGTTTGACAGACATTTTTTCACCTCATTCAGTTTTTCGATAAACCTACTACTTTCCTGAAATTGCTTGGCCGCCACCGCCGTGGTTCTTCCCCGGGTACTGGTTACAATCTGTTGTTCCAAAAATATTTTTCGGTCGATCAGAGCACCCAGCAAAGGATGCTGATGCCTATAATACTCAAAACCCAATTTATATTCCAATGGGGTGGTAACAATCATCGCTCCCGGCTCGGCCACAATGATCTCATAAACCCGATCGCCTTCCCGAGCCAGCTCTTCCCGGGTAATTAAAAACCCCGCTGTTTCCAGATATCTTCGTAACACTGCCTGATTATTCATTGGCTGCAAAACCAGTTTTTTTGCCGCTCTGGCAACAGCTGGCTGGGCTTTTAGCAGATCCCGGATCAGGAGCCCCCCCATCCCTGCCATAACAACAACCTCAACCTCGCCAGGTTTAAGCACAGAAAGACCCGAACCAAGTCGGGTCTCGATCTGTTTTTGTAATTGTTGGGCGTCGATAATTTTTTGAGCTTTTTTCAGTGGTTGCTGGTTAATGTCGCTGGCGATGGCCCTGCAAACACCCTTGTTTTCTACCAGGTACGCTGGCAGGTAACCATGATCGGTGCCAATATCCGCCATCGAGCAGGCCCCGGTCACACAACCGGCAATCACCTCAAGCCTTGGACTTAATTTAATCTTCATTTTAGGTTAAGTAATCCTTCAATTTCTTGCTGCGGCTGGGGTGTCTGAGTTTACGCAGCGCCTTGGCTTCAATCTGTCGGATCCGTTCCCGGGTGACGTTAAACTCTTTGCCGACTTCTTCAAGTGTTCGAGCCCGACCATCATCGAGACCAAAACGTAATCGCAGCACCTTTTCTTCACGTTCGGTCAGGGTATTTAACACTTCAATCAGCTGTTCTTTCAGCAGTGCATAGGATGCCGCTTCAGCTGGTGCCGGGGCCTCTTCATCGGGAATAAAATCACCCAAATGGCTGTCTTCTTCTTCCCCAATCGGGGTTTCCAAAGAAACCGGATCCTGAGCAATTTTCTGAATTTCCCGAACTTTTTCTTCAGAAAAACCCATTTCCTTGCCGATTTCTGCGGGGGTTGGTTCCCGCCCGTATTCCTGCAGCAATTGCCGGGAAACCCGGATCAATTTATTGATGGTCTCGACCATGTGTACCGGGATTCGGATCGTTCTGACCTGATCGGCAATGGCCCGGGTAATCGCCTGGCGAATCCACCAGGTAGCATAGGTACTGAATTTAAAACCCTTGGTATAATCAAATTTCTCAACCGCCTTGATCAAGCCGAGGTTTCCTTCCTGAATCAGATCGAGAAACGACATACCCCGGCCCACATAACGCTTGGCGATACTGACGACCAGTCGCAGGTTGGCTTCAGCCAATTCTTTCTTGGCCATCTCATCGCCTGCTTCCATGCGGCGAGCCAGTTCCATTTCTTCATCGCCGGTCAGTAAGGGTACCTTCCCGATTTCTTTTAAGTATAAACGAACCGGATCATTGACACTGACTGAATCTGCCAGTTCAAGTTCTTTCTGGTTCTCTTCCTCAAGTTCCGCCGCTTCCAGAGCTTCCAGTTCGAGATCGGTAAAAGCGATTTCGATCCCTTCTTTTTGCAGATACAAATAGATTGAATCAATTTCTTCGGGGTCAAGATCCGCCTTATCCAAAATTTCTTCAAAATCGTGGTTATTTAAATTTCCTTTTGATTTCCCCCGCTTTAACAGCTGCTGCACCTCCGGCATCAGCTCAATGGCGACTTTTTCGATTTCAATGATGTCGTCGTCAATATCGATGATCACATCGTCGGTTTTTACTTTCTCGAGTTTCATTTTAGTGCCTCCCGTTTTCTTTCATCATTTTCTTAATCTCTATGAGTTGATTGGTGAGCCGTGCCACCTCATCGTCATTACCAGTCGTTGACTCCCGCTTAATTTGTTCGGAAAGTCGGTCGAGTTGAGCTTCATTATAAAATCGATTCATTATTTCCAAAGCATCGTGATAATCTGACCGGGAGACTTCATCCTCGTTCATCATAAACTCAACTAATTTTTTAACTTCTTTGGAATCTTCAAAATGTGACATAATCTGATTAACTTCAATCCGGCTGCCGGTTTTCCGCTTTTCTAAAAGAACGCTGATCAGTTCCTGATAGAACGAGTCGGTCAGAAAGTCAATCGGAACGTCATCGATAATTTCCGGGTTTTTTAAACAGTAGCGAATCACCACTTCCTGAGCATTTTGGTAGGCCCTGGGAATTTTTTGTGGCGTTACCACATTATGGGTCGATTCAACCAGTTGAACTGGATTATCCGGCCGTTTTTTTGAGCGCATGACCTCGCGTCTTATCACTTCCTGATTAATTCCTGTTTCACCAGCCACCATTTTGCTGTAGTAATCAACTTCCAGTGATGTCTCCAGCTGCTTTAGTACATTAATTGCTTCATTGCCATAACGGAGCCGTCCATCGGTTTGAGAAAGATCATTGTGTTTTTTTAGTAATCCCAATTCATATTCAACAATGGTTAAGGCCTTGGTGACCGCATCCAAAAATCCCTGTTGACCAAATTTTTGGACAAAGGAATCTGGATCCTCATTGCTCGGCAAGTTTAATATTTTAACATTTAAGTTGGTCTTTTTCAAGATATTCATGGCTTTTTCTGTTGCCGATTTCCCTGCACTATCGCCATCAAAGGCAATGATTACCTCATTGGCATAACGCTCCAGAATTTTTCCATGAAAGGGGGTAAAGGCCGTTCCCAATGCTGCTACGGTATTTTTGATCCCTTTTTCATATAAAGAGATCACATCCATGTAACCTTCCACAATCACTATCTGCCCATCTTCCAAAAAGTTCTTGCAATGATTGAGATTATAAAGCTCATAACTTTTGGAAAAAATTGGGGTTTCCGGGGAGTTTAGGTATTTGGGCCCATTTTGTCCGGTTGTCATCAGACGACCGCCAAACCCGACAATCTGCCCCCGGGGATTAACAATGGGAAACATAATCCGACTGCGAAAACGATCGTAATGGCGATTTTTTTCTGAAGATAATACCAATCCTGAAGCCAGCATTTCTTCCTGAGAAAATCCGCTGGCCGCCAGAAAATCGGTCAATCGGCCCCAGTCCTCACTGGCATAACCTAGCCCAAATTCTCGGATGGTTTCCTGACTGATGCTACGCTGACTGAGATACTCCCGGGCAGATGGCGCCCTTTTTAAGATTTTATAATAGTAGTTGGCAGCCTGCCGATGCAATTCATAGAGCCGCTTCTTTTTTTCATAGGCCTGATGGTCTTCCTGCTGATTTTGTTTTTCCGGCAAAACCATATTTGCCCGAGTGGCCAGAAATTTGAGGGCATCCATGAACGGCAATTTTTCCATTTCCATAATAAAGGTAATCACATTGCCTCCGGCTCCACAGCCAAAACAATGATACAGCTGTTTTTCCCGGGATACCGTGAAAGACGCTGTTTTTTCATTATGAAACGGACATTTTCCTTTGAATGAATTGCCCACCCTCTTTAAGGTCATGTAACCCGAAGTCACATCCACAATATCATTGGCGTCGATGACAGATTGGATCACTTCTTCGGAATAGTAAGTCGTCATTTGTTTTTTCCTTTTGTAAAATTAAAGTCTTGACTTTTTAAGGGTCTATTATCTCTATTCTAAGTAAAATGCAATTCTCCTTGTTTTAATATCCTTTATTTTTATATTTAAACAAAAATAAAGTTTCATTAATTTTTTAAAAAATTGTTATCGATGGATAATAGTTAAATATTTGGGTAATAAAAAAATAATCACAATAATATTAGAAAGAGGTGTTCTTATGGAAAAGAAACGTATTATCGAAGCCATTCATGAACAAGTAAAAGCTGCCGATTTTGATGATCATGGCAAAGCCGTTCTCAGTATGAAAGATGTCGCAGATGGTCAATTAATCATGGATGTCCTGGAAGAATTAAAATCAGACACAACCTTCGATTTTGATTTTGATCTGGACAAAATGGAACTCACTGTCCATAACCCGGAAGATGATCTGGACGGATTTATCAGACGGCACCCCTCCCCACAAAAGTGCAAATAGTGTTCCTTTTCCGATCGACAATTTGTGGTAAGTCCAATAAAAAAGCTCCCCTGGGATTGCCCACGGGAGCTTTTTTATGATCGACACGAAAAACCCTGCGGGTCTCTCGTGTCAAAAATTTAATTACATTTCTGCTTTTTGTTTGTAACCCAGGTAACGTTCCATTGCTTCTTCTTTTGCTTTATCATAAAGAGTTGCTGAAACTTCCGGGAAGGTCAGTTTTAATGAGGTGTATCGAACTTCTGAATCCAGGAATTCGGTGAATTTATCCATATCCGGTTCTTTGGAATCAAGGATAAATGGATTTTTACCCTCTTCTTTCAGGGTTGGATTGAATCGGTACAGATGCCAGTATCCGGATTCCACAGCAAATGCTTCGTGGGTTTGGGTCCGGCTCATACCACCTTTGATACCATGGTTGATACAAGGCGCATACGCAATGATCAGTGATGGACCATCATAGGCTTCAGCTTCCTGAAGGGCTTTCATAAATTGATTTTTGTCTGCGCCCATGGCTACCTGAGCAACATAAACATAACCGTAGGTTGCCGCCATCATACCAAGGTCTTTTTTCTTGATTCGTTCACCAGCGGAGGCGAATTGTGCCACTGCTGCGGTTGGTGTTGACTTAGAAGCCTGACCACCGGTGTTGGAGTAGATTTCGGTATCCAGTACGAATACGTTGATGTTTTTGCGTGACGCTAAAACATGATCCAATCCGCCGTATCCGATATCGTAAGCCCAGCCATCGCCACCAAAAATCCATTGGGATTTTTTGATCAGGTATGACTGATTGTCCAGAATAAACTTGGCATAGGTTGCCAGTGCTTCGCTTGGTGTATAAGCAGTTAAGACTTCAACCAGTTTAGCTGAGGCAATTTTGGAAGCTTCCGCATCTTTTCTACTGTCAATCCAGGCTTGCGCTGCTGTTTTAACAGCTTCTGGAGCATCGCCAGCAATGATTTCTTTGAGATAGTTTTCAATGGTATCAGCCATTTTTTCAGTTGCCAGCATCATCCCGAAACCATACTCGGCATTGTCTTCAAATAAAGAGTTGGCCCAGGCTGGTCCTTTTCCTGCGGCATTTTTGCAGTAAGGTGTAGAAGGTGACGATGCTCCCCAGATTGATGAACAACCGGTAGCATTGGCAACCAGCATGCGATCCCCAAACAATTGGGTAATGGTTTTAATGTATGGTGTTTCACCACAACCGGCACAGGCTCCGGAGAACTCAAGCAATGGCTGACAGAACTGGCTGCCTTTAACTGTCGCCTTATTCATCAGGTTATCTTTAATCGTAACCGTGGTCGCATAGTTCCACATTGGGATTTGATCTGCCTGTGTATCGATTGGTTCCATTTCCAGGGCTTTGGTTTTAGCCGGACAAGCATCCTGACAGTTACCGCAACCAGTACAATCAAGGGTGCTGACCTGGATTCGGTACTCTAAGCCATCAAATTGTTTTCCGGTCGCTTTAACAGTGGTAAAGCCTTCTGGCGCTGCCGCTTTTTCACCAGCATCCACTAACACCGGACGGATGGCAGCATGTGGGCAGACAAATGAACACTGATTACACTGGATACAGTTTTCAGGAATCCATTTTGGCACATTAACAGCGATACCCCGTTTTTCGTAGGC
This sequence comes from Acetobacterium wieringae, assembly GCF_001766835.1. Classification (GTDB taxonomy): domain Bacteria; phylum Bacillota; class Clostridia; order Eubacteriales; family Eubacteriaceae; genus Acetobacterium; species Acetobacterium wieringae. The sequence continues at coordinate 53,359 of NZ_LKEU01000017.1, read as the reverse complement.
TGAAGAACCAGACATAAAGGTTCCGTCTTCCACGCCAGTAAAGGTTGATACCGGAATATCATCGCCTTCCAATCGGTTGATCGGACGTAAAATCTTTGTGATGAATTCTGGTACATTTTCTTCAGTTGCTTCGTCAGCTTTAAGCTCTTTCCAGGCAGCCGGAACATCGACTTTAACCAGCGCATCAATCCCCTGATCAACAGCAGCATTGTTCATATCAACAATTTTTTGACCTTTTTTACCGTAAGATTTTTGAATCCCCGCTTTAGAGAAGGCAACCGCATCTTCAATTGGAATAATGTCGGCCAGTTTAAAGAACGCTGATTGCATAATCATGTTGGTACGACGGCCCAGCCCAATTTCTTCCGCAATTTTAGTCGCATTGATGATATAGAAATTAATGTCATTATCAGCGATGTATTTTTTTAATGACGCTGGTAATTTTTCATCCAATTCGGCAACATCCCAGACTGTATTAAGCAGGAAGGTTCCGCCTTTTTTCAATCCTTTTAACAGGTCATATTGGTGAACATAGGCTTGGGTCGAGCAGGAAACAAAGTCAGAATTTACAATTAAGTAAGTTGACTTAATCGGTTTTTTTCCAAACCGCAGGTGAGAAACGGTAACCCCACCGGATTTTTTACTATCATAGGAGAAGTAACCTTGAGCATATAAATCGGTATGATCCCCAATAATTTTAATGGCTGATTTATTGGCCCCAACGGTTCCGTCAGATCCCAGACCCCAGAATTTACATCCTTTGGTGCCTTCGGGAACAGTATGCAGGTTTTCACCCAGTTCCAGATTGGTGTGGGTGACATCATCAACAATCCCGATGGTAAATTTATCTTTGGGCTGTGCCAGTTTTAAATTATCATAAACGGCTTTAATTTGCGCAGGAGTGGTATCTTTTGAGCTGAGTCCATAGCGACCACCAACAATCAGTGGTTGGAATTCTTTGCCATAGAAGACGGTGCAGATATCTTGGTATAAAGGCTCGCCTAATGAACCTGGTTCTTTGGTACGATCCAGTACGGCAATTTTCTTAACGGTTTTTGGCAATACTTTTAGTAAATATTCCGGCGCAAACGGTCTGAATAAACGAACCTTGATCAAGCCGATTTTCTCGCCCTGTTTCAATAAATAATCGATCGTTTCTTCAATCGTATCGGTTACTGAACCCATGGCAACGATGATATTTTCGGCATCGTCAGCACCATAATAATCAAATAAGTGGTATTCCCGACCGGTTTCTGCCGAGATTTTTTCCATATAATCAGCAACAATTTCTGGAACCTTATCATAGAACGGATTACAAGCCTCTCTCGCCTGGAAGAAAATATCCGGATTCTGAGCGGTTCCTCGAGTTACTGGGTGTTCGGGATTTAAGGCCCGGTTTCTGAATTCTTGAATCGCTTCAAAATCGGCCAACTTTTTAAAGACATCATAATCGATCACTTCAATCTTTTGAATCTCATGTGACGTTCTGAAACCATCAAAGAAGTGCATAAATGGCACCCGGCTTTTAATGGCAGCCAGATGAGCAATCGCAGCCAGATCCATTACTTCCTGGACACCACCGGATGCCAACAAGGCAAAACCAGTTTGACGACAAGCCATAACATCGCCATGATCACCAAAAATAGACAAAGCTTGGGCTGCCAACGTACGGGCGGTAACATGAAAAACGCCAGGCAACAATTCGCCAGCAATTTTATACATATTCGGGATCATCAGTAAAAGTCCCTGGGATGCAGTAAAGGTGGTGGTTAAGGCACCAGCTGCCAGCGAACCGTGAACCGCACCAGCGGCACCACCTTCTGATTGCATTTCTGAAACTTTGACAGTTTCACCAAAAATATTTTTTCGTCCCTGAGAAGCCCAAACGTCCGCATATTCGGCCATTGGGGATGAAGGGGTAATTGGAAAAATAGCTGCAACCTCAGTAAACGCATAGGCAACATGAGCAGCTGCTGTATTTCCATCCATTGTCATCATTTTTTTAGGCATGATTTTCCTCCTTGAAATTAAAACAAAGTGTTTTTATTGATGGTTTAAATAGCAAAATTTTATCTATGAAATTATATCATATTAGTTTTTGAGTGTATACACTTTAATACAGGTAATTTTTTGCCGGAATTTTGCAGCGTTTTTTTGTTTATTAGCCCGAAAACGATTAATGTTAACCTTTTTATCGTTTGTATCTCTTTTAAGTGGATAGTATTGTGTATTCGAAAACTTTTATCCTCACAAATTAATTCTTCGCAATAATTGGCTGCGGATGAACTGTTAAAATCTTTATTAACAGTTCATCAACAGTAATTTTTGTGAATTGATAACTTTTTTTAAATTTTTAATTGCTCTTGACTCACTATTTCTTTTTAGCTTCTTTAAAGGCCAATTTCTCTGGTATTAAAAAATCAGTCTGAAACTCAAAACATTCCTTGGCAACCACACTGCTTAAGACGAGCAGACTGATTAAATTGGGAATGGCCATCATGCCGTTCATCGCATCCGATAAATTCCAGACGATTTCCAAGGCCGTCGTGGCTCCAACAAAAACGACCAGGCAATAGAGAACCCGATAAATCGTTACCGCAATTGGTGCTTTGATTAAATACTCCAGCGACTTTTCGCCATAATATTCCCAACCCAATATGGTTGAAAAGGCAAACAGGGTAATGCCAACGGTAACAATATAGCCGCCAATTGGTCCCAATGCCGATTGGAAGGCAGCAATGGTCAGATTGGCACCCATTAGAATTTCACCACTGGCATCCAATGTCCCAAGCACCCCGGATGAAGCAATTACCAGACCGGTAATGGTACAAACCACGATGGTATCAAAAAAAGTTCCGGTCATATTGATATAACCTTGTCGTGAGGGATGATCGGTTTTGGCGGCAGCCGCAGCGATTGGTGCCGACCCTAAACCAGCTTCATTGGAGAAGACACCCCGGGCAACTCCCCAACGCATGGCTGTCAGCATCGTTGCAATAATGGTACCGCCAACACCACCAGCCATTGCTGTCGGTGAAAAGGCCATGGTAAAGATTTCAGTAATTCCGGCTGGCAAATTCTCAAAATTGATGATAATAACTACAATTGACGCCATCACATAAAAGACGGCCATAAATGGGACAATGACCCCGGATACCCGACCGATGCTCTTAATCCCGCCGAGAATAACCATAAATGCCAATGCCATCAAAATCAGGCCGGTGATCCAGGTTGGTACCCCAAAGGTTCCATTGACGGCTCCGGCAATGGAATTGGCCTGAGTCATATTACCGATTCCAAAGGATGCCACCGTGGCAAACAAGGAAAACAAAAAGGCCAGGGTTAAACCAATTTTTTTGTTCTTAAAACCATTTTTCATGGCGTACATCGGACCGCCAGCCATTTCACCTTTGGCATTGGTTTCCCGGTACTTAACCGCCAGAACACTTTCAGCATATTTAGTCGATAATCCAAACAAGGCTGAAATCCACATCCACACCAGAGCGCCTGGCCCCCCCAGTACCATTGCCGTAGCCACCCCAACAATATTCCCGGTACCGATAGTGGCTGCCAGCGCCGTCATCAGCGATTGAAACGGTGAAATATCGCCCGAGTCATCACTATGGGTCTTGTCTTGTTTGGCAAAAACCGATTTTAGTGCATAACCCAGGTTGAGCCATGGCTTAAACTTTAAACGCACCGTTAAAAAAATACCGGTTCCCATTAGCAGTGCCAGCATAACGGGTCCCCACACAAAATTATTTACAGCTGAAATGATATCCGAAAAACTCATATTGCCCCCTTAAAATTTATAAGCTTGTTATCGATTACATCGTATCTGGAATTTTCTTAAATAAGGGCTTCACCATTACCAGTAACAGTGTCACCCTTATTGTCTGTTCCAATGAGCTAAATTTTATGTCATGTTTTTTCGTTTTATTTCTGATGCCAAAATTGATATTGCCGTTATTTAAGTCTAAAGCGGCTATCCCGTTCTACAGTAAATCTTCGGCTGGTACGTATTCTTTATTTAAACCTTCGGCGACACCCTTACAGGTAACGTGTCCCTTGTAGGTGTTTAAGCCTAACAACAAGGCCTGGTCTTCTTTCATGGCCGCTTCTGGTCCTTTGTTGACAATATCCAGTAAATAAGGTAGCGTCGAACCGGTCAGAGCATAAGTCGATGTTCGGGGAACAGCGCCAGGCATGTTAGCAACGGAGTAATGGATCACGCCATGTTTTTCAAAACAAGGATTATCATGGGTGGTGCTGTGGTCAATGGTTTCGACTGATCCGCCCTGATCAATGGCGACATCAACAATTACCGAGCCCTTTTTCATGTTTTTTACCATCTCTTCAGTAACCAGTTTAGGTGCTTTTTCTCCAGCAACCAGAACCCCACTGATGAGCAAATCTGATTTTTTGGTCAGTTCCGCCATGTTGTAAGGATTGCTGATTAATGTGGAAACACGACCATTAAAAACATCATCCACATAGGTTAATCTGGGTTTGCTGATATCAATAACGGTCACATGAGCGCCCAGACCAACGGCCATTTTGGCTGCATTCATCCCGACAGTACCGGCTCCAATAATCATGACTTCGGCGGGTAATACGCCAGTAACACCACCTAACAACATCCCCACGCCACCGTGATAGCGCTGCAGCATGGTAGCGCCAACTTGAACTGACATTCTGCCAGCCACTTCACTCATGGGAATCAGTAAAGGCAGGGAGCGATCCGGTAATTGAACGGTTTCATAGGCAATCCCGGTAATTTTTTTCTTCATTAGTATATCGGTTAAAGGCAGGTTTGGAGCAAGATGTAGATAGGTAAATAGGGTCTGTCCTTCTTTCATCAGTTCATATTCAGACTCGATCGGTTCTTTTACTTTTACAATGATATCGGATTGATCAAATACTTCTTTGGCCTGTTGCAGAATGACGGCCCCTTCAGCTGCATATTCGCTATCAGTGATGCCGCTTTCATAGCCAGCATTGGTTTCAACAAGCACCTTATGGCCACTTTTAACCAAAGCATGAACACCTGCCGGTGTGACGGATACACGAGACTCATTGTTCTTAATTTCCTTTGGAATACCTACAATCATGATAAAAACCTCCTGTTTTTTATAAAAATTTGTGATCTGTTTTTTTTAATCGTTACACATCCATATCTTCAGTCGGAAGAATGGAGTATGTATTCTTAACAGTTGATAGGGTTACAATCGTTTTTGTCTTTTGTACCCCGGGAACTGTTTTAATGCGATTGAGCACCGCTTCCAGACTTTGGGTATCTTTGGTAATAATTTTAATTAAATAATCGTAATCTCCGGCCAGATAATCACATTCGATAATTTCATGTTCCTTTTTCACCAATTCGATAAATCCCTCAATATAGTTGGGATGCTTAAGCGATATGAACATATAGGCAACCAGGTTTTTGTTCATTCGCTGGGTTGAAATAATAATGGTGTACTGTTGAATGATGCCGGAAGAATCTAATTTTTTGATGCGTTCGCTGACTGCCGGAACGGACAGGCTGACTTCATTCGCTATATCTGAAGCCGTTACTCTGGCATTTTTTTGCAGTAGCTTGAGGATTTCAATATCAATTGAATCCATCTAAAACTCCTTTCCACTAAAATTATTGAGGTCATTATATCCGAATTTTCAAGTAAATTAAACGTTTTCAATGAATAGCAATAGATCCTTTTGTCATAAGAATAAATTACTTTAAATGATTAATAAAAGCTGGTTGCAAAACGTTCCCGCACTTAAATTTTTTAATTATTTCTAGCATCCCATTGAAAAACTGAGGTAAAATTTAAAAAAACTTAAAAAACTATTTCCAAGGCCCGGATAATTTTAGTATGAATATCCAAATAGTCGTATAAATAATTGTTTTGTTCATTATTTTTTTATTTCATGTCACAATTTTGTCACGCCTGTCCAGCGATCACCATGGAGAGGCGTGACGGGGTTGAGGTTTTATCATTTATTGTGGTTATGCTCTTGCTATTTTAGGTACTCTTCTAATCATTCAAGCGTTTTTCGATGGCGGCAATGGTTTCATTGAGCACCTTAATCCGGGCGTAATACTTATTCTGGGCTTCAACGATAATCCAGGGTGCATTGACCGTTGATGTTTTTAACAGCATTTCATCCACCGCTATTTTATACACCTCCCATTTATCACGGTTGCGCCAATCCTCATCTGTTATTTTCCACTCTTTATCAGGGTTTTCTTCACGGCCGGTGAAACGCCTTAATTGCTCATCCTGATCAATCTGCAACCAGAATTTAATGACAATCGCTCCCCAATCGGAGAGCTGTTTTTCAAATTCATTGATTTCCCGATAACTCCGGTCAAATTCCTCCTGGGTACAAAATCCTTCAATTGGCTCCACCATCACCCGGCCATACCAGGTTCGATCCCATACCCCCAAATGACCGTTTTTGGGGATATCCCGCCAGAAACGCCAGAGATAATGATGCTTTCGTTCCAGATCACTGGGGCTGGCAGTGGGATACACCGTATACCCCCGGGGATCAAGGTTCCTGGTCAGTCGTTTAATGCAACCGCCTTTGCCACCGGCATCCCAGCCTTCAAACCCGACAATCAGCGGAATCCGCCGCCGATAGAGCTCGAATTGAAGCAAGCGGATTTTTTTCTGAGCTTCTTTAATCTGGCGCTGATATTCTTCTTCGCTGATGACCTGATCAAGAACAATGCCATCGAGAATCTTTGACTGAAACGGCATATCACCTTCATGAATCAACGGTTTAAGTTCAATTGCCGGGGCCTTATTGACCGTTTCGATGGCTTTTTCCAGCCGTTTTTCCATGACACTGAAAACCTTGATCAGAGCATAGTCTTTTTGTTCGCCTTCGATAATCACCCAGGGAGCACAGTCGTTGTCGGTCAGCTCCAGTCCCCGGTTGACCTTTTCATAGAGCTTATCATAATGCTTGTTTTCTTTTTTATCCCGAGGGGTTACCCGCCAGGCTGTGGCATCATTTCCCAGCAACTTGTTAAAGCGTCTTTTTTGTTCCTTTTTGCTGATGTGAACAAAGAACTTAAAAATAATCATCCCATCATCCGAAAGCGCCTGCTCGAATTCATTGGCCTGTTTCATCAGCCCCTGCATATTTAAGGCATCAATTGATTTGCGGTAGACCAGGTCGCTGTAATAACTGCGGTTAAAAATAGCGATCTGACCTTTCTCCGGCGTTTTGGTCCAGTAACGCCATAAAAACGGACGAAAAATCTCGTCCTCACTCTCCTGCTTTTTGAAATTATGGACCCGAAAAGACCGTGGATCCATGGGCATCAGCAATTCGTTGATCAGGGTTCCCTTGCCAGCTGCATCCCAGCCTTCAAACAGAATTAAGACAGGAATACCCATATCGTGCAGGGTTCGCTGCAGTTCACCTAACCGTACCGTCAGTCGTTCTTTTTCCTGGCGGTAGGTTTCTTTGTCGATTGTTACACCTAAATCAATTTTTTCCAGCATGATAGCCTCCTAAATAAATATGATTTTGTATGAGATAACATTTCAAACACAAGCGCCCCGTGACAGGCGCTTATGGAAGTAGCAGACAATGGTATCAGTTTTTCTGGAGTGTTTTTTAAGTGCTCGCAGCGCTGTTGATCCAACTGATCGTTGCCGCAAAAAAAGGGCGTCTCAAAAGACGCCCTCATCAGTTATATAAATTTTTCATAAATTGCGTCCAGGTTGGGATTGGACAAAGTTTCCATGACATAGTCGGCATACTCTGAACCCGTGGCGCCTGTTTCCCGTCCGGTGAGCACCAGTTTTTTCTCGTACAGTCCGCAAATGTCCAAAGCTTTTTGAAGCTGCTCAGCTTTTTCATTGTAACCAATATGCACCAGCAACATCCCGGCGGCCCGAATAATGCTACAGGGATCGGCATATTGCCCCCGACCCTCTTCCACCATTCGTGGCGCTGATCCATGAATCGCTTCGAACATGGCATATTGTTTGCCGATATTGGCTGATCCAGCCGTACCGACACCACCCTGAAACTCAGCCGCTTCATCAGTTAAGATATCACCATAGAGGTTTGGTAAAACCATCACCTTAAACTGACTACGTCGTTTTTCATCCACCAGTTTGGCGGTCATGATATCGATGTACCAGTCATCCATTTCAACAGTGGGATAGTTTTTGGCAATCGCTTTAGCCGTATCTAAAAATTTACCATCGGTGGTTTTGATAACGTTGGCTTTCGTCACTACGGTCACTTTATTTTTACCGGATTTTTCCGCAAAATCAAAGGCGGCCTTGATGATTCGCTCTGAACCTTCCTGGGTCGTGACGGTGAAATCAATGGCAAGATCATCATTGACATGGATGCCCTTGCTGCCAACAGCATAAGCTCCTTCAGTGTTTTCCCGATAGAAGGTCCAGTCAATATTCTTTTCCGGTACCGATACGGGTCGAACGTTGGCAAATAAATCCAATTCTCGACGCATCGCCACGTTGGCACTTTCGATATTTGGCCAGGGGTCACCCTCCCGGGGGGTAGTTGTTGGTCCTTTTAAGATTACATCACAGGTTTTGAGTTCTGCTAAAACCTCATCCGGAATCGCTTTGCCGCAGACGGCCCGATTTTCAATGGTCAAACCGTCGATGATTTTAAAGACAATTCTGCCCGTTTTAACGTCATCGGCCAATAAAAATTCCAATACCCGTTGGGCTTCAGCTGTAATAAATGGCCCAATGCCATCACCACCGACAACACCGATGATAATCTGTTCTTTTGTTGTAAAATCAGTAAAATCCTTTTGAATCGCCATTTTTTCGATGCGGGTCAGTTGTTCTTTAATCAGCTCTCCAAAATGGGCTTTTGCTCGTTCAATTTGTTCTTCGATCAAGTTCTATCCTCCGTCAAATCAATTTATTAGGGTCATATATCATTCTTAAGGCACTATCTATTGCCTTAAGCTTTGGACATCATACTTTTAAGCCGTTTGATGGGCTGGGTGTTTTTAAAAACCAGTTCATGAGTAGCCACAAATTTATCCACTGCCGTCACAACCCAGCTGCCTAAATTTGCTGGTGGAACAGGCGTCAGTGGAAACATGTGCTTGACGATCATGTCGGCCTGACGTTCATCAATATCAAAATATTTTTCGGCATTTTCCAGGGCTGTTTTAGGATGCGAAAAGCCATGCATCTCTTTGATTCGATCCAAGCCCTTTCCGGTTTTCACCTTTCCCTGCCAGGACTCCAGAAAAAAATCATGGAGGGTTGCGCCCCGGGCAATGGAGGCATAATCCATACCTAAAAATCTGGCTACGCGATAGGAGTAATATCCAACTGCGACTGAATGTTCATACAAACCATTGCCATGGTGATCAATTTCTCTTAATTTTTGGAATTCACTGTGTGTTATAATATCGCCAACAATGGTTTCAAACTCATCATAATACTTTTTTGTTTCCATTGAGACCTTTCATTTGCTCTTATTTATTCAGCAATGCTGAACAGATGCTTCGAATATTATAGCATAATACCTTTATTTTTAGTTAAAATTATCGGAGATGTTCTTTAAAAAAACAAAAAAAGATACGGTTCTTCTTAAAATCATGGTAAACTGATTAAAAAGAACAGGAAGGATCAATCATGAAGATAAAAAACATACTCATCGGAACCAGTGTTATTTTGGCCACCAGCGTGGCGCTTTATCACGCCGGTGTGATAAAAAAGGCCAAAACATTTGAAGACAGTCTGGATAAGAGTCCCAAATCGCTGGATGAAGCCGTTCTCTATGGCGGAAAAATGAAAGATTACCAAAAGCAAATGATGCAGGACATAAAAATCGGCGCCTTCTTTGGGGGCATGCAGCTTGATTTTTCAGAGGTGATCACCGAAAAAGATGCGTATCGCATGGATATCAACATCGTTAATGGTGGCCTAAACATCATTGTTCCTGACAACTTCCGGCTAAAAATTGTTGATACCTGTAAATTTGGCGGAATTGCCGATCACACGGTTTGTATCGATCCCGATCATTCAGTGGCCCTCTCGGTTTTTGCCGACATTACCTGTGGTGGTCTGAATTTTGAAAATCCTTCAGAATAATCATCGCCTGCGATAAACACTTAAAAAAACTGAAATCCAGCCTAAGCTGATTTCAGTTTTTCTTTAACAAGATCTTCAAATTCAAACACATTCATGGGCTTGGCATAGAAAAATCCCTGAGCAATGTCGCACCCCTTCTCTTTAAGAAACTCCACCTGTTCCCGGGTTTCCACCCCTTCAGCCACGGTAATCAGATCCAGATCCTTGGCCATGTTCAACATACTGGTAATGATCTTCTCTCCCCGGGCATTATCCGTCGATTCGCTGAAAAAAGCCTTGTCCAATTTTAAAATATCCGCTGGTAGGTTTTTTAAGGTGTTGAGAGATGAATAGGCCCGACCAAAATCATCAATGGAAATATGAAATCCAAAATCTTTTAAATGATTCATAATCTCAACCATCTGGACATCATTATTAAAAATCGTACCTTCGGTCAGCTCAATTTCGATCATTTTAGGATCGATCTGATAACGATTGGTAATAGCCAGCAATTCTTCCGGTAACAGCATATTTTCCAGATGAAGCCGGGAAAAATTAACCGAAATAATCATATTGGTCAGTTGATCCATTTCTTTTTGCCATTTGGCCAGTAGCTTGCACACCGCTTCAAACATATAGGTATCAATTTTTTTGACAAACCCATTTTTTTCAAACAAGGGAATAAATTCATTGGGTGGCAGCATCCCCCGCTCGGGATCATTCCAGCGCACCAGCGCCTCGGCACCAATAATCTGTTCGTCCGAAAACAGATATTTGGGCTGAAGATAAACTTCAAATTCGCCACTTGCCAATGCTTTTTCCATTCTGTTTTCAATTTCATTTTCAAGAATCAGTGCAACCCGCATGGACTCTTCATAAAATGCATAGCTAATCTGGGAATTATCTTTGATCGACCGTTTCGCCATATTGGCACGATCACTAAGCGCATTGATATCCAACTCCGTTTCGCCAATCAGATAGATACCCATAGAGATGCTGACGATAAATTTCTGAGAGTAACTATTGATTTTGCGAATTAAATTTTCCAGCCTCTGAGAAAACTCTCCATAGCCCTCATAGTTCATTAAAATACAAAAATTATCGGTGGCCATTCGGGCAAAAAGCTCTTCTTCATTGAGATACTTTTCTAATATTTTTGCGATAGCAGTGAGGATTTCATTACCGGTCTGGTGCCCGTATAAGTCATTGATGGCCTTAAACTTATCGATATCAAAGATAACCATCGCATAATCATGGCTATTATCTGTGTCCAGGATTCGTTCACATTCTTTTTTAAACGTGATCCAGTTGGGGCAACCCGTTAAAAAATCAAAATCCTGGAGCTGTTTAAGCCGCTGGATTTCTTTTTTAAAGGTACCGATGGCAAGATTACTGCTTAAACTGATCACAAAGAGACCCATAAACGCCAGACCATAGAGAAGCGTCCCCAGAATTATCTCGTAAGACTCCTGTGTTAAAGCCACAAAATTAATGAAGCCCATCATCATGACCAAAAAAAACAACGCAAAGCTGAGGATTAAAAACTTTTTTTCGTCATATTTCTTCACCATTACCTCCTAAATCGTTAAATCTATTTGAGTAACTGGCTGACTTAAGAAAGTCCCTTTAGCTTTGCGTCACTATTTCACAACAGTTTTGCCCTGTAATTCAGTATTTTTTATGCCGAAGAACCATATTTTTTGGCGTTTTTTCAGGAACGTTAATCGACAATTTGTATTATTTTTTTTAATATTGTATCACAATTGTAACGATCTGTCGTGTGCTAAATATTCAATTTTTCATTCTTTCGTTGCCACTATCGCAAAGAATAGCCGATTCTTTTGTGGACGCTGTGATTGTCTATAGCCGTTCTTCCAATTCGGCAGTCAGATCTTCATAACCAGGCTTATGCAGCAAGGCAAACATATTCTTTTTATAGGCTTCCACTCCGGGCTGATCAAAAGGATTAACCCCCAGTAAATAACCATTTAAGCCACAGGCTTTTTCGAAAAAATAAATCAGTTTGCCAATATGGAAGGCATCCAGTTTTTTAAGTCGGATGATCCCATTGGGGACTCCGCCATCAACATGAGCCAGCAGGGTGCCCATAAAGGCTTTTTCATTGACGGCATCGATTTCCCAGCCGGTGAGGTAGTTAAGTCCTTCCAGATTCTTTTCGTCCCGGAAAACTTTGAGATCCGATTGATCTTCTTCGATGACAATTACGGTTTCAAAATGGTTTTTGGGACCATCCTGAATCATCTGCCCCAGCGAATGGAGATCGGTGGAAAAATGCGCCGAAGCCGGAAAAAGACCCTTGCCATCTTTGCCGTCACTTTCGCCAAATAATTGTTTCCACCACTCCGCCAGATACTCCAGCGAGGGATCATAATCCACTAAAATCTCAATATTCTTGCTGCGGCTGTAAAGGACATTCCGATATAATGCATATTGGAAACAGGGGTTTTTTTCAAACTCCGGTTTGTTATACTCCTCATAGCCAGATTTTCCGCCGTCCATCAGCGCATCAATATCAATCCCCGCTGCTGCAATGGGCAGCAAACCGACGGCGGTATAAACGGAGTAACGACCGCCAATATCATCGGGAATCACGAAGGTTTCGTAGCCTTCTTCATCAGCCATAAACTTTAAGGCTCCCCGGGCGGCATCCGTTGTCACAAAGATCCGCTCCTGTGCCCCCGCTTTGCCATACTTATCTTCCAAAAACTGTTTGAAAAACCGAAAGGCGATGGCCGGTTCCGTGGTTGTCCCGGATTTCGAAATAACATTGACACAGACATCCTGATCCGCAAGCAGTGCCAGCAACTTTTCCAGATATTTTCCACTGATATTCTGACCGGCAAAATATATTTTAGGGGCTTTTCGTACTGCTCGGGGTTCTTCATTGTAAAAAGGGCTGGTCAGGGCTGTAATGACTGCTTTTGCGCCTAAATAGGAACCACCGATACCAATCACCACCAACGCATCGCAACGCTCTTTAATTTTTTCGGCAGCCTCTTTAATCCGGACAAATTCATCCTGATCATATTTGATCGGATAGTCCACCCAGCCCAGAAAATCATTGCCCACCCCAGTTTTATTGTTCAAGTCATCATTGGCTTGAGCCAACTGTTGATAGCGGCTTTCAAACTCACTGGAATCTATATTTGCATAAGAGAGATCGAAACGAATACTCATAATTCTTACCTTCTTTCTTAACTATTAACATATTTTCATTTTACACCATCAGCGATTGGAGTGTCAATTAATGTTCATCTACCAACCTGAAAGAAAGTTGAAATGCAACGGATCTTTGAGCCAATTCCCGCATAACAGATGACTTTTGTGATTTGATATGATAAAATGGGCAAAACCAAGAAAAGAAGAGGTGTAAAATGGAAACGCGAGTACTGGGACAAACCGGATTAGAAGTATCCCTTATTGGCTTTGGTGGCATTCCAATCCAACGCTGTAACCAATGGGAAGTTGACGAAATTGTTGAAAACCTTATTGAAGAAGGCGTTAATTTTATTGACACTGCCAGAGCTTACACCAACAGTGAAGAAATGATCGGGGAAGCATTGAAACAATGGGGTCGGGAACATTTTTACCTGGCTACAAAAACCCCAAAACTCAGCTATGATGAGGTAATGGCTGATGTTAAAACCAGTCTGGCCGAGTTACAAACCGATACCATCGATTTGTATCAGTTCCATAATGCCAAAACGATGACCGATTATGAAACTATTATGAGCCCCGGGGGTGGATATGATGCGCTGGTCGACTGTAAAAAACAGGGGCTGATTAAACATATCGGCATTACCTCCCACTCTTATGAAGTTCTCGATCGTGCTCTGGATGAGGATAAATTTGAGACCATTCAGTTTCCTTATAATATTGTCGAAAACCGTGGAGCACCGCTCTTTGAAAAAGCCAAATCAAAAAATGTCGGGGTCATTATTATGAAACCACTGGCTGGCGGCGCTTTTATCCACGCTAATTACGCCCTGCGCTGGGTAGCTGAAAATCCCAATATTTCAGTATTGATACCCGGTATGGATTCAGTCAAACAGGTTCTAAAAAATACCCGAGTCGGCAACGATTTTGTGCCGCTGACCGATGACGAACGAGAAACCCTTGAAGCCGATGCCAAGGCACTGGGAAAAACCTTCTGTCGCCGTTGCGGTTATTGCGCCCCCTGTCCCCAGGGCATTGACATCCCAATGCAGTTTATTGTTGAAGGTTATTACCGCCGCTACGATCTTGAGGAATGGGCCCTGGATCGTTATCGCAGCTTTGTTGCCAATGCGTCAGACTGTATCCAGTGCGGCGAATGCGAACCCCGGTGTCCCTATGATCTGCCCATCCGGGATATGCTCAAAAAAACCCGAGACCTGTTTGACCCGCTGCTCTAGTGTCTCCATCCCGCAACGCTGTTAAAAAGGCCACAATCCCCCAACTGGTGAGATTGTGACCTTTTTTATTTTCATATATTTTGCTTTCTTAGTCACACAGGTATAAGCGACCCAAGGCATCGGCTGCCATAATCGCAGCGTATACGGTGTCGGCATCGACATCAAAAGGCATATTATGAATCGTTTCGGCAGGATCTGCCGCTGCAACTGCCACTGCCATGATTTTTTCCGGGGTTGGTTCGGTGCACCCGAGTTCACCCAGCGTAATTGGCAAGCCAACAGATAAACAGAAATCAATCACTTCTTCAATATCTTCCATGGAGCGGTTTTCCATCACCAATTGAACCAGGGTTCCGAAGGCAACTTTTTCACCATGATACATATGGTGGCACTCCGGTAATACGGTTAAACCGTTATGTATGGCATGACAAGCAGCCAGGCCGCCACTTTCAAACCCAACCCCGCTGAGGTAGGTATTGGCTTCAATAACATTTTCCACCGCCGGAGTACAGCTTGCTGCTTCAACCGCCAGCTTTGCTTTTAAGCCGTCTTCAATTAAAATATCATAGCATAATTTTGCCAAAGCCAGTGCCGATTTGGTCGGATGTGCGCCTGACATGGTGGTTCCGTTGGAATCCACGGTGGCCTGGGCTTCAAAATAGGTAGCCAATGCGTCTCCCATCCCAGCGACAAAAAGTCGGGCTGGAGCCGCTTTGATGATGTCAGTATCCATCACGACAATCTCAGGGTTTTTAGGTAGAACCAGATATTCATCAAACACGCCGTCTTCAGTATAAATAACGGATAAAGCTGAACAGGGCGCATCAGTGGAAGCAATGGATGGTGCAATCACGACTGGCAGTTTTTCATAATGGGCTGTCGCTTTGGCTGTATCCAGGGTTTTTCCGCCACCAATACCAACAACCACATCACAACCTTGGGCTTTGACGATTTCCTGGAGACGGGCAATTTCAACGTTTGAACACTCACCGTTAAACTTTTCGGGTGTGAATTTAATTCCCGCTGCTTCGAAACTGGCTTTCAATTCCTCCGCTTTGGTTCGCATCATGGTTCCGCTCATTAAAACAAGCGCAGATGTTCCAAATTTTCCAACATGTTCCGGCAATTTACCAACTTCTCCGGCACCTTGAACATAACGGCTGGGAGACATAATAATCTTTTGCATTTTCTACCTCCGAAAATTTTTTTCGTTATTATTATATCAAATAATTCCAGCTATGAATTCGTTATCATCTAAAAAAAACAGGCCAGCGCTGATACTATTTCTGGTCTGATTTTATTTTTTTAACCGGTTCTTAATGCAATTGGTAATTTTTTGTTTCCAGCTATAACTATTTCAATCAAGCATCCTGCACCAAAAAAAGACCAACCAACCCGAAGCGGGTCAGTTGATCTCTTTTACTTTAGGCCATATAGAATTCCCCGTTGGGATCGACATCGATGGTAATAGCCTGACCTTCGTGGACATTGCCCTTGATAATTTCTTTACCAACCATGGTTTCGATGTGTTTTTGCAGGTAGCGTTTCAGCGGTCGGGCCCCATAGGCCGGGTCAAAACCCATGTCGATAACGGCATCGATCGCTTCCTTAGTCAGCGTAACCGTGATGCGGCGTTCTTCCAGTCGTTTTTGCAAATCGTTTAAAAGCAGGGTGACAATCTGGCTGATCGCTTTCTTGTTGAGTGGTTTGTAAAGCACAATTTCATCAATTCGATTTAAAAACTCCGGTCGGAAATAGCTCTTTAATAATTCCATCACAGCCGCCTCTGTTTCTTCGGTAATTTCACCAGACGTATTGATCCCTTCCAGTAAATATTCCGAACCGATGTTGGAGGTCATGATGATGATGGTGTTTTTAAAATCGACGGTGCGCCCCTGGGAATCAGTAATCCGGCCATCATCGAGGATCTGTAGCAGGATATTAAAAACATCTTTATGGGCTTTTTCAATCTCATCCAGCAAAATTACACTATAGGGTTTGCGACGAACTGCTTCGGTGAGCTGTCCACCTTCTTCATAACCAACATATCCCGGAGGTGCCCCGATTAGGCGGGATACCGAAAATTTTTCCATGTACTCACTCATGTCAATCCGGATCATATTTTCTTCGCTGTCAAAGAGGGTGGCGGCAACCGCCTTGGCCAGCTCGGTTTTCCCGACCCCGGTGGGGCCCAGAAACAGAAAGCTGCCAATCGGGCTGTTGGGGTTTTTAATCCCGGCCCGGGAACGGATAATGGCATCAACCACTTTCAGGATTGGTTCTTCCTGACCAATAACCCGTTGTTTTAAGGTATCTTCCAAAGCCAGTAGTTTTTCCCGCTCGCCTGAGACCAGCTTACTAAGGGGGATATTGGTCCAATCGGAGATGATTTCAGCGATTTCTTCCTCGGTAACTTTTTCACGCTTGAGACTGTCTTCATCGCCTTTTTCATCAGCTTTTCGTTTGATCTCCTCAATTTTAGCGGCTTTTTCGGGAATTAAGCCATATTCCAATTCGGAGGCTTTGCGGTAGTCCCCTTCGCGAATGGCTTTTTCCCGCTCGTAGGTGAGCTGATTGAGTTCTTCCTGGAGGGCTTTTAGCGTATCGGCTGACTGCTTTTCGTTTTCCCATTGCATACTCATGGTGTTAAAGCGCTCTTTATATTCCACCAGTTCTTTTTGGAGTCGTTCCAGCCGTTCTTTGCTGAGTGTATCTTTTTCTTTTTTGAGGGCCACTTCTTCAATTTCCAACTGCATCATTTTGCGGCGCACCTCGTCCATTTCCTCCGGCATGGAGTCCATTTCGGTGCGGATCTTGGCGCAGGCTTCATCAATCAGATCGATGGCTTTATCCGGTAAAAATCGATCCGAGATATAGCGGTTGGACAGGGTGGCGGCGGCCACCAAAGCGGTGTCGAGAATCTGAACGCCATGGTAACGTTCGTAGGTATCTTTTAAACCTCTAAGAATTGAAATAGTGTCTTCGACGGTTGGTTCATCCACCAGAACTGGTTGGAAGCGGCGTTCCAGCGCCGGATCTTTCTCAATATACTGACGGTATTCGTCCAGGGTGGTGGCCCCAATACAATGGAGTTCCCCCCGGGCCAGCATTGGCTTTAGCATATTGCCAGCATCCATGGCGCCTTCAGTTTTACCGGCACCAACAATATTATGAAGCTCGTCAATAAACAGGACGATTTCGCCGTTGCTGTCGACCACCTCTTTTAAAACCGCTTTAAGCCGTTCTTCAAATTCACCGCGGTATTTGGCTCCGGCCACTAGAGCCCCCAGATCCAGGGCAATAATTCGTTTGTCTTTGAGACCTTCCGGTACATCGCCAGCAACGATTCGCATCGCCAGACCTTCGACGATAGCGGTTTTACCAACCCCCGGTTCCCCAATCAATACCGGATTGTTCTTGGTTTTACGGCTTAAGATCCGAATCGCATGGCGAATTTCAGCATCCCGGCCAATAACCGGATCAAGTTTGTTATCAATGGCATCCTGTACCAGATCGTGCCCATATTGGCTGAGGGCTTCATAGGTAACCTCAGGATGATCGTTAACCACCCGCTGGCCGCCTCGTACTTCTTTTAGAATATTTTCGACTTCTTTCTTGGTAATGCCATAACGTTCCAGTATTTCCACAGCCTTGGATTTTTTACCGATACTGTATAGCGCCAGTAGGATACACTCCACAGAAATATACTGGTCATCGAGTTTTTTGGCTTCTTTGTACGATTCGTTTAAGACCTTATCGGTGTCACTGCTGATGTAGACCTTTCCCTGTTCCCGACCGGGGCCGGAAACACTGGGCATTTTGCCGATTTCCCGACGCAGTTCTTCGGCAATGGTGTGGGAATTCTTACCCAGCCGGTCAAAGATCCGTCCGACCACTCCGTTTTCCTGAGTGATCAACCCCATCAGCAGATGTTCCGGCTCGATTTCCATGTGGTTGTATTCTCCGGCGATCAGTTCTGCCGTTTTGATTGCTTCTAATGATTTTTGGGTGAATAAATTCATATCCATAATTGTACCTCTTTTTTATTGGTTATTTTTTTTATAATCTTCACGATATATGTTCTCCAGAAGATTGGTGAGATCCTTAACCCCGGCTTCATCAACCTTCGAAAAATAGACGTTCATCGCCCGGTCGATCATTTTTAGATAACGGGTCAGGTTATCAGTGACTGTTTCAATATCCTGGGTCAACTCCGCCTCATCCTCAAACGCCCGAATAAACTTATGATTTGTCAAATTTTCTACTAAATCCCGATGATCTCCCTGCTGCGCTTTTTCAATGTCAGCAATCAGCTTGAAAAACTCGTCAAAATGATCATTTAAATTTTCAGATTTGGTTCGGGAGCTGATTTTCAGTACTGCATACTTGCCCCGCTTACTGCTGATAAATTCATAACTGTAACGAACCTTGGGGCGATACTTATATTTCAGACTTTTGCCGAATTGGATACTGGAGTTTTTATTAATTTGGCTCACTGACAGGGTATCACTGAAGTTTTCATCCAGCTGTTCCAGGATTTTCTGGATTTTTTGTTCCGGGGTCACCAGTCCGATTTTTTCGGCCAGGATATCATTGATCAGTTGGGAGCGGTTGGTATTATTTTCATAGGCGATTTGATCTATCTTCTCAACTATTTCATCGAATAGCATTAAACTGTATACACTTTTTATCATATCATCACTCATTTTAAATAAATTATAGTATTATAAATTTAATTCGTCAATCTATTTATGTATTTCAGATTACATTTTTTTGTTTTGCTCAGCTTTATTTAAGTTTATTTCTATTACTGCATACCCAATTATTTTACCCTTAACCTCAGCCCCAACCCAAAAAGAACCTGAATGCCGTCTGGCATTCAGGTTCTTTTTTTACGGAAAGATTATTTTTTATTAGATTAGGAATAATGGAGCAAATACTAATGATACGATGGTCATCAATTTGATTAAGATATTGATCGATGGTCCTGAAGTATCTTTAAACGGATCACCTACGGTATCGCCAACAACAGCGGCTTTATGAGCATCACTGCCTTTTCCACCATGAGCGCCGCCTTCGATGAATTTCTTGGCATTATCCCAAGCGCCACCGGCATTCGCCATAAAGATAGCCATTAATACCCCGGTAACCAATGCACCGGCTAATAAACCGCCTAAAGCGTCCGCACCCAGGATCAGACCCATTGCCAAAGGAGCAGCCACTGCCATTAAACCTGGTACGATCATTTGTTTTAAGGCTGCAGCAGTTGAAATATCAACGCATCTGGCATAATCCGGTTTTTCAGTACCAGCCATAATGCCCGGGAATTCCCGGAACTGACGACGCACTTCTTCGATCATTTCGTTGGCAGCAGAACCAACCGCTTCCATGGTTAAGGCTGAGAACAAAAATGGCAGCATCCCACCGATAAACATCCCGATGATAACATTGGGGTTTAAGATATCAATGCTCTCTAAACCAACGGTTTGAGCATAGGATGCAAACAGCGCCAAGGCTGTCAGAGCAGCTGAACCAATGGCAAAACCTTTACCGATGGCGGCAGTCGTGTTACCAACGGCATCAAGTTTGTCGGTGATCTGTCGCACTTCTTTAGGCATTTCGGCCATTTCGGCAATCCCACCGGCATTATCGGCAATGGGGCCATACGCATCAACAGCAATGGTCATGCCGCAAGTAGAAAGCATTCCGACTGCTGCTAACGCAATCCCAAACAGACCTGCAGCAGTATAAGCAACGAAAATACCAACGGCCATCGCTAAGATCGGGAACATGGTGGATTTCATCCCCACTGACAGACCACTGATAATGGTAGTAGCTGGACCGGTTTCTGATTGCTGGGCAATGTGTTGTACCGGTTTATAATGATCCGAAGTATAATACTCAGTTAATTTACCTATAACAATCCCGACCACTAAGCCAGCAACGATCGCAATAAATGATTTGTCATACTCAGTTCCTTGTGTAAAATAATTCGACAGGAAGTAAGACGCAATCACCACCAGAATCCCACTGACATAGGTTCCCATGTCCAGGGCACGCTGCGGGTTCGAACCTTCTTTACCGCGAACAAAGAAAGAACCAATAATTGAAGCAAAAATACCAACGGCGGCTAACAGCATTGGGAATAAGATCCCATCATAACCATCAAGTGCTAACGCACCTAAAGTGATGGCCGAGATAATTGAACCGACATATGATTCAAATAAATCTGATCCCATCCCAGCGACGTCACCAACGTTGTCACCGACGTTATCAGCGATAACTGCCGGGTTACGCGGGTCATCTTCCGGAATACCAGCTTCAACCTTACCAACTAGATCCGCACCAACGTCAGCTGCTTTGGTATAGATACCACCGCCAACACGACCGAATAATGCAATTGAAGAAGCACCCAGACCAAAACCGGTTACAATAGTAACATCGCCAAATAGTAAGTAGAGTGCACTAACACCCAGAAGGCCCAGACCAACTACACACATACCCATAACCGCACCACCGGAAAAAGCCACTGAAAGGGCTTTATTCATCCCGCTGGTTTTAGCAGCATTGGCAGTTCTGACATTGGCTTTAGTGGCTACCTGCATTCCGAAGAATCCGGCCAGGATTGAAAAAATAGCCCCAACCAGGAAACAGACTGCAGTCATAATCCCCAAACCAGGTGTAACGGTTAAAATAATAAATAAGACAGCGATAAAAATTGCGATCATTTTATATTCACGTTTTAAAAATGCCATCGCACCTTCGTGGATATAACCAGCGATCTCTTTCATTCTGTCTGTACCGGCGTCAACTGCAGTTACGCGTTTTGCAAAAATAAGCGCAACAAGCAACGCCACGACTCCAATGGCTGGAGCCAGAAACAATAATTCCATTCTCAATTTCCCCCTGTAAGTTTTTGCATCCCTCTAATTCAGATGCCTGTTATGATACGATTGAATAAACGAATGCCGACAACATGAATAAAACACCTGAGATTTTGGTTGCTTTTTCTAAAACACCCTCAAATCCCTTGGCTTTTTTCTTTCCAAATAAGGTCTCAGCACCACCTGCGATGGCTCCTGACATCCCGGCTGTTTTTCCTGGCGACAACAGTATTGCTGCAATCAGAACCAAGCTGGAAATCAGTAAAACGACCAGTAAAGCTTCTTTCATTAGTATCACCTCCGTAAATAATCGTGCACGTTATAATATCATAACCAAAAAACATTTTCAATCATAAAAAAAGTCCCAATCGAGACTTTTCCTATGTAAACGGTCACAGTTTTTGCATTTTTGCTTTATTTTTCCTTAATCAGGGTTTCTCCGGTCATTTGGGCCGGTTTAGCCAGCCCCATCAGATCCAGTAGCGTCGGGGCCACATCTGCCAGACGACCGTCGTCTCGCAAGGCAACATCGCCATCACCCAGTAGAATACACTTAACCTGGTTGGAGGTATGGGCCGTAAACGGCATGTGGGTTTCGTAGTCGATCATTTTTTCGGCATTGCCGTGATCGGCAGTGACGATCACCTTCCCCCCTTTTGCCAGAATCGCATCGATGACTTTTTTGGCACAGGCATCCACCACTTCCACTGCCTTTTCGGCCGCTTCAAAAATGCCAGTATGTCCGACCATGTCGGCATTGGCAAAGTTAAGAATCATCAACTGATACTTCTCGCTTTCAACGGCCGCTACAGCTTTATCGGCTACCTCATAGGCACTCATCTCCGGCTGCAGATCATAGGTGGCTACGTGCGGGGACGGTACCAGAATCCGGTCTTCCAGCGGATATTGTTTTTCCAGACCGCCATTGAAGAAATAGGTGACATGGGCGTATTTTTCGGTTTCGGCAATACGCAGTTGGGAAATACCCAGATTACTGAGATATTCGCCGAGGGTATTGTCAATCGTCACCGGTTTATAAGCAATTGCGACATTTTCAAAAGACTTATCGTATTGGGTCATAGTCACATAATAAAGCCCCAGATAGCCGGTTTTACGCTCAAATTCCTTAAACTCCGGATCGATGAAAGCCCGGGTCAATTCTCTGGCCCGGTCAGGGCGGAAATTAAAGAAGATGATGTTATCATTGGCCTTAATGGTTTTATCTTCGGCCGTGTCAATAATCGTCGGCAGCACAAACTCGTCAGTTATCTTGGCAGCATAGGTTTCTTCCATGACTTGGACAGCTGAGGCGGCATGGTTGCCAGTACCCACGGTCATGGCATCATAGGCTTTTTCGACCCGATCCCAGCGATTGTCCCGATCCATGGCATAGTAACGACCCATGATGGTGGCAATTTTGCCGACTCCCAATTCAGCCATCTTGGCTTCCAATGACTTGACATGGCCCAGGCCACTGTCAGGAGCCGTATCCCGGCCATCCATCAGACAGTGAACATAAACCCGATCTAATCCCTGTTTTTTGGCCAGATTCAATAAGGCGTAGAGATGACATTCATGACTGTGCACCCCACCATCAGACAACAGGCCCATCAGGTGTAGGGCTCCACCCTTTTGTTTGGCCGATTTAATCCCGGCCAGAAACGCTTCATTGGTAAAAAAATCGCCATCTTCGATGGACTTGGTAATCCGAGTCAATTCCTGATACACGATCCGGCCAGCACCCAGGTTTAAATGACCGACTTCAGAATTACCCATCTGACCTTCGGGCAGACCAACGCCAAGGCCACTGGCAGTGATGAGGGTATGCGGGCAGTCCCGGGAGATAGTGTCAAGAAACGGAGTTTGGGCCTGTTCAACAGCATTGCCCTCGGTACATCTGGTAAAACCGTAGCCATCCAGAATAATCAGGGCCGTTAAATTTTTATTCATATGATCACACCTTTCGGTTGAAATATTTTATCTCCATAAAAAACTGACATCAAAGCGATCATTGTTCACTTCCGTTCGTTTGAAATTTCATCGACGTTTCGGGCGATCAATGATCGCCCCTACGAAATAATGCATGACGTTTGAGTATCAGTTAAGCATCGCAATAAATTTTTAGTTAGTCGAGGCGATTAGTAATCGCCCGCACCACGCAATTGATTTAAAACTAAAACTTCACAATCTCCGAGAAAGTCGGTTTAAGGGAGGCACCGCCAACCAGAGCGCCGTCGATGTTGTCCATGGCCATCAAGTCTTTGATGTTTTCGGGATTAACGGAACCGCCGTACTGAATCCGGACTTTTTGGGCAGCGTCTTCGCCAAACATTTTGGCAATCGTCTTTCGAACCCATCCGCAGGCTTCGTTAGCTTCTTCCTTGCTGGCTGTTTTACCGGTGCCGATGGCCCAGATTGGTTCATAGGCAACTACCACCTTGGTGATGTCGTCAATGCCTTTGAGTCCGGCTTCCATCTGACCGACCACCTTGGCTTCCGCTTTGCCGCTCTCCCGTTCTTCCAGGGTTTCACCACAGCAGACAATTGGGGTAATCCCCAGGCTCAGAGCTTTAATGGCTTTTTTATTAACGGTTTCGTCCGTTTCGTTAAAATATTCCCGCCGTTCTGAGTGGCCAATCAAAACATATTTAACGCCGATGGCCTTTAGCATCTCACCAGAAACTTCCCCCGTATAAGCACCACTTTTTTCAAAGTGCATGTTTTGAGCGCCAATGCCAACGTTGGAATCCTTAGCCAGTTCCACCGCTTTTTGCAGACCCAGATAGGTGGGACAAAAAACCACCTCCGCTTCGGCCCCGGCCACCAATGGCAACAGGGTATTCATCAATTTTTCGGTTTCGAAACTATCATTATTCATTTTCCAGTTTCCGGCAATAATTGGTTTTCGCATTTTAGTCTCCTTATTTATCCTGTAAGATTTCAATTCCGGGCAGTTTTTTACCTTCCAGGAATTCCAGTGAAGCACCACCCCCGGTAGAAATATGGCTCATGCCCTCTTCATAGCCAAGGATTTTTACTGCTGCTGCGGAATCACCACCGCCGATAATGGTAATCGCATCAGAATCAGACATCGCTTTGGCAACAGCTTCGGTTCCTTTGGCAAAGGCCGCCATTTCAAATACCCCCATGGGGCCGTTCCAGATCACAGTTTTAGCGCCCAGAATTGCTTTTGTAAAGCTAGCCGCCGTTACCGGGCCAATATCCAGTCCCATCGAACCGGCCGGGATGGCATTGATATCCACTACCACAAAAGGCGCATCAGCCGCAAAGGCTTCAGCTGCGACCACATCCACCGGCAGTAACAGGTTGACGCCTTTGGCTTTGGCTTTTGCCACCAACTCGTTTGCCAGCTCCAACTTATCTTCTTCCAGCAGCGACTTGCCAATTTCATAGCCTTGAGCTTTCAGGAAGGTAAAGGCCATGCCGCCACCAATAATCAGGGTATCAACCTTTTCCAGCAGATTGTTAATGACTCCGATTTTGTCAGAAACCTTTGACCCACCAAGAATCGCCACAAAGGGCCGTTCCGGGTTTTCCAGAGCTTTTCCCATAAAATCCAGTTCTTTCTGAATCAGAAAACCCGAAACGCCCGGTAAAAACTCTGCGATCCCAACTGTTGAAGCATGCGCCCGGTGAGCCGTTCCGAAGGCATCATTGACAAAGACATCCCCCAGGTCGGCCAGTTCTTTAGAGAAGCCCTGATCGTTCTTCTCTTCTTCTGCTCGGAAACGGGTATTTTGCAGCAATAACACCTCACCGGGTTTCAGTCCCGCTGCGGCGGCAACCGTTACCGAACCGGTTACTGCGCCGTCATCATTGAAGATAACCGGTTTTTTTAGTAATTCCGACAGTTTCTTAGCAACCGGTTCCAACGAATATTTGGGATTTGGCTGATTTTTGGGGCGACCCATGTGAGACATTAAAATCAATGAAGCACCCTGTTCCAAAATATAATTAATCGTAGGTAAGGCGGCAGTGATCCGGGTTTCATCAGTGATGATGCCGTTTTCATCCAATGGCACATTGAAGTCCGCCCGCATTAGTACTTTTTTTCCTTTTAAATCGATATCAGATACGGTTTTTTTACTCATCTTTTTATCCTCTCGGTTTTTCATTTGCTTTATAAACAATTTCAGAAGCAGTTGCAATGGTTTTGCAAAAGCTTCTGAAAAGTTTTTCGAATGATATTTTTTATACTCAGTTCAGCTGATTAGAATTTTGTGGCAACATATTCTGCCAAACGGATTAACTGGGCAGTATAAGACATTTCATTATCGTACCAGGCAATGATCTTAACCTGTTGTTTTCCACCTTCGACATTCATTACCCGGGTTAAGGTTGCATCAAAAAGAGAACCATATGACATTCCGATAATGTCAGTAGAAACCACTTGTTCTTCGTTATAACCCATGGTTTCATTGGCGGCTGCCTTGACTGCCGCGTTAATTTCATCGGCGGTCACGTCTTTTTCCAGCACACAGGTCAGGTCAACCAGCGAGCCAGTGATGACTGGTACCCGTAATGCAAATCCATCCAGTTTGCCGTTTAAGGCTGGTAATACCTTGCCAACTGCGGCTGCAGCTCCAGTGGAAGTTGGAACGATATTTTGCGCAGCGGTACGGCCACGTCGTAAATCTTTATGTGGTGCATCCAGGGTTGCCTGGTCATTGGTATAGGCATGAACAGTGGTCATTAAACCGCTAACTAAACCAAAACTGTCATTTAATACCTTGGCTACCGGTGCTAAACAGTTGGTGGTACAGGAAGCCCCACTGATTACTGTTTCGGTACCATCGAGAATATTTTCATTAACATTGAAAACAATGGTTTTAACATCGCCTTTGGCTGGTGCAGAAATAATGACTTTTTTAGCGCCAGCTTTGATGTGTTTGCCAGCTCCATCTTTATCGGTGAAGAAGCCAGTTGATTCGATGACAACATCGACACCAATGGTGCCCCATGGTAAGTTTTCAGGATCTCTTTCAGCAAAGATTTTGATGACTTTTCCATCAACCACCATGGTATCATCTTTTACTTCGATGGCATCCTGCTTGAATTTTCCCTGGGCGCTATCATATTTTAATAGGTACGCTAAGGTTTTTGCGTCGGTTAAATCATTGATAGCCACAACATCAAACGCCGGGTTATCTGCCATTAATCGGAATGCTAAACGACCAATTCTTCCAAAACCATTAATTGCTACTTTTACAGACATTTTATCTGCCTCCTTAAAATAATGTTTACTGAATATATACTCAGTCAGACACCCGCTATTTTGTATCTGACATGGTTTGCAGTTTTCTTAAAATCTCTCTGGCTGCGCTTTCATCCGTGATCAGAACCATGTTTTCCCGAATCCGACTGACTGCAATAATCGCCTCGGCCTTGGTGACCCCACCGGCTACCGCAATGGCATGGGGTATTTTTTTAAAATTATCGGTGCCAATGCCAATGGTGCTGGATGGCGAAATAACCTGACCGTTAATGTCAAAGTAGTGACCAAAAGCTTCAGCTACAGCGCCCTGTTCCAGAATTTTTCGTTTTTCTGCTGTTGACAAATTTCGCCAGTCAGCCAGAACATCTGCACGTCCCAAACCAAAGATGAAAATATCAATGTTATCCATCTTATTAAATACCCTTTTTATTTCCGGATAATCTTTTAATGCTTCCAGTAATCGCTGGTCGATGTTATCCGGCAAATGAAGCAGCTCGTAATTGGAATGTAATTTGAGGCCCATTTCAGCCACCACATTATTTGCCTGGGTGGAGTGGCTTTTTCCGATCCCACCCCGAGCTGGGATGACATATACATCAGGATAAAAGGCTTCCCGCATTTCATCAGCTACCGCCGCTGTACAGCTGCCGCCAGTTAATGCCAGGGTGTCTTTGTACTTCATCACCGATAACACATATTTTGCCCCGGACCGTCCCATAAATCGCAACACTTCATAGTTCATATCCATATCGCCGGGACAAATAATCACCCGTTTGAGATGGAGTCGATCCATTAGTTCCTTTTCCAGCTGTTCCAGACCATTATAGGTATAAAGCAGGCACTTCAGCTGGATCAAGGCTTCGTTGCCAGCATCAGTGATGACAACACCCTGTCGTTCCACCGAAACCAGCTTCTGGGTTTGGAAAAAATCGATCTCATTACGAACCTGACGCTCACTCATATCCAGAACAAATGCAAGATTTCTCCGTCCGATGGGCTGCTCACTGCTAATGGTTGACAAAATATTGTAACGCATTTCAATGAGACGATTCACTTCCGGAGCGACCAACTGTTGAAGTTCAATGACTTCCTTACTGATTTTTAATTGATTTGACACAGAATCACCCTTCTTTCGGATACATGCTCACTTTTGTCCCACTGGGACAAAATCATTATACCCCATTTTAAATTTAAAAACAAGTTAAAAAAAACCAAAAACTAAAAAGATAATCCCAAACCCAATTTTACGAAAACTGCAGGCATTTGTTAGTGATTTATCGGTAATTAGTTTTTGGTTATCAATCTACCGGTATTCTTTTCGTTTGGAGGATGGTTGGATCAAAAGCGCTTCCCGATATTTGGCAACGGTTCGCCTGGCCACATCCAGGTTTTTAGCCTGTAGTAATTCTGATATTCGCTGATCACTCAGGGGTTTTTTCTTATCTTCCTGATCAATCAGCTCTTGAATCAATCGTTTGATTGCATCGGAGGATCGGTCTTCCTCACCCTGTGAGTATCCCCGTTTAAAGAAAAACTTAAGCGCATAGGTGCCTTTCGGTGTTTGAATATACTTTCCGCGAATTGCCCGACTGACTGTCGACTCATGAACTTCAATGGTTTCAGCGATTGTCTTAAGGGTCAGTGGCCTTAAATCACCCACACCTTCAAAGAAAAATCCCCGCTGGGATTCGGCGATGGCGGTAATCACTTTTTTTATCGTATCCCGCCGCTGTTCAATGCTTTTAATTAAAAAAGCCGCACTATCGAGCTTTTTTTCCAGATAAAGCTTGGTTTCATCATTTTTATCCGAATTTTTCAGGAGTCCTTTATAATAATTATTGATCCGCAGTCGGGGTGCTGACACATCATTGACCTTCACCACCAACTCATCATTGACAATTTCGATGCTCCCATCGGGAATGACGTACGAGACCCGCTCCGAACAGGAGAACTCCCGGCCGGGCTTTGGTTCCAGGGTTTTGATCACTTCTTTGAATTCATAGACATCCTCAATTGTTAAGCCAGTCTCCTGAGCAATCCGCTTAAATTGGTTATCAGCCAGATCAATTAAATGGTTTTTGACAATGTCCATGAACACTTCATCATCATCATACCCCATTTGACGCAATTGAATCAGCAAACACTCTTTTATGTCCCGACATCCCACCCCACTGGGATCAAATCCTTGAATAACGGCAATCATTTTTGAGATTGGCTCTTCAGCAACTTCCAGAATGTTTTTTACATAGTCCAGGTCGATGAGCAGGTAACCGTTATCATCGATGCAGTCAATCAAATATTCACCAATCTGTTTTTCTTCTTCACTAAAGTCCTTTTCCTGCATGGTAAATTGAAAATGTAGATATTCGTTAAGGGTTTTTTCCTGGGACGTAAATTTTTCAAACCCATACTCATCATCATTGTCAGCAATCGGCTGAAGCTGACCCCGGTAATCAGCATTTTCCATACTATGAAAATACTCATCCCACTGGATTTCCTCCTTGGGCGGCGGCTCTGGATTTGGTTCTTCTTTAACCAAATCGCCTTTTAGTGGTCCGCCATCCTCGTTAATTGGTACCACTTCTTTAATGGACACTTCATTAAATTCCAATACCGGGTTCTCCATGATTTCGGTTTCGATCAAACCATTGAGTTCCATAGCTGTCAGCTGCAAAATCTCAATGGACTGACGCATCTCCTGGGTCATAATCAGTTTTTGGGTTTGGGTAATATTTAAATCAAATTTGATATTCATTTTTCACCTGTTAACTAATATTTCTTATTAAATTAAACAATCGTCTTCCGGGCGATTACGAATCGCCCCTACGAAATAATGCAATACGTGTGCCTGGTTTGATATACCAGTACTTCGATTTGTAGGGGCGATCATTGATCGCCCGGAATCTATGACTATAGCCGACTTTTTTTTGGTGGGCAGACCCGTTCGTTCACTTGAAATGGCATCAAAGCGCCTGCATCAAAAAAAGACTAACTTTCGTTAGTCCTAATCATATCACAATTTACTTGCGTTCTTCAATGTATTTGATCACATTTACAGCGGCAATGGCCCCATCAGCCGTAGCGGTAACCACTTGTCGCAGCGATTTTCGGCGAATGTCACCGGCGGCAAAGATGCCCGGAATGTTGGTATGCATTTCATCATCAGCAATCAGGTAGTCCCGGGCATCCCGTTCCAGCTGGCCCACAAACGCCTCTGAATTTGGCTTTTGACCAACAAAAACGAAAACGCCGTCAATGGGTACGTCAGTGCACTCACCGGAGACCACATTTTTAACGATAATGCTTTCAACCTGTCCGTTGCCTTTGATTTCCTCCACGACGCAGCTGAGCATCATCGATATTTTTTCATTCTCTCTAATCCGCTGCTGCAAAATTTTAGCACCCCGTAGCTCATCCCGGCGATGAATAATAATAATTTCACTGGCAAATTTTGTCAGGTATAAGGCTTCTTCCAGAGCTGTATCACCGCCACCGATGACTGCGACCTTTAATCCTTTGAAAAAGTTAGCATCACAGGTGGCACAATAGGAGACCCCCATCCCGCGGAGTTCCCGTTCTCCTTTGCAGCCAATCAGCTTGGGTTCTGCTCCGGTTGCCATGATGATGGTCTGGGTTTCCAGATTACCGGCATCGGTTTTTACAATAAACCCCGAGACTGTTTGCTCAAAGCGGAGATAGGTTCGGGTGGCAAACTCCACCCCGAATTCTTCACACTGCTGGCGCATCCGCTCAGTCAGACCGGGGCCGGTACTGTCCGGGGGAGAGCCCGGATAATTTTCAATTTCCCAGCTGGTGGCAATCTGTCCGCCAATGCCACCCTTTTCAATAATCAGAACCTTTAGTGCCCCCCGGGCAGCGTAGATCCCAGCTGCTAAACCGGCTGGTCCGGCGCCCACGATGATTGTATCATATTGCATCTTTACACCTCTTCATCTTTATGTTGCCCCGATAATCAGGGTTCTTCATTCATAATTTTACTGGTGGTGATAAATTCTTCCATCTGTTTTTCGTTCTCTTTGACGATTTCTTTTTTATACTCATCATATCGATTTTCTTTAACGATCTCAAGTGATCGGGTTTCCAATTTCAAGTTCTTTACCACTTCAATCTGAACATCAATTTTTTCGGTAATTTCATCAATTCTTTTCTCAACAATTTGAATCTGTTCTTTGAGGAAGGACATGTAGTGAAGATAAACCTGACAAGCTGTGGCGGTAATCGATGCGGCCATATCCCGTTCATAATTTTTTCTGCTTTTCTCCAACTGATCTTCCAGATCCAGTTGTTTATCCATCTCTTCACTTAATTGTCTGGTCAACCCACCCAATATCATCATTTCGTTTTCTAGATTTTGATCTTTGTAGGAAAGCAGCTTTCCTAAATGGAATTGAAATTTTTTCA
This sequence comes from Acetobacterium wieringae, assembly GCF_001766835.1. Taxonomy (GTDB): domain Bacteria; phylum Bacillota; class Clostridia; order Eubacteriales; family Eubacteriaceae; genus Acetobacterium; species Acetobacterium wieringae. The sequence goes on along the minus strand of NZ_LKEU01000017.1, from coordinate 22,311 downwards.
TAAGACGGCCTTCTTCATGGCTTCAATGCTGTCATCATAGAAACACTTTTCATCAACTTTTTGTTGTAGAAACTTATTAATGCCACCAATTTTCTTAATGGCAATGTCAAGCGACGGATTGGTTCCACTTTTATAGGCACCAATGCTGACCAGATCGTAGTTGGTATCATACACCGACATCATATTCCGCATGGAAGACGCTGCTTCCATCTGATCTTTACTAACGATGTTGGACATCAACCGGCTGACGCTGTTGAGCACGTCGATGGCCGGATAGTGATTTCTGGCGGCAATCTTACGGGAGAGGACGATGTGCCCATCTATAATCCCCCGGACAGTATCAGCTACCGGTTCGTTCATATCATCACCTTCAACCAATACGGTATAAATACCGGTGATCGAGCCGGTTTCAAAATTCCCGCTGCGCTCCAGAAGTTTTGGCATCATCGCATAGATGGACGGCGTATAACCCCGGGCTACCGGCGGTTCTCCGGTGGCCAGACCGATTTCCCGCTGCGCCATCGCAAAACGGGTCAGCGAATCCATCATCAGCAAAACATCATTACCCTGATCCTTAAAGTACTCGGCAATGGTCGTGGCTGTCAGGGCACATTTCATTCGCTGCATCGGTGGCTGATCCGACGTCGCCACCACGATCACTGACCGTTCCAGACCGGCCTGACCCAGATCATTTTCCAGAAACTGCCGAACCTCCCGGCCTCGCTCACCTACCAGGGCGATGACATTGACCTGGGCTTTAACGTTACGGGCAATCATTCCCATCAGGGTACTTTTACCGACGCCGCTACCGGCAAAAATTCCCATTCTCTGTCCCTTACCAATCGTTAATAGACCATCGATCGCCTTCACCCCAAATTCCAGGATATCGTCGATACATGGTCGTGAAAAGGGATTTGCACCAGTGCTGTTAATATCATAGGGCATCGTATCGTCAATGGGGCCACCCCCATCGATGGGTTCCCCCATGGCATTGACAACCCGACCAATCATACTATCTGACACACCAATCTTCAGGGACGATCCGGTCGGTTCCACAATATTTCCAAAACTGATTCCTTCTGGTTCTTCATAGGGCATCAGCAATACTTTATTGCCGCGAAACCCGACCACCTCCGCTAAAATATAGCGGTCGGCATTCTGATCGAAGATTTTACATAAATCACCAATGCTGCACTCCGGGCCCACCGATTCAATCATCATTCCCACAACTTTTTCAATTTTGCCAAAATAATGATAGGTTTCTGCCCGTTGAATGGCTTTGCAAATCTCAGATTTATTCATTTTTGCCTCCAGTTACGAACTCTGTTCGATGGCTTTCTCCAATTGCTCTAATTGTACCGGCAGACTCATATCAATGACCGAATCATTGGTTTCCACCATGATCTTATCCTCATCCTTTAGGATGATCACTTTAGACTTTTTAGCCAGCTTCTTTAATTTTTCTGACATTTCTTTGTTTATATGGAGATCAAGGGTTTTCTGGTTTTCCGATAAATAGATTTTTAAATCCTCTTCATCGCCATGAATCACCTCATCAAAGAATTTTAAAAACAGATCCCGGTCTTCCTGAACCTGATGTTTCATAATTTTTTTGGCGATTTCAAAAGCGATATCCAGCAACTCCTGTTCCTGATTGGCTAACGCCTGCTGTCTTTCATTGCTGATCACTTCCAGCAACTGATTGATCTCCTGGAGCTTGTTGTCAATTTCGGTGGCGGCCTGGGTCATGCCTTCGTGAAGCCCTTCTTTTAAGCCAGCCTGAAAGCCCTCCTGGCTACCATCCCGAAATCCTTCTTCATGCCCTGTTGCATAGCCCTGGGAAAACCCTTCCTGATAACCGGTTTCCTGCGATTTTTCCTTAATCTCCTGGCTAGCCCGAATGGCTTCTTTCATCAGTTCATTGGCGGCGTGCATGGCTTCGACACTGTCATCATGGTCAATTTTACTTTCAGCGGTTTCGGGGTTTAAAACCGGTTGACCTTCGCTACTCTTTTCTGCTTCCGGTTGAACTGTCATTGGTATCACCACTGGGGCAGTTGTTTGAGATACCCATTTCGCTTTTACAATACTAGACAATGATCTCGTCCTTTCCACCCTTCGATGTTACGATTTCGCCTTCTTCTTCCAGTCGTCTGATCACCGAAACGATCTTCTGTTGGGCTTCTTCCACGTCACGAACCCGTACATTATGGAGGAATTCCATTTCACTCTTGACGGTTTCACCCATTCGCTGGGACATGTTGGCAAAAATTACATCTGCAACTCCCTTATTCGCCCCCTTAAGAGCAACGGACATTTCTTTGGTGTCGACTTCCTGCAGGAAGCGTTGAATCGACATTGAATCGAGAATGACAATATCTTCGAATACAAACATCCGCTTTCTGATTTCTTCAGACAGTTTGGCATCATTTTTACTGAGTTCATCAAAGATGTATTTTTCTGTACCACGATCAATATTGTTCATAATTTCAGCAATATAGTTGATACCGCCAACTTCCAGTAAATCGAAAGATACCACTGATTCAAATTTACGCTCAAGAATGGTTTCAACTTGTCTGATAATCTCCGGTGAGGTTCGATCCATCCGGGCAATCCGCTCCACCACTTCAACCCGAATACTCTTGGGCAGCTCAGAGATAATCGCCGAGGCCTGATCCGCCCGGGCATAGGATAACACTAACGCAATGGTTTGCGGATGCTCATTCATGATCATATTCATCAGGTTTTTATAGTCAGCCTTGCGGATAAACTCAAAGGCCTTGGTACGCAGGGTTTTGGTCACCCGCTCTAACAGAGCACTCCCCTGTTGAACACCAAAAGCCTTTTCCAGTACACTCCGGGCATACGTTATCCCGCCTTCAATATAGACCTTCTGGGCGACACAAAGACCATAAAACTCGTCAATAACCTGATCTGCCACCTCTGGCGGAACACTTTCCTGCCGGGTAATCTCATAGGTTAAGATTTCTATTTCATCTTCCTGTAAGTGTTTATAAATGCTGGAAGCAATATCGGCTCCCAGGGAAATAACCACCTGGGCTGCTTTTTGTCTTGGTGTTAGGGTAACGTCCATATTTGTCAACATCCTTCATTTATATGAATCTATTCGCTTTCATTCTTCAGCCACGATTTAAACAACTGCGCCGCAATTTCTGGATTTGTGGTGGCAAACTCTTTGATCTTTTCCTTTTTATCATCTTTAAGTGGATGGATTGGCTCAATTGGTTCCGTTTTGTCTGCTGCCAGCGCACCAAATAAATCATCTGTTTCGGTATCTTCACCGGTCGCAAAGGCATCTTCGATGTCTTTGCCTCGTTTGCCCCGTTTCTTTTTCTTTTCTTTGCCATCGCCCTTTTTCTTTTTGCCTCTGGTCAGCACAAACAACAGCACCAGTAACAGCAGCAATACCCCAGCGCCAATTCCACCAAACACCAGCAATCGCTCTGTGGTAAGAACCGGTTCTGCTACGGGTTCTTCCTCGGCCTGGGCAAATTCAAAGTTCCGCACGGTAACGCTTTGCGGGGTTACTCCAGCAGCAAAGGCTACCAGTTGCACCAGATTCTCCCGGGCTACCGGAGTCATTGCCGGATCGTTGATGGCAATCCCAATCGACACGGTTTCGATGGCCGGATCCAATTTTTCGGTTTGAGTAATTTCCTGACTCACCGAATAAGTGGTATTTTCATTGATTCCGGTAACGACCCCACCGTTGGTCAGAGCATTCTGGGCATAGGTGGTGACATCGGTATTCCCGGTGGTTCCGGCAACACCGCCAACCGTGCCATCTTCGTTGGCAATCGCCATGCTGGACGATTCCTGATTGATCACCCCAGAATTATCACCATCCGGCGACGGGGTGTAAACAGTCGCCTCCTGCTTAACGGCGTCGGTATTAAGGGTCGCCGTTACGGATACCTTAAACTGGGAAGGATCATAGGGGCCATCCAAAACGTTATTGACTTTTTGGGTCAGATCATTTTCAATCGCTTTGGTCAGCTTCATCTTGGACTCGCCACCATTGGAAGCTGTCAAACTATTAGTCAAATCATTGCCTTCACCATCGGTAAGGGCAATATTATCCTTTGTCAACCCAGCTACTGATTTAGCCACCAGGTTCTGGATTCCTGCGATCTGCTCTTTTGTCAGGGTTGCTCCGGTTTCTAAATGAATAATAACTGATGCGGTGGTTGCTTCGGTTTCCTGTAAATAAAAAACATTTTCCACTGGTACCGAAATCGTGACAATGGCATCTTTAACTCCGTCCAGGGTTTTAATACTGGCACCAATCCGCTCCTGAAGCTGCATGTTTTCGTATTGCTTACGCTCATAGTCGGTGGACAGCATACTGCTGTTGTCTTGAATGACGTAGTAACTCAATCCGTCTTTGGGATAGCCCGCCGTGGCCAGCTCCATACGAACCTGAGCCTCGTCTTCTTTTGGCACCATGATATTGCCACTGGCATCCAGCTTGACGTCCGCCTCCATCTCTGTCAGGGCGGCCATAATTTCAGTTGTTTCGGCCTGAGTCAGGTCTTCAAAAAGCGGCACGTACTCCTTGTAATTGAGCAGCGCAGTCAGTCCGATGGACGCCAATAAGACCAGCACAACCCCGCCAATCAACAAAATCTTGACTTTCTTGGATGTTCCGGTCCATAGGTTTTTAATTTTCTCTAAGTAGCCCTTAATCTTCTCATTCATCGTCTTTATTTATCCATCCAAAATAGTTTATGTCAATCCCGATTATTAAATCCGTGCATACAAAGAGGGGATACTGAACATCAAATAAAATTCTCCGATCGGCATCCTCCACCAGGTTTAAAAGGTATTTCTTCAAGTTCAAGTTTACAAGCCGGTATTCATAACTGTCTGGTATGCTTCCAACACTTTATTGCGGAGTTGAACCATGGTTTGCAGGGCTACATCCGCCTTTGCGGTGTTAATCATCATGGTGTGCATATCATCCATGTTACCAATGGAAAGATTGTAAGCATCAACCTTGGTGACGGCTTCAGTTTCTTCCACATTGTTAATTACATCATTTAAAATATTCTGAAAATCGCCAGCTACTCCGGTTTCTGAGGCTGTAGTTGTACTTGCAGCAGGGTTACCAGTAACCGAACCAATACCAGTTGTGCCCATAATTGAGGTCATTGGAACTATAAACATATTTTCCTCCTTTTATCGGCCAATTTCCAGGGCCTTTAAAACAATTGACTTGGTCGCATTAAAGGCCGTCACATTGGCTTCATAAGCCCGACTGGCGCCCATGGCATCCGTCATTTCCTGGGCGGTATTCACATTGGGATACATAACGTAGCCCTGGGCATTGGCATCGGGATGGGTGGGATCATAAACCGGTACCAAGGCTGATTCGTCTTCGATAACAGCCTCAACCTGAACGCCATCTTTTTGAACCACGCCAGTTGCTGTTTTTAAGGCATCCTGAAAGGTTCCGGTACTGACACTACTCAGCACGGTCATTTTTCGGCGATAGGGGCCACCAGCTTCGGTTCTGGTTACCTGGGCATTAGCAATATTCTGAGAAATAATATCCAGCCGATATTTTTGCGCCGTCATTCCTGAGCCGGAAATATTAAAAGTACTTAAGAAACTCATTATTATTTTCCTCCGTTAACCGCATATTTTAATCGGGAATAGGAGTCTGAGACTCCCCGAACCAGATAATAATACTGCAACACCGACTTGGACATATCAATATTTTCTGATTCCAGATCGACGTTATTTTCATCCAGACGACTGGAAGTCGCACCTTCATAGACGCTGATTTTTGAATTTTCGATGGACTCAATGCTTTCCATCTTGTCAAGAAAAGCGGTGGAACTTCCAGTGGTCTTCAGCTTATTGATTTCAGCCTTTAATGAATCCTCAAAGTTGACTTTTACCGCTTTATAGCCCGGTGTTTCAGAGTTGGCAATGTTATTGCTGGTAGCCTTTTGTCGTTGCCAGGTGCCATCCAAAGCTTTTTGATATAAGGCTGAGGTTATTGAATCACCAATCATCATGGCCTCCTTGTGTGCCGGTTTGATCACCAGCTGTATTTTCAAAATTATCTTGACTGATTGTTTTATTTAAAACTATTTTCGCATATGCTGCTACTAAATCGCAAATTACAATACTATCGTACTGTAACATGATACCATAATTTACCGGAAACGACAAATAAAAATATCCCCTTGCTTAGTTGTAATTAAGTTTGGTACACTTATTCTTATCGATCACGCTAATTATTGTAAAGTTTATCGAAAATACTAGAAATCAATATCATAATATTATCATTCTGATCCCGCATCTCTATTATATTCTGTGATACAAAAAAAGCAACCGCAGTTGCTTTTTAAAAAGGCTTTCTATTCAATTTATTTTTTGGCATCCAGAAAGGTACCATAGCTTGGGGTCAAACTGATTTCGTAGTCGGCCACTTTTTGATTTTGCTGGTTTTTCTTCAAATCCTGCAAGGTTTTTTGCTGTTCTGCTTTGATCAACTGGATGCAGTTTTGATCCATATCTGTAATCAGTTTGATCAAACTGTCGATCTGCCCTTTTTCTTCAACTGTACAGATCTGATTTCCCTTAAGCTCTGCGAACTGATCTTCCATATTTTTTAATCGGAGCAGCAATTGATCCCGTTCTTCCAGGATTGTTGCCAGATTTTCCCAGTCTTCAATACTACTGAGAATTTCCTCACCTTTGGCTACGTATTCTTTCAGAATAAGAACTTTTTCCTGGCATAATTCATGTGAATTAGCATTCATTTTAAAGTCCCCGGGATTTTGCAGGGTTGCTGATTTTTTCTGCTTCCTTAAATGAGTCTTTCAGATCGATAATTAAGCCTAATAGACTTTGCATTAACTGAATATCCCGACTGGCATTAGCTTCCCCCAGTTTATTAAAAATAAAACTGTACATTTGATTGAGCTCAATTGAAATGGGGTATTGCATATCCAACGAAAGATTCAGTGAATTGATAACCTTTTGCGCTTTTGCAATACAATTGTATGCTTTTGCGAAACTATCCTTCTGAATTAGGATGATGCCCATTTTTACCTGTTTTTCTGCTTCTTCGAAAAGTTTGATGACCACTTCTCCTTTTGATAAGGATTCTATGGCATAGCGCTTTGATTCCTGATAAGCATTGGCATATTGCATTACGTTCTCCCCCTTTCCGAGCTTATGAACTTGATCCAAATGAGGTGATCATTGAGCTTTGGGTGTTTAATTGCTGAAGTGCTGTTTCTAAGGCTGAAAACTTATTCCAATAATAGGTTTCTTCGGTTTTCAACTTCGTTTTCAAGCTGGTGATACTCTTATTCGTTTTTGTGATTGATTCTGTAATACTATTTTCAGTATTTGATAGGGTTGATTCATAACCAGCCATTTCAATAAGTGACCCTCTTGACCCTTTACTACCGGAAGTCTTGGCGGCAGTGTTGATAATTTCGTTGAGTTGCTGGGCAATCCCCGTTTTTTCGGTGGTAAACAGTTCTTGAATAGCTGATCCCTTTGTTTCAAGCGCCGTTGTCAATTTGGCTTCGTCGATTTTTAGTTTACCATTTTCTGAATAACCTGCCGATGTAATCCCCAAATCATTAAGACTGATCCCACCACTAACTGCTGAACCGTAAATCATCGACTGCATTTTTGATGCAATTCCTTTTAAAATGCTGTCGTTTTGTAGCAAACCTACCTTGGCTTTCTTTTCCCAATTTTCAATTTCTTTTTCACTCATATCGGCTTTCTGGTCTTCAGTTAATGGCGGAAAGTTGGAATCTGCATTTTCCTTAACCAGCTTATTCATCATTTCGATCATATTATTATAATCTGTGACAAAATTCTTGATGGTATCTTTTAAATTGTTTGCGTCAGCTTTAGAGTTAATTGTTATTGCTTCCTCACTCTTTTCCAGTAATTCAATCTTGACACCGTCCACCTCGATCGAGTTGGATGTGCGTACGATGGATTGGTTGTTAACAATTAATTCCGCATTTAAACCGTCTGTTTTTTTTGCTCCGGCACCCGCTAATCCCAGTGATTCCATTAACCCACCGGGTGTCTCGGTTACTTTTATATTATCACCGGCACCGCTGACTTTGGAGGTTAAGGTAAATTTATCAGTAATTGAAGAATAAGCCATCGTAACACCAGCATCGCTGGTGTTCACCTTACTGATTACAGCTGAAAGTGAATCCGTACTTTTGAAGTTAAACTGTTTTCCGTTTATTGAAAAATTAAATTCATCACCGGTCAGCGGAATCTCTAAAGACGAAGCAATATCTGCCAAAGTCTTTGTTGTACTGATCCGATCTGTTTGCCCGTCTGACAACTTTAGCTTCCCTAACGTAACGTTATCGTTATTTAAAGCATTTACTGTTAGCTGCGAACCGGATGCCTTTAAGTCTAAGACCCCCCCCGCAGACATTGAAACCTTGATTAGCGGGTCGCCATTACTTTTTTTACCAAAAGCATCATCAATTTTTGTCTGCAGTGCTGCTTCAAAACTTTGGATTGAAACACCCGGTTGCTCAACTGCCGTTTTAAATGCTGCATCTAAAGTAATTGTTCGTACCTGTCCATCCATCTTCAATAAAAAAGATTTGCTTTCGGTTTCTAAACCAGCTAAAAGATTCCCAATTTCTACCGCTCCAGAGCCACTTAACGGTTTTGTAGCAGGATCTGTTCCTGTTACTGTCTGATTAGTCGCCAGTTGGGTAATTTTATTGATTGTGATATTCCCAGCGGATGCTGCACTTGTGCTCGAAACGGATATTTTAGTCGAAGCACTTGATGATTTGATCGTGTTGTAAAACGATGCACTTCGAAAATTAGTTGTTGATAAAACATCCAGATACTTGCTTTGGAATTCTTTGAGTGTTTTTGAAACATTACGATAAGCCGCCTGTTTCCACTCCATTGTCTGGACTTTCTGTTGACTTTTTGCAATTTTTGACCGACTGGCACTTGTCAGGCTTTCGACCAACGAATCGGTATCCAGGCCCGAAACCAGGCCAGCCATTCCGGTTTTTGCTGACAACGATGATAATGCACTTGTTGAAGAATTAACTGAAGTTGCCATTTGTATCCCTCCAAACTTAAATTTAAATCTATTTTTCCAAGATTGCTTTTTTATTATTCACTATCTACTATATCGGCCCACCTCAAAAAAACTTTAGCCTTCTTTTTGATAAATAGACGGTTTGACATATTTAAAGTTATGCTCTACCGAGGCCAGCGATTCGCTTTGTCCGATAAAAAAGTAACCTCCCGGGAGTAGGGCATCATAGAATTTTTGCACCACACTGTTCTTGGTCGGTTTGTCAAAATAAATCATCACATTCCGGCAGAAAATGGCATGAAAGGGTTTTTTAAACTGGAATCGGGACAACAAATTGAAGTTCCGATAGGCCACGCCTTTGCGGATCGGCTCGGTCACGGACAGATATTCTTCATCATAATCTTTAAAATACTTCCGTTTCCATTCCATGGGAATCTTGGACAGCTCTTCTTTAGAATATACACCGGATTTAGCCGTCATTAATACCCGATCGGAAATGTCAGATGCTAGAATGGTACTGTCCCAGGTGTTAAGCTTACTCCCCAGATAATCATGGGTAATCATGGCCAGGGTATACGGCTCCTGGCCCGAGGAACAACCAGCGCTCCAGACCCGCAGATCCCTGGTTTTGGTTGTTTCATCCACCCAAGGAAGCACCTGTTGTTTGTAAAAATCAAAATGTTCACTTTCCCGTAAAAAATAGGTATGATTGGTAGTCAGCTTATTTATGAGCACACTGATTTCATCATTTTTTTTATCGGTTTTTACATACTCAAAATAATCCATATAGTTGTCATAACCCAATTGGGAAACATAATGACTCAAACGGCCTTCAATCAGGTGTCGCTTTTTCCGTAAATCGACTCCATAATTGGAATGCACATAGGTTGTGATGGCCTGAAATTCGTCTTCCTTAAGTTTTATCATTTTCTTTACCTCGTGTTTTTTTGAACGCTTCTCAATAATGATCTAAAATCGCCGGGATATCAACAATCAGGCTGATGCTCCCATTTCCCAGAATCGTACAGCCGGCAATCCCCGAGTTTTTAATTGAATAATGGTTTAAGTATTTGGGGATCGGTTTAACCACGATCTGATGTTTCTTAATCAGATCATCCATAAACAAACAGGCAAAGGTGTCGCCTGAATCCACTAACATCAGGATCCCATCTTCAATGTGGGTTTCACATTTTTTATCTTCGAAAATATCGTGGAGACGAATCAGCGGGTAGCATACCCCTCGGATCATGACCATTTCATTGTTATCCGGGTCTTTAATCAGTTGGTTAGCAGTAATCTTAAAGGTTTCCCGAATATTGCTGATGGGGATTTCATAAATATCTTCCCCTACCAGAACCTCCATCCCGGAAATAATTGATAAGGTCAAGGGAATTTTCAGGAAGATATTGGTGCCGGAGCCTTTTTCACTTTCGATGGAAATAGAGCCCCCAACCTTTTCAATATTCTTCTTTACCACATCCATCCCAACCCCACGACCTGAGAACTCTGTCACGGTTTCTTTGGTGGAAAAACCGGGAGCCATGATCAGATTGAGAATTTCTTTTTCAGAATACTCTTCTTCGGGTTTAACCAGCAGCTTTTTTTCTTTGGCTTTTTCCAGAATCCCGGCCGGATCCAGCCCCTTGCCGTCATCACTAACCGAAATAATGATGTCGCCCCCAACATTCTGGGCCGAGAGAATGACCTTGCCCACCGGGTTCTTACCAACGGCAATTCGCTCTGCCGCACTTTCAAGGCCATGATCCATGGCATTTCGAACCAGATGCATCAGTGGGTCGGCAATTCCATCGATGATGGTTTTGTCAACCTCGGTGCTTTCACCCATGGTAATAAATTCAACTTCTTTTTTTAACTTCTTGCCCACATCCCGGACAATCCGCTGCATTTTTTTAAAGGTGCCCGAGATGGGAATCATCCGAATGGACATAACGATATCCTGAAGCTCATCAGTGAGTTTCTGTAATTGGGTGGAAGCCTTTTCAAAACTTTCATCCCGCTTGCCTTCCATACCGACACTGCCAAAAACCATCGATTCAGTAATAACAATTTCCCCGATCAGATTCATCAGGGTATCGAGCTTATTCAGATCAACACTGATCAGATTCTGGACATTATTTTTTTGTTTATTGGCATCAACCACCTTTTCAGGTGTCTTTTTCCCAGTCTCAACCACTTCCGGTTTTGCTTCAATTTCTGGTTCGATAATTTCTTCCTGGGCACAATCCAAAAATTCGATACTTTTAACCGATAAAATACTCAGGGCAATATTTTCAATGGTTTCCTTATCGGCCGTGGTTTCAACATGACAAAAGAAGCCGTTCTTGAGAATAATGCCAGCAGCCTCAGGATTATTATTGAGTTGCTCTGGAACTGTTTTTGAGACCTTGCCAATGGATTCCAGTTTGTTAACCAGCATAAAGGCCCGGATATTTTCCATCTGTGAGTCTTCATTAAAGCGGGTATGAATACAGTAAAGATTGGGCTTTTCGTCGTTTGAAACGAGATCTTCATGATCCGTATCTGCATCGTTTCGGGTCTCATCAAAATTCATATCGCCAAACAAATCATCTTCCATAGCCGCTGCCAATGTGATTGATTCATCATCTGATTGGTTTTCCATCGCTTGCGCCTGGGCTTGTTCAGGGGTTTCCGTCACCAAGCCTTTAATTCGATTTAAAAAGGCATCTGTTTCACCGGTTAATTCTTCGTTTTCATCCAGCAGGGTCTCGTTGTTCTTGATCTTTTCAACTTCTCCCTTTAAGAAGGTGGAGAAATTAAGTACCAGATCCATCAAATCCCCAAAGTCCTCCGGTTTGATGCCGTTTTCCCGAATAACGAAAAACAGATCCTCCAACTTATGGGCAGAATGCGCCAGCATGTCAAATTCCATCATCGCTGAAGACCCTTTGATGGTATGCATAATCCGGAAGATTTCATTAATGTCATCCGGTGTCAGTTCCGCATTGTCCTCAGATTGAAGTAATATTTCCTCTAATTGATCAAGCAGGGTTTCCGATTCAAAAATATACATCTCTAAAATGGAATCATTTCCAGAATCATAATTACTCATTTTGTCCATCCTTTATATACACGAAATTTTTGGCTTATTTTATTATATCGGGTTTTTGTGCTAAATGCACTTTATTTTTTTGATCGCTATTAATATACCCCTGTTTAGCAGACTTTATCACCATTTACAACCCGTTTTCTGTAAATGTCCCTTATTAATTATTTGTCACATATTATATCGACTAAATCCCATGAATCCTTAGTATAATAAAAGACGTTTTATAATCAGTCAAAACTTTATCATTTCTGATCTTACCAGCAAATAGCTACTGAAATGATTGATTATCTTTTGCTAATACAGTATAATCTTAACTAACATGAGACTTTAGACACTTCGTCATAACTAACCGTAATTTTAAACAGGAAGGAGCTCTCTGTTGGATAGTATCAAAATCACCTCTACCGTTTCCACCCCCAAAGTCACCGATATACCCAGTAAACATACCCCCAGTGATTCTATTTTTGACATCAATAACCTTGATAACGCTGTAAAAATAGAACCGGTGTCAGAAAACTACCAAAAGGAGAGTTTCCGGGAAACCCTATTTCAAAATTTACAAAAAGAAATATTAAAGCCGCTGATGAACAGCACCACCGCCGAAGCCGATGCCCTACGCAAACTGGTGCTGATCTCCGAGCTTTTTGAATCCTCTGCCGGTGCCATTCCCAAGGAAATTCTGGATGGTATTTTTATCAATTCTCAGGATCTTCTCAGCGAGCTGCTGCTCCGGGATAAAACCGACTCGATCTTTAAGGGGGCTTTTTTTGACAGCCTTCGATCACTGGCTAAACTGGAAGGTTACCCCCAGTTAAAGGATGCCATCGTATCAATTCTTCGTCATTATGACGCCTATGTCAATCGCAACCAGACCCTCAATGGGATTTTTTTGGAAAGCAGCCGTTTACTGATGACCCTCCCCTCCAAGGAGCGGGCTCTACTTGAGCAGCAACTGATCAAACTGGAAGCTGTATTAAGTAAATCAAACGGCCTTGAACAACCCAATCAGGAGTTGCAAAACCTGATCAATTTAAAAGCTGCCCAAAATGGTAAACTGGGTGACCAGCTTGAACAACGTCTGGCCCGGATTGAAGAGCTGTTGCAATTAAAAAACCTCAACTATCAGGAAATCCAGCAACTACTTAAAAACGAAACCATCCCGGCCCTGCGGCAGATTTTGCAGTCACAAGCCTATAGCGATAAAACCTATCAGTCGATAGCCACCATCATTGATCATATTGTCCGTTATGACAAAGGCAATCCTGAGCAGCTGGAAGCGGCCGTGCTGCGGTTTTCCCAGGCTTTAAAACCACTTTCCAATTTAACCGACAGTGATATTGTGGAAATGAAAAATCAGCTTTTTCGTCATGCTAAAGAAGCCGAGATTTTAGCTGAACGGCTGGAATCTTCTTCCCGAAATCCTGGTGAAGGTGAAAAGGTGGCCCTGGCGCAACTACTGGAACAGGCCCTGGATGAAAACAACTCCAGTAAAATCATCAATTCAGCCCACAGCCTGTTAGAAACCATGGTTCGGAATGAAAGCCCGATTCTGACGATTATGCACTTTTTAATTCCCCTGCGCTTTCTGGACGAAAACTCCTATGGCGAGTTTTTTGTGGATAAAGACCCCACTGCCAAAAAAGGTGAAAAAGGAAAGGCCGAGAACGCCACCGATATCTTTTTCACCATCCAATCAGACCGCTATGGCAATTTTGAGGTGGAGTTGCTGGCCCGGGATAAGAATATTACCCTCAATATCAAATCACCCGCCCCCCTGGTGGAAACCTTAAAATCCACCCGTGAACAATTAAAAACCATCGTTGAGGAACAGGGTTATTCCCTGGCTGGATATGGGGTTGGTGAATACACCCAAAGCCAAACCATCCTGCAGCGATTTCCCAAACTGGCTTTTCGAAAGGTAGGACTCGATGTCACCATCTAAAAATAAAAAAACAAAGGCCGTCCATATTCAGGACGGCCAGATAAAAAAAAATACCAGCGACGATCAAAATGATCCGAACAAACCACTTAAGGTAACCGCTCTGCGCTATGATCCGGAAAAAAATAATTCTCCGGTGATTGTTGCCGCCGGGACGGGTTTTGTCGCCCAGAATATATTAAATGTCGCTGAAGAAAATGGCATCCCCATTTACCACGATGACTCTGCTGCGACCCTGCTGTCAAAGCTCCAAATGGGCCAGGAAATTCCCCCTGAGCTGTTTCAGATTGTGGTGAATATTTATGTCTCGCTGCTTAATTTAGCAGAGGGGAATGATGTCGGGGATCGGTTGTTTTGAAGCGTAGTTATTGGTTATCAGCCTCAAAACAACTGAATCGCCTAGAAAATATAAGGCATTTTCTGATTTATACTTGGCGGCCCATATTTTGATCGCTCAGATTGTCACACATAGATGCCTATCTCAGTCGCCGCTTGGCTTCACGATTCAAACCGGCGGTATGCTCTGCAAATAAGGCTTCCCAGTCGCTTTGAAACGCTTTATAAACAGCAGGATATCTTTTTTTGATCTGCATAATTCCCCAGGCAATCTCTTCATTACAATCCTTATATTCTGCAATTGTTTGATAATAATCCGCACTAAAGCCTTCTTCCGGTTCGATGTCAAAGCTTTCATAAAAATGTTTGAGCGCCACGACTTTTAGATAGGGAATCAGATAGCAATCACAATCCAGACGTCGAATTGTGGCATCCAGGGCTACCAGTGGCACCAGTTCTTTTTTTAAGGCTTGCAGTTCCTTGTCATTTTTATCAATAAACAAGGCCAGCTCAATAAACGCCATTGCGTCTTCAAAACGTCCGACATCATGATAACCACAGTATTCGTCGACAAAAACGCTGGTCAAATAGTCTCGTTCTTCCTGATCCTCGATCAAACGGAGCAGTTTTTTCATACGACTGATAATGTGGCTGATTTTCTTCTTTTTTTCCAGTTCCAGTCCGGCAATTAACCAGTCAATCATCAGATAGATGTGATCCGGTTGACTTTCCTTGATCGGCGGCACTAACTTAGAAGTAATCTGCCATAGATTTTCATAGTCCCGCAAGCCCCGATAGACTCTGATAGAAATCTGATCAAACTGCGTCGCAGAAGCCGGATAGCGTTCTTTTGAACAGACTATTTCCTTTTGTGCCGCTTCCATGTAACCATGTTCCGCCAACAATGCTATTTTTAAAAAAGCAAGGTCTGCACCCTCTTCTGTCTTTAATTTATCGATTGCTTTTTGAAAGTAAATTTCGAAATCTGCCAGATTATTCTGTTCCAGATACAGTTCGGCCTTAATTAAATATCCCTGAACATTATCCGGATCCATTTCAATTATTTTAGACAAGGTCTTATGGGCCGCCTTTTCATTTCCGGTCATGACTTGGAGCATGGCATTGTTCATTTCTTTTTCTATTTTGGGCCCGAATTTTCTCAGAATATCATATTTTCGCCGTTCATCGGGATTTTTCAGTGTCTCATAAGCTTTTCTGATCTGTTGAAATTCTTCCGGATGGGTTTCCGGCGGAAACGCTCTTAGTTTTTCAAAATAGCGCTCTTTTATTTTTTCCGGACCGGCCTTGGCAGTTGTTCCCAGAATCTTGTAATAATCTTCCAATTGGTTGTTTTTCCGTTGATCAAAAATACCTTTTTTAAACATGCTGCCACTCCCTAATCCAAATCCAGTTTTATCAGCAAATCTGTTGCTTCTTCAATGGCTTCAATCATGGCACTTCTTTCCTGCGTGGTTATCGCTGCCTCAATTAGCTCTAGGATCTGATTCTCATCTACGTTTATCCTGCCTGACAAATCGGTCCGAAGTTGCTCAAGCTCCTGTTTCAGGACTTCCAGATCCTGATTTTCCAGATCTGGATAGCCAAAATCCTTTTCATCCTCAAAATCAAATGCATCGATAAAACTCATTTGAGTGTGACTGCTCAGATGCTCTGCTGTTTTTGTTTCCAGCAGCGCTTCAATCTTCTTGACACTTGCCCGAAAGACCTCCATCGAGTCCCGTTGCAGTTCATCTTGCATGTTGACAATGACTTTCTTTCCGGTCGACTCTAATTCGGCGGTTACTTCCAGAATGCCATTGATGTTATAAAAAAAGCTGACATTTATGCCTTCCATCCCGGCTGGTGCCGGCGGAATGCCATCGACCAGAAACTCGCCCAGAAAATGGTTGTGCTCAACCCATTCGTCTTCCCCCTGATAGACTTCAATCGAAACCGTGGTCTGGCCATCAAAGCAGGTGGTAAATGGTTCGCTCTTACGCACTGGAATGGTGGTGTTTCGGTCAATAATCTTCTGAAATCCGCCGGGTTTCAGGCGGTCAGTGGCATCAACCTTTAACACCGCAATGCCCATGGCAAAGGGGGCAACGTCAGTGGCAATTAACTGCTGCTTGAGCAACTGGCCTGACTTAATACCGGCCTGAACCGCCGCCCCCAAGGCCACCGCTTCCTCGGGATGAATTTCTTTTTTGGGTTTTTTGTTAAAGTATTCCTGCAGTAACTGCTCAACTTTAGGAATCGCCGTGGAGCCGCCGACAAGCAGCACATCACGAATTTCAGAAACGTCCAGCTGAGCATCATCGAGCGCTTTTTTTACCAGCACCATCGTTTCATCAAGAAACTCCGCAATCATCGCCTCGAATTGTTCCCGGGTGATTTGGGTATAGATTCCCAATGGCTTATGATCCTTGACCACGACAATGGGAATGGCAATCTCAACCACCGCTTTTTTAGAAAGCAGTATTTTTATTTTTTCAGCCTCTGTTTTTAAGATATACCTGGCCTGGATGCTGGCTCGGGGATCAACGTCATAGGTCTTTATCATATATTCCGCCAGAAAATCAACCAACTTCCAGTCAAAATCCTCGCCACCCAGAAAATTATTGCCCGCCGAAGACTTTACCTCCAGAATGCCCTTCATCATTTCAACAACAGAAACATCAAAAGTGCCGCCACCCAAATCATAAACCAGGATATTGGCCTTTTTCTTAAGATTGTTGAGACCATATGCCAAAGCGGCGGCGGTCGGTTCATTGATGATCCGCTCCACCACAAATCCGGCAATTTCACCGGCCTGTTTGGTGGCCCGACGCTGTTCATCGGTAAAGTAAGCCGGAACGGTAATAACCGCTTCCTTTTCGCCTTCGCCCATGGCAGCATCGGCATATTTTTTCAGTTCTTTTAAAATAATGGCCGAAGCTTCCTCCGGCAGCAACCGGCGATCGGCAATCGGTAGTTCATCCTTTTGACCCATCTTCCGTTTGACTGCTGTCAGGGTTCGCTCCGGCATGGCAATCACCGCATCCTTAGCCTCCTGTCCGACGACAACCTGATTGTTTAAGTCAATCATAATGACTGATGGTATTAATTTCTCACCTTTAAATGAAGTGATAATTTCCGGTTCACCGCTGGCGTTGATATAGGCCACTGATGAATTGGTTGTACCCAAATCGATTCCCACAATGGGCCGTTTTCCGACTAACTCATTATTCATACTTACTGTCTCTTTCTTAATTTATAATTGGTTGCTGCTAGTGAGCGTAATGACCTGAGCTTTCCGGACCACTTTTCCTTCACCATCGATAAAGCCCCGCCGCAGCACTTCGATCACCTCATAGGGACGCATCGCTTTATTCTGCCCGGTCAGTTGATCGATTGCTCTGACCTCAACCGCTTCGGCAAAGATCGGGTTAAAGCTTGAACCCAGGAGCTCCAGCTCGCGAATGCCCACCCTTGCCAGTCCATCCAGCTCCGAAATCTGGATGGTCTTTAAAAAAGTCCGCCATTCATCGGGAATATTTCCGCAGGTATTCTGCATCACCCCATCGATTGTATCGATCGAATCGATCAGGGTCGACACTAACATCTGGTTACTGTTTTCCCGGATCGCCAGCTCAGTAGCCGCCTGTCCTTTTTGGCAAAGTAGTGTCACATCGCCAAGATTATCATAGATCGGCGTCACCTTATTGATTAACTCCTGACCCATTTTATATTGTAATCGGGATAATCGATTGATCATCTCCGCATTTTCTTTAATCTGCATCTCCAACTGCTCAAACTGCTGCCCGTTTGTTGCTGCCAAAAGCTGCTTCAGCCCATCTGAAATACTGCCAAGCCGGTCATCCTCAAGTGGCTTCTGCTGCTCCCAAAATTTCCAGTTCACTATTCGCTCCTCTCCTTTGCACATTTCACTTATAAGTATTCTTTATATTATATAAGTTGGATCAGGCCCATTGTCTTTCTTTTCGCCTTCTACTTAAACAGCTTCGAATATTCTATTGGCCCAGATGCATCGTCACCAAGTGTTCAGATATATAACCAACGATAACTATATCTTGTTACACGATACACCAATGCTTGCTAAATGACCATAATTAAGTTGATACATGGTTGTCAGGCATCTAGATGTTTTAAAAACATTTTATTGGCAGCTACAGCCGATATCGCAATATTCTTACCAATTTCTTTAAAGGTGTAGCCCTGTTCCACCGCCGCTTTGACATAAGAAATCTTATCGGCACTTAAGCATCTTTGTCTTGATCCTGACTTAATCAATTGAAACGCTTCTTCATTGGTAACCACACGTCTTAAAATTTCATCCAAGCTTTCATTGTACTGGCCGCTTCCCAAATGATTATTACTTTTCTCTTCCTCTTCACCAATAACCGCACCTGCTTCATAAAAATCTTTCGGCTTAATCTTGTCTTCTTGCTGTTCCATAAAATTTTTATATTCGACCAAGGCCACTATCCGGTTTTCAGAAAACATCTTTAAAATCTTATCAATATGCACCTGCTTTTTTATATTATTGCGATAGAACTGATCACTGCTCCAGCCATAGTCAGCCATATTGTGAAGAATCTTAGCCCTGACCGGATTCGCATGAATGTATCGGAGCAGGGACAAAAGGTATTTGTCATCGTTTACCAGAATACTTTTATATCTGCCGCCAAAAACGTGATCCCTGCGATTGTGTCTCTTGTTGTAGTTTTTGCTGTAGGTATTATTAATTTTCTGCATGATTTTATTCAGCGGCACTTCTTTTGTCTCGATAATCAAATGGTAGTGATTATCCATAATCACATAGCCTAACAGGTTAAAGACATCTTCCTCATTGGCCGTTTCCAGGCATTCTAAAAAATCTTCTTTATCTTGTCTAGTCTGAAAGATATAATCGCGATTGTTTCCCCGCTTGATCACATGGTAAGTGGCTCCCTGAAATTCAACCCTTGGTTTTCTCCCCATCTCATCCTCCATTAGAAAAATTCAGGCAGCACGATTGTCATAATTAACGACAGCAATTTCTGTTAATGTACTGCGTAATTGATCAACAATGCGTTCTAATTGTGCAACAACCGTACCACTAAATGATTCTTCGCCGCATTGGATGCACTTATGGCAAGGTACATTTTTAACAATCACAATGATGTTTCCTAAGTCAGCCACATAGGTGGTTGTTGACTCTGTCAGCTTCCCTTTACACAAAAAACAATCCATTTTCATATCCTTTTCAGTCATTCGCCGTAAAAACACTATCTTGGTCTCAGTATACACCACTGTTTGCTAAATGTCCAACATTAAGTTTTTAGATAGGTGTCAGGCACCCATCATCCTTAGGAAGGTGTCAGAAGCTACTATTCAAGCATCCTACCACACGCAATAATTCTTCTTCCGTCAGATTCGTACTGCAAGGAAGATTGATGATATGTTTAACATACATTCTGGATTTTTCAATCCGATAGGCTTGATTGTTAAGATACGGTTTCTGATCACAGATTAACGCCCAAATGGGCCTCGCCTGAATTGAACTTGATGCCAGAAGACCAATAATTTCATCCCGATTGAGGGGATAATCCGCATTGCAGTAGAGTGAATAAAACCAGTAATTTGGCCGAGTATTTTCTTTAAACGCAAGCATCGCCAAGCCGGGTATCTTTTCAATATTCTTTTTATAAAGCTCAAAATTCCGTTTCTTGATTGCTATAAATTCTTCAAGTCTCTCCAACTGCGCCAGCCCGAGTGCGGCCTGGAGATTCGTCATTCTGTAATTATATCCAACTTCGTCATGTTCAAAATACAATTCATTTTTCTTGGCCTGGGTTGTCAGGTGTTTTGATTTTTTCAAGAGTTGATCATTGTGCGAGACGATCATACCGCCTCCGCCAGTTGTGATTATTTTATTTCCATTAAACGAATAAACACCAAGGTCCCCAATCGTACCTGCGTATTGACCGCCGTATTTGCCTTCAAGATAATAGGTGCCGATGGCTTCTGCCGCATCTTCAATCACATAAAGATGGAATATTTTGGCAATCTCCATTATTTTTTCCATATCAGCCATGTTCCCAAAGACATGAACGACAATGATGGCCTTGATGTGTTTTTGGGTTTTTTTATTGATTAATTGATCATTAATCAATCTGCACTCCTCTTCACAAAATTTCAGGAGTTTTTCAGCATCCAAGTTAAGTGAGTCATCGCAGTCCATAAAGATTGGTTCAGCACCGACATATCTGACAGGGTTAACGGATGCAATAAATGTCAGCGCCGGTACAATCACTTCGTCCTGCTGTGTCACACCGCAACAAAGTAATGCAATATGCAAACCGGCTGTCCCGCTTTGACAGGCCACCGCTCCTTTTGCACCAACATAAGCTGCTAATTGCTTTTCAAACGCGTCAATATACGCACCGCCAGATGAAACCCATTCCGTTTCAATGGCATGCGATACATATTCAAGTTCCCGTCCTTTTAAATTAGGCACTGATAGTGGAATATACTTTTGATTCATTGATCTTTTCCTTGTCATTTTTATTGCCGAGATAACTCGAAGTTTTTCCTATTTCATCTCGATTACTGAGAATGATTAGGACTCTTGAACCTCACCTGCCTGTTCCTAAAAGCACTGTGAATGAGCTTGAAGTCCCTGAAAATGGGACTTGAAATTCGATATGTTCATAGTTTTAGTATCAGATATAGATACTTTTTAGCGCCATTTTGTTAGCCGCAGTGGCTGATATAAGTTGGGGTCAGGCACTGTGTTCCACTCAGGACCATTACTCTGTCTCTTCTAAGAATAATATTTCTGATTTGGACTTTTGGGCGCTTCAGGCTTTGTCATTTTTAATAAACCACCATTTATTAATGGATTTAATATTTTCTTCCTGAAATATTCTCTATCTTTTATTTCAAGAAAATCTTGAATTTCTTTCCTGCTTTTGGGCGTTTTACAAAAATCTAACAATTCGGCAATTCTATCATCTTGCGGGGTATCTTGCGGGGTAGCTTGCGGGGTAGCTTGCGGGGTAGCTTGCGGGGTCAATGGGATAACCGTCTTAAAGACATCACCTTCTATAAAGACCGGTTCTGCACCTGAATAAATTCTATTGTACTTGAAAATGTTTCTAACACCAGATCCCAACTCATCAACAAACCCGATTTCTTTAAAAACCTTAGCTATTGTCGGATTCTTTGGGAAGGGCGAATAGTTATTTGGATCAATAATGCCGTGTCCATGGGCTTTATTGCTGTTTTCAGCATAAATCCTTTCGTTCTCGATGATAAACTTTGCCGGAAATGGATTAGCAAACTCCCGATGTATCAAGATATTGGAAGCCACTTCTCTGAAAATCTTATCCCTTATATTTATTCTCTGATCTTTCTCCAGATAAAATTTATCATTCAAATGTTTCGCAACAAATTGCATCAATCTTTCATAGTGTTAATTAGCAAATTATAAGTGTCAAAACAGTCCTGATTTAATCAAATTATTCCAGCTAAACCCGGCTTTTTAACTATGGTATAATGATTAATCATTATGCACTTTAAGGAAGCATCAACCATGGTTCACCTGGAACACTTTTCTGAACACCCACTGGATTACATCAACGAATTCCACACCACGGAAAGAGTCCGCATTGACAGCTGCCCTCATTGTTTCACCCGCAGGCGGCTCCATCTTCATGGTATCTATCACCGACATGTAATCTGGCATGAGGATGTCTTCTCCATTCCGGTACAACGCCATTACTGTATTCATTGCGGTAAGACCGTGAGTATCCTGCCTTCTTTCTGCCACGCCGGGTTTCAGCTGGCCCTTCCATTTCTACTGGAACTGCT
>NZ_LKEU01000016.1 GCF_001766835.1 Acetobacterium wieringae | reverse complement strand
TATTTGCGTGCTTATCCGGTTTGCTTTTTGATCGCAGAAATTTATAGTAACCCGATTCGCTGACACCAAGCGTACGACAGAGCAGGGCAACCGGCCAACGGTCCCGGCGGTCGGTAATATATGACATCCGCTGCTGTTTCGCTATTTCTTTCGGCGCTTGACAAAAAAACCAAGCGCATCCTGAAGAATCTCAATCTCTTCTTTTGCTTCCCGTAGCTCTTTTTCGAGCTGCTTTAAACGATTGGGATCTGCTAGTGGGATATTCCCTGGATCATCACAAAAACCAACCTTTCCACTTTTAGCTTTGCTGATCCATGTGTATAATGTATCGATTTTTATACCTAATCGCTCTGCTGCCGCTTTGTTGCCAATCTCATTTGCCAGTTTCAACGCTTCATAGCGTTCTTCAGCACTATATATTTTTTTCATTATTAGTCAGTCCTTTTTATTTCTATTTTACCTCATTTCCTTGCAATTTGGGACTGCACTTTTATGATAACACTCCAGACGTACCTGAATGAGATTTTTCTTAAAATCCACATCATTTAAAGTCAGCTTGCACAATTCGCTGATGCGAAGACCGGTATTGGCCATGGTGATGGTTGCTGTCTTAACCAACGGATGATCAATATTTTCAATCAGGGTTTCCATTTCTTCCGGGGTCAGATGGGTGCGTTCCTTTTCCTGGTAGGAAATACTCTCCAGTTTTTGGCTGATGTCTTTTTCAACCAGATCACGTTTGAAAAGAAAGGCATAGAAGGATCGAAGTATCGATACCTGCCGACTTCGGGTTTTGGCTGAACTGCCTTTTTCCTTCTGACGGGTGAGATAGCCCTCCAGATCCTTCAGTTCAATGTCATCAAGATAAACCGCTCCGTTGTGCTCCTGTTCAATGAAGAGACTCAGAGCATTCAGTTCCTGCCCATACCCTCGAATGGTTTCTTTTGATCGTTCTTTGGCTTTTAAATAATCCAAGTATGTTTCAATGGCTTTTTTAAGTAGCATTGGTATTTCCTCCTGTTTTTCTTTATTTTTATATTCACAGCCATCCCCACTACAATAATAATATATATCTGGAAGGGGGATTTAATTCGTCTGACTGGGTGATGATTTTAGGATTTGATTACGTTTCTTCTTAATTTATGTATATGAAAATGGTATTTGATCCATTCTGATTTGAAGCCCCCCTTTGTCCCGTTTTTATCGTCAGTAGCGTCAGTACCGACAATGATCTGACCGCACTGTCTCGACTGACGACAGGTTTGGAACAAAAAGGGGGAATATTTAATTTTTCAGTGGCAATCCATGACCTGAGTCATTAGATAAAAATTCATAAAAAAATAATTGCGTTGTGTCAAGTGGAATCGCCCACGTTTTTTCTGGATTGCATCGATTTTTTCCAATGTTTGAATACGGTTCCACCCTTTTTCCCCGTTTTTTGCGTCAGTACCGTCCCTGGCGACAAGTTTTTGTCGGGACTGACTCGACTGACGATCGTTTGGGAACAAAAAGACGGTGAGTTTTGAGTTGTTTTAATACCTAGTCCAACAACGTGTTGATGTCAATTGCTTCCGTACTCAAAGCTTCTGTCGTACCAAATCCCGAAAGGGGTGTGTTGGTCATGGTTTTCTTCGGATCATCTTCAATGATCTGCCCAGTTTTCTCATTTTTAACATTGGTGATGATGATCTTCTTGTAGTCACCGGCATGTCGGATTTCGTATTGAATCCCAATTTCTTCAAGATTGCTTTTGACTTCTTTGAGTCGTTTGCTCAAAACATTGGCATCAGCTGGCCAGATTTTTTGATGGGTGTTAATCTGCTCATCACCAGCTACCAGCTCCAGTTTGTAAAGCAGTCTGGAAACGCTACTTGACCATTTATAATTCCTACGCATTAACGCCATCACGGCTGTCGCAATCGGATTGGAAGCCAGTGCTTCTTCATTGACCCGGTTCTGATTATCGAGATAGGCATCCAGGAATTCCTGACCGTTTTTACCCATTGCTTCGGCAATAGCGTAACCCCAATAACTGAAATCGGCCATTCTGCCCACTTTTTCCAGTTGCAGATTCTGGCGTCTGGTGATGGCAGCTGAGAGTGTATTGAAAATTGCGCCCATTATTTTTGGCAAATCGGCATTGAAAGTATTCCAAATGACATCTTCCGGAAGTCGTTCATCGACACTGATCCGGGACAATTCCATGGTGATAGAACGATCCAACAAATCTGGTTGGTTTGCAACAATGTTAATCCCATTCAAGACTACACATCGTTTGATTTCCAGAATTGTCTCATCACAGTCGGTTTAGAGGGTTCTTTTGGAAATCGAACCGCCTGTTGCGGCCATACAAAGCATGTTACTTTTATCAACTGACAGGTAGGTCAGATTGTCAAAACAAGGCATATAATGGTTTGTCAAGACAACGGCCAAATCACTATTGGCTGACGGCATAGCCAACACATCCTGTCGGGCGGGATCAACAATTTTTTTCAACATTCGCATGCTGGTGGACTTCGAAGATCCCTTTTCGCCAAACAATATTAGAATCGGATGGGGAATACCGGGAATCAGACAACTGACAAGATAGCTGGCAAACAGAATTACATCCTGATCATTTTTAATTCGGAAATGCTTGCCAATCAGATTTATCAGATCTTCTGGCTGAGCATTAAAATCCGGTTCCACTTGTCGTCCCATATTTTTAGGTTGGAAGAAATAGACATCGGGATTGGTGACAATGGAACACCCTGTACTCGTCATTTGAACATAGCGGGAATCATGATGGAGATCATAGTAGTATTTCCCGACTTCTGACATCCCGACTCGGCGATTGATTTCAATTTCATCATCACTAAAATTGGCTTTCATGGCGAGAATCTCCAGTGCCTGATTAACGGCTTCACTGCCCGGAGCCGTCTTTTTGGCTTCATAATAGCGTTTTAGCATGAATTGCTTGAATTTTGTGGTCTTTAGTTTATAGACATAGAGTTTATTATCAATTTCGACACTGGCATATTCTTCGCCGTCGTCTCCATGCAATAGCGTGCAATCACTGAGCAGTTCCAGAATGACATCCGATTGCTTGGCTGGTTCCTTGTCGGCTGATGGATTTTCTGAAAGACCTTCCATCACCGTACTTTCGCCCAGCTGTTTTTTCAGTGACTGCCAATCTTCGCCGATACAACTATTGTGATGACAGCCAGCTGCGACTGCGCCATTGTCAAACTGAATGATGTAGGCTGCGGCATTGGTGTGTTCGGAATTCCAGGGACAGGTACCCAGAACATAGATCGTATGCTTGCCATTCAATTTTTTCTCAAAGGCCAGATCGAGGCCATGCTTTTCAATCAGTTCCGGGATATTCCATTTGGTTCCATTTGCTTTTGGAATCTGCTGGCACACTTCCGGCAGGCTATCTGCCACTGCTTTGATCTGTTCCACTGTTGCTGCCACAATTTGTTCTGGCGCATACAAGAGTTCTGATCGCCGGTGTGGTCTTTCTTCGGTGTTGTCACCCTTGCAAGCCACGGTGCCATAGAGTTTGGTGATTCGGGCTGGATTGTAGGTGGTTCGATCAACTTCGGCGGTGTTGGTTGAGAATCGAAAACTCAAAACTTCCAGAAACTTCTTCAGCAGCTGAACGTTTTCCGGGGTGTTTTCCAGATCCACCGGCAGAATCAGATGGTAGCCATTACCTGAATCGGCTTCAAATGGTTCAGGAAAACCGTGTTCTTTCAGGTAGGGTTTGATATTTTCGGCTATTTTTTTAGCTTCTGCCTTTTCTTTGTTGGTTGCGGAAACACCAGTTGGTCGCATCGAATCAACATCGATCAATATGTTTTTAATCTTTGCAATGTCTGCATCAGAAGTGGTCTGTTTGGCATGGATCGTCAACTTATTTGGGCTGCGATCCAACAATTCCGACTTCACCTGGTTCAAGGTCATGAAGGTGTTATATTTACCATCATATAAGGCAGCTTGATCAACCAGGGCTTCCACATTGTCAAAATACCCTGAAACCGTACCCTGATCCGTTCTTAGGATTCTGATTTCGGTCAATTCTTGGCCACGTTTAAACTTGTTGAGCGCCTGACGGATTTTGTCTCTGTGCAAGCCTTGTGGTTGCAGGGAACGATCATCATTGATAGCACCAACTTGTTGTCCCATTGTGTCTTTAACATTATTAATTTTTATTTTTATTTTTTGATGTGACATTAACTCCTCCGATCATATTTATTATCCGTATTTTTCACTACTTCTGAATTACTACCCTCATAAGCGGAATTGTCCGCACCATCCATTAGGATAGTGCCACCATTATTTAAGTCAAAAGCGACTAATTTGTGTTGATTCAAGGTGAAAATACTGGTGATGTAGTTCTTTGTTTGAGAACCAGCCCAATATTTTCGAACACTTATGTCAAAGACTGAAGTTCCACAAAACCAATCCTTCATGTTAAATACTTCGTTTTCATTGAACAAGACGCACTCCATTTGCGGATACATTATATGATCAAAAAGAAGTTCAGCGGATTCAGTATGGGTGTAAATTGCTATCCCGATAATTCTAATTCCTTCGAGTATTAAAACTCGATAATCGGTGTCGAAAGTCATGTCACTTACGTTATACCGTTGTCCTGTGAAGGAAGCATAGAGTTCGTAGTTGTGATATGTACCATCCGGCAACACTGGCAATACTGTTTTAATATGCTGAATCGCATCTTCGTCTAATAGGATTTTAGTGATTATTGCCTTCTTTCTTTGTTCAGACATGTCATCCCTCCCTTCTTCAGATTTGAATTCAGACGAACCAACAATTTGATCCACACTACGACCTTGATTACCGTGCTCGACGATTGAACGGGTGTTAATAATTTCTTTTTTTCATTACATAAGGATTCCATTTTTTGAAATCCTCCTTTCAATTATTAGATTTTGCTATCTTTAAATGATAGTCACTTTTTTCTTTTGTTATTATCAACTTCTTCACTAAATTAATCGTTGATCTCCAATTTCACCTGCCGACTGGTTGGTCTATTTTTTTCACATGATCATCATCCTCCCTTTTCTTGTGCGTGAAAACCGATTTTGATTAATGAACCTATTAGCATCTCGCTCTTGTAAATCTTTGATAGAAATTCAGTAGTCATATATTCTCCTTAGTAAGTTATTTAAAAGACGAATATCTTTGACTAAAAGCGGTTGCTCTATTTGCCTATCAATCCAAATAACTCTAAATGGAGACAAAAAAAATTGCTTTTCCGCTTCGTCATAATTTGAGCAACAAAAACATAAGGTCAATTTTTATCAAACCTTTGTTCTTGTTTTCAAATCAGGCGAAATACAGGAAAAGCAATTTGCTTATTGTATCTCATTAGTTGTGACCCACCGTATCCCACGGTGCCGAATGCTGTCTTCTTTCAGCTCCAGTCTTATGCCACACCCGAATATTCGTATTTTGAATCTGAAAATTCTGATAATGCAGAAGATCAACAAACAATTTATATCATTTGCGATAGTTTTAAAATAACATATTTTATTTTTTTCGTCAATATTTATTTATATTATTAAACTGATTTAAGCTAATATATTCATAGATTATTTGAGCCTACACCAATCCCTTCTCCTTCAAACTGCAATATCGCCCCTCTGTCCCGATGATGATATGATCCAGCAGCTCGATCCCCATTAGTACCCCTGCTTCCTTAATCCGCTGGGTGATTGACAAATCTTCATTTGAGGGTTCAGGATCACCTGAGGGATGATTGTGAAATAGCATGATACTGGCGGCATTGGTTAATATTGCCGTTTTAAATATCTCCCTGGGGTGGATCAATGAGCTGTTCAGGATTCCCATGCTGACAACGCTAATTGACAGTGGCTGGTTCTTGGTGTCCAGGCAGCAGACAATGACCTGCTCCCGATCTGCATCTTTCAGAAATTGCTGCCCAATCCCCACAGCGTCTTTGGGTGATGAGATTCTTCGGGTTTGATAGAGGATACTACCCTCCCGAACAAGTCTTAAGGACAAGATCTGAATGCGCTTGGCTGGTGGTTCGGTTCTATCTTTTTTCATGATTATATCTTCCTTTCGTTTATCTTTTTGATTTTTGGCAAAATGAATAGCCTTAACCCCGCTGATGAGGTTAAGGCTGTTTTTTCGTTGTTTCTTTCGCTGCTGAATAGGCTGAAATGCCAAACAATACACCACCTGTGAACCATTCAATGGCTGCAGTTGTTCCGATGGTTGCTATCAAACTGAACATCTTCCCGGTCTCCTTTTTTTTTTGAATTAATGACGAATATTGCTTTTTCACCAAAGCCATTATTTTGATCATTTCCTGCCAAAGCTATGACGAATATCGATTTCCTCCGAATCCATTATTTTGATCATTTCCTGCGAAATCCATGACGAATATCGGTTTCCACCGAACCCATTATTTTGATCACTTCCTGCCAAAGCTATGACGATCATCGATTTTCACCAAATCCATTGTTTTGATCATTTTCTGCGAAGGCTATGACGATCATCGATTTCCACCGAATCCATTATTTCTATGCTTTCTTCATTATT
The DNA here is from genome assembly GCF_001766835.1 of Acetobacterium wieringae. GTDB lineage: Bacteria > Bacillota > Clostridia > Eubacteriales > Eubacteriaceae > Acetobacterium > Acetobacterium wieringae. Next base: position 3,650 of record NZ_LKEU01000016.1, on the reverse strand, counting down.
TTAATTAATCAAGCGAACTCAACATAGCTCTCAACAACAACACACAGTGCTGCTCCAGCAATGACACCACCTAGAAACCATGGCACGACCGATCACCTCCTTCCACCCTTTTATTCCGTTTTTATCGTCAGTACCGTCAGTACCGACAATTCTTCTGACGATACTGACAGCACTGACGACAGATTTGGCACAAACTACTGCTGACTACAACAATCCCACGGCTTCCTGCTTATCCTCACGGCTGGTGTTGATGTAGTAGCTGGCGGTGGTTTGAATACTGGCATGTCCTGCTAATTTAGCCACCGTCGTCAGATCAACACCTTTCTTCAATAGTCGTGTGCAAAATGTATGCCTGAATTTATGAGGAAAAATGGTCATGTTTAAACTCTTCCCCAATTTCTTCATTACCTTATTGACGGTATCGGTATCCATCTTGCCGGATCGCTGGGTGACTAACAATTGACAACTTTTAGCATAGGGACTTTCTTTGCGATCACTTTCCATGTATGTCTTGATGATTTCAGCAACTTCCGGTTTTAAGGGGACTTCCCGGTATTTACCGCCCTTACCAACGACTTTAAGACTCATGGTCAGTAGATCCAGATCCTGAATTTTTAGATTGACCAATTCACCAACCCTCAGTCCAGCATAGAGGAGAATATAGACCAGGGTTTTATCACGCAGGGCAACCTGTTCCTTATTTTCCAGGAAGAACAACAACCGTTCCACCTCATCTTCTGAAAAGACAACCACTTCCGCCTCACTGCCATTGGCTACTTTGATCTTATCCCGTTTGGGATGCACCACCATTTCCTGACAATATCCGGCTGCTATCAGAAAATGGTTGAAGCTGTGAAGACTATTAATCTTTTTATTAATCGTATTGATCCGATAGTTGGCTTCCTGCAGGTGTTTGCGATAACTGGTGATACTCAGTCTGGTGAGCTTGCCATCAAAGGGCAACTTCTTTTCCTTTAACCACTGGATGAAGCCCTGAATATCACCGGTGTAGCTGGCAATAGTCGCTGATCCTTTGCCGTCTTCCATCAGGTGGTTCTCAAAAGCGGATTGAATTGCAGAAATGGTTTCGTCGATGATAGCTATTGCTGCCAATGATGCTGATGACTTGTCTGGTATTTGTGGTTCTTCCATTTTCAATGACTTGTCACGTTTTTGTGCTTCTTCCGGTTCTAATGACTTATCAGCGTCTAGTTGCTCAATGACTGGATCAATTTCTTCAACTGGCACCACGGGTTCATCGTCTGAATCAATTGTCATGCTTTTCCTGGACTTGCTTTGTTTGGTTTCTCGTCTTGGGAATTCGATCTTTTCAATGGTCATGGTCATTTTGAACACCTGCTTTCATTGGAATTATTTTCTGCGTGATTTAATTCATCCACTGCTGATGCTTCTAAACTCCCTCGATCACTGTCATCGGGATCATCCATTTGCTGATAGATCAGATCCCCATGATTTCTGAGCCATTTAAAGCTATCGGTCACAGTGCCACCCATAAAGTCGGGACTATTCTGATAGTAGTTGGGGTCCATGGTGAGCTGGTCACTGGTCTTGTCAAAGAGAATATCCATACCATCGACATAGGGTGATCCATTCGTTTTCAGGACAACCCGAACAATGACACACTGCTTCCGATCATCGTTGATGCTGATTCCCATGATCCATTGGTGGTCGTTGGTTCCTGGTTCCTGTCTTTCCAGGGCATTTTTTAATTGGCTGATGATTGTTTCTGTTTTCTGATCCATGCTGATTTCCTCCAAAAAATAAAATAAGACCATTGACCGGTTAAGCCAATGATCTCTCATGATTATAATATGTATTTAAGATGGGGGTTTGATTCAGTGACCGATGATTGTGAGGAAATCTGGAACGGTTTTCTGGCGAATCAGTGATATCCATTTAATTTTGACCCGTTTTTCCCGACAGTCCCGCCAATGGTGACAACTGTCATTGGAATCTGACATCGAAACCATTGGCACTGTTGTCAGATTGGGTGGCACTGCATTGCGGAATTCCACAACTGAAATTTGTCTGACACGACTGTCGGCACTGACGGCAATTTAGGGAGAAAATATTTGTGGCACTGTGGACTGGTTGGAGAATTCAAATTCTTAAGTGAGTTTGGATGATCAAAAACTAGCTCAATTCTTTGGAAACAGACAAAAGCACAAAGCCACTGCAACTACTACAAAATTTTTCAGTCAGATCGCTCAGACTTTTTCAACTAACTAATGTGACAACAGAAACGTCCCCGTGTCACCAGGCAGACTGACTCCCATCAACCATTGGGCATAGTCTCCGGTTGGTTCCTGATATTCCAGTGCCAGTTTTAATTCCTCAATGATTTTTTCTTCCAATGTTGCCATGCTGATATCCTCCAAAAAATAAAATAAGACCATTGACTGCTTAAGCCAATGATCTCTCATGATTATAATATGTATTTGAAGTGTTGGTTTGATTCAGCGATCGATGATTCTGGGGAAATCTGGAACGATTTTTTAAATCCTATCCCGGAACTAGTGGCTCCATCGTCCGGATTAGGTGGCTCTGTCATCAGATCGATTGGCACTGGAGTCCGGATTGACTGGCACGACTGACAGCACTGACGGCAATTTAGGGAGAAAAGATTTGTGGGATTGTGGACTGGCTGGAGAATTCAGATTCTTAAGTGAGTTTGGATGATTCCAAACTAGCTCAACTCATTGGAATCATCCAAAAGCACAAAGCCACTGCAACTACTACAAAATTTTTCAGTCAGTTCGCTCAAACTTTTTCAACTAATGTGACAATAGAAACGTCCCCATGTCACCACAAACAGTGGCGTTGTAGTATTTTTTTCAATTGACTCCATCTTTTCTTTTCGGAATCGCTGCTTCCAATAATAGAAGGTGTGTTTGCTGATCTGCTTTTGGCTGCACCAGGCATCAATGGTCATTTCACTGTTTGACTGTTCTTCGAAACGCTCTTCCCATAGCTGTCTTTTTGATTCGTCCATTATATCTAAACCTCCTGAACCTCTTTTCAGGTTAGTTTACACTAATTGAATCGGTTTTTCACTACGCCATCTTTTGAATCACTTACGGAGAATTCAAATTCTTAAGTGAGTTTGGATGATCCCAAACTGGCACAACTCATTGAAAACAGACAAAAGCATAAAGCCACTGCAACTACTACAAAATTTTTCAGTCAGATTGCTCAGACTTTTTCAACTAATGTGACAATAGAAACGTCCCCATGTCACCCCATCCCAAACTAGCTCAACTCATTGGAAACAGACAAAAGCATAAAGCCACAGCAACTACTACAAAATTTTTCAGTCAGATCGCTCAGACTTTTTCAACTAGTGTGACAATAGAAACGTCCCCGTGTCACCACCCAAACTTCTTCAACTAATGTGACAACAGAAACGTCCCCATGTCACCGAAACGTCCCCATGTCACCGGAAACGTCCCCATGTCACCACAACTCGTTTCCTTATGTATTATCCGGATACATTCATTTCTTCCTGTCTTGTTTAAGCTCATTATTCCAGAATATCGCTGATTCTCTTTAACCATAGCCTTGATCCCGTCATCAGTATATTTTACAAAAGTACTCGCATCAAGACAATCATCCTGATTAACCTCACACGA
>NZ_LKEU01000015.1 GCF_001766835.1 Acetobacterium wieringae | reverse complement strand
CTCCTTTCAGGTTGATAGATTTGTTTTTGAGCAACTCAATTTTATCACAATCTGGTGAGGAGTTATATTTTTTTAGGTTAAAAATATCCCGCTATTATGCGGGGTTTGGCGTTTTGCAAACGCCTAATTGAATCAATTATTGGAGGAGGTGCCACAGTATGATCGTAAAAATGTATGCAGATCTGGTAGAACAGCAATTGCGAGCACTGACCGAAGCGGATGCGACAGCATGGAATTGCCCGATGGTACCGGTTATTTACCGGGCAAGAGTAGAAGCAGAATTGGCAAGCAGACAGGCAGCGTAGGCTGTTTTTTTATTTCCAAAAAGAAAGGATGATCAAATGAGATATTTTACAGACAACCCCTTAGTTTCAAGCGTTTTTACGGCAGTAGTAGGATTTGTGACATGGCTTCTAGGAGGGTGGGATACATTGATGTGTGTTTTGGTTGCGCTGATGGCTTTAGATTATATCACCGGGTTAATGGTGGCGTTCCAGAACAAAGAACTGTCCTCATCCATTGGGTTAAAAGGACTGTTTAAAAAGGTGGCTGAGTTGGTCGTGGTCATGGTGGCCGTTCAGATTGATATTGCCACCAACCAGGGCGGATCATATTTTAAAAACATCGTCTGCCTGATGTTCATTGCCAATGAAGGGCTGAGCATCTTGGAGAATACCGGAAATTTGGGCGTTCCCCTCCCGGAAGCTCTTACCAAGGCATTAAAACAGATTGGAAACAAAGCAGAACTTGAAAAAGAAAGTGAAGGTGAATGAAAATGGCAAATACGTTACTGTATAAAGTACATGTCGAAAATAAAGGTTGGGGCGCTTGGGTCCAGGAAGGGCGCTTGGCCGGTACAGTCGGCCAGGGATTACGTATTGAAGCGATTCGAATCCAGGGAGTTAAGTGTTATCGTGTCCACGTCGAGAACATCGGCTGGATGGATTGGGTTAAAGAAGATGAGATTGCCGGTACCGTTGGCCTAGGCCTGAGAATAGAAGCAATTGAGATTGAATGCGAAAACCTGAATTATCAGGTTCATGTGCAGAATGTCGGATGGTTGGATTTTGCCAGAAATGGAGAAATGGCCGGTACAACTGGTGGGGGTCTGAGAATTGAAGCGATCCGGCTATTAAAAAGTGATGAACCAATCAGCGTCGATGATCACCGTTCTACATTTGTAATAGCGCCTGCGCCTGTTCCGGTACCGGATCCAACGCCGATGGCATCTGTACAGGGTAAGAAGTCAGGAAAGATTTATCTGGCGGTTGGGCATGGCGTTTCAAGCGACGGTTCGTGGGATAGTGGATGTGTAGATGGCCAATATACCGAAGCGGATTTAATGCTGGGCATCGGGAAGGTAGCTGCAGCAAGATTACGTGATATTGGTTTCACGGTCCTGACGGATGCTGACACCGATAATGATAAAAACATTGCCGTTTGCGTCAACGAAGCGAATTCGTGGGGAGCCGATATTTACGTATCGCTACATTGTGATTATAATCAGGCTCCGTCCGGAACGCTACCAATTGTCTACCCTGGGAGTGGCGACGGAATCCGGATTGCAAACTGTCTGATTGCTTCAGCTCAAGTTCGTCTGGGGCTCGGTACCCGGGGCGTGATCCAGCGAGATGATTGGGAAGTCGCTGACACCGGCATGGCTGCCTGCATTTTTGAAACTGGCGGTGTTCGTCAGGACATCGGATTACTGACCAACGCTTCAGCATTTGGTGAGGTCGTTGCTCAAGGCATTTACGATTGGTTTTAAGATATATGTAGGTCTTGACGTTTTGATATTGAAAATATAATGATCTTGACCGTAAATTTGTCATGCAAGTTTCACGGCCACCTTCGGGTGGCCATATTTAATATTTAGGAGGAAAAATGAATAGTTTTATACCATGGGTTGGCGGGAAACGCCTGTTAAGAAAAACAATAATTGACATGTTTCCAAAGGACTTTGATCGATACATTGAAGTCTTTGGCGGTGCCGGATGGGTGCTCTTTGCAAAAGATAAGCATGCCGATCTGGAGATTTACAATGATTATGATGGTCAGCTGGCCAATTTGTTCCGGTGCGTGAAGTATCATCGGGATGAGGTGAAAAAGGAAATATCCTGCGTCCTCAATTCCCGGGAGTTCTTTGACGATTTCAAATCACAGCTTGATATGCGAGGATTAACCGACATCCAACGAGCTGGGCGGTATTTCATGATCATCAAAACATCATATGGAGCCGATAGAAAAACCTTTGGAGGGACTAAGAAAAACCTGATGAAAAGCACCGATTACCTGAGTGAGATCAGTGATCGGCTGAATGGCGTGGTGATTGAAAACAGAGACTTTGAGCGGATCATCAAGGTTCATGATCGACCTAATGCTCTTTTTTATTTAGATCCACCCTACCATGGGACAGAAAAATATTATCAAACTGGATTTAGCGATGCCGATCATATAAGATTAAGAGATTGCTTGAAAGAAATCAAAGGAAAGTTTATATTGAGTTATAACAATGATGATTTCGTCCGGGAATTGTACCAGGGTCTTAATATGATTGAAATCAGCCGGAGAAATTCGCTGCTTGAACGGTATGATGGTAAAGATAAAGAATACAAAGAAGTAATAATCACGAATTACTAAAAATTTACCTTATATTAAAGAGCCTTACGGTGTGAGGGCTTTTTGGTATGAGGTGACATTTTTAAACTTTTGTTGATATAAATTATCATAAACAATCTTGATTTAGATTGATAAAATTTCGAATTTAGGCTATAATTTAAGGAAGGAATGTGGAAGAATAAGGAATGAAAAGTAGGATGATAAATTTAATATTAGAAGATGGTACTGAGTTAAAATCTTTTAAAATAGATGAAGTTGATTTGAAAGATATTAGGAATTCGAATGGGAACAGCATTATTGATACTAAAATTACAGAGCAGATCAGTATTGAGCTGAAAAAATGTGAAGATAATTATATTGGCACAATATCAGTTGAATCTAAGCAAATTATAGATAGCAATTTACGTTTTAATAGGTGTAAAAGATGCGAATATCTTGAAGAATCACGAGAAATTAAAAAATCATGTGATGAGGATCTTAACAACTATAGCGAAAAATATATTGGAAAAATTGTTGTGGTTTTGGAAAGTCCTCATGTGAAAGAGTATGATTTCATAAGAAAGGGAAAAAGGATTCCAATTCCAGCAATTGGAAATTCAGGAAATAGTCTTCAAAATAACTTCGAAGAAAATTTCAAAAGGATTTTCGAAAATGATGACATAAAGGATGGAGTTTATTCGATAATTTTATGTAATGCAATTCAGTATCAATGCAGTTTAGGCGTAAATACAAAAAAATATAGAGACCGATTATTTATAGTTCTATGGTTTATGGCTGAACTAAATAAAAATTTCTTAAAACGAATTAAATCTTACCAAGCAGCTATTGTAATAAATCTTTGTACCAATGGAAATCATGAAAAAGACCCATTGATTGACAAAAACAAGCAAATAAAACCTTATCTTGAAACTGAATATAAAGATAACTTCATATCTAAGTATAAAAAATCAACAAGTATAAAAAATTTGAAGGGCTTACAAAGAGATGTTCAATATCAAATTAATGAGATAGTAAAAGATAATAAAGCGTGCTTGTTTTACAGTGGCAGTCATCCAAGTATAAGGAAAAACTGGCAAATAAAGAAACTATAGTTACTGCAGGAATTTGTTAAATTAAAATATTCACTTCTATATTCCAGTGGTAACTTTGAGAGCCACTATTTAAAAGATATTGTATTAATGACAAAAGAAAGGGTATTATAGATACTTGATATTTTCAATTAAATCTGCTTGGCGGTGCGATTATTGATAACGGACTAATTGTCAATAAAATAAAAATGAATTAGAAAGAGGGTACTAAATGTTTGATAGTGAGTTAGAAATTCATGAAAAGATTTATCGCAGTTCGATTATTATTAAATTTATATTGTTTCTACTGTTACCTGTTACGTTTTTGTTAACAGTATCTACAACGGTATCAACAATAGGATACAGTATGTTTAGTTTTTACTTTTTGCTTTGGTTATTAGGACCGTATTTGGTTATTTGGGGCATTGTAAAAACTATTCAAAAGAGTATAAAAGAATATTGCGATCCTATCCTAGTTGGAAAATTTGAAAGAAATGATAAAGCTGTGAATATTGGATTTATTACCGCGTACGTTGCTGGATATTTGATTTCACTTTTCTTTGTTTTAGTTTGAAAAAATATGTAATTAAATGCTGTATGCAGAATGTGGAGCTATTTTCGGATTCTGCTATTAGTATAGAATAATCTCGGTTTATCAACCAGTTTAGACTTACTCAAAGTGAATTTTGGTAATTATTGAGGTGTGCTAATTAAATATACGATTAGAATCGGAGGTAAAAATGAGCTATAATAACTTTTTTACAAAAGATACTTATAGAAGCTTTTATAATAATTTAAAAAATGAACCTTTAGTAGAAGCAATTTATAATTTCATTTTTTGTGATACCAGCGCAGTAAGCATGATTACTTCGACAAAAAATGGACGTCCTGCTCTGGAAGGGATCCTTTTTGAAGTAGAATTATTTTTGCAGATTGCTGTTGATTATAATATTGTGACACTGCTTGATGATAACGTTCCGAGTGATAGTTTAAAGCAATGCATTGGAACAATGGTAAAAGACGTATTGGAATTATATGGATATAAAACTGAATTCAACCCATCAAGAGCTTTACCCATAAATGGAGGTAAATTTATTATGAGTGCTTCAAGTTACAAAAAGATTATATAATTTTACATACACTACTAGTTAAATTTTGCCCCCTATTTTGCCCCTTATTCTTTAAAAATAGAAAAAACAGATTAATCAAAAAACCCCAGAATATAGGCATTTGTGAATGCTCGAAAATTGCAATAAACAAACTCTGATATTTCAGTAGGTCGGGGGTTCGATTCCCCCCGCTAGCTCCAGTAAAAAATAATATTTAGTTAAAAGAATGGCTTTAATTAGCGGTTCTTTTTTTTTATTTTTTGAATTATGTCTCCACCAAAAGTGTGACCTACTTGAAAAATCAAAAAACTCTGGCTATTTTACCCCTATTATTTGTCGTACTTGTAGCCTACTTTTTGTCGTACTTTTCACAATGTCAAATTGGTTAAACTTACATGAAGGTCGTCAAGATCGTCAATTATATGCTGACCGAAATCAATGCAGGATATCTTTACAAAAACAGACTGTTTCCCAATAATCAGGACACGCCACAAGGCGGTATTATCAGTCCAACACTGGCAAATATGACACTTGATGGAATGGAAAATATAATTGCTGCAAATTTTTGGACAAATAAACACGGTAAAATTGATAAAAAACATCATAATACCTATCAGATCAATCTGGTGAGATATGTAGATGATTTTGTTGTGACCACCAACAGTAAAGAAAAAGCCTATGAAATAAAGACAGTACTTGAAGCTTTCATGTCAGAAAGAGGCTTAACTTTGTCGGAGGAAAAAACAGCAATAACACACATCAATGAGGGCTTTGATTTTCTGGGCTGGGAGTTTAGAAAATACAGTCAAAAGCTAATCATAAAATTGAGCAAAAAATCCATAAAGAAAATAATCAAAACAATTAGTTCCATTATTAAGGAAAACAAAACCTCAAAATAGGAAACTTTAATTCGATCAACCCAATTGTTCAGTCAGCAATCAAATGGTATATCAAACCGACGGATACATATCTCCGGTGTTTGCCCAGTTTAAGTCGTTTGTGGAAAGCACACTGAATCAGGAACATGAGTAATTATTAAATATTGATATCAGAAGAAGCTGATTATCACTGATAAAGTCCTGCTTGTTGTTGGCTGCTCGTAAGATGAAGTTCTTTTAAAAATCGTATGAGAGAGCCGTTTTGGTTCTCTTTTTTATCTGAAGGTGGGGAGAAAGCGAAAAACCCACGATCTGGGGGATTATTTAGTGCTATATCGGGTGAAAATTATTGACACTACGATCTTGTTGCTTACCTGGGTAGTGTCCTTACATGATCTACTAACCGAATTTTTGCACAATCATATGTATTAGGATTGTTTTGACAATCCAAACATGTTATGGTTATAACTGAGAATTAAAAACATCCAGAACAAGCAAAAAACAGCCTAAGAATTAAAATTGACAGGAGAAAACAATGAAACGACTTATTTCCCAACTCATTCTTTTTCGGGATAATGATGGAGACAATTTACTGAATCAGATAGGACAATTGTATTCGAGCTTTAATAGCGGGAATGAATCGACAGATTGTCTGATCGAACAAAGTTATCGTTGGATAAAAAAGCTATTGGTAATAGCGACGGACTATGGTTTTGATCAAAATCTCTGGCATGCATATTTGACCTTTGAGATGATCACTAACGAAAATCCGTTCACGCTGACTTGTGAAAAGATGGGAAAGAAAGCGGGCAGTGTGAATGTTTTTGCCAGAAATGATTGTACAATCTTTAAAGAATTGTTTGATTTTGATTTTTCCCCACTGGAAGCGGCATTGGGTATTGATTGCTTTAGTCGCATTTCGAATTACCAGGCGATCCGAAAACCAGAATTTATGTACAACCAGAATGTCAGTCAAAAAGTTGGGGAATTATGCCAAACTCTGGAACAGGCAAAAAACGGTGACGATTTTTTTGAAGCGCTAACCTGTTTTTATGCCAGCTATGGTGTTGGAATGTTTGGCTTGAATAAGGCGTTCCGGGTTTCAGCCGGTGAATCGGATAAAACGTTGTTCTTTCAGCCTATTAACAATATGGATAAGGTGATGCTGACGGATCTGGTAGGCTATGAATTACAGAAACAGAAATTGCTTGATAATACCCGGGCCTTTGTTCAGGGAAAAAAGGCCAACAACGTCTTGCTGTTTGGGGATAGTGGAACCGGAAAATCGACAAGTATTAAAGCAATCATCAACGAGTTTTATGATCAGGGATTACGGATGATTGAAATCTACAAGCATCAGTTTCGGGATTTATCAGCGGTAATTGCCAAAATAAAAAATCGGAATTACCGTTTCATCATATACATGGATGATCTGTCTTTTGAAGAATTCGAAATCGAATATAAATTTCTGAAGGCTGTCATCGAAGGCGGCGTTGAAACGAAGCCAGATAATATTTTAATTTACGCGACTTCGAATCGACGTCATTTGATCAGGGAAACCTGGAATGATCGGGATGATATACAAAAAAATGGTGAGATTCACCGTTCAGATACAATGCAGGAAAAAATGTCATTGGTAAATCGCTTTGGAGTAACAATATTTTTCGAGCGACCCAGTCAGAAGCAATTTTTTACAATTGTTGAAGAACTTGCCCGGAAAGAAGGGTTGAATTTACCGGAAGAAGAACTGCGAATGGCCGCAAATCAGTGGGAAATGATGCATGGTGGTATTTCAGGTCGAACGGCGCAACAATTTATTAATCACTTATTGACTGTTGATTAAATTAAATAATTACAGACATCATCCAGAATAAGCCACTTGTATGTCCTGGTGAATGTGACACCCTTTACGACTACACAGTAATCATTTATTAACCAGACGAACAAATTTTTTAGACCAGAGACTGTTTGTCTGAATCTTTAAATTACTACTAGAAATCCGCCGATCACGTGTGTGGCTGGCGGATTCTGTGTATTAAGAAGCGAAAAAATTGGCGAGTGGTAAAATTGGCGGTATTTTATTCAACCTTACCAAAATCACCATTTATTAAACCAAGAATAATTTTTCCTATTTTTTCTGGAGCGCCAGGATCCAGGGGGTATACCCAATTGTCATAGAAATCTTCAACTTCACCATTAATTAGAATGTTTTGAATGGCTTCTCTTTTTGCCACCATCAAGCCATCTTGAAGGATTTCAAGATGATCGTCGTTTTTTATGATCGTGATTGTTAATTCGGTTTGCATTGTCGGCTCCTTTCGATTTACACTATACGTTTCGGATAGTCAGAAAACTGATTTGTTACCTGTTTTTGGCTAAACAACTATATGCCTAGTTAACGGCGCCGCCAATTAATTTAATGACCAGGCTTAAATCAAATTTTCCGGGGAACTCAAAGGCAATTTTATTGACATAATAATTGTACAATTCTAATTCATTTTCAAGACTGGAGTCATTTGAATTCTTTACTGAGAAAGCAATAAACTTTGAATAGGGTAAGAAAGTAAAAATTGGAAATTCAGGCTCTTCATAGGTACAAATAATAATCCGTTTTGAGGTGAATAGTATATCGGATGGAACAGGAAAGCGATCAGCCACATAAAATTCAACGACCCGTTCCTCATCATTCAACATACCCTGAATACTCTTATGAACCTTGGATGTATTTTTTTTATCCGTAATAATAAATCGGGAATCTTTAAAGTCGATCATTTTTTACTCCTTGGAAAAAGAGAGTTACTCAATAGTGCCAGACTGATTGAGTAACTCTCTTTATTTTGAATTTTAGAAAACCATTTTTTGGACCACAATTGTATCAAGCGTGGCTAATTCTTTTTCCAGTTCGGCGATATTTGCTTCTTTGTTGGGTAAAAACTCTAAAATTATCAAACCGGTGATGCTGCACATTTCTTCAGAAGACTCATGTAAACCTAGGCGTGTCTTAATAATACAACCATTTTTAGTTAACAATTCCTGAACCTTCAATGCTTCGCTTTCGCGGTTGCCAACCTGAATCCCCATAATTTGTCTCATAAAAAAATCCTCCTTAAAGTATTTATACTTTGACTAAATACCCAATTTATACAACAATAAACGATTCCTCAAAAAATAAGCGGCGGTTACGCCGCAGCTTATTATAATTCGTCTTTTAAACACCAGGTCATATTTTTACCTAACTCATTGTTTTCGCCTGAAACCCAAATGTCAATTTTCAGATTTTCCAGTTTTTCCATGGATTCGGTATCATTTAATTCTTTGGCTTTTTCATATGCTTTAATAATCCAGTTTTTTGTCAACTTCTGGAAATCACCGCCCTCGGTTTGAATATAATCATTTCTAATATTAAGTTTTCCGTCGATTACTTTACTTGAATAGCGTAAGCCCATACTTTTACCCTCCTTGTATGCTGAAAGTTGCTATAGTCATTATATCGCGATTTGGCAATACTTTACATAATTATTTAAAAATAAATTGACAAAAAAACAATTCGTGCTATACTACATATAAGAACTGGTCATGACCACCTATGATCTGTCATAAGTGAGATTAGATTTGAGACGTAATGTTTTTTATTAATTGAGTTGTAAGGGGAAACATAGGTTTTGGCTAGTACGAGCAATTTTGCGCAATCAATATCGTTATTTTATTGAATCGTCTTGTAAACGTTGTGCATGGCCATTAAAAATTTAGTATCGAAGAAAATATTTTAAGGAGAGCTTCAATGCAAGTAGAATCCATCGAAAAGAAAGCATTTAATATTCGCAAACACATTGTCCAGACGGTAATTAATAATGGTGACGGCCATGCTGGTCCATCGTTATCATGTACCGATATTTTGGCTACCTTATATTTTGGAATCATGGATATTAAAGTTGATGAACCAAAATGTCCCAACCGTGATCGCTTTGTTCTCAGTGCCGGACACAAATGTCTGGCTCTATATGGAACCCTTATTGAAATGGGATTTGAAGTGGCAGATGTCATGGATACCTACAATAAACTGGGGTCAAAGGTGCCAGGCCATCCTGATATGAAGAAATTTGGCGGCGTCGATTTTAGTTCGGGAGCATTAGGTCACGGTTTACCGATCGGTTCCGGGATGGCATTGAGTGCAAAACTAAAAGGTGAAAAGCAACGGGTTTTTGTGCTCATGGGGGATGGCGAACAGGGTGAAGGATCAAATTGGGAAGCAGCCATGTTTGCAAGTCATCACTGTTTAGACAATCTGGTTGGCATCATTGATAGAAATGGACTTCAAATCAATGGTAGCACCCGGGAGGTTTTGGATACCCGTGATTTACGAGAAAAATATGCGTCTTTTGGATGGTCTGTAAAAGTGGTGGATGGACATAATATCGAAGAGCTTTTAAATACGTTTCAATCGCTACCGTTTCAAAAAGGGAAACCCAGCATGGTCATTACCAATACCATCAAGAGTAAAGGGATGCCATTTGCTGAAGGAAATGTTAAATATCATCACTGGAATCCCGGTAAAGATTCCTGTGAGTCAAAAGAGGCACAAGAAGCATTGGAGCATTATGCAAAAGAAAAAGGATGGGCAATATGACGGCTAAAAAACGAAATCCACGGGATGTATTCGGTGAAACATTATTAGAGCTAGGGAGAGAGAATCCCGGCGTCATGGCAGTGTCTTGTGATTCCGGGGCAGGATCGGGTATGAATCCGTTTAAAAAGGAATTACCCCAGCAGTATTTGGAAATCGGCATTAGTGAACAGAATGCCATCGGTGTCAGTGCCGGATTGGCAGAAGGCGGATTTATTCCGGTTGTCTCTGCAATTGCGCCCTTCATTTCCATGCGTGCGTTTGAACAGGTTCGAAATGATCTGGGTTATGCCAATATGAATGTTAAAGTAATTGGTTCAAGCAGTGGCTTATCCCATTCGGCGTTGGGTTCAACCCACCAGGCCATCGAAGACTTGACATTAATGCGGGCGATTCCCAATATGGTTGTTTTGAATCCGGGCGACGTTTATGAAGTGGAAATGTGCCTGCGTGAGGCAGTTGCACATCAAGGTCCAGTCTACATCAGAATGCCACGTCATGAAATGGCTGAACCGGTTGAAGCCGCTAAACGCAACCTTGAAATTGGCAAGGGCGAATACCTGATGAACACCGGCGATGATATTGTCATTGCAGTGACCGGTACATTAACAATAGATGGTCTGATGGCGGCAAAAATTCTGGATGAAATGGGGTTTGGAGTAAAAGTGATTAACTTTACAACTGTAAAGCCTCTTGACACGGGGATTCTTAACGAGGCCTATCAGAATGCCAAGTATCTGTTCACCTTGGAAGAACATTCGGTAATTGGTGGCTTTGGCAGTGCAGTCGTTGAATCTCTGGCGACAATTAAGGGTAAAGCTCCGATTCATATTGTAGGTATCGCCGATGGCTCCATTAATACCGGCCCCTATCGGGAATTACTGGAAGCCTACGGCCTTACCTGGGAAAAAATTGTTGATCGAATCTTATATGTGGTAAAGAATTAAGATATAGATGGAGGGATAGAAATGAAAACGGTCAGTTGTACATTAAATACTTTATTAAATGATGACGTATCGGTGATTGAGAATCAAAAGAAAGATGTGGCCCGGGTTCTGGATTTCGATTTACCTTTGGAAGACTATGCGTTTCTCAAGAAACATGTAAAAAAAATTGGTGTAACCGCTGCATTTGAAAAGGTTATTAAAACCTTTAACACGCCTGACTGCGAAACACCGGAGGGCTTTCGGATCGCATACCGCCTGGAAGCCAACGGGATTCTTCGGACAGATTTAATCCGGGATATTTCGTATGATAAAAATGGTAAAAAAAGACCAACCAACGTGCTCTTTTCTGCTGATTCAGCAAATCCCTATGAGGTTGCCCCGATCAGTAAAATGATTGCAAACCTGACGTGTAACCCTGGCATCATCTATGATTTGTTTATCAATAATCCCCAAGCCAATGTCGGGAATCATTTTAAAACCCGGGATGAAGTAATGGGAGAAATCGGACGGATTCTTGGACCAGGATCAGACATCAGTGTGGAGCTTAATGATCCGTTTGGCAAATCGGATTCTGAATTACTGGAAGAAGCAGAAAAATTCAGGGAAATGCTGACGGATTATCGGGTTGTCATTAAAGTGCCACACACTGGTCCAGTTACAAAAGAAAACGTTTCCGAATTACTTTCCGGGAATAAAAAACTGAGCCGTTCGTGTACCGATGTTACCACTGAAAGTGCCTTTCGGGGACATAATCTGGCATTGATGCTAAAAGAGCATGGCTTTAGAGTGAACTTTACGCTCATGTTTGAGCCTTACCAGACCGCCCTGGCATTACAGGCAAAACCATATTTTGTCAATAGTTTTGTTCGACATCGCCTGATGCAGTCGGAATTGATGGATCAAAATTTAAAACAATTTAATGCCACTGGAAATATTAAGTGTATTGAGGCGATTCGCAACATGTTTTTGGAAAAGGACTATCTTGCCATGGATCAGGCCGATATGGATTTGCTTTCAGTAAAAAATATTGCCGAAGCGATGCTTAAATATCGTCATTTTAGTGATGTCGAAGGTTCCGATGGACTGGACAGTGTACGTCATAACTTAAGACTATTCAAAAATACTAATCTTGATGATACGAGATTGATTATCTGCAGTATGGAAGGTGAGCTAAATTATCCGGATATTGATAAACTGTTGGTAGAACAAGAATTTGAAGATCTGGTTCACCGGGTGGTTGTTACGGCTGAACCGAAGTATTTGGCACGATTTACGTCCTGTAACCAGGTTGTGTCGTATCAACGCCGCTTTATGAATGCAGCTAACGGACAAAAATAAGAAAAGATTTAAGAGATCATTTATTTTTTTATCGAGTTGTGATATACTGGTTCTAGGTGGTCATAACCTATCATATTTATGTATGATGTCGTGAAATTTTAAAGAAAAGAGATGATGATCATGAGTTATGTTAACATGAAAACAATACTTGAAGATGCTAGAAAGAATCGTTATGCGGTTGGCGCATTCAATATTGTTAACTATCTGACAGCAAAAGCTGCAGTTGAAGCGGCGGAAGAGTTGGAACAGCCAATTATTTTGCAAACTTCTGTAAAAACGGTCAAAGCGTTTGGCATTAGCGAGATGATGAACTATTTAAAACCCATTGCTGAAAATGCCAGGGTTAATGTGGCTATCCATCTTGATCACTCCACTGATGTTGATTTTACCAAAGCTTGCATTGATGGCGGTTGGTCGTCAGTCATGTATGATGGATCACAGTTATCCCTCATGGAGAACATCAAAAATACCAGTGAAATTGTGGCATACGCCCAAGCCAGAAATGTGACCGTTGAAGGTGAACTGGGGGCGATTGTCGGAGTCGAAGATGATATTGTCGTGCTGGAGGGAAACCACGCTCACGCCAATCCGGAGGATTGTCACCTTTATCTGAAGGAAACCGGGATTGATGCCTTTGCTCCAGCAGTCGGCACAGCTCACGGGGTATATAAAGGGGCAATCAATATCGACTACAATCTTTTTGAAACAATCAATCAGTTTTCACCATGTCCGCTGGTACTTCATGGGGGAACCGGGTTAACCGATGAGATGTTCCATCGGCTGATTGCTTTAGGTGCCTCAAAAGTCAATATCTCAACGGCCATAAAAATTGCTTATTGTCAGGGGATGGTTGATTATACCAGAAACTATCCGGATCAGAATGACCCACTGAAACTGGATGCTTTCACCAAAGAACAGGTCAAGAAAGTTGTAACAGAACATATCCGTTTCTTTGCGCTGCTGGATTAAAGAAGATCGGATTGAAGGCAAGACAAATAAAATTGCGTAAAAAGGTCGGTTAAAACCTAACGATGAATCTGTGAAAGTTCAGTGTGTGACATCACCCTGAATTTTCACAGATAATCATACTTTTTTTGCAGCGATGAAAAAATATAGCTACCATGTATACCGGAATAACGATGATAAAATACAAGGAGAACAATTATGAAAAATACCAATTGCATTGAAGAGCTCAAAAAAGAATTTGACGCTTATGCAGAGATGTATGTCCCAGAAGGACTGGATCGGGAAGAACAACTGAGAATGTACAGTATTATGTGGGTAATGCGCAAGTTTGAAGAAGCAGTGAAGCCATTGTGGATGGCCAATAAAGTCCATGGCTATTACCATCCCTATATTACTGAAGAAGCGATCGCAACTGGTATTATCACACAGTTGAAAAGAAGTGATTATGTCGGCTCAACACACCGTGGTCACGGCCATCTGATTGCCAAGGGTGGTGACATCAATAAAATGATGGCCGAGCTGTTTGGCAAAGAGGAAGGTTATAATAAGGGCCGGGGTGGTTCGATGCATATCAGCGATATGAGTATTGGGATGCTCGGCGCCACAGGAATTGTTGGCGCAGCGACGGCTCCGGCAGTTGGCAGTGCCCTAAAAAGCTGGATTAAGGGGACCGACGATGTGACCGTGGTATTTTTCGGTGATGGCGGAGCTAACGCCGGATCGATTTCAGAAGCCATGAATATGGCCGCTGCCTGGAAGCTACCCGTTGTTTTTGTCTGTGAAAACAATCAATGGGCCATCGCAACGGATTTTGCCCGGGTAACGGGTGAACAGGATCTCTACAAACGCGGCATCGGCTTTGGTATTCCCAGTTGTCGGGTCGATGGATATAACATTTATCAGATTTGGGATACGGCTAAGACGGCCATTGCCCGAGCCCGAGCTGGTGAAGGACCATCTTTTATTGAATGTAAAACGATGCGGATGCTGGGCCACCATGCCACTGACGATAGCTGGTACCGGGATATGACAGTTTGTGACAAATATTGGGAGATCGAACCAATCAAACGGATGGGTGAGTTTTTAGTCGAAAATAAGATAGCAACACCCGAAGAACTGGAAGCGATTGAAGCAGAGGCAATCAAACAAGTTGAGGCGTCCATCGACTATGCAGATACGCAATGCCATGAACCCTCTCTTGATACTTTCTACGATTATATTTACGCAGATGGCGAAGTTATCAAATAGAGGCAGAATCGATTAGCGGGATTATTAAAAAAGATTAGGAGAAAATATAATGGCAATCATAACACTTAGAGAATCGATTACCCAGGCATTACGTGAAGAAATGGCACGAGATGAAGATGTATTTATCATGGGGTGTGACGTCGGTCTGCGCGGTAATCCCTTTGGGATTACCAAGGGACTGATGAAAGAATTTGGCGAAAGACGGGTGATTGATACACCAATTTCGGAAGCAGCATTCACAGGTTTAGGCGTTGGCGCTGCCATTGCCGGCATGCGTCCGCTAGTCGAAATTCTATATTGCGACTGGCTGACCCTGCCAATGGATAATATTGTCAATACGGCAGCGAAAACAAGTTATATGTTTGGGGGGCAGGCAAACGTCCCGATTGTAATTCGTGCTCCGTTTGGAGTGGGCGGTGGGGTTGCTGCGCAGCATTCCCAGAATAATGAAAACTGGTTTGTTCATGTACCCGGTCTGAAAGTTATCGCACCGTCCACTCCTTATGACATGAAAGGTTTGCTGAAATCAGCAATCCGGGACAATAATCCGGTCATGTGCTTTGAACACAAACGAAATTACTCCCTGAAAGGCGAGGTTCCCGATGGCGAATACACCATTCCAATTGGGAAAGCCAATATTCGCAAACCCGGAACAGACTGTACGATTGTTGCTTATTCATATATGACTTACGTGGCCGAAGCCGCAGCCGCCGAGCTCGAAAAAGACGGAATCAGCTGTGAAGTCATTGATTTGCGGTCACTGCTGCCCCTGGATTATGAAACCGTCATGGATTCAGTCAAGAAAACCAGTCGGGTTGTTGTGGTAACAGAGGCGCCATTACGGGGATCCATTGCTGGCGAGATCGTTGGCGAAATCATCGACCGTGGCTTTGACTTGCTGGATGCGCCACCACAACGTGTCGGCAGCAAAAACTCTCCGGTTGCATATAATGAAGGTCTGGAAGCGTTGTGCACACCTAAGAAAGAAGACATTATTGCAGCAGTACGCAAAACATTTGAATAAATTGTGAAGGAGTGTATATTATGGCAAAACTAATGAATATGCCAAAGATCGGCGTTAACATGACAGACGGGACGGTCACGGAATGGTATGTAAACGAGGGCGACGAAGTCAAATTTGGCGAAATGGCACTGGCTGCCGAGACCGATAAAGACGTACAGGACATTCCGGCTGATCAGTCGGGGACTGTCTTAAAAATTATTGCCCAGGTAGGCGATAACGTGGAATGCCATAAACCTCTGGCAATCGTCGGAACGCCGGGAGAAAATATTGACAGCTTGCTGGCTGAAATCAGTGGTAGTGGTGCAACGTCAGCTGCGGTTGAAGCTTCTGTAGCCCCGGCGGCGGCACCAGCGCAAGCCGCTGAAGCAGTAGAAAAATCACCCACTGGACGGGTTCCGGTCTCACCTTTAGCCAAGAAAATGGCTAAGGATATGGGCATTGACCTGTCAAATGTCAAATACGGTGGGGTTCGTGTTACCAAGGCAGATATTTTAGCCTATCAAGAAACACCACAGCCAACAATGACAGCTCCCGTCACAGCAACTGTTGTCAGTTCGTCCACGGGTGTTCAAAACACCATTCCCTATGAAGGGATCCGTCGAAAAATTGGGAGCCGCATGACCGAGAGTGTGGTCACCAAACCCTGGGCAGCGTTGACTGTGGCAGTCGATATGACTAAAGCCATTGAATGGCGAAAACGGGTCAACGACTTGGCTGACATTAAAGTAGGCTTTAATGAAATGGTGGCCAAGGCCTGTTCACGGGCGTTGCAGGAATTCCCGATGATGAATTCTCAATTAGCAGCGGATGGCACAGAAATTTATGAGATGGAAGATATCAACATTGGTATTGCTGTCAATACAGACCGTGGTTTGATGGTACCAGTGTTAAAAAATGTGGCAGCCAAAGGCGTGGTTGAACTGGCTCGAGACTTTGCCAGTCTGGTCATCCGAACCAAAGAACAGGAAAATATTCCGGGTGATCTGTCTGGAGCAACCTTCACCATCAGCAATTTGGGTTCCCGGGGAATCGCAAGTTTCCGGGCGGTGATCAATCCGCCGGAATGTGGTATTCTGGCTTTGGCAGCTACCGTCAAAACCCCAGTTGTTGTCGATGACGAAATTGTTATCCGTCCGATGATGAACATCACCCTGAGCTTTGATCACCGGATCGTTGACGGCGATTATGCAGCTCAGTTTGTGGCTTACATCGGGACACTGCTGGAAGATCCGATGAAAATTCTGATGTAATACTAATACGCCATAAGGTTAACAAATGACCCGATGATTCAGTACAGGAGATAAAGAATGAATAAGTTTGATCTAATTGTAATCGGAGGTGGTCCAGGCGGCTATGTGGCAGCGATTTATGCTGCCCAGAAGGGCCTGAAAACTGCGTTGGTTGAAAAAGCGGATCTCGGAGGGGTTTGCCTGAACTGGGGCTGTATTCCCACCAAAGCACTGGCCAAAAATGCAGAGATCCTGCGGATGGTCAAGGAAGCCGATAAATATGGCATTGCACTAAATGGCAGTGGCATAAAAGCCGACTATGCCGTGGCGCAGAAGCGCAGCCGGGAAGTCAGTGGAAAATTGACCATGGGTATCAAGAGTTTAATGAAGAAGAACAAAGTGACCGTTTTTCAGGGCGAAGCTAATCTGATCAACGGAACCAGCTTGAAAATTGCGCCATCCGGAGAAATACTGGAAGCGAAAAACATTATTTTAGCTACCGGTGCCCATGCTTTCCGCATTCCCGGAATTGATTACAGCAATCCCCAGATTATGACATCCAAGGAAGCCCTGGAATTGACCCAGGTGAATCCGGGCGATCAAATCGTTGTCATTGGTGCGGGTGCCATCGGAATGGAATTTTCCAGCATCTGGGACAGTTATGGTGCCGAGGTAACGGTGATTGAAATGCTGCCACACTTGCTGCCGAACGAAGACTCCGATGTTTCGAAAGAGATCGAAAAAGCATTTAAAAAACGGGGCATCAAATTTAAGGTCGAAACAAAAGTTAATGCTGTCGTGGCAGATAAAAACAAGCTTAACCTGACAATTGATGAAAAAGGTAAAACCGAAACCATTATTTGTGACCGTCTGCTTGTGTCGGCTGGGATCCGACCAAATGTTGAAGGGATCGGGCTGGAAAAAGCTGGCGTAAAGCTGACCGATCGGGGCTACGTGCAGGTGAATAACCAATTGCAGACAACCTGCCCATCGGTTTATGCCATCGGTGATGTAACCGGTAAACTGGCCCTGGCCCATGTGGCTTCGGCACAAGCTTTGGCAGCGGTTCATGGAATTCTCGGAGAACCAGTGAAACAGTTCAATTATGTCAATATGCCACGTTGTACCTATACTTACCCGGAAGCAGCAAGCGTCGGCTTGACGGAAGACCAGGCCCGGAAATCCGGCTATGATGTTAAAGTGGGAATCTTTCCCTTGGCTGCCAATGGAAAATCAGTGGCGATGAATGAGACCGGTGGTTTTGTCAAAATTGTTGCCGATACTAAATATAATGAAATACTGGGTGTTCATTTGATCGGGGCCCATGTTACCGAGCTGATCACTGCGGCCACTTCTTACATCGATCTGGAGTTTACCGCCGATGACATTGCCCAGGTTGTGCATCCCCATCCGTCGGTATCGGAAGCGATCATGGAAGCTGCCCATGCTGTGGTTGGACATGCCATCCACATTTAGAGTTTCTATAAAATAGACTATTGTTTAAGAATTTTTGGGGATGCTGTAGAAGTTGACATGAAAGCTGCTAAGCATCCCCGGCAAACTCATTTAGAATGTGTCGAGTTTATCGATGTTTTGAATTTTAACGCTTAAAACTAAAAACTATTGCTAGTTAAGTTGGTTTTAGTACCGGAACCTTTGCACTAATGATTCAATCCCATTGAGGTGGCTGATGATGCATTTATACTACAGTGAATCCACAGATCCCTACTATAAC
The DNA here is from genome assembly GCF_001766835.1 of Acetobacterium wieringae. Lineage (GTDB taxonomy): Bacteria > Bacillota > Clostridia > Eubacteriales > Eubacteriaceae > Acetobacterium > Acetobacterium wieringae. The sequence continues at coordinate 51,797 of NZ_LKEU01000015.1, read as the reverse complement.
TTAGCATTGGAAGAATATATTTTTGCGAATGTCAAATTGGACAAGGGGTTGTTTATGCTCTGGCAGAACGACAACACAGTTGTAATTGGTCGAAATCAGAATGCAATGAAAGAGATTGATCTACATTATGCCAGTAAAATGAATACTCGTATCGCCCGGCGAAATACCGGCGGCGGCACCGTTTATCACGACCTCGGAAATCTGAACTATTCATTTATTCAGGATTGTGACAAAAGATATAGCATTGATTTTAAACAATTTGCGGTACCGATTCTTGATGCCCTTAAACAGCTTGGTGTCCAGGCCGAATGTAACCATCGCAATGATCTGGTCATTAATGGCCGGAAGTTTTCAGGAACTGCACAGACGGTTAAAAACGGCCGGATGCTTCATCATGGAACACTGCTTTTTGACTCTGATTTGGATTTTGTACGCAAAGTACTGGCTGTAAAAGATGAGGTTATTCAGGGGGGCGGGGTAAAATCGGTTAGAAGTCAGGTTACCAATATCAGTGAGCACTTGCCCAAGTCAATGAGTGTCAATCAGTTTTGTGACCATCTGATGGCGAGCATCAGTGCGAAAGAGACAGCTGTTTTTTTACAGCTTGATGAAAAGGATTACAAAGCAATTGAAGCACTCAGAGATTCAAAATACCGGACCTGGGATTGGACCTATGGCAAGGCCCCGCATTACAAAATGCAAAAGGTCCGCAGCCATGAAGGTGGCAGCTTAACGATTGCGATGAATGTCGCAAAAAATGGCATTATCGATTCGATTACCATTGACGGGGATTTATTGGGGTCTGGCAACATCAGGCAATTGGAAAAACTCTTAACCGGGAAACGGTTAAAAAAAGATGATTTGCAGGAGGTGCTCAGCTATTGTGAAATCAGTGATTACATCACCAACTTAACGCCGCAGGAATTGCTTGAAATTCTTTTGTATTAAGGTTAAAAATTTTCGTGATGATTCGGCACAATGACACGTCATCACGAGGATCTTTAAATCTTTCGGGATTAAAAAACTAGACCAGGGAATATCATACAAAAAATACGTGCTCATGTTTCCAGCTTTGCTCGACAAATCAGGTGAGTGTTTGTCAAGGATTGGAAAAATTAAAATCGAAAAAATGCAATCTTCTGCATTTTAATAAATGAAAAGGTGGTAAAAACGGATGAAGGAGTATATTTTAAGTATTGATCAGGGGACTACAAGTATTCGGGCGATTTTCTTTAACCATGACGGCGATATTGTCAGTGTTCACGCAAAAGAATTTGCACAGTTTTATCCAGATTCAGGCTGGGTAGAGCAGGATCCAATGGAAATGTGGGCAGTTACCGGGGAAGTAATTGAAAAAGCCATGGCTAAATCCAATATTAAAGAAGAAGAAATTGTCGCAATCGGCATAACCAATCAACGGGAAACGTCCATTGTTTGGGATAAAAATACGGGCGAACCAGTATACAATGCTATTGTCTGGCAGGATCGCAGAACGGCAGAATACTGTGATCAATTAAAAGCAGATGATCCTGAGATCGAAGCAGTTGTTCGAAATAAAACCGGCTTAATGATTGACTCTTATTTTTCAGCCACAAAGGTAAAATGGATTCTTGATAATGTTGAAGGCGCCAGAGAAAGAGCCCAAAACGGCGATCTCCTTTTTGGAAACGTTGACACCTGGATTATGTGGAAGCTGACCGACGGAAAAGCTCATGCCACCGATTATAGTAATGCTTCACGAACATTGATGTTTAATATCAATGAACTGAAATGGGATGAGGAGTTGCTAAAAGTCTTTGATGTTCCAGCCAGTATGCTGCCTAACGTTCAGGAAAGCAGTAGCCATTTTGGTGTAACGTCAAAAATATTTAAACGTGCTATTCCGATTACCGGCGATGCTGGAGACCAACAGGCAGCAACATTTGGACAATGCTGTTTCCAAAAAGGGATGGCCAAATTCACCTATGGTACGGCTGGGGTTATGACTGTAAACATTGGTGACAAACCCTTCCTCTCAAACAACGGATTAACCACTACCATCGGCTGGGGATTAAATGGAAAAGTTGAATATCTTCTGGAAGCAGTGGCTTTTTCCGCTGGATCCGCCATTCAGTGGCTTCGTGATGAAATGGACATGCTCGATGAATCTCCTGATTCCGAATATTTTGCATTGAAAACAAAAAAAGTCAGTAACTGTGGTGTTTATTTCGTACCGGCGTTCACTGGTTTATGCGCACCTTACTGGAACTCCTATGCACGTGCCGCCATTGTTGGGATTGAACGGGGTACCACTAAAAACAATATCATCAGAGCGGTACTTGAATCACTCGGTTATCAAACCCGTGATATGTTCGATGCCTTTTCGGAAGATCTGGGCGAACGTCTGTCGATCCTTAAAGTTGATGGTGGAGCCTGCAACAACAACCTGTTGATGCAATTTACGGCCGACATTGTTAATGTGGACATTGAACGACCGGACAATACCGAAACAACTGCAGCCGGAGTAGCCTACCTGGTAGGCTTGGCAGTTGGTTTCTGGAAAGATCAGGATGAAATCGTCCAGAAACGAACAGTTGACCAGGTATTCCATCCACAAATGGATGAAGGCTTACGTTCAGACCTCTACAAAGGCTGGAAACGGGCAATCAATTCCAACCTTTGCTGGGCAAATGATCGTTAAAATAAATACAAGATAAAACTGACGTTGAGCAACATTTGCATGCACTATTGTAAGTGTTGCTCAACATAAAAAAAGAATATGGAGGTGACACCATGAAAACAGAGGTTTTAATCATTGGTGGCGGTGTAATTGGTGCTTCCATTGCACATCAATTAGCAAAATATAATTTGGATATCATTTTGGTGGAAAAGGCCAGTGATGTGTGTATGGGAACGAGTAAAGCAAACTCGGCAATGATTCATAGCGGTTTTAATATTGATGGTGGCACATTAAAAGGGAAGCTGGCATTAGCAGCCAATAAAGTTGTCAAGCAACTATGTCAAGATCTGGACGTCGATCTCGTGAAACCACTGGGCTCAATTACGGTAGGATTCGAAGAATCAGATTTGGAAAAAATGAAGAAAACCATGGAAAATGGAATCAAAAATGGCATTCAGGGGATGAGACTGTTAGATCAGCAAGAATTACATGAGATGGAACCCCACTTGAATCCAGAAGCAAAATACGGTTTATTCGAACCGGAAACTGGAATCATCAATCCGTTTGAATATACCGTTGCACTGGCGGAAAACGCTGTAATCAATGGGGCGAAGGTGATGCTGGACACAGAAGTTCTGGATATTATGATTGAAAATAAAACTGTAAAAGGTGTTAAAACAAATAAAGGCAATATTGAAGCCAAAGTGATTATTAATGCAGCCGGATTATATGCCGATAAAATTGCAGCGATGGTTGAAGACATTGATTTTGAAATAAAACCCCGAAAAGGACAGTATTTTCTCTATGATAAAAAATGGGGAAATATTTTGACCTATACCATTTATTCGGCCCCAACCAAGGTATCCAAGGGGATGATTGTGGTACCAACGATTGACGGCAATATTCTGGCCGGTTCCAATGCCGAAGCCCTCGAGGATAAAACGGATCTGCGAACAACGGCCGAAGCCCTCGACCAGATCTATACCAGTACGATTTCACACCTGTTTCCCGAGCTGCCTAGAATGGGGGATGTGATTACCACCTTCACCGGTCTGAGAGCAGCCAGCAGCAATGAAGACTTCATCATTGAAGCGGCGAAAACCGTAAAGGGTATGATTAACGTTGCAGGCATTCAATCGCCGGGCTTAACCTCGGCACCGGCAATTGCTGTCATGGTCGAGGAGTTGGTACGAGCGCAGAATCTGGAGCTGGATTTTACACCAAAAGCGAACTACGAAAAAGGTCGTAAAGCGCCAGTGATGCTGGCTGAATTGTCTTATGACGAAAGAAATGCATTGATTGAAAAAGAACCGGCTTATGGTGAAATTATCTGTCGCTGCGAGTCGATCAGCAAGGGGGAGATTAACGATGCCATTCATCGGCCGGTTCCGGCAACCAACATGGATGCCATCAAACGCCGTGTCCGTGCCGGGATGGGACGCTGTCAGGGTGGTTTCTGTGGTCCTAAAGTTTTGGACATTCTCAGCCGGGAGTTAAACATCTCTCCCCTTGAGGTGACCCAAAAAGGCAATGCATCCTTCGTGCTGGCTGCCAGAAACAAAGAGCTACCTTTAGCAGAAGGAGATCAAAAAAATGAAAAAATTAGAATATGATCTGGTTGTCATCGGCGGCGGCCCGGCTGGTCTGGCAGCTGCATTGGAAGCCAGAAAAAATGGTGTCAAAAAAATTCTGATTTGTGAAAGAGCGCCCTATCTGGGCGGGATTCTGCAACAGTGTATTCATAATGGCTTTGGCTTGCAATATTTCAAGGAAGAGCTGACTGGGCCGGAATATGCCAGCCGATTTATTGATGCGGTTGAACAGTCGGACATTGATGTGAAACTTGGAACAATGGTGATGGAAATTCTTGAGGATAAAAAAATTATTTCTGTCAACCGTGAAGATGGGATGTTTGAAATTGGCACAAAAGCCTTGATTCTGGCGATGGGCTGTCGGGAACGGACGCGTGGGGCGATTACCATACCGGGCAGCCGTCCGGCTGGAATAATGACCGCCGGAACCGCCCAAAGTTATGTTAATCTTGAAGGTTTGATTCCCGGTAAGGAAGTGGTTATTCTGGGTTCTGGGGACATCGGTCTGATCATGGCAAGACGTTTAACGTTAGAAGGGGTTAATGTCAAAGGGGTTATTGAGTTGATGCCCTATTCAACGGGGCTGATCCGTAACAAGGTTCAGTGTCTTGATGATTTCAATATCCCGCTGCTTTTGAGTCATTCGATTGTTGAGGTTCATGGGAAGGACAGACTGGAAGGGGTTACGATTGCCAGGGTTGATCAAAAACTCAAACCAATCCATGGGACTGAACAGTATATCAGCTGTGATACACTCTTGTTGTCAGTGGGATTAATACCAGAGAATGAATTGTCCAGTAAGTTGGGCTGCGAAATCGATACGGTGACCAGAGGACCAGTGGTAAATGAAAAACGGATCACCAACATTCCCTGGGTATTTGCCTGTGGCAATGTGCTGCATGTCCACGATCTGGTCGATAATGTAACCCAGGAAGCCGAGATTGCCGGGAGAGCAGCAGCAGATTTGATTAATCAAGCTGCTGCCGAGGTCGAAAAAGATGTAGTCATCCGTCACGATCAGAACATTGGTTATGTTGTTCCACAACATATTGATGCGCTGAACAATAAAGAAAAAACCGTCAAATTTTTCCTCAGAGTCAAAAATCCAGACGAACACGTTCGTCTGGTGGTGAAAGATAATTTTGATCAGGTGCTGCTTAATCTAAAAAAAACCATCGTTGAACCAGGAACCATGGTGACGTTTAACTTACCCCGAGAACTTGTAACGAAGGATACTTCATCAATCAGCATTTCAATTGCCCGGGAACAGGCAGAATAAAGATGGAGGTCAGAAAAATGGAAGTAACAAAATTAGTCTGCATCGGCTGCCCGAATGGGTGTGGATTAACAGTCGAACACAGTGGTAAAACAATTGAAAAAATATCGGATTATGGATGTAAAATCGGTCTTGAATATGCCAAAAATGAGTTTACTGAACCGAAACGCATCATTACAACGACGGTCAGGGTTAAAGCCGGTGACTTACCCTTTGTGCCGGTTAAGACGAAAGATCCAGTGAATAAAGAAAAAATCTTTGTAGTCATGAAAGAAATCAGTGAACTGGAAATTGAGTCACCAGTCCATGTCGGGGATGTGATCCGTTCAAACATTGCCGGAACTGGGGTTGATCTGGTCTGTACCCGTAATATCAAAAAAGTCTCTTAAGATAAAAACCGAGGGCTCTATGATGGCATATCTGTTCTTTTGGGAGGCGTTGTGGTTGATTTGAAAATCTGAAAACAATTGAAAGTTTTGTCATTAAATTTGGATAAATTATGATATAATGATATAGCAGTGATCATATCTCATCATACGTACGTATGATGAGATAAAAAAGAAGTGAGCCGCTGAAATGGGATTGCTTAACAAGATTAAAAGAGCGTGATAAAATGAACCCGATTTTTTATCAGAAATATTAGAGAGGTAAGATGATGACGACAAAACCCAACTATATTGTAGACCTACACAGTCATACCACACGATCTGATGGGGCTGATACCCCCCAGGAATTTATATGCAATGCAGCAGCTTTGGGAATGAAGGTGATTGTGATCACCGATCATGATATTCTTCCCCCAGATCGTATCGAGGTCAATGGTGTAATGGTTGATCCAGTTCTTTATGCAAAGAAAAAAGGGATGAAACTGTTGCCAGGAATTGAATTCTCTTGCGAGACCCTGGTTGAGGATGTGCACATTGTGGTACTGGGTTGTGATTATACCAATCCGAAAATACTGGAAATCAATGAGCAGATTGTCAAAAGCAAAATCTACTCCTACCAAAAGCTTTTGGATGTGCTGGCGGATAATGGCATTGACATCAGTTGGGAGGAGGTTTTAAATTATAACGACATTCCCCGAAACCCTGAAGATGTTCAGAAAAAAGTCATTTTTAATCTGATGGCTGAGAAGGGATACACCAAAACCTGGAGCGAAGCGAAATTATTAATCCGAAATAATCCGGTATTCAGTGTGAAACGCGAAAAACCAGACCCGGTTGAAATTATTCAAATCGCCCATGAAAGTGGCGGTATTGCGATTCTGGCGCACCCATACCTGATTGACGAAACCGTAATGACCCGTGATGGTAGCATGACCCGGGAGGAATACATAGACAAATTAATTGATGCCGGATTGGATGGCATTGAAGCGTGTTATACATATGATAAGACGACTTATAATGGACCGTTCACCAAGGAAGAGATCATCGCCAGGGTACGGGCCGCATACACAGACCGGGTCAAGATTATTTCTGGAGGTTCAGATTATCATGCTGACTATAAAAAGACTGATAAAAATGTCAGAACTATCGGTGAGTGCGGCGTTACTCTGGAATATTTTAACAGCAATGACTATTTAAGAAATCTGTGATTGGTTTTTGAAGTTAAAACTTAAATGGAGGCTGGTCATGATAATTAAAAACAAGGAACCGCGTGCGTATCAGTATGTTATTTTTGATTTGGATGGAACCTTGGTAGATACGTGTCCAGATATCATCGAAACGATAAAATACATTATTGATCGTTATCAGTTTGAACAAAAAGAAGATGCGTTTATTCGGAGCTGTATTGGTGGGGGAGCAAGAAATGTGCTCATTAAATCCCTGGGAGAGGATAAAGAAGATCTGATCGATCAGGAAATACTACCCTTATTTGTAGAGTATTACACCGAGAACTGTGATAAAAAAACCGTTGCTTACAGTGGTGTGGAAGAGGTGCTGGCATACTATAAAAGTCAGGGGAAAGCATTATCTGTGGCTACGTTTAAGATAAGAAGTGCCACCGAAAAGATTTTAAAAACGCTAAAATTATATGATTATTTTGATATTCTGGTGACAGCAGATGATGTAAAAAATCCAAAGCCGCATCCGGATTGTATTCATTCAATTCTCGATTATTATCGTTGCCGGAAAAATGAGGCGATTCTGATCGGCGATACAAAAACTGACTATCTCACTGGTACAAATGCAGGTATTGACGTTTGTGGGGTCACGTTCGGATATGGTGCCCCGGAGGTCGTCAGATCATTAAATCCAACCTATGTTATTGATCGTATAGAAGAACTGAAAGAAGTTGTTCTATAAAATAAAACTAGGAGGTATGTAGTTATGGTTGATTTATCAAAAATGGATAAAAAAGCCCTGGGAAAGTGTTTCGATCACTCGGTGTTGCCTAAAAACACCACTGAAGCTGATATCCGGTCCGGTTGTCGTGAGGCAGTAGCCTATAATTGTGCCGCATTTTATTCTGCGACACCTTATTGGACGCCTGTGGTGGTGGATGAACTAAAAGGAACAGACATTCATATCGGGACCGGTCTTGATTTTCCCTTTGGTGCATCGGCATCGATTGTTAAAGCCTTTGAAACTGAACAGGCAGTAAAAGCGGGTTGCACCGTGTTAGATCTGGTCATGAACGTTGGGGCGTTGAAAGACAAACGATACGATGTGATCAAAGGCGAATTGATGGATTTCAAAACCGCAGCTCAGGGTCATATCACCAAATGCATTATTGAAACCTGTTTTTTAAGTGACGAAGAAATAGCAGCAGCCTGCAAACTGATTGCAGAAGTTGGCATCGATTATGCCAAAACCTCAACCGGTCAATTTGAAGGACCCAGTATGGAACAGTTTCTGATTATGAAAAAGACGTTGACGGAAACGGATGTTAAACTCAAGGTTGCCGGGGTTAAATTCCCACGGCCTCAAAACGCCTATGTATTTATCTTGGCAGGCGCTGATCTGATCGGTACACGAGCTGCGGTTGCGATAATTGATGCTTTTGATCAAATGCGTGAAATTGGACTAGTACCCCAGTATAATGGCTAAGCCAAAGCGATCATTTTCATCACATTGCTGAGCAAAATTCCCTTTTACTAAGCATAATATTAAATTAATTCATGGTTTAGAAGTTAATTTTTATTATTAAAGGAGAATTTGAATATGGGTAAGTATTTAATCGGTATTGATGTAGGAACAACTGGCACAAAGGCGATGATTCTTGACAAAAAAGGCCAAATCTATGGTAAAGGATATGGTGAGTATCCCTGCAACTATCCAAATCCCAACTGGGTTGAACAGGATGTGGATTTACTGGTGGAGGAAACCTTTAAAGCCTGTAAACAAGCAGTTACATCATCAGGCCTTGATCCAAAGGAAATTGAGGCAGTTGGATTTTCTTGCCAACGGGCAACATTTACACTGGTCGATAATAATAATCAGGCTATCGACGCTATTTTTTATGGCTGGCAGGATAATCGTGGTGCTGAAATTTTAGAAGAAGCCATGGCACTGGTGGATCCCGATACTTTCTTTAAAAGTACTGGTATGCCAATGGCACCTACCTTTACGTTTATCAAATTGTTATGGTTAATGAAGAAAAAGCCAGAATTATATGAAAAGACCAAGTATGTGGCGATGATGCCGGAGTATATCCAATATTGTTTTGGAGCAGATGATTTTTATTGTGAAGTGACCAATGCCTGTACATCCGGCTATCTTAATCCGAATACAATGGATTGGGCGGACAACATTATTGATGCTTTTGGTTTTGATAAAACAAAATTCCCCAAACTAGTGAAACCCGGTGATATTGTCGGAAAAGTGACACCTGCCACGGCGGAAAAAACGGGTCTGGCAGTTGGTACACTACTTGTTGCCGGAAGTGGAGATCAACAATGCGCAGCAATCGGCGCAGGCGTAATTGAGGATGGCTATGCATCGCTGACACTGGGTACCGCAGGACTTTTGGTGGTTGGGACAAAAAATCTGGTCTTGGAAGATGTTCCGGGGGTCATGGCAACTTCATCTGCATCATTGGGATTATACAATCTTGAGGGAATCCAACTGGGTGCTGCCAGCAGTTATCGATGGGCAAGGGATGAGTTGGCTGAAATTGAAGTTGCATTCGGCAAAAAGACGGGAATTGATCCGTATGAAGTAATGGATTATCATATTCAAAAAAGTCCGGTCGGATCAAAGGGAATTGTCTTCATGCCATTCCTGACCGGATCAGGTTATCCGTATTGGAATCCTGAAGCGAAAGGGATCTTTGCGGGACTGACGTTCGCACATTCCAAGAGTGATATGATTCGTTCGGTTATGGAAGGGATTACCTTGGAAAGTAAAGACATGTACGAAACCATGAAGAAATCCGGACTGCTTTTGAAACAACTTGCAATTACGGGCGGGGCGACAAAATCTGCAGCATGGCGCCAGATTATCGCAGATATGTTTGGGGTTCCAATTCGTAAACTGGAGATACCCGATGCTACTATTGTAGGGGCGGCAGTGATAGCGGGCGTTGGTGCCGGGTGGTTTAACGATGTTACTGAAGGTGTCAATTCAATGGTTCGTTATCTTGAGACCATTGAGCCCGTACCTGAAAATGTCAAGAAGTATAATGACATTTATGATATTTACAAAAATTTGTATAGCGCATTAAATGATAATAGTATCTATTCGCAGTTTGCAAAATTAAAATAAACAGAAAAAAAACGATTTTAGTGGATCACTCTTTCAATTCGATTGCGTCTATGATAAAATAAAAGATATTTTGCTAAATAAGCTGCACAAAGGAGTTTTATGGAAGGAAGTATTGATATGTACAAAATAAAGCGAGAAAACCCAAAACCACTGTACATACAATTGGAAGAGTTAATCCGCAATAACATCGAAGAAGGCATTTGGAAGCCAAACACAGCGATACCATCGGAGAGTGAGATGAACCGTATTTACGGTGTCAGTCGAATGACAATACGTTCAGCATGCTCACAGTTGGTACAGGATGGTGTTCTCTATCGAGTCCCTGGTAAAGGTACCTTTGTTGCAGAACCCAAGATCATGACAGAGTCGCTGGCTTATATGGGATTTAGAGAACAATTGGAACGAATGGGGTACGAAATCACCACCGAGTTGTTAAATGTTACCGAAAAGGAAGCTTCTTTTTCGGTTGCAAAGCGTTTGCAATGTCCTCAAGGCGCACCAATACTCGAAATTGAGCGGTTGCGTTTTCTAAAAGGCGAGCCGATCAGCCTTCATTATTCCCGGATTCCTTTTGATTTGGGTAAGAATCTCAGTGATCAGGCGCTTGAAGAAGAACAACTTTGTATTCTTCTGGAAAAAGAATATAATTTAAAACCCAGCCGTGTCATCGAAACGTTCGAATCGGTGACGGCATCTGAAAAAGAAAGCAAACTGCTAAAAGTGCCGCAAGGCTATCCTTTGCTTGTTTTGGAAGATATTCTTTTTGATAAGGAAGATAAACCTTTTGAATATTCAAAAGTGGTCTTTCGAGGTGACAAAATCAAATTAAAATATGAATACCGCAACTAACGTTAAAAGGGTTTCCGCCAGACTGGTGGGAACCCTTTTAACGTTAGTCATCATTCAGTACCGGTTCCAAGGTGGTGTCCCGGAAAAAAGTGTTGGCATTAAAGAGGTATAGAATATCGGTAATCTGAGCGTCAGCAATCAACGCTTCGATGCTATCATAGTAATAACGGGGATCAATAACGGTGATCTCGCTATAAAATGGTGTTAGGAAGGGGATAAAGGCATTGGCATAAGAATCCTTGATGATCAACAGATTTTTGCCGTTGGCTACCGGATTTTTGATTTTTATCAGGGGATGGTTACCGGATAGAAAAACGGCATATTTGTCTTTTCCTTTGAGTTGTTCACTGTCAAAAAGAGATGCCGATTTTTTTTGTTCTTCGATAAAATTCACGACTGAATAATCATCTTCATTTTTGGGGATGTAGACATCAATGGTATCCGTAACAAAGGTCAAGTAGCCGCTTTTGGATGCCAGGGCGCCAGAAAATGAATGACTAACCGGATAGACGGTATAAGCATCAGGATCTGGTTTTATTCCCATGGCACTGGCAACACCCTGAAACGACAGCCAGGCCCCCAGAGTAGTCCAATGATGATCCGTCTTATAATATAATAGCTGATCCTTATTCTGCTTAAGAATTGGTCGGGGATCAAGGATGGTTAGCTGGTCACTTAAACTGGCAGTAAAGCTGTCTATATAGGTGTTTTGGTTCAAAACCGGAGCGTAAGCCGGTAATTTTTCATCAGTGACACTAATCGCATTGGGAACCAGCATGAAAAAGTGATTCAGATCGGAATGTTTTTCGACGAAGGTGTTAAGTGCAGTTTTTGTTTCTTCCGTTTGATCAGCCGGTAAGGGATCGAAGTTTTCAATCAGCGTAGAATTTTTGCCATAAAATACCCCATTCGAGCTATTCTTTCCAATGATGCGGTCGGTGCTGGTTTTGGTGTAAATCCAAAAATTCCGGCCGATTAGCTGATCAGCCGTATATTTCTGCATTTTTTTCATATAGCGTCCATCGACTACGCTATCTGCCGAAAAACGGGGAAATTGGGTTAATATCCGGTTTTCATTTGCAGATAGTTTAGTATCCGGTAAAATCAGCGAAGCCAGGGGAAAAAAGACAAGACTGCCGATAAAAAGCAGACCCAACAAGTTGATGTATTTTTTATAGTAGAGTGAATGGGAGTATTGATCGTGCTCCCGGTGGTTATCTTGTTTTCGCATAAGGCCTCACCTAAAATCTGAAATACAAAAAGGGATTGTATGTTTCGGTAACTAAATAAGCAATGGATAAAAACATGATCAGGCTGTTCAGTCCCAGACCAAATGGTATGACCCAGTTTTTCTCACTACGAATCAGTTTAGTATAACGCTGATGGACGATGGGGGTTGAACAGATCCCGCAAATTAAAAATAGAATAAGACTGGTATACAGGTAATAAAGGCCGGTTGTATCAATTGGGGATGCACCAGCGGTAAAAAACATCACCTGGAGATAAGACAGGGCAAATCCCATATCCGGACTGGCAAATAAGACCCAGCCAATCACGACCAATAGGAGGGTGTAAGTGTGTTGGATGAATGTGGGCAGTTTTTCGAGTAAACGGTTTAAAAATACTTTTTCAGTAAAAAGAATCAGCCCGTAATAGCCGCCCCAGATAACAAAATTCCAGCTGGCACCATGCCAGAGCCCAGTTAATAACCAGACAATACAAAGGTTTAAAAATAACCGGGGGATGGCAACACGATTTCCACCGAGTGGAATATAAAGGTATTCGCGAAACCAGGTGCCCAGTGAAATATGCCAACGTCGCCAGAATTCAGACACGTTTCTGGAAATATAGGGGTAATTGAAATTTTCCAGAAATTCAAAACCGAACATTTTCCCCAGACCAATGGCCATATCCGAATAGCCGCTGAAGTCGAAATAGATTTGAAAGGTAAATGCAATAATTCCAATCCAGGCCGTGAGTACCGACATTTCCCCCACATCCATGGCCGAAATAAGTGTCCAGACATAACCAATGTTATTGGCCAACAGGACTTTTTTTCCAAGTCCCTGGATAAAACGTTCTACCCCAATTCCAAATTTTTCCTGATTCATCACCCGATCGGAGAGCTGGTCATCAATGTCCTTATAGCGGACGATGGGTCCGGCGATCAGCTGGGGAAACATGGTGACATATAAACCAAAGGAAACAATGTTTTTTTGAACCGGAACCTTACCCAGATAAATATCGACCACATAAGATAGGATCTGAAAGGTATAAAATGAAATTCCAATCGGCAAAGGTAAAGGTGTATAGGGGATACTCAAACTAAAGAGTTGGTTAATGGTATCAAGTAGAAAACCCCAGTATTTAAAAAAGAACAGAAAACTCAGATTTACAATAACGGTAAAAATAAAAATTCGCTTGCGAACGAGATGGGGCTTTTTTTCCATGAAGATCCCCATCCCAAAGTCGAAAACGATGGTGAATAGCATTAAGAATACATAAACCGGTTCGCCCCAGGCGTAAAAAAACAAACTGACCAGAAGCAAGATCAGGTTTTTTCCCTGTTTGGGGACAAGGGTATAGAGACCCAAGGCAATGGGTAAAAAGGCAAATATAAATAAGATACTGCTAAAAACCATGGTTGCTCCTTACTGACTATTCTTTATGCTTTTGACAAAGGTGTCTTTTAGTGCGGCTGCATCCGGTGACACGCAATAAAAAAGTGTGTTTCCGACAATTTTAAGCTCATAATTATCAAGCAGAGCAACCTGATCAGGTCCGTAGCCGCCAAAGCTTTCCTGTTGGATGGCATTTCGGGTATCCACAGCAGTCTCAACCAGATCCAACTGGGCCGAGTCCGCAACTTTTACCACCAAAATTTCGGAAACGTCCATATAATTTGCCGGAACGTAAATCAACACTTCTTGAAAGTCGTTGATATTGAGACCATAATACCGTTTTAAGGCTTTTCCATCGCCTTTTGTCATTCCGTTGAGGTTTTGGGATGTAGCCAGCAGATCAGCTTCAACTTGCGATAAGGCCGCCTGGTCAGCAGTCTGACAGCCAAAACAGGGCAGAATCAGTATTAAAATAACAAGCAGTACAGCAAATTTTTTCATAAGCTTCCAATTCTACAGCAAATTTTTCAGATCACTGTTATTGACCAGGGTATCCATCCAGATAGGGTAAAATTCCCGAATGACATGGATGCCATCCTGCTCGTGATACTGAGGATTATTTTTTAAAAAGGTGTAGGTATCAATATAATGGATATTTTTGCGTTTGGCCATTTCCGCCAGGGCAGTATTGTAGGTCTCGATTTGACTGAATTCTGGCTTCTCTTTCAGGGCTTCATCGGTAACCGGAAAGATGCTGCAAAGATAAATTTGGGTGTTGGGTAATTGCAGACGCACTGCGTCGATGATTTTTTCATAATGACTGAGATAGGAATCAAGCGTACTGTCGGGATGGCTGATATCATTAAGCCCCAACTCAAAAAAAACATTACGGGGAGCCAGATTAACCAGACTTGGTACATCTTCAAGACTGTTTTCGGTGGATTTGCCCATCACCGCTACCAGCGAAGTTGGGCTTAAAAAACCGTATAAACCAAGACCTTCAGCAATTGAATCACCAAAAACAACCGCATTACCAAACAAAGCGGAATAATCTCCGGAATCGATGGCTTTGCGCTTCATATAATCAATTTTTTCTTCCATTGTATAAAGATCACGGGTTTCTAAGGTGGTTAGGGCCTGAATTCCTTCAGTTACCTTAGCGTTTTCTCGGGCGACGCTTTGATAATGAATAAGCAGGACGACGATAATAATGATACAAGGAATGAGAATGAAAACTACCAGGCTTTTATTAAAAGGGGGTGTTTGTTTTTTGTACATGAAAGGGCACCTTTGATAAGAGAATTTGTATAGTTAAACTTATCATAAAAGATGGTTGTAATTCAATGTCTGTTTTGTAACAAATTAATATTTTGTTGTTACGAATATAAAGAGTGAAAATATGAGTAAAAAATAAAAAAGAGCTGAAAATAATGGGTGAGATTATCTTCAGACTCTTTTTTAACTGTTTAAATCAATGGGATTAACATTTGTCCATGGTTCTGGTGGCGACCACATCAATGCCAAGACCTAAAAGATCCTTGATGACAACATCGCCGGTTTTAACAGGTGCTTCGACAACCACCTGGTTAATTGCAGCCATGGCATCAAAAATCTGGCCTTTAGGGATTGGTTCTGCCGTCTTAACCGGCAGACGGGGCAACATGGCGTTTTTGATGACCACGGTGGTCGGAATTACCCGGGTGGGGTTAGTCATTTCATTGATGGCATATTTGGGGCCACGTTTACAGGTGTTACCGGTGACCTCGTAGGTACCATCAGCTTTTTCTTCAATCGTCATTTGGCACCCGATGGGGCAAACAATACAGGTCATTTCTTTTTTCATTATTTGGCCTCCTCTACGACAAATCGGATTTCTCCGGCAGGATATTGAGCTAAAACATCTTTGGCAATTTTAAAGTTTACCATTTCAGCGGGTAGTAATTTCTTTTCTTTTTTGGTGGCGATTAACTGATCACCGATATAGGCGTTAACGACCTTATCTTTAAAGACCTGACGAACCCGCATATAGAAGGTAACCTTGTCTTCAACATTTTTCATGGCAACTTGTTGGGGAACAACATAGCCAATGCCGTCGCCGTTGGTGGTGGTGAAGGTAATCTCATTATCAAGCTCGCCTTTGATGAATTTTGCGGCACCCTTACCGGCAAGAACCGCTTCTTCGCTGACAAAATCCACCAGGTCATGAACATGAACAACATTGCCGCAGGCAAACACACCCGGCATCGAGGTTTGACGCAGTTCGCCAACAATGGCACCATTCGTGCGATTATCCATGACAACCCCGGCATTACGGGTAATTTCATTCTCGGGGATTAATCCGACAGAAAGCAGCAGGGTATCACAGGGAATATACTCTTCGGTGCCGGGAATGACTTTGAGTTTTTCATCAACCTTGGCAACGGTAACCCCTTCTAAGCGATCTTTACCATGGATAAAGGTAATGGTGTGGCTTAATTTTAAGGGAATATCATAGTCATCCAGACACTGAACAATATTACGAACCAAACCGTTGGAGTAGGGCATCAGCTCACAGACTGCCTGAACATGGGCGCCTTCCAGAGTCATTCGGCGGGCCATAATCAGTCCGATATCACCTGATCCCAGGATAACCACTTCTTTACCGGGCATAAAGCCTTCCATGTTAATAAACCGCTGAGCCGTACCGGCAGTAAAGACGCCGGAAGGACGGTATCCAGGAATTCCAATGGCTCCAGAAGTTCGTTCCCGACAGCCCATGGTTAAGATGACCGCCTTGGCTTCAATAATCATGTACCCGTTTTCTTCATTGATGACGTGGATAGACTTAAGATCGCCATTGTCGTGCATATCAAGTACCATGGTATCCAGCATATAGGGGATATTCAGATCTTTGACTTTCTGAATATAACGTTCAGCGTATTCCGGGCCAGTTAATTCTTCATTAAAGGTATGTAAACCGAAACCGTTATGGATACATTGGTTAAGGATACCGCCCAGTTCCCGGTCTCTCTCGAGGATCAGAACATTTTCTGCTCCACCATTTTTAGCTTCAACAGCTGCGGCTAGCCCAGCAGGGCCGCCACCTAAAATTACAACATCATAAATCATGATTATGCTTCCTCCTTAACAGATTTTGTGTGACCGGAAAGGATATAGGCAGAATCCTGTTGATCATACATTACATCATCCAATGGAACATTAAGTTCTCTGGCCAGAATTTCAACAACCCGGGGTGAACAGAAACCGCCCTGACAGCGGCCCATTCCGGCGCGGGTTCGTTTTTTTACCGCTTTAACACTTCTAGCACCAGCGCTACGGTGAATAACATCAATGATTTCACCTTCGGTAATGGTTTCGCAGCGACAGATGACCTTACCATATTTCGGGTCTTCTTTAATAATTTCAACTTTTTCATCTTCGGTCATTTCATCAAAACGCAGATGTTTGCGGACTTTTGGGTTATAGTCAGGATTCTCTTCAAGATGAGGAATCATTGGTTTGACAATATTTTCAACAACATGGTGAGCTACAGCCGGAATGGAAGTGAGCCCAGGCGATTCATAGCCAGCCACATTGATAAAGCCACGCACTGGCGATTCTTCAATGATGAAGTCACCATCTGTAGTGGTATAGGTGTCTCTTACCGGCGTATTTCGCAGACCGGCATAGGAGCGGATAATCTTATTAAAAGGCAGATCAGGACAATTTTTCAGGGCGTTTTCTTTGATATAATCAAGGCGCTCGCCGGTGGTGGCAATGTCACCCTTATAAGAAACTGGTTCGGCATCCGGGCCAATCAAAAGATTTCCATGAACAGTTGGAGCAACCAGAATTCCTTTACCTTTTTTAGATGGACATGGGAAGATCACACTGTTAACCAGAGAGCCGGCTTCTTTATCAAAAATAAAGTAATGTCCTTTTCGGGCCAGCAGTTTAAAATAGGGCTCACCGACCATTGCGTAAATATTGTCAGCAAATAATCCGGCTGCGTTGATGACGTATTTAGCTTCCACATTACCGGCATTGGTAATGATTTCGAAATAGCCGTGGTGGTTTTTGATGTCACTGACCATATGATTCATTTTCAGGGTCACACCATTGTCGACAGCGTTTTCAGCAGCGTGAATACACAGTTCAAACGGTGAGACGATGCCTGCGGTGGGTGCATATAAGGCACCGCAAATATCTTCATTCAGATTGGGTTCCATGGCATGGACTTCATCTTTGAACAAAATCTGGAGTCCGGGAACACCATTCTTCAGACCATTCTGATACAGTTCCTGAATGGTTGCCATCTCATATTCATTGTGGGCAACAACCAGGGAGCCGCAACGTTTAAAGGGAACATCCAGATCTTCGCAGACTTTTTCATACATGATGTTTCCGGGAGCGTTGAATTTTCCCTTTAATTTTGAAGCAGGTGCATCAAAGCCTGCATGGACAATGGCGGAATTGGCCATGGTAATCTGATTTCCAACATCATTTTCTCCGTCCAGTAAAACGATGTCCAGTTTGTATCGGGTTAATTCCCGAGCAATGTAGGAACCGGCAATACCAGCTCCAATAATGGCGATATCATACATAATATATTCCTCCTAAGAACTATAAAAAATTAAAAGCCATACAATTTTCTTAAATAAGGATTCATTTAAGAAAACAGTATGGCTCTCCGTTGCCTTGTATTTTATTTTTACTTATTCCTTGTGTAGCAATCGTTGCTCTTCCCGAATAAGCTCTATTTTATCCCACAATGGCTTGTGAGATGTGCTGGCAGATAATGCACCAGCAGCTAGACAAGAACGAACTTCTTCCTCTGTCTCGATGAATCCCCCGGTAACTATTGGAATATCGACCTCTTTCTTAACGGCTGTGATCAGCTTTGGAACAAGGCCAGGCAGAATTTCGATGGCATCGGGCTTAATTTTCTTGGCCGAATTGATTGAAATATCCATGGCTGAAGAATCCAATAGAAATAGACGCTGAACCGTCATCAGACCTTCCTGTTTGGCCCGAGTGATAATATTGTTTTTAGTGGTAATAATCCCTGCTGGCTTGATCTCATCTTTTAGATATTTAATAAAATAATTATCCTGTGAATAACCTTTAATCAGATCCAGATGGGTAAACACATATTTATCGGCGTTGATACAAAGTTCCACCATCTTTTTCAAATTATATACGTTGCCAGTCAGCAGAAAGATGATTTGTGATTTCGAATGGATGGCATCGTAAATATCTTTAGGATTACGAACGGCGACAATGATGGGGTTGTTCTGAAACATGAGAAGACATTTTCTCGTCGACATAAAACTCCTCCCGGTCGGATTGTATTTGTAAATTCATTATAACACAATCACAAAAATAGGAAAGAGAAAAATCTGAATTGTTGGGGTGTCAAAAACACCCCAACAATTGATGTTACAAATATTTCTTTAGGGACAACAGATTATTCTGCGTCTTCCCAGCCTTTAGAGCATTCTACAGCTTTTAACCAGCCAGCATATAATTTAGCACGAACATCGGCATCCATCGCAGGAGCGAATGAACGGTCAAGTTTCCAGGCGTTGGTTACATCAGCTTTACCATCCCAGAATTTAACAGCCAGACCAGCCAGGTAAGCAGCACCCATAGCGGTTGTTTCTACGATCGAAGGACGATCAACAGGAACGCCTAAGATATCAGCCTGGAATTGCATTAAGAAATCGTTAGCGCAAGCGCCGCCATCTACTTTTAATGCTGCCAATTTAATGTTAGAGTCTTTTTCCATTGCATCCAGAACATCTTTTGTCTGATAAGCTAACGATTCAACAGTTGCTCGGATTAAATGAGATTTGTTGGCACCACGGGTTAATCCTAAAATTGCGCCTCGCGCATACATATCCCAATGTGGAGCGCCCAGACCAACAAAAGCTGGAACCATGTAAACGCCATTGGTATCAGCAACTTTATTACAATAGAATTCGCTGTCTGGTGAAGAGTCAACCAGTCGAACTTCATCTCTTAACCATTGGATTGCTGCACCGGCAACGAAGATTGAGCCTTCTAATGCGTAGTCAACTTCGCCATCCAGGCCCCAGGCAATGGTAGTAACCAAGCCGCTGTTCGATTTAACAGGTTTGTCGCCAGTGTTCATCAGCATAAAGCAACCGGTTCCATATGTATTTTTAGCCATACCAGGTTCAAAGCAAGCTTGTCCGAAAAGGGCAGCCTGTTGGTCACCAGCAGCACCAGCAATTGGAATTTCAGTGCCATAAAGAGAAGTTGTGCCATAAACATCAGAGGATGGACGAACTTCTGGTAACATAGAAGCAGGGATATCCAGCTCTTTTAACATTTTTTCATCCCATTTGAGGGTTTTAATATTAAATGCCATGGTACGGGAAGCATTTGAATAATCAGTCACATGTACCTTACCATCTGTTAATTTCCAGATTAACCAGGTATCAATAGTACCGAAAGCCAGTTCGCCTTTTTCTGCTCTTTCACGAGCACCAGGAACGTTATTTAAAATCCAGTTGATTTTTGTTCCGGAGAAGTATGCATCGATTACAAGACCGGTGTTTTCACGAACGTAGTCTTCCAGACCGCGGGCTTTTAATTCATCACAGAAAGATGCAGTACGACGGCATTGCCAAACAATGGCATTATAAATAGGTTCGCCAGTTTTTCTGTCCCAAACGACAGTTGTTTCACGTTGGTTTGTGATACCGATAGCAGCAATCTCTTCAGCGGTTGCGCCAATTTTTGACATTGCTTCAGTAACAACACCACTTTGGGTAGCCCAAATTTCCATGGCGTCATGTTCAACCCAACCGGCTTTTGGATAGATTTGAGTAAATTCTTTTTGTGCAACACTAACGATTTCGCTGTCATGGTTAAATAAAATCGCTCTTGAACTCGTGGTTCCTGCATCCAGTGATAAGATATACTTTTTCATAAGTATAACCCCCTATTTATTTAATTATTTATTTAATTATGTTTGAGAAACATAACGAAACCATAAGGAAAGGATATAGAAGCAAACAAAAAAAGCACATACTAACAGATTTACATATTCTCTTAATGTAAAAACGAAAGTACGGCCCTCCATAACTCCTGCCAATATATGAAATTATTAAATCACTTCGCAAACAATCGTAAAATTATTTACGAACACATAATAACATAACTCAGAAATAATGTAAAGGATTACCGGTAAAAAAATAATGTTAAATAAATAACAAATAAAATGATGATTATCACTAATCATTTCAAATGAAATTTAATAATCGCTTAAAAATAGTATATAATGTAGGAAAGATATAAGATAAGGCAAGCTGGGATCAATATCATCCGACCGGGACAAAATGTCTATTTATTTTTAAGAATCTATGCTATAATAAAATCTAAAGAAATCGGAAATAGTTAAAAAAATATGAAACTTAATTTGAACAGTAGAGTGGAAAAAAAGATGGAAAAACAATTTACACATCTTCATGTACATAGTGAATATAGTTTACTCGATGGCTTCGGTCGAATCAATGAGCTTGTTAAAGCAGTTGCCCAAAGCGGCATGGATAGTATAGCACTAACCGATCACGGGGTGCTGTTTGGTGCCATCGATTTTTACAAGGCCTGCCTTGCTGAAAAAGTTCATCCGGTAATCGGATGTGAAGTTTACGTAGCACCCAGAGGTCTTGAAAAAAAAGATCCGGCCTATGACAAGGAACGGGCGCATCTTATTCTGTTAGCAGAGAACAATCTGGGGTATAAAAATCTCATGAAGATTGTCTCAAAAGGATTCGTTGATGGATTTTATTATAAACCCAGAGTGGATCATGAGTGTTTGCGGGATCACAGCGAGGGGATTATTTGCCTGTCCGCCTGTATTGCCGGTGAAATCCCTCAAATGCTTTTAAACAACGACTTGGCTGGCGCTGAAGCGCGCTGTCTGCTTTACCAGAATATTTTTGGTAAGGATCATTTCTTTCTAGAGGTTCAGGATCATCGGCTCCGGGAAGAAGCGCTAATTAATGAACGGTTGATTCAATTGTCGAAAAAATTGAGCATTCCTCTGGTTGCCACCAATGATGTCCATTATGTTCGTAAAGAAGACAGTGAAAACCATGACATTCTTCTATGTATTCAAACTGCTGCGACTGTTTCCGAAGAAAAAAGAATGCGTTTTCCCAACAACGAGTTCTATTTAAAGAGTCCGGAAGAAATGAGCAAGCTCTTTTCGGACATGCCGGAAGCTATTGAAAATTCCAACCGGATTGCCAGACGTTGTCAGGTCAGTTTTGATTTGGAAAAAACCCATCTACCCCAATTTGAATTACCTCCCGGAAAAACCGCAGAAAACTATTTAAAAGAACTCTGCATGACAGGGCTGTCAAAGAAATACGCAGAGCTGACTGACGAGTTACTGGATCGTCTGGTTTTTGAATTAAAAACCATTCATAATATGGGCTTTGATGATTATTTTCTGATCGTTTGGGATTTTATCAAGTATGCCAAAGATAACCAGATTATGGTTGGACCGGGACGGGGAAGTGCCGCCGGTAGTCTGGTTGCCTACAGCCTGGGGATAACGACCATCGATCCGATTAAATACCAATTGCTGTTTGAACGTTTTTTAAACCCGGAGCGGGTAACGATGCCAGATATTGATGTGGATTTTTGTTATGAACGACGACAGGAAGTCATCGATTATGTCGTCAACAAGTACGGCGAAGATCGGGTCGCACAGATTATAACCTTTGGAACCATGGCAGCCCGGGGGGCTCTTCGGGATGTTGGTCGAGCATTGGATATGCCCTATAATCTGGTCGATCGGGTGGCTAAAGAAATACCCATTCATCCCGGGGTGAATATTACCATTGCAGAAGCGTTGATGGAAAATCCTGAACTTAAAAAGATGGAAGAGGGCGATGCGGATATTGCCAAACTGGTAAAAACGGCTCAATCCATAGAAGGCTTATCCCGACATGCCTCCACCCATGCAGCCGGAGTGGTCATCTCTGATTTGCCACTGGTGGAGTACATTCCGCTGTTTCGCAACAATGATGTGATCACAACCCAGTTTCCGATGGGTCTTTTGGAAGACCTGGGCCTGTTGAAAATGGATTTCCTGGGTTTGCGCACCTTGACGGTGATCCGGGATGCCCTGGAAAATATTGAACATAGCATCAGCAAGCGGCTGGATCTGGACAGTCTGGAAATGGATGATGCCAAGGTCTATGAAATGCTCTCAAAAGGGGATACCCTGGGTGTTTTTCAGCTGGAGAGCCGGGGCATGCAGCAGTTTATCAAGGATCTTCAGCCCGGTAGCTTTGAAGATATTATCGCCGGAATTTCACTGTATCGACCTGGCCCCATGGATCAGATTCCCCGCTACATTGAGAATAAAAAAAATCCATCGCAGATAACCTATGACCATCCCATCCTTGAAAAAATCTTAAACGTAACCTATGGGTGCATGGTTTATCAGGAACAGGTCATGCAGATTTTTCGGGACGTGGCTGGCTTTTCAATGGGACGAAGTGATCTGGTCAGGCGGGCCATGTCCAAGAAAAAGAGCAGTGTGATGGAGGCTGAGGGTCAGGTATTTATCCATGGTGAGGTGGATGAAACAGGAAAAGTTGTCATTGATGGTGCTATTCGACGTGGCGTTTCCGAAACGGCTGCTAAAAAAATATTTGAAGAGATGAAAGATTTTGCCAAATACGCCTTTAATAAATCCCATGCTGCGGCCTATGCAGTGATTGCCTACCAGACCGCCTGGCTGAAGTGTTATTATCCCACCGAGTTTATGGCGGCGTTAATGTCCAGCATTATGGATGATGAGAAAAAAGTGGCAAAATATATTGAAGATTGCCGAAAAATGGGTATTCATGTATTACCACCCAGTATTAATGCCAGCTATGAGAAATTCAGTGTTTCCAGCAATTCCATCTGTTTTGGATTGGGAGCGGTTAAAGGTCTGGGGAAAAACGCCATCGCCGCTATCATTGAAGCTCGAAAAGCGAAAGGGGATTTTCAGAATCTCCGGGATTTTTGTGAACGGGTGGATCTCAAATCCCTTAATAAGCGGAGTATCGAAAGTCTTATCAAAGGTGGTGCATTTGATGGGATCGGCAGTAGCCGGGCACAGATGCTGGCTACGGCTGAACTGATTGTTGATCAGGTACAGCGGGAAAAGAAAGACCGGATCTCCGGGCAGATGTCTCTGTTGGATTTGGCTGGACTGGGCGGTTCAAAAGAACTGACGAACTTGAAAGAAGACCACTTCCCGCAAAAACAGCCGTTTTCCAAAGAGGAACGGCTGGCAATGGAAAAGGAGGTTTTAGGTCTCTACGTTACCGGCCATCCACTGGAGAAATATGAGGATGTCCTCAAAAAAACAGTCAGCTTGTTTTCCAATCTGGTTGACAGTTATCAGGATTTAAAAGATGCTGGGATCAGGGATGGACAACAGGTCAGTATTGGTGGGTTAATTGTGGAATTAAAAACCATGATGACAAAAAAAGGTCAGATGATGGCGTTTATAACCCTGGAAGACTTGTATGGACGGATCGAGGTAGTGGTTTTTCCCAAAACCTATGATGAATATCGTCGCTATTTAAAACCTGATCAGCCGGTCGTGATCAAGGGCCGGATCAATTACAATGAGGAAGCTCGAACCTCGGTGATTGCGGCGCAAATCTATCCCATCGGCGAGCCTCCTAAAAACAGAGAGAACCTTGAAGTAAAAGAAAAAACCGCTACCTATGCCACTAATGGCGGCGCGCAGAACCGACAAAAACTGATTTTGAGTTTAGGGGATTTAACAGAAAAGACCTTGATAAATTCAGTTAAATCGATTCTAATTAGGTATCCGGGGCCGGTGCCGGTGGTGTTATATCTGAAAAACGAAAATAAACATTTTGGAGCCAATAAAGATTTATGGGTTACTCCTGAAGAAAAACTGATCACAGAATTAGGCCAAATTTTAGGAATAAAAAATGTGGAGGTAAAGTAAAATGAGAATTGGAGTTTTAACCAGTGGAGGCGATGCACCCGGAATGAATGCCTGTATTCGAGCCATTGTGAGGACAGCAATTTATAATAAAATAGAAGTGTACGGAATTAATCGGGGCTATTCAGGATTACTGGAAGGGGACATTACACCCCTTAGTGTTTACTCGGTGGCTGATATTCTGCAGCGGGGTGGAACTGTATTACGAACCTCCCGAAGTGAGTTTTTTGCAACGGATGCCGGGGTGCGGCAAAGCGCCAACGTGCTCGAGGAGTATGGGATTGAGCACCTGATTGTTATCGGTGGTGATGGCAGTATGAATGGTGCTTTGGCGCTTCAGAAACTGGGGGCGAGTGTGGTGGGAATTCCCGGTACCATTGATAATGATCTGGGCTTTACTGATTATACCATTGGATTTGATACCGCAGTGACAACCGCTCTTGATGCCATCAGTAAGATCAGAGATACCACCTATTCGCACAACCGAATTAATGTGGTTCAGGTAATGGGGCGAAAATGTGGCGATATCGCCCTGTTTGCTGGATTATCTGGAGGGGCAGAAGCCTTGATCTTGCCGGAGGTTGAAACCGATCTGGATGCTATCTGCCTGCGTCTGCTCCAGGGTAAAGACCGGGGCAAACTTCACAGCATTGTGATGCTTGCAGAGGGGTGCGGTAATTACCGGGATTATTGCGTCAAGATCGAAGAGAAAACCCAGGTCACAACCAAGGGCACCAATTTGGGTTATATCCAGAGAGGTGGCTCACCCTCCAATATGGATCGGAATCTGGCCAGCTTTATGGGATATAATGCGGTGTTAAGTATTGTCAAAAAAGAAACTGGAACGGTGATGGCGCAGCGCTGTGGGTCGTATCTGGGCATTCCCATTGAGGAAGCACTGCAAATGCCAAAAATCTTCCGTCAGGATATTTACGATATGGCCTCGGTATTATCCATTTAAAATGAATCAGGAAAAATCGGCACCACTGTATATGGTGACCGGCTCATCTCCGTTGAAATTAGTTTAAAATAGGTAAATCAAAGATCGCAACAAAAACCAATAACGATGTTGGTAGAGACTTAACGGCCTCATCCGTTATTTTATAATACAGATTAAATATGAAAAGAGGTAGAAAATGAAAAAAACTAAGATTGTCTGCACGTTAGGACCAGCAGCAGATACAAAGGAAATACTACGAGAACTTATTCTCAATGGAATGAACGTGGCACGGTTGAATTTTTCTCATGGTAGCCATGAAGAACATGCTGCCAGAATTCAGCGGATTAAAGAAGTGCGAAAAGAGCTGGGAATCCCGGTGGCGATTATGTTGGATACCAAAGGCCCGGAAATCCGAACCGGAGAACTAAGTGCTGGAAAAGTGGAATTGGTGGCTGGAGAAAAGGTAACGTTAACGACTGAAATAATTTCGGGCGATGCAAAGCGATTCAGCATTTCCCATGAAAATCTTCCCAATGAAGTCTCACCGGGATGTCGAATTCTGATTGACGATGGTTTAATTCAACTGGAAGTCGACGATGTTTTTGACACGGAGATGGTTTGCAGCGTCTTAAACGGTGGAACCCTGGGCAGTAAAAAGAGTATTAACCTGCCAGGGATGAGCATTGAATTGCCAGCACTGACTGAAAAAGACCGCAGTGATATTATTTTTGGCATCCAGCAGAAGGTTGATTACGTGGCGGCATCCTTTGTCAGAAAGCCTCATGATGTACTGGAAATTAGAAAAGTTCTGGAACGTAATGGCGGCGACCGTATTGACATTATTTCTAAAATTGAAAATCAGGAAGGTGTTGAGAACATTGACCGGATACTAAATGTTTCAGATGGGATCATGGTCGCCAGAGGGGATTTAGGGGTAGAAATTCCTGCGGAAGATGTTCCTTTGGTTCAAAAAACGATTATCAGAAAATGTAATTTACTGGGCAAACCGGTTATTACGGCCACGCAGATGCTGGATTCAATGATGCGTAACCCCAGACCAACCCGGGCTGAAGTTGGCGACGTAGCCAATGCGGTATTTGATGGAACCGATGCTGTGATGTTATCTGGTGAAACCGCAGCTGGCTCCTATCCGGTTGAGTCTGTCAAGACGATGTATAATATTGTCGTAAAAAGCGAAGATTCAGAGGAGTATGCCCGTCGGAAAAAACCTGATCATGGCGAGCTGACCATTACCAATGCCGTTAGCGAAGGGGCCTGCCAGATTGCTGAACAGTTGGATGCTCAAACCATTATTGCGGCAACATCGTCAGGACACACCGCCCGGATGATTTCTAAATACCGCCCGGATTGCGGCATTCTGGCGGTAACCGATAAGGTAACAACCGTCCGTCGGTTAGCCCTGGTTTGGGGAGTCAATTGTATTTATACGCCAGAGTTTGGCGACACCGATACAATGATTATGGACGTGGTCAAAAAAGCTGTCGAACAGGGTTATGTCAAATTTGGTGATCTGGCAGTAGTCGCCGCCGGTGTCCCGCTGGGCGTTCAGGGAAATACCAATATGATCAAAGTTCATACCGTTGGAAATGCGATTATCAATGGGGTGGGTATTGGCAAAAAACCTGTGACTGGCCATGCCAAGCTTATTACTGCGGCTAACCTGGATGATTTCCGGGAAGGCGATATTTTAGTGGTAAAAACCCTGACACCGGAGGTCAGCCAGGTCTTGCCACTGGCTTCTGCAATAATTACGGAAGAAGGTGGACTCAGTTCGGAAGGTGCAATTGCTGGACTTCATTATGATATTCCGGTTATTGTAAATGTTGTTAAGGCGCTGGAGATTCTGGAACATGGTAAGCTGATCTCAGTTGACCCCAAACGTGGGGTTGTCTATCAGGGGCGGGTTCAAATGATGTAATTAGCCATAAATATTCAAAAAAGCGACCGTTGTTTTTCAATACGGTCGCTTTTTTGTGGAACAAATTCGCTTCAGTCAATTTTGTAAGTGAGCTGATAGGTTTGGGATAGGGTATGTTCATCAGCAGAACTGATACTGTCAGAGCTTTTTTCGACTGAGAAAAAAAGCACCGACTTGTATGGATGACAGATAATCTCAGAATTGATATTCAGTGGGGCTGTAAGTTGGAGGGGATTTTTGCCATTGGCATCCATAATCCAGATTGATTTTAGCTGAGAATCGGAATTTGGCGTTGTTTGGGTAAAGACAATCCGTTCCCCATTGGGTGTAAACCGGGCTGACTTGTAACTACCAGTAGCGAGGCTGTTTGTGGTACTGGCACTAGTGTTCCAGGTGCGAATACTTTGGGCATCTCCGCTGTTTTTAATAAAGACAACCTGATTGGTTAAATCGTTTATATCAAAACTGCTTACATTCTCGGCAATCATCGTTGAAGCCAGTTCGTTCGACCCATCTTTCATTTTGGCGTAATATAAATTGGTTCGCTCTTCGTTTTGAGGATCGGTGGCAATAAAGATAAAACCTTTCTCCTGACTGATGAAGTCAACAGCCAAAATAGTATAGTTATTAAGGACACTGTAAACCTGACGATTTCCCTCGCTATCGGCCAGGACAATTTGGTTGTTGTTGTTGGCATAGACTACCTGGCCGGAATCGCCAATGCCGAAGTGTTGAATGACGTTTTCTTCGGGAAGGGAAATAACCCGGGTAGTATTTTGATTGACATCTGACCAGATAATCTGGCTGCCAACATTGCCAGTAATCGGATCAATCAGCTTTTCGGCATAATAGATACCAGTATCAAAGGTATCATAAAGGGCACTCAAGGCTTTTTTATCAGAATTGACAAAAGCCGACAACTGCATGGTTTCGGTGTTATAGGTGTTGATGTTGTAGGTCGTACCAAAGGTGAAAAGAACCAGATTGTTGCCACTATTGGTGATGTCCTGAACCACTCCGGGAGACGCCATCGTATAGGATTGAATGCTGATTTGCTGGGGGGATGGCTTACTGGAGACCGGATCATTGCGCAAAACAACCGGAACGTTAGTGGGAATAAAGAGGTTCTGGCAGCCGCTGCTGGTGATCAGAATTAAGAGGATGAGAGCAAAAAAGCATAGTTTATTTTGCGTTTTTTTCATCTTGATCACCTCCATAAATTAAAACCGATAGAATGGGAAGGGTGACAATAATATTGGTACCTTCGCCAACCTGACTGACGATGTCGATTTTCCCCTCGTGTTTTTCGACAATCTGCTTGACAATATAGAGGCCCAATCCGGAACCGCCTTCATCAGTACCTCGGGAGCGATCTTCTTCAACCCGATAAAAAGCATTGAAAATGCGCTTTTGTTCGATTTCTGAAATCCCCGGACCATAATCCCGGATGGACACCACGATGTGATTATCTTCGATGGCAGATACAACATCAATGATATCACCACGGTTTGAGTACTTGATGGCGTTATGAATAATATTGATAAAGACCTGCTGAAGCCGGTCATAATCTCCCAAAATTTCTGGAAGTTCGTCAGACACATAGTTAATTTCAACGTCGGACTGGCTGGCTTTAATCTGCATTTGTTCGACGACATCGGAAAGCAGCAAAACGATGTTTAGATTCGTTTTCTTAAAATCAAACTCGGCTTTATCAAATTTATTCACATTTAATAAATTATCAACCAAGCGCAACAATCGGTGCCCTTCACGGTTGATGGTATTCAGCGAGCGGTTGATAATTTCCGGATCTGCCACCTGTCGACGGGTAAGCATATCCGTATAGCCAATAATCGTCGTTAGTGGGGTGCGTAACTCATGGGAAACACTGCTGATGAATTTTCGCTGTTCTTCCTGAATATGCCGGGCAGCGGTCATGTTACGGATAATAATCATATAGTTTTCTTCAAAACCTTTTTCCCGGATGGGACTGCCAATGAGCAAAAGATTCCGGTTGTTGCAGTCAATTTCTTCAGAAATATGATCCTTGCCGTTCTTAAGGCTGTCAAAGATATCCCGCAAAAATGACTGATATTGAAAGTCATAAATCGTTTTGGGATTGCTGACATTGAAATACGTTTTAATGTAACTGTTTGAGGTGATTATATTGCCATTCTTATCGATGGCCAAGAGCCCGTCATCAATCGATGCCAAAACTCCGGCCAGACGTTTTCGCTCCGATTCCAGCTGCAGGATGACATTGTTGATATTGGTAACCATGTCATTAAAGGCCTGGGTCAGATCGCCGATTTCATCGGTGTGCTTATAATAAATCGTCAAATTATAATTGCCATGATTGATTTCTTTGGAGATCTTCGTCAGATCTTTGATCGGTTGAAAAAAGTGTTTCGAGAATGACATGGTGACAAAAATTAGAACCATCAGACCAATCAATCCGCCAATTGCAAAAAGGATTCCGGCAACATGCAGAAAAGTGTCCATTTCATGCATCGAATAAACAAAACCAATGTATCCCACAATGCTATTATCAATGGTAATTGGGGCGGTAAAATAAGCCATACTGGCATCATTAATCGATTTGAGGGTAAATACCGGGGCATTCTCAGCCAACGACAGCTCAAGTTCGGTGTTAAGGATATTATTGATGGTCGTCTCATCGACGGAGTCCGCAATGCGATTGCCCTCTGTGTCAAACAGCAGAACCCGATGGTTTTCTTTTTCAGAAATGCTTTTAGAGAGATACAGACTATTGCCGATAAACCGGTTTTTTAGAGGGTCAGAGCTTTGAATGTTTTTTAATTCCTGGCTGATAAACAAGGTGGAGTCCTGGGCTGTTTTTTGTAAGTCATCTTTTGTTTGATTGATGTAGTAATAGGAGGTTCCCTGAAAAACGCAAAATACAACAATTAAAAATGCAAAAGCAAAAAGCAGAATGTTGTATAAGATCATTCGAACCCGATAGCTTAGTTGCATTAAAGTTTCCTCATTTTATATCCAATTCCAAAAACAGTTTGGATGTATTTATTGCCCTGGGTGTCAATTTTACGGCGGATGCGCTGAACGTGCATATCAACGGTTCGGGTATCGCCATAATAATCATATCCCCATATTTTTTCCAGTAGGGTATCTCGGGGGAAAACCTGTTCCAGATTGGAGGCCAGCAAAAAGAGTAACTCAAACTCTTTGGGAGTAAGATGAATTTCTTTGCCATCCAGCATGACCATTCGCTCATCGGCATAAATGCTCAAATCACCATTTTTAAGGAGTGATTCTTGTTTTTGGGGCTCAATGGTAATATTTGAACGACGCAGATGGGCTTTGATCCGGGCTAACAGCTCTCGATTGTCAAAAGGTTTGGTCAGATAATCATCTGCACCCAGTTCCAGTCCCAAAACCTTATCAATAATATCAGTTTTAGCGGTTAAAAGGATAATCGGAACACCGAGCTGGGGAGAGAGTTCCCGACAGACATCATAACCGTTTTTCTTGGGCAGCATGATATCCAGTACAATCAGATCGGGGTGAATCGCCAGTGCTTTTTCAACGGCTTCCACACCGTCGCTGGCAGTTTCCACCTGATAACCTTCAAATTCCAGTTCCAATTTTATTAAATCAACAATCGATGCTTCATCATCGACAACGAGAATTTTTTCATTCATTTTTATACCTACTTTCTTTTGTTACTATAATAAAATATTATTAATTAGAGATTAAAACCACAAGTTCAACTGTTCCTTATTTTGGATGGCGCCTAACACCCGGTCATCCAGATCCGGAATGGTTTTGCGGAGATTTTTAATCATCATTTTGATGTCTTCCCGTTTCGTATGGCCATCGGCAGGACAGGTGCTCGGGATGACCGGTAGAGTTTTGATTTCCGGATCGCCGATAATATCTCGTTCCTTAACAAAAATTAAGGGTCGGATCAAGGTGATGTCTTTTCGATCCAGATAGGTTACCGGTGAGAAGGTGTTAATTCGTCCTTCATAAAACAGACTAAGAAAAAAAGTCTCAATCGCATCGTCGGCATGGTGACCCAGGGCAATGGTACGACAACCCCGCTCAATCGCCAGATCGTGGAGGGCACCTCGTTTCATCCGGGCGCAGAGTGAACAGGGATTTTTTTCCTGTCGTTCTTCAAAAACGATTGGTCCAATGGAAGTTTTTTTGATGGTATAAGGGATATCCAGACGGGCACATAAATCAATCAATGGAGTCAGATCCATGCCCCCAAAGCCCATGTCGAGGGTAATTCCTTCCAGTTCAAAAGGGACTGGCGAAAAGTACTGAAAGCGCTTCATGGCGACCAATAGTGCGGTACTATCTTTACCACCGGACAAACCGACAGCAATGCGGTCACCGGGCTTAATCATTTGATATTTTTCAACCCCCCGACGTAGGGGGCCAAGAATTTTTTTCATTGAGTGCTCCTGTGTTTATCATGATGCCGAAGTAAGTGTTCCTTAACCGAAGCTTGTCAAAATCATTCATAAAAGGTACAATATAGACTTAATGGCATTCTATAGTCATTCTAACACTTAACCGGAGAGATTAAAAGGAGATTTGTTTATATGCAACAGGCAATTATTAATTTTTTGGCATTTTTGCCGGATTGGCTGGAGATCATCGTTATTTCAGCCATTCCGGTTGTTGAACTGCGCGGGGCCATTCCCCTGGCAATTTTAGCTTATGATATGTCGTATCTACAGGCCTATCTATTGGGGGTTCTGGGGAGCATTATCCCGGCGCCATTTATTTTGATGTTTATCCCAGCTATCCTTAAATGGATGTCAGGTACTAAAATATTCGGGAAGATGGCCAGTTGGATTATTGCCAAAGGAATGAAAAAATCAGATAAACTGACGCAGTATGAGTTTTGGGGTTTGTTTATTTTTGTTGCCATTCCCTTACCGGGAACCGGGGTTTGGACAGGGTGTCTGGCAGCTTCGCTAATCGGACTGGATTTTAAACATAGTATGATTTCAGTTACTTTGGGATCGGCTACGGCAGGAATTATTGTTACGGCATTGGTTGCCGGTGGGCTGTCTTTATTTTAGAAAACAGGAGTAGTAATGGCACTATCGCAGAATTTTTATCTAGAAAACAGAAGAAAGATGGCAGAACAGCTGGAAAATAATAGCTTGGCAATCCTATTTTCTGGTCGGGAAATCGCAATGACCGAGGACGCCAGCTATCCTTTTTTTGCCAATAATAATTTTTATTATTTAACTGGGATTCGTGAGCCGGAGGTGGTTCTGGTAGCGATCAAAGATCATCACGGTGATTTGTCCTGGAAGCTCTTTATTGAAGAAGCGGATCCACTGAAAGAAAAGTGGGTGGGTAAGAAGATTACTTGTGAAGCAGCAAAAGCGGTTTCGGGTATTAATGAAGTCTTTTATATCAAAGAGCTACCCCGGGTGATTGGTCTGACATCATCCAGTCAGATTTTGTATTTTGATTTTAAATCACCCCAACATCAAAGCTTTAAAACCGAAGACGAAGAGCTCAAAAAAACGTTGAAGCAGTGTGAAATAAGGGATTTGCATCCGATTTTGGCAGCAATGCGACTGATTAAAACGCCAGAAGAAATCAGTGCCATTACGAGAGCCAATGCCATTACCCGACAAGGCATTGAGGAGATGCAGGTTCTTATCAAACCGGGGACCTATGAATATGAACTGGCGGCTTTTTTTGAGTATTTTGTCAAAAAGCAGGGCTCCGAAGGCGTGGCGTTTGAAACCATCGTAGCAGCGGGAAAAAACGCCACTGTTTTGCATTATGTGTCCAATCGCTGTGCCTTAAAAGCCGGTGAGCTGGTGCTTCTGGATCTGGGGGCCCGGGTCGACGGCTACTGTGGTGACATCAGCCGTACCTTTGCAGTAAATGGAGAAATGACAATGGATCAGGAAAAACTCTACGGAATTGTCAATGCGGTTCAACAGGAACTGTTCACAGCCTATCGACCGGGGGCTGTGCTTAAAGAACTGCAGAATCTGACCAAAGAGCTGTTCCTGGAAAAATGTTGCCGCGCCGGTTTTGTTCCTGAAAACAATGATATCACGGAGTTTTATTATCATGGAATCGGTCATTCGTTGGGTTTGGACACCCACGATGTTCGACCAGCCGGAGATCTGATCCTGGCACCAGGCATGGTCATGACCGTGGAGCCGGGGCTTTATCTGGAAAAACGGGGTCTTGGGATTCGGATTGAGGATGATGTGGTGATCACTGATTGTGGCTGTGAAGTCTTGTAGCGATAGCTTGATTTGCTCATCAAATTAAGCTGAGGTTATCCTTGCCAAAACTTTAGTCAGTAATAAAATGCTTGACAAAGAAAATAATGATGTGTATGATTTAAAAAAAAGTAATTGAATATTTACCTATCCAGAGAGGTGGAGGGACAGGCCCGATGAAACCCGGCAACCAGCATGTGCATGGTGCCAATACCTGCGATATTTTCGCAATGATGGGATTTAATGTGAACATTAGCCTCGTCATCAGACGAGGCTTTTTTCGTGATTTAAGTATCAGGTAAATAGACATTACAGAATAAAAAAGGAGAACAAAATGAAAAAATTATTTACCTCAGAATCGGTAACAGAGGGACATCCCGATAAGATTTGTGATCAGATTTCTGATGCCGTTCTGGATGCGATTTTCGAGCAGGATCCGATGGCTCGGGTGGCGTGTGAAACGTTGGTGACAACTGGCTTGGTACTGGTTGCCGGTGAGATCACCACTTCTTGCTATGTGGATATTCCTAAACTGGTCAGAAATACCGTCCGCGAAATTGGTTACGACCGTGCAAAATATGGTTTTGACTGCGACACCTGTTCAGTTATCACAGCCATCGATGAACAATCGGCGGATATTGCCATGGGTGTGGACGAGGGATTGGAATCCCGAAAAGGTGAAGCCAGTGAGGTTGATTTGGCTACTGGTGCTGGAGATCAGGGGATGATGTTTGGCTTTGCCTGCAATGAAACCCCGGAACTGATGCCGTTGCCAATCTCTTTGGCGCATCAGCTGGCCAAACGACTCACCGATATTCGAAAAGAGAATGTTGTTGATTACCTGCGGCCAGATGGGAAAACCCAGGTAACGGTGGAATACAATGACGGCGTCCCGACCCGAATTGATACAGTGGTTATTTCGACCCAGCACAGCGCTGATGTTTCATCAGAAACCATTGAAAAAGATATGATCGAAAAAGTGATTAAAGCGGTCATTGATCCTCAATTATTGGATGCCGAAACCAAATATTTCATTAACCCCACCGGCCGTTTTGTTATCGGCGGACCTCAGGGAGACTGTGGATTAACCGGTCGAAAGATCATTGTCGATACCTATGGTGGTTATGGTCGCCATGGTGGCGGGGCGTTTTCCGGGAAAGATCCCACAAAGGTGGATCGCTCTGGAGCCTATGCCGCCCGACACGTGGCTAAAAATATTGTCGCTGCTGGTCTGGCCGACAAATGTGAAGTGGAATTGGCTTATGCCATTGGGGTGGCAAAACCGGTGTCAATATATGTTGATACCTTTGGTACCGGAAAAATTGAAGACGACCGAATTATTGCCTTGATTCAAAAACATTTTGATTTAAGACCGGCAGCGATTATTAAAAACCTAGGTTTGCGAGCGCCAATCTATAAACAAACCGCCGCCTATGGTCATTTTGGTCGCCCAGATCTGGATCTGCCCTGGGAACGACTGGATATGGTGGAAAAACTGAAAAACGATCGATAAGAAAACCGCCGATCAAAAATAGAATTTTATTGATTCGTGTGTTATGTCATTAATTCGGGGTATATCAAAAAGGCACATTAAGATTAGAATGTACCCCGAATCACCCAAAAAGCAAAGCGGAGGAAAAAATGAAAAAATCGATTGAGAGTTATAATGCCTTTGGAAAAGACAAACCGGTTGCAGAACAATCCCAGTATCATATGAATTGTGCCGAGGTTTTGCTACGGGCGGCCAATGACACGTATGAGTTAAAAATTCCGGAAGAGAGTTTTCGGATGCTTCAGGGTTTTGGGGCCGGATTTTATTCTGAAAGAACCTGTGGCGCTTTTTCTGGTTCACTGGCAGCCCTGGGCGCTTTATATACTGAAGAAAGACCATCAGACCAGGCTAAAATGACGCGTGCAGCAAAACTTTTAGTCGAAGAGTTTGAGAAAGAGTTTGGCAGTTTGGATTGTGATTATATCAAAAAACAC
This sequence comes from Acetobacterium wieringae, assembly GCF_001766835.1. Classification (GTDB taxonomy): domain Bacteria; phylum Bacillota; class Clostridia; order Eubacteriales; family Eubacteriaceae; genus Acetobacterium; species Acetobacterium wieringae. Next base: position 15,982 of record NZ_LKEU01000015.1, on the reverse strand, counting down.
TATCGGGATGAGGTGGAAGCCTGCAACCCGGTCAAGCTTCGGGCAGGACAGGTTTTTGATCGGGTCGTTGCAGCATTGGAAAAAGAATAAAGACAAAAATAGCCGTAAAAGAGAAAGATGGAGGTTGTCAGATGAATCAAAGTGAAGCGAGATCCCTGGGTATTGATATGTTGGAACGGTCATATGGCAGATGGTGGCTGATGCTGCTGGATGGGCTTTGTTTTATTGCATTGAGCATCTTTGCCATCTTTTTTAGCAATCAGGCCATTACCCTGTTGGTCTTTGTTTTTGGTGTCTATCGTGGGATTATGGGAATTATCTATATTGTCTCAGCCCTAGTGTTGCGTAGCAAATACGGCGCTGAGGCCGGCTTTAGCCTGGGCAGAGGTATCTTTAGTTTGATTATCTGCGCTATTTTTTTACTGGTACCCAATGTGATTGTCTCATTTTTTATTATCATAATCGGCATCTGGGCAATTATTACCGGGATTTTTCTATTGATTATTTCTGCAAATTCTGGGACTGCCGGCAGAATTGCAAAAATCGTGCTTGGGGTAGGATTTATTGCCTTTGGGATTTACGCCTTTATTAATCCGATGGGTCCGGCCAATCTGATTGTGATAATCGTTGGGATTGCGTTTGGCATCCTTGGTTTATTTTTAGTGATACAGTCAATTGGCATGAAACGAACCTTTTCCCAAATAAAAAAGGTCAAAAGAGGGTTTGAGGATTATCATGTTGAATGAAATGGCGAAATAATAGCGAATTATTGAGCAGCTCGGGTGAACAACCGGAGCTGCTTTTTTTAGTTGTGGAGCAAATCAGAGTGGTTTTATCGATTCCTCTTTACGTTGCTTCGACAATGCTTCTCAATAAATGCAAGGGCCGTTTCAGTTCCGTTTTCCTGATCTATGAGGGACTTCAGAGCCCGGGATTTTGATTGAACCGCCTCTTCTTCAAAGGCAATGAAGCGTTGAATCAGCGATCGTGTCGTGATCTGGGTTTCCTTGAGCGGTTTGAGGGCATACCCCTGTTGATAGAGGCGGTTGGCCCAGAAGGGTTGATCCACCGAAAAGGGTATAATCAGCTGCGGTTTGCCGCTTTTGATGGCGGCGGCCATGGTTCCCACACCACCATGATGGACGATTCCTTTTCCATGGGGAAACAACAGCGAATGGGGGGCTGCATCGATGGTCAGCAGATCGGCGTCATCTTCAAAGCGAATGCCACTGTTGCCAGTTAATAGGATACCCCGCTGATGGGTGGCAAGAAGCGCTTCCTGAAGACAGTTTTTGAATTGTTCAGGCGCTTTAAGAGGCATACTGCTAAATGAGACGATTATAGGAGCTGATCCGGCACTTAAAAACGATGTGAGGCTGGAGTCAAGTTGCTCGGCTGCGGAATCAAGATAAAAAAAACCCGGCGTCAGAACCCGGCCCTCCCAGCTGGTTACTTCCGGAAATAAGGCCTTACTGATGGGATAAATGATCGGGATTGCTTGATCGTTCAGAGAAAAGGTATAGAGTCCGCTTTTGCGTTTGGGCAGATGCAGGGTTTTTTCTCTGAAATCATTGACTTCATTGATACTTGAGCGTTCGGCCTGAGCCATTACTGAATAAGTCCAGCGATTGAAATGTTTTCCCAGATTTTTGGTCGGAGAGATGGCCAGGTTGGGGAATTCATCAATTGGCAAGGTGATCGGTACCGGGGGAATGCTGATACAGGGAATGTCGAGCGCTTCAGCAATATCCGGAGCACCGAAGGCTTTGGGGTGATAGAGGATCACATCTGTCCCCTGGGCGGCTTCATAAAATTGATCCAAAGACTTTCGAAAATTCGGGTTGACCACTTCATCGAGATATTTTTTAGTTCGGAATGGATGGCGCAGGGCATGTTTAAAAACCATCTGTCCTTCAGTGGTCTCCAGCATCGCCATCAGATCACTAGCTGCTTCTTTAAATTCGATTCCGGCTGCTTCAATAAATGGCTTGAATGTTTTTCCGGTACAGATGACGGCCTGATGCCCTTTTTCTAGGGCTTTTTGTCCCAGGGCGACAAAAGGTTGGACATCACCGCGGGTTCCCAAGGTTAAGATCGCAATTTTCATGAATGGTTCCTTTCTCTGCTTTTCAGTTTGCAAATCAATTCACGTCTAAATCATACCAGAATACAACATTTTTCTTATCATACTTTTTTTACCCTGATTTATCAAGAAGATTAGTCTCTTTCCTGTAAATAATTAAAAGAATATCAAATCTTCTTTATTTTATCTCGATATGTTATAATAATCAATTGCATAGATGTTACGTGAAACAGCGATTAATAGGAACATGAGGTAAAAATGAATAAAAAACCAGAACTGCTGGCTCCGGCCGGAACCACGGCAGCTGTGATAGCGGCCATCAACGGTGGTGCAGATGCAGTCTATTTTGGTGGCAAATCCTTTAATGCCCGTCGTAATGCCGAAAACATGACGGACGATGAGATTAAGGAAGCGGTCACCCGATGTCATCAGCATGGGGTGAAAGTTTATGTCACCTTGAATATTTTGATCAAAAACAGTGAAATGGCAGAAGTGGTCAATACGCTTAATTTTTTAAAAACCCTTAACCTGGATGGCTTGATTGTTCAGGATATCGGGTTGATTTATCTGCTCCGACATTATTTTCCGGAATTCAAACTGCAAACCAGCACCCAGGCTTCCGTTTATGGGTTGGAAGGGGTGCTGTTTTTTCAGAAACTTGGTTTTTCCCGGGTGGTGTTGCCTCGGGAAATGTCACTAACCCAGGTGGCTGATATTAAAAAGAAAACCCGGATTGAATTAAAAATATTCGCCCATGGAGCCTTGTGCTACGCCTATTCCGGTCAGTGCCTGATGAGCAGTATGATTGGCGGCCGTAGTGGGAACCGGGGGCTCTGTGCCCAACCCTGCCGGAAGCATTACCAACTCTTCGATGAGAACGCCCGTCTGGTAAAGGAAGGCTATCTTATCAGTCCCAAGGACTTAAATATTTTGGATGCGCTTCCGGTCGTTAGCGCTTCTGGCGTGGATTCTTTAAAAATAGAAGGACGGATGAAAACACCGGAATATGTTTATGGAATCACCCGGGCTTATCGGGAAGGCATCGATGCTGCTGCCGGAGATGAGGTTGATCAAACCATCGATAATCGGGCCGTCATGCAGGTGTTTAACCGGGATTTCACCCGGGGCCATCTTTTTAATGAAGCAGATATTCTCAATGCTCAGGTGGGTAAGAACCGGGGTGTTTTAATTGGTCAGGTTGTCAGTCTTGCTAAAACTGCCAAAAATACAAATCATAAAAGCACCTATCAACCGCTGGGGATTCGTCTTTATGAGGATGTGCAACTCAATGTTGGGGATGGGTTATCCTTTGGCGAGGACGGCAAAACAGGAACCAGAGTCGATGCGATTTTCACGCCGTCAGGTCGCCGGTGTGAACGAGGCCTTGGTGGCGAAACCGTGGTCATTCCCTGTCGCCATGGGGTTTCACCGGGAACACCGCTATATAAAAATTTCGATAAAAACTTAATGGACAGTCTTACAAAACGGGGCTCCGAATCGCTTGATCAACCAGCTTCGGCAGTCAATTTCAAACTGTACCTGAAGCTCGGCAAACCGGCAGAAATAGTCGCTTCTGCACAGGGGTGCGCAGTCACCTATCGTGCTGATTTTTATCCCGAAGCACCACTAAAAAATCCCATTGATGAGGCGATGGTGCGGGAGCAAATTTCCCGGATCGGTGGCACTGGCTTCGAACTGGGTATCATTTCCATGGAATTGGATGATCAGGTTTTTCTATCCCGTAGTCAGTTAAACACCTTGCGTAAAGAAGTGCTGATTAAACTGACACAGAAGCTGGCTGACACTGAAAAAAAAGAGGTCAGTCCCGATTTGTTACATTCAACCATTACAATTGTGCCGTTGGAAAAAGAACTTTTGGCCAAACCGGAGCGATTAAAAAAACGGCAATCAGATGGTGAAAAGAAACAGGTTTCACTATCATTTGAAAAAATGCCAATGATCGACTTTTTAATGCAATTGGATGGACTGGATCAGGTTGTGTTGCCTTTATTGGGGGAGGGCGTAGCAGAAAAGACCGCCCTCTTGAAGGATCGGGGAATCACAGTTTTATTGAAGACGCCTAAAATTATGGATGACCAGATGACTAAAAAAGTGCGGCAATTACTAAAAAAAGAGTTGAATCAGGATGGCTTTTTAATTGGTAATTATGAAGCGTTGCAACTGCTGAATAAAACATCATCTTATGTGGAGGCCGATTTGTCGTTTAACGTGTTTAATACCCTGGCAACTCGGGCATTAAAAGAGTGGGGTGTTGGTGGTGCCGTGTTATCGCCGGAACTTATTGAAACCGAGTTACAAGAAATTACCGAGCATTCTGAGATTGATATGGTGTTACCTGTTTATGGTGTTCAGGAGCTGATGGTCAGTAAAAAATGCCTGTTTGGCTGCAAAAATTGTCTGGAAAAGAAAAAAGGAACAACTGGTTTGTGTCATCGGGAGATGTCCGGTAAACTGCTCGATGAGCGGGGTTTCAGTTTCCCGGTGGAGCGGGATGATCAGGGCTTGATTCATGTCTATAATGGCGACACGCTATTTTTGAGAGAAGAAATCCTTGAATTGAAGTCCGTTGACACCTGGCGAATCTACTACCATAACGAAAGTATAAAAAAGTTAAGAACCATCATCAGTTATTACCGACAGGGAATTTATGACAAGCATTGGGGTCTTCCCGAAGGGTTGGGAACTGAAGGAACCACCCGGGGGAGTTTTAGACGAGGCGTAAAATAGAGGAGTGAAATAATACATGGATCAAAGAAGCTTAAAGGTCTTGGAATATCATAAAATATTAAAAAGCCTGGGTGAACATTGCGTCACCCAGGGTGGGAAGGATCAGGCAAAAAATCTATTGCCCCAAGAAAGCCTGACGGCAGTTAATCGAGCGCTTGATTTAACCAATGAAAGTTTGGGGATGATCCTCCGCAATGGTCGACCACCGCTGGCAGATGTACCGAACACCAGTGATTATGTCAAGCGGGCGGCCATTGGTTCGATGCTGTCAATGAAAGAACTGTTGTCGATCGCCACGCTCCTGCGGATTGCCCGGGATATGGATAATTATTATCAGGGGGACACCCAGATGGATACCCTTGTTTTGCTCAAGGATCTGTTTACCTCACTGGAACCCTGTGAAGAGTTGGAAAAAGAAATCAGCCGCAAAATCCTGGGACCGGAAGAAATGGCCGACAACGCCTCACGGGAGCTGTCCCGGATTCGCCGGGAGATGCAGTTTAAATACAAGCGGATCACCGAAAAACTGAATCAAATGATTAGTTCTACTGCCTATGAAAAAATCCTTCAGGAAAAAATTGTGACGATCCGGAACAACCGCTATGTTATTCCGGTTAAACAGGAATACCGCAGCCAGGTGCCGGGGATTGTACTGGACAAATCGGCCAGTGGGGCAACCCTGTTTATTGAGCCGATGGCGGTGGTGGAACTGAACAATGATATTAAAATTCTGGTTACCGAAGAAGAACACGAAATCACCCGGATTCTCAAAGATCTGACCCAGAAGGTAGCTGATTTGCGGGATGAAATTATCTGCAATTATGAGGTGCTGGTGGATCTGGATTTTCAGTTTGGCAAGGGCAAGTATGGTCTAACCATCAATGGAGTTCGTACCAGTGTCTCAGAAACTGGTTCCATTGAGCTGCTTAGGGCCAAGCATCCCTTGATTCCGGAAGACCAGGTTGTCGCCTCGGATATATATTTTTCCGCAGGCATTGATACCATGGTGATCACTGGGCCCAATACCGGGGGAAAAACAGTCTCATTAAAAACCATCGGACTATTGAATTTGATGGTGCAGTCCGGATTGTTTATCCCGGTTCGGGAAGGCAGTAAAACCCGGATTTTTGGTGATATCTTTGCCGATATCGGGGATGAACAAAGCATTGAGCAAAGCCTGAGCACCTTTTCATCGCATATGACCAATATCGTGACAATTATGAATAAGGCTGATCATAACTCACTGGTACTATTTGATGAACTGGGGGCCGGTACCGATCCGACCGAAGGGGCCGCCCTGGCCATTTCGATTCTAAATGCACTTCATCTGCGTCGGGTTACCAGTGTCTCCACCACCCATTACAGCGAGCTGAAGGAATATGCCCTGGTCACTCCGGGGGTGGTTAATGCCAGCGTTGAATTTGATGTCAAAACCCTGCGGCCCACTTATCGCCTGTTAATTGGCGTGCCGGGAAAATCCAACGCTTTTGAAATCGCCATTCGCCTGGGGCTGGGTGAGGACATTATTGAAAATGCCCGCGACCTGATTAAGAATGAAGCCATCCGCTTTGAAGAAACCCTGATTAAAATTGATGAAAAGCGGCGTCGTACCGAAGCTGAGCATGACGCCATTATTCGCCTGAAGCAGGAAACCGAAGCGCTGAAACGCCAAATGGATCGGGAAAAGCAGAAATTTGAGAATGAACAAAAAGCGCTGCTGCAAAAAGCCCAAGAAGAAGCAATGGAAATTGTTAAGAAAACCCGGGCCGAAACTGAAGAGATTTACCGGGAAATCCGAACCATTCAGGAAACGACGACCACATCCATCAAGGACAATAAAGAATTGGAAGCGATTCGCAAACGGATCAAAGAAAAAGAGAAAAATCTCTATCAGTTTGGCAGCCGACCCAAAGATTATCAGGGGGCAGCTTTGGAAATGGATGACCTGAGTGTTGGGATGAAGGTTTATATCAACAGCCTGCGTCGGGAGGGAGAGGTGTTAAATCTGCTGCCCAACGAGAACAAAGCCATGGTTCAGTCAGAGATGATCAAGCTAAAGGTTGATGTAGGGGATTTGAGCATGTCAACGGCCCTGGCCAAGCCGGAAGAAAAAAAGGTGACCTTTAAAAAGGTCGAGCGTCATGTGATGGAGACCAAACTTGATCTCCGCGGCAAAAATGGTGAAGAATCTCTGTTTCTGGTGGATAAGATGATTGGGGATGCCATGCTTTCAGGAAACAAGCAGCTGGTAATTGTGCACGGCAAGGGTACCGGCAGGCTTCGGGAGATTATTCATGAATACCTGAAAACAAACCCGCTGATTGAAGATTTTCGCCTAGGGGCCATGAACGAAGGAGGCTCTGGGGTAACCATTGTCAATCTCTAGGCATGCGGCAAAATGGGATAGTCGGAGCGTTAATGGCCGAGACGCAGAGGACTCGTTATGCAAAAAATTGACAGAAACATCGATTAATAATACAATTAATGGGAAAATTTTGCAGACCTATTGAATTTTGGAGGAAATATGATTTTATCGGATAAAACCATTTATAAATATCTGGAAAGTGGGGAGCTGGTCATTGATCCATTGGAACAGGGGCAGGTACAGCCAGCCTCGGTGGACATTCGTTTGGGAACCAGTTTTTTAAAGCTGGATGAAAATAATTTTGAGGCCATGTCCTTGACGGATGAAATTAAGTATATTTCCATGGAAGCGGATGAAATCATTATCCCGTCCAATTCCTTTCTTTTGGCAACCACCATGGAATACATCAAGCTGCCCTGCAATCTGACTGCCTTTGTTGAAGGGCGTAGTTCGATCGGTCGAATGGGTTTATTTATTCAGAATGCAGGCTGGGTAGACCCGGGTTTTGAAGGCGAGATTACCCTGGAGCTTTATAACGCCAATCGCTTACCAATTAAACTGGAAAAAGGCCGACGGATTTGTCAGCTGGTTTTTGCTCAAATGGATGATATGGCATTGAATCCTTATCAGGGGAAATATCAGGGCCAGCGTTCAGCAGTGGGAAGCCGGATTTTTTTGGATGAGGAATGCTAATTCAAATCGTAAGAAATTGGGCCGTATGGGAAAAGGATCGAAACAATGAACGAAATATATTTAGATAATGCGGCAACCACCAGGGTTCATCCCCAGGTGGCGCAAAAGATGATGGATACCCTAGTTAACAATTACGGGAATCCCTCATCCCTTCATCGCCTGGGGATTCGCAGTGAACAGGCGATTAAGGAAGTCCGGGGATTAATCGCAAAAAACCTGAACTGTCAAACCCAGGAGATCTATTTTACATCCGGTGGGACAGAAGGCAATAATATGATTATCCAAGGGGTGGTGGAGAATAAAAAACGGGAGCGGATGCGGATTATCACCTCAGCCATCGAGCATCCCTCGGTACTGGATGTGTTTACCTTCTATCAGAATCATCAGATTGAGGTGGTGGTTCTGGGGGTTGACGCTCAAGGACATATTGATTTGACGGAGCTGCAAGCGGCTATGAACGAGGATACCATTCTTGTCAGTATTATGGGGGTAAACAATGAGCTGGGAACCATTCAGGATCTCAAAGCGATTGGCAAAATCGTTAAGGCGGTTAATGCCAAGTGTGTTTTTCATGCTGACTTTGTTCAGGGCTTTATGAAAATTCCCATCGATGTGCAGGCCAGCATGCTCGATGCCCTGACCCTGTCCGGACACAAGATTTTCGGGCCGAAAGGCGTGGGCGCCGTTTATCTCAAAAAGGGTACCGACATTAAACCCCTGCTGCGGGGCGGTGGCCAAGAAAATAACCTTCGTTCAGGTACGGAAAATGTTCCGGGGATTGTTGGCTTTGGTGAAGCCGTTCGTTTACGAAGCGACTCATTTATGGATGAGTTTGAAGCGATCCGAAACGTGCGTACTGTCTTTATCAACGAATTAGAGACAAAAATTGATGACATCAAAATCAACGGTGATCCTAACGGCAGTCCCTATGTACTTAATGTTTCATTTAACCGGGTTCGGGGCGAAGTACTGCTGCACAGCCTTGAATCCAAGGGAATATTTGTTTCCACCGGCTCAGCCTGTTCGTCGCATAAAAAGGAGAAACAGTATGTCCTTAAAGCCATCGGGCTGGCCGAAGAATACAAAGAAGGAACCATTCGCATTAGCTTTTCAAAAGACATTAAAAACGATGATGTTAAAACAGCAGTGGCCGCCATTGCCCAGGCAGTCAGTAGCTTGCGGCTGTTGATTAAGCCAAACAAAAATAGATGACAGGAGCAAAAAAATTAATGGAACATGTTATTCTGGTTCGCTATGGGGAGATTGCCCTGAAAGGGTTGAACCGAAATTATTTTATCGAATTATTGGCAAAAAATATTCGAAATACCCTGAGAAGTGTACCATCGGCGAAAGTTAAAAAAATTCAGGGACGTCTGATTGTCAATGTGAGTGATGAAGATCTGGATCGGGCGATGGAACGGGTGCAAAAAGTATTTGGGATTGTGTCCATCAGTCCGGCCATTGTTATTGACAGTGAAATTAAGACAATTGAAGAAAATGCCATTGAACAGGTGCGGTCCACCGAAGGAATAAAAACCTTTAAGATTACCGCTAAGCGGGGGGATAAAACCTTCCCGATTAAATCACCGGATCTGTGTTGCCGTCTGGGCGAAGTAGTTCTGGACAACATTGAAGGGATTACGGTGGATCTTCATAACCCAGACCTGAATCTGTGGGTGGAGGTTCGCGAACAAACCTATATGTATCACCAGTTTATCCCCTGTAACGGCGGCTTGCCAGTGGGCTGCAGCGGTAAAGCAGCACTGCTTTTGTCCGGCGGGATTGACAGTCCGGTGGCTGGCTATCTGATGGCCAAGCGGGGGGTGGAAGTCATCGGGGTCTATTTCCACAGCTTCCCTTTCACCAGTGATCGGACCAAGGAAAAGGTTATTGATCTGGCTAAAATCATGAGCCAGTATTGTGGCAAGATCAAACTTTTTGTAGTGCCTTTTACTGAGATCCAGACCAAAATTGTGGAGATGTGCCCGGAACGGCAAACCACCATCATCATGCGGCGCTATATGATGCGAATTGCTGAGATGATTGCTCACAACGAAGGTGCCAAGGCGCTGATTACCGGAGAAAGTCTGGGGCAGGTGGCCAGCCAGACAATGGAAGGACTGGGAGCTACCAATGCGGTAGCCGAGCTACCGGTTTTTCGACCACTGATTGGTTTTGATAAAACCGAAATTGTCAAAATTGCCGAAACCATCGGCACCTTTGAAACTTCGATTTTGCCCTACGAAGATTGCTGTACCATTTTTGTGCCCAAACATCCGGAAACCAAACCCAAGGTTTCGGAGATGCTCCGCTCCGAAGAAAAAATTGCGGAAATGATGGGTGCGATGATGGAAACCGCCGTGGCCGAATCCGAAGTGGTCAAACTCTAGGAGAAACTTAAACACCCGTACAGACCAATGACCAAGGGTCATTGGTTCAAGTCCAATCGGGATCACCATTTATTAGATAACAAAGCCATTTGCAGGATTAATGCAAATGGCTTTCTTGTATAATTAACCAATTGGGAAGACATTCAGCTTTTGGTCATTTTCGTAGAGAGCATCAATGATTGATGCTGTTTTTGGTTTGCGAGGCATGTTGCCGAGCTAATGGACAGAAGAAGACCTGACAACCTGGCTAATTGGGAAGACAAGCTGTAAGCAAGGGCGTTTCCGGCGACGGAAGGGTCTGAAGGAAGCGATGGCGGTGTTGGAGCGGAACGCAAAAGCTTTTTGTGCATAAATTTAAGATAAACCAAAAATATTTTATAGCCAGTTTTTAAAGTGAGGCGTATAATAAAAAGTGCAGGAAAAAATAACAAAAGTTGAAGTAAGTACATAAATTAAAAGGTTACAGCTTGTCCGAAAAATAAATACAATCTTGTCATTAAAACCATGATTGAAAAAAGTCGGTTGGTACTTGATAAAAAAGTAGCTGTGAGTATTTTTATTGTGGATGAATGAACAAGTGGAAAACAAAGTTTCAAACTGAATTATTGTGAAATGAGGATTTTAATGAATTTTCCAGAAAAAATATTTAAATACAGAGCATTTAATAATTTAAAATATGTGAATGAAATTTTCGAAAAGAAACGTCTTTATCTGGCAAAAAGGAAAGAATTAAATGATCCATTTGAAGGGTGTAATTTTAGTGTCAATCTTGGGGTTGCGGGACAAGGCATAACAAAGGCATTAAAAGTACATCATCCAATTATTGAAGAACGATTAGATCGCTACCGAATTTTGTCATTGAGTGAGAATTGCAGAAGTCCTCAAATGTGGGCACATTACGCAGATAATTATAGAGGATTTTGTTTGCAGTTTTCGACTCTAAATACATTTAAACAGATTAAACCAGTTTCTTATATACCAAGTGATATAACGCATGAAGAACAAAAAATTCCAGGTGATGAGAACAAGCTCCTTGAAATAATAACCGATTCATATTTTAAAAAATGTAAAGAATGGAATTATGAAAAAGAGTATCGGATTCTAAAACCAGCAAGTGAAGAATACCTTGAATTTGATATTGAAGCGCTGGAAACAGTAATTTTGGGCATAAATATCTCGGAAGAAAATAAACGAAATGAAGAAATATTAATAAACCATGCTCAAAAAAATGGAATTAGAGTATTAAAAATGTTCATCTCAAATGAAAATTACAAGATACGTTTTTTTGATTATGATACAAAAATTCAATACACTGGGAGAAATATTGAAGAATATGAGTGTAAGGATATATAAGAAAATTTAGGTTTCATGCCGAAAAAGTCGGGAATCTTACTTAGGTGTCAGGAATTACGAAAAATTCTGATCAACGACATGGTTGACGGGCGGTTTAAGAAAGCGATGTTTCGAAAATTTTTGAGAGGAATATAAGTGGAAGGTTTCAAAAAAGCACATAAAGAACTAACTGAAGTCTATTATGAAATCAATCAAACGAAGAAAAAATACGGTGACTATTGTAAATGCTCATTTCATCTGCATACGCCGGCATCATATGATTATGCCTTGCTGGAGGAGAAACGTGAAAAAGATGGCGGGGATTTTTATTTGAGTTGTACCGAAAAAGAATTGCGTGGGATTTGTGCCAAATATAATTTAATACCGGAAACAGCAGAATTTGATATCTCAAATGATCCTCGTTTTGAAGTATTCGAACATTTAAAAGAAGCTTTGACTTATTTGTTAATCGCTCAAGAGCTTATTAAAAAAGAAATTGAGATGGTTCTTATCACAGATCACAACACGATTGAAGGGCATAAAAAATTAGAAGTTGCAATAGAGATAATGAAAGACTATAAACCTTGTAATGATGTCTATCCCGAAGTAATTTTGGGGGTTGAAATAAATTGTGCAGATAAAAACCATGTTGTTGGTATTTTTAAGAGCGATAAAGATTCAAAATTAAAAATTGAGAAATTTCTTGATGAAATAATTCTATCAAAACAGGATGGAGCTTATTTTACGAGCATCCAAGTGATGGAAGAAATTGTTAAACTAAAAGGGATTCCCTATATCGCACACATCGACACCTCTAATATGTTCAAAGAGTCAAAATATCTGAGTGGTGCTTATAAAAAGAAACTCCTGAATTCACGTTGCTTTCATGCGGTTGGATTATCTAACATTAGTAATCAGGGAATGTATGCAAAAATGATTGATGAATATCGTGATCATGAATGTTGTTTTCTTGTCGATGAAGATTCACATAGCATTGATACGATCGGTTCAAAAACATTCTGGTTAAAGGGTAAAAAACGTGATTTCCATACAATAAGGAGCGCTTTTCGCGATTACAATATCTCATTGCAGTATGAAAAACCGGAAAGACCACAAATTTATATCAAAGGCCTATTATTAAAAAATGGTAAAAATGGTTTTTTAATCAACCAGAAAAATGGTAAGAAAGAAAATTTCTGTTTGAATTTTTCAGATTCATTAAATTGCTTTATCGGTGGGCGTGGTTCCGGGAAAAGTACAATTTTGAAATTAATTGATTTCGTATTAAGGCAGAACTATGGCTCTAAAGAAGACTTGGAATATTTCTGTAAATTAGGATCAGTATGGTTACTGATTCAATTTGAAGAAAAAGAATATATGCTCAACTTTTATCCACCAGAACGAGAGAATGAGGGGGAAACATTTAGCATTTTAAAATATTTTTCGAATACGGTTAATCATAGACATCATTACAAGTATGAATTTGATAAAAATTCAATTGAAGAATACACTTTAAAAAATCTGATTCATCTATACGAGGTAGCGATCATAAATGACAGCGTAATGTCGCAGAAAGTAGTTGAAAAAAAAGCGTTGCTGGAAAAATTTTTTCATGTTCACTATTCATTCAATGAACTGGTTCAAAAAGCCAACGGTGAAGAAATAAATCAATATATTTATAGAATAATGTTTTCAGGTTTAAAACGTAATCAGTCGAAAATACAACGGGAAATTCGTTCCGAAAGAGGTTTGATTAAAACGTTGGATTTATTGGAAGAATCATTAAACACAAGAAAAAGCGATGTATTAACGGTGTTGAAGCCATTTAATGAAAAGCAAAATGGCATTTTAAGGATAACTTACTCACAAGATTTGAGACCGGATTATACTTTGAATTTTGAAGTGTTACTATATGGCGAATACGGTTGTAAGAAAAATAACCTATATCATCAATTTAATATCTATAAAGAAACCATTGTGGACTATTTGGAGTCGTTGTCGTCGAAGATTGGTTTGCCCAAATTGCTGCGTTTGTTTTTGATGAAGAAGTATGCTGAAATCAATCACATAAATGATATTGTCTCTTTTTCATTGGATTTAACAGAAAAATTGATTGAACGTGGCGTTAGAACGGTTGAAGAAAACCAGGAAGAGGTTCTTGATTTAATTCAAAAGAAACTCTTTAATAATAATATTGCAAAAATAAATAATTTCTTATGCGAACTACCGAATACATCAGACAATTTCAATCTGGAATTTAATATTAATAACAAAGAGCAAGGTGAACATTTACCTGAACTTTATCGAAATATTAGAGATTTATCTCTGGGCCAAAAAGTTGTAGCGCTACTTTCATTTGTGATTGGCTATAGTGAGTTTTCGAATGATTTCACGCCATTGATTATCGATCAACCGGAAGATAACCTGGACAACCAATACATCTATAAAAATCTTGTAAAGCAATTGAGAGACATTAAATCAAAAAGGCAAATTATTCTAGCTACTCATAATGCAACAATTGTGACGAATGCGAAAGCAGAACAAGTAATTGTGATGGAGTCGAACAATATTAATGGTTGGATAAATAAAGAAGGTTATCCAACAGAAAAAGGGATAAAACAGTCTATTATTAACCTTCTTGAAGGAGGGAAAGTATAATGTTCACAAATAGTTGGACACAAAATCCAGAAAATAAGATAAACTATACACATGAGTAAAAAACGACGAACCTGGACCCCTGAGGAAAAAGCAACCATCGTACTGGAAATCCTCAGAGAAGAAAATACGTTAGCTGAGATCGCAAAAAAGCATGAAGTATCTCAGCAATTGTTAAGCCGTTGGAAAACCGAATTTATCGCCAATATGTCAGCCGTCTTCAATAAGAAAAATGAAGATGTGGTCCTATGTCAAGATTTAGTACAAATTAAAATGAGAATTTGACACCCACATTTTAACCTGCTATTTGTAAATTTTCATTTTGTGTTTTAGTAAAAAGTTTTTCAAAATTATTCGGCGACATATAATTACAATGACTGTGGATTCGAGTTGTATTATAAAAGGTTTCCAGATACTCAAAGATCAGCCGGTAAGCATGGTTATAATCAAGGATTTTAAAGCGATTGAGCCATTCACGTTTAATAATGGCATGAAAGGATTCAATGCAGGCATTATCCCAGGGATATGCCTTTTTAGAATAACTTCGCTGCATTTTTGCCGTTGCCTTCTGGTATTCTTTTGAAACGAACTGACTGCCGCGGTCACTGTGAATGATCAATGGCGCATCGAGATTTCGACGGCTTTTAGCTTTATTAACAGTGTCGATTACACAGGAAACTTCCATTGTTTTTGACAGCGTCCAGGCAATGATTTTTCGAGAATACAAATCCATGATACTGGTTAGATAAAAAAATCCGTCCATTGTCCAAATATAGGTAATATCGCTGCACCAGACAGCATTGGGGCGTTCGGGATTAAATTGTTCGTCAAGAATATTTCTGAGTTTTTTACTGAAGTCAGAATCTTTAGTCGTGATCGTATAAGGTTTGATCCATTGAGCTTTGATACCCATTTGTTTCATGTATTTGCCGACAGTCCGCTCAGCAATTATTTCACCGCTCTGTTTCAATTTTTCGGTGATTTTCGGAGCTCCATAATTTTGCTTTGAGTCGTTATAAATGGTCTCAATTTTGGTTTTAAGAACTTCCTGTCGTTTTTGGGTATTCGATGGTTTTCTGTTAATCCATGATCGATACCCGGTTCGTGATACACCCAGTTTTTGCAGCATTCCGGAGACGGAAACCCGGCGCTTCTCGTGATGAGCAGCTTCCGCCTTTTTAGCAATCTCAACATAAATCGCTTCGGTTATTTTCCCAGAATGCCGATGGCCTTTTTTAGGACATCCAATGCATCTTGGGTATCACGCAACTCGCGTTTTAAACGCGCGATTTCTTTACTTTCATCCGATGCATAATTACCTGAACCACGACATTCAATACTGCCGCTGTCCTGAAGTTCCTTGCTCCATTTTCCCAGCGTGCTGTAACCAACGCCGAGATTTTCAGCGCATCCACGCAGACCGAGTTCCTTGTGTTCTTCATAGTACCGGACTGCATCCAGTTTGAATTGTTTATCATGTTGTTTTGCCATAATGAGATCCTCCTTCAGTACGATTCTTTTATCGTACCATGTTTTTATTAATTTTGGATTTTCTCATTTCGATTTGTACTATTTTTATTCTAGCACCAATGTTGACAAACTCAAACAGGAGCATGAAGATGAAAAGGAGCTGCTCGTAAAGAAAATAGGCGAATTAACACTGGATGTCGATTGGCTTAAAAAAAAACAAATTCAAATCTCTCAAATGAAGAAAAA
>NZ_LKEU01000014.1 GCF_001766835.1 Acetobacterium wieringae | reverse complement strand
ACATATCATGGACTTTTCCCGTGAGATCAGTTATCGGATGGAGGATACCATCGCCTGGCTAAAGAGCACCAACTAGTGGACCACTTTTGAAATAAAAATCTGGACCATTTTTCACTTGACGAAAGCAGAGGTTAATTGTTCGTTGTTGATACACATAGATATTCTCCTATTCGTTTTAATTTTTTTGAGACATGGGGAGACATGGGGACGTTTTGTTTGTCATCGCTACAACGTAGCTCGGGCATGACATGGGGACATTTCGCCTTTCATCCCGCTGGGCTGACATCCGTAACGTCCCCAAGTCATACCCTATCACAGGCGTAACGTATCCTTTTCTCATCCTACCAGTCCCCCAGTCACACCCTACTCATTCTTTTTCGGACAACTGGGCCAGAACTTTTTTGAGGCTGGCGGGAATCGGAAAGCCCAGGGCGGCCAGATTTTCGGTGATACTGATGCCTTCATTGGCCAGATAGAAAAAAATCATCGCTGTGCGCAGGGTCGCACCACCGCCTAGCAGGTTCTGATCTAACAGGTGACCCATGGCGACAATGACAACGATCATCATTTTTTTGAGAATTCCATTAAAACCAATTTGGCTGGATACCTGCCGCCGGGTTGCTGCCAGGGCCAGACCGGTTAAATAGTCAATCAGGATAAAGCCCAGCAAGGTGTACAAATACCCGTCGAAGCCGCCTAAAAGAAAACCGAGTACCGACCCGATCACCCCACACACCGTGGGCAGGGATTCTAGAATTGTTTTCATTGCATCGCTTGTCCTCCTTTCTTTAACTAGTGGCCACTTGCAAAACTACCGTGAGCTTTGCGCCCAGTTTCGCACGAAACAATTTCTACACTGTACGACGTACAGGCTATCGCCTGTTCGTCTACACGTTACGAAATTGTTTGTGGAAACTGCTCCCAAAGCAATCATCGTTCGAATTTTTCATTTGGTAATTACCAAATAGTGGTACACTCCTTAAATGGCAGTTTCTAGGAAAAAATGACATAAAAAAACCATCCTGTGAAGGATGGTTCGGCATGGGGACGTCTAACTTATCGCATTTACAGCGCGCGGCCCGGGTATGACAAGGAGGACATTTCGTACGTCATCCCTGATGCGTGGCTCGGGCATGACAAGGGGACATTTCGCCTTTCATCCCGATGGGCTGACAGGCGTAACGTCCCCTTTTCACGCCCTATCACAGGCGAACGTTTCCAAGTCATGCTCTAGCGCTGTTTGAGGTCGGCGGCGATCTGGTTGAGTTTTTTGAGGCGGTGATAGACCCCGGACTTGCCGACGGGGGGGTCCAGGCGTTCACCCAGCTCTTTGATACTGGCATCGGGGTAGTTAAGCCGCAGTTCGGCAATGTCGTAGAGATTTTTGGGCAGATTTTTTAAGCCAAACTGCTCTTTGATCAGCATAATATCGGCAACCTGATCGTAGGCGGCGGCAATGGTTTTATTGAGATTGGCGGTTTCACAATTGACCTGACGATTCACGTCATTGCGCATTTCTTTGACAATCCGGATGTTTTCCATTTCCAGCAGGCCCCGATGGGCTCCGATGACGCTGAGAAAATCGGCCACACTGCTCCCTTCTTTGAGGTAGAGTACCCAATGGGCTTTGCGATGGATCAGGTTGGACTTGATCTCGTACCCATCGAGAATCGTTTTAATGCTCTGCAGATAGGCACATTGCTCACCGGCAACCACTGGACTGCGGTCGGCTTTTTTCGTGATGGTCGTTTTTTTACCCACCAATTCCAGATGATAGGTTTTTTCGGGGTTGGATACCGAACCGCACCCTAAAAAGACCCCGCGGATGTAGGCTTTTGTCTGATTTTGCTGCTTGATAAAGGGCTCCGGTACCTGATTGGCAAAAAACGCCTGTCCATTGGCATTGTAACTTAAAATCTGACAGTCTTCCAAGATTATTTTTGCCGTCCATGGTTGTTCAACCACCACCCGGTAGGCCCGGTGTTCTTTGAATTTACGGGTTTTTTCGATCTTGATTTTTGGTTTAATCTGATACAGGGATTTCATCAGCTGATAGCAGCGGGCCGCCACTGCGGGGTTTTCGGTTTTGATACTGATGGTCATGGCACCGGATTGCTCGATGTGGATGGTTCCCACTGCGCCAATCATGCCGGACAGTTCGGCCCGCTGACAGGCTTTGGAGCCGTAGGGAAGCTTGGAAAGATCTTTTTTTAAAATGGCTGAAAATGTCATGACGGCTCCTTTCTTTCGGTGCGAGTTGCGGGCGATCACGGATCGCCCCTACGAGTTGACAAGCGCACAGGGGGACGGTACTTTTGTGCTTACCTTATTTTATATAGGTTTCGAAGATGCGACGGGCCAGGAGATCGGCATCGTGGCGGACAAAGCCGTTTTCCATGATGACATAATCGTCTAGAATATACTCATACTGTTCCAGGGGGGAGATGATCTCGACCACATTGGCAGCGCATTTTTTGTACTTTTCTTCAATACTCTTGGGTAGATTGCCGGTGTTGGCGACCACATAGTCAAACAATCGGCCTTCGGCCTGATCGAGGTGAGCTTCAATAGCCCGGATGTGGTCTTCCTGGGTATACCCATCGGTTTCACCAGGCTGCGTCATAATGTTACAGATGTAGAAACGCCTGGCCCGACTATCAAAAATCGCTCTGGCGACATCCCTTATCAGCAGATTGGGAATGACGCTGGTATACAAACTGCCAGGACCAATAACAATCATGTCGGCATTTCTGATGGCCTCGATGGTCTCCGGGAGGGGGGCGGTATCCTCCTGTTTTAGAAAGATCTGGGTGATGGGGCTGTTTTGTTCCAGTGCCGCCCCGGGGATGGCTGATTCCCCTTCAATGACCTGGCCATTTTTGAGGGTTGCCATCAACACCATCTGGGAGAGGGTAACCGGCAACACCGCTCCTTTGATCTGCAACACGTCGGAGGTTCGCCGGACGGCATCGTAAAAATCATGGCTGATGCCGTTCATCGCTGCCAGAAACAGATTTCCGAAGCTTTGTCCCGCCATCGGGCCACCGGGAAACCGATAATTAAAAAGCTCCTGCATGACGTTTTCGTCATCGGCCAAAGCCAGAATGCAGCTGCGAATGTCGCCAGGTGGAAGAATACCCAGTTCTTCCCGGAGTTTTCCGGAACCGCCACCATCATCGCCAACCGTGACAATGGCGGTGAGATTATCGGTATATTTTTTTAAGCCCCGGAGGATCACCGATAAACCGGTGCCGCCGCCGATGGCCACAACTTTGGGGTTTCTTACTTTGACAATATCTTTCAAGGTAAACTCCCTTATGTATTCTTTCATATCCATGAAATCACATCCTTTTTTGTTTGTCTTTACATCGTTGCTCAGGTATGCGGGCGATCACGGATCGCCCCTACGAGATGGTGCAACTGACTGTTCGGCCAGCATGACATGGGGACGCAACGTCTTTATGAACGACAACACTGCTCGGATGAGACAATGAAACATTTCGCCTTTCATCCCGATGGGCTGACAGGCGTAACATCCCCTTTTCTCATCCTACCAGTCCCCAAGTCATACCCTAGTGGTCGAGGCGGTTTCTTTTGATGTCCCGGTGTTTGAGGGTGGTTTCGTAGCCTTTTTCTTTGAGAGCCTGGCTTAACAGGCAGGCAAAGGTGACCGAGCGGTGCTGGCCGCCGGTACAGCCGATGGCAATTTCAACCGTATTTTTGGAAACCTTGGCAAACTGGGGAATGACAAATTCAATCAGATCCCACAATTTCTGATAAAAAACCTCCGCTTCCCGAAATGACATGACGTAGTCTCGCACCGGTTGATCTTCGCCGGTCAAATTCCTGAGTTCCTGTTTATAAAAGGGATTGGGCAGAAAGCGGACATCAAAGACAAAATCGGCGCCCATGGGACTGGCATATTTAAAACCGAAGGAATAAATTTTTACCTTTGGTTTGGACTGATCCCGATCCAATTTAACCAGCTTTGTCAGCTGTTCTTTTAGCTCTCTGACCTTGATGTCCGAGGTGTCGATGACTTCATCGGCGATTTCTCTAAAATGTTCCAGGCTTTTTCGTTCCGCCCGGATCGCTTCGATGAGGTTACTGGCAAAATGGGTCAGGGGATGATTACGCCGAGTTTCCTGATAGCGGGATACCAGCACTTCGTCCCGGGCATCTAAAAAGATCAGCTTGAGATCATCCCGGGTAGCCTTGTACTCAGCCAGGGGGGTATCTTTTCCGTCCAGGAAAATATCGCCCCGGACATCGGTGACCAGGGCTATTTTTTCAATTTCGGTGGCCGATTGCTGACAGAGATTGATGAAGGTCACAATCAGTTGCGGGGGAATGTTATCAACACAGAAATAACCCAGATCTTCGAGGATTTGAATGGCCTGGGATTTTCCGGCACCAGACATGCCAGTGATGATAATGATTTTCATGGGTTACTCCTTTTTTTGAATTACTATGACTCCCGGGCATGACATGGGGACATTTCGCCTTTGCAAACTACAGCACTGCCCGGATGTGACAATGGGACATTTCGCCTGTCATCCCGCTGGGCTGACAGGTGTAACGTCCCCTTTTCACATCCTACCTAGTCGGTGATATTGACGATGCGGGTAATGGGGATGCTGGCGGCTTTGACAACCGCTGGGGTGTCCCGCATATCCCCCAGAGCAGCAATGCTATGGGCGTCACTGTTGATGGCAAAGCTGACTGGGTATTTCATGGCGATTTTTATTTCTTCGGCATTTAAATGATTGTGTCTGGGGTTGATTTCCAGAATGACGCCATGTTCGGCGGCGGCTTTAGCCACCGCTTCGATGTTGATGGGCATTTTGTCACCGGGATGGGTAATCAGCTTGATGTCGTAGCGTTCCATCATTTTGATATAGGTTCGGGTATTCATGTTAACCACGGTGTTTCTTAAAAAGGGTAACACCCGGGCCGCATAGTTGGGCAGGGCAAAAACAAAGATATCTTTAATACTGGCCGGAATATAACCATAGTGATACCCGGCCGAAATCCAGTCGCAGTATTTTTTTTCTTCCTCTTTAATGTCAATGTCGCCGTTGGCACCAGTGATGTTGGATTCGACCGAAAGGTAAATATCAATATCATCGTATTTTTGATTAAGCGCATCGATCTCAGCCCGCATTTTAGCAAAATTCTTTTTGCGCACCCCAAACAGCGGATGGCTGCGGCCATGGTCGGAAATGGTGATGGCCGTAAGGCCAATTTTACGGGCCTGGGCCACCATTTCGGCAATGGTATTTTTGCCATGGCTATAGGTTGTATGGGTGTGCATATCATGGGTTATTTTCATGGGATTTCCTTACATATATTATTATGTTTTATTACTTCGATTATACTGCGTTGCCCGGATGCGACAATGGGACATTTCGCCTTTCATCCCGCTGGGCTGACAGGCGTAACGTCCCCTTTTCTCATCCGAGACTAGTCGTTTCCGATGACGATGACTTCGGTTTTCAGGTCGACGTCAAATTTTTCTTTAACGGCTGACTGAATCGCACCGATGAGGTTTAGAATATCAGCAGCGGTGGCGCCGCCTTTATTGATAACAAAGCCGCTATGTTTTTCGGAGACCTGAGCCCCGCCGATGGCATAGCCTTTAAAACCGGCATCCTGCACCAGTTTACCGGCATAATAGCCTTCCGGTCGGCGGAAGGTGCTGCCAGCGCTGGGGTATTCCAGCGGTTGCTTGGTCTGTCTTTGGGTGTTTAAGTTAAGCATTTTTGCTTCGATGGCCTGGCAGTCGCCGTGTTTTAGACCCAGCTCGACACGAATCAGAATCCAGCCGTGCTGTTGCAGGATACTGGATCGGTAACCAAACTGGCACTGTTCGGCAGGAATGGTTTTTTCGGTACCATCTTCTTTAATCACCGTAATGCTTTTAATCACTGCCTTCATTTCGCCGTCATAGGCACCAGCATTCATGGTGACGGCACCGCCCAGACTGCCGGGAATGCCGGAAGCAAATTCCAGACCGGTGAGGTTTTCTTTCAACGCAATATTGGCCAGATCTTTAAGGCTGATCCCCGGTTCGGCAATCAGGGTTGTTCCTTGAACTTCCACCCGATTGAGGGCCTTGGTATTAACGATGATGCCACGATACCCCTTATCACGGACAATCAGGTTGCTGCCGTTCCCCATAATATAAAAGGGTTTATCCGATTCTTTGCAGATTTTTAGTATCTGTTGCAGTTCTGTTTGGGTCTGAGGCATTAAAAAAAGGTCGGCTGGGCCCCCAACCTTAAAGGATGTATGGTTTTTCATCGGTTCATTTTCTTTTATATTTTCGATCGCCATGATGGCTTGCAGTTTTTTGATGGTATTATTCATATAATTATTCCTACCTCTTGATGCTTCGATTTTATCGCACAGGAGGACGGTTCTTTTGTGCACTTTTTATCAAGTAATTAGGAAAGCACAAGAAAAACCGTCCCCCAGTGCTTATCCTACTTTTTTGCTTCTATTAATCCATCATACCATTATTTACGTGGCTTCGCCACAAAAAAAGGCCCTTTGCGGGTCTTTTTAAGAATCTTTTATCTGGGCTACTCGGCAACGGCGCAAAGGGTTGCGATATAAACCTGGGCGGCACCAGCTTCCAGAAGGGTGGCACTGGTTTCGGCCAGGGTCGCCCCGGTGGTGAGGACATCATCCACCAGCAGGATGGTTTTATTCTGGATGGTGTTAATCTGTTTGACATTGAAGGCCCCGGTCAGATTGTGGAGCCGTTCTTCCCGC
The DNA here is from genome assembly GCF_001766835.1 of Acetobacterium wieringae. GTDB lineage: Bacteria > Bacillota > Clostridia > Eubacteriales > Eubacteriaceae > Acetobacterium > Acetobacterium wieringae. The sequence continues at coordinate 153,975 of NZ_LKEU01000014.1, read as the reverse complement.
CCCTGACCCAGCTGATGGGGGGTGTCCCGGCTGCGAATCAGGACTTCCGGGGCCAATTCCGGAGCATTTGAATTTTTTTTAGCTAAACCGTCATAAATACCCCGGGCAATCTTTTCACTCTGGTTATAGCCCCGCTCGGCTTGGCGGTTCGGATGCAGCGGCACTGGAATAATCAGATCCACACGATTAACCCAATGGGATTGGGCAATGGCGGCCCCCATGTGGGTGCCCATCCAGATACCCAAATGGGGCCGATCTTTAAATTTAATGGCCTGCACCAGTCTTTTAGCGGAGTCCTCATAACTTAGATGGGCATAACCACCGGAAAAAGGCAGATTGAGTTTGGCGCAAGGGCTACACTCCTTTCGCTGGTGACGAAAAATTGGCCGGCCACACTGACTGCATGTCGGATTGCTGATGACCGGAAGATCATCCTCACAGTGGTGGCACAAAAACCGGTCGGTAATAAAAAGTACCCGGCCGCAGATGGGGCAGGTGCCATTTTTGAGAAAAAGGTTGTTCTCAAGAAAGGTCAGGAGGGTTTGTTTCAGGTTCATGGTTACCTCTTTTCGCATTCATGGGGACATTTTACCTTTGATTCTGATTATATCAGACTACCCGGCCCGGGATGACATGGGGACGCGACGTCTTTCATCCCTATCGGGCTGACATCCGTATCGTCCTCAAGTCACGCCCTGTCTTATTTACACCAGCGGGTGTTTGATATAGGTGACGATGCGATCCCGGAGGGCGGTCTGGCGATCCTGGGATTCGCCGGATTTGATCATTTGCCGGAAAACGTACTGGTTGCCCATCAAAATCAACAGCTTTTTGGCTCGGGTGACGGCGGTATACAGCAGTTTGCGATTTAAAAAGAGGGGCGGCCCACCGACGATCGGCATGACCACCACCGGAAACTCACTGCCCTGACTTTTATGGACGGTCATGGCGTAGGCGTGGGTGATTTCGTCCATCTGGTCAAAGTCATAGGTGACCCGCTTGCCGTCATTAAACAGAATGGCAAAGGATTTTTCCCGGTTACTGATGCTTTCCAGAATTCCAATATCACCATTATAAATCCCTTCGCCCTGTTCCAGCGACAGGGTGTCTTCCCACTTGATCCGGTAGTTGTTTTTGATCTGCATGACCTTATCCCCTTCCCGGTAAATCACCATTCCGAATTCCCGCTGCACCCGGTTCTCCCGGGGCGGATTGAGCACCGCCTGGAGCTCCCGGTTAAGATTGATAACACCGACCTTGCCGTTTTTCATCGGTGAGATCACCTGAATATCGCTGATGCTATCAAAGCCTTTGGCCATTGGCAAGCGGTTGGTGACCAGTTCAAGAATATCCCGGAGCAGCTTATCACTGTCGTTTTTGTTAAGAAACAAAAAATCCGACTCATTGTTGATATCCGGAATTCGGCCATGATTAATCTCGTAAGCATTGACCGAGATCATGCTTTCTTCCGACTGACGATAGATCCGATCAAGACTTAATACCTTCACCGCTCCACTTTCGATGATGTCCTTTAAAACATTTCCCGGACCCACCGACGGCAACTGGTCGGCATCGCCTACCATAATCAGCCGGGTACCCGGCTGGATCGCCATCAGCAAGCTGTCCATCAGGAGAATATCAATCATCGAGGACTCGTCAACGATGATCGCATCTACATCGAGCGGGTTGGTTTCATCCTTGCTGAAGCTGGGAAAATCATCATCCTGGCTATATTCATATTCCAATAACCGATGGATGGTTTTGGCTTCATTGCCTGTTGTTTCAGTAATCCGCTTGGCAGCTCGACCGGTGGGAGCGGCCAGTACGGTTTTAAGGCCCAGATCCTTAAAAATCCGGACAATCCCGTTGATAATGGTGGTTTTTCCGGTTCCTGGTCCGCCAGTAATAACGATAACGCCATTATCCATAGCGGCGGCAATGGCTTCCCGCTGCTTATCATCCAGCGTGATTGACATATCCTGCTCATAGTTTCTGATTTTGGCCGTAATGTTGACATCCGCTATTTTATAGGTCATCTGGCTGATTCTGGCCATGGCGAGAGCCGCGTTGTCCTCAGCTTCAAATAGATTCCGGGGATAGTAGACCCGCTGGTCGGCGATCTCCTCCTGAATGATGCGACCCATCAGTACCAGTTCACCTAATTGAGCGTTAATCTCGTCTTCATCGACGCCAAGGATTCTAGAACTGGTTTGGATCAGTTCGGTTTCAGTCATATAGGTATTGCCCCGGTTATAGCATTCCCCCAGTGAATAGTTGATTCCCGCCAGAATCCGACCGGGACTGTTGGCTTCAAAACCGAGATGGTTGGCAATCTGGTCGGCAATTTTAAAGCCAATCCCCCGGATATCATCAATCATCTGGTAGGGGTTATTTAGTAGCACCGCGATGGTGTCAAATTTGTAAGTTTTATAGAGTTTCATCGCCCAGTTGGCCGAGATGCCGTAGTCCTGAATCTGAATCATGATCTGTCGGACTTCCCGTTGTTCGTGGTAGACTTCTTTGATGGCGGCCAGGGTTTTCTTGCCAATGCCTTTAATTTCGGACAATCGCTGGGGGTCATTATCCAGGATATCCAGGGTTTCTTCTCCAAATCGGGCGACAATCGCTTTGGCGGTTTTTTCGCCTATGCCAGGCAGAATACCCGAGGATAGATAGCGGATAATGCCTTCGGTGGAGGTGGGAATTTCCATGGCATAGGTTTCCATGGTAAACTGATCACCGTAATTTTTATGTTCAGTCCAGTAACCGGTAAGTTTTAAGTACTCGCCATGATTCAGTTCGTCAAAATTCCCGACAACGGTGACCAGATCGCCATCGATATCAAAGTGGGCGACGGTATAACCGTTGCTTGCGTTTCTAAAGACGATGTGCTCCACCGTACCCTTAATGCTTTCCATGCTTTGCTCCTGTTTTGTTTTTCCGCACAGGGGGACGGTTCTTTTGTGTCCGATTGTTCTTAATCGAATTGTTGACACAAGAAAAACCGTCCCCCTGTGCTTACTTTTGTTCGATACTCTATCGGTTTATTATAACACAAAAAAAGACCCATTATTGGGCCTTTTTTTCGTTTAAGGAGTTTTTCGTTTATCGAACTGCAATTAAACCAATTTTGGTTTAGCTGAGTATTTTGTATGTAAAATATGGTGCGCTTTGTGGCTGTTTGGCTCTTCCAGGTATTCTTCGTACAGTCGGATGACAGAAGGATTCTGGTGAGATTTTCGGTAGGTTAATACATTGGCATCTTCGTCATACAGAGCTTTTGCTCGTTCAACACGAATGTCGACGTCCATTTTATCTTTAGCAGATACGATGGGTTGTCCACCACCGTTGACACAGCCGCCTGGGCAAGCCATCAGCTCGATGAAGTGGGTATCAGCCAATTTACCAGCTTTAAGCATTTCCATGACCTCACGGATGTTTGATCCACCATGAGCTACTAACAGGTTGACTTTCAGGTCTGGGGTTACATCAACACTGGCTTGTTTGATACCATCGGTACCACGAACCACATGATATTCAATTTCCTGAATGTCTTTTTTGTTCAGTACGTCGGCAACTGTTCTGACAGCCGCTTCCATAACACCACCGGTAGCGCCGAAGATAACAGCAGCTCCTGTGGATTCACCATAGTAATCATCAAAGTCTTCATCTGGTAATTTGTCAAACAGAATACGGGCTTCTTTGATCATACGTGCAAGTTCCCGAGTGGTGATGGAGATATCAACATCGGCATTACCGTCAGTACATAATTCTTCTCGTTGTACTTCGTATTTTTTAGCAGTACAAGGCATGATTGAAACAACAACCATATCTTTAGGATCAATTCCATTAGCTTGCGCATAGTGGTTTTTGAGTAAAGCACCGGTGATATTTTGTGGTGATTTACAGCTTGACAGATGTGGAATCGCTTCTGGATAATAGGTTTCGATAAATTTAATCCAACCTGGTGAACAGGATGTGATCATTGGTAGAACACCACCGTTGGTCACACGTCCAATCAGTTCTGTTCCTTCTTCCATGATACATACATCAGCACCGAAATCGGTATCGAATACTTTGTCAAAGCCCAGTCTTCGTAAGGCAGCTGCCATTTTACCGGTTACTGATGTTCCCATTGGGTAGCCAAAGTCTTCACCTAAACCAGCACGAACAGCTGGAGCGGTTTGAACGATAACAGTTTTGGTCGGATCAGCAATGGCATCCCAAACTTGTTGGATATTTGATTTTTCTTTTAATGCGCCAACTGGACAGTTGATGATACATTGTCCACAGTTGATGCAACCAACTTCAGCTAACGATTTGTCAAATACTGGTTGTACCTGTGAGGTAAAGCCTCGACCAACGGTGCCCAGTACGGCAACGCTTTGGACGTTGGTACAAACGGATACACATCGCTTACAAAGAATACATTTGCTTTCGTCACGGACAACAGATGTTGATAAATCGTCGATCAGTTTACCTGATTTTTCGCCTTCGAAAGGAATTTCAGAAACACCCAGGTCGGTTGCCAGTGTCTGTAATTCACAGTTTTCGCTACGAACACAGGTGGTACATTCACGGTTGTGGTTTGACAGAATTAACTCAAGGTTTACGCGTCGTGCTTTTCGAACGGCTGGGGAGTTGGTAAGTACTTCGATGCCGTTGGCAACTGGATAAACACATGCTGCTTGCAGTGCTCGTGCTCCAGCGATTTCAACCAGACACATACGACAAGCCCCAATTTCGTTAACATCTTTCAGGTAACAAAGTGTTGGGATATCGATATTGCTCATTCTGGCTGCTTCTAAAATGGTTGTTCCTTCGGGAACAGTCATTTCCTGACCGTTTATTTTAAATGTTACATCTTTCATTGTTTTTGTGACCTCCTAAATCAACCCTTGGAAATGGAGCCAAATGGACAGGCTTCAATACAGGCACCACATTTAATACATTTTGCTGTATCGATGGTATATGGTTTTTTCTTTTCACCGGTGATCGCATCGGCTGGACATTTCTTCGCACAGATTCCGCAACCTTTACAGGTATCAGGATTGATTGTGAAGTCTAACAGATGTTTACATACGCCAGCGGGACATTTTTTATCATTGATATGTGCTTCGTATTCATCACGGAAATAACGGATGGTAGACAGAACAGGGTTTGGTGCAGTTTGTCCCAATCCACAAAGTGCTGATGCTTTGATACCGACAGCCAGTTCTTCCAACCGTTCGATATCGCCTTCAATCCCTTTACCATCGCAGATTCGTTCCAGAATTTCAAGCATTCTTTTGGTACCAATACGGCAAGGAGGACACTTACCACAGGATTCGTCCTGAGTAAAGTCAAGGAAGAAACGGGCAACGTCAACCATACAGTTGTCTTCGTCCATTACGATGAGTCCACCAGAACCCATCATGGAGCCGATGGCAATCAGGTTATCATAATCGATTTCTGTATCTAATAAAGAAGCTGGAATACATCCGCCTGATGGTCCACCAGTTTGGGCAGCTTTGAACGCTTTACCATTGGGAATCCCACCACCGATATCAAAGACGATTTCTCGGAGGGTTGTACCCATTGGAATTTCAAGCAGACCGGTGTTGTTGATTTTTCCACCAAGTGCGAATACTTTTGTTCCTTTAGATTTTTCGGTTCCTACTGATGCAAACCATTCTGCGCCTTTTAAGATAATCGCTGGAATATTTGCATAAGTTTCTACGTTATTTAATACGGTTGGTTTGCCAAACAAACCTTTGTTAGCTGGGAATGGCGGACGTGGACGCGGTTCACCACGTTTACCTTCGATTGAGTTCATAAGTGCTGTTTCTTCACCACAGACAAATGCGCCGGCACCTAAACGAATTTCCAGGTCGAAGGAGAAATCGGTATCAAAGATATTTTCTCCCAGTAAACCATATTCTTTGGCCTGATCAATAGCGATCTGCAGACGGTTAACAGCGATTGGATATTCAGCTCGAACATAAACATAACCTTTAGAAGCACCTACAGCAAAACCGGCAATCGCCATGGCTTCGATAAGTGCATGCGGATCACCTTCAAGTACAGATCGATCCATGAATGCACCAGGGTCTCCTTCATCGGCGTTACATGCTACAAATTTTACGCCATCTTCGGATACAGCATCGTGAGCAAACTGCCATTTAAGACCAGTTGGGAATCCTCCGCCCCCACGACCACGAAGACCGGACGCTTTAACTTCGTTGATTACATCGACTGGTGTCATGGTTAACAGCACTTTTTCCAGCGCCAGGTAACCATCAAATGCGATATATTCGTCAATGTTTTCAGGATTGATAACACCACAGTTTGCCAAAGCAATACGTTTCTGGGTTTTGAAGAATCCTAATTCATTGATTGACAGTGGGTGATGACCATCACCTTTTTCGGTGTAGATCAAACGATCCAATGGACGACCTTTAACCAGATGTTCTTCAACCAGTTCAGGAATATCGGCAGCTTCAACTCGGCTGTAGAATGTTCCTTCTGGGTATACAATAACGACTGGTCCCAGTTCACACAAACCGAAACATCCGGTTGCAACAACTTCTACTTCATCCAGAATATCGTGTTTAACTAATTCTTTCTTTAATTCTTTTACTAATGTCATGGATCCTGAGGATGTACATCCTGTACCACCACAAATCAGTACCTGCGAACGTTTATATGCCATCTGCTCTTCTCCTCCTCAATTAACCCTTAACCGTTGGATCAATGACTTTACCATCAACCACAGTCATGGTGTATTCATCGACAACTTTGCCTTGAGCCAAGTGTTCTGCTACAACTTTAGCAACCTTTTCCGGTGTCATGTGCACATAGGTTACTTTTTCATTGTTTGCATCGTAAACTTCAACAATTGGTTCTAATCGACATGATCCGATACAACCTGTTTGAGCAACAGTAACATCAACCAAACCTTTTGCATCGACTTCTTCCATCAGTTTAACCATAACGGGTCGAGCGCCTGCTGCGATACCACAGGTTGCCATTCCTACTACGACGCGATATCCATTCTTGCCGTGTCTTAAATTGATTTCGTTTAATTTTTTTTCACGAATCGCTTTTAGTTCTGCTAAGGACTTTGCCATAAATTTATTCCTCCATAATTTCTTCAAGACCTTCTGAAACGAATTCCCGAATCCAGTTCAGTATTGCTGGTTCGTTTAACGATTCTACTTCCAGAGTGTCTTTAATTTCTCGTGTATTAAAAACAAATAGTTGGTTATTAAAGTTGTGTTGATAATAAAGATCTGTCTCTCCAAAAGACATTACCATGGTAAGCACCGTATCGGCCATATTCCCCAGAGGAACACGATCAATATGATCCCGCATGAAGCTTCCAACCACCTTTGTGCCAACACCGAGGCTAGAGCTTATCTCAAAGTATCCGCCACATGCTTCCGCAGCTGCTTTAAATAGAGATAAACCCAGACCAACCTTTCTGGTTGTTCGGGTCGTTACAAACGGATCTGTGATATTCTCAAGCCGATCAGCCGGTATGCCACACCCATCATCCGTGATGATAATGGTGAGTTCATTATTTGCCGTGGACTCAATAATCAGCAGTTTCACAAGCTTTGCCTGGGCTCTGATGGAATTTTGGGTAATATCCAAAATGTGAAGGGACAACTCTTTCATAACAGCTAATTAAAACTTTTCTAGGATCGCTGGAATTTCATCTACGGTTAAACGTCCAAATACTTCTTCGTTAATCATCATTACTGGAGCCAAACCACAGGCACCAACACATCGGGTTGCGTCAACTGACCATTTTCCATCTTCAGTTGTATCACCAACCTGTGTTCCTAAAATGCTGTTAACCTTGTCAATAATTGGTTGTGCGCCTCTTACATAGCAAGCGGTTCCTAAGCAGATACCAATTTTGAATTTTCCTTTTGGTTTAAGTGTAAATTGTGAATAAAATGTTGCCACACCGTAGACTTCAGTCAGAGGAATTCCTAACTCATCTGCGATGGTTCCCTGTAGTTCAAGTGGTAAGTAGCCGTATTTTTCCTGGGTTTCCTGCAGAATCTGCATTAAACAACCTGGTACTTCTCTGTGCTCGGCGACTATTGCCTTTACTACGTCCAAATTTTCAACTGGTATTAATTCAGCCAATTTTCAAACCTCCTAATTAAATCATGCAAACCTTTACGCTTGTGATTGCATATTTTCTAACGAAGTCATTATAACACAGAACGAAATATTTCGTTATGTGTTATAACAGATAAATTTTTCACTCTTTTTGGCCCGGATTTTTATGAAAACCTTTAACTTTTTTGTTTTTTGAAGTAAAAATTCTACCCATTTATTTTTTTTTTCAAAATAAGTGTAATAATTTTGCACAAAAAAACAGGCGCTTCGAAAAACACCTGTAAAGTTCACAGCTAACTACCGTATAAACCACTTATTCATCTGTTGTTCGCTCCGATACGCAGAGTCTGACCGCTCAGTCACAACATGATCGAACACGTGTCGGTACGACTTAAACAATCGATCCCAGATAGTTAATCAGCGTCTGCCTTTGCATATCCGGTAGTTCCAGAAAATATTCCCGCTCGGCCATGTCTTCCAATTGATGGGCATCAGAACCGTGAATGAACTGATAGTCTTTAAAAAAACGGAAGTTTTTCCGGACATTTTCAAAGGTTTCTTTTTTTGACACTTCGCAGGTCTTTACTGCCAATTCCAGGGGAATAAATCCCAGCGATGAAATTAAACTATAGGATTTTCGGTCGATGTGGGCTGGTACCAGCACCCCGCCCAGGTCCGTAACAAGATCCCAGAGCTGATTGACCCCAATATCAGTTGCTGAAATCAACAATTTATCGACTTCGCCAATAATATTATCCTCAGCATCCATGATCGTTTGGGGGCCGAACAGCGCTTTTTCATTTTTCACATCCGGAAGATGGTCATAAACAATGGCATCCAGTTTCATGGCCGCCTCCAGGGTTGGCAGATAGGCCAGAACATGGGCTTCTTCTTTGGTTGTCACTTCAATACCCGGCAGAATGCAAAGGCCTGTTCCGGTTTCTTTGGCCAATTCTTTAGCCACAGCCATAACCGCTGGTAAATTTTTGGCGGTGTTGTGATCCGTGACGGCAATAAAATCCAGTTCTTTAATCAGGGCCATATTGACAATGTTGTTGGGGGTCATCTCCGCTTCACCACAGGGGGATAATGCCGAGTGGATGTGCAGATCAATGGCTACCTTTTCCATTTTATATGCCAGCGTTTCCTAAAATTTTACAGACTTCAAAAGCATTAAGACCGGTAATAATAATCGGGATATCCTCGATGATGGCCCGTTCCAGGGTACTTTCTTCAACTTCAGCCCCTTCGGGAATAATCACGCAACTCATCTCCAGCAGCGATGCCACGGCAATAATATTGACATGCGTCTGGATGGTTACCCAGGCACAGCCATGACCGGCATTGGCCATAACCCAACTGAGCAGGTCACCGACATAGCCACTTTTAATGACCCCCTCAATCCCTACCTGAGGATTAAGACACTTGAATTCTTTGTTTTCTAATAACGCACTAACCTTCATTCCTTTTCTCCTTTAATATGACTAAATTGGGTAACTGCAATACTGCCGTGAGCTTTGAGTCCAGTTTGCACAATACACCAGAAGAAATCGCTAGGCGAATTTCTTCTTTGTCGCGGGCAGTCGCCAACTACAAGCAAGCTTGTGATTGGCTCGTTGCCTTCGCAAATTTTTACACTGTTCGCCTACACGTTACAAAATTGTATGTGGAAACTGCACCCAAAGCAATCTTTGTTCGTATTTTCATTTTGCAATGCCTTTATAGCTACATTTCTTCTTTTTTGATCAATGGTTTTTCGGTGGGATGTTCGACCTGCAACAGTTCATTGGTTAAAACTGAGAGATCCCGGACCCGATCTTTTAAGACAAATACACAATCGATTTCTTTGGCTTTTCCAGCGACAATATCTTCTGCCAGAGCCCGACAGCCCGGAGCGCCACAGGAACCACAGTCCAGACCGGGGAGTTTACTTTCGAGTATTTCGATTTGCTTCATTTTTTCGATGGCGCGATTGATATCCTGATCCAGAGGTTCCGGACTTCTCGGCAGAATTCGCTCTTTGATGTGCATCATCCCGGAATTATAAACACTTCGCACGTATTCATCGGACATGTGGATAATGGAGGTTTGTTTCATGGTTTTGGCCCGATCCTGAATGTACATTTTAGCCACATAATTATTTTCCACCGTCAAACAACCGCCAACGCAGCCGCCGATACAGGCTAGTCCTTCAAAAAACTCGATGGTATCGAGTTTACCGCATTCAATTTCTTCCAGAACATTAATAACATTTTGAATTCCATCGACATGGAGAACATTTTTATTTTTAAGGTAGTCACTTTCACCACCAGACAAAGCCCAGGTACAGGATTCTGGGGTGGTATTATGCAGGCCTTCCTGATGCGGGCACTTGCCGATAAGCCGGGCGATATCACTATAAATGTCCTTAATGGCAATGGCACCATCGATTAGGTCATATTTATCGTACTCACTGGCCGCCGGGTTATTGACCATGGTGGCTTTGGCAGCGCAGGGGGTAATAAAAAAAACGCCGACGTCGCTATTTTTATGGATGCCTTCTTCCCTGATTCGCTTTCTGATCAGTCTGGCGGTTATCGCCATGGGAGACTTCAAGCGGCAGATATTGTCAGTGAGTTCAGGAAAGCGCACCTGAATCAGCTTGACAACCGCCGGACAGGCTGAAGAAATCAGCGGTCTGGGATATCGTTTGGCATGATACTCATACTTCAGGGCCTGGCCGACAATTTCAGCACCATAAGCCACTTCCACCACCTCATCAAAGCCCAGGGCTTTTACGGCCGAAAGAATCTGGCTAATTGAATATTTCGGTTTAAACTGACCAATGATGGCGGGCGCCACCATCGCCACGGTATATTGATAATTATCTTTTTTTGAAAGCGGATCGGTTTTGGCCAGCTTGGCATGATGCGGACAAATCCGAATACACTCACCACAGTCAATGCATTTGGACTCATTGATGGTCGCCTTCCCCCCCCGAACCCGGATGGCTCCAGTGGGACAGCTTCTCAGACAGGTCGTGCAACCCAGACATTTTTCCTCATCAAGGTATACTGAATGCAGTAATTTTTCCATATGTCCCCCCTTCTTCCTGATTAGACAAAAAATTTCATGACAATTTTTGTCCCCTCTCCAATCTTGGAGGAGATTTCAAAACTGTCGGCATTATTTTTCATATTGGGCAAACCCATTCCGGCGCCAAAACCCATTTGCCGGACTTCATCGCCAGCAGTTGACCAACCCGCCGTCATCGCCAGGTCAATATTGGCAATCCCCGGTCCGACATCCTCGATCGTCAGAACCAGTTCCTCTTCACCTACCTGCAAAACAATTCTTCCGCCCGATGAATGGATCGCCAGATTCATTTCTCCCTCATAGCCAGCAATGGAGACCTTGCGGATCACCTTGTTGGATACCCCTAACTGCTGGAGGGTTCGTTTAATTTTTCGGGAGGCTTCGCCGGCGGTGTCAAAATCTCCCCGTTTCACATCAAAGACGAGTTCGTAGCTCATCTAAGATGGGCTCCCTTGAGACCGTTTGTGTAGAGAATGCCACAAGATTCAAAAAGAATATATTTTGTGGACATAACCAGGAGATTCCGTTCTCTGGCCATGTCAATCATTTCCTGACTGGGCATTTTGTCCCGCACAAAAATAATGCTGTTCATATTTGCCATATCAGCCGTATTCAGCACCTGTTTGTTGACCAGACCAGTGAGCAGAATGGCATCCTCTCTGGCAAAACACAGCACATCACTCATCAGATCACAGCCAAAACCAGAGTGAACTTCTTCCTCCAGATGACTCTCTCCAGATAAAACAACAGCATCGAGGAGGTCTCTTACCTGACTTAATTTCATCGAATGTTCTCCTTTTTTAGTTATTACTAGTATTGTAAAGGATTTCTTATTCATTTAGCAAGGTCTTTCCTGTTTTTTTAAATATTTATCGGGAAATGATGCTTGCTCGGCAACTTCTACTTATTTATCACCCGTGCGACTTCGTAAAACAGGAAGAACCGCTGATCGCCCCTGTTTCAAGAGACGATCTTCCCAAAAGTGTAGCGGTCATCCCGCACTTATAACACAATTTTATGGTAGCTTGCGCCTAAGGATCGGAGCAGGTTTTCTTCGACGTCGTCACAGGTAAAGAGGATCACCTGACGGCTACTGCTGAGTTCTGCAAGTAGCTTGAGCGCCTCGGTTTTTCGCTGTTTATCATACCGCACAAACGGTTCATCCAGAATAAAAGGCATTTCATGACTGATCAGCTCGCTAATTCCATAGCGAAAGGCAAAATGAACCTGATCCATGGTTCCGGCACTTAATTGGTCAACATCCCTGAAGTCACCACCTTTGGGATCAATCACTTTGAGCTTCATGGCATCATCAATTTTCACCCCTTTATAATGCTGGGTGAGGGTATCGAGAATATCGCCAATATTCTTATTCAACTCCGGAGCCGAGTCCTGATGACAATCTTTCTGGATTGTCGAAATAATCTCAAGCGCTGCATTACAGGCGCTGATTTCCGTATCGAAGGCCTGAATCTGGCTATCCAGCGTTTTAATGGTCTCTTTTATTTCCACCGGCAGACCAATCCCATCGGTAAGGGCACTGTTTTCACCTTCCAGTCTGGCAATTTCCTTGCCCAGACTTAAGAGTTCTTCCGATTTTGGGGAGGCTTTATGCCAAACCGCCTGTCCGTCCTCTGTTTTTCCGCCATTGACGGTTTCCAGCAGATTCTCCAGTAGTTCCAGGTTCCCGTTAAAACGGATTTTGAGTTCTTCCAATTGCTGCGCTTTTTCACAGCGCTCAGCATATTCAGCAATGTTTTTAACCTGATATTCAGCCAGCTTCCGATCCAGATCCCGAATGATTCCCCGTCGCTGTTCAAAGAGCACTTCATAACCGGCCTGATGACGGGAGTGCTGAATAATAATCAATTCGCCTTCATTTTGCAGCTGCTCCAGTTCTTTCTGATTTCTAATTACCTTTTTATAGTAACTGTCAAAACTGGGTCCATCTTTTAACTGGTATTTGGCCAGTATTTCTTCCTGAATGGGGATTATTTGTTTTTCTTTTAAAATCCGTCGCTTTTTAAGGGTTGCCGAAATGCCGTAGCTTAGGCCGACAACACCGACTATTGCCATGGTTACCCCAACGGTTAAGGACAGATTTTCGATTCCCTGACTGGTTCCCATCATCCCCATATTGGCCAATCCCACCAGTCCCATTCCTAAAAGCGTCACCAGGGTGGCAATGATGTTGATGATCACATTGGTTTTTTTATCCACCTCGGCTACTTCTGTTTCTTCTTTTTTAAACAGTTCATAGTCTTCGGCGATGCCTTCTAAGGTATGCCCGGCCAGCGAGCTGCGTTTTGCCGCTTCTTTTTGCCGGATCGTTTTTAGATGTTCCGAGGCATCCGCCATTTCTTTTTCAATGTAATCCATCTGATCGCTGAGGCGCTCAGCCTGGTTGGAAATGGCTTTTAAGCCCTCCAGCGTCTTATAGTTATAGCCTTCATAAATCTGGTCTTCTTTGATTATTTTTGATAAACGGTTGTTTTCCTTTTCCAGCTTGTTAATTCGTTCATAGGAGGCCAACAATTCCTTTTTTCGTTTCACCACCGATTCCTGACTGAGAAAGTCGTTTTCGGCTTCGATCCGCTTCATTTTCATCTGATTCCGGGTGATTTTTTCCTGATTCTCGGCAACCTTGGCGTAGGCGGCTTCCGCCTCTTTTAACAGTTCCCGGAGCTCATCCCGCTCCCGAATGGCAGCCCCAATTCTTGACTTGCTTTGACCCGAACGGCCAATTGCGTTTTTCTTTTCTTCCAATCGTCTGGCAATCCCTTTGAAATTGATCTCAATGCCGCTGGAATTTTGCATCTCGATGTAGGAATCCCGGACTTCATCCTGGCTGCCTGCTTCGTTATCGTGGGCCGTTTGACGCATATTGACGGTATTATTATAAATAACGGCAGTCATCCCCTGATTTCCCAGCGGCAGGTGCTGTCTTATTACCCCATCGTACTTGAACTGGTCGTTGATTATTTTCCCGGTGGTATTATCATAAATGAATAAGGAATCTTTGGATCGCAGAAAATTCCGTTCCAGCCGAATTTCCCGGCCATCCACCTCATAAACCAGGGAACCACTGTAATCGAATTGATTCCAGGGCATATACTTTTCATATTCTTCGCTATAGGTTTTCTTTTTTCGGTAGGGTTTATAAAACCCGAAAAACATCCCCTGGATAAAGGTTTGAACCGTTGTTTTGCCAGCCTCATTGCGACCGTAAACCAGATTCAGTCCCGGTTTGAAGTCAATGGTCTGATCTTTGAATTTTCCAAAAGCTTTGATGGTCAGGGTTTTTATTCTCATTTCAAAACCCCCTCGCTAATCATCGCTTCGATGCTATAAATAATCGCTTTTTTACGGACTTCCGGTTCGGCTATTTTACCCAATTCAGTAAGAAGCTGTCCGATCGGGTTGTTCAGATTTTCTTTGATCAGCAGTTCCAGATCAATATCCGGTTCCAGTTTAACCATGTCTGTTTCGACGTAATAAAAAGCGTCTTCCAGATCATCGTTGATCCAATCCATTTGAATTTCGGGATTGATGTAACCGGTAAATCGAATCCGATAATAGTTTTGCTGGCGGTTACTCTCACTGTCACAACTGACTGCTTTGTTGATAATATCCTGATAGGAATCTTCCGGAACAATCTGAATGTCAATGGTTTCGTATTTTCGCGATTCAATGGGATTAAAGCCGCTACTGGTAATAAAACTCTGGTTTTCATAATCCGTTTTTACCTGCGAAATAATAAAGCCCCGTTCCCCGGTTTCCCCAAAATTCAGGGGTACCGGTGACCCGCAATAAGCGACGCCACCAGGGGTCAAGCCGGGTTTGTGAATATGTCCCAGGGCAATATAATCAAAACCTTTTTTCTCGATCATTCTTAAATCAATGGGTAGATAAAGGCTTTGATTGGTCACTTCGCCATGAGCCATCAGGATGTTATAGTGGGTATCGTTGAGTTTAATGCTGTTAAAGGAGCGTTCAGGAAAGGCCCGGTACTCGTTTTTCACCCAAGACATCCCATAAATTTCGGTATTTAATTCTTTGATATAAACCGAACGGAAAACATCTTCTTTAAAAATGTAGACATTTCTGGGCCACTCGACTTTTTTGTAGGGTGAGCTGTCACCGTGGTAATCGTGGTTACCGGTGATAATCACCACCCAGGTTTTCTCAAGACTGGCCAATCCTTCGGCTGCTCTTTTTATATCCATGGTCAGAACATTGACACTATCAAATAAATCTCCGGCAATCAGCAAAAGGGGCACTGCTTCTTCTTTAACGTATGCAATCATCTCGTCAAAAGCTTTCCAGAGTTCTTTTCTTTTGTTTTTTCCGTAATAATTTCCCTGTTGTAAAAAGGTAAAGGGGCGACCTAAATGAAAATCACCGGTATGAACAAAGGTTGTCAGCATCCGCTTTGCCTCCTCATCTATCAAATTTCCAGGTGTTTGCGAAAATGTTGTACATTAATTTCGCAATGACCAAAGAGAGTTTTGTTATTATTTTCTAACTGATTTTTTATTATATCATCTTTTGACCGATCTTACATTTAAATTTTATTAAAATTAATGCGTTTCTCTGTTTCAAGGAGTTTAAACAGGGTAGGGGTTAAGGAAAATGCCTGCATGGCGTTTTCCACCTCCCTTAGCGCCTGCGCTTTTCTTTTTTCACTGACTTTGGCTTTTTGAGCCCGGATCAGGATGTTTTTGGGGGTGTGAGCCAGATCGACGAATTCCATCAGTTGAACTTTGTAGCCGCAGGCTTCAAGCAGGTTCCCCCGAATGGCATCGGTTAACAGTGCGGCGGTTCGTTCTTTTATGATGCCATATTTTGTCAACAGACTCAGTTCCCCGGTTTCCATTTGACCATTGAGTTCGTGCTGACAGCAGGGCACTGAAAAAATCAGCCGGGCCTCCCATTTGATGGCATTGTAGAGGGCAAAATCGGTGGCGGTATCGCAGGCATGCAGGGTAATGATCATATCCACAGGGAAGCTTGCCTGATAGTCATGGATATCCCCCCGTTCAAATGATAGCTGGTTGTAGCCATATTTCCGGGCACTGGCATTGCAGTGGTCAATCACATCGCTTTTTAAATCCAGACCAATCATTTGCACCTTGATGTTCTTTATCTCCGTCAGGTAATAATAGAGAATAAAGGTCAGATAGGATTTACCGCAACCAAAGTCAATCACATTGAGCTCGGTGCCAGGGGGCAGTTTTTTTACTTCATCATCGACAATCTCCACAAAGCGGTTGATCTGGCGGAATTTATCAGTCATTGTCTTGACGACCTTGCCCTCTTTCGTAAAGACCCCCATATCCACCAGCGGCTGAATAAGGGTACCTTCCTGCAGAATGTAGTTTTTTTTGCGGTTGTGGCTGATAACTTTGGCTGGCGCTTTCGTAACTGCTTTACGGGTTATTGATGGCTTGCCTTTTTTGCTGACCTGGATGATATACTCAAATTGATCATCCCAGGCGTTATACTGCTGATAGTCTGTGTGCAGTGCCTGGCCAAGAAATTCAATCAGTTGATCTGCCGCCAGATTTTCATTAAAGACCTGGGTGGCCGTGAATTTTTCCAGATGATAGGATTCTCCGATTTGACTGATGACGATTTTCTGATAGTCATTGCTTTTTATTCGTGGTTTACTCAGGATGATTTTATATATCTGGGGATTAAAACCAGCTTCAAGAGCTGTTATTAACTGCATCATTTTTTACCTCATGTTTTTTCTTTGTTGCTCTATCCTATCATGGTTTTGCTTAAAATTACAGGGGCTTTGACTTTTTTGCCAAAAAAATACCGGAGCTATCCATCTGGATAACTCCGGCAAGGTTGTTGATAAGCCACTGTATCGACTCATAATTATTTGTTGGTTTATGCGCCTAAGAACATCGCCATGTCAGCATCAACTGAGTCAATTCCGCCGATCCCAAAGGTATCGATCAGGACATTTGCCACATTTGCCGATAAGAAGGCTGGCAAGGTTGGTCCCAGATGGATGTTTTTGACACCCAGGTGGAGCAGGGCCAGTAAAACAATGACCGCCTTTTGTTCATACCAGGCAATATTATAGGCAATCGGCAGTTCGTTGATGTCATTAAGTTCAAACACTTCTTTTAACTTTAAGGCAATGAGTGCCAGGGAATACGAATCGTTACACTGTCCCGCATCCAACAGTCGGGGAATCCCACCGATATCACCGAGATCCAGCTTATTGTAACGGTATTTTGCGCAACCGGCTGTTAGGATGACTGTATCCTGTGGCAGTTTTTGGGCAAATTCGGTATAGTAGTCCCGGGATTTCATACGACCATCACAACCTGCCATAACAAAGAACTTTTTAATCGCACCGGATTTTACCGCATCGACAACCTTATCCGCCAGGGCAAAAACCTGCTCGTGGGCAAAGCCGCCAACAATTTTTCCGGTTTCAATTTCGGTGGGAGCTTTTAAGCGTTTAGCCATTTCGATGACTTTTGAAAAGTCTTTTTTACCACTTCCATCCGCTTCAATATGGGTACAGCCGGGATGTCCCGAAGCCCCAGTGGTGAAAATCCGACCCCGGACTTCGTCACTTTTGGGGGGCACAATACAATTGGTGGTAAACAGAATCGGGCCGTTGAACGATTCAAATTCTTCCAGCTGTTTCCACCAGGCATTGCCATAGTTACCGACAAAGTTATCATATTTTTTAAAGGCCGGGTAATAATGGGCGGGCAACATTTCACTATGGGTATATACATCCACACCAGTGCCTTTGGTTTGCTCTAGAAGCTGTTCCAGATCGGTCAGGTCATGGCCGGAAATTAAGATGGCGGGATTCTTTTTAACCCCAATATTGACTTCCGTGATTTCCGGATTGCCGTATTTCCCGGTGTTGGCACCATCCAACAGCGCCATGGCAGTGACGCCAAACTGACCGGTTTTTAAAGTCAACGCTACCAGATCATCAGCAGACAGCGCATCATCCAGGGTTGCCGCCATGGCCTCGTAGATAAAACCATATAGACTTAAGTCCTCTTTGCCAAGGTTAAGGGCATGCTCGGCATAGGCGGCCAGCCCTTTGACGCCGTAGGTAATCAGTTCCCGCAGCGAACGGACATCTTCATTTTTGGTAGCCAGGATTCCGACATTTGCAGCTTTTTTAAGCATCTCCGCTTTTGTGGCGGTTTCAAAACGGGCGGCGTCATGAAGTGCTGATACATTTATTTTTTTGCCCGTTTGTTCTTTCTTTAAGCCCAGCAATTTCTGGAAGAAACCGGGGTTATTCTTTTTATTGGCGGCATCCACCATATCCCGCAGCTGATTTCTCAGCACGGTCATTTTCTTTATTTCTTTAACAAAGGCATCTCCATCAAAATTCGCATTGGTGATGGTCATAAAGAGACTTCTTAATACCTCATGATTGACTTCGCCCAACTCTTTGGCTTCCAATTCGCCTTTTACGACAATTTCGGAAATCCCCTTAACTGTATAAATCAATAGATCCTGGAGTTTAGCAACTTCTTCACTTTTACCACAAACCCCTTTAACGCTACAGCCTTTTCCTTTGGCCGCTTCCTGACACTGATAACAAAACATACTCATACGATTATCCTCCTGAAAATTCTATTTCATCATAATATTTAGTTTTAACAATTTTGATGTCGCTACCTCATTGGTATGTTGCTATTATATCCGGGGGTACGTGATTATGCCGTTGCATTTGCAACGGCTGCGAATGTTTTTCAAAAAATATAAAAAAACACCTTTCGGTGTTTTTATTCGCTTTTTTTATCATCTGTCTGGATATTCTTATTTTTATAGAAAATGCAGCCGGTCTCTTTATATGGATTCTTTAAGACATCCATGTCCGGACAACGTCCATTGACATTAAAACCGCAGTTTAAATAAGAACACGCATTTTTTTCTGTTGATTCCATTTGACTCTCCTCATAAATCTTAATTGCGTGTAATTATAACAGTTTGCTGAGTAATACTCAAGCGCCCGTTACGCTTTAATTATTGCCGATATGTACTTAAACCATCAATTAAAACAACTCCGCTTTTTTTCAATCCCCATATTTGGGTCGCCATTCCAACCGCCACTTAATAGCCATAACGCACCGTAAATTACAAGTATTACAAATTAGACGTAAAAAAAACAGAGCCCTCAAACGGCTCTGTTATGCGCTATTATTGGTGCTCCCTCAGAGACTCGAACTCTGGACACCCTGATTAAGAGTCAGGTGCTCTAGCCAACTGAGCTAAGGGAGCAAAAGTGGTGCCGAAGGCGGGACTCGAACCCGCACGTGATCACTCACAACGGATTTTGAGTCCGTCACGTCTGCCAATTCCATCACTTCGGCGAAAAAATAGTTTATTTGGTTGTAAGGATTGTACCCCTAATGCAATAGAGATAACTAAGCGATTCACACCAAATCAAAGATTCAGCGCATCTTATTAGCGCCCCACAGGACACTGTCATAAATGATAACACAGCTTAAAAAGAATTTCAATCATTTTTTTTCGTTTTAAATTATTTTCTTAAAATGAAAATACGACAAAATATTATCTTGTTTTTTTTCATTTATGGGTTACTATAAGTTTAGTAAAGGATTGGTTATTAACAAAGAATTTAATTGCCCATCCGATAATCTTATTTCCAGAAAGTCAGGTGAAGTGATGAGCATGTTTGAAAATCATAAAACAATCGCTTATAAGGAATTTCGAGAATTTGTAAACGAGTCTGTTCTTGAGTTGATTAAAAAAACAAAGGATAAAAAATGCAATGGCTGTATTGATTTTGTCTTTGATGAAGAAACCTCCACGGGGCATTGCGAGGCACTGGAAACCACCTGGCCTGTCAAAAACCCCGATGCGGTTCAACGACTGACGGATTGCTATATTTGCGATCTGAAAGCCATGAAGTAACGAAGCATAACACCGATCAGTTGATCGGTGTATTTTTTTGTCTCGTTTTCTTCCTGATTCGTTCAGTAAACTATTTTGCCCGATGATCGTTAAAGGCTTCTTTTATTTTCTGACAGCATCCCTCGGCAGTCCAGGTTTCGGTTGATATTTTAAAATCACAAACATCGTAATACTCCTGACGTTCGGCCAGCAGTTGACGGATTCGCACCAGCGGATCTTCACTCTTTAGCAAAGGGCGGGTATCATCGCCCTTAATTCGGCAATAGATGGTTTCCGGCTGAGCTGACAAACTGACTACAAAGGCCTTTTCAGCCAACAATTTTCGATTTCTTTTAAACAGAATGATTCCCCCGCCGGTGGACAAAACAATATTCTCCATCGTTAAGGCCTTTTTTAACGCCTCATGTTCGGCGTCCCGGAAGGCATCTTCCCCCAGCTGGGCAAAAATATCGGTTATCTTCATCCCCAGCTCCGCTTCCACTAAGGCATCGGTATCGACAAAATCATATTCCAGTTCCCGGGCCAACAAGGAACCGATGGTGGTTTTACCTGTTGCCATAAAGCCAATCAATGCCACACACTTTTTTTCAGTTTTCATTTATCCCTTCCTCCAGTAATTTTTTGCCCAAAACCGGTTCCGGAAACACTCCGGTCCATAATTCAAAGGCTAATAGTCCCTGGTACAACAGCATTTCCAGCCCATTTTCAGTTTGTGCCCCGATTTCCCGGGCATCTTTCATGAACTGGGTCACCGCCGGGCTGTAGATCATATCATATACCAGCAATTCTTTTTTCAGGAGCGTTTTGTCAAGCGGCGTTTGCCAGGCGGTATCGGCCATTCCTAAACTGGTTCCGTTGACCACTACCGCAGCTTCATTAACGGCTGCTTTTAAGGACTCTGCATTCATGTCAATGGCCTGGGCTTTTCCCGGCCAACTCTCATTAATTTGACTGGCCAGCTCTTTTGCTTTAGCCACTGTACGATTGGCAATGATGACCTTTTGGATGCCCCAGTCTGCCAAAGCCATCGCCACCGACTTAACCGCACCCCCACAACCGAGAATCAGAATGGTCAATTCCGATCTGGGAATTTTACCAATTTTTGTTTCAATTGATTTAATAAAGCCATTCCCATCCGTATTGTAGCCGATCATTTTTTTATCACGGCAAACCACCGTATTCACCGCCCCGATTTTCTCTGCCAAAGGATCTAGTTGGTCGATATATTTCATGATTTCCATTTTATGGGGCTTGGTGATGTTAAATCCGCCCACATTCATTAGCCGAAAACCATCCACCAGCTTTCCTAAATCTTCAGACTTAACAGCAATCGGCAGGTATAAAGCGTCCACCCCGGTTGCTTTAAACAGTCCATTATGCAATTGGGGCGATAAACTTTGCACAATGGGATCGCCGATGACGGCATATATTTTGGTATCAACTGAAATTCGCATTCTAGGACTCCTTCATTTTTTAGCTTTAGCTGCATTGTATCACAGGTTGGCAAGCGGGTAAATATTCCCAACTGGCCGGTAACTGGATTTTTTTATTATTATTCATTTAATTGTATAAAGTCTTTGCTCTGCTTCATTCCTGTGTTATAATCTCAAAGGAAAATGAAAAGAACGGAGGAAACGTTTTGGACAATCGAAGAATTATACAAGTGGAGGAAAAGGTGCCATTGAATATGTTGGTGCCACTGAGCCTGCAACATATGTTTGCCATGTTTGGCGCATCGGTTCTGGTTCCCTTCCTCTTTGGAATCAACCCGGCCATCGTACTCTTTATGAATGGTGTGGGTACCCTGTTGTTTATGGTGATCACCAAGGGTAAGGCCCCGGCTTACCTGGGTTCCAGTTTTGCCTTTCTGGCGCCAGCCGGTATTGTTATTGCCACCTGGGGGTATTCTTATGCCCTCGGCGGTTTTGTGGTAGTCGGTTTATGCGGCTGTATCCTGGCTGGGATTATTTATAAGTTCGGCATTGAATGGATCAATGTGGTGCTGCCTCCAGCGGCCATGGGCCCGGTAGTAGCGCTGATTGGTCTGGAGCTGGCTGGGACCGCTGCCAGCACGGCTGGAGTCGTCAGTAGCACCAGCTACGTTTTGGACGAAGCTTCCGGTCTTTATGAACAAGTGGTAACCGCCATTGTTCCTGAAAATGTCATTGTTTTTCTGGTGACCCTGGCCTTCGCCGTTTTTGGATCGGTGATGTTCCGTAAATTTCTGGCAGTTATCCCCATCCTGATTGCGATTGTGGCTGGCTACATCACGGCTCTGATCACCGGTGTGGTTGGCCCGGCTACCTATGAGGCCGTCGCAGAGGCCCCCTGGTTTTCGCTGCCAAACTTCCAGTTCCCACAATTTAATTTAGAAGCAATTATTATCATTTTGCCAGTACTGCTGGTTATTGCCTCTGAACACATTGGTCACCAGATTGTCACCAGCAAGGTAGTGGGACGAGATCTGCTAAAAGATCCCGGTTTGCACCGCTCCCTGTTTGCCGATAATTTTTCGACCATGTTGTCGGGTTTAATTGGTTCGGTACCAACCACTACCTACGGCGAGAACATTGGCGTAATGGCGGTCACCAAAGTCTACTCGGTCCAGGTCATCGCTGGTGCGGCAATTATTTCGATTGTCTGCTCGTTTGTTGGTAAACTGTCGATGCTGATTTCCACCATTCCCGGTCCGGTTATCGGTGGGATTTCGTTCCTTTTATATGGAATGATCGGCGCCGCCGGGATCCGAATTCTGGTTGATGCCCAGGTTGACTATGGCAAATCCCGTAATCTGGCCCTGACTTCAGTCGTGTTTGTGGTGGGCTTATCCGGCATTGCGGTTACCTTTGGCAGTATCCAGCTCAAAGGGATGGTTCTGGCCGCCGTGGTTGGGATGATTTTAAGTTTGATCTTCTTTGTGCTGGACAAACTGAATCTGACCAATGACCGGGAAGAAGAGCATCTTTACGACCAGCCCTGATTCACTGCCGCTTGGGGCAAGGGTCTGAGCCCCTGGTCATCACGGATGTCTCGGCATAAATTTAGTTGCGGGCGATCACGGATCGCCCCTACAAACTGTCAAAAAAGCTAACCCAGTACCGACAATTGTTAGATCATGTTGTGTGCCTCAAGGCGAACAGTTGCGCTGAAACGCCTATAATTAGCCGAATCTTTAATAGCAACTGTACGAATTGTGCGCATACAACAGATTAACAATTGGTCGGTACGGTAGTTTATCGACAACCTCAACTGATCAGAATTGATCAGTTATTTTTTTGTGGCGGCGGTCGGTTGTAAAAAAGCGTGATTTCAATTATACTGAGACTAACAAAGTGATCGAAACCAACGAAATAGAAAAGGTGACCCATGAAAAATGATATGAAAATTGCCGTCTTAATTGACGCCGATAATGTTTCGGATAAATATATCAAATATATCTTCGATGAAATTTCCAACCTTGGGATGGCAACGTTTAAACGCATCTACGGTGACTGGACCAAACCCCAGCTGGGATCCTGGAAAACGGTATTACTTAACTATTCCATTACCCCGATTCAGCAGTACAGTTACACCACCGGAAAGAATGCCACCGATGCCGCCTTAATTATTGACGCCATGGATATTCTTTATTCCAATAATGTGGATGGATTCTGTATCGTCTCCAGTGACAGCGACTTCACCCGTCTGGCGACCCGGCTCCGGGAAGCCGGAATGTATGTGGTGGGGATGGGTGAAAAGAAAACCCCCACCCCCTTTATCTCGGCCTGTGAAAAATTTAAATATCTGGAAGTTCTGGCAGCCGACCCGGATTCTTCTCAACCGGAAGAAATATTAAACCAAAAGCAGTCTTCTGCCAAAGAAGGAATGGCCTCCAAAAAACAACTGATCCAATCGATTAAAACAATTATCAACGATAACTCGGATGAAGAAGGCTGGGCCGATCTGGGTCTGGTTGGCTCCCGCCTCAACAACCGCTATCCAGATTTTGACAGCCGCAATTATGGCTATTCCAAACTGCGCTCGCTGCTTTCCTCACTGGATAAATTTGAACTGACAACCCGCCGAACCGCCAATTCTCAAAATGTCAAATACGTGATCCGCAACATCACTTCTGAAAAAAACGGATCATCGCAAAAAGACATTCAACTCAAAAAAGAGCTGATCCAATCCTTTCAATTAATTGTTTCAGAAAATGCTGACCCATCCGGTTGGGCCAATCTGGGCCTGGTTGGTTCCCAAATCGCCCAGAAGCACCCCACCTTTAAAAGTAAAAATTACGGCTATGCCAAACTGCGCTCACTGCTGGAAGCCCTCAACCTCTTTGATATCGAAGTCCGTAAAACAGCGAATTCCAAGAACCCGGAAGCACTGATCCGCAATAAACCCCAGCTGAAGGTTAAAAATGCTGGCTTATAAACTGACGGCAGGTCAACTAACAGCTGTTTCCCCCTCACAGTCTTTTGCCAGCTCTGACCAGAAGCACCTGTGTATCCTCGATTTTAGTGAGCTCGTAGCGGTAAGTGCCCAATTGGATATCGGATCACGACTGGTTGAAGAATGCATCAGCGGTAAATCCTGTAAGTTTGAAAGTCACGATGGTTTTGATTTCATTACCCTGTCAATTCCGGATGCCATTTCCGGTACAGTCAAACCAAAACGGATCGGAATTTATTTCCGTGCCAACCTGCTTGTTTTCGCCTCGGATCGGATCACTTATTTCGCTGACCTGGTTGACGCCATCAAGACGGCCGATATCCAGATATCCGATCTGAGCAAATTTTTTCACCTCTTTTTTGACAAGCTGACCTACGATGATCGGGATGTATTGATTGCGATTGAGGAAGAAATCTCCGGGCTGGAAGAAGAATTTATTGTCGCCATTAAAAATGACCTGGTCGACTATCTGATCACTTTTCGCAAGCGTCTATTAAGTCTGAAACAATATTATGAGCAACTTTTTGAAATTTCTGAGGCCATTGAAGAAAATGAAAATAATCTGATCGATAAAAAAGATCTCCGCTATTTTAAAATTCTCACCAATCGCATCAACCGACTTTTTACCAATGTGCTGAACCTCCGGGATTACGGCACTCAGGTGCGGGAGGCCTACCAGGCGCAGCTCGATATTAACCTGAATAATGTCATGAAAATTTTCACTGTCGTCACATCTATTTTTCTTCCCCTGACCCTGATTGTCGGTTGGTACGGCATGAACATCATGATGCCGGAATTTCATTGGGAGTACGGCTACCCGTTTGTGATTGTCTTATGCATTGTCGTGGTTACTGGCACCCTGCTGTATTTCAAAAAAAACAAGTGGTTTTAGGGCTGCTTGTTTTTTTTATTTCTTAAACCAATTCCATTCTCTAAATAAACGCTTGCATTATTATCCTACATCATGTATCATACCCACATGGTGGCATCGTCAAGAGCTGCACATGATTAACGCATAAAAACAGAAATAAATTTAAAAACCTGCTCTAATCCCTGGTGATAGAGACTGAATAAAACCATCCATTTTTGCATTTTTATAATGTAATGATCGGTCTTTTTGCAGTTGTTTATTTTCAGTGCAGAGGACCTTTTTTCTTTGCCTAAAATTAAACAGCCGCCTTCCGGTTTTGTCGAATCCCCCATACTGACAATTGGTCGTAGCTTGACATTTGTCAGTATGGGGGATTCGACAACCCGAATTTTTGACAACCTCAGGTTTGCGTGATCTGTGTTTCTCTGCTCTTTGCGGTCATAACCAAATACTACAAACAGGTGAAACGCATGAAAATCGGATTTATTGGCGCTGGCAAAGTCGGCACCGCCCTGGGCATTTTTTTCAAACACCATCGTCTGACCCTATCCGGTTACCTCAGCCGCAGCGAGATTTCGTCGCAATGTGCTGCCAAGGTAACGGACTCCGCTGTTTTCTATGACCTTCCCAGCTTTGCTGCTGCAAGTGAGGTGATTTTTATCACCACTGGGGATGATCAAATTTCTGCAGTTATCAACCAACTCCTCCAAACCGCCTGCTTAACCAAACATCATACCCTGATCCATACCAGCGGCGCCCTGTCAACCGATCTTTTTGACCCGCTGCTAACTTCCGGGTGTGGTTTGTGTTCACTCCATCCGATCATGAGTTTTTCGGATCCCTTGACTGCGTCAAAAAATTTAAAGCAAACCGTTTTTACCCTGGAAGGCAATCAACAGGGGCGAATTGCTGCGCAAAAAATCCTGGCGATCACTGACAATCCCTATTCGGTAATTGATAAGAATGATAAGGTACTTTATCATGCCGCCGCCTGTATCCTTTCCAACTATCTGGTAACCCTGATTGATTCCGGTTTTGAACTACTAAAGACCACTGGCATTGCTGATGATGAAATAATCAGGGCATTTATGCCACTGATCACCGCCACCTTGGGCAATATCGAAAAATCCGGAACTGTCAACGCCCTTACTGGTCCGCTGGTTCGGGGGGATGAAAACACCATCGGCAAACACATAAAAGCCCTAAAAACCCAGGCCCCGGAATTTCTGCCACTCTACCAAACCCTGGGCTTAACCACCATTGAGATGATCAAAGACAAACGGATTGCTACTGAAAAGTATCTTCAATTGCAAAAAATCCTTAGTTAAATACTCCCATCAAACCTTAGTACCGACAATTGTTACATCATGTTGTTTTCATCGGGGCAAACACGGCGTAGCCTGTCCGATCCTGCGCGAAGGCAATGAGCCAATCACAAGCTTACTTGTAGTTGGCGACTGCCCGCGACCAATGCGAAAGGAGCGTAGCGGATTTCGCATGGCGCGGCAAAAAAACAGATTAACAATTGATCGGTACGGTTATAGCGCCGACTGCTTATCTCTCATTTTAGATCGATTAAAATTTAAATTAAAGGAAGAAACCAATGAAAAACAAATTTACTGTCAGTTCTTTTTTACAAGCCAAAGCAAACAAGGAAAAAATCACCATGCTAACGGCCTATGATTATTCAATGGCCAAAATCGTCAATGATGCCGGTATCGATTCCATTCTGGTGGGCGATTCGCTCGGCATGGTGGTCCAGGGTTATGAATCCACTCTGGAAGTGACCATGGACGACATGGTCTACCACTGCCGCGCCGTTGCCCGGGGCGCTGAAAACGCCCTGATCGTCGGTGACATGCCCTTTTTATCCTATCACATTTCGGTGGAAGAGGCTGTTCGCAATGCCGGCCGGTTGATTCAGGAAGGGAAGGCCCACGCCGTCAAGCTTGAAGGCGGCGTGGAGCAGGTTGATACTGTTACTGCCATTGTCAAAGCCCAGATTCCCGTCATGGGCCATATCGGTCTGACGCCCCAATCGGTTAACCTGTTCGGTGGATTTAAGGTTCAGGGCAAGGACACTGCTCAGGCTCAGAAAGTCATTGATGATGCCCTGGCCCTGGAAGCAGCGGGCGTTTTTGCCATTGTTCTGGAGGGGATTCCCGAAAAACTGGCCACCCTGATTACGCAAAAAATCTCGGTGCCCACCATCGGTATTGGCGCCGGTCGCTACTGCGACGGTCAGGTGCTGGTCATCCATGATCTACTGGGCATGTATTCAGGTCAATCACCCAAGTTTTCCAAGCGCTATGCGGCCTTGAATGAAACCATTAAGGATTCTGTGACAACCTATATCACCGAGGTGAAGTCGGTGAAGTTTCCGGAAGAAAAACATACCTTTTCCATTGATGATGCGGTGATCGCCGCGCTAAAACAATAAGACTATGAAGATCATAAAAACAATCTCAGAACTTAAGATCGCTCTTGAAGAAATTGGCCGGGATAAAAGCATCGGCTTTGTTCCGACCATGGGCTATCTTCACGACGGTCATCTGTCGTTGATTAATGAAGCCCGAAGTCAGAATGATTTCACGGTCGTGAGTATCTTTGTCAATCCCACTCAGTTTGCCCCGGGCGAGGATCTGGATGCCTACCCCCGGGATTTTGACCGGGATTCACGACTTGCCGCAGCTGCCGGAACCGATCTGCTGTTCTTTCCTGATCCGGGCGAAATCTATCCGGCCGGTGCTTCCACCTTTGTGGAAGTGGCAGGCGAGATCACAAAAAAACTCTGCGGTCAGTCCCGGCCGACTCATTTTAAAGGCGTGACCACAGTAGTCAATATATTGTTTAACCTGATCCAGCCAAACCGTGCCTATTTTGGACAGAAAGATGCCCAACAGGTGGCGGTGATAAAAAAAATGGTTCGGGATTTACATCTGCCGGTTCAGCTGACAGTCTGCCCGATTGTCCGGGAAGCCGATGGCTTAGCCATGAGCTCCCGCAATGTGTTTTTAACGCCGGAAGAGCGTAACCAGGCCCTGGTGCTTAGCCAGTCGCTGACGGCTGCCAAAGCCCTTCATAAATCTGGCGTCGTCCAGGTTAAAACCCTAAAAGATCAGATTATCGGCCAGATCAGTACCATGCCGTTGGCGGTTATTGATTACGTTGATATCCTTGATTTTGAAACCCTGGCCGATATCGAAACCATCACAGCACCGGCCCTGGCGGCAGTAGCCGTTCGCTTTGGCAGCACCCGGCTGATTGATAATATTATTTTAGATTAAGAGGTAAATTATGTATATCACCCTATTTAAGTCAAAGCTCCATCGGGCAACTGTCACCGAGGCTGACCTCAATTATGTGGGCAGTATCACCATTGACGAAGCGCTGCTGGATCAGGCGGATATTCTTCCCGGTGAAAAGGTTCAGGTGGTGGATATAAATAACGGCCAACGCTTTGAAACCTATACGATTGTGGGCGAACGGGGCAGTGGCGTGATCTGTGTCAATGGTGCCGCAGCCCGGCTGGTGCAAAAAGGTGATCAGGTGATCATTATCGCCTATGCCATGATGGACCGGCAGGAAGCCCTGGCTTTTAAGCCCCGGGTGCTGATTCTCGATGATAACAATCAGGTAACAAAGCTTACGGATCATGAGGTCCACGGCCAGAGTCATTAGTTTTTTCGTTTTTATCTAAATTCAAACAAACAGGCTGCCACTTTTTAATTCCGATCCAAAAGTGGCAGCCTGTTTTATTTTTTGATACCGTTTTTTCTAACCATCGTTATCGCATTAAATGGATGGCGTGACCATCGACGGCATGGGCGGCTTCCATCAGTGCTTCGCCGACAGTGGGATGGGCGTGGATGGTAGCCATCAGCTCGGCCACGGTGGCTTCCAGGCGGATGGCCAGGGCGCCTTCAACAATCAGATCGGTAGCCCGGGGACCGGCCATGTGCAGTCCCAGAATTTCGCCAGTAGCGGCATCGGTTACGTATTTGACGACCCCGGTTGTTTCACCCATGATCATTGCTTTACCATTGACGGCCATGGGAAAAATGCCGACTTTTACGTCATAGCCCGCTTCTCGGGCCTGGGCTTCGGTCAGCCCGACACTGGCCAATTCCGGTTTGGTATAAACGCAATAGGGAATGGTTTTAAAATCAATTTGTGATCTTTTCCCCATGATCGTTTCCACCGCCAAAATTCCTTCAGCTGAGGCCACATGGGCCAGCATTACCCCGCCATTGCAATCGCCAATGGCATAGATATGCGGGACATTGGTCTGCATTTTTTGATTGACAACAATCGCCCCACGGGCGGTTTTTATACCAGCCAGATCCAAGTTAAGGGTACTAAGCTCCGGTTTTCGGCCCACTGACAAGAGCACTTTTTTGGCGGTAATGGTTTTTTCACCGGTCTGCGAGCTGGTTGTAACGGTTAAACCGCCAGCACTTTCCTGAATTGACTCGACTCTGGTGCTGGTAAAAATATCGACCCCATCTTTTAGCAGTTTTTCTTTGAGCGGCTTGACAATATCACGGTCCATGTTGGCAACAATTTCCGGTAGCATCTCGATGATTGTTACCTTACAGCCAAAGGCATTGTAGATACTGGCAAATTCACAGCCAATGACGCCGCCGCCAATAATGCCCAGGCTTTCCGGCACAGCATCCAATGACAGAGCCGTGTCACTGGTGATCACATCCGGATGATTGCTCCCCGGTATCGGTGGTATCACTGGTTTTGAGCCGGTGGCAATGATGGCAAAATCAAAATCGATGACAGTTGCTGCGTTGTTTATTTCGTCCTGATTGTCACTGATGACCTTAATTTGATGCGCATTCACAAAAACAGCGGTGCCCATTATTTTGGTAATCCCATTGTTCTTTAATAATCCGTTGACCCCACCGACCAGTTTTTTGATGATTTTTGTTTTTCTTTTCTGCAGCTTTGGCCAGTCACCGTGATAGTCTGAAAGTGTGATGCCAAGTTCCTTGGCATCATGTTTAAGAACGTCCAGCAGTTCGGTGGTGTGGAGGAGCACCTTGGTGGGAATACAACCGACATTAAGACAAGTGCCGCCCAGATATTTGTTTTCAATCAGGGTTACCGCAGCACCTAACTGGGCCGCCCGAATCGCTGCCACATACCCCCCCGGGCCACCGCCAATTATAACAATCTTCATGATTCCACCTCCATTACAAGAGCAGAAGTCCCGGTTTTTCAATGAGCTCCTTGAGACGGGCAACAAACTGCGCCGCCACCGAGCCATCAACCACCCGGTGATCAGCTGTTAAACTCAGGTTCATCATTGGTTTAATAACCACCTGGCCATCCACCACCATCGGGGTGTCGATTATGGTATTAATCCCTAATATGGCCACCTCAGGCTGATTAATAATCGGCGTGAAGGATTCCATGCCATACATCCCAATATTGGTGATGGTAAAAGTGCCCCCGGTAATTTCATCGCTTTCCAGTTCATTGTTTCGGGCTTTTTCGGCCAGGGCCTTGATTTCCCGGGAAATCTCGCCCAGATCTAATTTATTGGCGAATTTAACCACCGGCACTATCAATCCATCCGGCAGGGCAACCGCCACCCCAATATTGACATAATTGCGGGTGACAATGTCAGTGCCGACTATCGAGCTGTTTAAAAGCGGAAACTCCAACAGCACCCGGGCTAAAATCTTAACCAGAATATCGGTATAGGTAATTTTGGCAGAGCTTTTTAATTCTTCCCTTAGCTGTTTCATGGCGGTGGTATCCACCCGCTGGTTGTAATTAACTGTAGCAGCCGTTTCCTGGCTGGCTGACATCCGGCTGGCAATAATTTTTCGCATCGCCGACATCGGTTTGCTACTCTCCTGTGGATCGGCAAATCGTAGTAAATCAGCTTTTTGTTTAAAAGCCAGCACATCGGCCTTCATAATCCGGCCGTCCTTGCTAATCTGTCCCGGATCGATGCCTAAACCATCAGCAATCACCCCGGCCGTCGGCGATATTTTGGGGGCTGCTGTTTTTGCTCTTAACGCAAACTCATTAACATCTTTTTCCGTAATGGCCCCCTGGGGGCCCGTCCCGGTTACCTGGGCAAGATCGATATTTTGCTCAGCCGCAATTTTTTTGGTTCGGGCTGATGCTTTGATGCGGCCCCCAGCGACCGGTTGCGATGATGTAGCAACCACCGAATCCGGTTCTGCTGCGGTGGATTTAACTTCGCTGGCTGGGCTGTCAGTCAAATTTTCGGCCTCGGCCAGCAATGCAGTTATATCTTCTTCAGCTGTTCCCAGAATGGCAATCGGTTTTAGCACTGCCACGGTGCCCTCTTCGACCAGTATCTTTCTGATGATGCCAGCCCCCGGAGATTCAAATTCCTTGGTTATTTTATCGGTTTCCACATCAAAGATGATTTCGCCCATCGCAACGCTGTCGCCTTCTGCTTTTCGCCAGTTGGCAATATTGCCTTCAGTCATCGTCAATCCCAGCTTGGGCATCACTAAAAACTTGGCCATAATGCATTCCTCCTGTTATTCTGAAATCACATAACTCTATGAAAATTTAAACATCAAACCTTGAAAAATCCGTTTTGCTGTCCCACTTCGATGGCTTTTTTCACATCCACATGCCAGGGCCCATTGCGGCTTAGTTTAAAGGTAAAAGTCTGATTCTGATGAAATTCAATTTCCCGCTCCCCATCCAGGGCAATGGTGCCCCGACAATAGGTGGTAAAGGTATAGACTTCGCCAAACGTTAAAAACACCGGCTCACTGGTACCAATTGGCAACACAATCCCGGCCGCCATGGGAATCTTAATTTTGGGGGCATTTTTATCAATGCTGACATAAGCACCAAAATTGTCCGCTTCGGTGATAATGGTTTTTCCCCCCACCACCGCCGAAAAACCAATTGAGGCCGGATGACTCCGGGCCACAAATATTTTCTCAATATCCTCAACTTTCCAGATCGCCCGGGAACCCACGAAGATATCCCGGGAAATCACCGCATCGATCAGGGCAATATCCTTAAGTTGCCCCGCTGTCTCAATCTCAATAATCTTATCTCTATTTGAATAAGCCGCTTTATCAAATTGTTGGGAAGCGACCACGGCCGCTGCGATGCCAGCAATGGTTCCTTCAATCATATCCGGATAGACATTATTCGTCCCTGTGGAGATGGAAATCAGCGGGATTTCCTTAATATCCTTAGCCACCGCCCGATTGGTGCCATCACCTCCCAACGTGACAATGCAGCCGACGTTTTTCTCATTCATCATTTGCACCGCTTTATAGGTATCTTCCACGGTGTCTTCCTTATAAAAATCAAACACTTCGATCTCACATTTAAGCTCGCCGGAGGTTTTAAGCTTATCCTCCACCCGATAGCCCATATTATAGGGATCTGGCATCATGTATACTTTTTTGACGCCATTTTGCTGGGCTCCCAGTATAATCCGTTCAACAATATTGATCTTTTCGTTATTATCAATCACCGTAGCATGGGAAACCAGCCGCCTGATATCTTTCCCGGATGCCGGATTGGCAATGATTCCAATTGAATTCATATGTCCACCACCTTTTTCTGTCTTTTGTTTAAAAAAAGTTCTGGAAATAAGATCATCGCTGTGCACTCCACTATTTCCAGAACCCTGGCCCGTCTGGCCGATTCAATTACCCACCTTAGAATAACGATTTAACCGCCTCAACCACATCGTCGGCATTGGGCAACACATAGGCTTCCAGATTGCCAGAAAACGGAATCGGGGTGTTCAATGCGCAAACCCGCTTAATCGGAGCATCACATTCATAGAAACACTCATCGGCAATAATCGCAGCCAGTTCACCGGCATAACTGCCCCGTTTAGCTTCTTCGGAGACAATGACCACCTTATGGGTTTTCTTGACCGATTCAAAGATCGCTTCTTTATCCAGCGGATAGAGGGAACGTAAATCGATGACTTCAGCATCAATGCCATCTTTTTCTAGCAGCTCAGCTGCTTTGAGGGAGTCGTATACCTGTTTGCCATAGGTAATGATGGTGACATCACTCCCTTCCCGCTTGATATTGGCTTTACCCAGTGGAATTGGTTTGACTTCATCTTCAACCTGACCGGTCACCGCATAGAGGGTTTTATTTTCCAGATAAATTATCGGGTTATCATCATCGATGGCTGTCAGCATCAATCCGATGGCATCCTGGGCATTCGAGGGATAAACGACCTTTAAACCCGGCACATGGGTAAACCAGGCTTCCAGTGATTGGGAGTGCTGGGCTGCCGCTGCCACCCCACCACCGGACGGTAGTCGTACTACCATTGGCAGTTTTAATTTACCACCAAACATATAACGCATTTTAGCAGCCTGGTTAACCAGCTGATCCATCCCGACAGTGGAAAAGTCAACAAACATCAGCTCGGGAATCGGTCGCAAGCCAACCGCTGCCGCACCAACGGCAGCACCGATAATGGCCCCTTCCGAGATCGGGGTATCACGCACCCGTTTTTCGCCGAATTCTTCAAATAAGCCGGAGGTGACACCAAAACAGCCCCCGAATAGACCAACATCTTCGCCAAAAATGAAGACGTCCGGGTTTTCCAGCATTTTTATCCGCATACCTTCTTTGATTCCTTGACCATACGTAAGCTCTCTCATCTTGTTCGTCCCTCCTCTACTATATCGGTATAAACATCTAAAACAGCGGATGCAACATCAGGGAATTTACTGGCCAGGGCAAAATCAACGGCTTCTTCAACCTCAGCATCAATTTTTTTATTAAGCTGATCCATTTCCGCCTGAGTCATCACCTGATTATCAAGGATATATTTTTCGGCTCTGGGAATGGGGTCTTTTTTCTTCCATTGTTCCAGCTCACCTTCGGGACGGTACACCGTCGGATCCCCTTCAAAATGTCCCCGCCAGCGATAGGTCTTGCATTCAATCAGGGTTGGTCCCTGACCTTTACGGGCTCTGGCAACGGCCTCCTGAACCGCTTCAAAAACCGCAAAAACATCATTGCCGTCCACCGTAATCCCCGGAATATTATAAGACACTGCCCGTTGGGAAATATCGGTGATATTCTGATGACGGGCCTGGCTCACAGATATTCCGTAGCCATTGTTTTCGCAGATAAAGATAACCGGCAGCTTCCAGGTACTGGCCAGGTTCAGTCCTTCATGGAAGGTACTCTGATTGGTGGAGGCATCCCCAAAGAAACAGGCACAAACCTGATCTGTTCCTTTATATTGTGCTGCCAGTCCGGCACCTACCGCAATATTATGGCCAGCCCCGACAATCCCATTGGCCCCAAGAATTCCTTTGGTGGCATCGGCGATATGCATCGAGCCGCCCTTGCCTTTACAGTATCCGGTTTCTTTGCCAAAAAGCTCGGCCATCATGTATTTCATATCGCCGCCTTTGGCTAAAATATGTCCATGGCCCCGATGGGTACTGGTGATGTAGTCATCGTCCCGTAGACTTGCGCAAACGCCTGTTGCCACTGCTTCTTCACCAATATAAAGGTGAACGAATCCGCCAACCTGACCTTCAGCAAAAAGATTCATGGCTCTATTTTCAAACTTCCTGATCTTTACCATTTTTTCATACATTTCAATGATAGTTTCGTTTGAGATTTTCAAAATATTTCCTCCTTTGTATCTGCTTTGCTAAGTTTTTTTTAAACGATGATGCGCTTTGTCTGTTGTTACGTCGATAACACCACACATTATCAGGTTTTTTGTAGGTTTGCAACCTACCTTCCGCTACACACTCACCGTTACGCACACAATGGCGGCTTCGATGGTATCGTCGGTATCGCCAAAACCGGGAAAGAATAAACCGGCTGTTGTTAATCCTCCTTTCCTGGCTTGAATGGTTACCTTTCCCACCGGGAATAGTTTTTTTAACATCTCAATGTTTAAATCTTCAGGCCGGGACACCCCAATAATTGCCTCGATCATCATTTTTTCATTGAGACTTTCTTCCGTTAAACCATGGATCTGATTCAAACCAATCAGACAACTTCGGGAAATGGCGTCTTTAATCGCTTTTCCCGCCGCCTTATTAACATCCTGACCATGAAAGTCCATCCCCATGCCAAATTCAATGATAAATTTTTTAATAAGAAACACCTCCTGACGTGAATTGCTGTGGTCATGCTGTTAAAAAAGATCATCCCCGCTTTTATTATCCAAACCGGGGTGAATATCAAAACGCACGACCCCCACGGCGGCTTTTCCTTTGACGGCTTCACTGACCATGGCCGTCCCCCGATTTCCAAAGCCACCACAGAGCTCGAAAGCGACCACCCCTTCATCAACCAACTGCCCCGCTGCTGCAACTGCTGCTTCGTAGGACGATACCCCAACAGCGATCAGGGTGACCTGTTCCGTTTCAACCGCCGACCGGTGAATGGCCGGATCTGCATTGGGAGCAATAAAAATAAATGCTGCTTTTAACGCCATATTCTAACCTCCTTGATTTCATGTTGTCTATATGTTAAGCAATATTCATGCCATAACCGATGAATCGGCTAGTTGTTTAAACGTTTACGTAAACGGTGCTGCTTTCTGCTTCCGAGCGCCTTTACCCAACCGATCCTGGAACAATTCTTTCTCATTATGAGAATTGGCGTCTCAAAATGAGAAAAGCAGTCTCAAAAATGAGACTGCTACGGTAGTTTATTAACAAGTTGATGTGCTTCTATTCACAATAATTATCCGGTTTTCAGGGCGAGCATTGCTCGCCTGGAGATTTACAGACATTTTAGAATGTCACTACGCAGCTGACGCAATGCTTCTGCGGTCATCATTTCCTCGGGACTGGCGTGTTTAATCGGCACCACCATTTCGCTAACGATCTGGGCCGGTGATCCGTTAATGATGTAGATCCGGTCTGATAAGAAAATGGCCTCATCAATATCGTGGGTAATAAACAAGACCGACCCTTTAATTTTATTGAGTATCTCAAGCAGATACGCCTGCATCTTCATCCGGGTAATGGCATCCAGTCCGCCAAAGGGTTCGTCCAGCAGCATGATCTCCTGTGAAAACATGGTGGTTCGCAACAGTGACACCCGCTGTTTCATCCCACCGGACAATTGGATGGGATATTTTTTCCCATCGTCTGC
This sequence comes from Acetobacterium wieringae, assembly GCF_001766835.1. Lineage (GTDB taxonomy): Bacteria > Bacillota > Clostridia > Eubacteriales > Eubacteriaceae > Acetobacterium > Acetobacterium wieringae. The sequence goes on along the minus strand of NZ_LKEU01000014.1, from coordinate 117,413 downwards.
CAGTTGAAAAATCGACAACATCGCTTTGACCGTCTCCCGGGCTTCCTTTTTCGGAATGCCCCGAATTTCAAGTGGTAAAATGGCATTGTCAATGACGTTGCGCCAGGGCAGCAGCAGATCCTTCTGATACATATAGCTGACCTTTCCGGTTTCCCCAGTTACCTCCTTCTCATTTACAAAAACCTGGCCATCTTCCGGGGGCAACAGTCCGGCAATCACATTAAAGAGCGTGCTTTTACCGCAGCCACTGGGGCCCAGAATCGAGACAAACTCACCCTGATTCAGATGAATATTAATGTTCTGTATAATATTTTTATGATTATACTCTTTGGTAACCCCCAAAACCTTGAGTACACATTTATTCTGGCAGGTATTCATTGGTAAAGGCCCCGTCGGCATTTAGCTGGTTCTCCAGCAAGCCCTGGTTATACATCCAGTTGCCATAGTTTTCCCAGATATCTAAACGCATCAAACCCCATTTTTCGGCATCGCTCTGATATTCAGCGGCCAGATATTTTTGCGAGGCCACCGCCAGGTCGCGATCAATTTCGGGGTTGTCAACCAGTAACAGATCCGCAGCGGCTTCCGGGTTTTCAATGGCGTACTGATAGCCTTTGGTGACAGCCCGCAGAAATTTTTTAGCCGTTTCCGGATGCTTGGCCAGATAGTCTTCGTTGGCAATAATGACTGGGGTATAGTAATCCAGGTTCTTATCGACATCCTGAAGTTTAATAAAATTCAGCGGTTCGTTTTTAAGCTCGGCGGCAACTCCATCCCAGCCATAAAAGATCCAGGTGAAATCGACATGATCTTTAACAGCGGTAAAATAATCCATCGCTCCCACATCGACGATTTCCAGCTTGCTAAAATCAGCCTTTGCCCCTTCCATCAGGGCTTTTAAGGTGGCAACTTCCATAGGCGAACCCCAGCCGCCGTATTTTTTCCCTTCAAAATCTTTGGGACTGACAATGTTGCGATCCACCGGCGAAGCAAAGCCCGATGTGTTATGCTGGATAATCGCAGCAATGGCCTTAATTGGCAGGGGATTTGCAGCGGTTCTGGCGTAGGTCACCTGTTCCTGATAGCTGACTCCGAACTCTCCCTGACCGGCCGCAATCAGATCCGCTGAGCCGCCTTCGCTGGGTTGAATAATCTCCACCTGAAGCCCTTCGGCCTCAAAATAGCCAAGCTCCTTCGCCGCATAAAGACCGGTGTGATTGGTATTGGGAACCCAATCCAGAACCACCGTTATTTTCTCGCTTTCTTTTGTTGTACACCCGGTTAATGCAATCAGTAGAATTCCCAGTGTTAATAAGATGATTTTCTTTTTCATTCCTCTTCCTCCTTTAATTTTTCCCAGGGCATCATGACCCTCTGAATCCCGGCAATGCCGTAAAAAAGTCCAATTGATAAAACCACAATCACCAGAATCGAGGCAAAAACCAGATCCAACGCAAAGGCATGGCGGGCTCTTAACATGTAAACGCCCAGTCCGGCCTTTCCACCCAGCCATTCCCCGATAACTGCCCCCATAATACTATAGGTAGCCGCAATTTTAAGGCCCGAAAAAAAATAGGGCAGGGCACTGGGAAACTTGATTTTTGTAAAGATCTGACGCTTCTTTGCCCCCATCGATCGCACCAGATTAATCAGTTCCCCATCAACACTCTGAAGCCCTTCAATCAGACTGACCGTGATGGGAAAAAAACAAACCAGCACCACCACAAAAATTTTGGGGGCAATCCCAAAACCAAACCACATCGCCAGCAGGGGTGCGATAACAATAATCGGCACGGTTTGCGACATCACCAGTACCGGGTAAATGGCTTTTTTCACCACTGGAAACAAATCCATCACAATTGCCATAATCAGTGATAAACATACGGCTACCAGCAGTCCTGTCATTCCTTCAAAAAAAGTTGTTCCGGCGTGCATCATCAAATCCGAACCATTGGCAATCAGCGCCGCGATGATGTCAGTGGGCGATGGCAAAACGTATCGCTCCACAACCCCCAGGTTAACAGCGGCCTCCCAGAGAATCAGAATGGTCAGCAGAAATACGATCGGAATCAGCTTGTCACTGGTATTTTGATACTTTCTCATCAATTGTGACGCCTTCTTCCTTGTAATCAATTTTTACGATTGAAACCACCCGCTCGGCTCCATGCTCTGTGCAGATGGATTGGGCCCGTTTAACAATGTCCAGCAGTTCATCCAGTTCGCCTTCGATGGATGTTTCAAAAGGACCCACCACATATTTGAGGCCCGTCTGATGGATCATCTCAATAACCTGATCGACTACATAGTATATTTCTCTGTCCGGTACTACCGGTAAAACCTGCAAGCTTAGATTTACTTTTGCCAAAACGCTCACCTCCCTATTCTTTTCATTTTTCCTATTCTTTCCAAAACTAATTGTAGCATGTTTCATGCCAAAAAAAGACCCTTCGAAAAAATTTTTAAAATTTTCTTCAAAGGGCTGCTTTTTACGTTTCGCTTCATTTATAAACTGGTCACGTGAATATCATAGGCTTTTATTTTCCGATAGATGGTCGCCCGACTGATGCAAAGATCTTCTGCGGCCTTTACCGCATTGCCCTTATTGAGAAAAAGAGCCTGTTCGATGCTGTTTTTTTCCAAATCTCTCAAAGTTTCACCATCACTGTCACGGACTGGTAAAATGACATTCTGCTCTTTTGTCGGTGCCTCAATGCAATCAATAAAAACACCGGCTGACAAATAGTAGCCACGCTCCACCATATTTTTGAGTTCTCTGACATTGCCCTTCCATTCATTGGCCAGCAATTTTTCTTCGAATGCCTTGCTGAAGAATTTTTTGACGTCACTGTTTTCGAAATTGAGCTGCTCCAGAAAATATCGGCCCAGAACCAGTATATCTTCTGGCCGCCTTTTAAGCGGCAACAGCCGTAAATTGATGACATTGAGCCGAAAGTAGAGATCCTGACGAAAAGCCGATTTTGACATCTCATTGAGCAGATTGCGATTGGTGGCTGCAATAATCCGGACATCCAAGTCCCTGGCAAAACTGCCGCCAATCCGCATTACCTTGTTTTCATCCAACACCCGCAGCAGCTTGGGTTGCATTTCCAGGGGAATTTCGCCTATTTCATCAAGAAACAGGGTGCCGCCATTGGCCAACTCAAATTTTCCCGGCATGCCACCTTTGATGGCTCCGGTAAACGAGCCAGTTTCGTAACCAAAAAATTCACTCTCCACCAACTCTTTGGGAATGGCGGCGCAGTTGATGGCAATAAAGGGGCCGTTACGGCGCTGGCTGTCGTTATGAATGGACTGGGCAAACAGCTCCTTCCCGGTACCGCTTTCACCTTCAATCAGCACCGAACAATTTGTTTTGGCAATTCGCCGGGCGGTATTAATCAGCTCCAGCATCGTTTTATTCTTCGTAATGATCTTATCAAAGGTATAGTTGGCCCGAAAACCTGCCAGTTTATTGATTTCTTTGCGCACCTGTTTGGCTTCCCGAATCACCAGCACTGCGCCCATGACCTTCTCATTAAAAACCACTGGGGTAATATCCAAAAAACAGTCAATTTGTTTTGACCCGATTGTGAGGGTGATATCCGAATACGAAAATTTTCGTTTATTAATCAGGATATTGCCAACGACATCAATCTCTTTTAACACCACATTCATGTCCAGCTTTAAAATAGCGGCTTCATCCATTTGAAACAGCTCACAAATTTTATGATTAAATTTCTTTATCCGCAGTTCGGTATCAATGATCATCAGTCCGTTGAGAATGGAGTCCAAAGCCACATCCATCAGTTTATATGAATCGACAATCTCACTGCGCATGTCTTGAGTCATGACATCGCCGTTTTTTAATTTCTCCATCAGCGTCATTACTTCCATCTCTTTTACCTCCACAAGAATTGTCAGTTCGCCTCTCAAAATCCCGTGTCTGTCCGTAATCAAACCGGCTGATCAATGTATCAAACCTTTCCTGCTGCGCTTTTTTTACTGTCGCTCATTGCTTTTGCTGATCGTTGGTTATGCTTTTGTCTTAACCAGCAACTCACCATTATAAGAGCCGGATGGGAGCAGTTCCGTCCGGCCGTTAAAAAGCTGCTGGGCCGCCACCGCATAAGACCGGGCGATACTGGCAAAGGAACCTTCTCTGATGGTCGGGTTTATATTTCTGCTAACAATCGATAGGGTGCCATCGCTGTTTTTGAGAATTTCAAAGGTTCGAAAGTTTTGCGGAAAATCCCGGAGGGATGCTGTTTCAACCACCCAGAAGCCGTATTCCGGCTGGGCCGGATCCGGAGACTTTATCGGGGTTACGGTATTGCGATGCCGATGTCCGGCCACCCACAAAATCAGATTGGGATAAGACTGGAGTTTTTTTAGCAGCTCCTGTTCCGAAACTGGTGAAAGGGTACTCCATGACATAAACGGCCTGGTCAGTGGCTCCTGATATTCCACGCCAATGGGAATATGGGCGGCAATGATCATCAGCTGACCGGCTTGTTGTCCGGCTTCCAGCTCTTGCCCCAACCAGTCAAATCGCTCCCGATCCAGGGAACCATGAGCATATCCCTTAACGTTTTGATCATCATCCCTTTGGGTGTTATCGAGCACAATCACCTTGATTTGTTTTGTCTCCCGGGGTTCAAAGCTATAGCAGGCAAAACCACTCTGGCTGTTTTCCAGACTAAAACCGTGTCCGCTGGGCTTCGTTTCTGTTATAAAAAATTCCTTCATCCATTCTGCCCGACTCAGAAACCGCCGGGCGGGATCATCCGATACCGGCAAAAGCGGCTTATCCGGCCAGCTGTGATCATGATTGCCAATAACCTGATACCAGGGAATCTGCGGATTCAGCCCCACAGCCGCAAATTCGTCATAAAAAGGCTTCCGGGGGCCAACCCGGGGATTGGGACTGACCCCAAAATCCAAATTTATTTCTTTGCCATCAAAAATGTCAATCGACCAGCGCAGCTCATTGTACATGGCGTTGTTGGTGTTGTCGCCCATGGATAGACCAAAATCCAGAGGGTTTTGATGATGAATGGCGTTGATGGAATGAATGGCGCCATCTAAAATATGGGTGGTATAATGCATCATCTCAGAATACACTGAGACAATGCCACCACCAAATTTTGAATAGATTCCGTGGGCCGGAAATTCCCCGTCAGTGATATGAATATCCGTGATGGCAAAAAAATGCAACAGCTGTTCCGGTTCATTACCGGCAGGCAGCAAATAGCCCTCCGGCATCAGATCATCCCGTCTTTCTGGCTCCTTCGGATCCTCGGCAATCCATCCCCCATAGCCTTCCCGGGCCAATCGGTGGATCTCACCCGCCTCGACCTGCGGGGCCGTGGCAACAACCGGATCAAGATAAAACGTATACACTGCTTTTTCCGAATGAATCTCCGTTTCGGTTTCAGTGACCGGTACGGTGACCGGTATAATCTGCTGTTCGATATCTTTTAATTGTTTTGCCAGGCGACTGTTTAGATTTTTTGAACGTTTATGTCCCATTGGTGTGCCTCAACAATTCCCTGCATAAACATTTTCCAGGGACTCTCTGGCGATGTCAGCCAGTCGATAAATCTGGGCCACGTTGGTGGCATTCCGATCGGTCATTTCATGTCTGGGAAAAAAGCGGGACAGATGAAGGGGGATTGATTTTCCCACTGACGCCAGCCACTTGGATAAAGCCCTAATTTCTTCCTCACTGTCGTTTTCCCCCGGGACAATCAGGGTCGTAACTTCCACATGACAGGCCTCACTGGCAATCCGAATGGTCTGTTTGACGGTTTCCAGATCACCACTGATTTTTTGATAGAACTTTGGGTTAAATGCTTTCAGATCAATGTTCATTGCATCAATATCAGGCAGAATTTCCCGGACTGGTGCTTCACAAAAACAGCCATTGGTGACCAGCACATTTTTTAAGCCATTCTTTTTTATCAGCTTGGCACAATCTCTGACAAATTCATACCCCACCAGCGGTTCGTTATAGGTATAGGCCAGGCCGATATTCCCCTCGCCTACCAGTCTTCGGGCATTGCCGACCAGATCCTCAGGCGTCATCCGCCGACCATGGGCTTCTTCACTGCCAGCCATGGAAATTTCGTAGTTTTGACAAAATGGACATCTTAAATTACAGCCAAAACTTCCGACCGACAAAATTCGGGAGCCGGGAAAAAAATGGCGCAACGGTTTCTTTTCGATGGGATCCAATGCGATGGCAGTAACTACCCCATAATTCAAGTCGCTTATCACATCCGACCGGTTAACCCGAGCCCGACAAAATCCAATCTCTGCCTCATCCAATCTGCAATGATGTGGACAGAGCTGACACGCTATTTTACTCACTGTTTTTCCACCCTTCGTTGATATCTAGTTAAAATAATCCCAATTCATTTTTGTGAAATGAATGAGGTTCTCAAATAACTACCGTACCGACCAATTGTTAATCTGTTGTCTGCCGCAAGCTTGGACAGGCGTTCGCCATGTCCGCCTTGATGCAGACAACATGATGTAACAATTGTCGGTACTGGGTTATCTTCTTTGACAGTCTGCTTCATTTTTGTGAACTGAACTTTCCGGTGCAAATAAAAAAGGAAAACCTCCTGATGTCTTCCTTCTTTTGTATGCTATATAGTTCATACCCCAATATTTATTTTTAAAATCACCCGACGCTGATTAAATAGCCTTTTTCCGTTAAACTTTTTTCAACCGCCGAAAGAATGCTGTCAGATACCGCCTCCACGGTATGATAATGGACCGTGTCGGTAAGCTTCATCAGGGGGCTGGTTTTTTTTTCTTTAAGTCCGGCAACAAAGGAATCCACATCGGCCCGGGTGGCCAGAAACAAATCAACCTGGATTTTTCCATAAATGTCGTGCAGAACATAGACGTCTCTGACAAAGCCACCGGCGTCAACAATGGTATAAAGCTCATCGCCGATTTCTTCATGGTTGTGGGACACCTTGAAGATCTTTTCCCGGGGCGGTGGATCAACGATTATATAGCCTTTGTTGGTGGAAATGATATTGAAATGGGCCGCTTTCAGGAGCGCAATATCCTGAACGATGCTTTGCCGACTGACCTGAAAAATTTCTGACAGGGCGGTTCCTGAAACCGGTTCCCGGGATGACCGGAGGGTCTTGACAATGTCTGCCTGTCGCTGTTGTTTTTTCATGGTTTACACTCCTGGTATTTATGATTCAAATCAGATTTTTGTTAAACTGGCATTTATAAGTGCGTCGGGGGTGTCTCAATAATTATAGTGAACAATGATGGCGCCGTCAATTTCTATTTTTCATCAACGAATCCGATAAGATTTTCAGATTTTTCATCGATAAATCAAGAATTGGCGAAGAATGGGTCAGGGCACCGCAGGAAATAAAGTCCACTCCAATTTGCCCAAGCTCTTTTAACCGATCTTCCGTCACATTGCCGGAGCATTCGCTGATAGCCCGACCATCGATAATTTTAATGGCGGCTTTCATAGTGTCCGCATCCATATTGTCGAGCATGATAATGTCGGCACCGGCCTCCAGCGCTTCACGAAGCATTTCCAGATTTTCAACTTCGACCTCGATCTTTCGCACAAAGGAAGCAGCTGTCCTGGCCGCCGCAACGGCTTCTTTGACGCCACCGGCTGCATTGATGTGATTGTCTTTAAGCAGTATCCCATCGGACAGATTGGTGCGGTGGTTGGATCCGCCGCCAACGGTTACGGCATATTTTTCAAAAATCCGCATAGTGGGGGTCGTTTTACGGGTGTCCAGCAGTCTGGTTTTGGTGCCAGCCAAATAACTCACCAGTTTTCGGGTGTGCGTGGCGATACCACTCATCCGCTGCAGATAATTAAGCGCTGTCCGCTCACCGGAGAGGAGGGTTCGGGCATCAGCAAAAACAATCGCCAGTAGCTCACCAGGGGTGACGGTATCCCCATCACTGACAAAGGTTTCTACTCTGGCGCTGGGTTCCAGCAGTTCAAATACCCGCCGATAAACGTCCAAACCGGCAATGATCCCGGTCTCTTTGGCAACCAGTTCAACCTGGGCCTTGATCCCGGCGGCAATGACCGCATTCGTGGTAATGTCCTCACAGGGGATGTCCTCCTGCAAGGCCTGTAAAAGGTGTGGATCCATATTAAGCTTTATCAATTCGTTCAATCACTTTACTCCTTTCGATTTCGTCCAGAATGATGGTTTTATAGGCCAGGCGCAACTGTTCCAAATCTTTATACTCCGTCAGATCAAGAATGGGATGGCTGACCTCGCTTGTGACCTGATAATTGGCAGTGGTGTCCCGGGCTGCCCGTTTGGCAAAGACCAGGCTTTCCAGCAGTGAATTGCTGGCCAGCCGGTTGGCGCCGTGAACCCGGTTGCAGCTGATTTCACCGACGGCATAAAGATGGTCCATGGAAGTTCGACTGTTGAGGTCGACCTTGATTCCGCCCATAAAATAATGCTGGGCCGGAGTAACCGGAATACACTCCCGGGTGATATCATAGCCTTCTTCCAGACAATGTTTAAAGATATTGGGGAAGCGATGGGTAATGACCTCCCGGCCCATGTCCTGCATCGACAGCCAGACAAAATCACTTTCATCCTGTTCCATTTGCTCATGGATCGCCTTGGTCAGCAGATCCCGGGGCAGTAGTTCATCCACAAAACGCTGCATTTTGCGATTGTACAGCACCGCCCCCTCGCCCCGAACCGATTCAGAAATCAGAAACCGACGTCCGGGTTTCCGGGAATATAGGGTAGTGGGGTGGATTTGAATATAGCTGATATTTTCAAGCGTTATCTGACGTTTTAATGCAATAGCAATGGCATCCCCGGTGAGGTGAGCCAGGTTGGTGGAGCTGTGAAACAGCCCGCCCAGTCCGCCGGTAGCCAGCACCACGTAGTCCGAATGGTAGAGCTTTATGCTGCCGTCCCGATCACAGGCCACCACCCCCGAACATTGGTTATCCTGACAGATCAGATCCACCATCGCCATGTTTTCGACGATGGTAATGTTGGGTCGACTTTTGACCTGGGCCAGCAATTTACTGGTGATTTCGGCGCCGGTCAGATCTTCATGATAAAGAATCCGGGCTTGGGAATGGGCCCCTTCTCTGGTATAAACCAGCTCGCCATCCTTCGTTTCAAACTCGACCCCCAGTGCAATCAGATCGGTGATTATTTGCGGGGAATTGCGAATCATCACATCAACTGAGGCCGGATCATTTTCGTAGTGCCCGGCTTTCATGGTATCTTCAAAAAAACTGTTGTAATCATCGGCATCCCGCAGCACACAGATCCCGCCCTGGGCCAGATACGAATCACTTTCATCTGCAGCTGCTTTGGTGAGCATCAATACATTTTTAGTTCCGGGAATATTCAAGGCGTAGAATAAACCTGATACACCAGTTCCCACAACAATAATATCGGTTTTCCCGTTCATGGCCGGTGCTCCCTTATTTGGCCAGTTCCAGCATTTTTTCCAACGCCAGAACGGCCCGGTTTCGGGTCTCCTCATCGACTTCCATTTGGTTGATGCCGTTTTCCAGTGCATAAGCAACCTTCGCCAGGGTGATCTTTTTCATGTTCGGACAGATCTGATTTTGATTGATGGTATAGAATTTTTTGTTGGGATTATTTTTTCTGAGTTGGTGCAAAATACCGATTTCGGTGCCGATAATAAATTCATCGGCATCGCTGGCCGTGGCATAGTCAATGATTCCGGCAGTACTCCCGACATAATCGGCAGCACCGATTACCGTCATCGTGCATTCAGGATGCACCAGCACCCTGGCATTGGGGTGGGCCGCTTTGGCCGCTTCTACCTCGTCGATCATGATTTCGTCGTGGACATGACAATAGCCATCATTGAAGATGAAATTTTTTTCCGGCACCTGACTGGCAATGTACTGGCCGAGGTTTTGATCCGGCACAAAATAAATATTCTGCTGGGGCAGGGCTCTGACAATTTTTAAGGCGTTGGAGGAGGTCACACAGACATCCACCGCTTTTTTGATTTCGGCGGTTGAATTGATATAGCAGACCACTGCCAGATCCTCATAGTTTTGCCGAACCTCGGCAATTTTCTCAAGGGATGCCATGTGAGCCATGGGACAGTCCGCAAGGGCTTCCGGCATGATCACGGTTTTTTCGGGGCTTAGAATCTTTGCACTTTCGCCCATAAAGGTTACCCCGCAGAAGACAATCACCTTTTGGGGCAGCTCGACGGCAATTTTGCTGAGATAATAGGAATCACCGATATAATCTGCAATTTCCTGAATTTCATCATTAACATAGTAATGGGCCAGGATCACTGCATCTTTTTCTTTTTTGAGTTTTTCTATTTTTAACAAGCGCTCTTTCACTTTTTTATGCCTCCACCTTTAATCGGATTTTCATGATTAAAAGTATAGCACGTATCTTTACAACTGACAAGCTGACTGTAAAGTTTATTTGAGATATTGACGTTTATTTCTGAACCACCGTACCGACTTTTTCACTAAACTTTTTGATCTTGCGGTTACCCGCCATCATCTGCCAACCGATGACGATACCGGCCTGATAATGAAGTTGACAATCATCACAATCTGCGACCAGTTGTTCAAGCAGGTGCTGGTTGGCAAAGACATCGTGATAGTAGCCCAGATCATCCTGCATTTTTTCAAAGGCGTTCATCGATTTGCGGTTTTTTTGATCAAGAATCGAAGACAGCTGCTCAATAACATAGCGGAGTTTTTTACTCTTGATGCGCACCCGATGAATGGCCTGCTGATCCTCTATCTCCAGCGTTTTCATGCTCCGCCTGATTTTTTTGTGCCAGTTGGCAATCTGCTTTTTTGTATAGTCTTTGATCGAACCATGCAAATCCGACGCCGTTTCGTCCCAAGGCTCATTGAGTTTCCAGATCCAGATGTCCAGTAACTCCAGGGCAAAGTCATCGGTTTTGAGTGCCACCATTAAATGGTCGAAGGCCGCTTCCCGTTTTTCTTTTAGGAAACTTTTTATTTCCCCAAAACAATCGATCTCTAAAACGCTCTCTTTTTCGATTTCGGCAATCCCTTCCAGCAACACATCCAATTGTCTTACTTCACCGAATTGCCCGGCCATTTGTCTGAGCGTATCCTGTTGCCGTTGATAGTGTTCGGCCTTAAATAGCGGCGCAAAAAAAGCCAGAATAGCCCGAAACCTGCGAATCCGCACCCGCACCTGATGAACCCCCTCAGGATCACTGGGATTTTCAAAAAAATAATCATAAGCATTAATGATTTCATTAAATCCACTTTTCATAATGAGCTCCGCTGCAGGAACCAGCTTCTTTTTAGCTTTGATAGTCGGGCTTGATTGACCGACTACCCATACTGATTTGATCGGCGGTATCTGGGGCAACCGTAAGCCTTTATCATAACGTCCCTGATTTTCATGCAACAACCGTGACAGCTTTTCCATCATCATCGTCTTTTCCTGCCTTTCAAACTTCTTTATCATTCCTTATATACCCACTGTTTTTCTAAAGCAATGCTTTGATCCCTTGTTTTTGCAAACAAAAAAGAAATCAACAAAAGCTGATTTCTTTTTTTCTGACAATGAGACCGTCTCCGGCTCGTTTTATTCGGTTACAAAAAATACGGATTCCGGGTTGATCTCGATCTCGTATGGTTGCGCTTGATCAAATAGACGATCCCGCTCTTCTCTGCTGATCTCCGCCTGAAGATGATAATCATCCAGGCTTTTGGCTGGGGAGCCAATTTTTAGATATAGCGAGGTTCGAAATGGGCCATCACTTTCATCGGCGATATACACCTTGAAGCAATTAGTCCCGGAATATTCTGATGTATTCACAAACTTAACCTGATTGGCCCGAATCCCCATATAGCCGGATTCCGCTGCAATTTTCATGGTGGTTTGCATCGTTACACCCCATTTTGGAATATCCAACAGGTAATCAGAGCAGCGGCGGGCCTTGATTAGATTTTTGCAGCCGGTAATTTTAGCCGTTTCCAACGAGGCCGGATGCTTGAAAATCACGTCTTTGTGTCCCAATACTTCCAGCTTCCCGGTATTAAAGATGGCGATATGGTCAGCCAGCCGGTAGGCTTCCTCGCGGTTGTGGGTGACAAACAGGGTTAATCCCGTAAATTCTTTCAGTGATTCGACCATTTCTTTCATCATGTGATTTCTAAGATGGACATCGAGTGCTGAAAAAGGTTCATCCAGCAAAAGAATATCCGGTTCAACTGCCACTGCTCTGGCCAGCGCTACCCGCTGCTGCTGCCCCCCGGATATTTGAGTCGGGTAGCGATTACCAATATCACCCAAATGATACTTTTCCATTAACGCATCGACACGTCGTTTTTTTTCATTTTTCGGCAAATGATCCAAGCCAAAGGCAATATTCTGAACCACCGTCATGTTGGGAAAGAGGGCATAATTCTGAAAGAGAAACCCCACCTTTCTTGCTCCCATCGATAAATTGATTTTTTTTTGCGAATCAAAAAAGGTTTTTCCATTAATGATAATCTGGCCTTGATCGGGTTTCACCAATCCAGCGATACACCGCAAAAGCATGCTTTTGCCAGACCCGGAGGCACCTAGAATACCGATGATCTCTTCCTCCGATTGGAGTTTTACTGCCAGCTGAAAATCGTATAAATTCTTTTTTATGTCAATCATAAACGCCATCGATTAACCTCCAAAGCCCCGTTGCTGTTTCTTTTTGCGACTCTCCCAATAATTATTGATCACCAGCACCGTTAACGAAATGGCAAAGATAATCAGCACCCAGATCAACGCTACCTGCATCTCGCCACCTTGGGTGGCAAAATAAATGGCAATGGGAATGGTTTCCGTTTTTCCGGGAATACTGCCAGCCACCATCAGGGTTGCTCCAAATTCGCCGAGACAGCGGGCAAAGGTCAGGGCGGTCGCTGCGGCGATTCCCGGCCGGGCTACCGGGACGGCGACCCGCCAGAATACCTTGACTTCTGAGGCGCCCAGGGTTCTGGCGGCACTGAGAATATTGGGATCAATCTGTTCAAAGGCACCCATGGTGGTTTTATACATCAATGGAAATGCGACCACCACCGCCGCAATTACGGCAGCATACCAGGAAAAAATAATGTTGACTCCAAATATTTCTAAGAAATTGCCAATTGGTCCATTCTTGCCAATTAACAGTAAAATCCCAAACCCGGCGACAGTTGGCGGTAAAACCAACGGAAGGGTTAAAATGCCATCGATCAGGCCCTTCCAGCGACCATTATAATTGGTCATCAGCCAGGCAATCACCAGCCCCAGAAAAAAGACAATGGCCGTGGCGGTCAAGGTAACTTTGATTGAAATCCATGCTGGCGAAAAATCGAACCCCATTCTAACTTCTCCCTCTACTTCTTGCTGGCATCCACATAAAACTGTGCGATGATGCGGGCAAATGATCACTACTGATGGCTCTCACCAGTTTCTTTATAAAATCGTAAAACCGTATTTCTCAAATACTGCTTTTGCTGCATCGCTGCTTAAATAGGTTACAAATGCCACTGCCGCATCATTATTTTTACTGGCTTTTACAACGCCAGCCGGATAAATAATCGCTTTATGAGAATCAGCCGGAGCAGTGGCTGCGATCTTGACATTACTTGATGCCCGAGCATCGGTTGAATAGACAACACCGGCATCGACATTTGCTGTTTCGACCCAGGTTAGGACTTCTTTAACATCCTTCCCATAAATAATTTTACTCTGAATCTGTTCCATTATATTATAAAAATTAAATACGTCAACTGCATATTGACCAACTGGCACACTACTTGGTTCACCGATCCCAATTTTTGTAATCGCTGGATCGACCAATTGATCAAAACTGGTGATGGTGGCGGTTGAGTCTTTTGGCACGACCAGAACAACTTCATTTCCCAATAGATTCTTGATCGTATCGTCATTCATCAATTGGGCATCTTTTAATGTTGTCATATCTTTAGCTGATGCGGACATAAAGACATCCACTTCTGCACCCTGCTGAATCTGCTGAGCCAGCGATCCCGACGAACCAAAATTAAGCGTCAAGGTGGTTTCCGGTGACTCTTCTAAATACAGACTCTGAATTTCGGTCATGGCCTCCTTTAAGCTGGCCGCCGCAGAAATAGTCAGTGCTACCGGTTCTGATTTCTTTTCCTCCTTGGCTGCAGGCTGACAACCAGCCAGGGCAAAAATCAAAGACATGAAAACAACCAGAACAAGACCTCTTTTTAACAACTTCATCTCATTTCTCCTTTTCACTTTTTTCATTATGTTTTGTTATGTTTTGATGTTTTCCATTATACAAAACAGAATTGTCCGAGTCAAATGATTATTCTGTATTTTTCATGTACATTCACATCCTGTTTTTTCTTTAATTAACTGTAAATGGGCATTTTAATCCTTTAATATTCGCCCAGGATTGGTTATAATAGATGTAACCATGGATTTGTGAGGAACTTATTACTTCCTGGACTGGCTTAATTTCAAAATTTTCAGAAGTTTTCCAAACTCACAATTAGTCAATCGATACATAACAAAAGGAGGCGATCATCGTGAATGACGAACTTTTATACACCCCAGAAGAAATCAGCCAAAAACTAAAGATTACCAAGAATACGGTTTACGAGATGGTCAAACGGGGGGATCTTGAAGCCCATCGCCTGGGCAAGCATCTGCGCATTTCCCAGTCCCAGTTCGATAATTATTTACTCAAATCAAAGGGTTCCGCCAATCAGTATCAGGGCACGGTGTTTATGGAAGGTGATGATCAATTTGTCAAAATTGATGATGTCAATATCCATGTTCACACCGATTTAACCGGAGCGGTTAAGCTTTCAATCCGACCGGAGGATATCATTCTCAGTCTTGAACCATTTACCAGCAGCGCCCGAAATATTTTTAAAGGGCAGGTGGTGGATCTGATTGATAATGCTGATGGCGTCAAAGTTATTTTAGACATCGGGATTCCAATCATGTCCCTGATTACCAGAAAATCGCTGGAAAACATGAAGATCAGCAAGGGCTGTGAGCTCTATGCGGTTTTTAAAACGATGTCGATTACTGTCTATAAATAGTTGATGCTGGTCTGATAATAATTCCGGCACTGCCCAGCAAATCATTGCAAAATAAAAACGGCTTACGCCGTTTTTATTTTGCCTTCGATATTTCTGCGATTTCAGCAGCGATCTGCGGTGGTAAAAATCCGCAATAGCCATCTAATGCCGCCAGATCGCCCTGTTCCATCAAGGGGTCTTCGATGGCTCGGATTCTTATCGTATCCGGCTTGCAACCATCGTGCTGGGCGATGGCCGCAGCCAGCTTTTCGCCGATTCCGCCGCTGCGGATGCCCTCTTCCAAAACATAAACAAGCCTGGGCTGACCAATCAGCGACAGAATTTTTTCGCTATTTAGAGGATAAACCTGAATCAGCTTGATTAGGCGAATCCGGTGGTTCGCTTTTAATAATTGGACTGCTTCATAGACATTTTTTGTGATACGGCCATAGGTGACCATCACAATTTCCGGATCTCCCTGGTTGCGCCCTGTGTCATCAAAGTCCTGATAACAAAACTCGCCGCAAAGATTAAAACCGCTGCGATCGTATTGCTGCTGGGCGCCTTTGGGATAGCGGATGATCGCCAGCTTCGGCGCTTCAAAACAGGTCGCAAAACTCTGCTTCATTTCATCGTAGGTCTCCGGACTGTAGATTTCAATTCCCGGGATGGTAGACAGATAAGAACAATCATAAATTCCCTGATGGGTAATGCCATCGCCGGGTACCAGTCCACACCGATCCAGAGCCATAATCAGCGGCAACTTCTGAATGGCCGCATCATGAATCAGTTGATCATAGACTCGTTGGACAAAGGTTGAATAAATGGCGCATACTGGCGTTTTCCCATTGGCTGAGAGACCGGCAGCGAAGGTGACGGCGTGTTCTTCGGCAATCCCGACATCATAAAAACGCCGGGGATGGGTCAGGCTGAAATGATCCAGTCCGGTGCCCCCAGTCATCGCTGCGGTAATCGCACAAATAGAATCGTCCGCGTTGGCCGCCGCCACCATTATTTTTCCAAACTGAGCCGAAAAACTATCTTCAGATGCTTTTTTTTCAATCCCCTTAACCTGGTCGAAGGGACCCGATGAGTGATACATTTCCGGATGTTCTTCGGCATGGACATAGCCCTTTCCCTTGACGGTATGAACATGAACCAGACAGCAGTTGGTTTTACTTTTGGCTTCGCTCAGTACCGATTCCAATTTTTTAAGATCACAACCATCAACCGGCCCCAAATAATCCAGGCCCAGATGTTCAAAAAAATTCTCGGCAACCACCCGTTTTTTAATGTGTTTTTTTAGTTTACGGGTGCCTTCAATCAGACCATCGCCGATGGTGGGGATCTTGTGTAACAACGACTGTGTCTGGTGTTTTAAATTGAAATAATTCTGACTGTTTCTAATTTTTGATAAGTAATTCGAAAGTCCGCCGACATTTTCTGAAATTGACATCTCATTGTCGTTAAGAATTATAATCAGTCGCAGATTTTTTTTATTACAATTATTCAGCGCTTCATATATCATCCCATTGGTAAACGAGCCATCGCCGACAACCGCAATGACATAATTCTCCTTGCCATCCAGCTGATTGGCCATCGCCAGACCCAGGGCAGCTGAAATCGAGGTGCCACTGTGACCAGCGCCAAAAGCGTCTTTATCGCTTTCTTTGCGATTGGTAAAACCGGAAATCCCATTCCACTGCCGCAAGCTGCTAAAGACCTGCTGTCGACCGGTTAACAATTTATGGGTATAACACTGGTGCCCGACATCAAATACAATTTGATCTTCCGGGTTATTGAAAACCCGATGAATGGCCAATGTTGTTTCAACAATACCCAGATTGGAAGCCAGATGCCCACCATTTTTTGATACCGTTTCTAAAATTCGATTCCGTAACTCCCCGGCCAGATTTTTAAGCTCGGCATCAGACAGGCCGATTAAATCCTGGGGAGACAAAATATTTTCTAATAAAGTCAATTTGAATCCTTTCACCGTTTCTTCCCTTTCATCGATTATAAAAAGGAATCATCGTAACACTTGCCATTAATTAAGCATTTTTTTAAGGTCAACACCTTCGTTTTCAATCATACCACATTATGCGATACTTTTCTTTAATCCACTTGATTCTGCTCGCTGATCAAGATTTCAAAGTCCTTAACCGAAAGCGGCTTCGAAAAATAATACCCTTGTATTTCATGACAATTATTTTCTTTTAAAAACAAAAACTGTTCGTGCGTTTCAACGCCCTCGGCAATCACGTGGAGTTCCAATTGGGCCGCCAGATTCAGAATTGTCTTGGCAATGCTGCCGCTATCATTTTCCGGATAATCTTTAATAAACTCCCGG
This sequence comes from Acetobacterium wieringae, assembly GCF_001766835.1. Taxonomy (GTDB): domain Bacteria; phylum Bacillota; class Clostridia; order Eubacteriales; family Eubacteriaceae; genus Acetobacterium; species Acetobacterium wieringae. The sequence continues at coordinate 99,981 of NZ_LKEU01000014.1, read as the reverse complement.
TCAATTTTCAGTTTGTCAAAATTCAGATTCTGCAGATATTTCAGCGATGAATAGCCGGTGCCAAAGTCATCAATGGCAACCTTGACCCCCAATGCTTTGATCTGCTCCAATTGGCTGCCGGTTCCAACCATATTTTCTACCAGAATTCCTTCAGTAATCTCAATTTCCAATAATTCTGCGGGCATTTGATATTTTTCCAGCAGTTCCTTGATGATTTTAGGCAGATCTGATTTTTTAAATTGGACTGGAGACAGGTTAACGGCCACTCCTAGAGGTTCATTGGTCAGCTGTTGCCATTTTTGGTTTTGCCGAATGGCTTCTTCCAAAACCCAATTTCCGATGGGAATGATTAAATTTGTCCTTTCGGCGACGGGTATAAAGTCCCCCGGGCTGACCTGACCGAGATTTTTGTTATGCCACCGCAGCAATGCTTCACTGGCAATAATGGCTCTGCTTCCGACCTGAACCTGAGGTTGATAATTTAAACTGAGCTCATTGTTTTCCAGAGCACTTCGCAGCTCTGTTTCCAGTTTCAGATTATTGAGATAGTTTTCGCGGATTTCTTTTTCATAGAAAACATAGGTATTATCGCCGGTTTGTAGCGCATAATTTTTGGCAATATTTGCGTATTCAATCAGTTTTTCAAGATCAGCGCTGTCATCCTGAAAAACGGCGATTCCAATTGACACATTTAAGTAAACCTTCTCGGTATCAATTTCGATCGGTTCTCTGATATAGGTTATCATTTTATTCATTAAATGTCCCATTTCCAGCTTATCATTGCTGTTGATACGGGCCATTATAAACTGGTCTTTGTGCAGAATTCCCAGTAGATCCGTAGCGCTCAAAAAAGTCTGAATCCGCCGGGAAACTTCATTGATTAAAATGGCACCTGATTTTTTTCCCAAATTATCATACAGCGCATTAAAATTTGTAACCTGAAGCACCACGACAGCCATCCGATCAATCTGCTTGATGTATTCCCGGACTTTCATTTCAAAAAGCACCTGGGTAGGTAACCCGGTGGCTTCGTCATAATGTTTAATTTTATTGATGGCCTCTTCGGTAATTCTGACACTGGTTAAATCTTCAAAAACTTCCAGAAAATTACTGAGAGTATTGCTTTTTCGATCAAACATTTTTGAGATCGAAATATATTTGGGATAAGTGGTGCCGTCTTTTCGTTGATCGGTAATTTCACCCTGCCAGTTTCCTTCTTCATTAACGGTCTCCCAGATTTTGCTGTAGATCTCCCGAAGCTTTTTAGCTGTTTTTAAATCAATGGGCTTTTTACCCAAGGCTTCACCTTCGGAATAGCCAGTGATGGTCGAAAATGCCTTATTAACATAAACAATCTGCATGTCGGCATCCATGATCATAATCCCTTCCTTGGCATTTTTAAAAATGCCATCGGTTATTTTTTCCCAGGATCTGGCTTCTTTCCTGATCAGCAACAACCATGAAACAATCACACTGATAATACATAAAACCAGAATCAACAAAACGGCAATGAGCACAATGGTTCGGTTATCCTCATTGGTGAAAACCCCCAGTACATCCAGGGGTGCAGCCCCAACTAACACCCAATGCAGGTTTTGATAGCCTTTTAAGGGATAGATCGGAGTGTAAAAATACAGGTCTCTGCCGTCATCATAATAACCGCTGCCTTTGTTTAGGATAGCCTGCCAGATTTCCGGATTTTCCTGGCTGAATGAGATCCCTTGCTGATCACCATACATAAAGGAAAAATCCTTGTCGCTGTTTTCACTAAGCAGATAGTAGCCTTCATTATTTAACAGCAGTATTTTCATGTCCATATTGCTTTTGGAATCATTTTCGATCTGATCCAGCATATTCTTAGCCAGATAGTTTAACACCAGAATTCCCTGACGTTCGTTTTTATCGTTGAACACCAGCCGCACCAGCCGCATCAGTGGCTTAAGTGGTGTTTCAACAACGCCACTTTTCATGCTTAAATCCATCGGTGAAATATAAATTTCGCCGGGATTAAGCTTGATCCCTTCCTGAAAATAGGTCTGATCGCCCTTATATTCCAGCTCACTGTCTGCCACTGCTGTGGTACCATTTTCGACCTCATTGACCCGAACTTTTTCGTAGCCATCGACACCGATAAACCGGATGGAATCATAGATTTTTTGTTGGTCATCATATTGGAAAAGATCCGTTTCAATTCGTTCTGAACATTGGCATCCGTCATATTGCCCACATAAGCTCTGATCTCACTGGAATTTAAAATAATGTTTCCATCTGACTTGATATCTTCAAAAATTGAATTGACGTTGACGCCAACAATTTCGCTGTTATTTAACTGTCTGATTTTAATGATATTTTTACCATTTTCGATATTGATGTTGATAAAAATCCCGGCAAAAATGGTCACAATCAGAAGTCCCGGCACAAAGATCATCAGAAAATTCGTAAGCATTTGTTTTATTCGTTTATTCTTGGAATCCATCATGACTGTCCTTTCGATTTTTGTGATAATCGTTTCTTTGCCATTCATTATACTAAACTCGCAGAAGTGTTGCAATCAAATACCCATCCACTTAAAATCAATTTATAACACAAAGACAAACCACCACCGGGCAAAGTAGACCAGTGGTGGTTTGTTTTGTTTTATAATATTTTGATACGCAATCGGTTTAACGTTAGACAATTGGTGAATCAATGATCACCGGCTTATTCTTTACCCCCGTATCGCCTACCGCTTGACATCTTAAATTCATTTCATGAACATCGGCCGTTTCGAATAGTGAGATTTTTTTAATCACTTTTACCCAGATCACTGCGTAGGCAATCAGGATTGCAAACAGACCGAAGAATATTTTATAGACCAGCAATCGGGTGTCACCTTCGGCAATATGCCAGATCATATAGATGTTACCAACAATACATAGCAGCTGGGGAATCCCAAAGAAGGTCAGCTTTTTATTACGGCCAGGCATATCCGGGTATTTTCTTCGCAGGACCAACACTGAAATATTGACCAGAATATAGGATGCCAACCAGAAACATGAGGCCGCCAATAAAATTGTGGCTAAACCGGAAGACTGGGTAAAGCCGGTAATTAGCATTGCCAGGTCACCGACAAAAATCAGTACCAGCCCGGCCACCGGGATTTGATGTTTATTCTTTTTGGCAAATACCTTCGGCATCATCTCATCCTGGGCCATTCCCGATAATATTTTACTGACACTGCCCAGAACTGTATTGGCGGTACTGATTCCAGCCAGCAAGGTCACAATCCCCATCCAGTAGACACCAAATTGACCCAGTAGATTTTCTGCAAATAACATATGCGGCATTTCTGAGCTAGCCAGGGCTTCCATGGTAACATAATGGGTCATCCCAATCCCAAGCATGGCCTGAACTCCAAACAGCAATAATAGACCAAGAATCATTGACAGGGTTACATCACGTTTGGGATTCTTTAAATCCTTGGCGATGGGAATAACAAATTCAATGCCAATGAATAACCAGAATGCCAAAGCGGCCAGCGATGCATAGCCGCTGATCCCGGTTACCGGCGCTGGTGTTTGCTGGGCGGCGGTAATTACGGTTCCCGTTCCCAGATTAAAAAAGCTGATAATCCCCAGGGCAATCAATGAACCGATCAGTAATACAACCACAACATTTTGAACCTTGGCAAAAATATCGACCCCATTATAATTGACCATAAATAAAATTGCCAATAACACCACGCTGAGGACCGGGGCTGGAATCATTGGTAGGAAAATCTGATTGATTACCATTCCACACATTGCCATTTCCACCGATGACGCCAAAATCATGGTAATCACATAGGCGGAAAGGTTTGAAATAATGGATGCCACCGGGCCGAGTCCCGCCAGCGTATATTGTCCAAGACCCCCTTCCACCTCTGGCATGATGGCATGAAGCTCACCAAATGTCAGCGAAAGCATCACATTTAAAAAAAGTACAATTCCTAACGAGATGATAAACCCGGAACCTGCCAAACCCATTCCCTGACCAAGTAAAAGCAAACAACTGGTTGCTACAATCAGACCAACACAGACTGATACCGCAGAGCCTAATCCCAATTTTTTCTGATTTTCCATAATAATCTCCTTCTTAATTTTTTTTGACACCTTATTCGTCATTGAAAAAGTGTCCCGATGGTGTGTTTTTTAAAATAAAAAGATGCCCAAACATCCTTTTGGATATCTGAGCACCTTTGCCCCCATTATTATTCAACTAATACAATCCACAACACACAAAAAATTCCGAGTTATATTTTTCATTATTTCCTGAAAAAAACGCCTACAAGTAAGCTCATTTCTGCGAAAATAAAAAGACAAAACAATTGATTTCCTAAAAAGAAATCAGACTGCTTTGTCTTTCTGATCTTACTATACTCTATTTCATCCTGATCTTATTGTAAAAATCGGAACACTTTGAAATTTTATCCCATTATTCTTCAATTGGAATAATAATCTGGGCAATTTCCCGGCCTTTTCCTCTGACAAAGGTGACTGTAAGACTTTCACTCTCCGTTTCCAGAGCATAGGCAATGCTTGCCGCACAACTCCCACCAATGGGCGTTTCCTGAATCATCCGCTTGGGATCCTTTATATTATAAGTCTCCAGCTCGTTACCCGCATCATCGCTAACCATAAAATCCCCTTGTGCCAAAAAGAAATCCATATTGTTTCGCTTTTCATAGCTGATATTTTCATAACTATAGTCAAGAAAGATAACCGCTTGGGGATTCGATTTGGAATTAGCATCTCTTTGTGGCGTTGTTCTGGCTCCGTTGATGGTCACACTGTAATCGCCATTGGCTGTGGTTATGACAAAGGGCTCATTTAATACCATTTCCGGCAGTTTTTTAGCGACAATGGGCTCCCTTTGCGCCGTAAAATAGTCGACAATGCCGCAACCTGAAAGTCCAAAGACTGTCAGAACAAAAAACAAAAGTATTATCCCCAGCTTTTTCATCTCCGACCTCCGTATGGTTAAATTATAGCCGTACTGTAAAAAGAAGGCAAGGATAATTATCGTTGACCTGATGGACTTTCAATCTTTACGTCGCTCCCGCAGAATTATATCTGCATTGGCGTATCACCAAAATACTGTTTCCAGAGTCGCAGCAAATCACTGATCATCCGGATGCCAACTGCCGAAATCAGCACAATTTCGGTCGTTTCAACCGCTTCGTCCCATCGCTTCAGGCTCGCCAAGTCACTGACGCCACACACTTCAAAAATGCCCTGATCTGTTTTGACAAAGCCTTTGAGCCGATGGGTGCAAAATTTTATCTCATCTAAAAACTTCTCGAAGGCTTGATAGTCAAGCACCGCATCGGTTCTTAAAACACAGGCCTGCGGACGGCTTTCCCAGGTATTTGTCGACCTACTGTTTTGGCTGCTTTGACTGCTCATCGTCATGACCAACTCAGCCAGGGGTACTTGGCAAAAGGACGCCTGATAAATTTCTGTTGTCGGGTTAATTGTCGCAATTTTTTGTGCAATCTCTTGAAGCGTTTCCGGATTTTGGAGATCGGCTTTATTGATAATAACCTTACTGGCATAAATGATCTGTTTTTCCAGTGCCGCAATCACGTCGAACTGTTTGAGAAAGAAGCGTCCGTCGACAATACAGATGGATCCCAGATAGTCATAAGATTTACCGGTGATTTTAGTCACCATTTCAAGAATGATCCCCATATTGGCAGGATCAGCAACCCCAGAGGATTCCACAAAGACGATTTCCAGTTCATGATTTAAAAACTCAGCCAGTCCGTTGATAAAGTTTTCTTTTAAGCAGGCGCAAAAAACCGAACCATTGTTCAATTCAATTAGATCAAAATTTTCGTTTTTGATCAACTGTCCATCAATCCCGATCTCACCAAACTCGTTCATCAGAACCCCAATTTTTCGGCCTTGGTATTCGTTTAAAAGCTTTTTTAACAAGGTTGTTTTTCCCGCTCCCAAAAATCCTGTCAATAAAATCAGCTTCATTCCATTGCTCCTTATTATTTAAAAGACTGAAGCAGCCTGTGCTTCAGTCCTGTTTTTCCTTATTTGTTTCCAACGGATCCGATTTGGCCGGCACGAAATGCCTTGCTGTATTTTCGGCAATGTTTGTCCTGTCCCAGCAGGGCATAGGTGGCAAATATGGTTTCTCTCATCTCCCGGTTCAGCGGGTCCATCACGGCTGAATCCATGCCAGCCTGAATGGCAAAGGCCATGGCGGTTTTATTGATCAAGCCCCGCACCGGTAAACCAAACGAAATATTACTGATGGCTCCGGTGACATGGATGGTCGGAAATAGCGCCTTAATCGATCTGATTTCCTCGGCAAAATTCAGCATTGAGTTATTTTCCGTTGACAGGGCCATAACACAGGGATCGATATGAATCCGATCCGGGGTAATGCCATATTTGTCAGCTTTTTCGACCATAATTTTGGTAATGTCCAACTTTGTTTCAAGATTATTAGGAATCCCCCGATCATCGCAGGTCAAGCCGACCACTTCCCAGGTGTTGCCAGCCATTAGCGGCAGCAGGACGTCGCATTTATCGCCTTCTTCCGAGATCGAGTTAAGCATTCCCGGTTTATTGGCATATTTAAACACGGCTTCAATCACCCGGGGATTCGGACTATCAATACACAGCGGCGTATCCGTTACATCCTGAACAACATCGATTAACCATTTCAGGGTTTCAACCTCATATTCCGGCGCAGTACTGGCGCAGACATCAATAAAATGAGCCCCCGCTGCTGTCTGCTTAACTGCGCGATCGGCAATAAATGCAGCATCACGATTTTCGATGGCCGTCTTCACTGCCGGGATGCTGCCATTGATCTTTTCTCCAATGATAATCATATACTGCTCCTATTCCCAACCCTGACAAATTTTGATACCTTCAGCCGCATTCGTCGTAAAGGCGTCGGCACCCACCAATGTACAGGACTCTTTGGTCACCGGATTTCCCCCAATAATAATTTTTGAATCGACCCCTGCTTCTTTTAAAGCGTCGACCGTATCCTTCATGGAATCAATCGCAAGGGTTAAGACTCCACTCATGCCGATAATTTGCGGTTTTATTTCTTGAGCTTTGGTCACAAAGGTTTCAACCTTAACATCAATGCCCATATCCACCACTTCAAATCCTGCTGCTTCGGCCATGCTTCTGAAAATATTTTTACCAATATCATGCAAATCCCCTTGGACGGTTCCCAAGAGAATCGTTCCCATTACTTTGGTGTCGCCACTTCCCAGGGATGGTTTTAAAACGTTGATGGCTTCGGTCAGCAATTCGCCCGCAAAAATCAGATCACCAACAAAATACTCACCATTTTCAAAAAGATCGCCAACAATTGCCATCCCCGCCTGACAGGCAGCAACCGCTTCAAGTGCTTCTGATTCCGATGGATTGGTCGCCGCAAACTCTTTTAACAGATCCATTACCAGACCATCTTCCAAGTCACCCAGGGCCTGTGTCAATTCATTTAAATTTAACATTCTATTCTTTATTCGTCCTCGCTATCGACTCGTGGACTTCTCTCCTTATTTTTTTCTGTTCACATTTTAATTAATACTTTGTTTTGCCTGCTGTCATATCGATCCAAACCGGCAAAGAATATATTGCTATAAGTATTGACCAACGACTTCAATTAATTCCTGCTTACTGGGGATCATTGAGGACCACTTCAGTTCGCCATTAATATAGGCCGATGGCAGATGCTGGACGCCCATTTTTTTAGTCCGGGCAATATCCACTTTATTGGTGTATTTATATTCTTTAATCTCAACCTGATCCCCGAATTCTTCTTCGGCCAACAGGATGCCCTTGACCATGTAGGTGCAAGCCGCACAGGTCGCCGAATCCAGAGTAAAGATTTCAATCAGCGGTTTTTCCAGGTTTTCATAATCTGGCAGTTCCACGGGGATATCTTCATCAACGGCTTCATAGTTTTCAATCATCTTGCGAACGGTTTCGGTTTGCTTAATCGCCTGGACAGTGGCCACGGTATTGTCGATGGGTACATTATAAGGCATATCGCAACCGGGGCTGACAATCAGATTATGGTGATCAATGTTATCCAGCATGTCGACAATATATTTCATATTGTCCTGTTGATTACCAAACAGCAGGGTGGTAGTCAGGGGGATATTTCCGCCAATGGTGATATTGTAGTGATCGGTAATTTTCTTGGCTTCATAGATATTGACATTCTCATCAATCGAAATCCCGTCTGGATTGGTGCGGCACATCACATCCATCTGAACGGTGGCATCACCGCAAACAAAGAAACTGCTTAATGCCCCTTTGCTGCGGATAAAATCAAAGGCCACCTGAAAGGGTTCCATAAACAGGGCTTCAATTGATTTTGGTGAAATCTGACTAATTAGCGGATCGACCAGAGCAATCACATCCATCCCGGCTTCAATATAATAACTCGACATGGCATTGCAGACCTCCACGCAGAAGCCCACCAGTTCTTTAACAAACTCCGGATACATGACGATATCCATAAAAAACTCACTGCCACGGATATGTGAAGCAAGGGTAACCGGTCCACAGATCAAACCATAGAGGGCGGTGTCCTCCCCTACTGCCGCTTTAACCCGTTTCATCACATCAACCACCATCGGAATACGACCGTCCGTTATTTTAGGAATCTTGCATTTACAGGGCACCGTCAGTTCCCCGGCATAGGGATGACTCATTACCGACGGCGGATTATCTTCGGCCCATAACAACTCGCAGCCGAGGATTTCGGCTTCAATTTGCAGATCAAAAATCACTGGCATCCCGTCGGGGGTATATAGCTTATGAACTTCCATTAATGACTCAAATAATTTATCACCGTCAGTCAGTACTTCCCGGGCAGTATAGCCTTTTAGAAAGCCAGCATGGACACCACTAAAGGGCACCCAGGGTACCTCATTAACAGTTTCGTGTCTTAACGTCTTTAAAATCAGATCTTTTCCCATTTCTTTACCTCATTATTGTTTTCTCTCGTTTATTTTTTAATTACCTTACTTTCCTGCGTTCTTTTTCGATGATCATCATGGTTTCGGCTACCTACACTTACGTCTTAATGGTCAATGGATAACGGGTCGGGATCTGTCCGCCAACTGACAAGAATTACCGAAACCAACATCAGCCCAGCCCCGACAATGGTGTTGCCATTATAGGGCTCACCGTATAATACCACTCCCAGTATCAGGGTAACCACGGCCTCAAAAGCGATGATCAATGCGGTTTGGCTGGAGCCAATTCGCTTGATGGCAAAGGTAACCATCTGTAGTACAAAAATAGTAATCGCCCCTAATGCCACAGTCAGGAGAAACCCTTTGGCCGATGGTATCAAAAATTCCGAGTTGTCGGAAAAAAGCCAACCCTGAATTCCAAAAAAGACGGCGCAAAGCCCTCCCAGATAAAAGATAATCACCCGGTTTTCCAGGGTTTTCAGACTGCTTTGCTGGAGACTGACCAGATAAATGCCATAGGCCAGACCTGAGCCCAAAGCCAATACACTCCCCCAGTTGACAAGATCGAGACTAAAGTTCATCAGAAAAATAATTCCGATGATGGCAATGGCCAGGGCAATCATTTTTATCCGATTGGGTTTTTCTTTAAAAATCAAAGCCATCATCATCACCACAAAAAGTGGATAGGAGAAGTACAGCATCGTGGCCAATCCCATTGGTAGATAATTAAAGGCCTGGGCCAATAAAAAGGTGGATCCACCATAGCCGACTGCCGAAAAAGCAACTAACTCGACAGCTTGTTTTTTTGTAACCCTGATCCGTTCCTTCTTGATGATAAAGGCCAGTCCCAGAATGATAAACACAACGGCATACCGATAAAATAAAATTGTGGTGGCATCCCATCCATCCAGCATCAGAGCCTTGGTTAATACCGGAATGAGTCCTGCCGCCAATGCGGCAGCCATGGCCGCAATGATTCCCATTGACATAATTGCCTCATTTTTCTTACTTCATATTTATAAAAAGCACTCCTGACTCAGAGTGCTGAGGTTGTTGATAAACTACCGTACCGACCAATTGTTAATCTGTTGTTCGCTGCGGAATCGGACAGGCTATGCCATGTCCGCTCCGATGCGTACAACATGATGTAACAATTGTCGGTACTGGGTTTTCTTTTTGACAGTCTAAGCTCTCCTGAGTCAGGGTGCTTTTCTGTCACAATCTTTAATGTCTCGTCTATTTCAACGCTTAGCTATGCAGTTAACGCTTTTGCCGTATCGACTGCTCCTGAAGCATCAGCAGCATAAATGGCCCCTAGTTTTTCGCTGTATGCTGGTGATAAGGGTGCTCCACCAACCAGATATTTAACTGATAGGCCTTCATCCTGACAGGCTTTGATGACTTCCTGCATATAGGTCATGGTGGTTGTCAGCATCGCTGACATACCAACGATGTCGGCCTTGTGTTCTTTGACAGCCGCCACAAATTGTTCAACTTTGGCATCGATGCCCAGATCGACAACCTTGAAACCGGCACTTTCTAACATCATCACCACCAGATTTTTACCGATATCATGCAGATCCCCTTTGACGGTGCCGATAACAATGGTGCCCAGGCTGGGCATGTCTTGATCGGCGATCAGTGGTTTGACGATAGCCATTCCGGCATTCATGGCCCGGGCTGCCATCAGCACTTCGGGAACAAACATATCCCCATTCTTAAATTTTTCCCCAACCACATTCATCCCTGATAATAATCCTTCATTGATGATCGCAATCGGATCGGTTTTGGCTTCAATCAGAAGATTAACATGATCAATAATTCCCTGTTCATCGCCATCAATTACAAACTGTCCTAAATCGGCTATTTTCAACATAGTATTTCACCCTTCTTCGTTTTATTTAATTTCGGTTAACAATTTTTCCAGTTCGGCGGCTTCTTCATCGGCAATCACATAGGTGTGAACGCTGTCATCAGGAAAGGCACCGTTGCGAACTTCATCACAGAAAGCGGTAAAACCTTTTAACAGTTCAGCACCGACATTGGCATATTTTTTGACAAATTTAGGGGTAAAGTCATCGTAATAGCCGACCATATCAGCATAAATCAGCAGTTGACCATCGGTATACGATCCGGCGCCAATGCCCAGAACCGGAATGCTGAGGCGTTCAGTGATGGCTTTACCAACCACCGCCGGAACCCCTTCAACCAGGATAAAGGAGGCTCCGGCAGCTTCAATGGCCAGGGCCTGTCGCAATAATTCCATGGCGGCTCCAGCACTTTTTCCCTGAGCCTTATAACCACCCATTTGGGCCGCAAACTGTGGTGTCAAGCCAATGTGTCCCATGACCAGAATACCCACATCAGCGATGGCTTTAATCCGCTGGCAAACCGATTCGGTTCCACCTTCGAGCTTTATGGCATCGACCAGGGCTTCCTTGGTAAAACGTCCGGCATTAAAAACGGCTTCTTCATCAGAAATCTGATAAGACATGTAGGGCATATCACCAACGATAAAGGTATTGGGCGCGCCCCGTCTGACCGCTGATGAATGAGCGATCATATCATCCATCGTTACCGGAAAAGTCGTTTCGTAGCCCAAGGTTACCATTCCCAGTGAATCACCGACCAGGATCATATCGACGCCAGCCCGTTCTTCATATTTGGCCGTTAAATAATCATAGCCGGTAATATAGACAATTTTTTCTTTCTTTTCGGCCATTTCTCTAAAATTAATAATACTTTTTTTCATCATTCGCTCCTTAAGGTTTTTAATATTTTTTCAGACCAGTCTGCTTATCAGACCATCCACCATCGCACGCTTAAAAAGCGTGCGAAAGGTTGAGGGTCTTGGGTTATCTTATTTTAAGGGGTGTCTGAGAATAGCGGGGTGACTATTTGAGTTTTCCGGTTCTTAAATAATCGTTTAATTCTTCTTTAGTCATGTTATCAATCCCAATGTATTCCAGGGTATAACCATTGGCAGTCAGGTCTCGACCGAGGATGGCACAGGCCAGACTGATCATTGAATCGACAACGGGAGTATTAACCCCATAGACATCACCAAGTTGCTGATAAACATAACAGCCAACTGGAATATCTTCGGTGATGTAGCGGTTTTCCATGGTGAAAGGACCGGTACCGTATTGGATTGGATCCTGTTTATCAAACGGAATCAGGTAATCCAGGCCCATATATTCCTGGCCCAGGACATTTTCCCGGGAGAAGAAATGCTCTTTTTCATAGGGTTGAATGCCCACGCCAATGGTATCTGCCAGTTGGCATTCTTCCTGATAGAAGGTATATTGAACCTGAGAAATCGAAGGACAATAGGCATGGGAATAAATTGAGAATTTAAATTTATCTTCGCCAAAAATGGTACCAAAGTTTTCCATGGTGGAGACCCCAAGGATGGCTCCCGGACAGTGGAGCACCGGATTAACATTCGAGAAGCCGGTATCTAAAACGGTATCCCCGGCGACAGCGCCTTCGCCTTCGGTGACAGCATCCATTGATGGCAAATATTTTGAACTTTCAATAAAGGCTTCTGTATCCGTCGCTGGCATAGCAGCTCCACGTAGGGTAATGGCCCGATAATAAACCCGGATTTTGTGGGTAATCACACCCCCTGGCATTTCCACCCGGCTACCATAGGTTGAGCTTGACCAGCCACCAACGATGACATTTTTAGTACAGCCAGCTTCCCTCATCATTTTGCGGAGGATCAAGCTACCAAAATTATCGGGGAAAATATGAATAACCTGTCCGTCTTCCAGACAGGGAATCAGTTTCTCGAAAAAAGGTTTATGTCCAAAAGTAGGCGTCGCTACGACAATAATGCCCGCACCTTTGACCGCTTCGGCCACATCGGTCGTCACCTTATCCATTTTGGCAAAGCCTTCCCGCTCAAAACCATAAAGATTAACTTGCTCCCCAAAGAACTTGATCCCTACTTTTTCAACATTTTTTAATGTTTTTTCGGCGAACGGTTCAAAATCACAAATTCGAACTTTAGCGCCACCCAAGGCACAGTCACCAGCGATCGCCTTACCAACTGCACCAGCCCCCAATACTGCAATGGGCTTGTCTTTTAAATAACTCATGTCTGCCATATCTTTTCTCCTTTTAATCATCTCAATTTGGAATTATTGATGGTTTGTTTACTCACAGCATTATTAAAGCAAGGTTCGTGCCAAGATATGAAGCTGCAGACATTTTTAAGTGTTCGGGGGTTTCCTGTCATTTGCCAGCGACCTTTCGGTTTGCTCCAGAAATTCAGGTGCAAAATTTCAAACCATCAAAGACCTTCGACACCCTATATTTATCCAAAAAATTCACGCTAAGTATAGATTTAAAGACATTTCTGACTGGTGTCGCTTAATTTTGCATGTTACCGTATTTTGCATCGCCCGGATGGTTTATTCTTACAAATCCGGGGAGCTTGTCAGCGCTGTCTTCATAGCTTAACGATTGTTTCAAACAGCTGATCAGATACCCACCAGAATCCCCGACTAAGCAAGTGACGCATTTAAAAAAGAGTCTGGCTTAAAGCCACACTCTTTTTAGGAACACTTTATTCGTCTTTATTTTTTTTATTATCTTTTTGCTTTTCCAGGGTATACCATTTTTTATGGATATGGGCATCTGCCAGCTCCGCTTCGGCCTCAGCCGCAGCCGCTGCCACTTCACCATCCATGAAATCGGCATACTCCAATTCATCCCGCTTTAGTTTGCCAGAGAATAAATGATACAGGAAGCCAAGGATCATCGCCAGTTCAATAAAGAGAATTGGGAACCCGGCAATGGTTTTAACAATCTTGATGCCGTCAATCCCACCGCTTATAACAAATACAAGCGAAATCAAACCAATGAAGACGCCCCAGAATACTTTAATCGGCAGCGGTGCTTCTTTTACACCTTTGGATTGTTTTAATGACATGGTCGAAATAGTCGATGTCATCGAATCCGCCAGGGTAATAAAGGATAAACCAATTGTAACCAGCATGATGATGCGGATTAATTCGGTAAAGGGCAGGAATTCAAAGATGTACATCATAAACGCCTGGGCGCCGTTTTCCGTCAGGAAGCCGGACATATCAGCAACACCTCGCAGTTGCAGATCCAATGCCAATCCACCAAAAATACTGAACCAGAGAATACCAAACATCGCTGGCAAAATGACATTAACGACAATAAATTCGCGGATGGTTCGGCCGTAGGACAGTTTTACCAGGAACAAACCAACGATGGGGCCAAAGGATAACCAGTCAACCATCCAGTACATATCCCACCATTGCGGCCATAAATCACTGTCAACAATTGGTTGGGTGAACAGACTCAAATCAATAAAATTATTGACAAAATAACCAAATGACTGGGTAAACAGATTAAACACATAGGCAGTCGGTCCGCAAATCAACACAAAGATCATCAGGGCAATAAAGATCCATGCATTTTTATCACTGAGCCAGGCAATCCCACGATCGAGACCAGTAGCACTGGAAATGGTGTAGGAAGTAATAATAACACAGGCAATGATCGCCCAAACCATTGGCCCCGGTTCAATTCCGAACACGAAATTAAGTCCGCTACCAATCTGCAGTAATCCGTAGCCGAGTGAACCGGCAACCCCACCACAGATGGCAAAAAGAATGATCCCATCAATGATGGTATTAATCTTGGCATTCAATTCTTTGCCATCGTTTAAATATACAAGACCGGCACTGGCAGTATAGCTTTTATTCATATTATAGTAAGCATAACCAATGGTGATCCCGGCTACCGCATAAATGGAATAGGGTGAAAATGACCAATGCAGGAAGGATTTGCTCATCCCCCAGATGACGGCATCCAGACTGCCGGGTTCCAAACCAACTGACGGTGGTGGCGCAAAGGTGTGCATCAGAGGCTCGGTTGCACCCCAGAAAACAATTCCAGTTCCAATCCCGGCACAAAGTGAGATCGCCCACCAGATCCAGGTTTTATACTTGGGCACGGCGTTTTTCCCACCAAATTTAATACTCCCGAAGGGATGCAGAAACAATACTACCATACAGACAACAAAGATCAATACCCCGATGGAAACCATCCAACCGGCATTTTCCATCAATGCGATAAAGAAATCGGTCATAATGGTGGTAAACTCATCGGGACTGATAAATCCGATAATGAGAATAATACCCATTAATACGATGGGAATCGCAACCGGAACAATACGTATTCGCTTTAACATAAGATTCTCTCCTCCTAAATTTTTCTGTTTTAAACCTGTAAACACATAAGAATAATGATTTCCCCAAAATTACAGTTTTGCCATGAAACCCGTCTGCTTTTTTTGACACCTCCCACAGATATTTAGCCACTGCTTTATATCCGGTATCTATCGCAAGCTTTGTGCCAATTCGTAAAATAATCCGATCTTTAAATTTATACCGTTTTAAGCCTATTTTAAGCCGTCATTTTTACAATGATTCCATAGTCCTGCAAAAGATTATGCACCGCTTTATCAGATTGTCTGAAAACCATTACAGAAAACCTGCTTAAAACAGGGATTTCTGCTAACCATCGCTATTTTTTGCATGTCGTTATTTTTTGCACTTGATCTGCTATTTCTTTAAAAATCACCACATCGTCCTTTTGTCTGGATTACTGCATTATTTTTATTTCGTTGTTTGCCTTCTATTATAATGTCAATTCCGTATTCTTTTCATTAATCGGATACCTGAATCGTGCTGATCGCTTGGCCATGCAAAGTCCTGCTGCGGATCTTTTTTGAGCTGCCCACAGAGCGCCACATTTTTTGCTTTCGTTGGAAGCGTTTCAGATCTTGGCACAATACTTGCTAGTATTAAATCAGCAAATAGCAAAACTCTATTAAATACATATTAACGATTCAGGAGGAAGAAATGCAAAGAGATTTAGGAATTAATTACATGACTACCCGAAAGAACCATACCTGTTATGGAATGGGGATTGGTATTATGGTATTGGATGATGCCTATCCCGGTTTTCCTGGCGATGTCCGTAATGCCAGTGCCTGGGGTTTTCCAATTCAGTATGAAATTGCTCAGGGAGTGGATAACTACACCCTGGTATGGGAACAGGACAAAACACCCTGTCGGGCACCGATTGTTCAGGCGGCGAAAAACCTTGAACGAATGGGTTGTAAAGCGATCGCAGCTGAATGCGGCTATTTCGCTTATTTCCAACAAGATGTTGCTGCTGCCGTTGACATTCCGGTGTTTATGTCCAGTCTGCTACAGGTCCCCTTTATTCAGCAAACCATTGGACCCGATAGTGCCGTTGGCATTATCTGCGCTCAAAAACGCTTCCTGACCGATACCCATCTGGAAAAAGTTGGCATTGATCTAAACAGTAACTTCTATATCGCCGGTGCCCAGGATGAATACGGCTGTCCGCAATTCGACACCCTCTGGGATCATGAAAAACGACCGGAGATTCCGGAAAGTTATTATGATGAATCCGAAAAGGATATGATTCGCATAACCAAAGAATTCATCGCCAAACACCCGGATATTAAGGCCATTATGTTAGAATGTACCGGTATGCAGCCATTTGCCCGGGCCATTCAACGGGCCGTGGATCTACCGGTATTCAGCTGGGGAACTTTGCTGGATTATGCTTACTCCTGTGTTTCTCATCGTGATTACTATGGTGATATCTAAATCGTGTCCGAAACGCTAGTCTGTAAAGAAAAAACTCAATTAAGGGGATTATAACAATGAAACCATATGAAAAATACGTCTCAAAAGAAGATGTCCAGACTATCCATGCCGAGTCGCTGAAAATTCTTTCCGAAGTTGGAATCAAATTCGAGCACCCGGAAATCCTGGAAATTTTCAAAAATCATGGCGCCCGGATTGATGGGGAGACCGTCTTTCTTGATGAAAAATTAATCATGACGGCGATCGCCACCATTCCTGAAACCTTTACCATCGAAAACTCCAAAGGCAACCATACCCTTGGCGGCGGTAGCCTGATTTTAATGCCGGGTGTCGGTAATATTTTCCGACTGGAAAATGGCCATTTACATAAAATGACCAATGACGATGCCGTTGCGCAGTTTAAGCTGTCCGATACCAGTGATGTCATCAATTGTAACTACTTTAATATTTTCCTGGATGACAAAAACCTGTCCCTGGATGAACGGGTCTTTAGCCCCATCGCCATGATTTTAAAATATTCCAATAAAACCGCCTTGCACTTACAGGCCAATACCTTCCCGTTAAAATCCAACATCCGGGAATCTTTTAGAAAAGGTCTGGAACTGATCGAAAAATTTGAAGGCCGCCGTGGTGTGTACAATAATATCGTCCATGTCAACTCTTTGTCGCCCTTATGTTTTGACCATGACCCGCTGGAAAAATTCCTGATTGCCGCTGACATGAATCAGCCCGTCTGGTTCAGCCCCTGCGCCATGCCGGTCCTCACCGGACCGCCATCTGTGGCCGGACTGATTGCCATGACCAATGCTGAAGTATTGGCTGGGATGGTCATGTCTCAACTGGTCAAACCCGGCTTGCCGGTGGTATATGGCCAAACCTCGGCTTCCACCAACCTGCGCACTGTTCAGCTAAGCATCGGTGCCCCGGAAACCGCTTTAATTTCTTATTCCACCCGGGGCTTGGCTGATTTTTACAAACTGCCCTGCCGGACTGGCGGCGGCTTAAGTGACGCCAAAGATTTTGATATGCAAGCTGGAATTGAATCCGATATGATGATCCGCTCCACCCTGGAAGCAGCTCCCGATCTGGTGCTGCATTCCTGTGGGATTCTCGGCAGCTTTAATATCTTGAGTTTTGAAAAATTCCTGATGGATGAAGACACTTACCGGATGAATCGCCGTCTGCTTAAAGGCATCAATACCGAAGAGAACTACCTCTGCCACGAGTTGATTGCCAAAATCGGCCCTCGGGGTAACTTCCTCCAGGGTCGAACTCCGAAGATGTTCAAAGAAGAATTCTTTGTTCCCAAGTACTTCAATAAAGAAGACCCCAACCAATGGCAGGAAAATGGCAGCAAGCCGGTTCTTCATGACGTTCAGACTGCCGTCATGGAACGTCTGGCTTCCTATACGCCGCCAGATATCACCAAGGAACAGGCTGCCCTGCTGAACGATTATATTCCGGCAAACTATCGCGAACGCATTTAATAGCGATCATCTAAAGACTTAAGGAGACATTATGGAAACCACACAAAGAAATATTGAATTTAATGTATTAAATAAAAATAAAATCGAAACCATTCACGAAAAAAGCATGGATCTGCTGGAGAATTTTGGCATGCGCATCGTTGGTGCCCGCACCATTGAATTGCTGAAAAAGTATGGCTGCAGCGTCGATGGCGACATGGTTAAGTTCCCCAAAGCCGTTGTTGACAAGGCGTTAAACACCATCCCCAAAGAATTGACCCTTTATACCCGGGACGGCCAGCCCAATATGGTAATCAACAGCAAAAACAATGTCTATTTCGGAACCCATTCCGATCAACTGGAGATCCTTGATCACAAAACCAATATGGCCCGCCCCTACCTGAAGTCAGACATCAAAAACATGTGTAAACTGGGCAGCTATCTATCCAACATCAGCTTTATTCTATCAGTCGGCATGTGTGCCGATGTCGACCCCTTGGTTCAATCGCAGGTGACCTTTATTGAAACCCTGAAGAATTTTGACAAAACCATCAATTTTTCCACCAATGACATCGAATCACTTCAGGAAATCATTGACATCGCCGCCATTGTAGCCGGTGGACACAAAGAACTGGCTGAAAAGCCCTTTATCTTTAACTACTGTGAGCCAATTCCACCACTGACCCATCCGGTGGAAAGCACTGAAAAACTCTTTATCAGTGCTACTAATAAAATCCCGGTGGTTTACATGCCATACAGCATGATGGGTGGCACCTCTCCGATTACCATCGCTGGTGCGCTAACCCAAAATAACGCTGAAATTTTAGCTGGTGTGGTCATTACCCAGGCGGTTAATGAAGGTGCGCCACTTATTTACGGTTCGATGCCAACTGTCTTTGACATGCAAACCACCATCGGTTCTTATGGCGCTCCCGAGTTCCATAAATCGGTGGCGGCTGCCTCAGAGCTGGCCAATTATTACAACCTGCCCTTCTATGGCACAGCGGGCTGCAGCGATGCCAAAACCGTCGATCCCCAGTCGGTTGCTGAGGTTCAGATGGAGCTCTTCTCTTCGATTTTAAGCAAGGCCAACATCGTTCATGATATCGGCGTCCTGGATCATTGCAACTCGGTCGCCCCGGCCATGGTGGTATTAGCCAATGAAATGATCAACGAGCTGTCGGCTTATTCCAGCGGTGTCGAAGTCAATGAAGAAACCCTGGCTATGGATGTCATCAAAGGCGTTGGTCACGGTGGTCATTACCTCAATGAAATGCACACCCTCAGTAATTTTAGAAGCGTCTGGTATCCGGAATTCTTTAAACGTCGGATGGTTAACCCTGATCAATCCGATATTCTTGAGATGGTCAATGCTAAAATTGATACGATTCTGGAAACCCACGAGGTTCCAGCTCTGGAAGCTTCAATCCTGGCCGAGATTGAAAAAATCGAAAAAAATTATCAATAATCTGTGTTTAATCCCCTTATCAATCAGACGGACAACCCCCATTCGGGGTTGTCTCTATGATTTTTTTGGATTTCATGTTATCATACTGTTTATTCAGTAAACCCGAAACGGAGAATACCAGTGAAAGTAAAAGAAGAATTCATTTTAGAGGCTTTTGGCGAAAATTCTTTCCCCATTCAGGATGTTGAACGCATCGAAGATGTCTGCATTCATGTTGTCAATGCCAGCGGAAAAATCATCTGCTACTCCAAGGGCTGTGAAATCATCGAGAATATGAAACACGAAGACGTCATTGGTAAAAACATGTCTGATATTTATGATTATCTTGAAAATGAATCCATGGAATCCCTGGTTTTGAAGACCGGAAAAAAGGTTCAGGATGTCCATGTCAAATATACCTCCCCCTCTGGAAAAGTTGCCGATGTGATCAGTAGCACCTACCCGGTTTTTTCGAAAACTGATCCAAAAAAGGTCGAGGCCGCCATTTGTATCTACCGGGATATTTCGGACTATATTCACATGGCCAATACCATCAATAAGCTTCAAAACGACTTAAAATCCCAGCAACTAAAAAACAATGGCACCCAATTTACTTTCAAAGACATTATTGGCAGCAGTGGCCCAATGGCGGAGTGCATTCACCATGCGGAAATTGCTGCGCTAACCACAGCCCCGATCCTGATTGCCGGGCCCACTGGTACCGGTAAAGAAGTTTTTGCCCAGAGTATCCACAATGCCAGTCCCCAGGCCCACAAACATTTTGTGGCCATCAACTGCAGTGCCATTCCGGAAAATCTGCTGGAGAGTACCTTGTTTGGCACCGTCAAAGGTTCCTTTACCGGGGCGGTTGATTCCGTGGGGCTTTTGGAAACCGCTGAAGGTGGCACCATTTTTCTGGATGAAATTAACTCCATGCACATGGGTCTGCAATCCAAACTACTGCGGGTTTTAGAAACTGGCAAATACCGGAAGGTCGGGGGACACAAAGAAATAACCGCCAATATCCGCCTGCTCAGTGCCTTAAATCAGGATCCCCTCAAGGCCATTGAAGAAAAACGTTTGCGTTCGGATTTATATTATCGTCTGGCGGTCTTCTCGATTCACTTGCCACCGCTTAAAGACCGCAAACAAGATATTTTAGATCTGGTTCCGGCCTTCCTTTCCACTGAAGGAGCGGCCATGGGAAAGCAGCTGTTCAAAGTTTCTGACGAAGCCCAGGAAATTCTACTTTCCCATGACTGGCCGGGAAATATCCGGGAATTAAAACACGCCGTGACCCATGCCATTTATATTGCCCAATACCAGGATACGATTCTGACCCCTGATTTGCTGCCGGGTTATTTAAGAAAGAATATTTCCGATAAAAAAATCTATGAAAAATATCTATCGGCCAGTATCGATGACAAAAATCTTAAAAATACCCTGAATAAAATTGAGAAACAAATGATCATCGACGTTTTGCAGGGCAATGATCAGAACATCTCAAAAAGCGCCCGTGACTTGGGTATCTCACGCCAAAATCTGCAGTATAAGATCCGCTTGCATGGGATTAAAAATTATGATGATGAATTCTAAAAAGGTTTCCGCCTGAATTGGCGGAAACCTTTTTACTTCTTTAATTGCCCTCTTATATCAAGTACTGTTCGTTTAATGAAAAACTCAATCGTTCAGTTTTTTTCTGATAAATTGACAAACCTCTTCCAGGGCCACCGTTGCCTCGGGAAACAGTGGTGCCAATAACGGAAAACAATGAAACATCCCCTTCCATACCTTTAATTGCACATCAACCCCGGCGGCTTTGGCTTTTTCGCCAAAACGGGTCGAATCATCTCTTAAGGTTTCGTTATCACCAACCTGAATAATCGTTGGTGGCAGACCACTTAAATCGCCAAATAATGGCGATGCATAGGGATGTTTGGGATCACCATTACCAGCGTAGTAGCCCAGATAGGTTTCATTTGCCCCTTTAGGTGTGCAGGGATCAGCCTTTGCCCGAGTTATATGGGACTCGCCCGAAATTGTCATATCGGTACACGGCGAAAATACGGCACAGGTTCCCGGTAAGGGGATTTTATCATCTTTACATTTTAAAAGGGTGGCCAGTGCGATCCCACCGCCCGCCGAATCACCAGCAAAGACAATATTTTCTGCTTGATACCCCTGTTCAAGAAGCCAACTGTAAATCGCTGCAGCATCATTGACAGCGGCCGGTGCCGGATGTTCCGGCGCCAGCCGATAGTCAAACACCAGGGCTTTAATTCCTAAGTACTTGACGAAATTCCCGACAATATTTCGGTGCGACCGGGCATTACCCATGACAAAACCGCCGCCATGAAAATAGAGTACCACTTTTTCATCCGGAGCATTTTCAATCTCAACCCATTCCGCATAAACCCCCGGATAGTCACTGGGGATAAAACTGATGCCCGGGATTGGTTTAAAAAAACGGGTGGCACTTTCATCACAGTCGCGACGCAATTTTTCGATTGAAGTGTTGTGATCAATCTCTTCCGGTCGTAATTTCCCTTTAAGGAGATGACGATATTTCAGTGTATAGTGCATCATTTTTGCTTTTGTAGTCATTCTAACTTTATTCCTCACTTTCTCTTTCAGTTTTAACTAAAAACATCGATGCGATCACCCGATAATCCAGTTTTACCTCACGATTATTATTGGTAGAATAATATATTGCCAGGCCATTAATACTCGTCCAGAAAAAAATAGCCAGCATTTTAGGATCTCCCGCTATAATCGTTCCTTCTTTTTGTCCCGCCGCCATAATTTTTTCGATGACCTGATATGGGATGTTCCGTTTTTCCTGAATCAGATCCTGGGCAGCCTGAGGGATTGCGGTTGAATTGGTGGCTTGGGTAATCAACCGACAAGTATCTAAAAATGTCTGGCTATTTTCAATAATCTCAACCAGTCTCTCCAAAGCAAAGCGGATTTTTTCACCGGGGTCGGCCTCCATATCACGGACCGAATAGGATGCTTCAATTGTTTTATCCAGTGCATCATTGATTAGATCTACAAAAATTTCTTCTTTTGATCCATAGTAATGATATAACAACCCTTGGGCAATACCTGCTTCAACTGCAATGTCCTGGATCCGGGTGGCAAATAACCCCTGTTTAACAAATTGTGACAACGCAGCTGTTCGAATTTTTTCTTTACGGGTTTCCCGCATTCTTTCATTTTGTTCCTTTGATCGAGCCATGCTTCCTCCTGGATGATATATTGAATATATATTGAATATATATTCAATATATCATCCAGCGCCATTTTTGTCAATATCTCCACCTGATATTTTGCTAACGCTTTACGACCGCTATCATTAAACCACGCCTATACGATCTTTTGAGCAAATAAAAAAAACCATGCGACTTTTTCTCGCATGGTTTTCTCTCATGTTTTTTTCTATCGGGTTGCGTGATAATAAGCGTAGGTCATCGGTTCATCTTTGCTGAATCCATCGCCATCGACAACCTTGCCGATAAACATATAGTGGGTACCCAGATCAATTGTCTGCTCCACTTCACATTCTACAAAACAGAGCGTTTCCAACAAGCCGGGACAGCCTGTTTTGCCGGTAATATAGCTGAGATCTTTAAATTTATCGACATCTCTTCCACTCTGGTAACCGAAATGTTTGATCAGATCATGATTGTCTTTACCCAGAATGGAAACCCCAAAGACGCCGGATTCCCGGACATATTCTGAGGTCAAGGTTCCTTTTCCCAGGCAGACACTGGCTTTTAAGGGCGTGCTGGTAACCTGAATGAAGGTATTAGAGACCATCCCATTGAGTTTTTCATCCCTGACTGATGAAATAATATATAAACCGTAGCTGACATTGAATAGTAAGGTCTGTAAGGCTTCTCTTTCTTTATCCGTTAAACCATCCTCGACTTCTTCAACCAGCACAAATTTTTCTGGTCCCACGCCGCAGACCGGGCAAACGTCAGGGGGAGTATCACCCACATGGATATAATTACAAACGGTACAACGCCATTTTTTCTCTTTAACAGGGGCAACAGCTTCCGTTTCTTCAATTAACACAAACTTATCCGGTCCCACCCCGCAGATCGGGCATTTGTCGGGCGGAGTATCACCTTCATGTACATAATTACATACTGTGCAGCGCCATTTTTTCATTTTGTTCACCACTTTCTTAGAATTACTCTCTACTTTATAATAATTATAATTTAAAAGTATCTTGAAGTACAGGAAAAAATTGATGTTCTGCTTCTCATTATAAACCTTTTTTGATTAGATTCATATCACTATTGCATTTTTTTGTAAAAAAAGGGCATATAAGAGCTTAGCATTATTCTTTGCCGCAAATAAATCACGAACCAAGATAGGATGGAACATGAAAAAATATAACGAATGTCTCAAAAAAAACATTGCTGTCGCCAATGGCTTTGAAAAAGCCGAACTGGTTTTCAAAAACGCTAAGATTCTCAACGTATTTTCTGAAGAAATCTGTGTTGGCGATCTGGCCGTTAACGATGGCACCATTGTGGGCATTGGAACGTATCAGGGTCTTGAAGAAGTGGATCTGGATGGCAAATATATTGTCCCTGGCTTTATTGACGCCCATATGCATATTGAATCCACCATGGTTACACCTTTCGAGCTGGCCCGGGCGATTGTTCCTACTGGCACCACCACGATCATCGCCGATCCCCATGAACTGGTAAATGTAGCTGGAAAATCCGGACTGGATTACTTACTAGCTGCCACCGAACAGATTCCTTTAAATGTTTTTGTGATGCTGCCCTCATCAGTACCCGCTACCCCCTTTGAAACCAATGGCGCAGGACCCTTTTTAGCCGCCGATATGCAAGCTTATCTTAATCATCCCCGGATTCTGGGGTTGGGGGAAGTCATGTGTTATCCCGCTGTGCTGACTGGAGATCCGGTGATTCTTGACAAACTGACCCTGTGCCGCAACGCATTGGCTGATGGCCACGCCCCGGGGCTCTCCGGTAAAGCCCTGCAGGCTTATGCCAGCGCCGGAATCCACAGTGAGCACGAATCCACCAGTTGGTCCGAAGCCCTTGAAAAATTGCGGGCGGGCTTTTATATTCTGGTTCGGGAAGGTTCTGCCGCCAAAAACCTTCATGCCATCATCAGTGGCTTATTGGAAAGTGACTGTCCGATGGATCGATTTCTTTTCTGTACCGATGACAAGCATTTAGAAGATATTCATCGGGAGGGTCATATCCGCTTTAATATTAAACAAGCCATCGATTTAGGCCTCTGCCCGATCAAGGCAATCAAGATGGCCACCATTAACACCGCCCAAGCCTATGGCCTCAGAAAACTCGGCGCCATTGCCCCGGGATACCAGGCCGATCTGGTGATCCTATCGGATCTGGGCACCATGCAGGTGAATCAGGTTTATCGGGATGGTCGGCTGGTGGATGATGCTACCTGGGCCCATCCGCCCCAGCACCCGATTGATCCTAAGCTGCTCGATTCGGTTCATATCCACACCCTCACGCCAGAAAAACTGCGACTCCCCCTTGGTCAAAAAAATCATGTAATCGAGATTATCAAGGATCAGATTGAAACCCACCATCTGATTGAAACCCTGCCAGGAATTGATGGCACCTTTTGTCCCGACGAAAACTATGATAAGCTGTGTGTCATTGAACGGCATGGCCACTCCGGCAACGTCGGTGTTGCTGCCATTAAGGGCTTTGGCATCCGCAATGGGGCCATTGCCACCACTGTCGCCCATGATTCTCACAATATGATTGTCGTTGGCGATAATGATGCGAATATTTTGCTGGCAGTTAAGCACCTTGCAGAAATTGGTGGCGGTTATGTGGTAGCAGGCAATCACCGCATCATTGGTTCGGTGCCGCTGACTCTGGCTGGTCTGATCAGTCTTGAGCCCGGAGACCTGGTTCAGAAAAAGGTGTCCGCACTCATTGCCAGCGCCCATCAATTAGGCGTCGCTTCCGGGGTTGATCCGTTTATCACCCTTTCTTTTATGGCCCTGCCAGTAATCCCCGCCCTGCGCCTGACCGATCTGGGACTTTTTGATGTAGAAACCTTCCAATTGATTAACGACTGACCAAAAAAGACAGCCATAAGCTGTCTTTTTTTGCTGTTACGCAAATACGGTTTTGGCAATGCCAGCACCTTCCCGGGCATCTTTGCCGTAGAAGTCGGCACCGATGGTCTGGGCATATTCAGGGTTTAGTACCGCTCCGCCAACCATAATGATGGTTCCCGGGCAACTGACTTTGATTTCTGTGATGATTTTTTCTATATTTTTAACCGTGGTTGTCATCAGGGCACTGAGCCCGACCAGTTTAATCCCTTCGGCCTTGATTGTCTGAATAATGATATCAGCCTTGACATCCTTACCGAGATCGACAATCTCGTAGCCGTAATTCTCCAGAATCACCTTGAGGATATTCTTGCCAATGTCGTGAACATCGCCTTCGACTGTGGCCAACACAATTTTTCCCTTGGCTACCTGAGTCTGACCGGCTTGGGTCATCGTTTCTTTGATGACCTCAAAGGCCTGTTGGGCGGTTTCGGCCGCAAAAATCAGATGGGGCAGGAAGCATTCGCCGGTTTCAAAGGCATCCCCCACTGCATCAAGGGCCGGGACGATCTCATTATTGACAATATCCAGCGGTTCTCTGGTTTTTAAAAGAATGGCCGTGGCTGCAGCCGCCTGATCCGTCAGACCTTCTTCAATGATCGCTTTTAGTCCCAGAGTCGCCCGCCCGGTTTCTGCTTTGGTTACAGCGGCGCTTTTGTCTTTGTAGGCGTTGGCATAGGCAATGCACTGGCCATCAAAACCCCAGAGGGCCCGGAAGGCTTTGATGGTGTCCATCATTTCCTGATCACCGGGATTCATAATCGGGGTGGTCAGTCCCGCTTCCAGAGCCATCGCTAAAAAGGTTCGGTTTAGAAGTTCGCGGTTAGGGAGTCCAAAAGAAATATTGGAAACCCCCAATACCGTTGGTACACCCAGCTGAGCCCGGAGTTTTTCCAGGGTTTTGATGGTTTCCCGGACTTCTGCCTGTTGGGCCGAGGCGGTTAACACCAGGGCATCAATCAGAATATTCTTTTCAGGAATCCCATAAGATTTTGCCGTTGTGATGATTTTTTCGGCAATGGCAAAGCGATCACCCGCCAGACTGGGGATACCACTCTCATCCATAGTCAGACCCAGCACCAAGGCTCCGTATTTTTTAGCGATCGGAAAAATCGCTGCCATTGACGACTGTTTGCCATTAACCGAATTAATAATTGCTTTACCGGGATAGCTCCGCAGGACAGCTTCGATGACTTCCGGATTGGAGGAATCAATCTGTAGCGGACAATCCACCAGTTTACTAACTGTGTCGACGGCTTCCTGCATCATCGCTTCTTCATCAATATCCGGTAGTCCCAGGTTAATGTCGAGAATATCAGCGCCGTCTTTTTTCTGATCAACCGCCAGCTGGGTCACCACGGACAGTTCACCCGCACGTAGGGAGGCCTTCAGTACCGGATTGGTCGTCGGGTTGATACATTCGCCGATGATATGAATGTCGTCGCCCAGGATTATCGTTTTGGTACTGGAAGAAACAGCAGTAAAGCCTTTTGCGGTGACCGGAAAAAGCGGTAGATCCACAGTAGCCTGCTTCATTTTTTCGATATAGGCCGGGGTGGTGCCGCAGCAACCACCGAGAATTAAGGCTCCCATCTCGGCAATTTGCACCATATATTGCGTAAACTGATCGATGGTGATGTCATAGACGGTTTTGCCCTCTTTCATATGTGGCAAACCAGCGTTGGGTTCCACCATAATCGGCACCGAGGCATAGCGAACCAGATCGGCGATAATCGGCAGCATCGCATCCGGTCCAGTGGAACAATTAATCCCAATGGCATCTGCACCAAGAGCCTCCAGAATGTTGACAACCGTCAACGCATCGCTGCCAGTAAGCGTCCGGGCATTCTCCTCATAGGTCATCGATACAATCACCGGCAGCTCCGATACGGCTTTGGCAGCAATCAGAGCTGCCCGGGCCTCGCAGATATCAGTGATGGTTTCAATGACAATCAGATCGGCACCAGCCTGATCACCGGCGGTAATAACCTCTTTGAAATAGTCAACAGCCTGATCAAATGGCATCTCCCCGAGAGCCCCGATCAGGGTTCCCAATGGTCCGACATCCAGGGCCACATAGTCGGGATTCAAGGCCTTTGCATTGTGTACCCCAGCCGTCACCAATTGTGTAACGGTATAATTGCAACCCTTAAGCTTATAGCCGTTAACCCCAAAGGTATTGGAAAGAATAATATTGGCCCCGGCATCGATGTATAGTTGATGAATTTCTTTAATCAGCTCCGGATGGGTCAGGTTGAGCACTTCGGGAACCGGGCCAATAGCCGCCAATTTATTCTGCAGCAGGCTCCCCATGGCGCCATCGAGATACAGCCGCTTACTTTTTAGTATTTCTCCTAGTTTCACTGGTTCTCCTTTCCTTTAGACAGGTTGCATGTATTAGCATAGTTCAATTTCACCCCAGGCCCCCAATTGATCATCAATGATAATCAGGGTGCCGAGGATTCCTTTTATATTTCTTACCCAGTCCAGTCCTTTTTCCACATCTTCCGGTTTTTTGATGCGATTTCCCAGGGCGGTTGCCACTGCATCCGCCAGTGGGATGTCTTCGCTGATCACAGTGACAGCATCGGCCTTGCCAAAGCTCAGGGAGTGCCCCATCACGCCAGAGGAGGTACAGACCCCCAGGGCCTTTTCCCGGGGTTTGATTGCGATACCCAGATCGACAAATTGGGAATTGGTGGTATGAAGCGCCACCCGTCGCACTTTTTTGGTCCGGATCAAAAGATCGCCGCCGTTTTCCACCACCATCTCGGTTGTGTGAGATTCGAGCATCTTTCCGATATATTTTGAGACCGCACCGGCTACCGCTGCCATCGGTCCTACCCCGGCTATTTTTCCGGCTAGAAGCATATCGGCTACAATCGGGGCGGCAGCAGAATTTAGCGGCAATGGCAACAATGATTTAATAAAATCCGGATTGCTACGATGGTAGTTAAAAATAGTCTGGCGAAGGGTCTGTACTTCAGTCTGTACCGCCCCAATCAGTTCCGGGCTACTCCGGCCATGATCGACACCAATAAAAAGGTCGGATTCAAATTCGAGGACCTGGAAATAATCCAGATCCTCGGCTTTCATCATCTTTCGATAGGTTCGGGGTTGGTATTGCATACTCAGATCAGCGCGTGGATGGCCCGCATCGGGCAGGCTTTAACGCACAGCATACACTCCAGACATTTGTCATCGTGATGCACCAGCGACCAGTCAGCCGTCATTTCCAGGGCACCGACTGCGCAGACTGCGGTACAGGCACCACAGGAAACACATTTGTCAGGGTCCACCTCAACCACCGATTCGATGTCTCTGACCCCAATCTGATGTTGACGCAAATAGACAATCCCGGCTTCAATATCGGCTTCTTCACCTTTTATTTCAAGCAGCAGGGTTCCTTTAATATTATCATCGATAAAGGCTTTAAGGATGTTGAAATCCAGATGGTAGGTTTTGATCAGTTCCATGGCCATCGGCTGACCGGCAGCCTTCTGCGGAAAGGACAAGAGTATTTTTTTTGTCATCATCGGGATTCTCCTTCCTTGATTTCCAGACCCTTAAGGGAATTTCCCATCGGGAAGCTCTGAATCGGTTCCTGCAGAAAAAACTCACCTTTTTTGATCCAATTGTTCAACTCTTCAGCAATTTCTCTGGCCATTTTCAGACTGGAAAGTGGTGACGTCTTGATGTTTTTGCCATTGATATCCACCGATCCGCTTCTCAGTTCAGCATAAGAAACTTTTTTCAAAACTGGCTTGGCTTTTTTAGGAACACTGTAGTCAATCACATTGGTGTACAGATCTTTATTCTCCACCGCCACAAAAGCCATTATTTCTTCATTGAGTATCGGAATCGGGATCCCTACGCCAACAAACATCGAGGTGCCGTAACCTTCATAAACAGCGCCACGAATATATTTGGAATTCATTTCTTTCATATTTCCGATTAAGGCCAGGGTTGCGCCGGGGGTCTGGGGGTAGCCCTTTTCATCCCGGGGACAGGCGGTATTAAACTGGGTACCCATCCAGGACACATAGCCCTGAGCGCCGCCAAAAAAGATCCGGGTACCCATACCAATGGTCTTAAGCAACGGGTCATTAAGCAGGGGGCTTAATTCACCGGCAGTGCTATAGGTAATATTTCCCATATTGGGCTGCAGAATTCCCATATAGGTGTAAAGCCGATGGCTGGAACCATTAATGGCGGCATTGTAATTCTGATAGACATTTCTGGGATTAAAGAGGTAAGCTTCATTTAAATCCTCCAGTGTGACCCAGGTATCCAGCTCGGTTCTGGGGTAACAGTCAGTCCCCTGAGATTTTGCCACCAGATGGACTTCTTTTCCGGCGATCAGGTCACTAATCACATGAGCCCCACCATATTCAATACCCTTGTCTGTTGACGGCTGGGTGGCCCCCAGATAGGTGTCCACCGCTGCCAGACCACCATAGGCGGAAACCCCATTTAGGCTGATCTCCCCCATTCGGATCGGCGGATCAGAATGTCCAAAATTCAGAAAGGCCCCCGATGAACACATCGGTCCGAAGGTAGCGGTGGTGACCACATCCACATAGTCGGCGGCTTCTTTAACGCCCCGTTCTTTGACAATCCCGATGACTTCTTCGGCAGTGACAACCACCGCCTCGCCCCGGGCAATTTTTTCGTTAATTTCCTGATAGCTCTTTGCCATTTTCCCCTCCAACAATTCTTCTTAAATTAGGTAATTGCAAAACTGCCATGAGCTTTGCGCCCAGTTTCGCACGAAACAATTGTTACACTATACGGCGGACAGTTCGCTGAACTGTTCGCCTACACGTTACACAATTGTTTTCGTGAAGGCAATGAGCCAATCACAAGTTTACTTGTAGTTGGCGACTGCCCGCGAACAAGAAGAAATTCGCATCGCGATTTCTTCTTGTTGTGGAAACTGCACTCAAAGCAATCATTGTTCGATGTTTTTATATTTCGCAATTTACTATTCTTCTTAAATTAGTTCCGTAATTATTCTATACCATCGTATTGAGATAAGCATTCATAAAACCGTCCAGATCGCCATCCATGACGCTACCGACATTCCCGACCTCGACATTGGTGCGGTGGTCTTTGACCATGTTGTATGGATGGAAGACATAGGAACGGATCTGGCTGCCCCAGGCAATCTGGCTGTAGTCACCCTTAATATCTTCAATGTGATCCATCTTTTCCTGCTCCATGATTTCCACCAGCTTGCCTTTAAGCATGTTCATGGCCACCTCTTTGTTCTGATGCTGGGAGCGTTCGTTTTGGCACTGCACCACAATCCCGGTTTTTAAATGGGTAATCCGTATCGCCGAATCAGTGGTATTAACGTGCTGGCCACCGGCCCCGCTGGAGCGAAAAGTGTCAATCCGAATTTCGTCGGGTTGAATTTCTATTTCCACCGATTCATCGACCTCAGGCATCACATCAAGGGATGCAAACGAGGTATGTCGGCGGCCAGATGAATCAAAGGGAGAGATCCGCACCAGCCGGTGCACTCCCCGCTCGGTTTTTAAATAGCCGTAAGCGTTGACCCCTTCAATCAGCAGGGTGACACTTTTAATCCCAGCCACATCGCCAGGCTGAAGATCCAGGGTTTTAACCTTATACCCTTTCTTTTCGGCCCAACGGGTATACATCCGCAGTAGCATCGAAGCCCAATCCTGGGACTCGGTTCCGCCAGCCCCGGGATGCAGCGAAATAATGGCATTATTGCTGTCAAATTCACCGGAAAGCAGGGTCTCGGTCCGGAAATTATCCAGTTTTTCATCGAGTTCCCGTATCGATTCACTAAAGCCGTCGAGCAGTTCGCCCTCTTCGGCCAGCTCCAGCATCACCTGGATATCATCCAGAGCTTCAGCCAGCGCATTATAATGATCCACCTTGATTTTAATAATTTTTAGTTCTTTTAAAACAATTTGTGCACTTTTCTGATCATTCCAGAATTCCGGATCCTCAGTTTTTTTTTCTAAGGCCTCCATTTCATTGACAAGCCGTGGCAAGTCAAAGTGAATTCCCCATTTCCTTCAGTTTAGTCGCCATTGCATTGATGATTTGTTTTTCCTCATACAAATCGATCATCGCCATCACACCCCTTCTTTTTCAACTTTTTTATGCGCCACAACATTTCTTATACTTTTTCCCGCTGCCACAGGGACAAAGATCGTTGCGGCCAACCTTGTTTTGAGCGCTGGCCGGTCCGCTCGGTTTTCCTTCAATTTCATTTTCGTTGGTCTTCATCTGACTGAAATCCACCGATTTTGCCTGTGCTTCTTCCGCCGGAACCACCTGTATATTCAAATTGAATAAGTATTTAACCGTATCTTCCTGAATCCGCATGATCATATCGTCAAACAGATCAAATCCCTCTTTGGTGTATTCTTTAACCGGATCATTCTGTCCATAGGCCCGCAGTCCGATCCCCTGTTTCAACTGCTCCATGTTGTCAATATGTTCCATCCAGGCAGAATCGACACTTCTTAACAAAATCATCCGCTCAATATTCTGCAGCTGTTCCAGACCCAGCTTTTCTTTTTTATCTTCCAGCACTTTGCGGCATTCACCCAAAATCGCTTCCACCAGTACTTCGGTACTTTCCGGTTTTTCCGGTAGAGTGAAAGTGTCCTTCGGCAAAACATTGGCCTCAAGATGTTTGTGTAACCCTTCCAGATCCCAATCGTCATAATACTGACCATCGCCGGTATACATGCTGACATAGGCATTGATCAGGGTTTCGGTCATGCTCCAGATTTCACTTTCCATATCTTTGCCATCAATAACCTGCTGCCGCTGTTCATAGATCAGCTCCCGTTGGCGATTCATGACATTATCATATTGAAGCACATGTTTCCGGATGTCAAAGTTGCGACCTTCCACCCGTTTCTGGGAATTCTCGATACCCCGGGTCAGCATTTTATTTTCGATCGGCGTTTCTTCATCCAGACCAATCGATTCAACCAGACCCTGAATTTTTTCTGATCCGAATACCCGCATCAGATCATCTTCTAACGAAACAAAGAATTGCGAAGAACCGGGATCTCCCTGACGACCGGCCCGACCACGAAGCTGGTTATCAATCCGGCGACTCTCGTGACGTTCGGTACCAAGAATATGGAGTCCGCCCAGTTCTCTGACCCCTTCACCCAAAACGATATCGGTTCCACGACCGGCCATATTGGTCGAAATCGTAACGGCATCTTTTTGACCGGCATTGGCGACAATTTCAGCTTCTTTTTCCAGAAATTTGGCATTTAAGACATTGTGCTTAACACCAGAACGTTTTAAGTAGCCACTGAGCAGTTCCGACTTTTCAATCGAAATGGTTCCGATCAGAATCGGCTGACCGGTGGCATGTCGCCGCTTAACTTCTTCAGTGACAGCCAGAAACTTTCCTTGTTCACTTTTATAGATCAAGTCGTTGAGATCCTGACGAATCAGCGGTTTATTGGTGGGAATCGATAAAACATTGAGATTATAAATGGTCTGGAACTCGTCTTCTTCGGTTTTGGCCGTCCCGGTCATCCCAGACAGCTTATTAAACATTCTAAAATAGTTCTGGAAGGTAACGGTTGCCAGGGTTTTGGATTCCCGGTTGACCTTAACGTTTTCCTTGGCTTCAATGGCCTGATGTAGACCGTTGGAATAACGGCGTCCGGGCATCAAACGACCGGTAAACTCATCGACGATAATAATTTCGCCATCCTTGACCACATAATCCCGATCTTTAAACATCAGGGTATTGGCATGGAGAGCCTGGTTGATATGGTGGGAAATCTCCATGTTTTCCATATCGGCCAGATTGGTGAGATTAAAATACTTTTCAGCTTTAATCACCCCTTCATCCGACAACATCACCGATTTGGCTTTTTCATCTTTGATGTAATCATCGGCCTTCAGGCTTTTCGCAAAGCTATTGGCCAAAGCGTACAGTTTGGTGCTTTTGTCTCCGCTGCCGGAAATAATCAGTGGCGTTCTGGCTTCATCGACCAGCACGCTATCCACTTCATCGATGATGGCATAGTTAAGTTCCCGCTGCACCTGCTGGGCTTTCACCGAGGCCATGTTATCTCTCAGGTAGTCAAAGCCAAATTCGTTATTAGTGCCGTAGGTAATATCGCAGGCATAGGCGTGTTGCTTTTCCTGAAATGACAGGCCATGAACGACCAGACCCACCTGGAGTCCCAAAAACTCGTGGATCTTACCCATCCATTCGCTGTCACGTTTTGCCAGATAATCATTGACCGTAACAATATAGACCCCCCGGCCATCCAAGGCATTGAGGTAGGCGGGCAGAGTTGATACCAGGGTTTTACCTTCCCCGGTTTTCATTTCGGCAATATTGCCTTCGTGAAGGGCCATCCCCCCCAAAAGCTGAACCGGAAAGTGTTTCATGCCTAAAACCCGGGCCCCAGTTTCCCGTACGGTGGCAAAGGCCTCGACCAGCAAATCATCAAGGGTTTCCCCCTGAGCCAGTCGTTCCTTAAATATAAGGGTTTGGCCCTTTAATTCATCATCACTCATGGCTGCATAGCGGCTGTCCAGCTCCAGAATCTGGTCAACTTTTTTTTGCATCCGTTTTAATTCTTTTCTATTACTATCAAATATCTGATCTAAAATTCCCAATCTTTTCACTCCTTTGTAACATTCTTGCTGTATTTATACACTAAACTTTATTATAGCATACTCTCTTTAATGAAACTTATATAATTTTAAAGGGACTGTATTTTTTGATACAGTCCCCTTGTTTTGCAACTATTTATCATTTATTTTTTCTTGCGCCAAAAAGCCACATCTTTTCCGTCCAACTTCAGTTCGACCAGTTCATAACCAGCCCGTTTTCGTTCATCGACGGTTTCCTGAAAGTTCTTGCGCTCGTCATCATCCATATTGGCCAGCAATTTGTCCTTGTCTTCATTGGTACTGTCGTATACCCGACCCACTACTGGTTCTGTCACCTCTTCGATTTCCTTTAAGGGAATGGCAACCTCATCTCGGGGCGAACCACTGATCAGGGTTTCTGCCTCCTTACTGGTTTCCCGCATCAGTTGTTTACGCCGTTCGGCTTTACGTTTTTCATCTTCCAGATTCAGGCGTTGCCAGACATTGAGCATCTCATCTTCAGAAAACTCCACATCGTCTTCATCTTTACTTTTTACACCACTATCATAGGTACTGGTTTCGCTCCGTAACACAAACGGCTGGTCGAGATCGGTGAGTTTGAAGCTTTCCACGATCCGCAAATCGGATTCCGGTACAGGATGGGGTTCGCCCTCGGGATCACTAAGGGATTTTGCCACCTTGTTCAGTTCCATTTCCCGCATTTGCAGAATCAGTCGTTCTTTTTCAACCGCCAGTTTTTCTTCATAATACTTTTTGGTAAAAAAGCCAGCGTCCTCACTGTTGAGAATTTCTTCCATATCAGCGGCTTCCAATTCTTTTTCGCCCTTAACATAGGTGCCAACATCCTGGATATTGCTAATAATCTTGGTACTGCCATCATCCACCGGTTCCATGATCCGAGTTTCCTGGGTATCACTCTTGCTGATGACAATTTCTTCAGTTTCCGTTCCGATTCCTGAATCCACCTCATCCAGAGCTGCCGGAATCAATCTGGTTTCAAAGCTGTCCTGAACACTGCTATTATCGGCACTTCTAAAGCCTTCGGCAGGAATAGCGATCGTGGCATTTTCATCCCGATCACCACGAATCCCTCCGGTCGCCGCCATGTCGCGATAATAATCGTCAATATCTTCCGGTTCGTCATAACCTTCCTGATAGCTGTTCTGGAGCGAAACCCCGCTGATTTCATAATCATCGTCATCGCCAAAAATACCTTCGTCTTCACCATGGTCATTGCGCTCGTCTTGCATGATGGACGCTTTTTTATTCATCACATATTGAATAAAACCAATTAAACCGATCAGAGTTACAATCGTACCAACCGTTACACCGGCCACCGATCCGTAAAGACTCATGATCAGGGGCACATAGGGCACCGGAATCGGTAAATTAATCCCCAAAAACCATAACAGCGTATTCGGTTGAATCAATGCGTATAAAGGACTCAACCCCTGAACGATTTGCTCGCCAAAAGCTGCTGGCAGCGTATCAATTACGCCCTGCGAAACAGGCATGTGCCCACCATTAATAAAAATCACAACAAAATTCGAAGTAATCCCCACTGCCATCAGAATAACCCAGAAATCATCCAGATTAAATACCAGCATGACTAATATCAGGATATAACTGGCAAAATTGACAATCTCCAGATAGGGTTCAACCAACGAAATACCGCCAGTGTAGATGTAAAGATGCAAAGCAATCTGCAACACCATCCCTAAAATCCCTACCGGTAGCAGGGAAATTTTTCTGACTTTGAAGCCACGCAGACTTCCCCTGCGAATTTTCCCAATTAAAAAACCTAAAATAATTGCAATTAGTATTAACATATTTATTTTAACCCCACTATTTATTTATAATCATTTCTTAGGTATTCTCATCTTTATCGATGTTTAGATATTAATGCATATAGATCTATTTTAAAACAAAAGAAAAGTTCTGTCAAAACTTTATGCCTAAATAATGTATAAATTTGAAAATAAAGTGAATTCATAAAACAACTTCATCAAAAACACCCCTCAAAACTATTATTCAAGGGGTGCTTATCGTTCTTTTCAGTTTTTTCTTAAAAAATTTTAGAAAGTTGGCTCGATCAAGCCGTAATTTCCATCTTTTCTCATGTAGACAACATTGACATCGTCCGTATCACCGTTGAGAAATACAAAGAAATCATGTCCCAGCAATTCCATTTGTAAGGTTGCTTCATCAACATTCATGGGTTTGACCGCAAATTTTTTGGTTCGAACGACTTTGGGTTGGAACACATCATCTTCGAGTCCTTCGATCCCTTCTAAGTTAAACTTCGCTGCTTCATCCTGATTGCGTTTCTGTAATTTTGTTTTATGTTTTCTAAGCTGACCTTCCAGTTTATTGACAACATCTTCAATTGATGTCACCATATCCTCGGATCTTTCTTCAGCTCGTAAAATGGTTTTTCCCACAGGAATGGTTACTTCCAGCATCTGGTAATTTTTTTCTTTGCTGAAGGTGGCGTACACTTCAGTTTCCTGACCAAAGTAACGATCAAATTTCCCCAGTTTCTTTTTTAATGTTTCTTTTAAACCTTCTGATACATGCATATTTTTTCCGTAAATTGTGAATCTCATAACGACAACTCCTTTCAAAAGGTCAACCTTACTCGTTTACACTCACTCATGAAGTGCTTTTAAGTATATTCTTATTATACCCAATCCAATCCCTTTTAGTCAAAATCATTTGTGTCAAATTCTTGTCACAAAATATCATCTAAAATAAAGTTATTCATTTTTAAGCTGCCTCAGTTGACCTGGTCTTTTCCCCCACACTCGCCAGCTGGAAGTTTAGCTCAGTGTTCGCATCACAACTCCTTCTCTCGGTGTACCCGGCTGGACTTACTTCTAAGACGCACTATGCTCAACAATTCGCTATTGAATTGTCTTACGTGGATCGCTTCGCCTGCATCTGGCATCGACTTTCAACCACAAACCTGAGACAACGTCTATTATAAGATCCCCATCACAATAATGTCAAGCAAAATCAAATCATTCAAAATCCGGACTATTCCATTTGTTGCCATTTATGCTATAATAGGTGAAATATACTTACGGAGGTTTTTATGTTATTGGGTATTGCCGCAATATTTTCAACGATTGTTTTTGTTGTAAATATTACTCTGACCTTCACGATTATTTTTCTGGAACGCAAGAACCCGCAAAGCACCTATGCCTGGTTATTGTTTTTATGGATGGTTCCTATTTTAGGATTTTTATTTTACATCCTCTTCTCCCAGAATTTAACCAAACGAAAAATTTTTCGTTATAATACCCCGGAGAACATTCAGTATCATCAACTGCTACGGCAACAGCAACGGTCACTGTCCCGTATTATTGCCATTGATCCGGATAGTCCCATCGAGAAATACCGACATTCCATTGAATTCCATCTCAATGTCAGTGAATCCCTATACACCAACAATAATGAGGTTCAGATTTTTACCGATGGCTATAAAAAATTTGATGCTCTCTTTCATGCCATGGAAGAGGCTCAATCCTCCATTCATGTGGAATACTACATTATTAAAAATGATACCCTGACTGCTAAACTATTCGACATTCTGACCCGGAAAGCCTTAGAAGGTGTCGAAGTACGGCTGCTTTTTGATGCCATGGGCGGCCGATATCTTCCTCGGACGGTTCTCGAAGCCTTCGAATCTGCCGGGGGTAAAATTGGCATTTTTTTCCCATCCCGGTTTAAAATGCTCAATCTCCGGGTCAATTACCGAAATCATCGCAAGGTTGTAATCATAGACGGTGTCACCGGTTTTGTCGGTGGGTTTAACATCGGCAATGAATATCTGGGTCTGGAGAAGAAAATGGGCTATTGGCGGGATACCCATTTAAAAGTGGTCGGTTCGGCGGCTTATGAACTTCAGCATCGTTTTCTTTTGGACTGGCGGGCCAGTTCCAATGAGGAGCTCCTCATTGACGATACCAAACTCAATCAGTATTTTCCCGTCATTCCCCAAAAATCCGGGGCGGGTATTCAAATTGTCTCCAGCGGTCCCGACAACATCAACCAGCAGATTAAGCAGGGTTTCCTGCGGATGATCAATACCGCTGAGGATTATATCCTGATTCAGTCACCCTATTTTGTGCCCGACGAAAGTATCCTGGAAGCTCTCAAAATCGCCCTATTATCCGGCATTGATGTGCGAATTATGATTCCCAATAAGCCGGATCATATTTTTATTTACTGGGTCACCCTGGCTTATGTGGGTGAGCTGATTGAATATGGGGCCAAAATATTTATTTATGAAAATGGCTTCCTTCATGCTAAAACCATTGTCGTTGATGATTCGGTCTGTTCGGTGGGTTCCTGTAACTTTGACATCCGCAGCTTCAGGCTGAATTTCGAAACCAATGCCTTTATTTATGACCGCAAGGTTGCCACCAAACTTAAAAACATCTTTGTCGAAGATATTAAAAAATGCACCTATTATAATAAGGAACTCTATCGCAACCGCAGCCGCCGGGTCAAGATCAAAGAATCGATATCCCGGCTGTTCTCCCCGTTATTGTAAAACACAAAAGCCTCCCTTCCGGGAGGCTTTTGCATACTAGAATCTAAAATCCCGCTTACCGGAATTCAGTTCGGTGAGATGGTCAGTAGCAATTCTGCGAACCTTGTCGTTGGGAATTGATGCCAGCTCCCGGGCAATGGTTTTTTCACCATTTAATTTGGTCTCCGGGGCAGCATAGTCTTCCAGATATTCTTTGAGGGTCATAATCGCATTGGGCTGACAGCAGTTGGCAATCTGACCGGATTTGACCAGTTGCATAAAGCGGTCGCCGGTACGGCCTTCCCGGTAACAGGCGGTACAGAAGCTGGGAATGTGGCCCATTTCCAGTAGCCAGTTGACAATTTCATCGAGTTTCCGGGTATCATTGAGTTCAAATTGGGCGGAGTTTTCGTCTTCCGGTTCGGGTGTATCATAACCACCGACACTGGTACTTGATCCCCCGCTGATCTGAGAAATTCCCAGTTTTAAGACCCGCTCCCGGGAAGCCTGCGACTCCCGGGTAGAGATAATCATCCCGGTGTAAGGTACAGCAATGCGCAGTACGGTGACAATTTTTTCAAAGATTTCATCAGAAATGGCATTGGAAAAATCACTGGTGTCAATATCATCAGCCGGACAGATCCGCGGCACGGAGATGGTGTGCGGCCCAACCCCCATGGCAGCTTCCAAATGCTCGGCATGCATCAGCATCCCTACAAAATCATAGCGATACATATTCAGTCCGAAGAGCACCCCAATTCCAACATCATCGATGCCACCTTCCATGGCCCGATCCATGGCTTCGGTGTGCCAGGCGTAGTCGCTTTTGGGGCCGGTGGGGTGGAGCATTTCATAATTTTCTTTGTGATAAGTTTCCTGGAATAAAATATAGGTTCCGATGCCAGCTTCTTTTAACTGTCGGTAGTCATCTACCGTGGTGGCAGCGATATTGACATTGACCCGGCGGATATCGCCATTTTTATGTTTGATGCTGTAAATGGTTTTGATGCTTTCTAAAATGTATTCCAGGGGATTATTTTTAGGATCTTCACCCGCTTCCAGGGCCAG
The DNA here is from genome assembly GCF_001766835.1 of Acetobacterium wieringae. Taxonomy (GTDB): domain Bacteria; phylum Bacillota; class Clostridia; order Eubacteriales; family Eubacteriaceae; genus Acetobacterium; species Acetobacterium wieringae. Next base: position 59,998 of record NZ_LKEU01000014.1, on the reverse strand, counting down.
CCGCTTGTGGCCCATGTCCTGCAGGGCGATCACCTCTTTGGCAATTTCCTCCTGGGTCAGCTTCTTGCGGCTGATGTTTTTATTTTTGGCATGATAAGGACAATAGATGCAGCCATTGACACAATAATTGGAAAGATATAGGGGCGCAAACATGACAATGCGATTGCCATAAAACTTGTTTTTGATCGCCATCGCCAGTTTAACCAACTGGTTATTCTGTTCTTCCAGCTCACAGGCCAGTAACACTGCTGCCTCCCGGTGGGTCAACCCTTTAAAGGTACCTGCTTTTTCAATGATTTCATCAATCAGGACAGCATTTCTTTTATTTGCTTCCGCATAGGCCAGGGTGTCCAGAATTTCCTGGTCATCAATAAATTCAACCGCTTTTTTTGACATTACATTATACATTTTACGCTCCTCAAGTTTTTATTATTTCATAAGTATAAATTTATTCCATCGAACGATGGTTGTAAAGCTCACGGCACTTTCAAAATCAACCGTCATTATTTCTATTCTTGCGGGTAATCCCCCCGGTGGGTTAAAATCTCATAGCCAATTCCTTCCATCCGTTTACTTAAACAGACTCGACATTCGGCTGCTTCATCGCCAGTACAGATCTTATTGTCATAAAGGCTGTAGTCTTTTCGAACCGCCACTGGTGACAAGTTGGGCATAACCACATTAGCCCCGGCCAGAATTCCCAATTCACGACCCTTGGGATCAATTGTTCCCAAGGCTGTGGTAGCAGGAATCAGGGCCTTAGGTAGCATCAAACGTAAGATTGAAATCAGCAGCAGGGTTTCTTCCAGGGTACCAGCCTTGGCATCCTTATAAGGGGTATGCTGATGGGGGATGAAGGGCCCGATTCCGATCATCTGGGGGTTTAGTTCTTTAATAAAAAGTAGATCTGCCACCAGATTATCAACAGTTTGGTGCGGCGAGCCGACCATAAAGCCGGTGCCAACCTGAAAGCCGATTGCTTTGAGATCCTGGAGACATGCCTTACGGTTTTCCAGCAACAATTCCCGGGGGTGGAGTTTTCGATAATGTTCCGCTGAGGCGGTTTCGTGTCTGAGCAAATAGCGGTTGGCCCCAGCGGCATAAAATGCTTCGTAGACTTCCCGAGGGCGTTCTCCCAGCGACAAGGTAATCGCACAGTCCGGGTACCCCGCTCTGATTTTTTTGATCAGTGCCGCCATCTGTTCATCGGAAAATCCCGGATCTTCACCGCCCTGCAGCACAAAGGTGCGAAAGCCTAAGTCGTATCCCAGAGCACAACAGTCAAGAATTTCCTGCTCACTTAAGCGATAGCGATGGGCTGCTTCGTTGCCCCGGCGGATGCCGCAGTAATAGCAATCATTTTTGCAATAATTACTGAATTCAATCAGTCCCCGGACATAGACCCCTTTACCAAAGGTTTCACCTGACACTCTTTGAGCTCGGTTTGAAAGATCCGCCCGTAATTCCGGCGTGTTATTTTCCAGTAGCCATTTAAATTCGTCCCGTTCCAGGAACTGCTTTTTTTCCAGCTTTTCAGTTATGTTATTCATGATTGTTTTCCACTTCTTCACCCTTCGGTAGTTTTGAATAAACGGTTTTAATACTGACTCCCTCGATCATTCCCAGCTTCCCGGACAGCGAGCTGATGATATTGGTGGATGCATCCACCACCACACTGATGACCGATACGTTGCGCTGATGATAAGGGATACCCATTCTTCCAACAATATGCTCGCCATAATCATGAAGTACCTGGTTCAGTTTTTCCACGGCATCTTTTTTTTCAACAATAATCGCAATCAGTCCAATTCTTTTCTCCATCTCGTTCTCCTTGTTCACCTTCTTTTTGACAAGCTACCCACAACATCCTCAAAAAAACAGAAAACCCTGTACCAGAGGGCACAGGGAAACACGCAAATAACCCATTCATTGTTCTTAAAAATGAACTGGATACATGACACATGATTCTCTCGCCTTTCCATTAGGGACGAACCCGGATGGCATCAGTACGATAACTTTGTTTTGATTTTACTAAATACATTTACAGTTTGCTGTCAGAATCCGTTTTTTCATCATCTTTCAGTTCACTGTTGTTGAAAAGGATATCATATATTATCTAAATCTTCAATCATAATCACAGGGAAAATTTTGTCTCGACTCATCCGTAGCTGGTAAATAAACAACAAAAAAAGGCAATCATTTTTCCCCGCCCGACCCTCTCCGAAGATTTCGGCTGGATCACGGTTAACAATTGCCTTTTATAATAATTCGTTTAGCTCATGACTGACTAGTAAAGATTATGAATAAATAATCCGCTTCTTAATTTGGGTTCAAACCAGGTAGACTTTGGCGGCATCAGCAAATCGGCATCGGCAATGTTCATCAGCTCTTCAATCGAAGTGGGATACATCGAAAAAGCCAGAACCATGTCTTCGTTGGCCCGACGTTCCAGTTCTTTTAAGCCCCGGATGCCCCCAACAAAGTCGATTCGTTTATCGGTTCGAATATCGCCAATGCCCAAAATTGGCACCAGAACATTGTCTTGCAGAATCGCCACGTCCAGTGAGTTAACCGGATCTGCGGGATCATAGACCCCCTCTTTAACCGTCAGCAGATACCATTTGCCATCCACAAACAAACCAAAACTGCCTTTTTGCGGTGGATTCACGGGTTCGCCATCTTTTGGTGTCACCTCGAATTTTTCTGACAAGGCACTGATAAATTCCTCAACGCTGAGTCCATTAAGATCCTTGACGACCCGGTTGTAGTCCATGATGTACAGCTGTTCATCAGGAAATAGTACCGACAGGAAGTAGTTGAATTCCTCATCACCGGTATAATTGGGGTTTGCTTCCCGACGCATCAGGCCAACCTTAACAGCGGAAGCCGAACGGTGATGACCATCGGCAATATAAAGATTCTGAACCTGACTAAATTTTTCGACCAGGCCGGTAATCACGGTCTCATCATCAACCACCCAGGCCCGGTGGGTAATCCCATCATCGGCGACAAAGTCATAGACTGGCTGATGTTCATTTCGCCAAGCGTCGATCATGGCGTTAATGGCGTCCTGAGCCCGGTAGGTCAAAAAAATCGGTCCGGTATTGGCATTGCAGGCGTCGACGTGTTTGATTCGGTCTTCTTCTTTATCGGCCCGGGTCAGTTCGTGTTTTTTGATGGTATTATCAAGATATTCATCGATGGCCGTACAGACGACCAGTCCCACCTGGCTGCGGCCATCCATAATCAGCTCATAAATATACAAGCAATCCTGGGTGTCCTGGGTCAGAGCCTTGCGATGAAACAATTTTTCCAGGTTTTTTCTGGCGGTTTCATAAACAAAGGGGTCATTGATTTTAATCCGAGGATCCAGGGTCGTTTCGGGTCGGTCAACCCGTAAAAAAGAATCCAGTTTGCCACGGGCGGCAATGGCCGCTTCCTCACGGTTATAGACATCATAAGGCAGGGCTGCCACATCCTGCGCTTTTTCCGGCAGCGGACGCACCGCTTTAAAGGGCTTGATTGTTGCCATTATTTCCTCCTATTTTTAAATAAAGAAGTGGCTTCAGATGAACGAAGACCACTTCTTTGTCGTATTGTAATTATTTTAAAATCCGTACTCGGGTAACCCCTTTAATGGCTTTTAAGGCTGTTTTCACGTCTTCGCCAACATTGCTGTCAACGTCGATCATGGTGTAAGCCCAGGCTCCTCGGTTTTTATTGGTCATCACGGCAATATTAAGATCATGGTCAGCCAAAATCTTAGTGATCTGTCCCAACATGTTGGGCACATTGGCGTGATTCACGGTGATGCGGTTTTCAGCTTCGCAAACGCCCATGTTGCAATCCGGATAATTGACCGAATTGATGATATTACCATTTTCCAAATACTCTTTTAACGAATGAATGGCCATTTCGGCACAGTTCTCTTCACTCTCCGGGGTTGATGCCCCCAAGTGAGGAATATTAATGACGTTTTTCATTTTCAGCAAACGTTCGTTGGGGAAGTCGGTAATGTAGGTGGCGATGATACCTTCTTCAATGGCATTTTCCAGGGCATCGTAGTTAACCAGTCCGCCCCGGGCAAAGTTGAGTAGTCGCAGTCCTTCTTTGGTATCTTTTAATAAATCAGCATTGACGTAATCTTTGGTTTCATCCATATAAGGAATATGCAGTGAAATGTAATCACAGTTTTTAAAGATTTCTTCTTTACTGACGGCACGTTTTACTTTGCGGCTTAAACCCCAGGCATTGTCAATCGAAATGAAGGGGTCAAAACCATAAACCTTCATCCCAAAATCAACAGCCATGTTGGCAACAAGGACACCAATGGCCCCAAGACCGATGACACCCATTTTTTTGCCGTAAAGTTCCGGCCCACCAAAAGCGCCCTTACCCTTTTCTACCAGAGCAGGAACTTCATCACCCTTATCAGCCAGGGTATTTGACCAGGCGATCCCGTCAACTACCTTACGTGATGAGATCAGCATCCCGGCGATCACCAGTTCCTTTACCGCATTGGCATTGGCACCCGGTGAGTTGCAGACAACAATGCCCTGTTCGGAACATTTATCCAGGGGAATGTTGTTGACCCCGGCACCAGCCCGACCAACAAATTTAACGGATGCTGGAATATCCATATCGTGCATTTTAAAGCTTCGCAGTAAAATTGCATCGGGATTCTCCGGTTGATCTAAAACCGTATAATTTTCACCTAATAATTTTAGCCCTTTTTTTGAAATGTTATTGAGGGTCTGAACTTTATAATTCACTGTCGTGTTTCCTTTCTTAGCGAAAACGCCTAGGCGTTTTCTTTTTCAAATTTCTGCATGAATTCGATCAGGGTATCAATCCCTGCCATCGGCATGGCATTATAAATGCTGGCTCGCATCCCACCAACGCTGCGGTGACCTTTGAGGTTTTCCATTCCGGCTTTTTTACTTTCCTTAACGAATAGCGCATCTAATTCGTCAGATCCGGTAATAAACGGTACATTCATGAGGGAACGGTCTTCCGGCACAACGGTGCCCTTGTACAGTTTACTGTTATCAATGAAGTCATATAGTTTTTGAGCCTTTTCTTTGTTGACTGCTTCCATTCCAGCAACGCCGCCATTGGCTTTAACCCATTCAAAAACTAGTTTACAGATATAAATACTGTAGCAAGGTGGGGTATTGTAGCAAGAATCGTTATCCGCATGAATTTTATAATCCAGCATGGTAGGGGTGAAATCTTTGGCATGACCCAGTAAATCTTTACGAATGATCACGACCGTTACACCAGCAGGTCCCATGTTTTTCTGAGCGCCCGCATAAATCAGGCCAAATTTAGAAACGTCATAGACTTCAGATAAGATATTTGACGACATGTCCCCAACCAGTGGCACATTTCCAGTATCAGGAATATTTTCAGGTTTAAATCGCGTTCCGTAGATGGTGTTATTTACGCAAATATGGAAGAAATCAGCATCGGGTGTAAAATCCTTGGGATCCACCTTGGGGATGTAGGAAAAGGTTTGATCCTGGGATGACGCAATAACCTTTGCTTCTCCATAACGGGCTGACTCCTGATAAGCCTTTTTTGCCCAACTGCCGGTAATCATAAAATCGGCTTTATTGGTTTTTGAATAAAGATTCAAGGGAACCATGGCAAACTGAGTTGATGCTCCACCTTGTAAAAACAGAATCTCATAATTCTCTGGAACATTCATCAGTTCCCGGTAAAGACTTTTGGCAGCTTGCAGAATATCATCAAAATAGGATGATCGATGACTCATCTCCATTACGGACATGCCTGCATCTCCATAGGATACCATTTCAGACCCAGCTTTTTCCAGGACTTCGAGTGGTAAACAAGATGGTCCAGCTGAAAAATTATAAACTCTTTTCACTTTTAATTTCCTCCTTAAATAGTGTTTTTGGTGTGAATGTAATTCTCTGAAAAAATTACTTCCTGCTATTATATGTTAAAAGTTTGTCAAATGCAAGATTTTGTATTAAATTTTATGTAAAAATTATTGTTTACCAAATTTTTTTATTCAATTATTACTGTTGTCTTTGCTGGCGTAATCGATTTGACCAAAGACTGGGATAAATTCGTCTGAATCGGCAATTCATATTCCCCTGGACCCAAGTTGGCACAATCAACAAAGGCTTCAATCTGAGCTGCATTTAAACTGTTTAAAATGCTGCTGGCACCTTCTAATTTAACCACCACTCGAGAATCCTTGATCTTAGACGTAACCAGACCAGTTCCCAGATTTTTAGTACTCACTTTATCGATGGTAAAGCTTTTCTCCACCGGCGTTTCAATGGACACTGTCGCCTTGACTTTTCCGCTACCATCGAGGAAATAAAATCCTGACGGCAGCGACAGATTAACATCTTTGGTAAATGTTTTGGACTGTCCTGATACATCAATGGCATCCATCGGAATCGTCTCAATGGTATTGAGCAGACCTTCCTTGGCTCCAATTAGCACCTTGGAGGGCTCAACCTGAACACCCGTGACAATATATCCGCTGGCTGGGTCTCCGGTTGTGGATGGAACAATCCCAATTGATTTTGTTTTGCCAAGGATGATTTCCGCTTCCACCACATTGGGTAGGATCTCCAAATCGGTAATCGGATTTCCGGCAGTATCATAAGCAGTTACTTCCAGATTTTGCGTAGTATCCTCTTTTAACCCATTGACATTGGCCGTTGCCGTAATTTTATCAATCCGGGCGATGGACTCCTGTGGACCTTTTACTTCCACGGTTTCCTGAGACTCGGCCGAGATCACCGCCAGATCATCGGCGGGTTTCCCTTCCAGACCAATATCCACATCCATATCTTCTTTGATAATATTATCCACATCAATCTGAAGGCTGGAAGGATTCATACTGGTGATTATCACCGAGTTGGCCAGTCCCTTAACCTCTACATCCAGATCGTAGGTTCCCTTCTCATCGATATCCCCAAGATCAACTTCGGCGGTTATTTCTTTCATGTTAACATTTCTTAGATTCTTGTCCGTCCCCTTGACCTGCATATTCAGATAATAGGTTTTATCATCGGCCAGAACCAGATTTTTTCCGGACAACGATTCAACATTGGTCAAGGTTATCGGGATACTGTTAAAATCCTGGGTAATCAGCATATCCGCATTCCCATTGACCATAAACCAAAGCGTAATCGCAATACCAACGGATGCAAGCATTCGAATCAGTCGTTCACGAAACGAAATTTTCTTTTTATTTGCTGCCATCTAATCGCCCCCAAAGTTTGCCAATCCACCCGCTATCGGTGTTACCATCCTCATTTACGGTATAGTTTTCCATGATAATTTGTTTGAGCACCTCAATCATGATGTCCTGAAACAAGGTACCCTTTGAGGCATAGGAAACTTGACCGGTTTCTTCCGATACAATGATGACCAGGGCATCGGATTTTTCAGTCATTCCCAACCCCGCCCGATGGCGGGTTCCCAATTCACTGCTTAAATCACGATTGTCCGAAAGTGGCAGCAAGCAACCAGCCGCTCGGATTTGTCTGGACCAAAGCTTAATAATCACCGCTCCGTCATGAAGGGGTCGATTGGGGGTGAAAATATTTTCCAGTAATTCACTGCTGATGTCTGAATCCAGCTCCGTGCCCGTTTTAACAATATTATTAAGCCCGGTATCTTTCTCCAGTACAATTAGAGCTCCAGTTCGCTCGCAGGCCAGTTTTCCCACGGCTTTGATGATTTTATCCACATCGTCTTCCAGAAAATCCATTGAGGGCTTTTTCATCATCTCTTTAAAAATTCGATAATTCCCCAGTTGTTCGAGAGCTGAACGGAATTCCGGCTGAAATACCACGACAATAAAAATAAACGCCCAGGTAAAAACGCTGGTGATAATCAGATTCAGAGTGGTGAAACCCAACCATTCACTGATGGGCGCCAAAAAAAGCAACACGATCAAGCCTTTAAAAACCTGTTCAGCCTGAGTGCCCCGAATCCACATCAATAGCCGATAGACAATAAAGGAAATAATGACGATCTCAATGATACTGGCTACGGTGATTCTCGATTGAATATATAACAAAAACTCTTCCATTTTAGTTCCCTCGTTCATTCGTTGCTATTAATTATACACTAATAAGGCCATTTCGTGAAAGAGAATTTGTTTTTTTTCATATTTTTACAATCATCATTAAGAATTTTTTTAAGGGAGACTTGTGAAACACATGTTAAAATAAATTTTAAATTGAAACCTTCCCATCTTTTTTAAGAATAAGGAGATCATTTTCATGAAAAACCATCTGTTTTATTTATTGCCCAAAAGCGAAACCGTCTTTTTAACCAACACTGATTCATTTAATCAAGCTTATAATATGTTTGTCATTACCAATTACACCGCCTTACCGGTTATTAACAAGAAAGGACAGTATGTCGGAACCATCAGTGAGGGTGATCTGCTCCGGGTACTGTCACTGAGTCTCACCCATCCCGAAATTGATTTGGAGTCTTTTGAAATCAAAGATATTGATTTTAAAATTAATCTGGAAGTGGCCCGAATCAATGAAAGCTACGAACATCTGGTGGAGCTGGCAGTCAAACAGAACTTTATTCCCCTAGTCGATGACCAGGGTATTTTTATCGGCATCCTCCGTCGTCAGGAACTGATCAAAGAACTGATCAGTTTCTTAGAAGATAAGGTAGCTGAGCAGGAAGCTGGCTAACTATCCTTCCGCTCATAAGTCAAGCCAATTAACTAATCTTTTGTCCCCCAGTCAGACCATACTGACCACAGAAATGCCGGACAAAGACTTTGTTAATTGGCTTTTTTTGTTGACCCTATTTGGTTTTTAGTAACTTTACCACCGCCTGACCACTTCTGGGGCAGGGAATGACTTGGTCTTTAAGTAGCACTTCATAGTGGCCAATAAAACGATCGAGTGGTAGATTCAGGCATTTTTCCCGTAGCCCGTCGTCCAGTAAAAAGCAGGCTAATTCCTGATAGACGACATGATCAGCTTTAGGATCAAGCGCCAGTGCTGGTAGAATCCGTTGGACAATGGCCAAGTCAATGATCTCCTCTTCTGTGAACAAGCCCTCGGCTCCACTGTTAATTCCAAAAGCCAGGATTTCATTTTTGCCGCGATATCCCATCGGGCAATCATGCCCAATTAACAGCGTTTGGAGATCTTTTAGTAAATTCATCAGTCGCTCCAGAATTTCCGGCAAGCCCTTGGCCTGGCTATGGATTTTAAAAGCGCTGTTCTCCCAGTCGCTGTCACCGACAGGACTGCCATAATCCGGGAAAACCCCAATTTCAACGACTGGCATCTCAATCACATTGCCGCTGTCAATAACCCGGTCTGGGACCGGAAAATAACCCAAGCCTTCATTGATGGTGGCGATAAAATAAAGATTATCTGGAAAATTCAAACTGCCGTATTCCCGGTACGCCGTAATATCAGAACCAAAATCTTCCCGTTTTAAAAAAGGCTCCTGGCTGCCATTGATCCCTTCCAACAGCAGCCGTAGATACTCTGCTGTCGGCGACCGATCCATTTCATCAAGCAGAAAAAAATGGGGTTTGTCCGGGTATTCTTTGGCGGCCTTTAACATCAGCATAATCGGACCAGGAATAAAGTGACCACGGCTGTCCAGACGACCAAAAAGGTGCGTATCATCATCCCAATTCTTCCCCACCAATAGCCGTTTAAATCGACTGTTTTCTGAAGTAGCGCCAATTGCCTCGGCAAAAAGTCGGGGAAAGCTTGTTTTGCCACTACCCACCCGGCCTTTAATCATCACAAAGGGTTTTGACTTAATCGACAGATAGTAACGCTTAATTAATTCAGCCGGATAGTAATAGCCTCTATTTCCCATTTTTGCCTGAACCAACCGGAGCGCCGGAGTGAGCTCATCATTTTGGGCCGGATAACGGACCAATGGCCGGGTCAACATTTCAACTGGAGTAGCTTTATTGGCATCCGAAGCGATCGCGTGATCCTCCTCGAATTCGGCTTTCTCACAAATTTTCTGGGTTTTGCCACTGATTATTTGACCATTTTGGGCGCTCTCTGCTTCCTGATCAAAAGGGGTTTCAGCTGGATTTCGGCTTTCGCAGGGCGCCACCGTTTCCGTCTCCATTGCTTTGTCCGGGGGGGGCGAAGGAAAGACAGGCTGTGGTTCTCTGTTATCCTCTGCGTTACAAAGCAAGCTGTCGTCGCTATCGATCACTTCATCCGAACGATTCGCATCCAGGTCTTTTGCAACCACTGCGGCAGTTTTGGTTAGTTGCGGTTCTGCCACTGTCTTCGCCGCTTCCACCAACGTTTTCGGATCCGCTTCTACTTCCATTATCGGACTGGCGCTCACTGTTTCAATGGTTTCTCCACAATCTGTTTCGGTGCTGATTTTTTCAATCGTTTCATTACTGACTAAGGTTTTATCCGCATCCCGATCCTTAATCAAACACTGTTCATACATTTTTCTGAACGCTTCAAATTCTGTTGCCAGTACCCCATCTTCAGGCATATCCGTTTCGCTATATTCCCGATAACAGACAATCCCGGATACCAGGCTGGCACTGGCCAATAAAACCTCCTGATGACTGGTTTTAAAATTTTCCGTCTCAATCTTTTCCCGGTATTTGGCGGCTTGCTCCGAAAGACTTCGGATTCCCAAACCTTCTTTACCATAGACAATCGCCAGATAGAGTTTGCCACTGTCCTTCGCCAGTATATACGCCAGATACAGATCCTCATGATCCAGCCGCTGATCTTTTTTTTCAACCACTTTAACCCAGGGAATTTCCGCCCACTGGGTGTCCCCGGCAAAGCCCCGAACCTGATAATGGCCAGATTGGATCGCTTCAAGGCTTTCAATCACCTTGGGAATTTCTTCGTTGATGATATCCTTAAAGGAAAAACGAAAATCCCGGGGATAATAGTTGGGGTAACCGGCTATCCATTTTAACAGCAACTCCCGAAGTCCTACTCCTGCCGGGATGGTCTTTTGGGTCGCATCACTCGCTTTGACCGCATCAGAAGCTGTGGCCGAAGCGCCAGTTATTAAGCTCAGACTAAACGCATCGTTGCTTTTTGTCAGTTCCATTCTTGGTATAAAAACATCCGGCTGCTCGCCCTGAAACCAGGACTCGTAGTCCGGAAAGGTTTCACCCAGTTTGCGAATCAGTACCTTACTCCATTTCAGTATGGTATTTCCGTCTTCAGCTTCCAGGTATGCCGGGTATTCCCGATTCTGATAAATAATTGCCAATCGGTCTCCGACATTGCCAAAAAAACCAATCATTTCAACTGGAACAAGCATTTCCGTACTTTTAAAGTCTGCGAGTTCCATCATTTTGATCATTTGATCCGATCCTGTTAATTCCCAGCTCATTGTTACTGCCTTTCTCGATTCTTGCTCATTGTGGTAAGTGTTTTTATCAATCGCCATCGGTATCGTTTTCTGCGACGACTGTTTCTCTGCTTTCGGCTTCCTGTTTCAACCGATTCGCTTCCCGTAGACGCCATTCGTTGCGCATTTCTTCAGCAATCTGTTGCTGTTCTGCTTCATAAGCTTGACGCTTCTCAAAAATTAAAGCCAGTTCTTCCGGCATTGACGCTTCCTCATGTTCTGCCAGGGTTGTGCCAAAACTGCTGATAAAATACTGACGTTCACCGGGCCCTTGGAATTCAACAAAATAAATACTCTGATTTTTATCCAGCATCAACGTTCCGCTGTTAACCATCACCTGCAGCGATGGTCCAAAAATCGTAGCCTTAACACAGGCGGTTGTCCAACCGGTAAACTTCATGCCGTCATATTTAGGCATCAGATGGTTCAACTTATCAAAAAATTCCCGTTCAAGCCGCCAGTCATCATTAATGGAAATCATCACTGCTGCGGTTCGCTCGGGAACCTGAATCTGTACAAAGCCATCGTTTAATCGGGACTGGTCAACAAATTCCCGAATCGCTGGGGTAATGTCGATGAGTTGTTCACTTCTTGTTATCTCAATTTTATTGTTTTTCATTTATGCTCCCTGTTTGATTGATTTTTGGTTGCTTTGTCATTATTTGGGGTATATCAACCATTATAAACGATCCATTTTAAAAAAACAAAAACATATCCACCCATCTTGGATAAATATTTGCAGTACAGGAGTCAAAAGGCGTTTTATTCACGATTTTTCTTTATGACCGCATACTGATGTGTTAAAATGATTCAAAGCTAAAATTTGAGAGGAATCATTTATGTATTATAATCTGAGTCTGCTATTTGTTTATTTTTTTCTTTATGCCATCATCGGTTGGATGTGTGAAGTCGTGTACTGCTCCATCCCGGAAAAAAAATTTATTAACCGGGGCTTTCTAAATGGTCCCTATTGTCCGATTTATGGAGTTGGCGCACTGATTATCATCATGTTTCTGATGCCCTATGTCAGTGATCCGATTCTGGTTTTTTTCATTGGCATTATTCTCACCAGTACATTGGAATATGTCACCAGTTGGGGAATGGAAAAACTCTTTCATGCCAAATGGTGGGACTACTCCGACCATAAATTCAACATCAATGGACGCGTCTGTCTGCTCAATTCATTTCTTTTTGGTCTGTTGTGTGTGATTTTAATGTACGTGGTTCATCCCATTGTCAATGATCTAGTTAACAGTTTCTCCGCTTTCTGGATTCAGGTTATTGCCACCATTGCAGCCGTCTTCTTTGTCAGTGATCTGGTGGAATCGACCCGGGAAACCGTTTCCTTCAACAAAAAACTGGGCAGTGTTTACGAAGCGACCACTGAACTTAAAGATCATTTAAAAGAGAAAGGGATCACCACCGCTCACGAAGTGACTGCCAAAGTTCGGGATCTCAAAGACGGAACCTTGACCGAAGCCAAGGATTCAGCCCACCATCTGATCGTCTCGCTAACCAATCGCATCAGCGAAAACAAAGTCATCAATCGGTATTCACATCGCCGAATTATGAATGCTTTTCCCAAGATGTCCCATCTAAACCATCAAACGTCATTGGAAATCTATAAAGCCTTTATGGAGAAAAACAAAGCCAAACATACAAAAATTGATGCAAACTAGTTTTGCATAGCAGTTTTAATTTCTTACCAAAGGAGGTAAGAGCATGTTGTATCATAGTGAACTGAATTTGATCAGCCAACTGGCTGCCCTGAACCTACCGGTTGAACCATCCCGATTACCTGATTATTCGGTGGGCGAAATGGTTGCGGCACTCTTGCAAAATGTCAATAATCTTCAGGGCGATTGCGCCATGTCGGCCGCTGAATGGGATCAATCCCTTCATCTGATGATGGCTAATCCGCACCTCACTGCCCTGAAGGTACTCGCCTACACAAACCAGCCCGAAAACGGACTCGTCGCTTATTGTTTTTCTGATGTTATTCCACACTCCGGCATCATCGCTTTTCGGGGCACCACCGGCATCGGCTGGATTGACAATATTCAAGGCGGCTTTGTGACCGATACCCCACAACAACTAAAAGCCCTGGAATTCTATCGTGCTGTTGATGCGGCCTTTGATATGGAACATTATACCTTAACCGGCCATTCCAAAGGCGGCAACAATGGTCAGTATATTACCGTTGTTGCAGGCAGAAAGATTAGTCGCTGTGTGACCTTTAACAGTCAGGGTTTTTCGGCTGAATTCATCCGTAAATATGCCACCGAAATTATCGCCAATCAGGATAAAATCATTGCCTATGAATCGGCCTGGGATGTGGTTAATATCCTGCTTAACAGCATCGCTGGAAAAAGGATTGTGGTCGGTAATGAATCCAAACTCCCCCACAACAATCATCCTCCCAATCGTCTACTGGATCAGCATGGCGAGATTCGCAACCTGGATATGCGGCATCCTTTTTATGCCGGTTTTCAGAATTTCACGGTCACTTTAACCCAGATCGCTTCCAAAGCCAAACAACAACTGGAAAAGACACGAACTACAAAAAAATAACTGAAAAAGCGTCCACGAAGTGACTGACCCAACTGGATCCACTTCCGGACGCTTTTTAATTCATCATTTGATTTAGTCAGACTCTTGCTGCCCAAGCTTCATTTTTTCGATCCGCTCATTGGTAATTTTTCTAAATACCGCATAAAATACCGCAAATGAAGGAATCCCCAAAATAATTCCCAGGAAACCAAACAGACTGCCACCGATAATCATTCCAACCAGTACCCATAAACCGGATAAACCAATGGAGCCTCCCACAACCCGGGGATAGATCACATTGCTTTCCACCTGTTGTAGGGCAATAATATAAATCACAAAGATCAGACAATAGATCGGGTTGACCACCAGTAAAATAAAGCCACTGGGTACGGCTCCCAAAAAAGCGCCAAACACTGGGATCACGCTAGTCATGCCAACCAATACTCCAATCAGTAACGCATACGGGATCTGCAAAATAGCTAATCCAACGGTACAGAGGGTTCCCAGAATAAAGGCTTCCGTTATTTGCCCGGCAATAAATCCGTGAAACACTTGATTAGCGGTAATGCTGACGTCCTGGATAAAATCAGCCCGGTCTTTTCGGATATAAGCATAAATCAGTTTATCTTTGACGGCCAACAAGTTTTCTTTATCAGCCAGCAGATAAATGGAAATGACGATTCCCATAATCGCATTAAAAAAACCAACCGTGAAGTTTTTCGTCGCATTGAATATTTCCGGTACGGAATTAAGCAAAAGGCTACCAAACTGTTCCATCAAAGAATCCCATTCAATAGCAATGTCATTCCACAGTGTATCCGGTAAATTAAAGAATGCCAGCGCATCATCTACCAGCGTATTAAATGAATCCACATACCCTGGTAATTTGACCATTAATGTATCGATGCTTTCGCTCACCTGGGGAATAACAAAGGTAATCAAACCGGCCAGAATACCAATCACAAATAAGAATGTCAGGGTTATTGCAATTATTCGTTTGCCCTTATTCAGATCACGATTCTTTTTATTTTTTATGCGATTCATAAAACCAAGAAAATGTCCTTCGATAAAGGTCATTGGGATGTTTAAGACAAACGCAATACCCAGCGCAATCAGCACTGGTGTGATGATATTCATAAATAGCCCTAAATAGCTGACCAGATATCTGATGTTCAGCAAGGCTACCAGTAAGCAGATTCCAAAGGTAATCAGAAAGAAATAATTCCGAAAATTTTTATCGCTCATATCGTGATTTTCATTATTACGCTCATTGTTGTTTTCCACAGATTCACCGCCTTTAAATTCGGGTTATTTTCTAATACGTTTTGCTA
This sequence comes from Acetobacterium wieringae, assembly GCF_001766835.1. GTDB lineage: Bacteria > Bacillota > Clostridia > Eubacteriales > Eubacteriaceae > Acetobacterium > Acetobacterium wieringae. Next base: position 44,717 of record NZ_LKEU01000014.1, on the reverse strand, counting down.
CTACTATTTTGAAAGTAAAAAGCATCGCCTGGTAAAGCAATGCTTTTTACAAATTTATTATGATGTATGAAGAACGACTTAATAGGACTTAATCAGGGTAATTCCGCCAATTAATGGCAACGGTTTGGCCTCCAGCTGAATCACATTGATGATTCCATAAATGGCAAAACCAACAAACGCCAGGGGCACGGCACTAAAAAGGATGGTTGAAAGAATCCAACCAATGACGGGAACAACACCGATAATGATTCCGACTACGGTGAAAACCAGCCATGCCAGAAATAACACCAAACCCTGATTGGTATGATAGCGGGCAAATTGATTGTCTCCGGCGGCAAACAATGGAATGAGAAAGATAATATAGGCAAAAACTGCCATGATTTTACCATCTTCAGCTTCTTGTTTATCAATATTAATCAAATCGTATTACCTCCGCTTAAGTTCAGACAACAGCTGTAAAGCCATTATCCGTTTGGTTATTTGTTCGGTAAAACCTTATACCGTATATATAATATCACACTGAAAGTTTAACGGTCAATCGTTATTTCATGCACCGGTGCTGATATTTCATTTTTCTCTGTCATTTAAAAAGGAACGCCAGTCCGGCGTTCCAAAATTTTTAGCGGGCGCTACGTTTTCGTTCCAGCTCCCCGAGAATTTTCTTGCGAATCCGGATATCGGTGGGGGTCAGTTCCACTAATTCATCATCATTGATAAATTCCAGTGCCTGCTCCAGTGTCATGATGCGAGGCTCAATCAGTTTTAACGCCTCATCAGTACCAGACGATCGGACATTGGTCATCTTTTTGTTCTTTGTCGGATTAACCGTCATGTCATCACTTCGGTTATTGATCCCGATGATCATCCCTTCGTAAACCTTGGTTCCAGGACCAACCAGCATCTCACCCCGATCGCTGAGGTTAAACAGCGAGTAGGCCATGGTTTCGCCACTGAACTGAGAAATCAGTACCCCATTAAGACGCTGCGGAATATCCCCTTTGTGATCTTCAAAGGCAGCAAAACGCCGAACCATGGTTCCTTCTCCATGGGTATCATTGATAAACTCACTCTGATAGCCCAACAAGCCCCGAGTCGGCACAAAGAATTCCATTCTTGTCCAGGCTTCATCGGTATACATACTCTCCATCCGACCTTTACGGATATTTAGCTTTGAAATAACGGCACCCGAATATTTTTCCGGTACTGAAATAATGACCAATTCCACCGGCTCCAGCAACTTACCATTTTCATCCCGGTGCATAATTACTTCCGGTTTGGATACAGCCACTTCGTAACCTTCACGACGCATGTTTTCCAAAAGAATCGATAAATGAAGCTCGCCCCGTCCGGAAACCTTGAAACCATCGGTGGTATCTTCCAGTTCTTCAACGAGTAGACCCACATTAACTTCCAGTTCTTTTTCCAATCGAGCCCGAATGTGTCGGGTCGTTACAAATTTTCCAGAGTCACCAGCAAACGGCGACTTATTGACCAGGAAGTTCATTGATAAAGTTGGCTGTTCAATTTCAATCAGTTCCATCGGTTGTACCTGGTTGATTTCACCGATGGTTTCCCCAATAGAGATATCAGGTATTCCTGAAACAACCACAATATCGCCAGCCTTGGCTTCTTTGACCTCGACCCGGGATAAACCGCGATACACAAAGACCTGGTTGATTTTCTCTTTTTTAAAGGATCCATCGGTTTTGCATATTTCAATTTGCTCGCCTGCATGAATCGTGCCAGAATAGATCTTACCAATTCCCAAGCGGCCAATGTAATCATCATATGCCAGGGAAGAAACCTGCATCTGTAGTGGTTCCAGGCTCAGATCATCCTGAAGGCCGACATGCTCCACAATGGTCTCAAAAAGCGGCTCCAGGTTCACCCCTTCGTCATCCATATCACGAATGGCGATTCCTTCTTTGGCAATCCCATAAAGTACCGGGAAATCCAACTGTTTGTCATTGGCTTTGAGTTCCACAAACAAATCGAAAACCATATCAACGACTTCTTCCGCCCGTTGATCTTTTTTATCGATTTTATTAATGAAAAGAATTGGATTAAGCCCCTTCTCCAGCGACTTATTCAGAACAAAACGGGTTTGCGGCATCGGACCTTCACTGGAGTCGACCAGCAAAACAACTGTATCAACAGTTTTCAGGATTCGTTCAACCTCTGAAGAAAAGTCGGCATGGCCGGGGGTATCGACAATATTGATTTTGATGTCTTTATACATAATGGAGCAGTTTTTTGAGTAAATGGTGATTCCGCGTTCGCGTTCAAGGTCATTACTGTCCATTACGCAGTCCACGACCTCCTGATTTTCTCTAAAAACATTGCTTTGTCCTAAAAGGGCATCTACCAGGGTAGATTTTCCGGCATCGACATGGGCGATGACTGCAATGTTAATAATGGGTTGTTTGTTATTCATAAATTCCTGCTTTCTTAATTAACTAGTGTTACACTGAAAAGTCCTGCAACATTGAATGTCGCAGGACTTGTAATAAGTCTGATATTAACGTTTTGAAAACTGTGGTGCACGACGCGCTTTTTTGAGACCGTATTTTTTTCGTTCAACCATACGAGAGTCTCGAGTTAAGTAACCGGCACGTTTCAGTGCTGGTCGCAGGTTGATGTCTGCTTCAAGCAGAGCACGGGCAATCCCATGGCGGATTGCACCAGCCTGTCCGGTAAAACCGCCACCGTGAACATTGACAATCACGTCAAAGGTGTTTAGTGTATCGGTTAATGTTAATGGTTGTCTAGCGATAACCTTTAAGGTTTCCATTCCGAAAAATTCATCAATATCACGTCCGTTAATGGTGAATTTTCCACTCCCTGGTAATAATCGAACTCGGGCAACCGAGGTTTTTCTTCGTCCAGTTCCAAAATATTGTACTTTAGCCATTCTCTATTTCCTCCTTCTCAGCATTAAAATTCGTAAACTTCAGGCAATTGTGCAGCATGTGGATGTTCATTGCCAGCATAAACTTTAAGTTTAGTCGCAATTTTATCACCCAATTTGTTATGTGGGATCATTCCCTTTACTGCTTTGAAAACCAAAAGTTCTGGTTTTTCAGCTAAGAATTTTCGATAGGTCATTTCTTTTAACCCACCGCAATATCCAGAATATGTTTTATATAATTTCTGATCCAGTTTATTTCCGGTTAACACAACCTTATCGGCATTAATAATAATGACAAAATCTCCACAATCCATATGTGGTGAAAAGATTGGTTTGTTTTTTCCTCGTAAAATATTTGCAACTTCTGTTGCCAGTCGTCCTAATACCTTACCCTCTGCATCAATCACATACCATTTACGGTCTATTTCATGAGATTTGGCCATTTTTGTGGCGTTCGCATTCATCTCAAAAGTCCTCCTCAGTTAATAATTTCTTTATTTTATCTATTGGCTTTCTGACAAGTGGGAGTTATCAGAAATCGTTTTTTATTGTATCCGGGCTAGTGATACATTAACGTCCATCGTTAATTCTATAGCATCTTTCCGGGTGTGTCAAGTAATTTATGCCGTTGTGTGTTTTTATTTTTAATAATAGACTTCCTTTAAGTAAAGCCCCTGGGCGGGAGCCGTTATCCCAGCCTGACTGCGCTCCAGACTTTTAATGATTGTAGCGATGTCCTCGGGTTTCCGCCGCTGATAGCCGACTTCGTAAAGGGTTCCGACCATAATCCGGACCATATTGTAGAGAAAGCCATTACCCCGAAATGTCATTTCATAAAGGTCACCCTTTTTATCAAATGAAATTTCTTCAATGGTGCGGATCGTTGTTTTGATCGAACTGCCACTTGCCATAAAGGCGGAAAAATCATGCTCACCGATAAAATAGGATGCGGCCTCCTTCATTTCCTGCCAGTCCAGGGTACGGCTGACATGAAACGCCAGATCCGAGTAAAAGGGACTGTCAACCGGACTCTCATAAATCTTATAGATATAACTCTTCCCCTTGGCATGATAACGGCTATGAAAGTCAAGCGCTCGCTCTCGACTGCCGACAATGCGAATATCTGACGGCAATCTGGTGTTCAACGCCCGATAAAATGCCTCTGCCGGAATTGTTGATCGGGTAAGAAAATTGGCACTTTGCCCCAAAGCATGAACGCCCGCATCGGTTCGACCAGATCCAATCAGATTGACCGTTTCGCCCGTCAACTCTCGGATTGCATTGATAATTACTTCCTGGATGGTCACGCCATTGGGTTGTATCTGCCAACCACAATACCTGGTACCACAATAAGAGATGATTAATTGGATATTTTTCATTACTCGATATTAATTCTTAGACCGGAAATAATAGCGGTATTTGAATCCAGGTGGTCAGATAAAGCCCCACGATCATTACAAACATCAATACCAGGCTGGCACCATCCCGGAATTCAAAAGCCAATTGCTTCATCCGGGTTCGGTTTTCGCCCCCCCGGTAGCAGCGTGCTTCCATGGCTGTAGCCAGCTCATCCGCTCTTCGAAATGCAGATATAAACAAGGGAATTAAAATTGGGATCAAATTCTTAGCCCGGGAAATAATATTTCCAGTTTCAAAATTTGCCCCCCGGGCTTTTTGGGCTTTCATGATTCGCTCGGTTTCTTCCATCAATGTTGGGATAAAGCGCAGCGCTATCGACATCATCATCGCTAACTCATGCGCATATCGTCGGACGAAGGGAATATATCGCATACACCACTCCATCCCGTCAGTTAAATCAATCGGCGAGGTCGTTAGTGTCATAATACTGGTACCAACCACCAAGAAAATCAAGCGCAGCGCCATATAGGTTGCCACTTTTAATCCTTCCAATGTAACTGTCAGTGGCCCCAACGTTGCCACGACCGTTCCCGGCGTCATAAACAGGTTCAGAACCACCGTCAGCATAATAATCAGGACTAATCCTTTAATTCCCCGGATAATATACCCCACGGGGATTTTAGATAACAGGGTGATGGTTGCCAGTATGACAAATGTGGCAAGATACCCCCACAGGTTATTCAAAAAAAACAACATCACAACAAATGCTGTGGTAAACAGTATCTTCGTTCGCGGATCTAATTTGTGGATCACCGACCCGGTTGGATAATACTGGCCAATTGTAACATCTTTTAACATTTTATTATCCTCTTACAACTTTGAGAATTTCTTTTTTGGCTGCTTCCACCGTAAAAATATCTTCTCTAATTTCTGGATACTTTTCTTTGAGTCGCCGCATCAGATAGGTTACCTCTGGTACCGCCAGGCCAATGCTCTCCAGGGTAGAAATTTCCGTAAACACACGATTGGGTGTATCGTAAAAAACAACTTCCCCTTCATTCATAACCAGAATTTTATCGACCATTTTTCCAATATCTTCCATACTATGGGACACCAGAATAACGGTTATCTGTTTTTGACTATGCAATGATTTGATTTGAGCCAATATTTCTTCCCGTCCTCGGGGATCAAGGCCAGCGGTTGGTTCATCGAGAATCAGTACTGCAGGTTCCATCGCAAGAACACCAGCTATCGCGACCCGCCTCATCTGTCCCCCGGATAATTCAAAGGGCGACTTATCTTTGATTGCATCAAAATCAAGACCAACCATCTTAATTGATTGTCTGACCCGCTGATCAATTTCGTCCTCAGTGAGTCCCTGATTTCTGGGGCCAAAAGCGACATCTTTTTGGACGGTTTCCTCAAACAGTTGGTGTTCCGGATATTGGAAGACCAGGCCAATCTGGTGTCTGAGCTGAATTAGTTGGGCTTTTTTTGTTTCGAAAATATCTTTTCCATCGACTAGAACAGTTCCGGAAGTAGGAGTTAGTAATCCATTGAGATGCTGAATCAGCGTCGATTTACCCGAACCAGTGTGGCCGATGATGCCAATAAAACTACCGTCTTCGATGGTTAAATTGATCTCCTTGAGAGCTTTGAATTCAAAGGGTGAACCCTCTGAATAGGTATGGGAAAGATTTTTTATTTCTACTGACATAAGGCATCCACCATTTCCTCGATGCTTAATACATCGTCCGCAATTTCAAGTCCGGCACTTCGCAGTTCATACGCCAACTCCGTCATTTGGGGTACATCCAGGCCGATTTCTTTGAGCCGTTTTACCTGTTTAAAGATCGTCCGGGGTTTTCCTTCCATGACCACCTTACCTTTATCCAGCACGATGATCCGATCCGCATCGACGATTTCTTCCATAAAATGGGTGATATGAATAACCGTCATGTCTTTATCGCGATTAAGGCGCTTGATGGTTTCCATCACTTCCCGTCGTCCGGACGGATCCAGCATCGCTGTGGGTTCATCAAATATGATGCACTCGGGTTCCATCGCCAGAATCCCGGCGATCGCAATCCGCTGTTTCTGACCACCCGACAATTGATGGGGTTTCTGATGGGCATAGGCCTGCATTTCGACCACTGCTAAAGCCCGATCTACCCGTTCTCTGATTTCTTGGGGTGGTACACCCAAATTTTCAGGACCAAAAGCCACATCTTCTTCGACGATCGTTGCGACCAGCTGGTTGTCGGGGTTTTGAAATACCATTCCGGCAGTTTGACGAATCGTCCACAGGTTTTCATGATCCTTGGTATTGAGCCCACTGACCATTACATCACCCTGGGTGGGAAAGATAATCGCATTGAGTAATTTGGAAAGGGTGGATTTCCCCGAACCATTATGTCCGATGATTCCGACAAATTCACCTTTTTCAATATGTAAACTGACGCCATCCAAGGCTACGACTGATTCATTTTCGTTATTATGAGGATATTTGAAATATACATCCTGCACGTCAATCATTCTATTTTTACTATCCATTGTCACGTGTAATCACCTTCTTTGGTGTTAATTAACTTTATAATACAAGAAAGGGATTAAGCGTCAATAACATCTTAATCCCCTGTATGCCTCTTAAATTATACTAATTCAATTATCGCCATTTCTGCGCCGTCGCCACGACGTGGTCCAACACGGTAAATTCGTGTGTAGCCACCGTTTCGTTCAGTATATTTAGGTGCAATTTCGTCAAACAATTGTTTTACCACTGCTTCCTGAGTGATATATGAAATTGCCTGTCTTCTGGCATGTAAGTCGCCTCTTTTACCTAAAGTGACCATTTTATCTGCAATTCTTTTTACTTCCTTCGCTCTGGTTACGGTTGTTTCAATTTTACCGTGTTCTAAAAGGGCAGTGGTAAGATTACGCAATAATGCTCTTCTTTGATCAGAGGGACGGCCTAGTTTTCGATATCCCGCCATAGTGTTACTCCTTTGCCTTTTCTTCTTCTTGACTCAAGGACAATCCAATTTCTGCTAGTTTGTGCTTGATTTCATTCAGGGATTTACGACCGAGGTTACGGACTTTAATCATGTCCTCTTCGCTTCGTTGTGTTAATTTTTCAACAGTATCGATATTCGCCCGTCGCAGACAATTACTGGATCTTACTGAAAGCTCCAATTCTTCGATGGACATTTCGCGAATACGTTCTTTTTCACTTTCTTCTTTTTCCACCATGATTTCCACCGTGGTGGCATGCTCGGTCAAGTTAATGAACAGGTTGAGATGTTCACTTAACACCTTCGCAGCTAAAGAGAGTGCTTCTTCCGGGGTTGTGGTTCCATCGGTCCAGATATCGATGGTTAATTTATCAAAATCGGTGATTTGTCCGACTCGGGTGTTTTCAACTAGAAAATTAACTTTGATAATCGGAGAGAAGATTGAATCCATCGGGATGGTTCCAATCGGCATACCCGGATATTTATTTTTATCTGCTGCCACATAGCCTCGACCCTTTTCAATGCGCATTTCCATGTTCAGAGTTGACCCCTTGGACAAGGTAGCAATGTGCATTTCCGGATTAAGGATATCGACATCAGAGTCAGCAATGATATCACCAGCGGTGATCTCACCTTCTTCTGAAGCTTCAATGTAAATAACTTTGGGCTCATCGGTATAAATTTCAGCTGCCAAACCTTTGAGATTCAGAAGGATTTCAATAACATCCTCTTTAACTCCTGGAATGGTAGAGAATTCGTGCAAGACGCCTTCTATTTTTACTGATGTGACTGCCACACCCGGCAGGGATGACAGCATTATTCGTCTCAGACTGTTACCAAGGGTGGTTCCATATCCCCGTTCTAAAGGTTCAATGACAAACCGCCCGTAAGTATCGTCGTCTTTTTTATCAACAATTTCGATGACTGGTTTCTCGAATTCGATCATTTATCAGACCCTCCTACTTATTTATAATCCATACATTAACATGAGGGTTAATTGGTTCCCGAACATGTAGCCTATTTAGAATACAATTCAACAATAAGATGTTCAGCAATTTCGACATCTAAGTCTTCTACTGCCGGTCTGCCAATGACTTTTCCTGATAGTGTGTCAACATCTCTCGATAACCATGAGGCCATGGTTCGATTTTCAGTCGTTTCTAAAATATCTTTGAATTTTTGTGATTTTTTGCTTTTTGGTCGAACTTCAATGACATCGCCTTCTTTCATGATGTAAGAAGGAATGTTCAGTTTTTTACCGTTAACCAGGAAATGTTCATGATCCACCAACTGACGGGCCTCTTTACGGGAGGTTGCCAGACCCAGTCGATAAACAACATTATCCATACGTGATTCTAAGTGGATCAATAAGTTGTGACCGGTGATCCCTTTTTGCTTTTCAGCAATTTCAAAATAGCCACGGAATTGTTTTTCAAGGACACCGTAAATACGTTTTGCCTTTTGTTTTTCTCGTAACTGAAGACCATATTCTGATAATTTTGTTCGTCTTTTACCGTGTTGGCCTGGTGGTGTTGGTCGTCTTTCAAACGCACATTTATTTGTAGAATAACAACGTTCTCCCTTCAGGTACAGTTTTGCACCTTCACGTCTACATTGTCTGCATGATGCTTCTATATTTCTTGACATTTTTTCGCCCTCCTGTTATACTCGTCGTCGCTTAGGTGGTCGACAACCGTTATGTGGAATAGGCGTTACATCACGGATCAGGGTAATTTCTAATCCCGCCGCCTGTAAGGCCCGAATTGCAGCCTCACGTCCGGAACCAGGGCCTTTGACTAAAACTTCAACACTTTTAAGACCGTGCTCCATAGCAGCTTTAGCCGCTTCCTCTGCAGCCATTTGAGATGCAAAAGGAGTGCTTTTACGTGATCCTTTAAAGCCTAATCCACCAGAACTTGCCCATGAAAGAGCATTTCCGGAGATATCAGTAATGGTAACAATCGTATTGTTGAAAGAAGATTGAATATGGGCCTGGCCACGTTCGATATTCTTTTTAATTTTTTTAACTTTTCTTCGTGCTTTTTTAACTGCCATTCTTTAGCCCTCCTTATTTCTTTTTGCTTACGAGACGTTTCGGACCTTTTCGAGTTCTGGCATTCGTTTTTGTCTTTTGCCCTCTAACAGGAAGTCCTCGACGATGACGTAATCCTCTATAAGATCCAATTTCGATCAGTCGTTTGATGTTTAAGTTGACTTCTCTACGAAGGTCACCTTCAACGGTGTATTTGTCTATCGTATTTCGCAGATCATTTACTTCAGTTTCAGTAAGATCTTTAACTCTGGTATCTGGATTAATATTTAAAGCTTTTAAGATTTCCAGCGATGTTGAATGTCCAATACCGTAAATATAAGTTAATCCAATTTCTACCCGCTTATCTCGGGGTAAATCGACTCCGGCAATTCTTGCCATAGGGTGTGTACCTCCTAATTATTTTCTAAATGCTGGTAAATTAATCAAGTTAGTGACGTAACGAAATTAAAACCCAGGGTGTTTTATATCATGAACATGACTAAAATTGCCGCGGCCATGTTCTTTTTTTCTGGACTCGACGGTTTAACCTTGTTTTTGTTTGTGTTTTGGATTTTCACAAATTACCATAACACGACCATTTCTCTTAATAATTTTGCATTTTTCACAAATCGGTTTAACTGATGGTCTAACTTTCATTTGTATGCCTCCTTTATGATTTCCCTTTTCCACGCCATACGATACGCCCGCGGGTCAAATCATATGGGGATAATTCAACAACTACTTTATCTCCGGGTAAAATTCTGATGTAATTCATACGAAGTTTTCCCGAAATATGCGCAGTTATCTGATGTCCATTTTCCAATTCTACTAAGAAAATAGTATTTGGTAATGACTCAATCACTGAGCCTTCTACCTCGATAACATCTTTTTTGGCCATTGATCAAACCTCCTCACGATTCTCATCCCCAATACCATCAGGCATGTGATAGGACTCGAGTATTTTTCTAATCTCAGCGTTAGTTACATTTTTTCCATTTAATATTTTATCACGAATATCTGTGGCTATGTGATTCGTCTTCGCCAAGTGTTTGACCTTCTTTTTTTTTGGATTACTCACTTTTCGAAGCTTTCCATTTGATAACATGGCGAACTGTTCGTCCACCACTTCAATAACCACCATATACTGACCTTTATCCCGGCCAGCTTTTGAACGAACCACCTGTCCAACTTTATATTCATTCATCCAAACACCAACTTATAGTACTGTCAGCAGTTCGGGATCACCGGTTCCGGTAATCAGAACGGTGTGCTCGTAATGTGAAGAAAGCTTGCCGTCAGTGGTTACCACCGTCCATCCATCTTTTAACGTAACAACGTCATAAGTTCCGGCATTGACCATTGGTTCAATGGCTAATGTCATTCCTTGTCGTAGCCGCGGTCCTCGACCTTTGGGTCCAAAGTTAGGAATTGGTGGATCTTCGTGCATTTGTTTTCCAACACCATGACCGACATAGTCCCGGACAACTGAAAAACCGTTGTCCTCAACATATTTTTGAATCGCATTCGAAATGTCCGACAAGCGATAGCCATCCCTGGCATAGGCAATGCCCTTATAAAAGGACTCCCGGGTGACTCGAATCAGCTTTTTTGCTTCATCGGAAATCGTCCCGACGCCATGCGTCACCGCCGCATCACCAACGTAACCCTTAAATGTAGCTCCGATGTCAATACTGATGATGTCACCATCCTGCAAACGTCGTTTCTCAGGAATCCCATGGACAACCACTTCATTAATTGAAGCACAAATTGAGTTTGGGAATCCACCATAGCCTTTGAATGTTGGAACTGCTCCGGCATCACGAATATACTTTTCAACTGCATGGTCCAGTTCTTGTGTTGTTACCCCAGGCTTGATCATTGTTTCTACTAAGGCGTGGGCGCCTGCCACAATCTTTCCGGCATGGCGCATTAGATCAATTTCCTTTTGGGATTTTATGGTTATCATCTTTAATTAACTCCACTTAGGATTTTTTCGATATTATCAAAAACGTCCTTCATATGTTGCAATCCATTAATATTAATGATCTTTTGTTTGTCTTCATAAAACTCGATTAATGGTTCTGTCTGATCTTGATATACTTCAATTCGTTTCTTTACGGTTTCGACTTTGTCATCTTCCCGTTGGTATAAGGGTGTTCCGTCTAAATCACAGACACCTTCGACCTTGGGTTTGCTGTACTTGATATGATAGGTTGCATGACATGTCGGACAGATCCGACGGCCTGAAACCCGTTCAATCAAAATATCAAAGGGCACATCAAGATTAATTGCAAAATCCAACTCGCAATCACGCTTGGCATTGATTCGACATAAAGCTTCCGCCTGATGAACCGTTCGTGGAAATCCATCCAGCAAATAGCCATAGCCAGCCGCCAATACATCTTCATGTGTCAACCGATCTTCAACCATATCAACAACTAAGTCATCCGGAACCAAAAGACCTTGTGCCATATACTCTTTAGCTTTTTTTCCGAGCGGCGTATCTTTGCTCATATTTTCTCGAAAGAGATCGCCGGTAGAAATATGCGGGATACCATAAGTTTCACAAATTCGTTTTGCCTGTGTCCCTTTGCCAGCTCCCGGAGGTCCTAATAATACAATTCTCATTTTTCACTTAACTCCAGTTCATTTTAAGATTTTAAAAATCCCTGATGGTGTCTCATCATCATTTCTGCTTCAATCTGCTTAACCGTTTCAAGGGCTACCCCAACTACAATCAGCAAACTTGTTCCGCCGAATTGAAGATTGACACCCATAAAATTACCTACAAAAATAGGAATAACAGCAATGATCGCTAAAAAGACGCCACCAAATAATGTTAATCGGTTCATAATTCTCGACAAGTATTCTACGGTTGGTTTTCCCGGTCTGATCCCAGGAATATAACCACCTTGTTTCTTGATATTTTCTGCGATATCAAACGGATTAAATGTTACAGCTGTATAAAAATAGGTAAACGCAATTATTAGTGTGATATAAATAATATTAGTGAGCCAGGATCCCCAGGCAAAATAGGTTGAAATAAAGTTTGCAAAAGCCGATGTCGGAAAAAAGCTGGCAAGTGTCGCTGGGAATAACGTTAAAGAACTGGCAAAGATTACCGGAATAACGCCTGCCATATTCACACGCATGGGAATATGGGTAGTTTGTCCGCCGTACATTTTTCGGCCAACGACCCGTTTTGCATACTGAACCGGGATACGTCGTTGCCCTTCCTGAACTGCCACCACACCAAAGATAACCACCACAATGAAAACCAGAAAAACAATCAGGGTGATGATATTTAAGGTTCCAATCGTCAGATATTGATACATTTGGCCGATTGCAGATGGAATACGGGAAATGATACTGATAAAGATAATCAAAGAGATACCGTTGCCGATACCATTTTCAGTGATTTGCTCGCCCAGATACATTAAAAACGCAGTCCCTGCTGTAATACATAATACAACCGTAAAGACGGTAAATGGTGTTTTTTCAATTAGCAAGTCTCCGAAGGATAAGCTCATTCCCAGTGCCTGAATCAGCGCCAGAATAATGGTAAGGTAACGCGTATACTGAGCCAGTTTTTTTCTTCCTTCTTCGCCTTCTTTTTGTAGTGCTTCCAAAGCTGGAATTGCAAATGCCAGAAGGTTCATGATAATTGAAGCATTAATATACGGGGTGATACTCATGGCAAAAATCGTAAAGTTGCCAAAGTTACCACCGGATATAATATCAAACAGACCAAAAATTCCACTATCGTTGACGAGTTGACTAAGCTGTTCGGTATCGATGAAGGGAACCGGTATGAAGGATCCCAAACGATATATAAACAGCATCGCTAACGTAAATATTATTTTTCGTCGTAGATCTGGAATTTTCCAAGCATCCTTCAAGGTAGAGACCATACTAGATCACCTCTACCTTTCCTCCTCCAGCGAGAATTTTCTCCTCAGCTGATTTGCTGATTTTATGTGCTTTGATGGTGAATGCCTTTTCAACTTCTCCGTTTCCAAGGATCTTCAAGCCATCATTTAATTTACGGACAAATCCGTATTCCATCAATAGTTCCGGAGTAATCACTGTGTTTGCATCAAATGCATTCAGCTCACCCACATTAACAATTGCATATGTTTTTTTGAATCGTGCGTTAGAAAATCCGCGTTTTGGTAAACGTCTTGCCAGCGGCATCTGTCCACCTTCAAAACCTGGTCGTACGCCACCGCCGGAACGTGATTTTTGTCCATCCTGTCCACGACCAGCAGTTTTTCCAAGACCAGAACCTGTACCTCGTCCTTTTCGCTTGGGTGCCTTTTTTGAACCTGGGGCTGGACTTAAAGTATGTAACTTCATCTCGACACCTCCTATACTTCTTTTACTTCGAGCATGAAATCTGTTCGATGAATCATGCCACGAATCTGAGGGGTATCATTATGTGTTACAGTTTGACCAATTTTCTTGAGGCCTAAAGCTTCAATGGTAGCCCGTTGTTTGGGGTTACGACCAATCAAACTTTTCTTTAGTGTAATTTCTAATTGCTTAGCCATAATGATTCCTCCTAATCTAAAATTTCTTCAGGTTTCTTACCACGTTTTGCTGCTACTTCTTCAACAGTAGTCAGTTCTGCAAGGCCTGCCATTGTAGCATTAACCATGTTACGGGCATTATTAGATCCTAAAGATTTAGTACGAATATCTCTGATTCCAGCGAGTTCCAGTACTGCACGGACGGGTCCGCCAGCAATAACGCCAGTACCTTTTCCAGCAGGTTTCAATAATACATGACCTGCACCAGCTTCACCGTTGACTAAGTGAGGAATAGTTGTTCCAACCATTGGCACTTTGATCAATGATTTTTTTGCTGCGTCGATACCTTTACGAATTGCATCTGGAATTTCCATCGCTTTTCCTTTACCGACGCCAACATGACCGTTTTCGTCTCCAACAATCACAAGACAGCTGAATCTGAAGTTACGACCACCTTTTACAACCTTGGTTACACGGTTGATGGCAACGACTTTTTCCTTCAAATCTAATGTACTTGGATCGATTTTTTTGTTTTGCATCAAATGACCTCCTTTACTTAGAATTTCAGGCCGGCTTCACGAGCGCCGTCAGCCAATTCTTTTACTCTACCATGATATACATAACCACCTCGATCAAATACCACTGCTTCAATGCCTTTTTCAAGTGCACGTTTGGCAATAGCCTGACCGACGGCTTTAGCTGCTGCTTTATCTCCACCTTTTGATAACTGACCTTTAAGTTCAGAGTCATTGGAAGAAGCAGAAACCAAGGTGATACCTTTGGTATCATCTATAATTTGAGCATAAATGTTTTTATTACTTCGAAATACGTTTAAACGTGGTCTCATTTCAGTTCCAGAAACCTTGTTTCGGACCCGATAGTGACGAGCAATACGTATTTTATTTTTAATGGGTTTCTTAATCATCGAGTTTTACTCCCTTCATCATCTTTGACGGGTTGGCAGGTTATTTACCTGTTTTACCTTCTTTACGTCTTATTACTTCGTCAGAATATCGTACGCCATGACCTTTGTAAGGTTCTGGTGGGCGTTTCGCTCGAATATTGGCGGCATGTGCACCAACGGCTTCTTTGCTAATGCCTTTAATTACGACTTTAGTATTGGTTTCTGGAACAGCTTCTACACCTTCAGGATCTTCCATCTCAACGGGATGTGAATAACCTAAATTCATAACCAGCTTATTTCCTTTTTTCTCTGCTCTATACCCAACTCCACTGATTTCCAGGGTTCGTGTAAAGCCAGTGCTGACACCAGTAACCATGTTTTGAATTAAAGCCCGGGTTAAACCGTGAAGCGATTTATGCAGCTTACTTTCAGATGGTCGGGTGACAACAATTTCGCTATCTTGGACATCGATGATGACATCAGGATGAAACGTTCTAACGAGTTGTCCTAATGGACCTTTGACCGTCAACGTTTGACCGTCTTTTTTTATGTCGACTCCTGGGAGGATTGCAACAGGTGCTTTTCCTACTCTTGACATCTTTTTACCTCCTGTCTTAATTTGTTACCAAACGTAACATATCACTTCGCCGCCAACGCCGGCTTTTCTTGCTTTTTTATCTGTCATTACGCCTTTAGATGTAGAAACGATGGCAATGCCTAAACCGTTTAATACCTTTGGCACTTCGTCTTTTCCGGCATATACTCTTAAACCAGGTTTTGAGATTCTCTTGATGCCTGCAACGACACGACTTTTGTTTTCTCCATATTTGAGAGTAATTTTAATGACACCTTGCTTTTCATCAGCAATGTAATCAACTTTATTAATATAACCTTCTTCTAAAAGAATCTGAGCAATTGCTTTTTTCTCTTTTGAAGCAGGCATCTCAACTGTTTTATGACCTGCATCATTTGCATTTCTGATGCGTGTTAACATATCCGCAATAGGATCAGTCATAACCATACTCGGTACCTCCTTTTCTTTGCTGGTATTTTTTACCAGCTTGCTTTTCTTACGCCAGGGATTTCGCCTTTATATGCTAATTCTCGGAAACATATACGACAAATGCCAAATTTCTGTAATACAGAATGTGGTCGACCACAAATTCGGCAGCGTGTATACGCCTGAGTTGAATATTTTGCTTTGCGTTGTTGCTTTTCCTTCATCGCTTTTTTTGCCACTGTACCGTCCTCCTTATGCTCTACTGAATGAAATGCCAAGCAGTCTTAACAGTTCGTGAGCTTCTTCATCTGTTTTTGCCGTTGTGACAAACATGATATCCATGCCGCGAACCTGTTCTACCTTGTCATAATCAATTTCAGGAAAAATGAGTTGATCTTTGATACCAAAAGCATAATTACCACGTCCATCAAAGGATTTATTGGATAACCCTCTGAAGTCACGTACTCGAGGAAGGGCAACGTTGAATAACTTATCAGCAAATTCATACATACGATCACTTCGCAGAGTTACTTTCGCTCCAATGTTCATGCCTTCTCGGACTTTAAAGTTAGCTACTGATTTTTTTGCCTTAGTGATCACTGGTTTTTGGCCAGCAATAATTCCAAGGTCGATCACGGCGGCTTCTAAAGCTTTGGAATTGTCTTTGCAATCTCCCAAACCCATGTTGATCACAACTTTTTCGAGTTTAGGAACTTCCATGATGTTTTTATATTGAAATTTTTCCATCAATGCTGGAATTACTTCGGTTAGATATTTATCTTTTAATCTGGGCATATTGGTCCTCCTTCCCGAAATTAATTATTAAATGTTTCATTACATTTTTTACAAAATCTGACTTTTTTTCCGTCACCTAGAACTTTATGACCGGTTCTAACGCCTTTATCACACTTTGCACAGTAAATTAATACATTGGAAGCCTGAATTGGCCCTTCCTGACGGATTATTCCACCCTGTTGCATTTGCTGTGTTGGTTTCTGGTGTTTAGTAACCATATTCACATTTTCCACAAGGACTTTTCCATCTTTAGGATAAGATTGAATCACTTTTCCCTTTTTTCCTTTGTCCTTACCGGAAATTACCATTACGATATCATCTTTTTTTACATGCATCTTTCATTTCCTCCTTAAAGTACTTCAGGAGCCAAAGATACGATTTTCATGTATTTCTTGTCCCGTAATTCTCGTGCGACAGGTCCAAAAATACGTGTACCTTTTGGGTTTTTATCATCTTTTATTAGAACCGCTGCATTCTGGTCAAATTTGATGTAACTGCCATCGTCTCTTCTGATTCCGCTCTTTGTTCGTACGACAACGGCTTTTACAACGTCGCCCTTTTTAACATCGCCACCGGGTGCAGCACTTTTAACAGCACACACGATAATGTCCCCGATATTTGCATATCGACGACCGGAACCACCAAGAACTCGGATGCACAGTAATTCCTTTGCACCGGTATTATCTGCTACTTTCAGTCTCGTTTCTTGTTGAATCATCCGAAATACCTCCTTCCGCACATTGACTTATAGTGCTTTTTCTACGATTTCTACTAATCTCCAGCGTTTGTCTTTGCTGAGTGGTCTTGTTTCCATTATTTTAACGGTATCACCGATATTACATTCGTTTTGTTCGTCATGGGCTTTGAACTTTACAGTGTGCTTAACTCGTTTTGTGTAAAGTGGATGTTTTACAAAACTTTCAACAGCTACAACAATGGTTTTATCCATTTTATCGCTGGTAACCTTACCGATTCGAGTTTTTCTGTAACCTCTTTCTTCCATAAGCTAAACCTCCTTATCTATTGGTTTATTATGCTTCATCTGACTTCATGACACGTTCTTGGATAATTGTTTTGATCCGTGCATAAGTCTTCTTAACTTCTTTAATCCGCATGGGGTTTTCCAACTGGCCAGTCGCATGTTGAAATCTGAGGTTGAATAATTCTTCCTTCAGATCACCCAATTTTGCTTCAAGTTCGATCGTTGTTAATTCTCTTAATTCACTTGGTTTCATGCTTCATCACCCACTTCTTGTGCTTCCTGATCTTTACGAGTGATAAATTTCGTTTTGATTGGTAATTTATGTTGCGCAAGACGCATGGCTTCCCGAGCTACTTCCTCAGAAATTCCGGCAATCTCAAACATTACTCTACCTGGTTTTACCACTGCAACCCAATACTCAGGAGATCCTTTACCGGAACCCATTCGAGTTTCTGCTGGTTTTTGTGTCACAGGTTTATCTGGGAATATTTTAATCCAAACCTGGCCACCTCTTTTAATATATCTGGTCATGGCAATACGGGCAGCTTCGATCTGATTAGCAGTAATCCATGCTGGCTCCAATGCTTGAATAGCGAAATCTCCGTAAGTGATTTTGTTACCACGAAGCGCTTTTCCTTTCATACGACCTCTATGTTGTTTTCTACGTTTTACACGTTTAGGCATTAACATATGCGTTGGCCTCCTCTCTTAGTTTTCTGTCCTGTTAGTAGGAGCTTTTCGGCGGGGTGCGCTTTTTTTAGCTTTTGCGTCGTCTTCAGCTGTGACGGCTAAAATATCTTCACGTCCAGTTAAAATTTCGCCTTTATTGACCCAAACTTTTACACCTAATTTACCATAGGTGGTATCAGCTTCAGCAAAGCCATAGCTAATATCAGCTCGGAGGGTTTGAAGGGGAACCTGACCCTGGGCATAATGTTCGTTTCGTGCCATTTCAGCACCGTTTAAACGGCCTGCAACAGCAGTTTTAATACCCTTAGCGCCAGCTCTCATGGTTCGTTGCATGGTTTGCTTCATTGCCCGTCGGAAAGAAATTCGTCGTTCCAGCTGAGCAGCAATGTTTTCGGCCACTAATTGAGCGTCCATATCAACATTTTTAACTTCAACGATGTTGATAAAAACGGTTTTCTTGGTCATTTTTTCAAGTTCAAGACGCAACGCATCGATACCTGCACCACCACGACCAATGATCATGCCTGGCTTTGCTGTATAGATATGAATCTTTACCTTGTTACCAAAACGTTCGATGACAATTTTAGAAATGCCCGCCTGGTATTGATTTACTTTTATATATTTACGAATATCATAGTCTTCAATTAAACAATCTGCAAAATCCTTGTTGTTCGCAAACCATTTTGCATTCCAGTCCTTAATAACGCCAACTCTTAATCCGTGAGGATTGACTTTTTGACCCATCTATGCCCTCCTTACTCTTTTTCTTTTAATACGGCTGTAATATGAGACGATCTTTTTCGAATGATTGTTGCACGTCCCTGTGCACCCGCTCTGAATCGTTTTAGTGTTGGACCCTGATTTGCATAAATCTGATCGATATATAAGTTTTCAGGATTCATGTTAAAATTATTTTCAGCATTTGCCAAAGCAGATTTTACAACTTTGTCAATTATTTTCGCTGCTTTATTTGGTGTTAATGCTAGAATACTTAATGCTTCTCCAATGCTTTTGCCTCGAATTAAATCAGCCACTAACTTAGCCTTTCTGGATGAAACACGTACATATTTAGCTGTCGCTCTTGCTTCCATTCGTATACCTCCTTCTGGCTATCTTAATTTAGATTTCTTTTCTCCAGCATGACCTCTAAAGGTTCTGGTCGGTGCAAACTCTCCAAGTTTGTGCCCTACCATATCTTCGGTAACATAAACTGGAACATGTTTTCTGCCATCATGTACGGCGATGGTGTGTCCTACCATTTGTGGGAAAAGTGTGGAGCTTCTTGACCAGGTCTTCAGCACGTTCTTTTCACCTTTTTCGTTCATTGCTTCGATACGTTTAAGTAACTTTTCGTCAACATAAGGTCCTTTTTTAAGTGATCTACCCATTATTCAACCTCCTCTCGGTTCGTTATCTTATATGGTTGAGTGCTTATTTTTTGTTTCGGGCTCTTACGATATATTTATCGGAAGGCTTGTTTTTCTTACGTGTTTTATAACCAAGTGCTGGTTTACCCCATGGTGTAACTGGGCCAGAACGTCCAATCGGGGCACGTCCTTCACCACCACCGTGTGGATGGTCATTGGGATTCATTACCGAACCACGAACGGTTGGGCGGATCCCCATGTGTCGGGTACGACCCGCTTTACCAATCCGGACATTCTGATGATCCAGATTTCCAACTTGACCAATGGTAGCTCGACATTCAATTCGAACCAGTCGCATTTCGCCTGAAGGCAATCGCAATGTTGCGTAGTTTCCTTCTTTCGCCATCAGCTGAGCGCTGGCACCGGCAGAACGCACCATTTGAGCGCCTTTTCCAGTTTTTAACTCAACACAGTGAACCGTTGTACCAACGGGAATGTTTTTGAGTGGCAGACAGTTACCAATGGTAATATCTGATTCCGGTCCAGAGAAAATAACATCTCCAACCTTTAACTTAAGTGGCGCAATAATATAACGTTTTTCACCATCTGCATAGTGAACCAGTGCTATATTTGAACTTCTGTTTGGATCATATTCAATTCCGGCAATTTTTCCGGGAATATTGTCTTTATTTCGTTTGAAGTCAATAATTCTGTATTTTCGTTTCGCTCCACCACCATGATGTCTAACAGTAATGCGTCCATATGCATTACGACCAGCATGTTTTTTAAGTGGCTTCAATAAGGATTTCTCAGGCTCGTGCTTGGTAATTTCCTCGAATGTATTGACACTCATATTTCTACGTCCTGGGGACGTTGGTTTATACTTTCTAATACCCATTAATCGCTACCTCCTTTTTTTGTATGCTTCTCGGGTTGTAGTCTCGTTTGTTTGCTTATACGCCTTCGAAGAATTGGATACCCTTACTTCCGGGTGTCAATTTCACGATTGCTTTTTTCCAATCTGATCTTCGACCAACGAAACGTCCGGTTCTTTTCAGTTTTCCCTTCATGTTCATGGTGCTTACTTTTTCAACTTGCACACCAAATATGACTTCTACTGCATTCTTGATTTCAATTTTATTCGCTCTTTTATCCACTTTAAATGTGAATTTTTTTTCTTCGGCATCGGCCATACTACGTTCGGTAATAATTGGCTTGATAATAATATCGCGAGGATTTTTCATTATGCGTATACCTCCTCAATTTTTTGTAATGCTTCCTGAGTCATGATCAACACGTCATATTTCAACATATCATATACGTTTAATTCACTGACTGTCGTTGTTGCAACTTTAGGAATATTGTTTGCGGAGCGGATAATCGCTTCGTTGTTTTCCGGCAGTACAATCAAGGCTTTTTGAGCGTTGATATTGTTCAGCACCGCTACCATTTCTTTGGTTTTTGGAGCATCCATCACCAATTGATTCAGAACCCGCAGTTCGTTGTCCTGAGCCTTTGCCGAGAAAACAGATTTCATTGCTAAAGCTTTAACTTTCTTGTTAACCTTTTTGCTGTAATCTCTTGATTTTGGTGCAAAGATCACACCGCCACCCTTCCACAATGGAGATCGGATGGTACCGGCTCGAGCCCGGCCTGTTCCTTTTTGTCTCCAGGGTTTTCGACCACCGCCACGGACTTCTGATCGAGTCAAGGCGGAACGTGTTCCCTGTCGTCTATTTGCAAGCAGTGCGACCACTACTTCATGTACTACATGTTCGTTGGGTTCGATTCCGAAGATTCCTTCGCTTAATTCGACATCACCAACAACATTTCCTTTTACATCTAAAACGTCAATTTTAGGCATTTGATTTCCTCCTTTCAGGCTTGATTTTTTTATGCTTTAACACTGCTTTTAATTGTAATAAGTGCTCCTCTAATGCCTGGTACCGCACCCTTGATTAAGAGCACATTGTTTTCAGCATCGACTTTAACAACTTCCAAATTAACTGCAGTTACATTTTTGTTCCCCATCTGGCCTGGAAGCTTCTTGCCTTTGAATACTCGTGAAGGCGAAGAAGATGCTCCCATGGAACCTGGGCTACGGTGATACTTAGAACCATGGGCCATTGGTCCCCGGGATTGGTTATGTCGTTTAATAACCCCCTGGAATCCCTTACCTTTTGAAGTCCCTGAAATATCCACACGTTCGCCAGCTTCAAACACATCAGCCTGAATTAATTGACCGGTTTCATAACTTGCATAATCGTCAAGTTTGAATTCCCGGATTACTTTTTTATACTCGATACTGTTTTTGTCATAGTGACCTTTTAGCGGTTTTGTCATGCGTCGTTCTTTCACTTCGCCAAATGCTAATTGCACTGCTTCATATCCGTCAGTTTCGATGGTTTTCTTTTGAAGCACAACGCAGGGCCCTGCTTCAACTACTGTTACTGGAATTACTGTTCCATTTTCTGTGAAAATCTGGGTCATTCCAATTTTTCGTCCGATAATCGCTTTTTTCATCATTTCCTCCTAAATATCATTGGATTGCTTTGCAATCATAATACCAATTGGGGCTTATAGTTTGATTTCTATATCAACGCCTGCTGGTAAGTTCAATCGCATTAATGCGTCTACGGTTTTTGGTGTTGGGTTTAAAATGTCAATCAACCGTTTGTGAGTACGCATTTCAAATTGCTCTCTGGAATCCTTATACTTGTGTACTGCTCGCAGAATTGTAATGATTTCTTTGTCTGTTGGCAGTGGCACCGGGCCAGAAACGCTCGCACCTGTTCTCTTTGCTGTTTCCACAATTCGTTCAGCGGATTGATCCAACAGTTTGTGATCAAACGCTTTTAATCTGATTCTAATTTTTTGTTTTGCCATACCTAAATTTTACCTCCTTATCAATTTTTACTCGTCATTTAGGTACTCCAACCACTCGTCAACCCATCCGGGTGTTTCATCATTATTTTTTTAGCAAAATGACGGATCATTTTGCAAAAATCAGATGATTTAAGTGGTTGTCGTCCGATTCTAAGATCGTGACATACTCCATGGGAAAAACCTGCCTAAGGCGACAGCAACCTCTCACTTCATCGCAGAGTGTCAACCTTTCACATTATACAAGAAAAAAACGCCTTTGGCAAGCGTTTTTTCATATTTTACAAGATTTTTCAATTATTTTTCGTTTGCTCCAAAATCGTCTCCGGCGCCGTGTCAAAAAAATAAATCCCTGTCCCCTGAAGTCCCAAATGAGCAGCCAACACACATCCGATCGGGACTGGTTCAATATGTTTAACACCCATTAAACGAAGCGCTGCATCGTACTCCTCCACCGGCTTCATCGAGCCATTAAATGCAATGCCAACGTGTTGATCCAGATAACCAGCAATGTTTTCAGCCGTTTTATCAATAATTGTCTTTTGCGCTTTCTTAGGCCCCCGGGATTTGCCAATGATCTTCAATTCCCCTTCTTCCACTGAAACGATCGGATGAATTTTCAGGAACCCCCCAACGACAGCCGTACCCTTGGATACCCGCCCGCCCATATAAAGCCAGTTAAGATCTTCAATGCTAAAATAGAAATGCGCATGCGGAATCATTTTTTTTGCCGCATCTGCCAGATAGTCCAGATCTTTGCCCTGGTCGATCAATTTCAACAACTCCACCGCAATCAGGCCAATGCTTCCGCCACTGTGGAGACTGTCAACAATTTGACAGTTGAAAGCGGGATATTTTTCCTTCACTTCTTTTAGAATAAGACGCGACGTCTCATAACTCCCCGATAGTTTAGAGGTAAAAGCCAGATACAGACATTCCACATTATTCTTAGCACAATCTTCAAAGTATTCCAGGAAGTCCCCCGGATTCACCTGGGATGTGGTTGGCACGATTCCCCGGGCCATAAATTTGTTCATGCCATCCAAATCAATTTCCCGTTTATCCCGATAAGCCACGCCTTCAATAATTACATTTAACGAAACCATATCCAAGTTGGGATGATTTACAAAATCTTTTGGCAGATCGCACATACTGTCCACTAAGAGTCTTATCATTTTTCACTTCTTTCCAATTGCTGCCAGCAATTTTCAACTTATCGATGCTACTTATTGCTATTAATTTATTATTTTGTTTAAGTCATTATTTTATCACTAACTTATAATTTTAACAATATCCAAATAAAAAAACCGCCCTGAAAAGGACGGTTGAATTTTTATATAGATTATTTTTTATATGGGTTACTGATTTTTCAAGAATCATATCCAAACGGACATTTCTTTAAAAATCTGTATTTGCTCTGTTTTTAGGCTATTAGTCTTCCAGCATTTTGGCAACAACACCAGAACCAACAGTACGGCCACCTTCACGAATCGCAAAACGTAAACCTTCTTCGATCGCAATTGGAGTGATCAGAGTGATTTCCATTTGTACGTTATCGCCAGGCATTACCATTTCAACGCCTTCTGGTAATTTGATGATACCAGTAACGTCGGTTGTTCTGAAGTAGAACTGTGGACGGTAGCCATCGAAGAATGGGGTATGACGTCCACCTTCTTCTTTGGTTAAGACATAGACTTCTGACATGTAGTGGGTATGTGGTTTGATGGAGCCTGGTTTAGCCAGTACCTGACCACGTTCGATCTGAGTACGGTCAACACCACGCAGTAATGCACCAACGTTGTCGCCAGAACGACCTTCGTCCAGTAATTTACGGAACATTTCGATTCCGGTTACAACGGTTTTTCGGCTGTCGTGGATACCAACGATTTCGACTTCTTCACCAACTTTAACAACCCCACGTTCGATACGTCCGGTTGCAACAGTTCCTCGACCAGTGATTGAGAAAACATCTTCCACTGGCATCAGGAATGGTTTGTCGGTATCACGTTCTGGATCTGGAATCCAGTTGTCAACAGCAGTCATCAGTTCAACAATTTTGTCGCCCCATTCGCCGTCTGGATCTTCTAAGGCACGTAATGCCGATCCGGGAATGATTGGGGTATCATCACCTGGGAATTCGTATTCGTCAAGCAGTTCGCGAACTTCCATTTCAACTAATTCCAGTAATTCTTCGTCATCGACCATATCAACTTTGTTTAAGAAAACAACGATATAAGGCACGCCTACCTGACGGCTTAACAGGATATGTTCACGGGTCTGTGGCATTGGACCATCAGCCGCACTAACAACCAGGATGGCACCATCCATTTGGGCAGCACCAGTGATCATGTTCTTAACATAATCGGCATGGCCTGGGCAGTCAACGTGGGCGTAATGACGGTTCGCTGTTTCATATTCAACGTGAGCGGTGGAAATAGTGATTCCACGTTCTCTTTCTTCTGGGGCTTTATCGATGTTTTCGAATGCTACGGCTTCACCGGTTCCAAAACGTTTGTTTAATACAGATGTGATGGCCGCTGTTAATGTCGTTTTACCGTGGTCAACGTGACCAATTGTTCCAACATTTACGTGGGGCTTATTTCTTTCAAATTTTGACTTTGCCATTTGTATTCTCCTTATAAATCTAAATATTATCGTTTAACCACTATGTCAAATTTAATTTATGATATAAAAATGGAGCCCTCATCCGGATTTGAACCGGAGACCCCCACCTTACCATGGTGGTGCTCTACCTACTGAGCTATGAGGGCTTATAATAAAGTGGTGGGAGAAGATGGATTCGAACCATCGTAGACGTCGTCAACGGATTTACAGTCCGCCCCCTTTAGCCACTCGGGCATTCTCCCACGTGCTTATTAATTCAGCTTCTCTATAATAGTTTGTTTTGCCATTTTTGTCAACTGTTTTTTAAATCTTTTTACCGATTTTTTTTCGAATGCGCTGCAAGGCATTGTCCACCGATTTATTTCCACACGCTAATATTCTGGAAATCTCATAATAGGAGGCCCCCTGGATATAAAGTGCCAGAACTTTTTTCTCAAAGCTGGACAATTCCCGTTTAACATCAATCATCAGCTGTTCCAATTCTTCTTCTTTAATTAATTTTACTCCCGGCTCCACACTTTTTTTAGCTGCCAATCGGTCAAAAATCGTATTTCCAGGGTCTTCTTCCGAAACAGCCGCATAAATTGATACCGAATTGTTAAGTGGCATATGTTTCTGACGATTCGCCGAGCTGATCGCTGTTTGAATTTGGCGTTCGATACAAAGATTGGCAAAAGTTGCAAATTGTGTCTCCCGATCAGGGCGAAAGTCCCATATAGCCTTTAGTAACCCAATCATCCCTTCCTGAATCAAATCCTCATGATCCCCGCCAACCAGATAATAAGAACGGGCTCGGATCAGGACATTTTTTCGATATTTTTCCAGAAGATACTCCTCTGCCTCTTTGTCCCCCTGCTGGGCACGCCTGACGATTTCCGATTCCGCTAGTTTATCATTGCTTAGCTTAACCATCTTTTCCTCACATTATTCTTTAACACGCATTTTGTTAAATTGATCCAGGGTTTCTTCATCCAAAAAATCACTGAGCTTAAGACCCTGTTTCGGGACGCTTTTTCTCTTATCATCCCGAAAATTCTTCAACGACGCTTCCATATCCTGGATCAACTCCCGCACTGGAACCCGCTCGGCGCCGTTGGCCATGACCATTTGCTGAAGGGTAAAATCTGACGTTACCACCCGAACGTTATAAGCTTTCGGGAGGCTATAGACAAGCTTTTCAATATAGCTGTCGGCGGTTTTATTCTTTTCGGTAAACACTACTTTGATCCGGCCATGGACTTCTTCCCGTTTTTCCAATGATTGTTGCTGATAGGCATCGAAAACAAGGATGGTTTCCCATCCTTTAAATCCGCTGTAGCCATTTAAATCATCGATCAACTTTAGCCTGGCTTCTTCCAACTGAATTTCTGAAAGACGTTTTAAATCATCTGAACCATGAATGACATTATAACCATCCACAATTAATATGGTTTTCATTGAAATCGCTGTTTGGCAGCCTCTGCAAAAATGATCGCTGCTGCTGCTGATGCATTAAAGGATTCAATCTCGCCATGTACGGGAATCGATACTGAAAAATCGCATTGCTTTTTGATCTTCTCGCTGATTCCACTCCCCTCGTTACCAATAACAATGGCCAATGACCCCTTGTAATCGGCTTTATAATAGGGATTCCCTTTCATATCCGTCGACATGATCCAGAACCCTTTTTTCTTAAGGTCATCAATTGTCTGACTTAAATTTGTCACCTTAACAATCGGGGTATGGGATACTGCTCCAGATGAAGCCTTTACCGAAACCGCTGTTAGCGAAGCCGAGCGGCGATTGGGAATGATGACGCCGTCAGCCCCACAAATATTGGCACTCCGTATTATCGCCCCCAAGTTATGGGGATCCGTCAGATGATCGAGAATAACGATAAAGGGGTCTCGACCCTTGCTTTTGGCATGATTTAAGATATCCTGAAGATTACTATAGGGAAATGGCGCCATCAACGCCACAATCCCCTGATGTACCTGACCATCAGCCAGATACTCCAGTCTGGCTTTTTCGACCGAATGAATAATGATATTCTGTTTTTTCGCTGCATCGGTAATCTTTTTAAGAACATGATCGGTGTTGTCTTTTAAAATCAATAATTTATCGATCTCCTGACCGGAACGAAGTGCTTCCATCACCGGATTTTTCCCGACAACAATAAAGGTTTCTGCGGTTACGCCATCATCGTCCCGGTTATGTCCATCAAACTTACGTGCTGGTCGCCGGTCATCAAAACGACGGGGCCCACGCTCCTCTTTTGGCCCTCTGCTGTCAAATTTCCGTGGTTTTTTATCGTCCTTTTCCCCACGTTCTTCAAACTTGCGGGGCCGTTTATCCCCATTTGCCGCCTGGTCATTTCTTTTCCCTCGGGGCTTGTCACTGGTCTTGCTGCTATTTGAGCGACTATTTGATACTCGTTTCATCTTTTCACCTATTCTTTTATTTTAATTCAATTTATTTCTCGATAAACCGATTCTTGCATTATTTCGTTTATTTATCGGCTTGTGTGTTTATTTCAGTTTCTGCATTCATATTTTGGGCTTCATCGACAGAGTTTCGTTTTCGTGGCGGCAGTGGTCCATAATACTGATAATAGTAGGTCTTAATGTCGCCATTATAAAGCTTGCGATTCTTGGTTGCCACTTCGCCAAAATATTTCTCAAACTTTTCATAACCGGTAATAATAAAATAAGACCAACTATCCAGACTGTGAAAGACCTTACCCATATCCCGATAGAGGCGTTGAATTTCTTTTTCTTCGCCGATTCGCTCACCATAGGGCGGATTGGTGATAATGACCCCATATTTTTTCTTGGTGGATACCGACTGAACCGGCAGTTTTTGAAAAGCGACCAAATCTGAAACGCCAGCCAATTCTGCATTCGTCCGGGCTTGTTTTAGCGCATTGGCATCACAATCGGATCCCAGCAACAAAAATTCTTTGTCATTGATGGCATCCCGGGCTTCCTGACGAGCCTGTTCCCACAATTCCGGCGGAATGGCGTCCCAGGTTTCAGAGACAAAATCCCGTTTCAGCCCCGGGGCAATATTTTTACCGATCAGCGCCGCTTCAATGACAATCGTTCCGGATCCACAAAGAGGATCGAGAAAAACTCGATCTGGTCGCCACCGGGATAGATAAACCAGCGCCGCAGAAATGGTTTCTTTTAGCGGCGCCTCATTGCCATATTGGCGGTACCCCCGCTTATTAAGACCAGAGCCACTGGTATCGATGGAAAGGGTGACTTCATCTTTAAGAATTTGAATATGAATCGGATACTTTCCGCCATTCTCATCAAACCAATCGACCTGATATTTAGATCTTAAGCGTTCCACCACGGCTTTTTTGACAATTCGCTGTCCGTCCGATTTACTAAACAGCGTTGATTTAACACTGGTAATTTTAGCCGCCGGAAATTCGCCGTCAACCGGGATCCAGTTTTCCCAGGGCAATGCCTTTGTTTTCTCAAACAGTTCATCAAAGGTTTCGGCCTTAAAACGGCCAATCTCCAACAGCACCCGATCAGCACAACGGAGCCAGAGATTTGACCGGGGAATCGCTTCCAGAGGCCCGGAATAACGGATTTTTCCGTTTTCCACTTCAGTTACCTCGTAGCCCAGTTTTTTTATTTCGTCCTTTACCACACTTTCGATTCCAAAAGCCACTGTGGCAATTAAGTTTATCTTTTTCGACATTCATTTTTCCTTTATCATTATTTTTGATCTTGTCGTTAACTCTCAATAGTACATTATAACACAAAAATTCGAGATATTCTTAAATAACTATATTTAAATAAAAATGAAACCCCAAACACCGTTACACTCATCGCAACCGGTGCCTGGGGCAGTAAAAATCAGTTCTTCTTCTAAAAATTCTTTATCGCTTCATCCCGACCAAAAACCACAAAGCCTTCGTATTGTCCATTATCCCAGGCGGCAATCTGTTTACCAAATTTTTTCTTCATGGCCACCAGATTGACCTGATACCCTTTGATCCGCCAGCGATCGCCTTCACCAATAACTTCTGCCATGTTGCTGCTCTGTGGATCGTAGAACAGGATGATTGCCGAATCAACTTGCCGGGCATCTTTCTGCTCTTCCATAAGAATCGTAATGATTCGCTCAAAGCCAATCGAGAAACCCACTGCCGGTACTGAAACTTTATTGTATTTGCCAATCATGTTGTCATAACGGCCACCACCGGCAATGGAATAACCATAAGGGCCATAGCTGACTTCAAAGATCAGACCAGTGTAATAACCCATTCCCCGGATCAGCGAAAAGTCAAAAACAACATCAAATTGTTCTTTAGCAAGGATTTTGACGGTGTTAATCACCTCGTTTAATTGGCCAACAGCAACAGCATCTTCCACCCACCGTTCCAAATTGTCCAGACTAATGCCGGTCACACAGGCCATCAGCTTGTCGACTTTTTCCTGGTCATGTCCCTTTTCCAACAATTCGCCGGTTACTCCAGCGACTCCAATTTTATCCATTTTATCGAGTGCAATACAGACTGTTCCGACCTGATCTGCGGCAAAGCCAGCATTGATAATGACTTCACTTAAGAGCTGACGATGATTCACTTTTATCGTGAAACCGGCAAACCCCATTGCCAGCAGCGCTTTGGCCGTGGTATCCATTAGCTCAATCTCTGCCGAAACGGTAGGATCGCCAATAATATCGATATCACATTGTTTAAAGGCCCGAAACCGGCCTTTTTGAGGTCGCTCCGCCCGAAAGACATTACCGATCTGTATTGCCTTAAACGGCGTTTCGAGCACTTCCTGATTGTTTGAATAAAAACGGCTCAGGGGCAAAGTTAGATCAAAGCGCAGACCCATATCACAAAGATCTGTTACACTGGCTTCCTGACTTAAATCCAGCTTTTCGCCACGCTTTAAGATGGTAAACAGCATTTTTAAGTTCTCGCCACCATCACTGCCCAGCAGCAATTCGAGATTTTCCATCACCGGGGTTTCAATCCGGCTGAAGCCATGAGAACGGTAGACTGCCAATATCTGTTGCTCCAACCGATCCCGAATTTTCATTTCCTCGGGCAAAATATCCCGGGTACCTCTCACAGGTTTTGAACTGATCATCTGGTCACCTTCTATACTAAATTAATTTGCTTGAACGCTTTTTTGCCCTTTTTGAGAACAATTTTCTTGTCTTTAAAATCTGCCAGTGTTACCAGCCGTTTAAAATCGGATACTTTTTCACCATTTAGCAGAACTCCGCCCTGGTCAATCAAACGACGTCCCTCACTGCGGGTAGGGATCAACTTCGCCACTTCGAGTATTGACAGGATATCCATGCCGTCGCCCAATTCCGCTTGCAATAAATCCACACTTGGAATTTCAGCATCTCCCTGATCGCCAGCAAAAAGCTTGCGGGCCGCACTTTGAGCTTCCTGAGCTGCTTCCGTGCCATGGATAATCTCAGTAACGGTAAACGCCAGGATTTCCTTGGCCTGATTGATTTGGGAGTCTTTAAGGGCTCCCAAACGCCGCACCTCATCCATCGGAATGAAGGTCAAAAGCGCCAGACATTTTTCCACATCAGCATCGGCAATGTTTCGCCAGTACTGATAAAACTCATAGGGCGATGTTTTTTCCGGATCCAGCCACAATGCCCCTTTGGCAGTTTTTCCCATTTTAATGCCCTCACTGGTGGTCAGTAGCGAGAAGGTCATGCCATAGACCTGTTTCGCATCTTTGCGACGAACCAGCTCAACTCCAGCAATAATATTCGACCACTGGTCATTTCCACCAAACTGCATCTTACAGCCCTGCTCTTTATGCAGCACATAAAAATCATAGGCCTGGAGCAGCATATAATTAAATTCCAAAAAGGTCAGTCCTTTTTCGAGCCGTGATTTATAGCAATCCGCCGTCAGCATCCGGTTAACTGAGAAATGGGTTCCAATTTCCCGTAAAAAGTCAATGTAATTAAGCGGCAGCAACCACTGGGCGTTATTGAGCATCACCGCCTTGTCATCTTCAAAGGTCAGAAATTTTTCAAAGACCTTTTTGAATTTTTCACCATTCTCAACAATCCGTTCCAACGTCATCACCTGACGCATATCAGATCGGCCAGAAGGATCACCAATCATCGTGGTTCCACCTCCGATTAAGGCAATCGGTCGATGGCCATGACGTTGCATGTGAGCCATCACCATAATCTGAATGAAATGTCCAATATGAAGACTGTCAGCCGTTGGATCAAAACCAATATAAAAAGAAACGGATTCTTCCGCCAGTAATTTTTTTATCTCTTCTTCGTGGGTACATTGTTCAATAAAGCCCCGCTCCTGCAATACGTCAAATACACTTTCCATTTATCTCTGTCCTTTCCTTATTCAAGGGGTTTCCCCCGCAATTATTCTAAATAGTTTTGTTACTGTTTATCCCTGTAGTTTTTCAAGCGCCTCTTTTTTTCGTTCCCACCGAGTCAGTCCTTCTTCAAAAAACACTTTGATCACTGCAAACATCGGAATCGCCACAAACATCCCCAACAGGCCAAAAAGACTGCCCCCGACAATAACTGAGAACAATACCCAGAAGGGATTGAGCTCGACAATTTTTCCCAACACATTTGGTGCTAAAACATTACCATCAAACTGCTGGACAACAAGAATCCAGATTGCCACCCAAAAGGCCTTGGACGGATCATCAATAAAGGTGATGACAATAGCCGGTACCGCCCCAATAATTGGACCAAAATATGGAATCACATTGGTAACGGCAACAATCACACCAAATAAGGGTGCATAATCCACGCCAATCACCAAAAGTCCCAGATAAAATAAAAATCCAATCAGCATTGATGTCAGAATTTTTCCGGTAAAATATTTGTAAAAAATTTCATCAATGGTCAGGATCGCCCAATGACTTCCATTGTATAAGGTCTTGTTTAACACCGCTTTAGCAAAACGATCGACCTGATCACTGATTTTTTCCTTATCCAGCATTAAATAGAGCCCAACAAAAAAAACAATAAAAAAGCTGATGACAAAGCCGATGGTTCCTTTTAAAAAGACAAAGGCAAAATTACCGATATTTTTAATGGAGTCCGGATTAGCCCCAAAATATGTGGTCAGCTGATTGAGTACATCCATTGCCGTCATATTCTGCAGACTATCGATTGCTACCTTCAGTTCAGTTAAAATATCCTGTGCGGCTCCACCTTTAGCCAGACTTTCTCCCAGATAGTTATCAATGATTGTTAAGTACTCGGGAGTCTGGGCAATCAGACCGGTCAGACTCTCGATCACCGATGGAATCGTCGCATAAAAAAACAATACAATTAAGATAATGGTGATCACATAGACAATCAGAATTGAAAGCAAGCGAACCACCCGGGCCTTGTTTTGGCTTCGGGGAACCGTTTTAAAGATAAACTTTTCCACTCCCCGCATTGGCCGGAATAAAAAATATGCCAGCACTACACCCAACAGAATCGGCATCAATACTTCCAGAGTTCTGGTAATCATGCCACTTAGTGTTTGGGTAACGACGCCAAAATTATCCAATAATTTATATGACAAAATTAGGATAAGTATCCCCACTAACAGATAGCTGTATTTTTTTACAAGTTCCTGATCGATTTTAAATTTCAACCGCTCCTCCAATACTGTTTTTAATTCGAGTTATATCTTAACATTTAACCGGAAAAAATTAAAGCAGTTTCAGCCAGATTCTTAAATTATGATTAAACAAAACCGCATTAATACCCGTATATTTTAAAGTTTTCCTTGTCTTTTAGAGAAATCTATCATAATATTTTTATAGTTAATTCTTTTTTTAGGAGAAATCATGATCTATATCGCTATTATTCTTTTTGCTATATTTCTTGACCAGTATTCGAAATACCTGGTCGTTGCCCATATAAAACCGATTGATACCTTACCACTTATTCCTGATGTTTTTCATTTAACCTATGTCGAAAATACCGGTGCTGCATTCAGTCTGATGACTAATAAACAGATTTTCTTAATTCTTATGACCCTGGTTTTTATTGGGGTTCTCATCTATTTTTTAATCAAGATACCAGATATCCGGGAGAATCGAGTTATTAAAACCGCTCTTGCCTTCATCATCGGCGGTGCTGCCGGGAATTTACTGGATCGCCTGCGTCTGAATTTTGTCGTGGATTTTCTTGATTTTCGAGTTATCAAATTTGCGATCTTTAATTTCGCCGACATCTTTGTAGTTTGTGGGAGCATTATCCTTGTCATTGCGCTGTTCACCAATAAAAATTTTTTGGAAAACAATGACTTTGGTAGTCTGGAGTAGATCAATTAAAAATACTGCAGCTAAACAAAACGCCTCCCGGGATAAAACAAAAATTGTCTTATCCCGGGAGGCGTTTTTTGTCTACTCGTTTTTTTTGAGCAAACCAAGCATGCTGTCGCCAGTCGTATAGATATGATCGCAGGCGGCCAGATTGGCTTTTCGGCACTCACCCTTTTCGATCTGTCTGATTATTTCCATATGCTGATTGACCAGCGGCGTTTTATCTTCAATGCGATGGACGTATTCAGCCCGAAACCGCTGCATCTGCTCCCGCAGACTATTGATCATTGCCTGTAATTTGACATTTTTTGATGCAGTATAAATCGTTTCATGAATCTGCATATCATGTTTGATGATTCCCTCTTCATCATTATGCAACGCCGACTCTCCAAACAATTCGTTAGCTTCATAGAGCCTGCTGATTTCCTCTTTGGTGGCATTCATGGCCGCCAGCTCAGCTGCCAACCCTTCCAGTGCCCGGCGGATTTCCATCATTTCTTTGAGATCGTTCACTGACATTGGTGTCACATAGACACCTTTTCTTGGTACCATTTTTACCAGCCCCTCCAGTTCAAGCTTCCGGATGGATTCTCGCACCGGAGTCCTGCTGACGCCCATCTGTTCAGCCAACTGAACCTCCATTAAACGCTGTCCCGGTTGGAGTTCACCGGTAATAATAGCGCAGCGGATGGTTTCAAAAACAATTTCCCGCAATGGCTTACAGGAACTTATATCAAGACTTAAGCCTTTTTTATCATCCCACATCGTTTTCTCCTTCTTCAGTGTTGCTTAAAAAACACATTGTATATTTTTCTTTGAAAAATCGCCAGGATTTTTCCGCCAATTCATGGTTCTGATAATACCCAATGACCGTCGACCCGCTACCGGTCATGACGGCGGCCAAAGCCCCCTGTTCCATCATTTGGTTTTTAACCGTCTTTATTTCAGGATATTCGGCAAAAGCTACGGCTTCAAAAACGTTTCCCAGTTTCATTTTTAACATATCATACGCATCATCCTGCAACAGCTTGATAATCTCCGGAATATCCGGATGATTTTCGATCATTGATTCATCCAGTTTTTTAAAGGCCCAGGGGGTGGCGATATCAATATCTGGTTTTACCACCAGAACTATCATTTTCCTCAGGTCTTTTAGCGGAGTGATTTTTTCGCCGATCCCTTCTACCAGAGCCGTACCACCAACCAGACAGTACGGTACATCTGCCCCAATGGTAACGCCAATTGCCAAAAGCTCCGATTGCGTTAGCCCCAGTTGCCAAAGACGATTCAGACCATTTAAGGCAGCCGCTGCATCACTGCTGCCTCCAGCCAGGCCAGCCTGAGTTGGAATTCGCTTTTCCAGATGAATTTTAGCTCCCTGTTTGACATCGAACTGACGCTGCAGTTTATGGGCTGCTTTGATCACCAGATTTCGCTCATCCAGAGGAATGGTATCCTCGTTGGACGTTAAACTAATTCCCGTCGCACAGGATTCAAAGGTCAATATATCATCCAATTCGATTAAATGATTAATCATCTTCATTTCATGATAACCATCTTCCAGGATGCCAACAACATCCAAAGATAGATTCACTTTAGCTTTGGCCTTTAACACAACCTTATTCATCTTTCCTCACATTGCACTCTTAATATTGTATACTTTATTCATTATAACACAGTCCCTCCCTGATTCAAATAAAAATCATGGTTATAATCCAATTTTATAGTGTATAATCAAGACATTAACTTACCCAAATCCACTCATCACCACTATATTTAGGAGAATAAACGATGGCTATCCATTTTGACAACGATTGGGAACAACCCATTCAACACGAATTAAAATCCGACTACTACCGGAACCTGCGGCATTTTTTGATTAACGAATATCAGAACCGGGTTGTTTACCCCCCCATGCATGATATCTTCAATGCCTTTCACCTGACGCCATTGTCGCAAACAAAGGTTTGTATCATTGGCCAAGACCCCTACCACGGTCCCGGGCAAGCCCATGGCCTGGCTTTTTCAGTCAAACCTGGCGTAGCAATTCCCCCTTCGCTGCAAAATATCTATAAGGAGCTGGAAGCTGATTTGGGTTGCCCGATACCCCGCCATGGCTGTTTGACCGACTGGGCCACACAGGGAGTGCTGCTACTCAATGCCGTACTCACCGTCCGGGGTGGTGAAGCAGGTTCTCATCGAAATGCAGGTTGGGAGATTTTTACCAGTCAGATCATAAAATTGTTAAACACCCGAGCTGAACCAGTTATTTTTATTCTTTGGGGCCGGGATGCCCAAAACAAAAAATCTCTAATTACCAACCGCCATCATCCCATCATTGAATCCGCCCATCCCAGCCCTTTGTCAGCCCACCGTGGTTTTTTTGGCAGTCGGCCCTTTTCCAAAGCTAACCAGCTGTTGCAAGCCCAGGGAATTGCGCCCATAGACTGGTGCATTAAGGATCTTGAGACATCCAATGGAGCAAACTAATGGATCTCAACATCTTAATATGGATCCATCAACATCTGGTTTTTGAACAGCTTAACGGTTTTTTTATTTTTATCACTAATTTATGGGGCGATGGCATTCTAACCGTGTTGCTTACACTGTTTCTGCTCATAAAAAAAGAAACCCGTTTAACAGGTCTCGTCATTGCCGTTTCGCTTTTATTCAATCTTTTGGTTGTAAATCTAACACTGAAACCACTGGTGGCCAGACCCCGCCCCTATACCCTGTACGAGATCGACATGCTGTTACCAGTGCAGACTGATTTTTCTTTTCCATCCGGTCACAGCTCGTCCGTTTTCGCCTTTGTCTGGGCATATTTCATTACCCGAAAAGACCGAATGCGCTGGATTTTTGTAACTTTCGCTCTGCTTGTTTGTTTTTCACGACTTTACCTTTTTGTTCATTACCCCACCGATGTTCTGGCCGGGATTATCATCGGTATCCTCTGTGCCTATTTTTCCCGGTGGCTGGTTTTTCGTTTTACCAACACCGCCTGGATGCATAAGCTTCTGGAATGACCGCTGGCTCTGATAATTATATCAGAGCCATTCGTTTCCTCAGATCCACTACTTCTTCCAAACTAAGCTGTCCAGGGGCGGTTTTCCCGGCCCCAGCCACAAAAGTCAGCGAACCACCACACAGTTCCGGAGCTATTCGCGTTATCGATCCCTTTGCTCCCATGGCAATGGCAATCATCGCTTTGGGAAATTTTTCATTATAGGTAAGCGTTGCCTGCATCAGACGGCGCACATCGTCCGTTGACTGGGGCATGACCGCCAGCTTAAGCAGGTCTCCACCTGCTTCCTCCATGGCTGTAAAAATATCCCATATCTCCGCTGTAGTCGGCGTTTTCGCAAAATCATGGTATGACACGA
The DNA here is from genome assembly GCF_001766835.1 of Acetobacterium wieringae. Lineage (GTDB taxonomy): Bacteria > Bacillota > Clostridia > Eubacteriales > Eubacteriaceae > Acetobacterium > Acetobacterium wieringae. The sequence continues at coordinate 7,955 of NZ_LKEU01000014.1, read as the reverse complement.
TCCACTGGGTCTCGCTTGTTTTGAGAGCCTCTTTGATCCTCGTCAAAAAAGGAGCCGCGTTGTTAAGTTCCACATCCACATAGTCAACCCGGTTACTTTTTATCGCAGCCATCACTGCGTCTGCCCGAATCTCATCGGAAGTTTCGACAGCACCACCTTCATAATGACTGCGAAAGGTATAAATCAGCCCCTGATCAGGCATTCTGATTTTCATTTCACTCAGCAGATCCTGTTCGTCTGCAACAGTAAGAATCTCTCCCGGCATAAAATGATCCCGGCGCCACTCCAGAAAATCACAGCCATTTGCCACCCCCACTTCAACATCAGCCAACAGTTCATTACGATTGGCGCTGATCAATGGAACACACGAGGTAAAAGTGTTTTTTTCGATTAATTTATATGTCTTTTTCGTATCCATAAAATTCTTCCTTCCAAATCTTCCGCTCATCGTAGCAAACACCATCCTGGTGACAGCAGATCGTTACTTGTGGTTTAAAAGCCCGATATTTTTGATCTCCACCGAAATGGTACCATCCGGATTATTTTTAAATTCGATAATGTCATTTCGCTTTAGCTGATCCGTAGGGATACTGATTTCAATACCGGTATCGGTAATGAACTTTTGCTTACTGAATATTTTCTTTTCGATATTTGACGTAACCAGAATCCTTTTATCATAAAGCCCCTTTTCTTCCAACGACGATCTGAAACGCTCCTGAATGGTCGAATCCCCATCAAAAACGACTTTAGCCAGATTATCGACATCAATTTCGTTTTCGGTTTCATAGTCGCCTGCCAACACCGTTTTAACTGCATTCAGCTTTTCATAATCACCGCCATATTCTCTGACAATCACTTCTTTGACAGTTTTGTCAATAATGTCAAAAGCCTCCTTTTCGGAAATCGCCGGCTCGCAAAAAATCAATTGGCTGGAAATATAATAAGCCTTCTCGTTATTGATCAGATATTGTTTTTCCTTTAGAAGCAGCTCATCGCTGGCCAAGTTGATAAGAATAAACTCATCCAGTTTCTGACTTTCCGTTGGCAGTACACAGGGCTGAACCAGAATATCATTTGTCAGACCATTGTCGGTATTGACGTAGTGGATGTATCCCTGTTTGTAATTAAATTTGAAAATTCCCAGATAGTTTTCATGTTCGATGTTAAAGTCCACAAAAACCAGATCGGCAGAGGGTATCTCTATATTTTCCAGCATATAGTCAAAAAACAACTGCGATATTTCAGAGCTAACTCGGATCAGCTCATGGGGATTATTCTTATAATCAATGATTCGCTCTTTAAAAGGACTCCCCACCCGAAACATGGTTCGTTTAATTTCCGGATCCTTTAGCGATCTTGACACATGTTTTTCGACATATTCTTTGATCAACACCGTCATATTTAAAAGCATGTCCGATAACACCGGGATACTTGCATTGGTATCCAAAACATGTAAAATTGCTTTGTTAATACTGATTTCTGGTTTCATTTCATTTTCCTATTCTTATTACGTTTGATCAGATGACATTCAACAAACTTTCGGGTAAATAAAAAACAGCCACGAATGACTGTTTAAGCACGTTTATGGTACGCCCAGAGGGGCTCGAACCCCCAACCTACTGGTTCGAAGCCAGGCACTCTATCCAATTGAGCTATGGGCGCACATAAGTAGATTAAAAAAGAATGACTCGGACAATCGCCCAAATCGCTTCAAATTTATTAAATTTTGGAGCGGAAGACGGGATTTGAACCCGCGACCCTCGCCTTGGCAAGGCGATGCTCTACCACTGAGCCACTTCCGCTTATAATTGGTGCGGATGAAGGGACTTGAACCCCCACATCATTCGATACTAGATCCTAAGTCTAGCGCGTCTGCCAATTCCGCCACATCCGCTAAGCAATGCTGTCATCTGTAACGTGCTTGATTATAATAACAAAATACGTAGGCTTTGTCAACCCACTTTGAAACTTTTTTTATATTTTATATGCTGTCTTTAAATAATTCCATTATATTATTTTTTGAACCATAGATCAAAACCCGGTCTCCCTGTTTAATTTCATCAGAAGAAATAACATGATCCATGATTATATTCCCCCGTTTGATTAACAAAACATTTAATTTATAGGTATGCCGAAAATTCATTTCCAATAAGGTTTTATCTCTGATCTCCGGGGGAATGCAGGTTACAAAAACCTCAGCGATGAGCTTATCGTGAAACATTTCCAGAATGCGAACATTATTACAAAATGCTCCCTTTGTTTTGTTTTTAGCCAGGCGCTCCACTAATTCATCAAATTTTCGGATGATCCATTTTGATCGGGTTATCACTAAAATTACCACAAGAAAAACCAGTGAATAAAGTATTGTCATCCAATTGATCTGATCCCCTGAAGAACGAATAAATAAATTGACTAAAAGCGAAACCCCGGAAACCGCAAACAGATAGCCAAACAGCATCATCACTCGAGCCAAATTACGCCTCGCCGCCGAATTAAGGATCAATTCGCTTTCTCTCGTGGTAAAGCCGCTGTTCGTCATACAGGATACCGCCTGAAAACGGGCCTTATCTTCCCGCAGACCGGTCAGACGAAAAAGCACGGTAAATATCTCCACCAGGATAAAATAGGCAATTATCAGGACAAAAAAACTAATCAGTGATACATTAAAACTCATGCTACTCCTTTTTAAAGGCCACCGATCCGAATCATTTACCGGCATGACCTTCAGATTTATATTATGCCGCACGATCCCGATTAAATCAAGTCTCGTCTTTTTTTGATATGATTTTTTAACTCACTGGGGGTATTTAAATTGCAGAACATATCCCAGTCGGGACTGAACTCTCGCCCTTTTTTCTCATCAATATAATAGAGGTTTTCATGCTCAAAGCATTTATAAATGCTCTTGCGCCCTGTTTCCAGGAAAGAAGCTACTTTAGGGCCAAGATCAGCACGATAGAACGCATTAAAGGGTTCGATCCACTCTTCAAAACGGGTAACGCAACCGCCTACCCCAGGATTGCTCTTTATCAGCTGCTTCATGTATACCACATAATCATGATTATAAACCGGCATATCACAAGCCGTTACATAAAGATACTCAGACCGGGCATGCAATAGACCGGTATAGATACCAACCAGGGATGCCGACAACTCCATAGCATCCGGATACACACCCCGAATTCCTCCAATTTCGGGCAGATTTTCAGGTTTTGATCCGGCAATAATGATATCCTCAAAATCTAAGGAAAGCTGTTTAACAATGCGATTGATGATGTTTTCGCCATCAATCCGTAGTTTTTTTTTGTCATATCCCATTCGTCGGCTGAGCCCCCCCGACAAGATTACTGCTGTACCAAACTTCTTCAAATCCATCCTCCTTTAATCGAAAAAGGGTGCTTATGCGCACCCTTTTTGGTTTGTGACTATTTACTTACTAATATTGACTTTGACAACTTTAAATGGTGGAATTTTAGCTATTGGATCTAATTCTCCGCCGGTTAGATGATTAGCACCGCTGTTTCCATAATGGAATGGCATGAACAGATTCGTTTCCATAATTCCCTTATTGAAACGGGTTTTTGCAGAAACATTTCCTCTGGGCGACGTAACGGTAATGAAATCTCCCTCATTGATGTCATATTCTTTAGCTGTTTCGGGATTGATTTCGACAAATGGGTCACCAGCGATTTCCTCGATTCCTGGTGTCCGCATGGTCATGGTTCGGGTATGATAGTGCTGCAAAATACGACCGGTCATCAGAATCAGTGGGTATTTTTCATCAGCCTGATCTTCAGGCGGAATATAATCCGCAATCATAAAGGCTCCTAATCCACGGGTAAATTTTTCAGCATGGAGGAATTTTGCTCCCTCTGAATCCTTACTCAGGCACGGCCATTGAATCCGATCGCCATTTCTGAGTCGTTCATGGGAAACCCCGGTGTAGCTGGGTGTTACAGAGGCAATCTCATCCATGATTTCTTCTGCACTGTTAAAGTCGAAGCCTTTGGCTCCCAGCTTCTGAGCAATTAAAGAAATAATTTCCCAGTCATTCTTAGCTTCTCCGGGAGCTTCTACCGCTTTTCGGAGTAACTGAATACGGCGTTCCGTATTGGTGAAGGTACCATCCTTTTCAGCATATACAAAGGCTGGCAGGACAACATCCGCATACTCTGTCGTTTCAGTTAAGAAGATGTCCTGGACTACAACAAAATTGGCTTTTTCAAGAGCATGTTTAACATGATTTGTGTCCGGATCAGAAACAACTGGATTCTCGCCCATGACGTATAAGAATTTTACGGTTCCGTCGCCGACCCCATTAATAATTTCAGTCAGTGTTTTGCCAGCATTTTGTGGCAGTTTGACATCCCAGGCTTTTTCGAATTTTTCCACCACTTCCGGGTTGGCGGTTTTCTGATAACCTGGCAAATCGCCTGGTAATGCGCCCATATCACAGGCTCCCTGAACATTATTCTGACCACGCAATGGATTAACACCGCATCCTTCACGGCCGATTTTTCCAGTCAGCATCGCCAGATTGGCGGTTGACATAACACCATCGGTACCGGTTTTATGCTGAGTGACACCCATGGAATAAAAGATTCCACCCTTGTCTTTGGTTGCATAGAGAAGCGCCGCTTTACGCATATCTTCAGGATCAACACCACAGATTTCAGCACATCCTTCAACAGTCAGCGTATCCATAAATTCTTTAAACGCTGCATAGCCTTCGGTTCGTTCATTGATAAAGTTTTTATCTTCCAGACCAGCGTCCAGAATGGCACGCATCATTCCATTAAGTAATGGGACATTGGTTCCCGGTTTAATCTGTAAATATACATCGGCGTATTTTGCCAGTTCGATTTTTCGTGGTTCGGCTACAATCAGAGCTGCCCCTTTTTGTTGTCGCTGTTTTATTTTAGCACCAATAACCGGATGAGTTTCGGTGGTATTGGAGCCGGTAACAAACATAACATCCATTAAATCCACTTCATCAATACTATTGGTCATCGCCCCACTACCAAATGATTTAGCCAGACCGGCAACAGTTGAAGCATGACAAAGTCGGGCACAATGATCAACGTTGTTGGTTTCACCAACAGTACGAATAAATTTCTGGAAAACATAATTATCCTCATTCGTACATCGGGCTGAAGACAGCCCCGCAACTGCCTGAGGACCTTCTGCTTTAGCTTCTTTTAGTTTCTCTGCTACTAAGTTTAAGGCTTCTTCCCAGCTTGCTTCTTCCAGAACACCGTTTTTGCGGATTAACGGCGTTGTTAAACGATCAGGACTGCTGACAAAATCATAAGCAAAGCGTCCTTTGACACATAAAAGATTGTCATTAACATTTCCTTCTGTGCTATAAATGTCAGTAATCTTATTATCTATTATTTTTAAATTCAAGGTACAGCCTACTCCGCAATATGGACAAACAGTCTGAACTGTTTTGGCATAGGCAAAGGGTTTAAACTGTTTCGGTGCCAATGCACCAGTCGGACAGACTGCAATACAGTTACCACAGCTGACACATTCTGATTTCCCTCTGGGCGTTTCGAAAACCGGATTGATATTGGTTTCATAACCACGGTCACATTGGGCTAAAATATGGTTGCACTGAAGGTGTTCGCAAACTTTGATACATCGATTACAGAGTACACATTTATTGGGATCATAGGTATAAAACGGATTGGAATCATCGATGGGTTTTGTCATCACCCGTTCGGTACCGAAAGCCTTAACCGCATCATATTCAATGCAATTCGCATTGAATTCAACAAATTCACAACAACCATATTTATAACATGTCATACAGTCAAAGGTATGATCTGACATGAGCATTTTTAATACAAATCGGCGCGCTTCTCTTACCTCCGGCGTATTGGTATTAACCACCATACCTTCCGCTACTGGAGTTGAGCAGGAAGTTTCAAGTCTTCTCGCTCCAACGACTTCAACAAGACACATACGACAGCTGCCTTCCGGTGTGAAGTCTTTAAAATTACATAATGTCGGAATGTCGATACCGATGGAACGTGCTGCTTTCAGTATTGTAGTTCCTGGTTCGACACTAACTTTTTGTCCATCAATTGTCAAATTAACCATAAATTTATTTCTCCCTTCTTTTAGGATTCCATTATATTCTATAACTTTTAATTTGTCATTGATGTTTTTTAGTTAAATGATTCTTTTCTCGGATGATTTAAGAAATACATACTTATCGTCTTAGTAAAATCACCAAGAATCCCTGTCGGATGGGATTTTGCAATGCTTTACAAAACGATATTCTGGACCTGAATTTATAATGATTGTATGTTTGTGATTTAACTAACAAAAATTAAATGCGAATAAAATACTACTTCGGAAAATAGCAACAATAACGAGTAATTTTCCGACGTTAAAAAATGACTGTCGATTAAACTACCACAAAATTTTTATAGCAATCTCAATTCTATCAGTTATTACTGATAATTTTTACAGGAATTTGTAATTCACTTCCAAATTTATATGAGTCAAGTTAGAACTATTTTAGAGAAAAATAAAAAAGTGCAAAATTGTTATACACAACTTTACACTTACGTTTTGACGATCATCTTATTGGAGCGGAAGACGGGATTCGAACCCGCGACCCCCGGCTTGGGAAGCCAGTGCTCTACCACTGAGCCACTTCCGCAACGCTTATATTATAACAACAAATCCATTCTTCTGCAAGTAATTATTTCATACAAATGATGTTTTTGTTGAATTTTATTAATAAAAAAGTAAAAAAACGCAAATCATGCGGTTAGCTTTTTTAATGGTGACCCATGGGCGACTTGAACGCCCGACACCCTGATTAAAAGTCAGATGCTCTACCAACTGAGCTAATGGGTCATAGTAAATTATTTAGTTATTGTTTGTCTTCAAACGACTGTGTAATACCCAAGTTTGCCTGACTAAGCGATTCACACAAAAATGTTCACTCCCTACGGTCGTGCATTTTTGGTTCACTGCTTATACCAACTGAGCTAATGGGTCAGATCATTAAATTAAGTTGTGCTAAGGATCGTATTTTAATCGAAAACTCTTCTCATCCAATATGGATGAGTTTTCAATTAAAATGCGTAAGTTCGATGATGCACGATTCGCTCTGCTCACATGCATAGCCAATTTCATCCTGAAATCGGATCTCACTTATGGTGGGAGAAGATGGATTCGAACCATCGTAGACGTCGTCAACGGATTTACAGTCCGCCCCCTTTAGCCACTCGGGCATTCTCCCATCCGAATTTTGACAAAAAAATGGAGCTGATGAACGGACTCGAACCGTTAACCTGCTGATTACAAATCAGCTGCTCTGCCAATTGAGCCACATCAGCTTAATGATAATTGTTTGACATATTAATTGGATCGTATTTTAATCGAAAACTCTTCTCATCCAGATTGGATGAGTTTTCAATTAAAATGCGTTTGTTTTATCACTGTCGTCTCGCGCACGCTCCACTTCCGACCAATTTCTTACAGAAATTGGGATAAAACTTTGGCGACCTGGAAGAGACTCGAACTCTCGACCTCCAGCGTGACAGGCTGGCATTCTAACCAACTGAACTACCAGGCCGCATGGATGGATATTAAATTTGGTGACCCCTAGGAGACTCGAACTCCTGTTACCGCCGTGAAAGGGCGGTGTCTTAACCGCTTGACCAAGGGGCCTTGCTTAAAAGAGCGGATATGAAACGGTCTGCTTCACACCCGCTTTGTTTCTTAATGGCTCCCCAGGCTGGATTCGAACCAGCAACCTATCGGTTAACAGCCGAGTGCTCCACCGTTGAGCTACTGAGGATTATTTAAAATCCCGCAACGTCCTATCCTCCCAGGCAGTTGCCCACCAAGTACTTTCGGCGCTGGAAGACTTTACTTCTGTGTTCGGTATGGGAACAGGTGTGGCCCTTCCGCCATCGTCGCGAGATTAATTA
>NZ_LKEU01000013.1 GCF_001766835.1 Acetobacterium wieringae | reverse complement strand
CTCCTTTCAGGTTGATAGATTTGTTTTTGAGCAACTCAATTTTATCACAATCTGGTGAGGAGTTATATTTTTTTAGGTTAAAAATATCCCGCTATTATGCGGGGTTTGGCGTTTTGCAAACGCCTAAATTTACTATTGTTCCTGGAGGTGATTTGTATTTATGGATAAAACAAGCAAAGCCCGTCGTAGTGTAAATATGTCAAAAATCAGATCAAAAGATACTTCTCCAGAAATATTTATTCGTAAAGCTCTGCATCAGCGTAATCTGCGTTTTCGGGTAAACTACAAAGCAATCGCCGGCACCCCGGATCTCTATTTCACCAGGAATCCTACTGCGGTTTTTATCAACGGCTGTTTCTGGCATCGTCACCCAAACTGTCAGGACGCCACAACACCAAAAACGAATTCCGAATTCTGGCAAAAAAAATTTTCGGACAATATCCAAAGAGATGTACGTACCATTGCCACCCTGAAAGCGACCGGTATCCGCATCCTGATTATCTGGGAATGTACAATAAAAAAAATGATGAAAAGCCAGCCTTTCTGCGACGAAATGCTGGAAGTCATCATTCAATTTATAAAAAGTAATGATTTTGATTATCTGGAAATATGAACTGTTTGAGCGGTTTGACCCGGTTGTCCTCTTTTGAAGCTTTCACCAAAGTAGTCAAACTTCAGCTGGACGTTCCCATTGCGGCCTTCAGGATTTTCAATAAATTCGATCATATTACTGGCAATTTCAGCAACCAACGGCACCACAATCGAATTACCGAATTGCTTGTAGGCCTGTGTATCGGATACCGTAATTTTAAAATCTTCCGGGTATCCCTGCAGTCTGGCGCATTCCCGAGGTGTCAGCCGTCTGGGGTTTTTCCCTTCCTGGTAGATCAGGATTTCCGAGCCATCTTTATAATAACGGGCACTGAGGGTTCGGGTTACCCCGTAACGATCCGGCAGACCAAAGCCAAAACCGTTGCCTTTTTCTTTATGCTTGCGCGAATATTCCTGCAGGTAATTCCACAGTTTATCTGACAATGTATACTTGGCGTCCACTTCTCGTTCCAGAATATCGTTGAGAACCGGCTTTTTCTCCGTCTTATTGAGTCTGCAATCGAAATCTATTTCCTGACCGAACTTCTGTCTGTCAAACCCGACGATATAAACCCGCTCCCGATGCTGAGGGACAAAACCCTGGCCATCCAGTATGTATGGAAAAACCTCGTAATCCAGCTCATCCAGTGTTTTCATGATGATGTCCCAGGTACGTCCCTTGTCGTGACTTTTCAGGTTTTTCACGTTTTCCAGCAGAAACGCTTTAGGCCGTTTTTCATCCAGAATCCGGACCACATCAAAAAATAGCGTGCCCTGGGTTTTATCCTTGAAACCATGATCCCGGCCCAGGCTGTTTTTCTTGGATACCCCGGCAATCGAAAACGGCTGGCAGGGAAAACCGGCCACCAGTATATCATGATCCGGTACTTCTTTTTCATCGACCTGGCGGATATCGCCCACCGGCATTTCCCCGAAATTTTCATAGTATGTTTTCTGGCAATATTTATCCCACTCGCTGGAAAACACGCACTCACCACCGTTTGCTTCAAACGCCAGGCGCATCCCGCCAATACCCGCAAAAAGATCGATGAATGTAAACGCCTTGCCGGTGGCACTTTTTTTGTTACTGAGCATATGCAGCACTGCTTCACGCACGACTCCCTGCACACTGATCTCATATTTTTCTGAGCATTCTTTCAACAAACCATATATTTCATCTTCAAAATGTAGATTTATCTGTTTGGACATGTTTCACCTCTGGGAATAATTTCGTAGTTATTTATTCCCATTATAGCGTTTTCCAGGTAAAAAGACAAGAGTTATAACAAGATAGCGGCGTTACAGCAGCTTTATTTTAAACTACTTTTAATTTACTTTGACAGGTAAATTAAATTTTTTATAAGTGATCACCAGGTTTTCCCGATTCACAAACATATACCGGTCAGTATAAATATGTACCTCTCCGTCTTTTTCGTCCACAATGTATTCTGAAACCAGAAACTGATTGTTGACTGTCGTAAGGATTGCCAGGTCTTTTTCATTCAAATGCGTAGTTTCATACCATGACTTGTCCTCAATCGAGCTTGTAAGTTTGATTGTGGTACCCCAGAAGTATATGACTGGTACGGTTATCATTACAAGCAGGAGCACTCCACCAACAAAGGATCTTACCAATTTATTTTTAATGCGGTTTAGTTCTTCATCATACGTAATCGCAATCTGAAAAAAGATTGAAAAACCAATCATGATTACCAGTATAGCATTCATGCTGTGATCTATAACTTCGCTGTACCTGTTGACAAAATTCTGATGCTGAGGATGGGTGAGAATTACTTCTAAATTCAGAATAATTAACTGACCTAAAGAAATACCCAGAAAAATAATAAAAAAGCCCATTATTATCCGGCTGGTAGTTTTAGACGTTTCCTTTTTTATGAGTTGATTTTTTATATACCTGGGCGATATAATTGTGATTGCAAACAAAACAACTAATATAAAGTATAGAAAAAAATAATTGACATCGACCGAAAAATATTCCCGGGGTAGTTCATAAAAATTGGCGCAGTCATTTTTATACTTTTCCACATAAACAAAACCGCAAATAAAATACACTGTACCCAAAATGCCAAAAATCGAGACGATGAGTTCTGCTGCTTCCTTTAAACTCACGGCACCGATTTTTTTCAGAAAATCCTGAACTTGACTCGTCTTACTTTCGGTTTTTGTGCGCCTTTGCTTATTAACTGATTTTTTCATACAACCTCTCAATGCAGCTGTTCTTCCCTTTGATTTTACTTTTCATCATTGTGAACCCCCCTATGCAAACGGGGATCAATCTGATGACATTTCCATCTCATTAAAAACGATGCCGAAATTATAGGCCAGTAGTGGCGGAACTGCATTTCCAACCTGTTTTGCTTTTGAGCCAAGTTTACCTGCAAAAGTAAATGTGCGGTCAAATGTCTGAAGACAGGCAGCTTCCCGTACACTCAAAGCTCTGTTTTCTACTGGATGACCATACCTGCCATTTGAATAGCTGATGCATTTTGTTGTCAAAGTACTGCATTTTTTATTGCGTGACAACCGTCCATAAACATCTGTATGACCAACGTGATTTTTATGGCAATCAAGTTTCAAGTTGTCAGACCAGTCTGTCCTGCTACCGCCTTCGGGTGTTGCTTTAATTCGCATCAGATTTTTTTCTGTCAATGCTGCGGCACAGTGATCCGGATCATCCGGATCAGTTTCCCCAGCTTCTAACAAAGGCAACTCGTAAACCCAGTCACTGAAAACTGTTTCTGGCTGACTCCTGTTTTCGCCATGTGTAGGTGCCGGAAAATAAACTTCCTTGTTCAAGGCACCAATCAATATCAGCCTTTTCCTGATTTGCGGCACACCATAGTCAGATGCTGTTATTACTTGTGTTTTTATTCTATAGCCACATTCCTTTAATTTGGACACAAAATTCTCCAATGGACTCCCACCCATTTCAAATTTCTGAATACCAGGAACATTTTCAATAAATAAGTAATCTGGCAAATAAAATTCAATAAAGCGATAAAATTCGTCAAGCAGATTTATCCTCACATCGTCGCCTGACTTATTGCGATTCTGTTTTGAAAATGGCTGGCACGGTGCGCAACCACAGAATAATTTTTTTGATTCTTTATCGACATATTCGCAGATATCTTCTGGCGTTAAGCTACGTATATCTTTATTTATAAATGCTGCTTCGGGAAAATTTTGACTGAAGGTTTCAGCAGCATCACTATCGATATCAATACCCAATGCAATTTCGAAACCAGCTTTTTGAAAACCGGAACTTGCGCCACCACAACCTGAAAAAAAATCATAAACTTTAATCAAACATATCACCTCTAATCTAAAATATTTGCAAAAACAGCATTCAGATGTTTGAATAATTCACAGTCATCTTCAAGTTTATTAATACATCTCCGTTGAAAATTAAATATATATTCTGAATCAGCTTCTTCTCCCAACTCTTCACTTGCTTTTTCCTGAAAGTATTTTTTGAAATCTGCTTCATTTCCGATTTCAATATTCATACTTCTCAGGAGAGCCTCTTCTGGTGTTTTACATGGTAAAAACCAGACATTATTTTCCCAGAATTTTATAAAATTACGTAATACTTCGACCTTTTGTTCCTGATCAGACTTTCCCTGATAACCGTCATACGAAAATTGAATCTTACTGACATTTGTCATTTTTTCAATTATATACTGTAATTGGTTATTATAACATGTTGGAATTTGATTTTCCTGAATCTTCCGTAAATTTGTGATGGCTTCAATATTAAAATTGGTTTTCAGATCATCAAAATAGCTCTGGAGATCCTCGTAAGGATAATAATTCTTATCACCATCAAGTATAAAAAAAGTATTGCGTTTTTCTGCTGCCGCAATTGATACATGTTGTTTAATTATTGACTCAGCACCACCTGGTAAATAACTTACCGGCAATATCATGTTGTTATATTTACGTAAAATATACTTTTCAATAATTTTCTGTGAGAGTTTATCCTCTACATAAATTACAGTGCTTTCGCTTTCTTCATGACCCAGTTCAATAAAAGCAGATTTCCAGTGAACATCTGGCAAAACTTCGATCTTTTTGTCGGTTTTTCTGATCCGCAACAATTTGATAGCCTCTTCAGGAAGATCCGCAATCATTGTTGGTGAATGTGTTGTAACAAAAACCTGATGTTTCTTCTTAATGATCTGTTCAAGCACAAAATCTCTGAATCTCTTTTGTGCAGCCGGGTGCAGAGATATTTCCGGTTCATCGATAAGTATCAGTGATTTAGCAGGTGCATTTAGAATGCTATTGATCAACATAATGATTCTTGATTCACCACTACCCGCAAAAGCTTCAGTATACTCCAAATCACCCTCTTTAATCAAAATAGTTTTTGCATGTTTATTGGTATAAAGACTATGTTCAACGATCCTTATCTCCCTGTAGTTTTTTCCCATTATTTCCGAGAGAATTTTACAGGATTCATTACTTAATTGAATGTTGATTCTGATTCTCTGTTTACCATAAAATTCATATACACTGAGTTTACCCTTAATAACTCTATTCAGAATTTTTGAACGACTTCTGATGAATTCCTGTCTGCTTTTTATTCTTGCAGTTGTATTAAAATGCGAATGATAAAACATCAAATCAAATGCAGGCAGAAAATCTTTACAATGCATGTAAACGTCATTTTTTACGATCCCATCCCATCTTGTATTATTTTTATTACCTACAGACTTACCAAAACTAGGATCATATGGTTCCATATCATATTTTTTTAAACTTCTTGAAGGCTCCCAATAATCTGGATTCTTTTTAAAACCAATACGAGATTTCAAAACTTCTACTTTCTTATTTGCTCCCAGATGCTTATAACCATAGATTATACAGTGCCTTTCCGATCCAGTAACTTTATCAATAACTGTTGAAAACCAGTAATTACCAATATTACAACCATCAGGACAACCGTATAAGGCCAGTAAAATCGAAGTCTTGTTTGTTCCATTTTCGCCAACAAATACAGTTAGTGGAAAATCAAAATCAATTTTTGTTCCATCAACAACTGATTTGTAATGTGGAAATCTAATGTGTCTTATATAAGGTTCATAGAGCCTAAAATCATCGCAAAGTGTACCTTTAATTTTCTCAATCAGTTCAGCAACATTACTCATATTCTGTTATTCCAATCCAGCATTACATTTGATGCTATGTTTATTTCGTTGTTATAAGTACTTTAAATCAGTTTGAAGTCTCACGCTCCCCACTACATTCAACCACCGCTCACCCCCAGTCACAAAGGTCTCCACCACCGGCTCCAGCAGCATGGCCAGCCGTGCTTCGGTCAGATCGGGTTGCGCCTCGCCAGACTGACGTATTCTCTTTTGCCCCAGTCCATGGCTCCGGCAGTAGCCTTGTTCCGGAGTAGATCGATTCGATTGGAGTCTTTTTCGTAGAAGGCTTTAAAACTCCGGTAGAGATCATCTGAATCGACTGCCAGCTTGATATCGCCATCGTTATAAAAGGCCAGCAGCACCGGCATCTTATAAGTTTTGGCCATGGCGGTGTTTTCGATGTTAATCAGAAACTGGTGGCCGAAGCTGCCCAGCAGTTCCTTTTCAGCCGGGGTTGACTGACCAATGGCCTCCAGAAAGCCCAGATAATCCCGGAAAACATTGAGTTCTTTTTTGCTGCAGATCTGCCGGTAAAGGGTTTCATCCAGATGCACATGGAGATCCAGCCGCAGCGGCGGGTGGCGTTTCGGAGCTGGGGATAAAAATGATCAGTCCCCCTGGTGAAACCGTGGTGGGTGACGGCGACGCTGCCGATCTGATAACTGATCATACGAACCACTTTCTGTCTGCGGTCTCGCCGCCAGCTGCTTCCCTGTTGGGAAAGTAGGGGCGCGGCTGCGGCGAATGATCTGTAAACGAATCACATCATCTAATTATACGCTTTTCCCGACTGATTTCAAAACTTTCTCACCAAAAACCCGCCTTTTTTTGCAATAAATATGCCTGCTCGAATGCCTTGCTCCCGCAAATCCTGACATTTGCTAAAAAAAGCACCAACCTGTAACGGCTGGTGCTTTTTGTGACAAGATCGTGCTGAAAAACTTGAACCCCATTACCGGGCATATCGGCTGGTCTTTGCTGATTTGCTTCTCCCTCTACCCCTTTCTGATAAATCCTGTCAAGATCCTCCCGGCCTTCCCTTATTTCATCCCGGGAAAAGCCGGCCCTTAAAAGGTCTTCATCGCTGTGACTATCAAGATGGGCGTAAAAATCCCGGGCCACCGGCAGATAGGCCGGATCGGGCCGGGCGGCGATTTTCTCAAACAGCAGGTTTTCAGCGTCATTGAGCCGACCTTCGCCGATCAGGGCGAGCAGCTGCAGCTGTAACAGCCCACTGGCGGAGATGTTGCCCTGTTCGTCAAAGATTTCAATGGCGGCGACGTTTTTGTGAAAAACTACATTGGCTAAAAAAGCCGACATATCTCCAATCATCCGCATGATATAATCGTTGTTATACATTTTTTTCTTCTTTCATGGGGGATTACCGGTCACTGCCGGGCAGCGAGACCGTCTATTTAGCATCAGTATACCTGATTTCTCTTAAAAAGCGATTATATCGGTGCTGCGTAAAATCGCACCCCCCCATCCGGCAGTGTGATCCGGATGGGGGATGAAATGATCGGCTTGTGATGGCGTTAGCCGGGGCCTGTTATCACAACGGTGGTATCAACCACGCCGTTTGTCATCTTGCAGCGCTTTGATCACGTCCCGGGCGTCGCTGTCACGGCCAGCCGGAATCAGCAGGCGGACCTGATCATCAAATTCCGCCTTGCCGTAACGCATCCGCTCGGTACTGTGATAGTGAAGCTTCAGGTAGTGCCGATCTGTTTCTAAGTGCCATTCCGCCGCCACCGCCGTCAGGGTATCACGTTGATTAAAAACCGGGCGGACATTGCCCCAGATCAGAAAATGGCGGCCGATTTTGGTTTCACAGGGGGCCGTCAGAATCTGTTGTCGGAGATAAAGGTGATAAAGGCCCCGGATGCCCCAGGGCAATCCCGCCGGCAGCAACAACCACAGCCATTGCCAGAGCGGCCGATCGGGAAACTGCTGATGCAGAACCACCACAAAAATACCGCCGATCAGGGCCAGACAGCCAGCCGTAAAAGGTGCCAGCCAGCGGTTTCGCTGGCGCTGCCAGGCCAGCAGATCCCGGGCCACTTGCCGGGCTTCGGCCCGGGAATAAGACCAGCTCACCAGTACCGGGTCGGTTTCCGACCGGCCCAGACGCTGGGCCCGGATCACCAGCACCGGAACCAGCAGCAACAACACCAAAAAGCCCAGCGCCAGCCCCCAGACCAGCTCTGCACCGATCAGCAAGCCGGCAATCAATCCCCCAGCAGCCAGCAGCAACAACACCATCAACCACCAACGGAAAACCTGTTTAATCATAAAACCTCCTTAAAAACGGGTTGGATCTGTTACTTTCGGGCATCAGTCTCTAAAACTGGTGCGCATGACTTACGCCTTTACCAGTCAGGAACCGGATGGCCGGTGGGCACCTGCCGACTTCAAACGTTTCGCTTCTTTGCCATTATTATAAATTATTTCCCTTGAAAATGCGAATGTATTTGTTCTGAATAAAAACCAAAAACCCCGATCCGGCAGTGTAAACCGAATCGGGGTGCGTTGGATGATGAGCTTGTGCTGGCGCTAGCCGGGGGGATCATCCTCCTCCCCCAGTTCGGCCACCACCTGTTTCAGGCGCTTGGGGATCGGCACCCCCAGGGCGGCCAGGTTTTCACAAATGCTCAGGCCTTCGTTGGCGAGGTAGAAAAAGATCATCGCCGAGCGCAGTGGGGCTCCGGTGCCGCCAAGCAGCGCGGTGTCCAGCAGCTGGCCGATGCCGACAACAACAAAGATCAGCACCTTTTTTAGGATGCCCCGAAAACCCCGGGCGCTGGACAGTCGCTGTTGTCCGGCGGCGACCAGAAAGCCGGTCAGGTAGTCGATCACCACAAAGGCGGTCAGGCATAACAGAAAGCCGTCCCAGCCGCCGAGAAACTGACCGATCAGGCCCCCGACCAGGGCCCAGCTAGACCGCCAGATGGACAAAGCCTTCGGCCTCGTAACGGATGGCCAGAAGCCCCAGGCTTTCGGCGATGGCGGCGACGGTCGCAATGGGGATGCCGGGGGCATAACAGTCGGCGGCCTGGCCAAAAAGATGCTGGGATTGGGGCACGCCCCCCACCTCAGCGTTGCGTTGGGGACAGCGGACCCCGGAGGTGATCATCACCGGGACATTGAGGGCATTGCGCAGGGCTTCCAGCTTGAGCAACAGCTCCAGGTTCATCTCCGCTGGAAAGCCGTCACAATAGGCGCCGCCGCAGTCGCAGGCAAACTCGGCCCGGGCAAAATGGGCAGTCGAGCCGTCGCCGTCAAAGGAGATCCGGCTCAGTTGCTCGGTAAAGAGCCGATTTTCGGTGAGCGTTCCCACCTGGCCGTCGGGGTCCAGCCCCGAGTCCTGCTGGAAGGCCGTAACCGCCTTCCTCGTTTTGGGCCCGTCCCGGCCGTCAATCGGCCCGGGATCATAGCCCCGGGCCGCCAGGGCTTCCTGGACTTTTTTTAAAAATGGGTTCATAATTATCCTTTCTGGTTTTTATTAGGGTGTCGTTATGGTGTGTAGGGGCGAACCGTGTTCGCCCGGCCAGCAGCGACGTTTTAGAATCAACCTTCACTCTAACATAAACGTTTGCGGGCGATTGCGAATCGCCCCTACGGGATGATGCATGACGTTGCTGTTTAGTATCAACGTCTGGTATTCAGAGCCGAAGCCAGCCCCTCCTAGCTCATGCTAAAGCTGGTGGTGTCAGTGACGACCAGTTCAGCCTTGGCCTTGGAGATCAGGTCCATGCCGTCGGGGGCAAAGATGTTTTTGGCAATGATCCCCGCCATGGCGGTGTTGACCGCATCCACCGTCAGTCCCGGCTTGGGATTGGTAATCGACATGGTGGTGGTTTTCAGATCCGACCGTTTAAAGGTCAGTTGCAAGATGGTATTTGCTGCCATTTAGTTCCTCCTTTCTGTTAGATTGAATCATTCAGCTGATGCCAGCCGAACCCCAGTGCCGACAATTGATCGGCACGGCTTGTCGTAAGTTGATGCAAATTTAACGCACGAACAGTTGTTGCTTTGTGTCGGTTTCGCAAACGATTCTGTAACGTGTAGACGAACAGTCGTTAGACTGTACGTCGTACAGTGTAAGAATTGTTTCGCGCAAACCGGCAACAAAGCTCACGGATGTAAGTTAATGCGTCGATCGTCATCAGCCTTATACCGGCGTGATCAGGCTTACTTCCTGCTTGATGACTTCTTCCATCACCGGCTGCTGCAGCCCGGTAATAATCACAGCCACATCGTAAATGTCCTGGTCAGTGGCGGCGGCTTTGACATCGCCGTAGGTTCGGCTGGTGATTTTTTCCTTGCCATCAACCATACCGTGGTTTACGCGGATCTGGATCTTCTGTTCCAGAAAATCAGTAGTTACTGCCATCTGTGTACCTCCCTTCTCTATTTGCTTTTAGTGTAGCATGATCGGCAGATGGCTTTAAATGGCGTGATTGCGATGGGGCGGCCAGCCCCCGGGCATGGAGGCGGTAGACCCAGCGCAGATCATAGCCCATGGCGGCGGCAATCTCGGCAAAGGGCTGGTCATTGATATAGCGGCGGGTCAGCAGCTCCTTAATCTGGGGGCTTTGCTGGCTGTCAATGGCGGTGATCAGGGCCTGATTAAGCCCCTCCAGTCGGCGGCTGTCCCGGTCGATGGCGGCCCGGAGGGTTCGCAGCTGGGTGCGGCTGCGATGGGCTCTGGCCGGGGTGGCCCGGTAGATCGCTGCCAGCTGTTTCTGGGTATGGGCCAGATACTGGCGGTGGCGCCAGATCCGGGCCTTTAGCTCGGTGATCTCTGCTTTGATGGTTTTGATGGACATGGGGGACTCCTTTCTGATGGTTGCGGTGCTGGAGTTTGCTGTGAGACCAACGGTGCAGGCGGTCACGGACCGCCCCGACGGGCTGATGCATAGCTTTTATTGGGTTTGTCGGGGACAACCGGGTTCGCCTGCACATCGCCGTTAATTTTAAGACTGCCTTTTGCTCTGCAACCGAGCTTTCCGGGCGGTCACGGACCGCCCCTACGAAGTGATGACTGGCTTTAGTCTGGTTTGTAGGGGCGAACCGAGTTCGCCCGGCCCCCTGCATTTGCCTTAGTCTCACAAGGCAATTCATCTTCTTTAAGCGCCACTGGGCGGGGGCGGTTATTTTTGGCGGCTGGCCTCTTTCCGAAAGGGTCGAAGGGGTTGGGGGGTAAAAAAACTTGTTTGAATATTTTATTTTCTTTTTTTCTCTAGCGCTGAGTTGAGAAAAAACCCTTTCGATCCTTTCGAATCCCTTATTAGCCCCGTTTAACCCTTTCGCAACCCTTTCGAAAAGCTTCGAAACCCTTTCGTTTTGGGGGTTTTTGAAATAACGATTTCGCCTCTTTGTCTCATTCTGTTCACCATCAGCCAAAATCAGCCAATTCTTCCAGATCAATTCCGTCATATATGATCCGTCTTGACAGTGCATCCTTCTTTTTTTCCACCATCCCATAACTTTCTTTCAACTCCATCCAGAAGCGTTTCTGGCTGACCGGCCGCAAGCCCGAGGCCCCGCTGTACTGCTGGTAGGCGTGGTAGAGCTGGGTCGCCGAAACCTGCCGCCCGGCTGCCACCAGGCAGCAATCCGCCACAAAGGACCGCACCGAGCTGCCCGCCACCCGATAGCTTTCCAGGGCCGTCTCGCTGGCGGCGGAACTGCAAAAGCGATAGCCATTGCGGCTAAGGCGGGTAAGGCCCGCCAGGGCCCAGTTTAAAATCCCCGGGGCTTCCTGGCTAAGCTTATCCTTTAAATGGAGGTCCCGCTGCGCTGGCGGCTTGGGGGGCCCAAAGGGGATGATCACCAGGCGGCGGTAAAAGGCCTCGCTGCGGTCGCCGAGGTTTTTGGGGATGCTGTTGCAGGAAAAGACCAGTCGGGCGGTGGTCTTAAAGCTGTAGGGGTCCTTGTTTTTGCGCTGGGCGGTCAGCCAGTCCTCCCCGGTGATGCTCTTAAACAGCGAGCTGTCGGAAATGCTGCGGGAGGGCAGATCGGCGAAAATATTGGCCAGTCGGCCATCCAGCTCGGCGGTCAGAAAGGTCTCGCCAAGATTCTGCCAGGCGATGTTGGACACATTGGCCGCCCCCAGCAGCAGCTCCTGAATCACCGCCAGCAGGGTTGATTTACCGGCGCCCCCTTCCCCCACCAGCACAAAGGCCTTCTGGGCCCGGGTTTCCGGCACCAGCAGATAACCGCACAACTCCTGCACCAGCAGCTGGCTGGCCGGGTCCAGGCAGTCGTTTAAAAATGCGGCAAAAATCGGCGCCGTCGCCTGGGGATCATAGCGCACCGGCAGCTGAATGGTTGACAGCAGCTGGGGATCATGGGGCGTAAGGGTTCCGGTGCCCCGGTCATAGAGGCCGTTTTTTAAATTGATCAGCGCCTTGTTGGCATTTAAGTTTTCGGGACTGCGGAGGATTTCCATCGTCCACTGGCCCAGAATGTCGTTGATCTGATACATCCCGACGTCATCAGTGCGCAGATATTTGCGGATGATATGCTTTATGTGCAGCTCCTCCACCTTTTTATAGACCCCACCCAGATACTGATAATAGCATTGCCGGGAATAAAAGATCTTTTTGTGGGCCGCCAGGGCGTTGGCCAGAACGCCGGGGATCAGCCGCAGCCCGGTTCTGGTTTGGCGATACCAGGGCGGCGGCGGAACCCGGCCCAGATCCCGGGGGTGGCGGGCCGGACAGCTCCCCAGTTTAGGGCAGTTAAAGCCCCAGGCCGATATGGTTTCACAGGTGAAGGCCCCGGTGCCCGAGCGGCGGAACTGCTCAATTTTGGCTGCCGTGGCGGCGACGCTGTAACCGGGATGGGGGGCCGACAGCCGATGGATGGCCGCCTCGCCGCCGGGGACATCAGCCAGATTGGTGATCATCGGATACCACAGCGGTTCCGGCAGGGTGGCGGCCTGCTGCTGACAATGGCGGATAAAATCGCAGTTATTAAGCAGCAGCTCCAGATCAAAATCCCCCCGGGGCAGTGAAAGTGCCACCGCCGCCCGGCCTTTGTGACCGGCTTTTTGGCCCGTTGCGACCCCCACCCCAAAGCGGGGATCAGCGGGATGGAGACTGCAAAGCGCCGCCGCCAGATCACGCTGGGTGTAGCGTCGCTGGGGTTCAAACAGCAGACAGCAAACCGCCACCGGCTCAGCCTTATGGTGGTTAAAGCCGGGCAGCCGCATCACCCGGCTGGGGTTTGCAATCACCGGGTCACCGTCAAAATGGGCCGCCAGTTGTTTCTGGAGGGCCGTGAAGCGGGCCAGGCTGGCGGCTTCGGCGACGGAATGATCCGGGGCGTCACCATCTAACACCGGGATCTGGTTCTGATTTGTCGGGGCGTTTATTAAGTGCCCGGAGTTTGCGTTTCCTGCGGATGACAGGGGGACATTTCGGGATGTCATCTGATTTGTCGGGGCGATCCGTGATCGCCCGGGATCGTCAGCATCCACCAGCAGCCAGTAACCATGCAGGGATTTCCGGGTTCGCACCACAATCGAGGGGGCCAGCGGAAAGGCCATCAGCTTGTCCCACTGGGTTTCCAGCGGCAGGTCATCGGCCTCCACAAACTGGGCCGCCACCCCGGTGATCTCAGCGTCTTTATGGCCGCCGGGGTTAACCACAAAAAAGATCCCCCGCTGTTCCCCATCATTCTCCGCCCGGAGCGCCTGAAGCAGGGCCCCATCCGCCAGTTCCGCCGCCGTCACCGTCCGGTTGCGACCGCCGCCACGGCCCCCAGCCCCCTCGGCAAAGCTGCGCAGCCCATAAGGCCCGCCATGAAAGGCGGCCAGAAAGACCGCCGGGTTAATCTCCCGGGGGGTGACCTCCTCCCATGTTGTTGCCCTGGAATTGTTCACATTATCACGTTTCTCTTTCATCGCTTTTCTCCATCTATTAATTTAGCCGGCTTGGTAACCCAACCGGTTGCAGGCGGTCACGGACCGCCCCTACGGGATGGTGCGTGACGTTCGTGTTTAAAATCGCGGTTTGGTTCGTAGGGGCCAGGCTGGTGGTTGGCTTTTGTGTTGGTATCGGTTCGTAGGGGCGAACCGTGTTCGCCCGCACCTCGCCACTAATTTTCGGGCTCGCCCCGCTCCCCCGGCTCCCAGCCCACCAGCGAACCATAGCGCTGGCCGACGGTGACTTCCACCGCCAGGGGGACATCAAAGCCCGGGAAGGGCATTGCGGTCATGACCTCAGTGATCCAGGCAATGGCCTCGGCCAGCCGGGGCGTTTCCACCTCAAAGACAATCTCATCATGCACCGTCAGCAGCGGCTTGATATAGGGCCGCTCCCCCAGTCCCGCCTCCAGCCGGACCATCGCCAGCTTTAAAATATCCGCCGCCGTCCCCTGAATCGGGTGGTTCAGGGCGGCCCGCTCATAATGGCTCTGAAGCCCCGGTTCCGGCGCATTGATCCCGGTTAGGGTGCGGCGCCGGCCCAGGGCGGTATCGACGGTTTCACAGTAACAGGCGGCCTGACGGGTGGCTTCCTGCCAGGGCACCAGCCCCGGATAAGCCCGCCGGAGATTGAAAATCATCGCCTCACAGGCGGAAAGGCTCAGCTGCTGCCCCGCCTTGACCCGCAGAATATCCTGGAGCCCCCGGGGATAAAGGCCGTAAAAAATCCCAAAGTTGATATTCTTGGCCACCGTCCGCCGGGCCTTGTAATCGGGATGGCTCTTGTCCCCGGCCTCGGCCAGGGTGATGCCATAGATGGCCGCCGTGGTGACGGCGTGGATATCGCCACCTTCCCGGTAGACCCTAAGCAGGTTGGCATCCCCGGTAAACCAGGCCCCGATCCGCAGCTCAATCTGGCTGTAATCCACCGCCACCAGGGTGGTCCCTGGCCGGGCCATAAAGAAATCCCGGACCGGAATGCCGTGGACCGGTCCCGCTGGCAGGTTCTGACAATTGGGCGCAGCCGACGAAAACCGTCCGGTGGCCGTCCCCAGCGGGAACAACTGGGTGTGAATCGCCCCGGTGGCCGGATTAATCTGCTCGCCCAGCCCCAGCACATAGGTTTTATAAAGCTTATTAAGCCCCCGGTAGGCGCTAATCGCTTCCAGATAGGCAATCGCCGGCAGCCCCTGTTCCCGGCAATGGCTAATCAGCTGCTTAATGGCATCCTCATCCAAAGCCGCTTTGCCGGTGTCGGTACGTTTTTTAACCGGCAGGCCCAGATCAGAAAAAAGATAGGCCTTGAGATCATTGGTGGCGGCATTTTTGCCCACCCGAACCGGTCGGTGGCCGCCACGTTCCAGATCGTTCTGGTATATCCCCAGGCGCTCCTGACAGACGGCTGCTGCCGCTGCAATGGCCGCCGCATCGGCCTGGAAACCGCTTAATTCCATCCGGGCGGTAAACAGCGCCACCGGACTCTCGATCCCCTTAACCAGATTTTCGTGGGCTGGAATATTGGCCTGAAACCAGTCGTTTAGAAGAAAATACAGGCGCCGGGCCAGATCGGCATCACTGCAGGCGTAGTCGATGGTGGGCTGCGCCCGGGGGTCAAGATCGGCAAAGCTGCCCAGCCCGACCACCTCCACAAAGCGGGGCAGGGCCAGCCCAAACCAGTCCTTAGCCAGGGTTTTTAAGCCGACATCGGCCAGCCGCCGAAAATGGCCTTCTTCCTTATAGATCAGCTGGGCTGCCGCCATGGTGTCATAGACCGGTGCCACCAGGGCAATCCCCCGGGCCAGCAGAAACTTGGCCTCAAAGGCCAGGTTATGGGCAATTTTAACGACCCCGGGGTTTTCAAACACACGGCGCTTCAGATAATCAAACACGGCATCGGCATCGGCATTGTCAAAATCCCGGTGCTTAAGCGGCAGATACACCCCACTACCGGCCGACACCGCCAGCGACACCCCGACAATCTCCCCCCGGTGAGGGTCCAGGGCCGCCCTGGGATCATCCCGCCATCCCGCTTGTGGGGCCGTTTCAAAATCAAAGCCAATGAGAACGGCATCCCCTAAATAATCCGCTACCACCGCTACATCCCTTGTCATCCTATAATTTGTTTTCATGTTTATCCTTTCATATTGAGGGGGAAATGGCCGCAAAAAAACCGCATGTACACAAACTCCTGGGCCACTTCCCAAAATTTGCGAACATCCGGTATCTTAGTCACTCTGTTAAAACAGGCGCAGTTTAACTCAGTATCATTTCACATCGTCACTCTTTAATTGTCTTTTTTCCCTTGGTCTGGCTTTCCCGCCAAACCGTCCTCCTTTTTAATTATTTGATCAGATGGGACGAAAACTGCCCATCGTGACTGCATTTCACATCAACGATCGCATCCCCATAGATCACGTGGTAATCCAGAACCCGGCGCTCACAGGCCTCACAGAACAGTTGCCTGAGACGGGGCAGCAGATCCTGGTGTTCACTTGAATTCCAGGGAATATGTCGAATCGCATTGCCCTTGACTTCAACCAGAATCCGCTTGCGCAGACGCTCGCATTTATAACCAATTACCAGACAGGATTCCCAGTGATTGACCCGGCACAACACCCCCCGACAGCGGACCCGGGCCTGTTTTGCCTTCATCGCTCCGAATCGGCAGGTTTTTAAAAAGGGACACCGGACCGTCGTAATGCCTGGCTCATTTTCCGCCAACCCACAATCCTGATTCGTATTTTTTCCATTTCCATTGACGTACATTCCTTTACCCTCGCTTTCTTTACGTCACCGATGGCAAATTTTTTAACCGAAGCGCTTTCAGACCATCGGTTGATTGGCCACAAACTACCTTTATCCTCCCTTCCATTTACAAAACAGCAATGCCAAGTGCATTGAATACAATTATTATATCAAAGTTGACAAACGTTTTCAGCAACTTTTGCTGATATAATTTGTCAAAAATATCCACCATCTCAGTGGTTTACCCCGTCAATTTGGGACAAATTTTCATCAGCGTTGCCGTTTTTAGCCAAATCCCTCACAGCACCCGGTTCTCGGCAAAACTGTAATAGCCATCCCCGGCCACAATGATATGATCCACCACCGGGATGGCGATGGCCTCGGTGGCCTGCCTGATCCTCCGGGTGACATCAAGATCGGCCTGGGAGGGCCGCTGGCTGCCGCCGGGGTGGTTGTGGGCCAGAATGATGCTGGCGGCCTGATGGCGCAGGGCGGTTTCGACAATCAGCCGGGGGTAAACCGGAGCTTCGTTGATGGTGCCTTCGTGAAGCAGGGTGGCCTGGTTGACCTTGTTCTGGCTATCCAGACAGATCACGTAAAAGACCTCGTTAAGCCGCCCGGTAAATAACGACACGGCATATTCACCGGCGGCGGTGGTACTGCCAAGCACCGCCTTGGGCGCCTGCTTGCCCTGCTGATAGCGCCGGGCCAGGGCCGGGATCAGGCTCAGCAGCAGGGCGGTGTTTTCGGTAACCCCAACCAAAGCGCTAAGATCCCGGGGATTCGCATCAAAAACCCCGGCCAGCGAGCCATAATGGCCAATCAGCCGATGGGCCAGGGCGTTGGTGTCCTTCATCGGGATGGCGTAAAACAGCAGCAGCTCCAGAATCTGATGGTCCTCAAAATTGTCGATCCCTTCACTTAAGACCCGGGCTTTAAGCCGCTGACGGTGGCCCTGATGGGGGTTTTTGGGGTTTTTATCCATAGCGTGTCCCTTTCCTGATGCGCAGTTTGCCGTTGGCGTGCATTGCTTTCATTATAAGCCATCTGCCCTCGGATGCAACAAAAAAATTGGTCTGTTGGCAATTTTTATGAAGCGCACAAAAAAGCAGCCCCAAAGGAGCTGCCGGGGCTGCCCGACAACCTGACCGCCGGTCAGGCAGGGCCAGCCACAAATTCCGACCCAACCACCAGTCCCTGGGGTAGATTAAGATAAACAACCGCATAGGAGCCATCGGGGTTGAACCAGCCCAACCCGGTAACCTGCTTGGTACTACCGGCTTCCGGTTTGCTCAGGCTGACTTCAATGCCATCGCTGCCCATCACATCCTGAACCTCGTAGAAGGGCATGCCGGCGGCCATCCGATAGGCCTGTTTGTCGGTCACCGGAAAGGGGTTGAGCGCCGCCAGTTCCGGGGATCGGCCCGACGGCAACAACCGTTTGGCAAAAACGGCGTCGTCTTCCCCAAAGCGGATCAGTACCCCATAGCCGCTGTCCGGATCCCGATAGGCCACCTGGCCATCGGCCTGGACTTCCCCGGGCACCCCCAGCATTGTTTCCAGCTGGGCCCGGGACTGATCCAGGGTTACTGCCAGATAAAATTTCATAGCCGCCTGAGCCGCCGCCGCATTGGCCGGATTAACCGTGGTGGTGACGGTTGTTTCCGGTATTTTGGCGGGATTATTGGTGGCGGTAGAAGCGGTGGTGCAGCCACTTAGCAGCAGCCCTCCCAGCACCAGGGCGGCCCCCAGTGGCGCCAGTTTATATTTTAAGGATCGCATCAGTAGTTCCCCCTTTTATTATTTAGATTAGTGAGCGGATGTTTTTATTGATACCCCCAAACCCGGCGCTTTAAACAGTGACTTTTTGAATAATCGTCCCCAAAGGTGGTATATCATGAGTAACACCCATCGGATTAAGACGTCACGTAATCGTTCTTTGCCATGCCCGATTCATTCACACCTGATCGCTTGGTCATTGTGAAGCGGGGCGCAACGCTTGCGGCAGTTTTGCCATGACCCAACCTGATCATGTCTGAAAGAAAGGATGATCAAAATGAAAAAACGAGTAAAACACGCTTTGGCGGTGCTTCTCCTTGGTCTGGCCAGTTTTCTGATCGTCTCGCCCGGTGTCTGGGCGGATGATCCCCCCACCCTCACCAAAGCTCCGCAAAATCCCGAATTTGTTCAGTATCTGTCTGATCTGGAGGCCGGGTCACTAACCACTGCCACCGCCGCTGGTTATGGACTTGGCTATATTCCCGAACCACTGGCCCGGGTCGAGACGGTGGCAACCGACAGCATCGACACCGCCAGCTTCCCGGCCAGCTATGATCTGCGCTTAACCGGCCGCCTCACCCCTGTCAAGCATCAGGGTAACCTGGGGGTCTGTTGGACCTTTGCCAGCCTCGGTTCGCTGGAATCGACACTGCGACCATCTGTCACCGCCGATCTGTCCGAAAATAACATCCGCTGGAATCACGGCTTTGACAACGGCCCCGAAAGCGGTGGCAACGCCAGCATGTCGCTGGCCTACATGGCCCGCTGGAACGGTCCCGTCAGTGAAAGCAGCGACCCCTACCCCACCGGCCAAAAAACCGGTCTGGCTCCCATTTATCACATTCAGCAGGCTGAGTTTCTGCCCAAATCAGCTACCGCTTTAAAGCAGGCGCTGATGGATGGCGGCGCTGTCTTTACCTCCCTTTACGCCAGCGCTGTGGATAACCCCAGTTACTTTAACCAGAACACCTCAGCCCTCTACTACAACGGCTCAGCCGGTACCGATCACGCCGTGCTGGTGGTCGGCTGGGATGACAACTACGACCGCAGCAATTTTGCCACCCCACCGCCGGGAAACGGCGCCTGGATCATCAAGAACAGCTGGGGCAGCGATTGGGGTGATGGGGGCTATTTCTATCTCTCCTACTACGACACCTATGCCACCAATTCCTTAGCTGCCTTTAACAATGCCGAAGCCACCACAAATTACAACCGCATCTACCAGTATGATCCCCTGGGTAGAACGGCATCCCAGGGCTACAACACCCCCGACGGGTCAGCCTGGGGAGCCAATATCTTTACCGCCGCCGCCAGTGAAAACCTGACCGCCATTTCCACCTATTCGGCTGGCCCCAATACCACTGCCGAAATCCGGATCTATACCGACGTTGCCGCCAGCAACCCCAGCAGCGGTCAGTTGCGGGCCACCCAGACTGTCACCTTTGCCCAAGATGGCTATTACACCGTAAAACTCAATACCCCAGTGGGACTGTCCGCCAACCAGAAATTTGCGGTGGTGATCAAGTACGTAAGTCCCCAGGCCAGTTCGCCGATTCCGATGGAAACGGTCATTTCCAATTATACCAGCCAGGCCAGAGCCAATGCCGGGGAAAGCTTTATCAGCTATGACCTCAATGGCAACTGGTATGACACCGGCGCCAATGATGGCGACAATGTCTGCATCAAGGCCTTTACCGGCGGCCAGAGCGCCGTCACCTTAACCGGCATTGCCATTACCACCCCAGCCAATAAGCTGGTCTATCAGCTGGGTGAGTCCCTGGATCTTTCCGGTCTGGTGGTCACCGGCAGCTACAGCGATGGTTCCACCCGGACCGAAACGGTGACGGCCGCCAATGTCAGCGGCTTTGATTCATCCACCACCGGCACCAAAACCCTGACCATTGCCGTCGGCGGCCAGACCACCAGCTACACGATTACTGTAAAAGGTGCCGCAACTTCCGACGTAGATGTCTATTACCGCACCCATATTCAGAACGTGGGCTGGCAGTATGACTGCAAAAACGGCGAAGTCTCCGGCACCTCCGGCATGGGTCTGCGCCTCGAAGCGATCCAGATTCAGTTGGTCCAATCCGGCTACGACCTGGGCGTCGCCTATCGCACCCATATCCAGAACATCGGCTGGGCCCCCTGGCACTACGACAAAGAAGTCAGTGGCACCTCCGGCATGGGTCTGCGGCTGGAAGCCATTGAAATTCAGTTAGTCGGCGCCGACGCCGACCAGTTTGATGTCTATTACCGGGTCCATTGCCAGAACTTCGGCTGGATGGGCTGGGGTAAAAACGGCGAAATGGCTGGTACCTCCGGCTACGGCTACCGCCTCGAAGCGATCCAGATCGAGGTCGCCCCCAAGGGCACCTACTTTAGTGTTGACTCCGCCGAGCAACCGCCTTATCAGGTAGCCAATTGACCACTGACCGGGCTGAGGTCGGCGCACAATACCGTACCGACCAATGACCAAGGGGTCAGACCCTTGTTAATCTGTTGTTCGCTACGGAATCGGACAGGTTACGCCGTGTCCGCTCCGATGCATAGGGTCTGACCCCTAGGTCACAACATGATGTAACAATTGTCGGTACTGGATTAGTTTTTTGAAGTTCATCTGGGCGAGAGTCTGACCCGTGGTCATTATTAATCGCCCGAATCACCAAACCGGTATCAAGACAAACCGATGAAAGCGAGGTTAACAAAATGAAAAACAAATTGTACCGGCTTGCGGTCATGTTGGTGACAATCCTGATGGTGCTGACACTGCCCCAGAGCATTCTGGCTGAAACCATCGGCACCGAAACGGTGCTGCCCACTGCCAACTATCGCACCCATGTCCAGAATATCGGCTGGCAGGACTGGAAAAGCGCTGGCCAGACCAGTGGCACCTCGGGCCAGTCGCTGCGGTCGGAAAATACGAAAACAACGTCACCGCAGCAATAACCTACAATAACAACAATATCATCTCAGTGACCCAGGAACAGTACCGCTATAACGGCGGCGCCCATGGCAACAGCGAGCTCACCGCCCACATCTTTGGCACCAGAACCGGCGATGAACTGCTGCTGGGGGATCTGCTGGCAATCCCCGATAGCCAGATCAGCACCAAACTGACCGCCGAATTCCAGCAGCTCAAAAATACCGACCCCAACTATAGCGACATTGACCTCACCGCCATTGCCGGCAAGCTGGGGGCCAACTCCCCCTACTACCTCACTGCCACCGGGGTCTGTGTCTTCTTTAACCCCTACGAGGTCGGCCCCGGCGCCCTTGGCCGGGTCGAGCTGCTCATCCCCTACAGCCGCACCGATCTGCTGGTGGAGGTGGAGACCCTGATTTAAACAGAGCCCGCCCGGTTTTCGTTTAACCAAAAATCCGCCCAAAAATAGCGGCCAAAAGGCCGCCATTCTCCCCCGTCCCGGCAATAGCTGGGGCGGGGGAATTTTTTAGGAGAATACTATTTAGACCAAGCCGCTGATCCTGAATCATACTGATAGATGCCAGCACCGCCAGCTAGATATGCTTCCAGAAAGCCGGTGCCATTGGTTCCCATGGTTGAGGGATCCCCATCGATCGACACCCCAGCTGGCAAATTAATGGTGGTCAGAGGCTGGAATTTAAAAGCTGACGGCCGAATATTAACGCCTCCGGTGCTCTGAATGGTCAGGGTTTCCAGGCTTGACAGATGGGTTGTCCCCTCCATTTTTCCTTCAAAGGCATTATCACCGATATAGGTTACCGTCGCCGGAATCGTCAGACTGCCACTTAAGTGGTTATGATAGAAGCTGTAATTACTGATGATATGCAACTGACTCGGCAGCGTCAGGCTGGTTAGCGGGCATTCGGAAAAACCATTTAAGTCAATGCTGATTAACTGTGAATCGGTGGCAAAATGAACGGTTGTTAATTTTTGACACATATGAAAGGCCCCTTCGCCAATACTGGTAACACTGGCCGGGATGGTCACTTCGGTCAGGTTTGCCTTAGACTTAAATGCCTGATAACCAATCGCCACCACCGGATTTCCACCAATGGTCCCGGGGATAGAAACAGTCGTTTCACTCCCCAGGTATTTGGTAATCGTCACCTTTCCGTCGGTTACCGTGAATGAATAAGGCAGCACCGTTACCGTACAGGAAGCGTAAGCACCTCCGCCATCGGCGGCGGTGGCGGTAATTGTTGTTGTACCGGCAGCAACCGCCGTCACCAGACCATTACTATTGACCGTGGCCACAGCAGATGCGGTGGATGTCCAATTGATGTCCTGATTGGCAGCATCGCTTGGTATCACCGGCGCCGTTAAGGTCTCACTGCCGTTTGCACTCAGCTCCAAGGTCGTTTTATTCAGGATGATGTATTCCACCGCCACAAGGGTGGTCAGATTGACCACTATTGACGGCCCGGCGTTGTCGCCGCCGGTGACCCACAGCCTAAAATCATAGTTGATGCCGGGGGTTAGTCCGGTGGCTGTGGCGGTCGTTGAGGCGCCGGTAAGCGCTTCAGTCGTTGTTGCATCGATCCAGGCGCTATCCGTATGGGCCTTTTTCTGGAGTTTCACCTCCGTGGCCCCGGTCTGAGCATCAAAACTGAAGCTGGCTGTATTGATGGTCACATCGGTCTGGGTCAGACTGATATTGCGCAGCTTTAAGCTACAGCCTGGCCAGACGCCGCTCATAAAGCCGCTTTTATCTTCCCAATACTCAATGGTTGTCCCGGCGGGGATTGCCGCACTGTCAACCGATGGGGCATTGCCATCAAAACGCAGCACCAGATTGGCCGGACAGCCGCTAAAGGCATTATGCCCAAATTGTGTCATGGCCGCTGAGAAATTCACTTGTTTTAAGTTACTACAATCCTGAAAAGCTGCATATTTTATGTCTTCAATCCGATTGTCAGCCGCAAAGGTTACCGTCTCCAGGCTGGAACATTGAAAAAAGGAAGCGCCTAGTAAGGTCTGCAGATTACTTCCACCTAAAAATTCCACCGTCTTTAAACCTGTACAATAGCAAAAAGCCTGGGTTCCAATGCTGGTCAGCGAATTGGGAATGGTTAAATTAACCAATCCTGTGCATTCATAAAAGGCGTTTGCCCCAATGGTCTCAACGCTCCCCAAATTTAAATCTTTCAGGGCGAAACACTGCATAAATCCAGATGCCCCAATCGTCTTAACACTAGCGGGGAGACTGACTCTCTCCAATTTTTGACAGCCCTGAAAGGCTTTGTCGCCAATGGCCGTCAATTGTGAGGTTCCCGCAAAAGTTAGACTTGTCATGTTGAAACACTCCATAAATGCACCGTCCCCAATGCTAGTCACCGTTTGGGGAATTGACACCGATGTCACATTATTTTTTCCTTTAAAGGCATTATCGCCAATCCCGGTGATGGGTACCCCGCCGACCCGCTCCGGAATCACCACCGCCCCGCCGGGGCCAGTATAGGTGGTGATCACGCCTTTTTCATCAATATTCGCCGGGTTGATAACCGCCATACTCATATCCGCCATCTGCTCATTGGACCACAGTGATTCGCCATCAGCATCCCTGGCTTTGACAACAAAATAGTAGGTTTTGGTGCTGTCCAAACCGGTGATGGTTGCCGTTATGCCCGATGTCGTGTAATCCGCCGTTGCTGGATAGCTCCCCGACGTATCACTGCAAAAAACCTCATAACCTGTGGCGCCAGCGACAGTGTTCCAACTAACTGTAACGAATGGACTGTAGGAATTCCCTATTTGCACAGGGAGCTGAGTCGGGGTTGCTAAAATATGTTCCTTAGTATATCCGGTCCAGCTATCATAGCCGCCATAATTCGCATAATAACGGATCGTCGGTGTCGGCGCCGTGATCGGTAGGGCCCCGACTACCAGCGTTGTCGGCACATCGCCCCGGAAGGTATAGCAGCGACTGGCCGGTACCTTGTCCGCATCATAACCAAAGGCAGCATCCCCAATCGAATTGACCCCTTTTGGGATAGTGATATTGATCATCTTGTCGCAGTTGTTAAAGGCTCCCGCTCCGATGGCAGTCAGCCCCGATGGCAGCGTCACCGCCGTTAAACCACGACACTCGGCAAAAGCCTCCACCGGAATAGTGGTCACTCCGTTTGAAATCGTAATGGTTTCAAGCAGTGAGCAACCAGAGAAAGCCCGATCGCCGATGGTGTTAAGACTTGCCGGTAAGGTCAGGTTCGTCGCCCCAATACTGGCAAAGGCCGAATTGCCAATTGTCTCAATGCTTGAATCGTCCGCAAAGATCACTTCATTCAGTTGGGTGCAACCCGAAAAGGCATCATCACTGATTACTTTAACGTTTTTGGGAATCGTTACTTTGCTAATATTATGATCAAGCTGGAAAGCAGCCTCGCCAATTGTTTCCAGTCCCGATTCGGCTGCAAAGATCACCGTTGTCAGATTAAGGCAATTATAAAAAGCCCGTAAACCGATTGTTTTAACCGTTTTGGGAATTTCGATACTGGTAATATTGCGATTATAAAAAGCCTGGTCACCGATCCCCGAAACGGTTACCCCGTCAATGGTTTCGGGAATAAGGATAACCTTGCTACTGCCGTTCATCCCGGTGATCACAGCGGTTCCGTCAGCGATTTGAGTCACCTCAAAGCTGGTCGTCACGGTTACCGTGCAGCTGGCGGTTTTGTTGCCGTCATCGGTCTTAACCGTGATGGCGGCCTGCCCTTCTTTCTTTCCGGTGACCTTCCCGGTGGCATCCACAGTGGCAATGGTATCATCACTGGATGTCCAGGTTTCTGTTTTATTGGCCGCATTGCTTGGTAACACCGTGGCGTTTAGCTGTGCCATTCTGGCTACTCCCAACGAAAGACTCGCCTGATTCAGGCTGACCCCGGTCACGGCCACCGGTGCTGGCGGGTTATAGCCCCCACCGCCATCACTGGGCGTCGGAAACACCGGCGGAATCACCACCCCCGGCGCCACCGTGTAGCTGGCCGGTTTCTTATCAAACACCGCACCATCGGCCTTGACTTCGGCTTTAACCACATTGCCCTGGCCTTTGATGGCAGCTTTGCCATCAAGCACCAGTTCACTGACCGTAGTACCGGGATTCACGGTCACGGTGCTGCTGCCACCGGTTTCCCCTACCGTCATCTTACCGATGGTGGTGGTATTGCCCTGGGTGGTGACGGTCATGTTGGGGGCGTTAATCTCCACGCTGTCAAAGGCTCCTTCTAAAATAATCGTCTCGCCACTGGCATCTTCAGCAATGATCACATCCAGACCATCCACGCCCGTAGCCACAATCCGCACCGCACCGCTGGCGGTTTTCTCCATTACAATGCGGCTGTAACGGCCGCCATTAATATGAATACTGTTGTCCCCGCCGCCCCGAACAAGAGTGTCTCCATCCACCGTCACATTGTTCAGGGTTACGGTGCCATTTCCGACGGCCTCACTGATTAACATATCCCCGGTGATGGTCAGATTCTGCAGGATCACCCCATCAGCTGCGATCCTCACATCGCCATCAATGGTCTGGGAGCCGGAAGTCGGGCCATAGGTACCCGCTTTGTCATAGACTGTCGGTCCGGTTTTCTTTGTAAGCCCCTCATAAGCCGCCTGGATCATTGCTACGACTGCATCCACCTCTGCTTGTGTCCAGTCGACCGTAACCGCATGCTCGTTCACGGCCGTTTGCAATACTGCCCAGGACTCGGCCGTAAAATCCCCTTTGGTAAGCCTTGCAACCTTTGCCACCAGGGCATTGTAAGCCGTCAAGTCGGCATTATTCTTAACCACCCGCACCAGCAGCGCTTCCAGCCGCAGGGAGCTCCCCACGGTACCCAGCTGGGCGCCGTCAGCCAGCCAGCTATCGGCCGTCTGGGGCTGATCGCCAAGGTTCTGAACATGGCCCCGATACTGGACACTGTACCCCGGCACCGGTTTTCCGGCGCTGTCAGTCAGCACAATTTTAACCGCTTCAATCCGCAGGCTTTCGCCCCGGGTTCCGGCATAGGCACCATCCCGGGGCCAGTCCGTCGGGTCATTCTCGTCATAGAGCCAGCCCCTATTCTGAACATGAACATTATAGCGGATCGACATCTCCATGGGCAGATCCTCATTGAGTTTGATTTCAAACCCCTCAATCCGCTTGCTCTGACCCACCGTACCAATCAGGTCGGGACTGTCCACCCAGCTGCCGTCAAGCGGGTAGTCCCCCCGGTCCTGAATATGTCCCCGGTAGGCAACCCCTACCGGCAGTTCCGTCGCTGTAGCTGACAGCGGCACCGCCAGAAAAATCAGTGCCCAGCAGACACACCAGTATACTAATTTCTTCTTCATTTTCTTTTCTCCATTTTATTTTTTTTACATCGAATCCATTAATGGTTTAATCATATCACAGAGTCGATTCTCAAAAAGGCGTAGATTTCTTTTTAAATGGCGTATTTTTTAATTCTTTCTGTCAATCAGACCCAAAGCC
Organism: Acetobacterium wieringae; assembly: GCF_001766835.1. Lineage (GTDB taxonomy): Bacteria > Bacillota > Clostridia > Eubacteriales > Eubacteriaceae > Acetobacterium > Acetobacterium wieringae. The sequence continues at coordinate 98,213 of NZ_LKEU01000013.1, read as the reverse complement.
ACTGTCCCAATCCGGCAGATTCTGTTATACTGGAAGTATCACAAGAGCTGTCTGATAAAGGCCCAATTGCAGGCCTTTAAACCAGCCGATTCATGCCTTACCCGCCCCGAGATCAAATAACCTAATTTTATTGAAGGAGCACCTCATGAAAAGAAGAAAATGGATTTCCCTGATGGTTTCTCTGCTGGCCCTGATTCTTTGCGGTTGCACCGCTGCCCAGGACAAAGCTCCCCAGACCGAAACGTCGGATGGCATTGTGCCCACCGACTATAGTGACAGCGCCCACTGGCTTGCCCTACCCACCGCCCTTGACAAGGATGTCGATGTCTTCTATCTCTACCCCACCGCCTGGGCCAGAGCCAATGCCGATGCCCCAATTATCAGCACCGTCGATGACCCGGTCATGATCACCAATGCCAATCTGGCTTATGCCCGTCAGGCCACCGCCTTTGAAACATCGGCCAATATCTATGCCCCCTATTACCGGCAGTTCGATCCATCCGCCACCGCCAACATGTCCTACGACGAACAGCAGGATGTCTTAAAAGGGACCACCTTAACCGATGCCACCGCCGCCTTTGACTATTACATGGACCACTACAACAACGGCCGCCCCTTTATTCTGGCCAGCCATTCCCAGGGCTCCAACGTGATGATCTATCTGCTGTCGAACTATATGAAGGCCCATCCCGAGGCTCAGAAGCAGATGGTGGCAGCCTATATTATTGGCTATTCCATCACCGACGACTATCTGGCCGATAATCCCAACCTTAAGTTTGCCACCGGCTCCGGGGATACCGGGGTGATCATTTCCTACAATACCCAGGCCCCCACCATTGAAGGCACCGATTTTGTGGTGCTGCCCACCGCTCATGTCATCAACCCCCTTACCTGGACGACCGATGAAACCCTGGCGCCAGCCAGTGCCAACCTCGGTTCACTGCAGATCAATGCCGATGGCACCGTGGCTAAAAATCCCGACGGCAGCAATGTCAAGGTAATGAATTTTGCCGATGCACAGGTCAGCCTGGAAAAAGGCGTACTGATCTGCAGCACCGTCGATGTGGACACCTACGCTCCCGGCAGCGCCGCCTTTGGCCGAGGCGTCTTCCACAGCTACGACTACCCCTTCTATTACTACAATATCCAGGCCAACGCCGAAGAACGGGTCGCCAACTACTTAAAAGCCCACAAAAAATAGCAAAACAAAAAAACCGCCCATTTAATGTGGCGGTTTTTTTTACATCAGCACAATCAGACTCAGGGCCATGATCATCATCCCGGCAATCAGGCCGTAGATGGAGAGGTGGTGTTCGCCGTATTCCCGGGCAGTGGGCAGCAGCTCGTCCAGCGAGATAAAGACCATGATCCCGGCGATCCCGGCAAAGAGAATTCCAAAGACGGTATCATTCAAAAAGGGCAGCAAAATAAAATAGGCGGCAATCGCCCCGACTGGCTCGGCCATGCCCGAAAACAGCGACCAGCCGAGGGCCTTTTTGCGGGATCCGGTGGCACAAAAAACCGGAATCGCCACTGACATCCCCTCGGGAATATTGTGAATCGCCACCGCAATGGCAATGGCCAAACCCAGGGAAGGCTGCTGGATGGTTGAGACAAAGGTGGCCATCCCTTCGGGAAAATTATGGATGGCGATGATTACTGCCGTAAAAATCCCGGTCCGCAATAGTTTCTGGCTGCCATCCACCGGACAGGATGCCGTTTCTTCCAGCATGTGGGTTTCGTGGGGATTTTCATAGGACGGCACCAGCTTATCGATGATGGCAATCAGCAGCATGCCCCCGAAAAAAGCGATGACGTTGACCCAGACCCCGGCCTCCGCACCCAGATTGGCAATCAGTAGCCGCCGGGACTCAAAAAACAGCTCCACAAAGGAGACATAAATCATCACCCCGGCCGAAAACCCCAGAGCGATGGATAAAAGTTTGGTATTGGTTTTTTCAAAAAGCAGCACAATCAGCCCGCCGATGCCGGTGGATAAACCAGCCAACACCGTCAGCAGAATGGCTACCCCTAAATTGGAAAAATTCATGGTTCACATCCTTATGGTATCTAACAAAAATAGCGCAACAAAAATAATATACCACGAATGGTCGAAAAATGAAACAGTAAAAAGTCATCACACTTCGGAAACAGGCATAAAAAAAAGAAGCGTTCACCGGATGATAGAGATCCGGCCCGGTGCTTCTTTTCAGATTTATGCTTGTCTATCTAAGCATCAAAAATGCAAGCATTAAAAAATACTGTTAGTGCCCTTACGGCGGAGCTGACCGGCAGCCAGGTTCTGCAGCTGCTGAGTTTGCTGCTGTGGTGATGGCGGGGTCGGCAGTACAGATGCCGTCAGGTCGGCCGCCTGGGATGACGCTGCAACCGCTTTCTCCTGGCGATTCTTGATTTCGGCATTATAGGTGGCCATGGTAATCTTACCAGCTAAAACCAGACCCTTCAGCTCCGAATTGGTGTAGCTGCCCAACTGATTGCTGGCAACGGCCTCGTCCTCGGTCTGCTCGGCTTTGGCAGCCTGGCGGCGGGCGTCTTTCTCCTCGCGGGTGTCGTCGTCATCGCCGGGGATGCGCTTGAGCTTCTGATCAATGGTGGAAGTCTCCTGGTCGGTATCACTGTTTATGTTGCTGTTCTCGCTTTTCATCCGGTAACCGACATATTCACGGCTCAGCTCCATGCTGTCAAACTTGTAGTAGGAATTGGCCTCGTTGGCGGCCTGCTGGGGGTTGACACTGTCAGCGGTGGGCTTAACGGTTACTGTTTCAACTTTCTTGGCCAGCGAACTGGCAGCAGCCTGTGGCGCAGCGGCGTTAATAATGATTGGATCCATCCTGATTCCCCTTTCCCGGCAATTTTCTCAGACCCCCTGATTCGGCACCTGAAAATGATCGCATGATTTTTTTGTATTATACCACAGATCCCCGCACATTTCATCAATTTTTCGTAAAATCACCGGCAATTCTTTAAAAAAACACCCCGGCAAGCCGAGGTGTTTTGAACGATGATCGGTTAAAATTTTTTATACGCTTTGGCCCCGGCCAGCACCTCGACGACTTCTTCAAAGGAGGAGCCGATGGATGCTTCCACTGAACCAAAGATGGTGCCTTCGACAATCGGAGCATCGATGATCTTGACCTGGCTGCTGTCACTAAGCATTTCCATGGCCATTTCCGAACTCATCACAGCACTGCCCAGATCCACCAGAATCACCACGCCATCACCTTCTTCAACGGTCTCGATGGCGGCTAGAATTTTGGAGACATCGGTGCCGATGCTGCCATCTTCCATCCCGCCAGCGGCGGCAATTCGGGCTTCCGGCGCCATTTGCCGGGCCAGTTCCACGGCCCCTTCAGCTACCTTCTGACTATGCGAAACAACTACGATTCCAACCACTTTTAGTTACCTGCCTTTTGCGCCACTTCGTTGATGGCCTGAAAGGCATAGGCCATCGAGGTTGCCCCGGGATCTTGATGTCCGATGCTGCGTTCTCCCAGATAAGAGGCCCGGCCTTTGGTGGCAATGATGGTTTTGGTATACTCGACCCCGTTCCAGGCAGCGGTTTCCCCGGCCCCCAGGGCCTCAGCCATGGTTTGGCCATCTGCCAGACTGGCTTTAATGGCGTTGATGGCGGGAATCATGCTGTCGAGAATGGTTTTTTCACCTTCGACTGCTTTACCCCGAAACTGGATACCGCCCACTGCTTCATCCAGAGCCAGCAGAATATCCTCGTTGGATAATTCTTCTTTACCTTTAACAGCCGCTCCGGCTTTCATAAATGCGGTACCATAAAGTGGACCGGAAGCCCCGCCAACGGTGGATACCAGGGTCATCCCCACTGCTTTTAAAATATCGTCGATATTTTTCTCTTCAACTGTTGGTAATTTTTCGATGACCGCCTTAAAGCCTCGGCTCATGTTAATACCATGATCTCCATCACCAATGGCCTGGTCATAATCGGTCAATTCTTGTCGATGTTCAGCCATCTTATCCGCATAAATCCGGATAAAATCCAGCACTTCTGCCTTTGTTGCCATGTATTTTCCTCGTTTCTATATTCTTCTCATTTAGTTCTCTAAAAGCCTTTATGTTAACAACCAAACTAAGTACCGACAATTGTTACATCATGTTGTACGCATCGGAGCGGACACGGCGTAGCCTGTCCGATTCCGCAGCGTACAACAGATTAACAATTGGTCGGTACGCCAGCGAAGTGCTAACCAATTAGTATTGCGAAATTTTAGTACATTTTAAAGCCGATGGTATCAGCCTTGGCCAGTAACAGGTCTTTAAGTTCAGCATCCAGTTTTAACAGGGTGATGGAAGCCCCAGCCATATCAATGGAAGTCATGTAATCACCGACGAAGGTTTTAAAGACTTTAATGCCTTTGTCAGCCAGAATTTGCTGGACCCGACGGTTTAAGATATACAGTTCCATTGGTGGGGTTGCGCCAGCACCATTGATCATAACGGCTACTTCGTCGCCAGCGGCGGGAGCCATATCTTTTAAGATCCGTTCCATCAGGTAATCAACGATTTCGTCAGCGGTCTGAATCGGTTTACGTTCGGTTCCCGGTTCGCCGTGAATCCCGATGCCCAGTTCCATTTCTTCTTCGGTCAGCTCAAAGCCCGGTTTGCCGGCGGCTGGCACGGTACATGGTTTTAGCGCAACACCCATGGTACGGACGTTGGCAATAACTTTTTCAGCAGTGGCTTTAACGTCGTCCAGGCTGGCTCCGGTTTCAGCTTTGGCACCGGCAATTTTATGAACAAACACGGTACCGGCCACGCCCCGACGGCCAGTGGTGTATAGACTATCTTCAACGGCAACATCATCATTGGTAACCACGTTGGCAACTTTGATGCCTTCAGCTTCGGCCAGTTCAGCGGCCATTTCGAAGTTCATAATATCCCCGGTGTAATTCTTGATAACTAATAATACCCCTTCACCAGCATCAACCGCTTTGATCGCTTCAAATACCTGATCAGGTGTGGGAGAAGTGAATACCGAACCGGCTACAGCGCCGTCAAGCATTCCCGTGCCGACAAATCCGCCGTGAGATGGTTCGTGGCCGCTGCCACCACCGCTGACTAAAGCGACCTTGCCGACTTTTTTGTCAGCCCGAACCAGCACGTCAAAACCTTCCAGACGGGCTACATATTCAGGGTGGGCCAGAACGATACCTTCCAGCATTTCATTTTCCACATTTTCGACATCGTTAATAAATTTTTTCATAAGACTTCCTCCTATAAACATTATTAGTACTCTAAACCATACTATAACACGTTTCTACCCATTTGGCAGGTAAAAAAAACGATATCAACTGATTTATTTTGGCCAATGTTGAGTGATTCCTGAAAAACAGCACGTTAAATCTGCAAAAATTCGATCCGTCAAGATGGTTGGGGAAAATAATATCCAATTTGTGTTAATCTTTTGTAAATTTTAAGCGCTTTCGTCAAACCAAACTGCGATTAAAGCGGTACGGTATCTCACGCCATCCCCTCCCACTTAAACCAGCGCCGCTTTCATTCTGCGGACGTAGTCACTAAGGATCGGGGTGGCGGCGGGGCCGTGCTCGGCGATGATGCGGACAATGGCGCTGCCGACAATGACGCCATCGGCAAGCTTAGAAATCGTCGTCGCCTGTTCCGGTGTGGCGATCCCAAAGCCCACTGCCACCGGGGTCTTTGATACCTGGCGGATGTCAGCAATAATGGCAGCCAGATCGGTTTTGATCTCACTGCGGACACCAGTAACCCCCAGCGACGACACCAGATAGATAAAACCGGTGGCGTCACGAGCCAGCATCTGAATACGATCCTGGGAGGTCGGGGCAATCAGGGTAATCAGATCCAGACCATGACTACCGGCAAGCTCTCGGATCTCGCCCTTTTCCTCAAAGGGCAGATCGGGAATGATCACCCCATTGATCCCCACTTCCTCGCAGGTGGCAAAAAAGCGTTCCCCACCATATACAAAAATCGGGTTCATATAGGTTAAAAAGACCAGCGGGATGGCGGTTTTCGCCCGGATCCGCCTAACCATGGCAAAAATCTTATCAGTGGTGGTACCGACCTGCAGGGCCCGTTCGTTGGCGGCTTCAATCACCGGCCCTTCGGCGATGGGATCGGAAAAGGGAATCCCGATTTCAATCAGATCAGCTCCGGCATCCGCCATGGCCAGAATAAATTCCTCGGTTTTATCGAGACTGGGATCGCCCGCGGTCAGAAAAGCGATAAAGGCTTTCTGATCGGCAAAGATTTTAGATATTTGATTGACTTTGTTTGGATTACTCATGGATATTTTCCCCCTTATAGCGGGCAATTGCTGCCACATCCTTGTCTCCCCGACCGGACACATTGACGATGATGATCTGGTCTTTACTCATTGTCGGCGCCAGCACCATGGCATAAGCGATGGCATGGGCCGACTCGATGGCCGGAATAATCCCCTCGGTCCGGGACAGGTAGAAAAAGGCCGCTACGGCCTCATCATCGGTGATCGGCACATACTCGGCTCGTTTGCTGTCATGAAGATGGGCATGCTCCGGGCCAATGCCGGGATAATCAAGCCCCGCGGAGATCGAATAAACCGGGGCAATCTGGCCGTATTCGTCCTGACAGAAATAGGACTTCATGCCGTGAAAGATCCCCAGGCTGCCCCGGGCGATGGTGGCGGCGTGTTCCTCGGTGTCCACCCCTTTTCCGGCGGCTTCACAGCCGATTAATCGGACGGATTCATCGGGAATAAAATTGTAGAAAGCCCCCATGGCATTGCTGCCACCGCCGACACAGGCGATAACGGCATCCGGCAGTTTTCCTTCTTTTTGAAGCATCTGCTCCCGGGCCTCCTTGCTGATGACGCTCTGGAAATCCCGGACCATTTCCGGGAAGGGATGGGGTCCCATCACCGAACCTAAAACGTAATGGGTGTCGTCCACCCGGGTGGTCCATTCCCGGAAGGTTTCGTTAACGGCGTCCTTCAAGGTCATGGTGCCGGAGGTGACCACGTGAACCGTAGCCCCCAGCAGCCGCATCCGGAAAACGTTGAGGGCTTGACGGTCGGTGTCTTCCTTGCCCATAAAGATCTCGCAGGAAAATCCCATCAGTGCCGCAGCGGTGGCGGTGGCGACCCCATGCTGACCAGCCCCGGTTTCGGCAATCAGCCGGGTTTTACCCATTTTTTTGGCCAGCAGCGCCTGCCCCAGGACGTTGTTGATCTTATGCGACCCGGTATGGTTTAAATCTTCCCGCTTGAGATAGATCTTGGCACCGCCCAGATCGGCAGTCATTTTTTTGGCAAAATACAGCCGCGAAGGGCGACCGGCGTATTCGTTTAATAATTCGGTTAACTCATCCTGAAAGGCCGGATCATTTTTATAGTGTTCATAGGCTTTTTCCACTTCAATAATGGCATTCATCAGGGTTTCGGGGGTGTACTGACCCCCGTGAATCCCGTATTTTCCTTTACTCATTTTCTTTCTCCTTATTCTTAACTAAACAAGATAATTGCAAAACTGCCGTAAGCTTTGCTGACGGTTTTTTGGGACAATTTTGGGTGAACTTAAGGTTGGCACTTCGTTGGCGTACCGACCAATTGTTAATCTGTTGTTCGCTGCGGGATCGAACAGGCTTTGCCGTGTTCGCCCCGATGCGTAGGGTCTGACCCCTAGGTCACAACATGATGTAACAATTGTCGGTACTTGGTTTTATTAATTACTAGGTTCGTTCTCTAAATAAACAAAATTGTTCTTTGGAACCGACAGCTAAGCAATGCTTGTTCGTATTTTATATATTCGGGATAATGCAGTCCAACACAATAATGTGTTCCATATAGTATGTCAAACCTAATGCAGTCACTCTCGGTTCGTAGGGGCGATTCGCATTCGCCCGAACGCTGTTGATTTTTAGATTAACGTTTGGCATTAAATCAACGTTCCGGGCGGTCAATGACCGCTCCTACGGAATAATGCTCTGGGTTAGGGCTTTTATTTGGATCATTTATTAACGGTTAATCGTCCTGATCATTTCCACAATCTCAATAATCTTGTCCCGGTCTTTGACGCCGGCGGTTTCCACCCCGCTGCTTAAGTCGACACAATAGGGGCGCACCTGCTGGATGGCGGTGGCGATGTTATCTTTGTTGAGGCCCCCGGCCAGAAAAAAGTCGCCGCTGACACCGGCCAGCAGATCCCAGTTGAAGGCCGTCCCGGAACCACCGTATTGCTTGGGGTCGTAGGTGTCAAAGAGGCGGTAGTCGGCAGCAGTTTCCTTAATGTCGGCCGGGCTCTTGATCCGGAAGGCCCGGATCACCGGCAAAGCGGTTTGATCCTGCAGCAGCCCTACCGTGGCCTCATCCTCATCGCCATGAAGCTGGATCAGGTCAATAATGCCCGCCCCGGCCAGCGCAATGATCTCGGCCACCGGGTGGTTGACAAATACCCCCACCGCGGCAATGCCGGGGTCCAGGGCCTGCTTCAAGGCCCGGGCCGTTTCGAAATTGACCTGGCGCTTACTTTTGGCAAAGACAAAGCCAATATAATCCGGGCGGGCGGCGTTTACCGCGGCAATGTCTGCCAGGCGGGTCAGACCGCAGATTTTTATTTTTGTCATGGTAACCTCCTCGTTCTTTATTACATCTGCAGCTGTTTTTATAATAAATGTTTGGCATAAATTTCACGTGCCGGGCGGGTACGACCCACCTCTACAATCTAATGCATCATATCTGTGCATTTATTAAACAACGCTGCTGATCTTTGGTTCGTAGGGGCGAATCGCATTCGCCCGAGAGTTATTGATTATTAAGATCAACCTTTATCATAAAATCCACGCTTGCGGGCGGACACTGTCCGCCCCTACAACCTAAGTCATCACGTTGGTGGATACTATTTAAACAGCACCGTTTATCATCAATTCGTAGGGGCGTTCCGTGATGACCAAGGGGTCAGACCCTCGCCCGCACCACGGCCCGCCGCTACCCCCGCAGCTGATCCAGCGCCGCTTTCTTATCCCCACTTCGCATCAAGGTTTCGCCAATCAGCACCGCATTGGTTCCATTTTTCCGCAATTTTCCGATGTCTTCCGGTGTCTGTATCCCACTTTCCGATACAAACAGGATTTCCGGGGGCACCAGCTGACGCAGTCGGATGCTGTTGTTGATATCCACCTCAAAGGTTTTAAGGTTACGGTTATTGACTCCAATGACCCGGGCTCCGGCAGCTAGGGCCTGGGCTACTTCGGCTTCGTCATGGGCTTCCACCAGGGCTGACAAACCCAATGCATCGGCCAGGGCAAGGTATTCCCGGATCTGTGCGGTGGTGAGAATCGCACAGATCAGCAAAATCGCATCAGCGCCAATCTGGCGGGCTTCGAAAATCTGTATCGGGTCGATGATAAAATCCTTGCGCAGCACCGGGATGCTTACCTGCTGTTTTATTTCGGTCAGAAATTCATTGGCCCCCTGAAAAAAGTCCGGCTCGGTGAGCACCGAAATGGCATCGGCGCCGGCGGCCTGATAGTCCCGGGCAATGTCCAGATAGGGAAAATCAGCCGCAATCACCCCTTTCGACGGCGAGGCTTTTTTCACTTCGCAGATAAAAGCCATCGTCCCGGCATCCCGGCGTCTGGCCAGGGCTTTTTCAAAGGCAAACGGCGTTTCCGACCGTTTGACCTGACTTTTCAGGTTTTCCAGTGATGTCGTTTCTTTAAGCGCCGCCACCCGTTTGGCGGTAGCCGCCACAATTTGATCCAGGATCATGCCAGCACCTCAATGGCCAGCGCATTGCTGCGCTTGACAAAGGCCTCCAGCTTGGCCTTGGCCTTGCCGGAGTCAATCAGGTCCTGTGCCATCTTGACGCAATCCCGAAGGGTGATATTGTTGTGAGACATATACAGACAGAAGGCCGAGTTCAGCACCACCACATCCCGTTTGGGCCCTTTTTCGCCGTTTAGGATGCTCAGGGCAATGGCGGCATTTTCTTCTTTCTCGCCGCCGATCAAATCGGATAATTCACAGCGCTTCAGACACAATTGTTCCGGGGTGATAAAGAAGCTGTTGATCTTACCATCAGCAATTTCGCAGATGGTGGTGGTGTCCGTCAAAGTGATTTCGTCCAGTCCATCATGGCCATGGACCACCATCCCCCGCTTGACCTTAAGCTTGTTCAGCACATTGGCCAGGGGCTCCACCAGATTTTCATCATAGACCCCCAGCAGCTGCATATTGGCCCCGGCGGGATTAGCCAGCGGGCCAAGAATATTAAAGATGGTCCGGATGCCCAGTTCCTTGCGGACCGGCCCGGCATATTTCATCGAGGCGTGATAGGTGGGGGCAAACATAAAGCAGATCCCCAGTTCGTCCAGCAGCACGGCGCTTTTTTCGGCTGACAGTTCAATGTTCACCCCTAGGGCTTCCAGCAGATCGGCCGATCCGCATTTGCTGGAGACACTGCGGTTGCCGTGTTTGGCCACCGGCACCCCACCAGCGGCAATCACCAGGGCGGACACTGTGGAAATATTAAAGGTGGACACCTCGTCGCCGCCGGTACCGACAATGTCCAGCACATCAGTTTTGGGGAAAATCTTGGTGCACTTGTCCCGCATGACCATGGCGCAGGCGGTAATCTCATCGATGGTTTCCCCCTTCATCCGCATGGCCGTCAGAAACGAGGCGATCTGGGCGTTGGTAGCCTGCCCGTTCATAATCTGATCCATAACCTCCCGGGTCCGCTCCAGAGACAGGTCTTTGCCGTTGACAATATCGTAAATGGCTGACTTAATCATATTTCGCCTCCAATCTTTAAAAAATTCTCAATCATCTGGTGACCGGCCTCGGTAAGAATCGATTCGGGATGGAACTGCACCCCGTAAACATTATAACTGCGGTGTTTCACCGCCATGACCTCGCCCTCGTCATCCTCGGCGATAATCAGCAGCTCATCCGGCAAGGTACTCCGCTCAGCACTGAGGGAGTGATAGCGACCGGCGGCAATAATCGGCGGTAGCCCCCGAAAAATCGGGCTGCCGTTGGCGATGTGAACGGTGCTCTGTTTCCCATGCATCAGGGTGCTGGCATAGGTAACGGTACCACCGAAGACCTCGCAGATGGCCTGATGCCCCAGGCAGACCCCCAGAATCGGGGTTTTGTCCTTGAAATACTCGATGACCTCTTCACAGATCCCGGCATCAGCGGGTCGTCCCGGCCCCGGTGAGACGATGATGTGATCCGGCGCCAGGGCGGCGATTTCAGCCAGACTCAGTTCATCATTTTTAATCACCCGGATATCGGGATTGATCATCCCCACATATTGATACAGGTTATAGGAAAAGCTGTCGTAATTGTCAATCAGTAAAATCATTATTCCACCTCCTGAGCCCGTTCCAGGGCTTCAAACATCGCCCGGGCTTTGTTTTGTGATTCGTTATACTCTTTTTCGGGGATGCTGTCAGCGACGATGCCGGCCCCGGCGGAGACATAAACCCTGTCGTTCTTTTTAACCGCCATCCGAATGGCAATGCACATATCCATGTTGCCGGAAAAGTCGATATAACCAACGGCTCCACCATAGACACCCCGCTTCTGACCTTCTAACGCATCGATAATTTCGATCGCCCGTTTTTTGGGCGCTCCGGACAGGGTTCCCGCCGGAAGCACGGCCCCCAGGGCATCCAGCTGATCGAGGCCCGCTTTGAGGGTGCCGGTAACGGTTGAGGAAATGTGGGAGACGTGGGAATAGCGAACCACCTCCTGATAGGTTTCCACCTGAACCGAGCCAAATTCACTGACCTTGCCCAGATCGTTGCGGCCCAGATCGACCAGCATGTTGTGTTCACTGAGTTCTTTTTCATCTTTAAGAAGCTCGGCAATCAAAGCTTCATCTTCCGCCGGGGTGGCGCCCCGGGGACAGGTACCGGCAATCGGAAAGGTCGACAGCTGGCCGTTTTTAAGCGATACCAGGGTTTCCGGTGACGCCCCGGCTACCTGCATCCCTTCAAAGTCGATATAAAACATGTAGGGCGAGGGATTGATGGTCCGCAGTACCCGATAGGCCGACAAGAGATCGCCGGAAAAATCAGCTTCCAGGCGGTTGGAAATCACCGCCTGAAAAATATCCCCCTGATAAATGTGCTCTCTTGTTTTTTTAACCATCTCGCAATAATAGTCTTTCGTGAAAAGTGAGCGGTACTCCGAAGTTACCTGCCCCCGGAAGGGCACGGTGCTGCTGCCGTTTTTAATCAGCGCCTCAATTTCCTTGAGCTTAATCACCCCGTCGATATAGTTTTTCTCAAAGTTGTCGGTTTTAATATTGACGATGACCACAATTTTCTGGCGTAGATGATCATAGGCGATGACCTTGTCAAAGAGCATCAGATTGAGGTCATCAAAGTTTTCGGTATTTTCATTGGTCAGCACCAGATTGGCTTCGGTGTATTTGACAAAGTCATAGGCAATATAACCGACAAAGCCGCCGGTAAAGACCGGCAGAAAATCCAGTTTGGGGCTTTTCCAATCCGCCAGAATTTCCCGGAGCACCGTTCGGGGATCATCGGCCAGGGTATCCTTTGTCTTGCCATTTTTGACAACTACTTCCCCATCCAGACAGGTCACCGCCAGGGTCGGGTCAAAACCGAGAAATGAATACCGCCCCCATTTTTCGCCGCCTTCCACACTCTCCAGTAAATAACATTTTTTGCCGGTGGCCTTTAAAATTTTAAGCACCTCAATCGGTGTCTTGATATCGGAAAACAGCTCCAGACTAATCGGGATGCTCTGATAATCGTTGCAATACCCTCTGGCCGCTTCCATCGATGGTTTAATCATAATCGTATCCTTTCGTTCATTGGTTTTCTCTACTATTTTATGCGCTTTTAAGTAATAAAAAAACGCCCGCCCCTGATTAATAAAAATTAATCAAGGACGAGCGCAAAAATTCTGCCCGCGGTACCACCTTCATTTACAGAGAAAAATCCCTGTACACTCTGCAGGATACTAACATATCCCTCGCAACTGACGTATGCGTCACGTCGCAGAATACTCGGAAATGGTCATTTCCTTTGACTGCGCCCTCAGTGGTCCATTTGATGCTCTGCGTTGTGCGAGGCTCTCAGCCTTCCCCGCTCTCTGTAACTGCACGATACACCGTTATCTCCACGTCAACGGTTTATTGATGTATTAAATTAAATAAAGCATAATCGATCTAGCCGCTTTTGTCAAATGTTTTTTGGCAACGTATCTTTTTTTGAGGCATTTCTCAGAATCAATTAATAATTTTCGCTACGACTCAGGCTACCATCCGAATACCAGTAGGACCAGGTTCCGGTTTTTTGATTGTTGCTATAGTTGCCTTCAGCCTTTTTGACCCCATTGTCATGCCACTGCGTCCAAACCCCGGTCTTTTGATCATTGCTGTAGGTGCCGCTTTCCTGAAGTGTTCCATTTTCATACCAGTAGGCATAACTGCCATTTTTCAAGTCATTGAGATAGACGGTTTCTTCACGCTTATAGCCGTTTTCATACCAGTAGGTATGGGTGCCAATCCGAGCTTCATTGTCGAAGTTGCCTTCATATAAGCGGTTACCATTTTCCCACCAGGTTTTGGTCAAACCATGCTGCATCCCATACTGATACTCGATACGCTCGCCGATGGTGCCATTTTCATACCAGGCGGTGGCGATGCCATGAATCTTGTTTTCATAATAAGCCCAGGCATATTTTGGCTTGGTCATTTCCGGATCATAGTAGAGGAGATAGAGTCCATGTTTCCGACCGGCGGAATCATAATGGTAGTATCCATAATTACCCAGACTGCTATCCAGATCTTCCTTGATCAGGTTGGCATAGTCCGGTTGCCAGCCACAATCGTAATCGTCAGGTGCAGTGGCACCTTTTTGCAGCTTGCTTAGTGCTTCTTTGAGCTTGATAACTTCCGCATCAATAGCGGTCTGACTGTCAGCTGATGTCAGCTTCAGATTACAGCCAGCCAGATAAACCTGATACATTTCCCAGCTGTTTCGGGTATAGGTCTGGCTGTCATTATTTGTCGGCAACGAAGCCACCAGGGCATCATAGGCACTGGTATCAGAACCAAAAATGATTTCGGCATCAATGATTGCCGTGCGAGTTTCGTTCATCCCCGCTGCAGTTGGCTGCCATTTAGTCGCCGTTATCAGACTCAGGGTTTGTATTCCTTCACTAGGCAGATCGCCCAGCACATATGGCGTATCCGAGTCGATAGTAGCGAGCAACTCGGCATCGCCGTTGTCTTTCTTTTTAAACAGGTAAACCGTCACGTCGGCACTATTGCCGTTGGTTATTTTTAAACTGGCCTTTTCACTGGGGGCAAATCCTTTGGTGTTATACCGCAGAAAAATCATATGCGTCTGAGCCGAAAGCGCATAAACTTCCGAGCTGAACCGATATTTCATCTGGGTGTAGGGATCATCGACCTTATAACTTTTCCCCGAGTCAATCACCGCATTGGTATGGATTGACCAGGTGGTATCTGGCATCGCTTTGGTCAAGTCCCCGGAAAACAGTTTTTTGACAAAATCCGGCCAGTTATTATACCAGTTGATATCATTAAATCCCGCACTGAGTGCCTTAAACAACTCATCATCGGTTTTAACCGCTTGCCAGAGCTTACCCATCGCCTGGGTGCCGTTCTTCTCACTCATGTATTTGAGATAAAGGGCGGTGGCGTAGGCGTGGGCATCCTGATTATGACAGGCGGTTTTACTGACCCGCAGTAAGCCATATTTACCGAACCAGCCGACATTTTCCGGATCCAATACACTGGGCCAAAAATTAGGATAGTTTTTCATCATTTCAAATTCCATCCATACCGCTGAGGCTTCCTGCAACAGGCTCTGATTGCGGCCATCAGTTGGGAGATACAATTGCTCGTAGTAGTGGAAAAGCTCATGGGCGACTGTTGCCCGAATTTGCCGGGCCGCATCAGCGTCTTTAAATTTACCGGAGTTAATGCTGATCCAGGCATTGGACAACTGACTGGCCCGGGTGTAACCGGATACCTCCAGATAACCCCAGGCTGTGGCACTGCGACCGCCAAGATAACGTTCGATCAGACAATTAAAATCAAATATATCTACCGGCAACGGATTCCGCCCCCCAGTATAAGGCAGATTTACCCCGGTTTCGCTTTTAATGAAAGCGGCCGTCTCGGTTAGGGCCGTTTTTATTTCCGCAATTAACTGCGGATTGGCTTTGGCCACCGATACCGGAACGGTCAGATTAAAGCCGCCAACCGTTTCAGTCCGGACATCCGGCATGACGTAAAAGAGCAGTTCATAATTGGGTATCGCCGTCTCAATGGTGCCTTCATCACCCAAAGTCGTGACAATATCGGTATTCATAACCGGTAACAAAATTTTAGCCTGGCCGTTGACGACCTCCGCTTTAATCAACTGGCGGTTGGTTCCCCCGCTATCCGATGACGGCTGAAAACTGCTGTTGTGATAAACTGCCACATAGGTATCGCCCGTGTTTGCCGGTAGCGTATTTAGCGGCAGGGTCACTTCAAAATTGCCCTGCCAGACATCGGGAACCCCATTGAGCTGATAAAAAGATTCCCCGCCACTCCCTTCGGAAAGTCGACTGAAATGGAAACTGCTGGTTTGGCTTAAGGCCCCGGACGGAACCGTCACCGCTGCGCCGTCAGAAAGACTGACCACACCGCCAGTTGACGAAACTTCCGCCGTCCCGGTTAAATCGGTCACCACCGATACCGCATCCTTTACCAGCCGGATCTGAATTCCTTCGAGCCGTAGTCCCTGTCCCTGAGTTCCGGCGATTTCGCCATTTTTAGCCCATTTGCTTTCCCAACCGAGATTCTGGACATGGGTTCGGTATTCCACCGAATAGCCTGGCAGATCAATCAATTGGATTTGAATTCCCTCCAACCGTAGACCCTGACCCTGGGTACCGGCCGTCGAACCGTTGATTGCCCAGAAATTCTCCCAGCCAACATTCTGGACGTGGGTTCGATATTCAATGGCGGCGCCGTCCGGGACATCGCCGGTCAGTTCAATTTCAATCCCTTCCAGCCGGTATCCATACCCCTCGGTACCGGCACTTTCACCGTTTTTTGCCCATTGTGTTTCCCAGCCAATATTCTGGACATGGGTATGGTAACTTATCCCGATGGCTTCACTTGTTTCGATAGCGGCAGTCGTTGAACTAGCTTGCGTCGTTGGCAAATTTGATTCGGCCATAACGGGACTGACACCAAGGCTTACCAAGCCCACTAGGATGGCCAGGATGCTGATAACAGATGCTGTTCTCTTTTTCATTTTTTCCTCTCTTTCATTCTTTTCTTTCCCACTTATATTGATTACTTAACTTATTTTGTAAACCTTACCATCTGTCGGGAATTCTGTCAATTACATATACTTCAGCAATTGCTAAACTTTTTTCCAGAATTATTCTTTTAGTTGTGGTTTCAAATCAAAAGAAGCGCTTTGATGAACCTCAATGCGTATCATCAAAGCGCTTTTTATTATTTCTCTGGCGAGTGTTTCGCGGCCATTTTGCCTAACCGGATCAGTTACTCGTGTTGATTAATTGTCATCTTCATCGGTACAAAGCGGATGCCGTTGTTTTCCTGTTCCCCGGCGATGTCCACAAAGCCAAAGCGGTGGTAAACGGCCACCGCATAGGGGGACGAATTAACTGTCAGGACAAAGGGGTCTCCCGGGTGCTGGCTTTTTAGTTCGGCCAGTACCGTGTCAAAGAGCGCCCGGGCAATGCCCCGGTGGTGATAGTCCTTGTCGACAAACATCAGTGAGATATGAAGTTCATCCCGGGTACCAATCACCCCGACGATCCGGCCGTCCTCATAAAACCCCCAGAGAACCTTATGACCGGAGATCAGATCTTCGTTCATTTCTTCCAGCTTGAAATCCAGATAATTGGTAAAGGTCTGGCGACCTTCTTCGCTGTAACCCTCGGCAATGAATTCGTGAAAAACCTGATTGGCCAGATTCACTGCTGCTTCTAAGTCAGTATTGTCAATTTTTTTAATCATCTAACCCTCTCTCCTGGATGTCAATTCGAATTCACCCGCTTAGTTCTAATTATTTGTTATTGGTCGGAAAAGTCGGCAAGGCATCGACTCCGGAAAAAGCGTGCCGGATCTTCATATCTTTGCCACCATGCCGCTAATCACTCCACTCTTTAGCGTTTGTTTTTATTCTTGGCATGACGCATCAGCTGTTTCATTTCGCCTTTGCTGCCAAACATTTTTTTAATCTTTTCAGCCTCCAGCTGCCGGGAATTAAGGCCTTCATAGCCTAATTCCTTTTGCAGCTTGCGATAGTTTTCCAGCCGCTTTTCAGACAGGTGGCCGGATTCTACAGCCGCTTTTACCGCACACCCCGGCTCACCGAGGTGGCTGCAATCCCCAAAGCGGCATTGCGCAGCCAGGCTTTCAATGTCCGTAAAGGACCGGGACAAGTCCGCACTGTCCAGATGGAGTTCCCGCATCCCCGGGGTATCAATAACCACCCCGCCGCCTGGAAGTCGCAGCAGCTGCCGATGGGTGGTGGTGTGCCGACCCTTGTCATCACTTCTCAGGCCCTTGGTCGCCAGAACCTCGGCCCCGATCAGATGGTTGATAATGGTTGATTTGCCAACCCCGGACGAACCCAGAAAGACAATCGTTTTGCACGGGGCCAGATAAGCGGCAATCTGTTCGTAACCACGGTTATCGACACTGGAGCAAACCACCACATCGGTGCCCACCCGAACCGCCGAAATCTCCCTGAGCCGGGCTGCTAAATCATCGCAGAGGTCGGCCTTGGTCAGAACAATCACCGGTCGGGCCATGCTGTTCCAGGCAATTGACAAATAACGCTCCAGCCGCCGCAGATTAAAATCATTGTTGAGTGACATGCAAATAAAGACCAGATCAAAATTAGCCGCCACAATCTGGCTGCCACCACTGGTACCGGCGGCTTTTCGCTCAAACAGCGACTTGCGACTTAACACCTGATGGATCACCGCATGACCAGAATCTGCCTCGGTGCGATCAATCATCACCCAGTCGCCAACCACCGGAAAGCTGGTATTATCCCCGGCATCAAAGGCAAACTTCCCCGATACCTCAGCCAGCAGTTCGCCCTCCTCAGCCATTACCTTATACAGGTCGCGATGCTGTTCCGTCACCCGGGCCACAAACAAATTGCTATATAAACTGGCTTCCTGCAAAAACCGCTGATCCAATCCGTAATTTTCCAAATCGATCTTATTCATTTTTTCCTCCAAATTTTATTGATCTAGATAATTGCGAGAAATTTTCAAACGCCGAACAATGATTGCTTTGGGTTCAGTTTCCACAAACAATTTTGTAACGTGTAGGCGAACAGGCGATAGCCTGTACGTCGTACAGTGTAAAAATTGTTTCGTGCGAAACTGGACCTAAAGCTCACGGCACTTTCTCAATTACCTATATAAATTTCATCCTATTGGAGGGCTAAAGGCCTAGTATCGTGCTTTGCCCTCCGGCGTCACGACACTATCCATTTGATTGATTTTTTTCATAAATTCTCCTTTTTTAAGCGATTCAGGTGTATTCGAAACATCGAACGATGATTGCTTGGTGTTTAGTTTCCACAACAATAAGAAATCGCTATGCGAATTTCTCAGACTGTCAAAAAAGCTAACCCAGTACCGACAATTGTTAGATCATGTTGTACCCAAAGGGCAGACCCTGTGCCTCAAGGCGAACAGTTGCGCTGAAACGCCTATAATTAGCCGTATCTTTAATAGCAACTGTACGAATTGTGCGCATACAACAGATTAACAATTGGTCGGTACGGTAGCACTGCATTTCTCGATTAACACCCGGTGCTATTATTGTAAATGATTCTTTTTAATCAAGTCAAGGTAAATAAATTGCTTTCGCGGGGATAATCTGAAAACTCCCCAAGAAAATAAATGCATTCCAGTCTAAAATCGGATAAAATAGAAGTCAATAACTATTTGACGAAAGGCTTAAACACAATGAGAACACTAAAATATGCCATCCTCGGCTTAATCAACCGGGAAACCATGACCGGCTACGATTTAATGAAGGTCTTTAATATGGAGCTGGTCAATTTCTGGTATGCCAGACATAGCCAAATCTACCCGGAACTCAAAAAACTCACCGACGAAGGTCTAATCACCTACGAAATTTTACCCGAAGATGAAAAGCTCCGCAAAAAAATCTATTCGATCACCGAGAAAGGCCGCCAGGAATTTCATAACTGGGTTTTACAGCAGGATTTGCTGGAGCCCACCCCCAAGGATATTTTTCGGCTGAAAGCTTATTTTATCGAATCCCTGTCCCACGACGAAATTCTGGCCCACTTTCACTACCAGCTGACCCAGCGACAGGAAAAGCTCCACAAGCTTAAGCACAACATGACGGTGCTGCTTGACACCAAAGACATTTCCAAAATCCAGAGCCCGGAATACGGTGACTACATTGTCTTAAAGTCAGCCATCAAGCGGGAAAAATCCTACATCGAATGGCTTTGCGAATGCATCGAAGAAGTGTCCACCAACACCCGCATCTATTGATTTTGACTGCCGTAAGCTTTGCTACAATTTTGCAGCTAAAAAAGGAACTTGGTTTAATAATCAGACCTAGTACCGACAATTGTTATATCATGTTGTACGCATCAAGGCGAACAGGTCATCGACCTGTCCGAGCTTGTGGCGAACAACAGATTAACAATTGGTCGGTACGGTAGCGAAGTGCCAACCTCAAGTTTTATCCAAAATTGTTTTTAGAACCACCGGCATTGTTCACTATTTTCAACTATATAAATTTTTACATCCAAGGAGGCCTTTATGAGCCCAATTATCTGCCCGAAATGCAGGCGGCGCCAACACCAGCCCGGCGACCCGGCCCTTGCTTTATTGCGTAGACTGCCAGTCTGAATTTGGCGGCGATCACCGTGACCTTATGGCAACCACCCGTCAGATTGTTCTTACCACCAATCAAAAGGGTACTGCCAGCCAGAATCTGACCTTTACCCGAACCCCGACCGGGGCCACCATTGAAGGACCCTTTCTCTGTTACTACCCGGATCTGCCGGAGATTTACATCGACCCCCAACAGTGGCAGCAGTTGCTGGCCGATTTTTTTAAGCTGTACGTTCTTGACTGGCGGTCCGACTATCAAAATGACGTCAAAAACAGTGACACTGCCTTCAGCTGGGAGCTAAAAATCAGCTTCGATCACCAGCAACCCTTTTGCTCCCGGGGCCAGGATCTCTACCCGCCCTACTGGGAAGCCCTGATGACGCTCTTTACCAAGCTCGGCCTGCCCAACATCGGAAAAGCCCTGGGCCAGAATTTTTTACAGCTCCAGACCCAAACTGTTTCGTAACCCAAAATTTAACCGGGATTTTATGGCACTCTCGTTTAGAATACGCTAAAATGTGGTATAGAATAACAATACAAAAAAATTCAAAGGCGGAAATCACAATGAAGATTTTTAACAAGCATTCCATCGGTAATAAAATCACCTCGATGGTGATTATTTTTGTCGCCCTAGCCCTGCTGGTGATCGGTATCACCGTCACCGTTTTAAGCATCACCACCGAAAACCAGCAAATCAAAGAACAGATGAATCTGCAACTCACTCAGACCATCACCGAGGTGGAACAGGCCCTGGACAAACACAGCAAGGTGGTCGAAAGCCTCGGCACCACCATTGGGGTCAACGGCACCCAGATGACCCCAGCTGAATACAGCGCCCTGCAAACCCAATTTGTGGCCCTGAATCCCGATACCTACGGGGTCGGAGTCTGGTATGACTATAACGGCTATCAGCCGGGAATGAAGTATTTCGGTCCCTATGCTTATCGGGATGGCGAGAATATCAGCTTTGCCGAAGCCCTGTACAGTACCGACGACTACGATTATCCTAACCAGGAATGGTATCTGGCCGGGAAAAACGACAACAAGGCGGTGGCCTGGTCACCACCCTATCAGGATGAAACCCTGGGGATTTCTCTGGTTACGGCCACTCAGGGCTTTTATGACAGCAACCAGCAGTTTAAAGGCGTGGTCACCGGCGACATCGATCTTTCCAGCCTCCAGCAAATGATCAGTGAGATCAAGGTCGGCGAAACCGGCCGGGCCTTTCTGGTGGATCGGGACGGCCTTTATATTGCCGATGCCGATGCCGCCAAGGCCATGAGCGTCAATCTGCGGGACGATCCCAATGCCAGCCTGGCGGCCCTGAGCGAAAGCATCCTCAGTGGCGAAGCCGGCTCCGGGGTGTTCACGGATGCCGCCGGCCAAAATAATATTTACTATGCGCCAATTCCCGCCACGGGCTGGACCCTGGCCATTATGGAACCCCAAAGCGAACTCAACGCCCCGATTATGATGCTGATTTTCCAGCTCATCGGGCTGTTTTTACTGACTCTGATTGTCCTGAGCTTTATCATTATCAAACAGGTCAAAGGGGTGGTCAATCCCATTGTCCTGATTACCGAGCTCTTCCATAAAGCCGAACTGGGTGATTTTGACAGCGAAATCCCCGCCGACATTGTCAGCCGTCAGGATGAACTGGGACAACTGGGGCTGTCCTTCCAGAAACTGTCGGAAAATATTCAGGAAAATATCGCCACCCTGGAACAGATTTCCCTGGGGAATCTCAATGTCACCGTCGATGTCAAATCCGACAAAGACATCCAGTCCAAAAGCCTGATTGAGGTGGTGGACAACCTTAAAAACCTCGAAACCGAAATCAACATGTTAACCCATTCGGCCGCCGATGGCCACTTATCAATTCGCGGCGATGCCAATAAATTCCAGGGCAAGTACCGGGATATAGTGGTCGGCGTCAATAATACCCTGGATGCTGTGGTTGAGCCGCTCAACATGTCGGCTGACTACGTCGATAAGATCAGCCGGGGTCAACTGCCGGAAAAAATCACCGCCACCTATCACGGCGATTTTAATACCATTAAAGAGAACTTGAACGCTTGTATCGATAATATCAATGCTCTGGTTTCCGATGTCGATATGCTGGCCCAGGCGGCCACCGCCGGGCAACTGGAAATCCAGGCCGATGCCACCAAACATAGCGGTGACTACCGTAAAATCATCGAAGGCTTTAACAATACCCTGAACTCCCTGCTGGCACCGATTAATGAGGCCCGTCAGGTGATGACTAAAATGGCCGCCAATGACTATACCCTGTCGATGACTGGCAATTATCAGGGCAGCATGGCCGATTTTGCCGCCGAAATCAACTTGGTCCATTCCCGATTACTCACGGTTCAGGATGCCTTTATTGATATTTCCAATGGCGATACCAGCCAATTGGCCGAGTTTGTGGCTGTTGGCAAACGTTCGGACAACGACAAGCTGATCCCTTCAATCATTGCCACCCTGACCAACATCGACAATCTGATTGCCGAATCCCGCAACCTGGCCGAGGCCGGGATCAATGGTAATCTGCAAATCCGCAGCGATGCCGCCCGCTTTTCCGGCGGTTATCGGGACATTGTTTCAGGCTTTAATCAGACTCTGGACGCCATCGAACAACCCATCAACGAAGCCGCCATCGTGCTGGCTCAAATGGCCGCTGGCAATCTGACCCAGCCGATGGAAGGCGATTACCAGGGCTCCTATGCGATTATCAAGAATTCCTTAAATGATACGATGGCCTCACTTAACGAGATCCTTGGTAACATCAATCATTCTGCCGATGAGGTCGCCTCCGGTTCCCGGCAAGTTTCTGACGGCAGTCAGGCCCTGGCGCAAGGCGCCACCGAGCAGGCCAGTTCCATGGAAGAGCTCAATGCCTCCATTGAAGAGGTGGCCGTCCAAACCCGGGAAAACGCGGTCAATGCCAACCTGGCCAATCAGCTGACCCTGACTGCCCAGCAGAATGCTGAAAACGGCAATCTGCAGATGCAGCAGATGCTGGGTTCAATGGCGCAAATCAATGAGGCTTCAGCGAAGATTTCCAATATCATCAAGGTTATCGATGATATCGCCTTCCAGACCAATATCCTGGCCTTAAACGCTGCCGTTGAAGCGGCCCGGGCCGGACAGCAGGGCAAGGGCTTTGCAGTGGTTGCCGAAGAGGTCCGGACCCTAGCCGGCCGCAGCGCCGAAGCCGCCAAAGAAACCACCGAGTTGATTGAAGGCTCGATTGCCAAGGTCTCCGAGGGAACCCGGATTGCCAACGATACCGCCGCCTCCCTCGATGAAATTGTATCCGGCGTCGCCAAGGTCGCTGCTCTGGTCAGCAAAATTGATGTCGCCTCCAATGAACAAACCGCTTCCATCAACCAGATCAACGTCGGCATCGACCAGGTGGCCCAGGTGGTTCAACAAAACTCTGCCACCGCCGAAGAAAGCGCCGCCGCCAGCGAAGAGCTCTACTGCCAGGCGGAACTGCTTAAAAACATGGTCAGCAAGTTTGAATTGACCAGGTAAACATCCTATCTCCCACCTACCCCTAATAAATAAAAAAAGAGCCTCATCCACGTTGGATGATACTCGAGGTTGCCGATAAACTACCGTACCGACCAATTGTTAATCTGTTGTTCGCTGCGGAATCGAACAAGTTTATCAACCTGTTCGCTCCGATGCGTACAACATGATGTAACAATTGTCGGTACTGGGTTAGCTTTATTAACAGACTGAGCCTCATCCGCATTGGATGAGGCTCAGTTTCGTATTTTTTAAAATAATTTAATGCTTAATCCAAAGCCACATTGATTTCAATCTTGATGCCATCGACATCAAACTCGACGCACATGACCTGATCTTTACTCATACTGAGTTCAATGCTTTCACCCGTTAGCATGGTTGGCGGCGAAATATCGACCACGATATTTTCATTGGAGAAATTGATGGCGGCATTGGCGGTTAGCATGTTGGACAGCTCGGAAATGGCACTCTTGGCCATATCATCAAGTTCCTCCACCGGCATCCCCATCATCATAATCGAGGCAATCTGTTTCGCCCCTTCCGTATCGATGGCATAGGCGACATTGCCCTTTTTATCGCCAACAATCCCCAGCGTTAAAACAATCCCGCTGGCCACAATTTTTTTTGTTTTTTCGCTTTGTTCTTTTAAATTAATGTTCGAAAAACCCAATTGCGGCATCACATCAGTAATGGAAGCGATAAAAGGATTAATAATTGTTACATCCATTCCACATCCCCCTTTTGAAAGCCGACATTCATAAAGACGTCCCCAAGATCGGTTTTAATCACAAAGGATTCGCTCATTATATCCCCAATCGAAATAATAATGTCCTTGCCCCGAAAGACGGTTGGCGGTGAAACCCGTAAACCAAAGGAACGATTAAGGCCATTTAAGAGCGAACAGGCATTGCCGCCAATGACATTGGTAAATTCGCTTAAAAAGTTAATGGCGTCATCAATCTGTTGGCCATCATCCTGTAATATTTTCCGGGTCATGGCCAGCGCCGTATTCTCGGACATATCCATAATCAGGCGGCCGTCGTGACGGCCAATGATCCCAATGGCTACCGAAATTCCCGAAGAACTGGTGGTCATCGGATGATCTGCAAGCTTTTCAACGACCACTTCTCCGCCGATTTCTCGTTTTAGAAAACTGAAAATTGATTCTTTAAAGGCTTCTTCGAAATTATTTTTTAAGATGCCATACAGCTCTTCACCCTCAAAAAGCCGTTCAATGGCAGCATCCAGATCGGTCTGATCCACCGGTTTCTGCAGATAGCCTTTGATCCCGACCTTTCGGGCCCGTTGAATGATCTCCTCATCCATCATGGCGCTGATGGCAATTATTTTAGTGTCCTGTAACTGTTCTAAAATTTGTTTTGAGCACTCAATCCCGTCACCATCGGGTAAGGTCATATCCATTGTTATCAAATCTGGTTTGATTTCCTGAGCTTTCTGGATTGCTTCGCTCATATTCAGGGCTGTGCCCACTATTTCAATTCCGTCTTTTTGGAGCATCCGCTTAAGCACTGCTATTGAAAAAGTTGAATCATCGACTATCATCACTCTAATATTTTCCATAAATCCACCGCCTTTTTAATCGAATCGAAAAATTTCCTATTTGTTAATTTTACTGGTTATGACCAGCATTCGTCAAGCACTATTTAATGTGCAATTAATCTTTTGATACCCCGATTAAGCCTAATTATTCAGGCTGCTGCGATTATCTTTTTTCTTGCTTTTGGCATAAAATCGATCCCGCTCTTTTTTGCCCCCGCTGTCACCATGGCTGCGTCGATTTTTGGGGGCAGCCCCCTGATGACCGGGCGAGCGTCGGGATTCGCCGAGATTGACTTCCACCGGCCCTGGTACCATGGGGAAGGGATGAACTTCCACCACCGGAATGGATTTTAAGGTCAGTTTTTCGATCCCTGCCAGTAAAGGCATTTCGTCCTGGTCACAAAAAGCTATGGCGCTCCCCCCCAGGCCCGCCCGACCGGTTCGGCCAATCCGATGAACATAGGTCTCCGGCACTTCCGGCAGGTCGTAATTAAAAACATGGGACAGTTCATCAATATCAATCCCCCGGGCGGCAATATCGGTCGCCACCAGAACCCGGGTTTTACGTTCCTTGAAATTGTTCAGGGCCAGTTGTCGGGCGTTCTGGGATTTGTTGCCGTGAATGGCCTGGGCTTTGTGTCCGGCTCGTTCCAGATGTTTGACGATTTTATCCGCCCCATGCTTGGTCCGGGAAAAAACCAGGGCCGAAACAATTTCCTTGTTTTTTAGCAGATGGTTAAGCAGATTGATCTTATTGGCTTTATTGACATGATACACATTCTGCTCAATCACTTCAACCGTAGATGACACCGGAGTAATCGTAACCTTGACTGGTTTATTTAACATCGTTCCTGCCAGTTTGGCAATTTCTGTTGGCATGGTTGCTGAAAAAAGCATATTCTGCCGGTCCACTGGCATATGTTTGATGATTTTCCGAACCTCCTGGAGCATCCCCATGTCCAACATCATATCCGCCTCATCCAGAACAAAGGACTCGATCTGGTTCAGACGAATGTACTTCTGATTGATCAAATCCAACAGTCGGCCCGGCGTGGCGACCAGTATATCAACCCCGGCTCCCAAGGCTTTGGTCTGGGGATTTTGCGATACGCCGCCATAAATTACCAGAGTTTTCAGCCCCAGGAACTTGCCATAGGCTTTAAAGGAATCACTGATCTGCAGGGCCAGCTCCCGGGTTGGTGCCAGTACCAGCGCTTTAATTGGGCGATTGCCCTTAAGATTCCGCTGTTGATAAGAAAGCTTCTGTAAAATCGGGATCGCAAAGGCGGCGGTTTTGCCGGTACCGGTCTGGGCGCATCCCAATAAATCGTTACCTTCCAGCAACGGTGGAATCGCCTGCTTCTGAATTGGTGTCGGCTGGGTATAACCTTCAGCTTTTAAAGCCTTCTGAATCGGTTCAATAATATCTAAATTTTTAAATTGCAATCGGTACTCCTTTTTATATCTATACTATACGGGTGATCCGTAGTCGATCAACCCTGATCATAAATAAAGAACGCCAGTAGCGTTCTTTAAGAAAATTACTTTACTTGTCGAAGAAGCCGCCACGCTTGGTTGTTTTAAAGGCTTTTCGCTGACTGATTCGGTTTTGATCCGCTTTGTCAGTTTTGTTGCCCTGCTGGGCGCTCTGTTTTTTCTTCGCTTCAATAATTTTTTTCATCGCTGCTATGTTATTGGTCGACATAAAACTCCTCTTTTTCTCTGGTCATAAACGGCAACCCCAGGGCTCCGCGCGAAATTGATGACAGGATAAAAAAAAACTTATGCCATTTCAGGCATAAGTTTAAACGTTCTTGTTACTTAAATAACTTGAATATTTTCGGCTTGTGGGCCTTTAGGTCCTTGTGTGATTTCGAAAGAAACTTCCTGACCTTCTTCTAATGTTTTATAACCGCTCGATTGGATTTGTGAGAAATGTGCAAATACATCTT
The DNA here is from genome assembly GCF_001766835.1 of Acetobacterium wieringae. GTDB lineage: Bacteria > Bacillota > Clostridia > Eubacteriales > Eubacteriaceae > Acetobacterium > Acetobacterium wieringae. The sequence continues at coordinate 71,216 of NZ_LKEU01000013.1, read as the reverse complement.
TACCATCTTCCCCTGTAATAAAACCAAATCCTTTTTCTGCGTTAAACCATTTTACTGTACCATTCATCATGCGTACCTCCTAATTTTATTCCCTAAATCCTGGTAATACGGATAACAACTACATTTCTAAATTAGGATAATACTGTAAAGCATAGTACCAATTAAAAATAAAACTGTTAAATTCATTTACTGTTAATTTAAGTTCTTATACATAATAACACGAAATAATTAATTATGCAAACTTTTATTTTTAGCTAACTTAAAACGCTTAATTAAACGCCCCATTGTTCCACTATTTTTTTCTTTGAAAGGATGGCAAATCTTTCTCTAAAATGGTACAATATAACAACTGTTTCTAAATTCTTACTGACATTAACATCCTAAAGGGCATGCGGCTTGTAGACTTGTGAATAAAGCAGTACCGACAATTGTTATATCATGTTGTTTGCATCGGGGCGAACACGGCGTAGCCTGTCCGAACCCGCAGCAAACAACAGATTAACAAGGGTCTGACCCCTTGGTCATTGGTCGGTACGGTAGTTTGTCGACACCCTGTGGCCCCGGAGGCTTTTAAATTTAAGGTAGCATTTAGCTAGTATTTTTTCTTAGGAGGTTTCATATGCGTTTAGTTACTCGTTCAGATTTTGACGGTTTAATCTGCGGCATGCTGTTAAAAGAAGCCGGCATTATTAACGATTGGATTTTTGTACATCCCAAAGACCTGCAGGACGGGCTCTTTTCCCCCACCGAAAATGATGTGCTGGCCAATGTTCCCTATGTGCCCGGTTGTGGGATGTGGTTTGACCACCATTCATCCGAGCAAGACCGGATGGGGTGGCACCCCGGGGTAGCCGGTGAAAGCCGTCTGGCACCATCAGCCGCTCGAATTATCTATGAATATTATGGCGGTGCCGAAAAATTCCCCCATTACGGCGACATGATTGTTTCTGTCGATAAGGTGGACTCCGGCAATCTGACCAGGGACGAGATTTTAAACCCCACCGGCTGGATTCTGTTGGGCTTTATCTCCGATCCCCGCACCGGTTTGGGCCGCTTCCGGGATTTCCGGATCAGTAACTACCAGTTAATGGAAGAACTGATCAACCTGTTTCGCAATCTGTCGATTGAAGAAATTCTGCAATTACCGGATGTTAAAGAACGGGTTGAGCTCTACAATGACCAGTCCCGCCTTTTTACCGAAATGGTCACTGCTCATACCCGCATCGAAGCAAATGTGATTGTCACCGATCTGCGGGACGTAAAAACCATCTACACCGGTAACCGTTTTATGATTTACAGCCTCTTCCCGGATCAGAACGTCAGTCTCTGGATTGTCGATGGCAAGCAAAAACAGAATGTTTCAATTGCCTGCGGCTACAGTATCTTAAACCGCTCCTGCACCGCTGATATCGGCAAACTGATGCTTAAATACGGCGGCGGCGGGCACCACATGGTCGGCACCTGTCAGGTTCCCTACGCTGACGCCGATGCCACCATCACCGCCATTGTCGACGTGCTAAAGGGCGCATAAAAAAGAAGCGCAACCGTTACTGGTTGCGCTTTTTTATTTGGCTGGCCGGAATTCAAAGACCTTAAGCGACCCCTTATAGCCCTGAAAGGTCAGGTAGGCCACCGAGTGATCGGGGTTAAACCAGGCCATCACCGAGTAGGCGTTGGCGGGATCCTTTTTGTTATAGGCTGAGTTGATTTCGGTTCCGTCGACGCCGCCCATAATGGTCTTGACCTCTTCATAAGCCATGCCCTCTTTAAGGGAATTAACCTGATCTGCCGTGACATTAGCATTAACCAGGCCGTCCAGATAGGTGTCGTCAGGTACATAGAGCTGTTTGAAAACTGCGATCTCCGGTGCTTCTTCCGAATCGGCTGTTTCTTCACCGGTGTTGGCCACCGTATCATAGCTTACCGTCACACCATAGCCGGTGTTTTCATCAATATAGTTAAAACCTTTTCCCTTGGCCGAACCCTCAACCGCCAGAATTTTTTCCGCTTCTTCTTTGGTCATGCCCACCAGCACCTGATTATAAAGGTTCAGGGGATCGGTGCTGACCTCTTTCTTGGCACCGCCGAAAATCACAAACACCACACCAGCAACAACAGCTAAAACGATCAGGGCAATACCGCCGATCAGTAGTGGTTTGGGAATTTTCTTGTTCGTCATCTTGGGAATTTTTAATTTCATAATTCTTCTCCTGTTTAACATTTCAATGATTGTGTCAACACGGGCAGAGCCCACCGCCGGTTGCTAAAAAAAGTGATATCGTCCATCTCTACAATACCACTTTTCGCTGAACTAATTCTAAACAAAAGCGATCCCTTTGTCAATTCTAAAGAACACCTCGGCTTTCATCTTCCCATAATCACTTCCGTTTTGACGTCTCACTACTGCAACACAAAATAATATCCTTTCAACTTTTGAATGCTCAATTATTTCCAGATTGATGTAGATTTTTTTTCATTCAATTTGTTTGACAGCGTCTTCATCTCGTGATAATGTTTGCATATGTAAACAAACCGCCGGGGTATATGTAATATTTTCAGATCAGTGGGATCAATCTGTATAACTGATGGTCTGGTATTCGCCAAGAGTGGATTGCTTGATTTATTCTGAGATGACCCGGTCAATTTAAAAGGAGGCTATTTTTATGGCAGCAAAAATTTTATTAGTCGGCAGTGTAATGATGGATCTAATTCTTCGGTGCGAACGGGCACCTGAACCCAGTGAAAGTGTTTTAGGACACGATTACCGCAATGCTCCCGGTGGTAAAGGCAGCAATGCCGCAGTGGCCGCCGCCCGCACCGGCGCCCAGGTTTCTGCTTATGCCACCATTGGCGATGATGCCAATGGTGAATACCTGTTGGATTGCTGGAAAAAAGAAGGGGTTGACACCACCTTTACGATCACCAAGCCTGGTGCCAACACCGGTTTTGTGGCCATTACCCTGGAAGACAACGGCCAGAATCGGTTGATCATCTTCCCCGGAGCTAACATGCTGACCCCTCCCGATGAACTGGAAAAAGTTTTTGAAAACGATTTTGATGCGGTTCTACTGCAATTTGAAATCCCCCTGGAAACCAATGCAAAAGCCATTGAACTGGCCAATAAAAAGGGCATCATCACTGTGCTGGATGCCGGTCCGGCCCAGGATTATCCGCTGGAAAAACTGCCCCCGGTCACCATCCTGTCCCCCAACGAGACCGAAACCAAGGCTCTGGTCGGTATCTATCCCGCCGATCACGCATCCTGCCGGGAAGCTGCCCAAAAACTGATGGCCCGCAATGGCTGCAAATTCGTGGTCCTGAAACTGGGCGAACGGGGCTCCTACCTTTACGGAGAAGGTTTGGATGTGATGGTTCCCCCCTATAAGGTTGATGCCATCGATCCCACCGCCGCAGGGGATGCTTTCACGGGTACCCTGGCGAAAGCCTTTGTAGAAATGGGCGATCTGGTTGAAGCAGCCAAATATGCCAGCGCTTCTGGGGCCCTGACCTGTACCCAGCTCGGCGCCCAGCCATCCCTGCCCACTGCCGCCGAAATTGATGCCTTCCTGGCCACCCAGAAATAAGTCTTAAAATACCAAAAAGCAACAAGCCTTAAATCGGTTTGTTGCTTTTTTGTACCAGTTTTTATGCCAGTTCCAGCCCGAAATAGCTTTTTAAGGTATCTTTGATGGCGCCGTCGCCGGTGATGGTGGTTTCGGTCAGGGTTTCACCGTCAATGATCTTTAAGTGGCCATCAAAATAGGTGATCTTGCCGGTTTCGGTGACCAGAGCGCACATCATTGCCTGCCGGAAAAAGGATTCCGGATAGGTGGCGGTATAATGGTTGGCAATCAGATAATCGGCCGGACAGCAGGCTTCCCGGGTAAAGGCGTAGATTGGCTCAAAACCGGCTGCAGTTTTAAACTCCACCCGGTAACCGTAATCCGGATCGGCCATCACCCGATGACAGCGGCCCAGATGCTCCTGCTCCAAACCTTCTTCAAACAACAGTGGGGCCACCAGGCCATTACCACCAAAGCCCACATCACAGAGCCATGCCTGGCCATCGGCTTTTACCAGCAGCACCCGGTGGGTTTTTCCCGAATGGTCAAAACTGCCCTGATAGACCCTGGCCAGATGGCTGCTGACCAAAAATCCCATTTCGGTCAGCACCCCCGCAAACAAGCCGTTCATCTCAAAGCAGTATCCACCACGATGGTTGATGACAATTTTTCTAAAGAGATCGTCAAGCTCCAGGGAAATGGGTTTTCTGGCATAAACGTCCAAGTTTTCAAAGGGAATCGCCTTCACATGTCCAAGATGCAACTGTTTCAGGGTTGCCGCCGACACCTGGGTGCCACCGCTATAGCGAATTCGTTTAAAATAGTCCTCAAGTTTAAATAATTTTTCTGGCATTGGTTCTCCTCTTTAATTCGTTTTGTTTAAAAGATAAGGCTAGTATAACAGAATTATCAGAAAAACAATAACACTTTTAATGTTGCTTTTTGTCAGTTATAGCACTAGCCAATCTAGAAATACAGATTTCCAATAAAATATAGTACCACGATATGGAGCGGATAAAAGACATAGAACAGGTATTTCAGTCCCCGCCCTTTTTCACCATTATAGGACAACATCAACGGCAATGAAGCGATCATCATCCACTGATAATTATTGTAAAGCAGCGCCGTTGGGCGGGGGTCAAGCGACCATCCCAGGCCCAGGAAAGCCAGACAGAACAGCCCATAGGACAAAATCAGCCGCTTCTTGTCGGTGCGGTTAAAATAGATCAGCACTCCCAGAAAGACAAAGATAAAACTACCCTCATTAAAAATCAGATTGCCGGTGATGGCGCCGACAAAGCTCATCATCCCCATCAGCGGCACGATCTGAGCAATCAGAATACAAAGAATCGTGGTCAACACCTGATAGCCGGCGAACAGAGCCAGGTAGCGGTTGCCTTTGGGCTTGTCGGTTTTGCGCAGCTCAATCAGCCAGACAAGCACCGCCACCAGCAGCAGGGTTACAAAAATATTGTTGGTCATCATGGCGTAAGGATCAGCCACGATATTATTACAAATAAGGGCGATCATTGCCATGCCCACTCCAAATAAATACATCCTGAGCAGGTATTTCTGGCGGTCATGGGTGTAATAAAATCCCCAGGCCATACAAAACATAAAGACCGGGGCTGAAACCCGCCCCACCCAGTGGAGCCACAGCGGAGCACCGGGAATAAACTGCCCGATGTGGTCCAGCAGCATCAAAATCAGGGCAATCAGTTTTAAGCTTGTCGAGGTCATCGTTTCTCCAATCTACTGTAGGCCATTTTTATGGATCACAATTTTAATCTCGGCATAGGAATAGTGCTCCGGCAGGGCTTCTTTGATCGGTCGCAAGGCTTCCAGGCCAACAGTGCCGATGGCGTTGATGATTTCCAGCTCTTTCTCGGGATCGACAAAATCCGACCAGTCAATGGTCCGACCTTCCTGATCGCAGCGGATCAGGTGACCCAGGACGGTGTTTTCCGTCAGCTCCCGCTGTCTGGCGATCTCCGCAATCGTTATCCCCCCGGTGAATAAATCGTAGCTGACTTCCCAGGAGGGGGTCTTCGGCTCCTTTTCTCCCGCTTGCGGCCGTGCCACCCGGAGTTCCGGCGCGACTGGCTCCGGCCGGGGCCGGAGGGTAATCGGATTGTTATCAGCAAAACGGCTAATCGCTTCGATAAAGACCGAACCATAATGATCATAGCGGGCCTGACCGACGCCGGTGATGTTTAGAAATTCGGCTTCGGTGCGGGGAAAATAGGCGGCCATCTCTTTTAAAGCCGCATCGGGAAAGATCACATAGGGTGGCAGGGCTTTGTCCTTTGCGATCTCCCGGCGCAGCGTTCGCAACTGTTCAAACAGAGCGGCATCACAATCCACCGGGGCGATGGCCTTGCCTGCGCTGCGGGTTTTTCTGGCCGTAAGATTAAGCAGGTGTTTTTTATGAAAGACGGTCTCGTGGCCTTTCAGGACCCGCCCCGCCGCTGGGGTCAATTTCAGTACTGGGTACTCGTCGGCAGTGACGACAAGATAGCCCTTGGCCACCAGGGTCATAATCATTTCCCGGAGGCTTTCGGCGCTCTGTTCGCCCATCAGGCCATAGGTGGACAGCTGATCAAAGCCCAGCTCCAATACCTTTTTGTTTTTGGAGCCCCGCAGCACCGCAATCACCATATTCAGACCAAAACGATTTTTCATCCGATAAACACAGGACAGGATCTTCTGGGCATCCCGGGTGATGTCCACCATTTCCGACTGATCCAGACAGTTGCCGCAATTGCCGCAGCGCTCATAATCGGCCGCTTCCCCAAAATAGTGGAGGATGCTTTTTCTGAGGCAGTCATTGGTGTGACAATAATCGACCAGATACTGGAGATTCTCAAACAGCAACGTTTGCCGCTCCGGGGAAGTCTGATTAAGCCCAATCAGCTGCTTCTGCTTAACAATATCCGCTGGCGAATAAAGAATGGTGCAGTGACTGGGCTCGCCATCCCGGCCCCCGCGACCGGCCTCCTGATAATAGGCCTCCATATTCTGGGGCATATTGTAATGGATGATAAAGCGCACATCCGGTTTGTTGATCCCCATCCCAAAAGCATTGGTGGCTACCATGATCGGCAGCTGGTCATTGATGAAATCCTGCTGATTACGCTCCCGTTCCTCGGGACTCATGCCACCGTGATAAGCGCCAGCAGAAAACCCCAGACCAATCAGCCTGGCCGTGACGCTTTCAACGGTTTTGCGGGTGGCACAATAGATAATCCCCGCCTGACCGGGAAAGATCCGGGTGATGGTGTCGGTAATATAACCAAGCTTATCCCCGGTCTTAACCACCTGATAAAGCAGGTTGGGCCGATCAAAGCCGATAATTGATTCCACCGGATCACGTAGTGCCAGCAGCGCTTTGATTTCCTTTATAACCGGGATCGTGGCGGTGGCGGTATAGGCAGCCACCACCGGCCGGGGTGTAAGACTCCCGATAAAACCGGGGATCTCCCGGTAATGGGGCCGGAAATCATGACCCCATTGACTGATACAATGGGCTTCATCCACCGCCACCAGAGATACCGAAAGCGCTCTCATCAACTCTACAAAGGCTGGAACACAAAGCCGTTCCGGAGCAATATAGAGGAGCTTGTAGCGATTTGCCCGGATCTCCGTCAACCGTTTTTGATAACTGGCCTCATCGAGACTGCTGTTTAAAAAGGTGGCCGGGATGCCCATTTCCCCCAGGGCATCGACCTGATCCTTCATCAGTGAAATCAGCGGTGAGATCACCAGGGTGATGCCGGGCAACTCGATGGCCGGAAGCTGATAACACAACGATTTTCCCCCGCCGGTGGGCATAATCCCCAGCACATCCTGGCCACTAACCACTGCCGTTATGATTTTTTCCTGCCCCTCTTTAAATGTATCGTAGCCAAAATACTGGCTCAGGTTTTTTTTAAGCGTCAATCGATACCTCCTGTGAATCCTTGTCTCCGAATAGACGGTTCTCCTGAGAACCCTGACTCTTGTCATCTGCTTTATTATAAGATAAAAGACCGCCCCTGACAAGGAAAGCGGCGCTGATAAACTGCCGTATCAACCAATTGTTATTCTGTTATATTTAACAATCTTCATTAAACCTTAACATTTTGTTCAAAAGTCCTTAACAAATTTCGTTTATACTAAAAACAGATCAGCAGTCGATCTGTTACACACCAAATTAGCAACAAAAATTTGCACTACTTTTACAGTTATATGAATCTTGTTTAACGAAAGGAAATAACAATGGTACAGTCACGATTTGCAACCTATTATGAAAACCATCCAGAGACTAACGATATTTCACTGATTCTAAAAACAGGCAATAATCAAACGATCACGCCCTGTCACACCAGCATGCCTTCAAAAAAGGAAATTGCTTTAGCTAAAAAGCAACGATCTGATGAATGGGATTATCTTAAAAAAAGCATCGAAATGAAACTGGAGTTGGCTTTGCTTTATCTCAATCGTTCCAACGCCCATCTGCAAACCCTGTAACAACACAAAAGGAGCTTTTGCCATCGTGACCGATGGCGTAAGCTCCTTTTATTTTAGCAATCGTACTTAATTGCACCCTTTACAGATCAAAATGGGCAACCCGTCGATACTCAGCATTCTCAGAATCATCCTGGATAAAATGCCAGTTGGATGGGAAACTCATTTCTTTAGCCAGTCCCTCCAGGATAAACAGCATTATCCCGGCATCGGTATAATTTTCTTCCTGCTCCGGATTAATCACACACAGTTCTCCATAACCATCTTTAAGAATCAAACGGCAGGGTTGCGCATTCTGATAGGAGGGCGAATTTCTGACATAATAGAGCAAATCCAGCACTCCCCGTTTTTCCATTTCTTCATAGGGAGCCACATTTCCCCAGGTCTTAAGAAAAATGGTCTCAACCACTGACAACCGACTTTCGTCAGATGTGGAAATAATCGCCAGTCCATAGGGATCCTGCTGATACTTGGCATCACAATTTACAATTGTTTTATGACGATCGCCTTTGCTGTCTTTTTTTGCCGGTTTGCCGAACGCCAGTAAATGCTGGATGATCCCCGGTTGACCAGCCAGTAATCGTTCTGTCTGAGACGGAATGATGCCATCGACGGTGATCCAGCAACTACCCAGATCCAGATCATAGAGCTTTTTAACCACGGATTGCAGGTAAAATGCTCCGTAAACTTCAATCTCATGATCGAGCCGATCCAGCCGCAGGGCGATATAATGAGGGCCCTTGATCATTACTCCACCATAACCACCAAAACCTTCCAGATCCTCAAAAACCTCAGCACCATTTTCCAACAGGATCAAGGAAAAGCCCTTTTCTTTTCCGTTCGTACTGTTGAGCTCATCTAAATAGGCTTTAATTGCACCGATATCCCCTTGGTTCACGCGGTCATCCATAAATTCTCTCGTAGAGTGATTATTTACCGTAAATTCTCTGAATTTCATAAGTTAGACCTCCTTGTATTGGCTGATTATAGGCGTTTGCAAAACGCCACAGCCCGCATAATAACGGGATATTTCTGACATAAAAAAATATAACTCCTCACCAGATTGTGATAAAATTGAGTTGCTAAAAAACAAATCTATCAACCTGAAAGGAGTTATATCATGACTATTTTATCACAAAAACAGCTTTCTTTGGCTGAAATTTATTCTGATTGCACTCATTTTTTTGAAAGTGACAAACATCACTTTCTTTCGCTACTGGAAGAGAATCTGAACCTTCACGCGTTGATTCCGCATTCTTTTTATCAGCATTATTACCGCGCGCATGGCCGACATCGGGATTTTGATCTTTGTTCGATTCTCTGGGCGCTGATCCTGCAGCGGATTTTTTCCATCCCCACGGATACACTCCTGATTACGTTTCTCAAGTTTTCCAGAGAACTCCGCGATTTTTGCGGTTTTAACCGGGTACCCCATGCGTCACAACTGACCCGTTTCAAAAAAACATACCTGTTGGACTTACAATCGCTCTTTCATCGTCTTGTTGATGTGACTGAGCCGCTCTGCCAGAAAATTGATGCCGATAAAGCAATGATGACCATTTTTGATACCTCCGGAATTGAAGCCTACGTCACTGAAAACAATCCCAAATTTGCCAATAAAATTATTAAGCAGCTCAAAGCATTCAAAAAATCCCACCAGCTTGATGACGCCTATGATCCCTATAAGGCGGCTTACGGCTCAATGCCCACGCACGCGAAATCCAATCCGGAAATCAAACAGCTCTACATTAATGGTCATTTCTGTTACGTCTACAAATTCGGCATCATTACCAATGGCCTTGGCATTGTCCGGGATATCACTTTCTATGATGCGAATTTTCTGGCTGATCATCCGGAGATTTCTGTCGAGAAAAAATCAGATTCTCCCGATGAGGACAAATCGCTTCATGATACCAAAGCCCTGATTCCGGTTCTTTCAGACTTCTTTAAAAAGCACCCGCTGATTGTCCCCAAACTTTTCATTGGTGATGCTGCTTTTGACAGTTCTGCGATTTATCAGTCTCTCCTTGGGGAACTGAAATTTGAAAAAGCTTTCATTCCATTGAATCAGCGTGGTAAACTTTCCTATCCGGATTGTCCGGTTAATGCAGATGGCATTCCCTGTTGTCCAAACGATCCGTCACTTCCCATGAAATCTGAAGGGCGGGCCAAACGAAAGAACGGCCTGGTTCGGTTTAAATTCACCTGTCCCAAAACAAAATGGATCAAACAGGAAGCCGGGAAAGCTAAACGTCAGTGTTTCTGTGAAAATCCCTGTACTTCGTCTTCCTGTGGTCGGATGTTTTACGTCTACCCTGAAAAGAATCTTCGGGCCTACCCCGGAACCCTTCGTGGGACACTCGAATGGGCTCGAATCTATAAGATCCGGGGCGTCGTTGAGCAATCCATCAATCACTTCAAAGACAGTTTCTGTCTGGCCAACCGTAAAACTCAAAATGCCAAGACACTTCACGCCGATTTGCTGTTGGCCGGAATTACCCAGCTGATTACTGCAATTCTTTCCGATAATATTTATCAGCATCAGTACTTACGCAGTCTTAAACCACTCGTTGCCTAGTTGGACTCTTTATCTTCTTTGCCCAGCTTTTATTTTTGCGCTCTTTTTTCATCTTCTTCAACATTTTAATTGTTTTGTTGTTCCGTTTCCTTCCGACTTCACGAATTCTGTCTGGCTCTTACCACCGAATTTTCTGAGCTCCAAATCTTTTTCATTTCGCAATTACCTATTGGCTGATTATTATATACCCCCTTTGACGGGGATTAATCGAAGGAAACCTAAAACCGCCGTGAAATCCGATTAATTACTAAGGCGGTGACTAAAACGCCAAGCAGCGCCCCGGCACCATCAATGAGTACGTCCCGGAACTGGCCGGAGCGACCGGGCACAAACAATTGATGGAATTCGTCGGAAATGGCGTACAAAAGACAGATCAGTAGGGCCAGGTTAGCCGCTTTGGGAACGGCGCTTTGAAGAAGCGCCAACAGCATCAAAACCGCCAAAATAAAGTAGGCAATAAAATGAGCATTTTTGCGGATATAAAAATCGAGACTGCGAATTTCCAGGGTTTCGATCCCTGGGATAAAATGTCCCAATATCCCCAGTAATTCATCTTTCAAGCCGGTGCTGAGATGTGCCGACTGGGTGGCTGGCTGACTGGAAAGATAAAAGATGACGCCCATCCAGATCAGGGTAGCCGTCCAGGTCAATAATAATATTAATCGCTTTTTATCCATTTCTTCACCCTTTCCTGATCCCGTCCATCAGAAGTCATTCTTTTTATCCGCTTCTTTCCAATCCATCCAATCAGTAGCGACCCATTAATTTTATCACGACCACTCCCCTTTTGGCTGGAATTATGTTAAACTAAAGAAAAAACTGGAGAATGCCATGAAACGACATGATTATATTACCTGGGAAGAATATTTTATGGGGATTGCGCTGTTATCGGCCCGCCGCAGCAAAGATCCCAACACCCAGGTAGGGGCCTGCATTGTCAATAAGGACAATATTATTCTATCCACCGGTTACAACGGCATGCCCAAAGGCTGCAGCGATGATGTCCTGCCCTGGGAGCGGGACGGTTCTTTTCAGGAGACCAAATACGCCTATGTCTGCCACGCCGAACTAAACGCCATCTTAAATTCCGACGGCCGCTCGCTGGCTGATTCGATTTTGTATGTTACCTGTTTTCCCTGTAATGAATGCGCCAAAGCAATTATTCAGGCTGGAATAAAAAAGGTGGTCTATCTGGAAGATAAATACCCGGATGCCGATGCTACCCAGGTTTCCCGGCGGCTCTTTAAAATGGCTGACATTACCCTGAAAGAATTTCTCAATCCCACCTTTTACAGTGACTTGTCGCTGTATTAAAAGCATTCTGAAACGACCCTCCCGACCAGCGGACAGATCGCTGCAGTTAGTGGCTGGCGATCTGCTCCAGCATTTTGCCGAGTCGGCGATTGAGTTTGGCAATCGGCAAGCCGACGATATTGTTGTAGTCACCTTTAATCCACTTGACCCAGAGACCGGCTTCTTCCTGAATACCATAGGCGCCAGCCTTGTCCATGGCCTTGCCAGAAGCCACGTAGTCCGCCACCTGCCGCTGCATCTGATGATCCCAGGGATAAAAACGGATCGTTGAGGTAACAACAAAGCACTCTTCCTGATCCCGGTAGCGGATACTGACCCCGGTTAAAACCTGATGGGTATTCCCGGCCAGCGCTTTGATCATCTGGTAGGCGGCCATTTCATCGGCTGGCTTACCAAGAATCTCCTCCTCAAGAACCACCATTGTATCGGCACCCACCACCAGCGCCCGGGGATTAAGCTTCTGGATCACCCGAGCCTTTCGGGTAGCCAGCTCCACGGCCAGTTTTTTGACCGTTTCCTGAAAATCTCCGTCACACTTTTCCAGAATTTCCGCTTCAATTCGTTTTTCATCGATTTCGGCCGCCTGAATGCTAAACTCATTGATACCATAGCTGCTGAGAACCAGCTTAAACAGTTCCCGGCGGCGGGGCGACTGACTGGCCAGAATTATTTGGGGTTGCAAGGTATACCTCCAATTTTTTTAAAAAGATTAGGCGTTTGCAAAACGCCACAGCCCGCATAATAACGGGATATTTCTGACATAAAAAAATATAACTCCTCACCAGATTGTGATAAAATTGAGTTGCTAAAAAACAAATCTATCAACCTGAAAGGAGTTATATCATGACTATTTTATCACAAAAACAGCTTTCTTTGGCTGAAATTTATTCTGATTGCACTCATTTTTTTGAAAGTGACAAACATCACTTTCTTTCGCTACTGGAAGAGAATCTGAACCTTCACGCGTTGATTCCGCATTCTTTTTATCAGCATTATTACCGCGCGCATGGCCGACATCGGGATTTTGATCTTTGTTCGATTCTCTGGGCGCTGATCCTGCAGCGGATTTTTTCCATCCCCACGGATACACTCCTGATTACGTTTCTCAAGTTTTCCAGAGAACTCCGCGATTTTTGCGGTTTTAACCGGGTACCCCATGCGTCACAACTGACCCGTTTCAAAAAAACATACCTGTTGGACTTACAATCGCTCTTTCATCGTCTTGTTGATGTGACTGAGCCGCTCTGCCAGAAAATTGATGCCGATAAAGCAATGATGACCATTTTTGATACCTCCGGAATTGAAGCCTACGTCACTGAAAACAATCCCAAATTTGCCAATAAAATTATTAAGCAGCTCAAAGCATTCAAAAAATCCCACCAGCTTGATGACGCCTATGATCCCTATAAGGCGGCTTACGGCTCAATGCCCACGCACGCGAAATCCAATCCGGAAATCAAACAGCTCTACATTAATGGTCATTTCTGTTACGTCTACAAATTCGGCATCATTACCAATGGCCTTGGCATTGTCCGGGATATCACTTTCTATGATGCGAATTTTCTGGCTGATCATCCGGAGATTTCTGTCGAGAAAAAATCAGATTCTCCCGATGAGGACAAATCGCTTCATGATACCAAAGCCCTGATTCCGGTTCTTTCAGACTTCTTTAAAAAGCACCCGCTGATTGTCCCCAAACTTTTCATTGGTGATGCTGCTTTTGACAGTTCTGCGATTTATCAGTCTCTCCTTGGGGAACTGAAATTTGAAAAAGCTTTCATTCCATTGAATCAGCGTGGTAAACTTTCCTATCCGGATTGTCCGGTTAATGCAGATGGCATTCCCTGTTGTCCAAACGATCCGTCACTTCCCATGAAATCTGAAGGGCGGGCCAAACGAAAGAACGGCCTGGTTCGGTTTAAATTCACCTGTCCCAAAACAAAATGGATCAAACAGGAAGCCGGGAAAGCTAAACGTCAGTGTTTCTGTGAAAATCCCTGTACTTCGTCTTCCTGTGGTCGGATGTTTTACGTCTACCCTGAAAAGAATCTTCGGGCCTACCCCGGAACCCTTCGTGGGACACTCGAATGGGCTCGAATCTATAAGATCCGGGGCGTCGTTGAGCAATCCATCAATCACTTCAAAGACAGTTTCTGTCTGGCCAACCGTAAAACTCAAAATGCCAAGACACTTCACGCCGATTTGCTGTTGGCCGGAATTACCCAGCTGATTACTGCAATTCTTTCCGATAATATTTATCAGCATCAGTACTTACGCAGTCTTAAACCACTCGTTGCCTAGTTGGACTCTTTATCTTCTTTGCCCAGCTTTTATTTTTGCGCTCTTTTTTCATCTTCTTCAACATTTTAATTGTTTTGTTGTTCCGTTTCCTTCCGACTTCACGAATTCTGTCTGGCTCTTACCACCGAATTTTCTGAGCTCCAAATCTTTTTCATTTCGCAATTACCTATTTTAAAAAGATATCACTATTTTATCATTTTTTCACAAACAAAACCACCCGTCGATGTTTTTGTCTTCATCGACGGGTGACCATAAGCATCAAAAAAAACAGCTCAATTACGTTTATTTCGGTGAAAATAGTCTATAAACACAACAGGCATGTATTTTTTGCGATCACGGGATGACTAAACAACGAACCGCTATGTTACCAATTCCCGTGGGTGCAAGCGTCAAAATGAAAGGATCAGGATATGAACAGAAAAATAATATGGATTGGTTATTGTCTTCTCATCGCCGGACTGGTTCTGGCCACCACCAGCTGCACAACAAGTGGCTCGGCTACAAAAAAAGAATCGGCGTACGCAAAAACCATCGCTGCCACCCGAACCGAAATCTGGCAGACGATCTCTGCCGGTGGAGCGTCCAGTGCTGCAGTGGCAATCTGTGAAGACGGAAAAATTGTCTACGAAGAAGGTTTTGCCATGGCCAACCGTACCGCCGCTATTCCAGTTGACAGCGAAACCCAATTTAATGTCGGCTCGGTCAGTAAGATGTTTGCCACCATGGCGGTGCTTAAGCTCTGTCAGGATGGTCAGCTGGATCTGGATCAGCCGGTGACTGGCTATCTGCCGGAATTCACCATGGAAGATCCCCGCTACCAGCAGATCACGGTGCGGATGCTGCTCAATCACACCTCGGCTCTGAACGGCACCTACAGTTATGACACCAGCACAGCGGCACCCAGCGCTGAATTCATGGACTATTTTCTGGCCAACTTAAACGCATCCTCGTTGAAAAGTGATCCCGGGATTATCAGCATCTACTGCAATGACGGCTTCACCCTGGCCCAGGCCCTGGTTGAAAAGGTTTCCGGCATGCCTTTTGCTGATTATCTGAGTAAAAACATTTTAACCCCTGCCAGCCTGGACAATACCAGCTGTTACTTCAAAGAAGGCAACGACAATGTGGCCCTGGCCTACAACAATGACGGCAGTGCGGCCGCACTGGAGTATCTCAACAGCCTTGGTGCCGGGGGGATTGCCTCCAACGCCCATGATCTTGCTAAATTTGGAGATGCCATCCTGGCTGGAAAAATCGTTGAGCGCAAATGGGTGGACGAATCTTTCACCGCCCAGTACGGCCCTCAGACGGTTCCCGCCGGCACCCCCAAAATGGCCTTCGGGCTGGGCTGGGACAGCGTCACTGATGAAGCCTATGAAAAACTGGGCGTCCGCCTGATCTATAAAGGCGGCGATACCAGTTATTATCATTCGATGCTGTATCTGCTACCCGATCAGAACATCACCATCGCCCTGACCTTTGCCGGTCCGGCGGACACCACTGCGATCACCGATGTGATCGCTACCACCCTGCTCGCTGAAAAAGGCGTGATCCCCAGTGGATCAACAACCATTGCCACCGCACCACAAGCTGCAGCAGTCCCTGAGCAACTGCTGGCCTATGCCGGATATTACACGCTATCTGGCAATATTCTCAAACTCGACTTTAATCAGGCCGCCGGAGTGATGAATCTCTACAGCAATTCCGACGCAGGCTTCACCCTGGTGGATACCCTCAACTACAAGGATGATGGCTTCTTTTACGGCACCGACAAACGCCTGAAACTTGAAGAAAACTTTGGCACCAAATTTCTGATGTCCTATGCCCTGACTGGAGAGACCGGCTCGATCAATGCCACCATGCTACCAGCCCGAACCGCTGGCATCAGCCCAGACCAGTTTGCCAATAAACAGTGGATCACCATCAATACTCTGCCGGAGGATACGGTTTTTCTGGCCGGTTCAACCTGGGTGATGGATGAATTCCCCGGCGATGTGCTGTTTGGCGGTAACGGATACTATCTGATCAATCAACTAATTGATGAGCGCATCACCCTGCCCAATCTGAAATATACCCGGGATACCATGGAATTCAAACTGATTGAGGAACAAGGCCAGACCTTGCTTGATGTGGGCAGCTTTAAACTGATCAATACCGCCACCGTACCAGTGCTTCAAACTGGCGAAGTGATCACCATCGGAGCGCAGAATGTCTGTCGCAAGCTACCATCTGACGGCCTGATCAAACCCCGTGAGGGACGGCTTGTGGTGTTGAACCCAACGCTTGAAGGTCAGTATGACAGCCTTCTCAACGGCACTGAGGGAACGGCTGTGACCGCCGGTTCCTATGTGGTCTTTATCGGTAATGACGGTGATACGATCAGCTATGATTATCAGATTTAGTGCGATAGCCTACGTTTACAAAGATCTGTCGTGGATCTTCCAATGATGAGATATTAACAAAATCTATTCAAAGAAAGGATCTGAAATGAAAAAAAGTATGTTCAAATCCCTTACCGGCCGTCTTGTGATTCTTGTGTTGATGCTGTCGATGATTTTTACCACCGGGGTTTTTGCGGCGGTGGACGTTAACAGTAATGATTCAGCCGATGGTACCGCCATTGATACCCAAGCTACGACGGACATTGGTGTCCAGTATCGCGGCCATGTCCAGAATAAGGGCGATGTACCGCTGCCGGTTGGCAGCTTTGTTACCGGTCCCAACGAACTGGGCTCCCGGGGCGAAGGATTCCGTCTGGAAGGCCTCCGGATTGAGCTCACTGGGGATATCCCGGCCGGTGCTGGCATCAGCTATGATGTCCATGTCCAGAATAAAGGTTGGCTGGGCCCTGTATCAAATGGTGCTTATGCCGGAACAACTGCCCAGGGTTTGCGGATTGAAGCCATCAAAATCAACCTGACCGGTCTTGATGGCTATGAGGTTTATTACCGGGGCCACGTCCAAAACAAAGGCGATATCCCGGTAGTCGATGAGTCCTGGGGTTGGGTGAAAAACGGCGCCCAATTGGGAACCACCGGCGAAAGTCTGCGGCTGGAATCGATCCAGATAAAAATTGTTAAAACGGAAAACTACACTGCCCTGGGCGATTCCATTGCCTATGGGATGAGTGCTACGCCGGGTTCCGGTTATGTTAATCTGTTCTACAACCATTTAACCAGTCAGACCGGAAATGAAAATCTGCAGTTGGTTAATCTGGGGGTTCCCGGTTACACCTCCAGTCAACTGTTAAACCAGCTCCAGAACGATCCGGCCACGATGGCGGCGCTGAGCCAGGCCAAAGTAATTACCATCAGTGTCGGCGGTAACAATATTCTTGCACCCGTTATCGCCGGTTTGGCAGTCGCTTTCCAGTTGGATCCCAACTCACCAACCTTCCCCGCTGATCTGGCCACCGCTTTAGCCCAGCCCGGAGCTGCGGATATCATAACCGCTGCTCTCCCTGAAATCCAGACCTCCGTAACCGCCAGTGTTACCCAATTTGGAACCGATTGGCCGCAGATTGTCGCCACTGTCAAAACCCTGGCACCCCAGGCTGATATTTACGTGACCACCCTGTACGATCCGATTAACCTCCAGGATCCGCTCTACGCCGTATTTGATCCAGCCATCCAGACCATTAACACCGCCATTAAGACCCCCGTGGCCGGTTATAAAGTAGCGGATGTCTACACCGCCTTTGCCAACTACCAGGGCAGTGAACCACTGGTCAATTTCAACTGGTACACCGGTAATCTGGATCCCCACCCGACTACCGCTGGCCATGACGTGATTTACCAGTGCCACCTGAGTGCCGGATTTATTAATTAGGACGGCATCAACAATTACCAGTCTATCTGATCTACCTGCGTGCGTGTCATTTGAGATTTGATCAGCATAATACCAAATAAAAAAGCGAAGCGGTTTTCACTGAGCACTGGCTTCGCTTTTTTTATTTACATCTGTGAGGCAGTTATTCTTAAAATCGATCGCCCACCATTTAGGCAATAAAAAACCGGCTCGCTACAAGAACCGGTTTTTGGGAGTGATTGTTTATTCTTCGGATTCATCCAGGGTCGCACTTTCTATATAGTTGATATGACGACGCAGCTTCCGGGATTGCTCGATGGTGATCTCCCCCGACTCATACATCCGCTGGATTTCCTGGCGTTCGCTGTCCATGGCTTTAATCCGCAATTCTTCTTTCAACACTTCATCGGCTTCCCTGTTTTCTGAGCGTTGCCGGGCCAGCCGCCGAATCATTCCCTGATATCCCAGGATGACAGCGGCAATGATCTCACCATCGGCCTGGTTTTGTGGCTGCAGCTGTTCCTGTTCGAGACTGGCAATGGCCGCCTCAAAGGCATTGATCTGGAGTTCTTTGACCGTATTGATGGTCGCCTTTAGTTTTTCCGGTTCTTGTTTGAAATGGCGTCGGAACTGATGCCAGAGCCGCAGGGTTTTGGCCAGAAAATAGCGTACACTGAAGCGGACATCATTGGACAGGGCTTCTTCCCGGCGATCCAGGGTGGCTTCAAATTTTTCGTAGACAACCGGATCAATGCGGTTATTTTCCCGGGCGTCACGAAGATAGTCGGCTTCAGCCCGCAACCCCTTGTACTTCATTTCATTGAGCTTTTTCAGATAGACCTGGGTTTCCGGAGAATTATCTTCGTTTTGAATCCGCTTAACCATCCGTTTGTATTCGCTAATCAATTCATCGGCAACCAATTCGTTTTCTGGGGTGATTTCCTGTCTGATCCGCTTGATTGTCGCCAGAAAAATCCGCATCATGGCAGCATTGAAATCCAATTGCCGGGCGGTACTATCCGGTGCTTTGTCGGTTTTACACAACAGCGGCAAAAACAGGGTGGCGGCTACTAAGGTTACCAGGATTACGCCAGTGGCGATAAACAGAATCAGTGACCGCTGGGGGAATTCTTCACCGCTGGCCAGCAGGGTCGGCACCGACAGTACTGCAACCATCGTCACCGCTCCCCGCACCCCGGTGAGGCTGATCAACAGGCTGCTTTTAATGCTGGGGACCTCGGCGCCCTGACGTTTAGCGATCAGGTACTGCACCGCTGTGGATGAATAAGAGTAGACAAAGCGGATGCCAAAAATTCCCAGCCAGATCACCAGTACCCCGGCAATGGCCAGCCAATTGTTGATATCCTCACTGGCCACCGCCGCCCCCATTGATAAGGGTATGTTTAAGCCCAGGAGAATAAAGACCACCCCATTGAGGACAAACAACAGCACTGACCAGACATTTTCCGAAATCACCTTTTCTTTTGCCAGCATTGTCGAGGTGTGTTCGGTAATAGCGGCGTGAGCGATGCCCGCTACGACCACAGCAATCACCCCGGAAGCATGAAACAATTCTTCGGTGACAATGTAAATGATAAAAGGGGTTAAAATCTGCAGCAGGCTGTGAAAGGTAGCATCGCGGATGCCTTTTTTACGGAGAATAAAACCGATCCAGTCAATCACCAGACCCAGGGTCAAGCCCAGAACAGCGCCAACAATAAACATATAGGTGAAATTCAGGGCGGCATCCCGCAGCGAAAAATAACCGGTAACCACTGCCGCAATGGCATAGTTAAAGGCGACCAGTCCCGAGGCATCATTAATCAGCGATTCTCCCCGCACCAGGGTCAACACCTTGGGGGGAATATTCACCCGTTTGGCAATTCCATTGACCGCCACCGGATCAGTGGGCGAAAGCACTGCCGCCAGAGCAAAGGCCGCTGCCAGTGGCATATAGGGCATCAGCCAATGAATAAAATAGCCGCCCAAAATGGTGGTCAGCAGCACCAGAATAATGGCATTGCCAAATATCGGTTCCCGCATTTTCCAGAGATTTTCCCGGGAGAAATGGCGGCCATCATCATATAAAAGCGGGGCCACAAACAGAATCAAAAACCATTCCGTTTCCAGTTCAATGGCTCGGCTATGCATGATAAAGGCAATGCCCAGGCCCAAGCCAATCTGGATCAGGGCGGTGGGAATAAACGGGATAAAATGACTGATGACATCTGAAATCAGTAAGCACAGCAGCAACATTAAGATAATAAGCAGTAAATTCAAGCCAATCTCCTTTGGACCTTTTTTTATTATCTTACCGCATGATCCGTTTTTTCTCAAGAAAATCCTGATGGTTTCATAATATTATACGGCCTGTTTTTGCTTCACCGTTATCAGTTTTTTTCATCCATTTCTTTGTATATAAATTCATTCTGTGCTATAATACACTGGAATTTATTTGAGGAGGAAAAGAATGAGTACTGATAACATCCAAATACTGATTGCCATGATTATTTACATTGTGGCAATACTCGGTATCGGCGTCTATTTTTTAAAGATCGCCAACGAGAACAGTGACAATTATTTTATCGGCGGCCGTTCCCTGGGTCCCTGGGTAGCGGCAATGAGTGCAGAAGCATCCGACATGAGCGGCTGGCTGCTAATGGGATTACCGGGGGTCGCCTACTGGTGCGGCTGGAGTGATGCCTTCTGGACGGCTTTAGGCCTGGCTCTGGGAACCTACCTGAACTGGAAGATTACTGCTAAACGGCTGCGTAATTATTCGGCCATTGCGGGGGATGCCATTACCATTCCCGAGTATTTCAGCAACCGTTTCAAAGAAAAGAGCAAAGTCATCATGCTGATTGCTTCGGTGTTTATTCTGGTTTTCTTTACCGTTTACGCCGCCAGCTGTTTTGTTACGGTCGGCAAGCTGTTTAATTCGCTGTTTGGTATTCAATACCAGGTGGTCATGATCGTCGGGGCATGTTTTGTTATTTTTTATACCTTACTGGGCGGCTTCCTGGCTGAAAGCGTTTCTGACTTTCTACAGGGTATCATCATGATTGTTGCCCTGGCCCTGGTGCTGGTTCTGGGGATAACTGCCGCTGGCGGTATCAGCGGCGTGATGGAAAACATCCAACAGATTCCTGGCTTTTTTGATTTCTTTGGCATTGCCAACCCCACCGTGATGGACGGTACCCAACAGGTTCTGGCCGGGAACCCGGTGTTCGGCCCAGCCTTACCCTACACCTTTTTAACGATCATCTCGACGATGTCCTGGGGGCTGGGTTATTTTGGGATGCCCCAGGTCTTGCTGCGGTTTATTGCCATCCGGGATGCAGCCGAGATTCCTAAAGCACGTCGGATTGCCACCACCTGGTGTGTGATTTCACTATTTGCAGCCGTCATTATCGGTCTGATTGGTCGGGTACTTTTCCCCACTGAACTGCTCACTGCCAGCCAGGCGGAAAGTATTTTTATCGTTATGTCGACCAACCTGCTGCCCCCTTTGCTGGCCGGTTTTGTCATGGCCGGGATTCTGGCAGCAACAATGAGCTCGTCAGACTCCTATCTGTTGATTGCTGCTTCGGCTTTTTCCAAAAACATCTACGAAGGCATTCTCAAAAAAGATGCCACCGAAAAACAGATCATGCGGGTTTCCCATCTGACCTTGATTGCCGTGTCAATCATCGGTATTCTGCTGGCTCTGGATGAAACCAGCGTTATCTTTAACATCGTCGCGTTTGCCTGGGCCGGTTTTGGGGCCACCTTCGGACCACTGATGTTGTTCTCACTGTTCTGGAAACGCACCAACCGGGAAGGTGCCATTGCTGGCATGCTGGCCGGTGGCGGAATGGTCTTCATCTGGCGATTACTGATTAAACCAATGGGCGGTGTCTTCGGGATCTATGAACTGATGCCAGCCTTCCTGGTCTCCTGCCTCTTTATCGTCGTGGTTTCCCTGTTGACCAAGGAACCCTCCCAGGAAATTCAGGATGAATTTGAACAGGCCAAGGCCGCTTCACTGTAAATATCCTACCCATTTAAAAAGCCAGCGGTTACGCTGGCTTTTGTTTTTGGCTCTGTTTTGTCACTAAATATATTTTTGCGACAAAATGATGTTTTTTTTTCTGGCCGTGTCGCTAGCTGCTGATGGCGGCCTTCTTCTCAATCTCGGTGACACAGGTGGTCTTGATGGTTTCAACCAGAAACTGCAGGGCATCGATGACCCGGGGCCGAATATCGCCACCGATCAACACGACCATGATGTCATCGCCAACCGCCAGTTCACCATCAGCCAGCCACACCCGAACGTGAAAGATACCTTCCCGCGCTTTGGTGGCGGCGATGGCCGCGGCCACTTTTTCTTCATCGTAGCTAAAGGTCATTCCGGTGATCTGGGAGCCGTCATCGAGCCCCTGACGCACCTGCGCCTTGGGGGTCTGGCGAACCGTGCCGTTATGAACCAGATACATCCCCTCCTGCCTGGCTTGTGGGTCGCTTTTGGCCTCTTTCAGCCAGGCATCAATGGAGGGTGGGGTGTTCTTTTTTTGCATTGTCATGAGTTCTATCTCCTTTTAGTGAATAATGTAGGCAATGTTGCCGGACTCGGCCCAGGCAGCGGCAAACTGATCGAGCCGGTATTTTACCCGGACGCCTGCGTTGCTGGCGGCCGCCGGATCGTTGATGATGATATAGTCGGTGCCATTTTCCTGGGTGAAACCGCAGACCACAATCAGGTGGCCCGGAGTCTGACGAATCGGGGCACCATCGACCACCGGCAGATCGCCACTGACGGCAGCGCTGTTTTTGTAGGCCACTGCCACTGCCACCGGATGGCCTCCGGCAATCTCCCGCTTGAGACCCTCAATCGTAGAATAATCGACATAGGCCTGGTAACCCAGACTGGCCGCATAGGCAGTGTTAAAGGGCCAGTTGCCAAAATCCTGATAACCGTAATCATAGGCCCCCCAGGCCGCCGTTTCCGGCTGGACAACGGTGCCATAATACGCAAGCATCATCGTCACACTGGTGGGGCTGCAGATGGAATCGGCAATGGCCGGATCCCGAACCATCTGGGAAAGTTGGGGCACATTGAGTACCGGCAAATTAAACAGATTGGGCGTGTCATAAAAAACCTTGGTGATCTCCTGACCAGGGTTCTGATTGCGCAGAGCAAGAGCTACCAGTCGCAGGTTTGGGGTGATGCCGGGGCTGCCGGAGTGAAGAATCACCCGGTATTGGATTTTGTTGGCAGTCTTGCCATTTTTAACCACCAGCGTATCAACATCCAGTTTAGCCAGCGGGCTATCGGTCGTTCCGATGCCGGAAGCCCGGTTGATACTGCTTCCCCAGCGTCCCCAGGAGAGCCAGTCCGACCAGTTTTCGGTGGACTGGCCGTTTGCATCCACGGCATTCTCACAAACCCGGGCTTCCACCTGAACCAGGCTGCCCGCTGGGGTATCAGCATTCCAGGACAGCACCGCCTTGGTAAAAGGGCTGGTATTAAAGACATTGGAGGTATAGACGCCAGCCTGATTCCCGTTATTCAGGACAATGGCCCCGTCACCGGCGTCCGGAACAATCGCAACCCGATCCAGCCCCAGAGCATTGCTGTTAAAGTCACTGGCGGTAGTCTGGATCAGCAGGTTTCCCGGCACTGACTGGCGTTCCACAAAAGGCGTTAACTGATCCACGGTACCCGTTGGCGGGCTGCTGCCCTTGGGCAGAATAACAATATGGATTCCTTCCAGCCGATAGGAATAACCAGCGGTGCCGGCGCTTTCACCGTTTTTAGCCCAGCCCAGCCAGCCAAAATTCTGGGCGTGCACCTGATAGTAGATATCAAAGGCATCGGCAGCAGCCCCGGTCAAACTGATCTGGATGGCCTCCAGGCGGTAGCTGAGCCCCTCGGTCCCGCTCATGGCGCCGTCATTCTTAAAGCCCCGATTTGTATCCGCTTCCCAGCCGATGTTCTGGATATGGGTCTGGTAGCGAACGCCGAGGTCATAATCCGCAGCCTCCAGCTTGATTTCAATCCCTTCCAATCGCAGACTGCGGCCGGCAGTGCCACTGAGGACGCCATCACTGACAAAATCCTGCCAGCCATCATTCTGAACATGGGTGCGGTAGAGCACCCGGGGGGCGGTCGCCGCCAGCACCCCGGACGATAGCAGACCGGCCAAAACAGTCAGGGTCAACAACAGCACTAATTGTATGAGTAAGTATTTCTTCATCGATTTCTCCATTTTTTCTGTGATCCTTGAGTCTGTGGCGCCGATAACCATTCAGACGCCACTTCGTCCAGTTAGCGCATCAGGCAGGCAGTTAAACCCTCCCGGTTGAGAATCCGAAAGGAATTCTGGTAATAATCCAGCAGGCCTTCGTCTTTCATCCGGCTCAGTTCCCGACTCATCGATGTCCGGGAAACATTGAGGTACTCGGCCAGCTCATTGCGGTTAAGGACAATATCAAAGCTGCGGCTGTTGTTTTGGCTGGCCTGATCAAGCAGATAGGTAGCCAGCTTTTCCCGCATCCCCTTTAACATCAGTAATTCGATTTTTACATTCATCCGAAAGTTTTTTTCACCCAACAGCATCATCATATTCTGAATCAGCTGAAAGTGAAAACCACAGGACTTGCCACAGGTTTTAATGATCCGCTCAAAGGGAATCACAAGAATTTGTGACGCTGCTTTAACACGGACACTGACCGGGGCAATTCGGGCTTTGGTGCAGACGATTCCCTCCCCAAAAATATGACCCGGCCCCAGCACATCCATAATCAAACGGGCTCCGGCAGGATTTTCTTTGATGATTTCGACTGCCCCGCTCAGCACAATCCCGACAAAAGCGATCTGGCTACCGGCCAGAATTACATAATCATCACTGTTGTAGTGACGGATACTGGCGTTGATGCAGGTCATCAGATTTTGATACTCGTCTCTATTGACCATATCAAACAAGGGGCATTGTGCGATCACCGGATAAAATTGCTCCATTTTTTTCTCTCCTTTGCGCTATTAACCCTATTATATGACAGCCACCCGATTCCGTAAAGGCCGAAAAAAAAGCGCCGGTTACGGCGCAACAGACTGTCAAAAAAGATAACCCAGTACCGACAATTGTTACATCATGTTGTACGCATCGGAGCGGACACGGTGCAACCTGTCCGATTCCGCAGCGAACAACAGATTAACAATTGGTCGGTACGGTAGTTTATCGTCAACCTCAAGCGCCGGCTACGGTGCTGGGGGGTGTGGTGCGTTAGGCGTTAAGCGAAGCCAGATGAGCGTTGAGCTTGTCGACCAGGGCATCGGCGCTGGTGCTGTGAACCTGGCAGGCTTCTTCAATGGTTTCCATTTGTGAGGACGGACAGCCCAGACAATGCATCCCGATTTCCAATAGAATCGGAGCAAAGCCACCGTCAATTCTTAATAACTCACCAATTTTCATATCTTTACTTACTTTTTGCATGGTAAAACCTCCTGATATAATTGTTCAAACAATTATTTGTTTTTTAACTTGAACCCAGTATAGCACAAAAATAGCAGATAATTGTAGCCATAGCTACAATTATCTGTCTGAAAGTGGTTATAATAAAATCATCAAATAAAAACACCGCGCGAAACGATAGGCGCAACTCAGGAGGACGAACATGAGTAAATTTTTAGGACCGATTCATTTTTGGGTATATCATAAAATTCAGTTACAGGAAGCGATCATCACCGAAATCATCGCTTTAAATGGTAACCAGGCAAATCAGCTTCAGGCCGAGCTGGATCACCGTTATGGAGTTTCCGAAACCCGGCCGTTGGAGACGGTCATTGATCCTGGCAACATTCACGGCTGGCTCCAAACCAATGTCACCCGGGCCGAATACAAGCTGGCAGCGGCCATCACAACACTACTTGACCAGAACCCCGACAGCTATCCTCATATTGAAGCGATTTTCCGGTCCCAGGGACAGGCTTTATCGCAGTCCGATTTAACCCCGGCGGCCGCCTATAAGCTGCTGAGCGACAGTCTGCTGGACGGAATGCCCTGTGATCACGCCAATGTTCTGATTGAAGAGGGTGATAACCAGGTTGTCTGGCAACGTAACCGCTGCGTTCACAGCTCCTACTGGCAGGCTGTCGGTGGTGACATTGCCGTCTATTATCGACTACGGGAAGCTCTAATCGAGGGCCTGCTGGCTGGCACCGGACAGGTTTATCAAAAACGTGACGCGCTCACCAGTATTATCAGGAGGTCTAACCAATGAACAGTATTACGTTAATGGTCGATGAGCATACCCATATTATCCGAATGTTGGCCGTGGTTCGCAAAGCCAGTACCCAGGTGATGCAGGGCCAGCCGATAAATTACGACGACTTTGACAAGATGATTGATTTCATCGCCAATTACGCCGACGTCCACCATCATGGCAAGGAAGAAGCCTTTCTTTTTAAAGCAATGGTCGATCACCTCGGTAAAATGGGCAGTAATCTGATTTCCCATGGGATGCTGGTGGAGCACGACTGGGGCCGCCTGTTTATCGCCGAGCTGAAAGCCGCCTTAATCCGGGTTCAGGCGGGAGACGACGACAGTCGTCTGGACGTCATTGCCAATGCCGTTGGTTACGCCAATCACCTGACCCGTCACATTGTCAAAGAAGACACGGTGGTTTATCCCTTTGCTGAAAAGCAACTGGCCCCGGAAATTCTGGCCCGGGTCAATGTCCAAACCGCCGAATTTGAAACCGCGGCTAATCAGCAGGGCATTCCCGCTTACTACCTGGGGATTTTAACCGAGCTCGAAGCCAAATACTGATGGCCGTTGACTGCGCCATTCCCACGCTTTGGCGTTACGAAGAAAAAAGTCCACTGAATTTACAGTGGACTTTTTAGGATTTCGATAAACTACCGTACCGACCAATTGTTAATCTGTTGTTCGCTGCGGAATCGGACAGGCTCTGCCGTGTCCGCTCCGATGCGTACAACATGATACACAATTGTCGGTACTGGGTTAGCTCTTTTGATAGTCTGAGTTCACTGATTTTACAGCGGACTTTTATGATTTAAATTAATTAACTGATCTGTTCATAACTGACAAAGGTCACATAGTCGTATTCACAATCCATCCGGGATTCATCACCTTTGGGAATGGACTTAATCCCACCCACCAGTTTGCCGCCTCTTTCAAACGCCTCACTGAGTTTACGGTGAAAATCCCGTGCATTGCTGCTAGTAATAATGCTAACTTTACCCATTTTTTTACCCTCCTGTGCTACTTCGAAGTTTTCATCCAGTATAGCACAGCAAATAATTGTTATATAGCAGTAATTTTTATGCAAACCTTTACCAGTTCAATTTCTTAAGGTTTCTTTCAATTATCCTAAACGGATCGGTTGGACAGCATCACTCCGGCGACCCCGCTTTGTCATCGGGGACATAATCCCGAACAATTTTTAAGTTCTTTTTCAGGATTTTCTTTTCCCGATACATTTTCTCATCAGCCTGGTTGATAATCGAATCGATGTATTCATTGGAGCTGCCACTAATGGTTTCAATGCCGTGGCTGGCGCTAATCAGGTAACGGCGGTTTTCTGTGGCATTGATCTGTTCATATTCGGCCACAATCCGCTGCCACGCTGCTTCGGCCTCCGCTTCGTCGAGTCCTTCAAAAATAATCAAAAACTCGTCCCCGCCCAGTCGGGCCAGAAAGTCATTGCTGCGGATATTATTTTGAATGCCCCTGGTTACCGTGATAATCAGTTCATCACCGGCATCATGCCCGAGAAAATCATTAACATCCTTGAGGCCATTGATATCAATAAAACAGACCGATACCAGCTTTTCGTTTTTCTCAATATTTTTATAGAGCTGCTTCAGTTTTTCAAAGCCAGTGCGACGGTTAAAGACCCCGGTCATGGCGTCGTACTCCGAGTAATATTTGATTTCGTCATTCTTCACCTGATTGATGGTCAGAATCACTCCGGCAAAGACTGCCAGCGTCAAGATCAGCAGATAGGCAAAGAGATTATAACGCAATACCAAGAGCATTGTTGCAGCAAGACTACGGGTCAACAGCTGGCCTTCCGGGGTTGTGGCCGGAATAAAGGAGACCATTGTCCAATCTCCCAGCCCCGGCGCCAGGGTATGGTGCAAATCCAGTTCCAGTTCGGTAGCGGTAAGAATATTGGTATAGGCAAATACCCCGGCGGTCGTAGTCAGGGTGCCATTTTTTTGGCTTTGGATGGTCGACCAGACTTCTGGAAAATCGGTTTTAAAGCTGTCGTTTAGGCGGTTGTCGTACATAAATCCCCAGGCCCTGTTCGGATCAGCACTGTTATACAACCAATAGCCATCGGCATTGAGCATAAAAACCTGGCCTTGGCTGGCAGTAGCAATTTTTTCCACCTGCGCCAGCAGATCATTGGCGGTATAATTCAGTACCACCAACCCCAGCAGCTGGCCTCTGGCACCATAGTAAGGGGTTGCCAGGCGGATCATCGGTTTGATTGGCTGCTCAATCTGGTCGTTTTCCTTGTTTAAATCCAGTGGTGACACATAAATCTGGTTTTGGGCCAGATTTATGCCCGCAGTAAAATAATAACGGTCAGCCTTGTTCTGAAGATCGTCGCTATCGGTCAGAGTCGCACCATTTTCATCATAATTAACCCGAATCACCTCGTTACCATCAACATCGATAAAACGAATCTGGTCATAGATCATTTTACGGTTGGCAAAGGCCAGCCAGTGGTCTTCGGCGTCCGAGTAATCTCCCCGGCCGTTATCCCCCAGGGCCAGGGCATCAGTGGCATAGAGCAGATCGGTGGCCAAACGGTTAACCTTATTTGAGATAATCGTTTTTTCGACTGCTACCAGCTGTTGCTGCTGAGCCAACAGCTTATTTTTCTGGGCGGTATCGGCATTGATCTGGATCACCAGGGTGATCAGAAAATAGCCCAGACTGAGAATCAGGAATACCCCCAGGGTATAGAGTATCGTTTTTTTCGTATCTTTAAAGGTTTTATCGATCAAGGTTTAAACTCCTTTGTGGTAATCAAATCGCTCATTGCAAAACCGCCATGAGCTTTGCGCCCAGTTTCGCAATTATCCTGTAATCACGGTCATTGGCATCGGGCCCAGTCATTTCATTTTACCCCAATCAAGCCCTTAAAACAAGGGTGGCCGTCAGTTTTTCTGTTAATCCCAAGGTTTTAAAGGCGCGGAATTTTCAGGCCATGCCCAGAAAGCGCAGCCACTTGGGCAAATCCCGCTGGCCCTGAGCATAGCCCTTTTGGTAGCTGTCGGCCAGTTTGTCGAAACTCACCTCCCGGTTTGATACCGGCATGGTCTCAGGGTAAACCAGAAAGGCCCGGCCCTGGCGCTCCAGAGCTTCCAGCTCATCCAGCGTTTTATTATAAATGACGTGACGATTAAGCATGGCCTGGGCCACCTTGGGATAGTTGCGATAGTAGGCTCTGATTGCGTGTTTAAATTTAAGCGGTGATTTCCGGTAGCCCTTTTCCCGGGTCAGCACCACAAAAAATTTCTGGTAGCCGTCCTGTTTGGCAATGTCCAATGCAATCCCGCCGCCCAATCCGCCATCCACAAAGGAGCGGCCATCGTAATCGGTAGGCGGCATAAAAATCGGTAGGGACGACGAACCCCGGACAATTTTCATCAGGTCTTCCATTGCGGTGATGTCTTCCTTGCGGTAATAGAGCACCTTGCCCAGGCGACGCTCAAACAAACCAATCCGCAGCTGCGCCGGATTGGCCATAAAGGTGTCAAAATCCAGTGGCAGGGTTCCTCCCGGCAGGGAGGTTTCTTCATAAAGATAAGAGGATCTGAAAAAACCCTCACCTTTTATAAAGGATTTCCAGCCACCGAACTTTGGATCCTGGGCAATTTCCACAAAGGAACGCCGGGCCCGTTCCGGATCCCGGGATAAATAATTGACGCAATGGCTGGAACCCGCCGAGATTCCGGCCACATAGTCAAAGTGAAGCTGATTTTTAAGCAACGTATTTAAAAAACCGGCGGTATAGCTGGCCCGCATGCCCCCACCTTCAAAGATCAGGGCGGTATCCTTGATATTACTTTTAATGGTCTTGCTGGCTGTCTTGTTTTCTTCCATTTTGTCTCCTGTATCTGTGTTTCGTGTTTGTCCCTGCTTAGTTTAACTGAAAAAACCGTCAAATTCAATCCTTATCACGGGGAGTCAAAACAAAGCCATCCTCTCAGAAAGAAAGAACAGCTTTGTGACCATGTACTTGTCAGTTTGCTTTGCAGCCCATTTATTCAGGGTTCACTTTGCAGTGATTCTCTGATATAGCCAAAAATAAATCCGATACTTTTGGGTTGTGTTAATCCCGCCATCCTGTTAAACTGAAGCTGGTACCCTGGCAAAAGCACTTAAGCCCTGGTATGGAGAAAATTTTAAAAGGAGTCATCGATGTTAAATGATACCACTAATAATTACCTGAAGGCCTGTGAGACCTGGCGGCAAAAGATTCTGGGGATGCATATCCCGGAGCTGCTTGACAAACTGCCGGAACTTCAGTGTGAAGAAGACTATCTGACGGTGAAACTGTTTGCTAAAAAATTTGGGATGGATTTAAAAACCGGCGTTATTGTCAATCTTGACGATTTTTCGCCTGCGGAGATCATCAGTCAATTAAATATTTATACCTTTCTGTGGTTTTCTACCCCCCAGGCCCGTTGTACCGATTTATGGGTGCCATTCCGGGAATTATCCGGGGCCTCCCCGTTTGCCATGGCCTTTGAGAAAAATGTTCTGGAGCCCCTGGCAATGACTTTTTCCGGCCAGACCGAGGCCCTTTCCCAGGCCTACGAAACCCTGGGTGGCACCCGACTGTCCCATTCTGATGCCGGTGGACTGGTCAAGTCGTTTGACAGCATTCCCCTCAAATTTCTGTTCTGGGATGGCGATGATGAATTCCCGGCTCAGGCCAATATTCTCTATGACCGCAACGCCACTGATTTCATCCACGTAGAAAGCACCGTCAGCCTGGCCATGGAGGGCATCGAACGACTGGCCGCAGTGGCTGGGGTGGCGATCAAGGGGCCGCTTTTTAAGATGTAGCGGCAGGGGGGCCGCTGATCCAAGAACCACAGATTTCGACTGATCTACCCCCATATAGCCTGGTTCAGCCCTGAACAACTCTATTTTTGCCCTGGGTTTTGGCCGTATCCAGACGCTGGTCGGCCCGACGGACGAGACTGTCCAGTTGATCCCCTTCTTCAAAGGCGGCCACCCCAAAACTGCAGGACAGGTGGCCGACTTGGGCAAAATCATGATCGCCAATGAGCACTCGCAATTTTTCTGCGATTTCGGCCGCCAGGGGCAAGGGGATGTCGGGAAACGTCAGAATAAATTTATCGCCACCCCAACGCACAAAAATATCCGAGCTACGAATATGCAACTGAATGAAATTGGCCAGCTCTAATAAGATGGCATCGCCGACCAAATGACCGTGCTGTGTATTAATTTCTTTAAAATTATCAATGTCAAACATCACCACCGATAAATGGCCCTGCTGGCGTCGGGCCCGTTCGGTCAGTCCGTCGTAATCCTTATTGAATTTTGCTTTATTATAGATCCCGGTCAGGGCGTCAAATTCAGCCAACCGGATCAGCTCGAGCAGATTCAGATAATGAAACCGCTTGTAGGTGTTGCTGCGGTAGGACGCCAGACTGCTGATGACAATAATCAGCAACACCCCCAGACCGGCGACCCGGGCATCGGCACTCAGGCCACTTTCGACCACCACCATCACAAAATAACTGACACCCAGCAAAAGCGTGGTAAAAACAGCCAGTAACCAGCGACTATTGATCAGAAAAACCACCAGGATCATCACAATCAAGCTGAGCACCTGAACCAGTGGGGCCACCGGCATCAGGTTGGTGAGCAGATAAAGCAGGGCCAGCCCAACAGCAATTTCGTACCCGGTAAACCAGTAGCTCAGCAAGGTACCTACGGTAGCGAATGAGACCTTAAAAAATAAAAAGAACAGCGCCACAGTCACCACCACAATCATACTGGCAGCGATACGAAAATCATGGTGATCGACAATCCGATCATACACCGGCAGTAACAGTACCAGAAAAAATAATGCCGCCGCCAGAATCCCCAGCCGAATCCAATTGAAATGAGCCACGATTTCTGCCTGATAAAATTCCTGTTCCAGCCGTTCATCCCTGAATTCGCCTAAATAGATCGGTGCTTTGGATTCCTGTTCCGAATTCATTTTGATCACCCTTTCTGTATCGATTGGCGCTCATTATGATCTGCGTGACGCTTCCCACTCTGATGACCATGTCTATTTTTATTATACCCGAAATGCATGAGGATACGCAGAACGGCGATTTAAAAACGCACCATCCGCCACTAAAAATGCGACTGGTCCCACCGCAAACAAACCCACTGGATTAATCCCAGTGGGTTTGTTTAGGTTTGATTAAACGCTCATACGCACACGATCTGATTCTTACCGGTTTTTTTGGCCCGATACATGGCATCGTCCACCAATTTAAAAACATTGCGGGCATGATCATCTGCCCGGGAACCGGAAATACCAATACTTAACGTAATTGCCAGGGTAATGGGATAATCCCCATTCTCTACCGCCTGCCGCATCGCTTCAGCCAGCTCATAGGCGGTGTCAACACCGGTTTCCGGCAATAGGATGACAAACTCATCGCCACCCCAACGGGCCACAACATCGGTTTTTCTAGCAATATTTGAAATGGTGGCGGCCACTGTTTTTAATATATCGTCCCCAATTAAATGGCCGTTCATGTCATTAATCTGTTTAAAGTCATCGATATCCAACAAAATCAGGGCGTAATTTCTTTGAAAGTTTTTAAAACGCCGCTGTTCGTTTAGCAGGGCTTCCTCAAAATAGTGACGGGAGGCTACCTTGGTCAGACGATCGCGGTTGATCAGATCGCTGAGTTCGTCATAGGCCTGCTTTAAACTTTTGGTGCGCTTTTCCACCATTTCCTGGAGCAGGTGGGCCCGTTCTTCCAGCTCTTTTAACGGAAAGGACTCCTCATCGCCATGGACATCGGTGGGAAAGGACAGGTGCATCCCGACGATAGCGACCGTGTCTTGGTTGCGATGCATCACCAGCAGCAGCCGTAAATTGTTGAATTTGACCCGCTGTTCGAGAATCACGGTTTTCATATCAAGCTCCGCTGCCACCAGGGCGTTGTCGGCATCCAGCAACAGAAATTGCTTCTGATGGAAGGTAACCGCAATCGGGTTGGGAGCTGATTCAATATCCTGCTGAAAGAGCAGCATGGCTTCGGCCTTGGTATAGGTTCGTTCTGCCAGACCGGTGCCAAAACCAAGAAATGATTCGGCAAACAAGCTTGCTGTTTTGTTTAGATCACGTTCGGTTAAATAAGCGGTGATAAAGGCGTCAAAGTGTTTCTGGAACGGGATCAGTTCTTTATTTATCGTTTCATTCATAATTCACCGGGCTGATCTTGACTGCGGCAAGCATCAGCCTGTTCCTTTCTGAAATAGTTTATGTTCGGGGGGGTGGGATTTGCTGCCTGAGCAGCCAAGTCATTAAGCCTTCTTACCCGGAATAATAACGTCATCACACGCCGATAACATTACTCCACAGAGATGCTTAAATTGTCCATATGATTACAGTTTAATCGATTACCAGTTGCTTGCCAATCATTGTCTGAACAGTCGGGTCGCACCATTCCATCACCCAATAATCAATTGCATTTAATAACTGTTCGTGCTATACTGACTCAACACCGTCATTGCTTTGGCAGTGGCCTTAACTAATCAATGAACAGGAGAAATAAAATGGAAGACTTTACCACATTAACCAACGAAGAATTAAAAAATCGGTTGGCATACCTTAAAGAAGAATTACAGGATGTTGAAAATGAACGCAGCTTTATCTTTAAGCAATCCGGCATGCATGTTTCCAGCAGCAAAATCTCGATGCAGATGGAAGAATTTGACACCGAAATCAAACGGCTTAAAAGTCAGATTGATGCCTGTACTGAGGCCATTACCAGTGGTGAGGCCTAAGGGCTGACCCCGGGGCAAGAGCAACCGAGGTACAACCGTGACTGCCATCGAAAGGAACCTAACTACCCAACAGCTCTATCAAAGAGCTACATAGCCGAATCATATAAGTGGATGCGTGTTTTTTGAAAGCAATCCCTGCGATTTATCGATATAGTAACCTCTTAACCGCCCGGTTTTATTACAAACCCCGGCGGTTTTTTTCGCTATCCGGTCGCTGCCACCGGCTCGGCAGATTAACCAATTCTTGATCGCTTTTTTTATAAATGATTGTTTTTCTGCTTAATTTTATACTATAATAAGTCGTGACTGAGATTACTTACAGAAAGGATGAAAAATTGAAAACACGCATTTATAATAATATTTTAGAAACCATCGGCCATACGCCGATGGTCCGGATTAATCATTTAAATCCCAACCCTCAGGTGGAAATGCTGGCCAAGTATGAGGGTGTTAACCCCACCGGCAGCATCAAGGACCGGATTGCCTTAAAAATGGTGGAACAGGCCGAGGCCGAAGGTATTTTAACCAGAGATAAGATTATTATTGAGCCCACCAGCGGCAACACCGGCATTGGTCTGGCGATGATCGCCGCTGTCAAGGGCTACCAGCTGGAAATCGTCATGAGCGAAGCCGTTTCCATCGAACGCCGAAAAATGATCCAGGCCTTCGGGGCTACTGTCACCCTGACTTCCCCCAACGAAGGTACCGACGGGGCCATCCGCAAGGTTCGGGAGCTGATTGCTAAGTACCCGGATCGCTACTTTAATCCCGATCAGTTCAGTAATAAATATAATAAGCTGGCCCACTACTCCACCACCGCCGAAGAAATCTGGGCACAGACCGAAGGAAAAGTGACCCACCTGGTGTCTTCCTTAGGCACCTCCGGCACCATTATGGGGGTGGGCATGGGCCTGCGCCATCATAACCCTGAGGTGAAAATTGTGGAAGCCCAACCGGTGCTTGGTCATTATATCCAGGGCCTTAAAAACATGGAAGAAGCCATTGTTCCGGCTCTGTATCAACCTGATGTCATCGATGAACACATCATGGTTGAATCGGAAATTGCCTTTGATTTTGCCCGTCATATTGTTAAAAAAGAAGGAATTTTTGTGGGTATGAGCAGTGGCGCCGCCATGTATGCCGCCACTGAGGTGGCCAAAAAAATCGATTCCGGCCTGATTGTGGTCATCTTCCCGGATCGCGGCGAAAAATACCTCAGTACCGATTTGTTTAAACTGTAGCATTTATAAATCTGTTTTTATAAACGGTTTTCTAAAACTCAGCATTATAAAAAGTCTTATTCTCGGTGAAAGCACATTAAGTGACAACACTCAAACCAGCGCGTCATCGCTGGCTTTATTTAAGCAATTCCAGAACAATCATAATTCAAGTCAGACACGTGTAAATGTCCTGGCGTGATGTAGATTAACAATCTGTTATCTGTATCATTACATTGAGCTATCCCCGTACGGTAAAAACACCCCTGGCTGATTATCGGCCAGGGGTGTTTTAGGTGTTTAACATCGGGTATGTAAAGTAACATTTTAACCACGGGAGCCATGATTGAATAAGTTGCAATCAATTGTTGCTTAAACGTATGATCTGAAGAAACTGGGCCAGAACACAATATGATAGTATCAAAAGAATGATCGGGTTGTCGTGGGCTGATTCTCATTCATGTCCGTTTCAGCATATCAATGGTGCTGGTATCTAGGCAGATAAAACAATCACAACTGACTAATTTAAAATAGTTTGATTTTTCCATTTATAGTGCATAATAAAAGACTATTATTTAATATCGTGAGGATACCAATTAAAAACGAAGCGCTCTTATCGACTGAGCCAGCGCCGCCAGAATCAACCATTTCATTGATTCAACTAAATACCAACCAAATTAACATCAAGCGCATCAGCTACTTCTTTTTTGGGATGCTCATTATTGAACCGTTTATTATCCTCTTGTTTGATCTGAAAGGTCTACTGCAGTCAACCGCGCAAGAAGCATGGATCGACGCCAGTTATTTCGTTCTCCATTTAAGCCTTTGGTTGATTTCTCTCTGCTGGATTCTGGCACTAAAGCAGAATACCAGTAAAATCGCTTTACTGCTTTTAGATATTGATTTTTTCAAACAAATCAATGATCAATATGGCCATCTGGTGGGTGACCAGGTTTTGATTCACATCGCCCAAATGATTGAGAATGCGGTGCCTGATAGTTTCACCGTCTCGCGATGGGGTGGCGAAGAATTTCTTGTGGCCGGACCGATGGTAAGCCTGGAACAGGCATTAAATCTAGCGGAAATGATCCGCGCCCAGATTGCCATCGAGACCTACCCTTCCACACAGTGGGAGATAACCATTACCACCAGTCTGGGAGTTTCATTGATAACCGGGGATTGCATTAAAAACTTTGATCACTATTTCAAACAAACAGATGACGCTTTGTACCAGGCCAAAGCATATGGCAGAAACCGGGTTGAACACTCTGTTTTGTAACCTTGCCAAGTAATCACTGCTTTTATTCAAGGTCCATTCAAGTTCCATTGGCTATAAATAATCGGGACACTTTGGCGCATTGTCGTTACTCTTGTTGACACTTCAGACTGCCGGCTAAAAGCCCGGTCACCGTCACTGTTTGAATCCATTTCAACACCATCAAAGTGATCCCCCAATCAGTCAGCAGTTAAGCGTTCTATAGCCATTGGTACAGGTGAATTTATCGTGAATGAGCCTCGTCCGGGCCGGTTTCTCTTGCCTGCTGCAAATTTTACGAAAGGAGAGCTCTAAAATGATTAGTTCAATCAGTCAAAGTGGTAGTGCTTCCAGCATTTGGCAGGCTTATCAAGCCAAACTAACGACCGCCAGCGAGACCAGCGATACCGGTGAAACCAGCCAGGTCGATGGCTCCATGCCGCCACCGCCAAAAGGTCCGCCACCACCACCAGAAGCCAGTGCCACATCCGACTCCACCGACTCATCCACCCTGACAGCGGAACAGGAAGATTTAATCAGCTCGCTGCTTGAAGAGTACGACGCCGCTTCACTCAGTGAAGAGGATGCCACCACCATCGTATCAACTTTGCGAGACGCCGGTATTCCTGCTGGCAGCGCCTTAGCTGATGCAGTTGAAGCAAACGGCTTTGATCTCCAGGAAATCCTGGACCTTGTTCCTGCGACAGAGAGCATGCCTAATGGCGGTATTTCGCAAAACTACATGCAAATCCGGGAATCAATGGGCAGCTTAAGCTTCCTGGATGATACCGAATCAAGCCAAAGCACCCAGACCAACCAATCATTACTATCGCTATTTCAACAATACCAGAACAACCAGAACACCAGTCAGGCCAGTGTGAATGTCCTGGCGTGATATGAATTAACACATTTACTAAACCCAAAGACACCCCTGGCGGATTATCGGCCAGGGGTGTTTTAGTTGTATGGCAACGGAAACGTAACATTATTAAAGAAATTTAAGACAGGGGGCCATGATATAAAAAGTTGCTATTCAAAGTTTTAAGCGGTTCAAAAAAGCCAAACATGGTGCTGCTGGATCAAGTTAAGAACATTTTAATTTTACTCTTTTAGTTCTTCAATCACCGCCACAAAGGTATCCACTGGTTGCGCGCCACTGACAGCCGTTGTTTCGTTAAACAAAAAATAGGGGACGCCATGTATCTGGTGGGAACGGGCATTTTTTTCATCTTGACGGACTTCTTTTTCATACGCCGATGATTCTAAAATGCGTAAGACTTCCACTTGATCTAATCCCACTTCACCTGCAATGGCCGTTAACACGTCAAAATCTGAAATGTTCAATCCCTCCGTAAAATAGCTTTTCATCACCGCTTCGGTATAGGCCTGCTGCTTGCCCTGATCCTTGGCGTAATGGGACAACCGGTGCGCATCAAAGGTATTGGTCGGCTGCAGTTTGTCAAAATTAAAATCCAGGTCAACTTCTCTGGCCGCATTGATGATATTGTTGTTAGCCGCTATGGCCTGTTCCAAACTCATTCCATATTTCTTGGCAATCAGTTGATTAATGTTCTCATCATAGCTCTTCCTGGCATTTGGATCCAATTCATACGCATTAAAAACGATCTCAGCTGCTGCTGTCATCCCTGTTTTTTCGAGGGCTAAGGCAAGTTTTCTTTCTCCGATATAACAAAAGGGACAGACATAATCTGACCAAATTTCTACTTTCACTGTTATTACCTCACAATTCTTACCGCTGGCAAGACCTTTCCATTAATTTTGCGTGCCTGACATACCAGCCACTGGTTTACAAACGTTGTGATCCCCTATGTTCGCTAATTATTGGGGCGAATCGAAGCGCAGGATCATATCATACCATTTTGAACCACCATGCACCGATTGCGATTCGCCGGAATTTTCAAACCCGAATTTTTGATAATAATCAATCAGCGAAGCTTTGCAGGTGAGAATCACGCCTTTGCGACTGGCTGATCGTGATACTGCAATCAAATGCTCCATTAACCGGGCGGCGATTCCCTGATTACGATAACCGGGGATCACATCGAGACCAAAAACGGTCTGGTAAGCGCCGTCTGGAACATGTCGATCAGCGTCCTGAAATAATTCATCCCCAATTGTCGTTTCATTGATGACACCCCCATTGATAAACCCGACGATTTTGTCATCCATTTCGGCGATAAAAAAACTCTCCGGAAAGACCTTGATGCGTTGTGCAAATGCGCTCCTGGTTGCGGCCTCGGCTGCCGGAAAGCAGCTGGCTTCCACTGCGGTGACTTCCTTTAGATCTTCAATTGTCACGTTTCTGATTTTTAGTGTCATTGTTTTATTTCTCCTTTTGCATGAATGATTGGGGACTTGTGAAACAGAGCGTACTTTTGCAATTCGTTTGGAATGGCACTATTGTATCATTTAATGGTGTTGTGGGAAAGATTATATCTGCTTTCTGGCAAAAAAACAAACCCACCGGTTTGATACCTGCGAGTATGTCTAAATATGATCCGGATGAAATTTTTATTCTTGACGCTGGTTTTAAACATATTGACATAAAGATGATTGCCAGCTATACTGTGCTTATCGTGCATGCACAGTATTTGAATCTGGAGGTAATAGGAAAGTGAACATCATCATTAAAAATTCTGCTGAAGTGCCTATTTACGAGCAGATTATGAACCAAATCAAAGCTGCGATCCTGTCTGGCGAATTAAAGGAGGGCGATCTTCTGCCTTCTGTCAGAGGCCTGGCCAGGGATTTGAATGTCAGCGTGATTACGACCAGAAAAGCCTATGACTGCCTCGAAGCTGAAGGATTCACCATTAATATGATGGGTAAAGGCTCTTTTGTTGCACCTCAAAACATGGAGCTGTTGCGTAAAACCCGCTTGATGGAAATTGAAAAAAGGTTGACCGATATCCTTGACTATGGTAAACCTGTCGGCATTTCAGGTGCGGATTTAAAAAATATTATCGACGTGTTAATCAGGGAGGAATAAACGTGAATGTAGTTTTAGAAATCAATAACCTTTGCAAAAACTATGCCGATTTCAGCTTGCAGAATATCAATATGTCGCTGGAAAAAGGAACACTGACCGGCTTTATCGGACCCAATGGCGCCGGAAAAACAACCACGATCAAAAGCATTCTGAACATGATCCAACCCGATCAGGGAAAGATCACCGTTTTGGGTTTGGATAGTGTCCACAACGATCTGGCAATCAAATCAAAGCTGGGGGTTGTGCTGGATGACGGTCATTTTTATGAAGACTTGACCTTACAGAAAATGACACGCCTGATTGCTCCGATGTATTCAACCTGGGACAATCAGGCCTATCATGCTTATCTGGATAAACTTGAATTGCCCGAGGATAAAAAGATCAAGCATTTGTCCCGGGGAATGCGGATGAAATACGCCCTGGTGCTGGCCCTTTCCCATGGGGCTGAGCTTTTTATTCTGGACGAGCCAACAGCTGGCCTCGATCCGCTGGTACGAAGTGAACTGATTGAAATCCTCAAAGACATTGTGTTGGCGGACAACAAAACGGTATTAATGGCGACGCATATCACCTCCGACCTTGATAAAATAGCGGATTATTTGTTTTTTATTGTTAACGGCCAAATTATCCTCCACGGGCCAAAGGACGAAATAAAAGATCAGCACGCCATTGTTAAAGGCGATCCTGCCCTGTTACTGCCCGATCACGTCGATCACTTTGTCGGCCTGAATAAATCCAGCTACGGCTTTGAGGGGCTAACCGATAATAAAGCCGCCCTCAAAAAAGTTCTGCCCAGCCAAACCGTCTATGAAGTTCCCTCAATTGAGGATATTTTAAACTACTATGCCAGGAGGCCATCATGCTAAAGTCAAACTTTCTTCATTTCACCAAAATGCAGATTTCGACATTCAGTCAAATTGTCTGGTTGCAGCTGCTCTGTATTGTGTTGTACCCAATGTATTTTAATCAGATTAACATAAACAATGATCGTGCCAATGTCATTGTTTTTGCAGTGGGACTTTTGATGCTATCCTATTTGCTTTTGCGGAATTTTGCTTTTAACGACGCCAAATATAAAACGAAGTTTCTATTTTGCCTCCTCCCGGTTACCCCGACAATCATTATCGGAGCCCGGGGCATCATCCTTTATCTCTTTTGTCTGGTTGCCACACCGCTGATCATTTTGTTTTCTCACATCAACCACGCCATCAAACCGGACATGTTTGCGATTGTGCAAACCGCTATTGTCCCTGATGGGTTATTGTTTGTTGCACTGTTTTTACCCCTCGAGTTTCTGATTTTTTATCTGTTCGAGGCCCAAAAATCCGATATTATCGGGGTGTTAGCGCTATTCCCGGCGATGGGCCTGATGTTGCTTTTATATAACGTGCTGCAGAGCAGTCTTTGGATTGCCGTGTTGATCCTTGCCATTTTTGCCAATGTCATCAGTTTCCGGTTTTCCCGGATGCTTTATCAACGCAAAAGTTAATGTGTAATTCTAGCTACTTGCATCGGAATACTCGGAACGTATCATTAAAATTTCTTCCCAGTTGTCAAGAAACAAGGTGATTACCCGAGGATCAAACATCTTCCCGCATTGCTCCACCAGATAGTGTCTTACCTGATCCAACGGCCAGGCCTCCTTATAGCAGCGCTTGTGAGAAACGGCATCAAAAACATCGGCTACCGATACGATGCGACTGAACACATTGATCTGCTCCCCGGCTATTCCCTGGGGATAACCGGTGCCATCCCAGCGTTCATGATGGCTTAAGGCAATGATCCCAGCTATTTTTAAAATTTTGTGGCTTGATTTTTTCATAATATTATAGCCGATGGTCGTGTGGGTTTTAATACAATCGAACTCTTCCCGGGTCAAGGGGCCCGGTTTGTTGAGAATATGATCAGGTATCCCGATTTTGCCAATGTCATGCATCGGTGCTGCGATTTTTAACAGCATAGCGTCTTCCTGATTCAAGCCATACTTAAGCCCGATTAGATGTGAGTATTCCGCTACCCGCACCACATGCTTGGCAGCCTCCTGAGAACGGGTCTCGATGATCTCACCCAGAGTATAAATGACTTCTTTCTGGGTATCAATTATTTCTTCATTCACCTTCTGTAGATATTCCTGAGCCTGTTTCATCTCGGTAATGTCCTGAATAACACCGATGATCCCCGCCACTTCACCAGCCTGGTCAGTAAAGATAGCTTTGTTAAAAATAACACATTTATTTTTGCCAGTCGAGGACACGATTTGGAAATCATAAACCTGAGGTGTTTTAGTCTTCAACAGTTCGACATCGGCCTGATGATAAGCCTCTGCCAATTCCCGGGACGAAATATCAAACACCGTTTTACCGATGTAATCCGATGGCGCCAAACCAATCGCCTCTTCGAAGGTTTTGTTACCACCAAGATAGACCAGATCTTTATTCTTGTAAAAAATCGGTGAAGGTACCGCATCCATCAGAGCATTTTGAAAATTCATGACATTATACAGTTCAATCATGGTTTGATGGATCTTGATGTTGGTAAAACTCAATTGCGAGATGTAACTGGCCATCTTGGTATAAAACTTCATAGCGGTTTCCACCTGTCGACGACTAAAGCGTGGAACCCGCTCCAATGCCGCCATATAAGCTTCCTCATCAAATCCAAATTCTCTGGCTTGATTTTGAAAATAGTCGTAATCGATGGATTCATCAGTGTAAAAAAACTGACCCAGGTAAATAT
The DNA here is from genome assembly GCF_001766835.1 of Acetobacterium wieringae. GTDB lineage: Bacteria > Bacillota > Clostridia > Eubacteriales > Eubacteriaceae > Acetobacterium > Acetobacterium wieringae. Next base: position 28,856 of record NZ_LKEU01000013.1, on the reverse strand, counting down.
GCCCCATCCGCTGATTTCCCAGATAAATCGGGGTGGCAATGTCCCAAAGGTTATTTTTACACTTATAGCTCCGGTATTCCCCCACTTCGATTCCTTTGGTTATTTCAAAATCACTTTCCAGGCAGTTTTTACAGGAAGCCGGATTAAGCCGATGAAAGTTGACACAGATATCCTGCCATCCTTCTTTGACAATGATATTGCCATTCATATCAATAATCCCCACCGGGATCCCGGTCAGTTCGTAAAAATAGTCCATGATATTCTGGAACAGGGTGGCATCCATCACATCACCCAGACTCAATTCAACAGCGGTAGTCGGGAATTCCATCAGCAGCTTTTTGGGATCGCTGAAATAATTTTTTGTTTCTTCCGGAACACCTGCACTGATGTTCAGTAGCACCTACTCCTGAGAATCCACATAAATTCCCCGCACGTCGATATGAATCATGTGGTTAGCCTGATTGGTAAAATAAGTTTTGAAAGCAAAGTGATGGTCCTTTTTTATCTTTTCAAAATATGCCAAAAATTGGGTTAAGGTTAGGCCGAAATTCAGATCTAAAATATAAATGCCGTTTAGTTGCTCAAGCTTCTGCTCAAGAAATTCGGCACAGGCGGCGCTGGCACCCAGGACAATCCCCTGGGCATTGACCATCATGATCTTGTCATTGATTGTGTTTTTTTCCATCACATTCTCCTTTTGGCGGCATCCAATTCTGGCCGAGATCAACAGCGCTACCGCCGTTACTACAACGAAGGTAGCGCTGCACCACGGCTTCCCAGGTGTAGTTGTCAACACAAATTTTCCGGGCCCGGTTGCGGACTTCCTGTCGAGCACTGTTGCTGAGCCCCGCATAATAGTTAAGCAGATAATTTAGCGACCCTGCTAGGTCAAAAACCAGCTCACTATCAAGTGCTGGCGGCCTAAAAGCCCCATCGGCTTCGCCCTGGTCAAAAATGTCTCCAAAAATCTGGCGATAGATGCTGATCACTTCGGCAAAACCACTGTGGTTGGTCAGCACCGGGATGATCCCTGATGCCAGTGCTTCAACGGCCACCAACCCAAATGCCTCGGGAAAAATTGATGGAGCTACGGTAATTTCGCAACAGGCAATCAGGCTTTTTAAATGTTGATGATCGAGATAGCCGGTGAAAACAATCGCTTCCCGGATGGCTCCGGTGGCGGCTGCTAGATAAGCGCTGGCAAAATCCGGGTCATTCAATTTATTTAACAATGCTTCAAAATAAACGGAAGCATCGGCAGCAATGGTGGCATCGACACTGTCCGGTTTCCTGATTAGTGTGATAAAGGTGCCAGATCCCCCTGATCCAGAGCCTTTATCAGAGTTTCAAAATAATCCCGGGATGACCCAAAGCCTACCAGAATGATTCGCAGTCGGTGATTTTTCATCAGCATCAGCGGCGCTGCCGCAATCAGTAACTGTACCCCTTTTGTCCACAAATACTTGCCATAATATAAGATGATTTTTTCATCCGTAAAGTCAATCCGACCCAGCTTACGAACGACGTCTTCATCGGTCTGCCAGAGCGCCGTCGCAGCTGAGGGCTGTCCAGCGATCAAGGGGGGCGCTGCCAGCCTGGCCAGCAGACCATCGATCTCGGCCTGTTTCTCACTGCTATCATTTATACTGATAAAATTCTTCAGATCCACCCCGCCCGGAATCACCAGCGATTTTGCGTAAAGACTTGGGTCATTGTCAAAAAACGCCAGAAACTCCAGTCTGGAATACTGACTGATAAAAACTACCCACTCGGCATTGGCCAGAGCTTCCCGGGCGTATTCCTTTAACAAGAGACTGTGGCGCACCGAAAAATTCAAACAGCTACCGTGAACGGTCATCACGTGGCGGCAGTGGCCCAGTCGACTCCGGGCTACATAAACCGGCTGCATAATGCTATGGTTGCTTAAGACCAGAGCGGTGCGCCCCGGGTCGACGACAGCATCCAGCGCTCAACGGTTATCTTCAATATAGGCTTCAATTTCTGCTGGGGTACAGTCAGAATAGGTTTTTACCACATAACCCGGGTAATTGTCATAAACATAGACTGGTAAAAAACCATTCAGATTGGGTCGATACAACTGACATTTCCCCGGATAGGGGGTCGCTTGTTGATAAACTATTGTAATATTGTGGTTGTGGCGATCAAAGTCCCAGGCGGTTTCGATAAAGTCAAACAACTGGGGCTTTTCTTCCTGACAGAACAACTTTACCTGATGCCCCAGCTTACACAATTCCCGACAGGTATTTGCGACAAAGAGGTTACTGCCGGTACCTCGTAAAAAGTATCCGTGTACCATTACAATCTCCATCTTTCTTCCCCCATTTGATCGTAAACTAGCCTCAGTTTTGATGCTGCGACAAGGCCAACCGGCTTGCTCGTTGTATACCCCATCCTGTTATTTTTTCTCAAAAATATTTTTAAAGCGATACCTCTGGGCAAATTTTTTTATCATTTCACAATTTTTTATAATTTTTGGTGACAGTGCTGATTATTTGTACTTTGATTGGTTATAAATATAACAAAATAAACAAATCACTTTCACCGTAACTTGTTAGGAGAATACCAATGAATAAATATGGAACCCTGAGAGAAAAAAAAGGCAACAGCCTGATTGACTTTCCCGATAATTATGTCATCATTGACATTGAAACCACCGGATTCAGTCCCCACAACTGCGAAATCATCGAAATCGGCGCCGTCAAGGTACGGGACAATAAAATCGTTTCGGTTTTTCAGATGCTTTGTAAACCCCGCAACCCCATCAGTTCCTATATCACCAGCCTGACGGGAATCACCAATAACATGCTGGCCGATGCGGCCCCCATTGCCGAAGTGCTTTCCGCCTTTACTGCGTTTATCGGCGACCTTATTTTAATTGGCCATAAGGTCAATGCCGACGTCAATTTTTTGTATGATCACTGTAAGCTTTACATCAATCATGATCTGACCAATGATTTTATCGACATCCGGGAGTTGTTTAGGGAACGGCAGCGTTCGGTTCTCAATTCCCAACTGACCTCACTGTGTGAAAAATGCGCCATTCAGAACACCAATGCCCACCGGGCTCTATCCGACTGTCTAGTCAGCAATAATCTTTATCAGTCCCTGAAATATCATCAGGGTTCTCTGACCTGTGTGGATGAACTTAATACCCTGATCCTGGCCAGGGAATTTAATCACAAACATTCCCCCTATAAAAAGAAATGCCAGCATCTGACCACCAGCAGGGATCAGTTTGCCCGGATTTCGCTGTGATTGCCAACTTTCTATTTTCCCCTCAATAAGGGCGACGGCTGCTTTGGCACCGCCGCCCTTTTTTAATCAGCACCACGGCATTTTCTGGATGTCTCGATCATGAAAGGAAGGACTTTATGAAATTTCGCAATCTTTCCATTAAATACTCAATGATGATCGTCCTGGTTGCGATCATTACACCCCTTTATTTTCTCTTTGCGATGATCAACTACAACAGCATCCGCAACGGCATTCTGAATAATACCCAGCTGGCCATCAACCAGACCCGGATCAACATCATTGATACCATTATCAGCACTGAAAAAAGCTACGAGCTGGTATCCACCTATTATGATGAGATGATGGCCGAGAGTCTCCAACTGTTTAATGCCGAATATGAGACGCAAAAGGGCAATGTCTCGGCCATCGATCTGGACGCCATCAAAGCGCGTTACCATAATAATCTGGATCTGTATATTATTGATGAAAACGGAGTCATCATCCGGACTACCTTCCCCTCGGCCCTGGGCATTGATTTTAAAACGGTACCGGATTTTTTTAAGACTCTCACCGAACTGCGCCAGAGGCATGATCCGGAAATCTCCCATGTCACCACCGATTTAGTCACCGGGGAGCTGCGCAAGTGGGGGTATATCCCCACCGCCGACCATCGTTATGTGCTAGAGGTGGGCATTTCGCCCGGCTCGCTGTCACAATTTATTACCCAGCTCAACTACACCGATATGGAAAAAACTGTACAGGACAATAACCCCTTTATTGCTGACATCACGGTCTATGACAAAAACCACATCATGCTGGGTAGCGGTCAAACCGAAACCGACCCGGCCCGGATCGCCATGATTGATACCGTCATCAGTAATGGCACCGACCAGATCATCACGGGCGACCTGGGCCTGCTTGATCAGGAATACATTTATGTCAACACCTTCCCCGGCGGCATGAACGATTCCCAGAAGGTCATTGCCATCCGTTATCAGTATGACGATATTATCCGCCAGATCAATGGCACCCGGATGGCCACCCTGCTGGTCTTTCTGACTTACACCGTCTTTAGCCTGCTGCTGATCTATTTCCTGGTGACCCGCTCCATCACCGAGCCTTTGATCCGCCTGACCAACCGGATTAAAGGGGTCTCCGGCACCAACCTGGATTTTTTCATGCCGGTTTCCGGCAGCAACGAACTGGGCCAGCTGACCCAGTCCTTTAATGAGCTGTCGGCCAAGCTACAGTCGACCCTGGTTACCAAAACCTACCTGGAAAACGTCATCGATTCGGTCGGTGATATTCTGATTATTATGGATAGTGATCTTAAAATCCTCCGGATCAATCAATATACTAGGCTGTTTCTGAGCAAGCACTGTGGCCAAATCGTCGGTAGCCCGATTGACACCATCTTTGACGGCAGTAGCAGCCTGCGTGATTTGCAGGCAAAGTTGATTTTAAACCCCCGCCTGGAAAACATCGAAGGCACCATGATTAAAGACAACCATCAGAAAACCACCGTAATCGCCTCGATTTCTGCCTACCGCAGCGAGGATGGGCAAATCCTCGGCTATATCTTAAACGCAAAAGACATCAGTAAAACCAAGCAGATCTTAAAAAAACTGGAAGAATCCAACCTGTTTTTGAAAAAGCAGGAGTCAATTCTGCTTACGCAATCCACCATCGATGCCCTCACCGGAGCCTGCAACCGGGGCTGTATCTTTAACATTCTGGAGGATATCCATGCCAATACCCCATTACTTTATTCGACCTTTTCGGTGATAATGATTGACCTTGATCATTTTAAATCCGTCAACGACCGCTTTGGCCATCAGGCTGGTGATACGGTGCTGGTGGAAACTGTCCAGATCATCATGGATAACCTCCGCAAAAGCGATTTTCTGGGCCGCTATGGCGGCGAAGAGTTCCTAATTGTGATGCCGGACACCACCCTCAACGAGGGCTACCAGATTGCCCAGCGGATCCGGATCAAAATCAAAGATACCCGTTTCTACCACGATCGCATCGAGCTGACCATCAGCGGTGGAATTGCCGAGTGGGATCACAACAGTGTCAGCGAGCTGATCGAAACGGCCGACCGGCTCCTCTATCAGGCTAAAAAACAGGGCCGCAACACCATTTTGCGGACCGAAAAATCTTAATCAAACTATCTATATTCAAAACCTTGAATTATCCCTTGCAATCGCTTGCGATCTGATTTGAGGGTAATAATGATCGTTACAATAAAAACCATTTGATGGGAGCTTACCGTTTTTTTTTAAACTGCGCTATTTACACCAAATGATTTTTATTATTATTCACCACCAGGTCTTTAGATGATTGCGTTAATCCTGAAACACCTTGATAGCCCGGATCACATCGGCCTGCATGGCCGCCTGGCCAATCTTTGCAATCTCATCAAAGCGAAGCACCTGGCCGGGCTGCTGTTCAAACCAGGTTTTGACAGCCTGCCCCCCAGCCAGCGACATGTAGGTAAAATAATTGATTTTGGTGATCCCGGCAGCAATGGCCTGGCGGAAGTCGCTATCACTGACTCCCGAACCGCCGTGCATCACCAATGGGACATCCACCTGCTGATGAATGGCGGCGATCCGCTCAAAATCGAGACAGGGTTCGGCCTCGTAAAGACCGTGGGCGGTACCAAAGGCAATCGCCAGGGCATCCACTCCGGTAGCCTCTACAAAGTCGCTGGCCTGCTCGGGATCGGTGTAGCATGCTGCCGGAGTCAGCTCTTTTTCTTCGGGATCAGCAGCCCCGCCACCTTCCGGCCGCAATACCCGGCCCAACTCAGCTTCCACCGAAACGCCGAGATAATGGGCCACCCGGACAATTTCCCGGGTGTTGCTCAAATTTTCTGCATAGGGCAGTCTTGACCCGTCATACATCACCGAGGTGAAACCCATTTTCATGGCATGAAGCAGATAGCCCAGGTCTTCACCGTGATCGAGATGGACACAGACATCCACCCGGGCCTGGTCGGCCAGCCGGATCATCACCGGGCCGATGACTTCCAGGGGAATCAGGCTTTCATGGATCTGGGCATGCATGATGATCACTGGCTGGTTTGCGGCTTCGGCCGCTGCGATCACCGCCCGGACGCTTTCCAGATTAGGGGTGTTAAAAGCTCCCACCCCTGTTCCGTCAGCCTGAGCCTGCTTTAAAATCGTCGTCAGATTAACACGCATGATTCTCCTCCTTAATACTCCGGCAGGCCACCACATCCACCCCGGTACCGCAGATGTTTGAGATGACCACATCCCCCATCTGACAAGGCCCGATGAGTCTGGCTTTGCGGATGACATTCATGGCCATCGCCAGATCTTTTTTAGGAATCGGGTCAGCCGTTTTGACTGGCAGTAGATAAACCTTGTCTCCATATTCCACCAGTATCGTAGTGGTTAAAGTTCTTTCCGGGTTTGTTAACTCTTTTTCGGCAAATTTTTTGCCCCGTTTACAGCCTTGTCCCTCTACCCTGTCGATTACCCCATCTGTTAGAGAAACCGTGATCACACATTCCTTAGGACAGGTGGTACAGCAAACTTTGATCGCTGTTTTATCGGATTCTTTAATCATTTTTTCTTGCTGTTTCATGTTTTTCTGTCTCATTTTTTTACCTCTCGAACTGATACGGTGATGGGTTCGTCGGACTCGTTTAGACGGTTGAGTTCTTCCGGATGCAAGGCTACTGCCTCCATCACACTGGGTTTATAGGCCTGGACTTTACCCTGGTAAAAGATTTCTGTACCGGTGTGAATCACGACTGCAGCCTGATCCAGAGGTGTTCGGACCCGGAATAAAATCCGGATTGGCTTTTGTGGCGGAATGGTCAGCTTGGCCGGTACGGTATAGCCGACATTTTCGCCGGGACTGATTGTGATCGTTGCTTTATTTTCGGCCGGCCTGTTTTCGCTGACCGCCGCCTTTTGCTCTAACGCATAGACTGCGGCAGCGGTTCCGGCCTGTTCAGCTTCCAGGGTCACATTGTCGACCAGATCGTGAACGTGGAGAACATTGCCACAGGCAAAGATTCCCGGTTGGTCGGTGGCCAGCTCTTCATCAACCAGCGGACCGTTGGTCCGGGGATTGAGGCTGACTCCGGAATTTTGCGACAGCTCATTCTCGGGAATCAGACCAATCGACAGCAACAGGGTATCACAGGCAATCACTTCCCGGGTCTCGTCAATCACCGCAAAGTTCTCATCAACCTTAGCCACCTCGACTGCTTCCAGATGCGGGTAGCCGATGATATTTGTTACCGTGGTTGACAGATGCAGGGGGATATCAAAATCGTCGAGGCAATTTTTGATGTTCCGGTATAGGCCGTTGGCATAGGGCATCAACTCGTAAACCCCCAGCACCTGCATCCCTTCCAGGGTCAGCCGTCGGGCCATGATCAGGCCGATGTCGCCGGAACCGAGAATAACAATGCGTTCGCCTGGTTTGCGGTTTTCAATGTTGACATAACGCTGGGCCAGCCCGGCGGTCAGCACTCCGGCCGGTCGGGAGCCGGGAATCTTAATCGCCCCCCGGGTTCGTTCGCGACAGCCCATTGCCAGCACAATCGCCCCGGCTGCCAGAACCAGCATGCCGTCTTGATTGACTGCGGTGATCCGGTGGTCTGGTGCTAAATCGATAACCATGGTGTTCAGATAAACATCAATATCGCTATCCTTCACCCGGTTAATAAACAGCTCGGCGTATTCCGGGCCGGTTAACTCCTGCTTGAAATAACTGAGGCCAAAACCGCTGTGAATACACTGATTGAGAATCCCCCCCAACTCGTCGTTGCGTTCGATAATCGCCACGGTGGCGCCCTTTTCGTTGGCTTTCAGAGCTGCCGCCATGCCGGCCGGGCCGCCGCCGATGACGACCACGTCGTAGTCTAACTGTTTCATTTCGCACCTCCCTTGACTGCCCCGCAAAGCAGTTGCGAGCCGGCATCTTCAAGACAGATGGCATCCGCCGACAGGCCCAGCTCCCGGGCCAGAATCGCAATCACCTTATACTGGCAGAAACCACCCTGACAACGGCCCATCCCCGCCCGGGTCCGGCGCTTAATCGCATCTAGGGTGTGGGCCGGAATCGCCCCATGGATGGCAGCGATGATTTCACCCTCGGTTACCGTTTCACAGCGGCAAACAATCCGACCATAGGCGGGATGCTCATTAATTAGCGCATCCTGTTCAGCAAGCGACAGCTCCGTAAAAACCGTCAGTTTCTCCCGATAGGGATTATAATCCGCTTTAGGCACCATTTCCAACCCGGCATTATCCAGCAGATCCCGAACTAGCTCGGCAATCGCCGGGGCCGAGGCCACCCCCGGAGACTGAATTCCAGCCGCATGGATAAAACCTTTAACCGTCGGGGATTCGGCAATGTAAAAATCATTGTTGTTGTCCAGCACCACCGGCCGCAACCCGGCAAAGGTGCGGATGATCTTAGCGGCGTCGAGTTCTGGCAAAATCTTGTGAACCCCGTCAATCAGAGCCTGAATCCCCGGCGCATAATTGTTGACGGCTTCCTTGTCATCCAACATCGTGGCGGTGGAACCAACGATGGTGTTACCATGCACCGTAGGTATGCAGGCAATCCCCTTGGTGTCCGGCCCGGGACAGGGAAACATCACCGTTTTGGGCTTATTAACCATGTCCTTATCCAACACCAGCAAATCGCCATGGCGGGGTTTCATCTGGTATTCAGCAATCCCGGCCAGCCTGGCCACATCATCGGCATGATTACCGGCGGCGTTGACGATATAAGTACAGGTAAATTGCTGATCGGGGGTGTTCAGCAGAAAATTGCCGTCCGTTCTTTTTTTAATGGCGGTAACTGGCTGACTGGTCAGAATCTCGACGCCGTTGGCTTTGGCATTTTCAGCAAAAGCAATGGCCACCTCAAAAGGATCAACCACGGTAGCCGTCGGGGCGTAGAGCGCATGTCTGGCAGTGGTGGCCAGCTGGGGCTCACGGTTGCGCATCTGCCCGGCATCAATAATCGCCAGATCTTTAACCCCGTTTTTGATACCAAATTCCAGCTTGTGTTTTAACATCGCTTCATCGGCATCGCTAAAGCCGATCACGAAGATCCCCGGATTGATAATGCCGAAGTTCAGGTCCCTGGCCAGCTGCGGATAACGGTTGGCGCCGCAGACATTGATCTTCGCTTTCAGGCTCCCGGGAGTCGGATCGTAACCGGGGTGAACGACGCCGCCATTTCCCTTGGTGGCTCCGATCCCGATATCGCTGCCGCGCTCGAGCAGGGCTACCGTCAGTTTGTATTTTGATAATTCATGGGCAATGGCAGTGCCGGTAATGCCGCCGCCAATGATGATCACGTCATAATAATTCATGTGTTTTCCTTTCGTGTATGGTATGAATAAGTGCCGTTGTTTATTTTGGTTCGTAGCGGCGGGTTGTACCCAACCGCATTCATTTGGTTGGTGATCAACGTTTCGGGCGAATACTATTCGCCCCTACAAGATAATGCGTAACGCAGCTGGTGAGTTTTTTACGTCACTGCAAATTCTGGTTCGTAGGGGCGAACCGTGTTCGCCCATCCGCAGATAATGGCTACCGCATCAACATTCCGCCAGTGGCGTCGATGGTGGTACCAGTGAGGTAAGACGCCGGTTCGGAGGCCATAAAGACGACGATATTGGCGATATCTTCCGGCTGGGCGACCCGCCCGATGGGAATCCGACTTTCGTAATAGCCGGGGTTAGCGGCAATCTTATCCCGGATCATGTCGGTATCCACCACCCCCAGGGCGATGCCGTTAACGGTAATCCCATGGGATGATAGTTCCCGGGCCATCGAAATGGTCAGGGCCACCATCCCGGCTTTACTGGCAGCGTAATGAGCATGGCCGGTGGTGGAACCGTTAAAGGCCGCCTGGGAATTAATGTTGATGATCCGCCCGGGCCGCTGCCTGGCCAGATTGATTTTAGCAAAATACTGAGAGGTCAGAAAGGGTGCTGTCAGATTGACATCCATGGTCTCTTCCCAATCCGATAAGGGAATATCCTGAATCCAGCCGGTCAGCCAGATCCCGGCGTTGTTGATCAGAATATCCAGATCCCCCAACAGTGCTTCGGCCTCCTTCATCATCACCTGGACATCATCGGCATTATTCATATTTGCCCCCAAAGGATAGGCTTTTACCCCCATCGATTTGGCTTCTTCCACCACTTCCAATAATTCTTTCGACGATTTCCGGGCTGTGACTACCACATTAACCCCTTCCGCCGCCAAGCCCAGCGCAATCGCCCGGCCCACCCCCCGGGAACCCCCGGTAATGATCGCGTTTTTTCCGTTAAGTTTCAAATCCATTTTAATCTCCAATCTTCACTCAGCCATCCAAATCAGCAACTTGCTTTGATGTTATTTGAATAATTCTTAAAACAAAGCAACGAACCGTACCGACAATTGTTACATCATGTTGTTTGCATCGGGGCGAACATGGCGATAGCCTGCGCGGAGGCAACGAGCCAATCACAAGCTGGCTTGTAGTTGGCGACTGCCTGCGACTAATAAGAAATTCTATTTCTTATTAGTGTCCGATCCCGCAGCAAACAACAGATTAACAATTGGTCGGTACTTGTTTTCGTCGTTGTCTCTTTTAGCATCATCCTGACATCAAAGCTCAGCGGAACTGATCTTAATACTCGTCCCAGATCCCATCCAGGGCCTTGATGACCTTCAGGTAGCGGTTGTACTTCTTTTCGTACATCGCCCGCTTATCCGGGTTGGGCACCGCCGTAAAGGCGATTTCCACCATCACGTCCGAAGCCGCCTTGAAGCTTTCGTAGGCGCCAGTGGCGACTCCGGCACAGATGGCCGCACCCAGGGCCCCCAACTCGGTACATTCGGTGACTTCGATGGGCACCTGCAGAATATCGGCAAACATCTGCACCCACACCCGGGATTTAGCCACCCCGCCAGCAATCCGGATGCTTTTGGGAGCCTTCCGGTATTTCAATAATTTTTCAATATGATACTTATGGCTGAAGACAATCCCTTCATAAACAGCTCGCAGCATATTGTCCCGGTTGTGATAGCTGGACAGCCCAACAAAACAGGCCTTGGCGTTGATATTGACATTGCTGGCGTATAGAAACGGCAAAAACACGACACCACAGTCGTCATCCGCCACACAATTGACACAATTGTTGGAATACTCATAGACATCCTGCTCTTTTAAGTCAATGTCCCGGAGAATTTCAGTTAAAAACCATTCCAGATTGCTGGCCGAGGTCGGGCTGCCTTCGAGGATCATCCAATAGCCCGGAATCGGATAAATGGAGGTCATAAAGAGATCCTTGTCCACCACCGGCTGCTTGCTGATATATTCGTTAATGCTCCAGGTGCCGGCCACCACGCACAGCTTATCTTCATCAGTGATCCCCACGGCCATCGCTGAGGCATGAATATCCATGCAGCCCCCGGCCACTGGCGTGCCTTCAGCCAGACCAGTTAGTACGGCTACTTCTTTGGTGATGGTGCCGCAGACTTCGCCGGAATATCGCAGTGGCGGCAATTTATCATAAATACTTTCCAGCCCCATATCACGAAGCAGCTCCCGATCGTATTTAACATCTCTAACATTCATCAGGCTGGAACCGGACATATCGGCAATTTCCCCATAGGCTTCGCCGGTTAAGCGGAAACGGATGTAGTCCTTGCACATAAAGATCCAGCGGGTTTCCTCAAGCACTTCGGGCTGATGATCCATAAACCAGCGCAATAGCGTGGTCGGCTGTCCGGCAAAGACGCTCTGCATCGTTTTCGGTAAGATCTTGTCGTGGGTGCCGTCGTTTTGCCATTTGATCACGTATTCACGACCCCGGACATCGGTGGAGATCATCCCGTTGGTCGTCTGGCTACCATCCGCCCGAACCAGATAGAGGCCATTGCCATGACCGGTGGCCGCAAGGCCGATGATCTCACTGCCGTCAATGCCAGCTTTGGCAATCACCCCTTTGATGGCAGTGACATTGGCCTGCCACATTTCTTCGACATTGCGCTCAGTAAAGCCCGGTTGCGGCTGGTACATCACCGTTTTAGAACTGGAAATGGCTACCTCATTGCCTTTTAAATCATAAAGCGCAGCCTTAATCATCGTGCCGCCATTGTCCAGACCCAATAAATATTTACCCATTTTGTTACCTCCAATGTATTTTTTGAATTTTAAACGAGTTAGTGTTCGACGTTTCGAGCGATTGACAATGACCAAAAAATCAGACCCTTGCCCGCACATTATGATGCCCGCCGCTTTTGTTGATACTTTACAGCGTAGTCGATCATCGGTTCGTAGGGATCATTGACCGCCGACATCCCCCTGCTTACGAAAAAAAGTCCTGCTTAATAAATGCGACATATCATCACATTTATTAAGCAGGACTCACACAATTACCATCCGGCACATGCTATTCTGTTTTATTATAAATTCATCGCCAACCTACCACAGTGACTTGTCGCTAACCGTCAAACCTTTAAAGCCGCAGCCTTTGATCTTGTCCATCATCTTCCGGTCACGGATAAAACCACCGGCCAATAAGGGAATTTTGGCCACCGTCATCAGTTTTTGATAACAATCCAGGGCCATCACTGCCGGTAGCAGCTCAGCGCCGTCAACCCGGGAACAATCTATGATTTTAAGGGCTGTCTCAAACGAGCGTGAATCATGCAGAAAAAATCGTTGAAAGGTTACCAGACCGCATTGTTTGGCCATCCCCAGCTTGCCACTGTCGGTTGACATCACCCCATCGACATGATAATAGTTTTTTAATAGCTTCATGCCAACCTGGTCTTTGCCAAAACCACCCAGTAATTCCAGATTAACCAGGGCTTTTTTATCCTTAGCGTGTACCAGCTTGACCAGCTCCTGGAGATTGGCAATATGGGCTTCGGTCAGTAAAATAACCTGGGCCTCGCTGTTTAGGGCAATTTCCAGATCACCCAAGCGACGAATCGAAGGGATCACCTGAAATTCTGAAAAATCAATCCAACTCATTTGCTCTCCTCATTGTCTAGATCATAGCACAAGGGGAATAAAACCGTCAACTTTTTTTTAAGCGGCGACCCTGATTGAGTGGCATAATTTCCTGGCGCTACTTATCGCTTAAAAACTCCCGGACAATCGTTTTGTAAATAAGCGGCTGTTCAATATGATGGAGATGGGCCGCACCGGGAATCACCGCCATCGCCCCCTGGGGAAAGGCCATTTGAAAATCCTTCACCATTTTGACCCCGGCTTCATCGTTGTCGCCACAGGTCAAGAGCACCGGCACCGGGATTTCGTGTAGCCGGGGCATCAGGTCAAACTGTTTGAGTTTACCGTTAACCGTGAATTCGCTGGGGCCCCACATCGGTAGATAAACATCCATATTCAGTTTACCAAATGATGCCATCACGCTATCCGGCCAGGGCTCCAGGCGACAGAGGTATTTTTGGTAATAAACGCCAGTGGCCATCTCATAGTCGGCACCAAACTGCTGATTTTTTTCGGCGGCAACGATGATCTTTTGGATCGCTTCGGGCAGGTTGGAAATGTTTTCGATGGCACATTCCTCCCACAGCGGGGTGCTCAGATAGGGCGCCGAAAGAATCAGCGCAGTAACAAACTGCGGCTTTTTATCCAGCATATAGGCAACACTGAGCCCACACCCCCAGGACAACCCCAATAAAATCACCTCGCTGAGCTGCAATCCCTGAATCACCGCATCGAGCTCGGAGACGAAGTACTCCAGGCAATAATCATCGGGCTGATCAGCTTTGTCCGAGTTTCCGCAGCCCAATTGGTCATAAAAATAGACCGGCCGCTCGTCACTGAAGTCGGCCAGCACATCCGGGATACTTAAAAATCCCGGCCCACCATGAACCACCAGTAGCGGCGTCTGCTGTAACGACTCGCCATAAGCGGAATACCAGATTTTCTTGCCCTGATAGTTGATATAATCTTCTCTCATCATAATTCTCCTCAATTTTATTTTGTGTTTATCCTGGAAAAATGTCTTGCGTTTGATAGCTGTTTTAGGCTTTTACTTACGCATTACCCGTTTTTTTATCATACTAACAATTTTAGCTATCAATCCCATCGCTTAATGGAGTATTTTTGGTCATTTTCATTCTACGCCTTTACAATCCCGTGAAAGGATTATACATTATAGCCATATCAATTTTATAATTAATAGAGGTGTAAACATGAGCCATTCATACGATGATAATGATTATCGTAGACATGATCACCATCATGGTCTCGTCGGAAGCATTTTAGATTTCATTGAAGATGAAGATGCCTTGAAAGCGGGCCTGAATCAGTCGCAGACTGCTGTTCATCAGGACACCATGGTTTGCAGTCACTGCAAAACGGTGATTCCTTCGCACTCCAAATTTTGCCCGGAATGCGGGTTCAAACAAACTGAAGCCCTGCACTGCAGCAACTGTGGCACGATCCTGGCCGCCGACTCGAAATTCTGCTTAAACTGCGGTCAGAAAGTCAGTCCCTAAATGCGATTTCCGCAAGCTGCAATTGTCTGACCGCACTGATCTAAGCCTTAACAGCAAACAGACCTGAAAAGCCACTCCGTATTTTCAGGTCTTGTTTTGGTTCTGAAAATAGATAAGGGATTTTGTCATCATGTGTTCAAGTCCGCAGGGTCGCCACGATCCGATCCTTGTTCAACAGCAAATCAAGCGCATCCAATGGGCTATTTACAGCGATATCCGCTGCTAGCAGGGACTTCACACAACAGCCTTCTTCTCCCATCACCACAATCGCCAGTTGACTGACCGCAAACATTTCCCGATCATTGTTGCCATTGCCGATGGCAACATTGGTCGCACCGCCAAGCGCCTCAACAAAGGCCTTTTTCTTTTGGGCAATATTGTCCCTGGTAAAAATCTCAATCGTCACCGGCAGATCACCGCATTGCTCACGTACCAACCCAAAGGTATCGGCAGTGAGAATATGCACCTCTACCAATTCCGCCAAAGCCACCAACCGTTCTTTGAGCCCCGCCACCAGATAGCCATCGACCGCCAGGGTGCCATTATAATCAAAGGTCACATGTTCGACCACCATGGTCTCATGACCAGGAATTTCCAGATTAATCATTTTTCACCTCGTTGTTTTCGTTATCTACATTTAAAACAATCACCGTCACCGCTTTCTTTTGGCAGTCTTTTTTGAGTCGGTTACACATAACCTGATAAGCTGCGGGGTTGAGTCCCCGGGGTGGGGGATTGACGATGATCAGTTTAGGCCGCCGGATCCGGGCCATGCCATACTCCAGCCGGATGTATTCGGCTTCGCTGAGATCGATGATCCGGGTTTTCAGTTTATCATCAAGCCCCATCATTTTAGCCACCATACTGAGATTTACCCGGTTTTCCCGGAGCTGGAGCAATAGCCTCATCAGCACCGTGCTGACCCGGGTTCTGGCCTGCCGCAGCTGAGGGTGCTCAAAGATAACGGCATACTCCTGCCGCCGTAATCGCTTTAACTGCTCCGGTTTGTCGCAGGTAAAGGTGATCCGGTTAAAAATCAACCGTTCGTTGGGTTCCAACGACAGACCTGATATCTTTTTTAGAAAAGCATTCTTGTCAGTCTGGGAGCCAAAGGTTTTTTCCTTAAAACCGTTTTTTTCGACCGCAAAGATCCGCTGGCCACCTTTACGGATCTGCAGCAACGAAAAATCCCGGTAACTGTCCAGCGACTGTCCAGATTTTTTAAACAAATCCAGCATCGCCAGGGTCATCTCATTGACCAGCGCAAAATCTTCCAGTGAAAAGACCCCGTCCAGCTTGTTGACCAATTCCAGGGCGCCAAATACATCAGCTTCATCAATCCCCAGCGGCACCGCAATCTCGGAGGTGATGGTCAGGCCCAAGACCCGGTTCAAACTAGCAACTGGCAGCCGATAATGTCGGGAATCTCTGATATACAGTGGCAATCCCTCAAAAACGGATTGGGCGGCAATCCCCTGGCCTGGCCGCAGTTTCAGCTGATAGAGATCCTCCGCCCCGGGACTCTTAATAATCAGCGGATAAATAAAAGGGCCCCGGTCATCTTCATCCTTTAACCAGATTATCGCCACCCGGGCTTCGGTGACCAGCAGGATCTCGTCCAGGGTGGTGCTGAACAGCCGCGGCAGCGAGGTGATTTCGGAAAGTTTTTCCTGAAAGCGGGCCATGCATTCGTCATGAGTCAGTCGCTTTTCGGCGGCATAGTCATGAAACAGCCGGGATTTCAGCTGGCTGGCGGTTTCCCGGATAACCCGGGCCCCTTCGAGATTTCCAAATTCGTCAAATTTCACCTCAGCAAAGCCGTGAATATCAATAAAACGCCGGGATGCATAGCGATTAAGGGGGGCCGTCCGGCTGATATAAGAAACATAACTGGCCTTGCGGGTGGGATCATTCTGATGAACAATGTACTCAAAACGGTCCGTCTTCAGAGCTTCCTTCTGAGTATCATTCATGGTATACCAGCAGTAGGGCTGGGCGTTAACACAGTAGGCCCGGGTGTTTTGGTCAAGGCGGTTGATATAAACATAGGTCGCCAGATTGCCGCCTTTGGAATGTCCCAGGATATTGCGTTCACCGAGGATTCCGGCCATGTAATGGTCGTAAAAGTTCATGGCCTGATGATGGTGTGAAGTAACCACACCCAGCGAGGCAATCAGGCATCCGCCCCAGTCCAACACAATGCTACTGGGATACATCTGCTCGCAGCCACTGAAAACTACAGCCCCATTATTGTCCTGGTCAGCCAGGGCGAGGCCCACAAAGCTGGTTTTATTTTTGTCAGTCGTGTTGCCAAAGCGGCCATAATTATCATTGACATAACCCGTTATCACAACGTCATCAAGATTCTCACTGGATGCAAAGATTCGTTTAAAATGAGCCTGCCGGCGTTTTTTATATTGATAGCCATTTGCTGAACAGCTGATAAAGCCAGGATACACCGAGTAACCACAGTATTCCACCAGGTCGATATACTCGTCCAGCTTCATCGGGGCTTCACGGCTAATCCGGTTTTTGTGCTCCGGCGGTAAATGAAAATAAACCAGTTCCAGTAACAGATATTTTTCCACATCCAGCAGGTTGCTCATTTTTAGGCTCATGATATTCCTCTTTTCATTGCTTATTGTCAAATGATATCATAATCAGTTTCGGAATAAAAGACGTGATTGCCTCGTCTCAACATAAATTAATTTAATTTTTTTTAATATATGTTGCATTTGCAACTGACAAAAGAGCTGATATGTAGTATCATTACGTCATCGTCAGTGATACTACCACTGATAGCCCAAAAACCCATCACCCAAACTGCGGAATTTTTTATGAATACGATTAAAGTTTGTAAAGACAAAAAATTGTAAGCTTTTAAGAATAAAGGGTTATAAGGCAATGTTTCTGGGTAGACTATAAGTAGTTGTGCTATTGCATGGTTATTTCCCGTTAATTCGGGTTAACAGATAAAATATTTTACGAGAGAGGTAAAAAGATGAAAGATATGTTTTGTTTTCAATGTGAACAAACGGCCAAAGGAACGGGATGTGAGGTCAGCGGTGTCTGTGGTAAAACACCGGTCGTTGCCGGCGATCAGGATAAGTTAGTCGGTGCCTGTATTGGACTGGCCAAAGCCGTTCAAAAAACGGCTGCCACCGAAGCCACTGATGCATGTATTAAAAAAGCCCTGTTTACCACGGTTACTAATGTTAGCTTCGATGACGAAAGCATCAAAGCGATGGTCGCCTGTGTCGACAAAATGAAAGCGGATCTTGATCCAACCGCTGAAGATTATGACATGGCCCAATTATGGGACGACAACGAAGACATCCGTTCTTTAAAAACCCTGATCCTGTTAGGGATAAAAGGGGTTGCGGCCTATGCTCATCATGCCGAAATACTTGGTTACAAAGACGCTGACGTTGATGCTTTCTTCTATGAAGCTTTAGCTGCTGTAGGCTCTGACTTAGGGATGGATACACTGCTACCACTGGTGCTTAAAACTGGAGAAATCAATTTAAAAGTAATGGCGCTGCTTGACAAAGCCAACACCGAAACCTACGGCACCCCAGTCCCCACCGAAGTGCCATTAACCATTGAAAAAGGACCATTTATCATCATTACCGGTCATGATTTACATGATTTGAAATTATTACTGGAACAAACCGAAGGCAAAGGCATCAATATTTACACCCACGGTGAAATGTTACCTGCCCATGCTTATCCAGAACTCAAAAAACATGCCCACTTAAAAGGAAACTTCGGAACCGCATGGCAGAATCAACAAAAAGAATTTGCTGATGTTCCAGCACCAGTTCTGTTCACTACCAACTGCATTATGCCAGTCAAAGAAAGCTATTCAGACCGTATTTTCACCACTGATGTGGTTCAATACCCCGGAATGATCCATGTTGGCAAAGAAAAAGACTTTGCCCCAGTCATTGCCAAAGCGCTGGAACTGGGCGGATATCCGGAAGACAAAACAATGACCGGAATCAACGGCGGTAACAAAGTCCTGACCGGATTTGGCCGTGGCACAGTTCTTGGCGTAGCGGATAAGGTCATCGACGCTGTTAAAGCCGGCGCCATCAAACACTTCTTCCTGGTTGGCGGATGTGACGGTGCGAAACCAGGCCGTAACTACTACACCGATTTCGTTAAACAAACTCCTGACGACACTGTTGTTCTGACCCTGGCTTGTGGTAAATACCGCTTCAACGACCTTGATCTTGGCACCATCGGCGGTCTTCCTCGACTGATGGATATGGGCCAATGTAATGATGCCTACTCAGCCATTATGGTTGCTGTTGCCCTGGCTGAAGCCTTCGACTGTGGCGTCAACGAACTGCCGCTGTCGATGGTATTGTCCTGGTACGAACAAAAAGCGGTTTGTATCCTGTTGACCCTGCTGCACCTCGGCATTAAAAACATCTTATTGGGACCATCACTGCCCGCCTTTGTTTCACCAAATGTATTAAACGTGCTGGTTGAAAACTACAATATCGGACCAATCTCGACTCCAGAAGCTGACATGGCAAAATGTCTGGGTCAAGCTTAATCTAAGAGCAAGAGCATAGGCGGTACCATCGGGTTTGATTAATACTGCCATGCCGACCAATTTTAACATCTTCTAACCAATAATAAGTCTGTCAAAGATCCCCTAAAAAGGACTTTTGACAGACTTCAGTTTTACCGCAACAATCACCAAAAAACTTGAAGGAGGACTTGTTTATGGGTTACCAAACTACCGCAGCGAAAATGAATACGATTTTTGCTGACTTGTCAAAAGACTACCTTATCTATGCCCCCAAACGGTATGTCGGCGATGGCACCTTTGTCCATATCGACACCATCCGTTACGGTGAAATCACCGATCTTTCTGAAATTGAATTTGCCGAAAAATCAAACTATTCGTTTAAAGAGGTTTTACTGCCCATTTCTGAAACCCTATTTTACTTTACCGAAAATGAAATGAAAGAAGCAGACGCTCCCAAAAAAGGCGCCATTGTTTTCTTACGCAGCTGTGATCTCCACGGTCTGAAACGAATGGACACCATCTATCTGGAAAACGGAGCCGTGGACACCTATTACAAACGACTCCGGGACAATACCAAATTTATTCTAATGGGCTGCGAAAGCTCCTTTGAAAATTGTTTCTGTGTGTCCATGGGCACCCAGACCAGTGATGATTATGACGCTTATCTTAAAGTAACTGGCGAAACCGTACTGGTGGACAGCCATTGGGATGCTCTCGACGCTGCCCTGGCTGGAGCAACTCCAGCCTCGGTCATTCCGGATTCGGTCACCGCCAATGAGACGGTGGTGACAATTCCCGAAACGGTTCCCCAGACCCTGTTTGATGACCCCTTCTGGGAGGATTACGGCAATCGTTGCATTGCCTGCGGCCGCTGTAATTTTGTCTGTCCCACCTGTACCTGTTTCACCATGCAGGACATCTTCTACACCGACAACGGCAAAGCTGGCGAACGGCGGCGGGTTTGGGCATCCTGTCATATCGATGGTTATACCGATATGGCCGGCGGTCATGCCTTTCGAAACGACAAGGGTCAACGGATGCGTTTTAAGGTACTGCACAAGGTCAACGACTATAAACGGCGCTTCGGCACCCATATGTGTATCGGCTGCGGTCGCTGCGACGATGTCTGTCCCGAATATATTTCTTTTGCCAATTGCATCAATAAGCTCAACACCCTAGTCAATGACACCGCAAAGGAGGAAAACTAAATGGCTGAACTTAATCCTTATATTCCTTTTCTTTCGGAAATCACTGAAGTGATCAAACACACCGAAATCGAATATACCTTCCGGATGACCTACACTGGTGATGTCAAACCGGGTCAGTTTTTTGAGGTATCCCTACCGAAGTTCGGGGAAGCACCAATTTCAGTCAGCGGCATCGGTGATGGCACCGTCGATCTGACCATCCGTAAAGTCGGCAAGGTTACCGATGAGATCTTTGAAAATTATGTGGGTGACACCCTGTTCTTACGGGGGCCCTATGGCAATGGTTTTGATATCGAGAACTACAAGGGCAAAGAAATTCTGCTGGTGGCCGGCGGTACCGGTCTTTCCCCGGTTAAAGGGATTGTTGATTATTTCTCGGCCCATCCGGACGACTGCAAAAGCTTTACCCTGCTGGTTGGCTTTAAATCCCCCAAGGATATGCTCTTCAAGAAAGACTTTGAAGAGTGGGAAAAGAACATCAAGGTGGTCCTCACCGTTGATTACCCGGATGATGACTATTCCGGCAATTGCGGCCTGGTCACCCATTATATTCCCGAGCTGCTGGTCAAAGACCTTAAAGAAGCCGTCGGCATCGTCGTCGGTCCACCGGTCATGATGAAATGCGTCATCAGTGATCTGCTGGCCAAGGGCTTTTTCGAAGAAAACCTGTGGATCTCCCAGGAACGAAAAATGTGTTGTGGCATCGGTAAATGCGGCCACTGTAAAATTGATGATACCTATATTTGTCTGGACGGCCCGGTATTTAATTACACCAAGGGAAAATTTTTAAAGGATTAGGAGGAGCGCCATGTTAGATCTGAACACCAAGAAGATAAAGAAGAATGCCTATCGCATCACCAAGGTTCGTGGGGAAACCGCTTCCCGAATCCGGGTTCCCGGGGGACTGTTAACCGCCGAGCTACTACCATTGATCCAGAACATTGCCCAAACCTATGGCAATGGCAAGATCCATTTAACCACCCGTCAGGGCTTTGAAATCCCGGGGATTAAATACGGGGACATCGACACCGTCAATGCCCTACTGCAGCCGATTATCGAAAAGCTGGAAATCAATCAGGAAATCCCCGGCAAGGGTTATACCTCCGCCGGTACCCGGAATGTTTCGGCCTGCATCGGCAGCAATGTCTGTCCTTTTGCCACCTATAACACCACCAATTTTGCCAAGCGGATGGAGAAGGAAATCTTCCCCAACGATCTGCATTTCAAGGTGGCCTTCACTGGCTGTGCCAATGACTGCATCAAAACCCGGATGCATGATTTTGGGATCATCGGTATGACCGAACCCCAATATGAAAAAGAACGTTGTATGGGCTGTCAGGCCTGCGTCAAAGCCTGCAAGAAAAAATCGGTGGATGCTTTGTCGGTGGAAAACTACCGGATTGTCCGCAACACTGAAAAATGTGTGGGCTGCGGCGAATGTGTCATCAACTGCCCCACCCGGGCCTGGACCCGCAGCCCGGAAACCTACTACCGACTGGTGATCATGGGTCGTACCGGCAAACGGAATCCCCGGCTGGCTGAAGACTTCCTGGTCTGGGCCACCGAAGATGCGATTATCAAAATTGTCAAAAACACCTACAGTTTTGTGACCAATTACATCGACCGGGATGCTCCTGGCGGCAAAGAACACATCGGCTACATCATTGACCGCACCGGTTTTGAAGAATTTAAAAAATGGGCCATGGATGGCGTGGAACTGGATTCCCGCACCATCGTCAAAAACCCCGTTTACTGGAGCGGCATACACTATGTCTGATTTTTAATGATCGAACAAAAACCGACCTCCAATCGTTAGATTTTTTGTCTAACTTTTGGGGGTCGGTTCAGTTCACGATTAAGTCGTTTTTTATATTATGTTCTTATTATTCACAAATCGATTTCTAAGCTTTGGCGATTTGTTTGCCAAAGTCAATGGCCAGTTCCTGTTGGGCGGTGTCCGGGTTCCACTGATTGCGGATACCCTCGTTGATGATTTCAAAGCCGGCACCAGTCAGCCATTCATTTAATACCTTGGTGGACTCGCCACTCCAGCCGTAACAGCCAAAGGCGGCGGCTTTTTTATTTTTAAACTTCAGCTCTTTCATCAGGTGAACAAAACCAGCAATGGAATGAAGAATACTGCCGCCGATGGTCGGTGAGCCAATCAACACCGTTTTTGATTTAAAGACCTCGGTGATCAGATCATTCTCATCGCTTTTGGCCAGGTTGAAGACCTTCACTTCGACATCCGGGTCGGTCAGACCGATGCCCTCAGCTATTTTTTCAGCCAGGGTTTTGGTGCCGTTCCACATCGTGTCGTAGATAATGGTAATCTGATTTTCCTGATAATCTCCGGCCCACTGGGCATATTTCTCAACGATCTGCATCGGGTTGTCGTTCCAGATCACGCCATGGCTGGTGGCAATGATATCAATGGTCAGATTGAAGGCAATAATTTCGTCCAGTTTTTTCCGCAGGATGGCACTGAACGGGGTGAGAATATTGGCATAATATTTCATCGCTTCTTTGTACAAGTCACATTGATCAACCAGGTTATTATACAATCTTTCGGTGGCGTAATGCTGGCCAAAGGCGTCATTACTGAATAGTATATTGTCCCCTGTCATATAGGTAGCCATACTGTCCGGCCAGTGGAGCATCTTCATTTCCACAAAAATCAGTTCTTTGCCATTACCCAGATCCAGCTTGTCCCCGGTTTTAACCACCTGGAAGTTCCAGTCCTGATGATACTGACCCTTTAACGATTTAACTGCGTTTTCGGTACAGTAAATCGGTACATCGGGAATTTTCTCCATCAGTGCTGGTAAGGCCCCGCTGTGGTCAACTTCCCCATGGTTGGCCACAATATAGTCGATCTCACTCAAGTCAATGACCTGGGCGAGATTTTCAACAAACTCTTTGGCATAGGGCATCCACACCGTGTCAATTAATACCGTTTTTTCTTCTTGAATCAAATAGGAATTGTAGGTGGAGCCATGATTTGTTGAAAATTCATTGCCATGAAACTGCTGCAGTTCCCAATCCACTTTACCAACCCAGCTAACATTGTTTTTGATTAATTTTTTCATCATTTTCCCTCTCATACACTACTAAATTCACAAAACCTTACGCTTAAAAATATCCTTTAATGATATCTACCCGGAATTCTTATAAATAATCGGTTGTTTTACCCAACCTGTGGATAAAAAAACACCGATATTACAACCAATCACTGTAATACCGGTGTTTTAAATTATTTCAAATGCTTAGCAAGCCATTTTTGACTGCAGTTTTGATGGCAGCACTTTTACCATTTACTTCGAGTTTTTTATAGACATTCTGGAGATGGGTTTTTACCGTGCCCGGAGCAATAAAAAGCCGATTGGCGATTTCTTCACGCTTTAACCCCCTGGCGGTCAGCAGTAACACTTCGTGTTCCCGTTGGGTCAGCGTTACCCGGAACAATTCGCCATTTTTCAGACTCTGACAATAGCTTTCACTCAGTGACACCAGTTTGTGGCGATAAGGGTCCTCCGGGTGCTCGGCCGCCGACGCTTTGAGCATTGGCAAAAGCTGCGGTGCATTCTCCACAAAAGGCATGACAATCCCGTCCGGCTGTGCTTCGGTGAGCACCCGGTTAAAGACTTTTTGCCCAGCTCCCAGGCCGTTAAGATGGTATTTGGCAATGGCGTCAAAAATGCCGTTATGAATAAAGCCCAACTGGTTATGATAGATCGAAAAATACTCCCCAAAGCTTTCAACCAGTACCTCAAGCTTGACAAAATTCCGGGAGGCCACAACCGCCTTGCCATAAACCAGATAATTAAAGGCCACCCCCTGATAAAACAGATCCGCCGTTGTCATATTGCCGATCTGGAGCCAAAAGGGAATTTTTTCCACCTGATCCAGGCAGGCATAAATATAACCCTTACAAATATCCAGTGTGGTGTTGAAAATAGGGTTTTTGACGGCCAGAATTTCTTTTTCCAATTCCCGGAAGCGATTCAGGGCGTCATTGATATGCCCCTGAAAAATCTCCAGCCGAATTAAATTAAAGTTGGCGCAAATGATAATGCTGTACTGCTCTTTGGTTCGAGCTTTATAAATCGCCTTGTCACTGTTTATTTGCGCCTCGGTCCAGTTGCCGGTTTCCAGAGCAAATTCAGCCCTGGCCAGGTGTTCTGAACCGGTGCCATTGCCGTTGGCATAGCGGGGGTAAACTGGAAATTTCTTGATCACCAGGGCGGCGGTTTTTTCGAAGGCCCCCGGATCCCTGAAATAATTGTAAAGTAAATGGGGCGAGCCAAAGGTAAACTCATTATCCCGCTGCATAATGTAGGACTGCTCCCCATTTAGCAGCTCAATGATCAGATCATTCCGGGCAGTGGACGCTTCGACATGATTAAAGAGGGTGAACTTGCGGACAATATTAAGCTCCGCCAAAATCCGGTTTTTATCAGGTCGGGTGTGATCATCCAAAGCGGTAAAATACTGCTCCAATTCGGCCAGCTGTTGGCAGCAGACCGCCGCCGTTTCGTCATTTCCCCGCAGCAGCGAAACCAGAATATGCTGCAAATAGGCCAGCGGGTATTGATGCAGCACTGCGATCGGGGTTTTGGCAAACAGCTCCCCGGCGCCATCAAATTCAGCCAACTCATTGCGGATATTTTCGGGATTATTTAAATGCTCAAGGATGCGCCGATCGGCGCCGGCCTGATAAAAATAACGATAAGCTTTGGGAAACTCCTGGTGGATCAGATACCATTCCCCCAACCGATAATACACCATCTGTCGTTGTTCTGGGGAAAACCGCTGTCTGGTTCGCAAAAAATCCAGCAGCACATGATGAATCTGATAGCTTTTATTGATCTCATCAAAATAAATAAAGGAGTTTTCCTTTTTCAGATGACCAAGAATCACGCCAGCCTTGGCTTCGCTGGTAATAAACCGGGCCTGTTCTTCGGTAAAGGCGTCCATCACCGACAGTTGAATCAGAAAATCCTGGATGGTGTTGTCATAACCGGAAAAAATGGTTTGATTGATCAGCTCTTCAATGGTCATGTTCAGGCCCACTGGAATCCCCTGCTCCAGTCCAAGCAGCAGCATATAGGTCAGGGTTATCCAGCCGCCGGCATAGTCGTTTACTTGCTGTACATCTTTTTCAGAAATGGTGTCCATCATCATCAGGCAATAATCCCGGACTTCTGCCTCGGTGAATTTGAGCAGATCCTGATTGATCAATTGACAATATCCTTTGGCCACCAGTTCGGCGCTGTTTAAATGAACCGTATTGCGGGTGATCAGGATCAGAGTAAAATTTTCGATCCCCTCCGAAACAATCAGCGCCACCAGGCGATTCAGCGGTTCGCTATTGGTCAAGTGATAGTCATCCAACACCAGAATAATTTTCTCATCACTAACCATGTCCGACAGCACCGAAATTACCTGATCCATCTGCGGGACATCCACCGGAAAGCCCAGCTGTTTCAGGGTCTCGCCACTGGCTTGATCGATCCGGCTAACTGCGGTGGCAAATTTGTGCCAGTAATAATCAATAAACCCCGTCTCCGGCTGAAATGTGATCCAGATCGGCTGATGCCCCGCTGCTTTAAGAAAATTCCGGACTGCCGTTGTTTTTCCGTAACCCATGGGCGCTTCGACGATGGTCAACGGATAATCAAAAAGATTGGCCAATATTTTATTGATGCGTTCTCGCTGTAAAAATTGTATTTTCACGAATGTCTCATTTCATTGTGTGATTTTATTTTCGATCAGGCAAATTATAACTACCGATTAATTTATTATAGCCGGATTTTTTACATCTGTTAAGTTTTTTTTGAGGACATCGTTTATTATTGGCATTAACCTTCTATATTGATGATCGCATCAGCCCAGTCCTCATAAAAAGAGGATTCATGGGAGACCAGAATCAGACTGCCAGTCCATTTGATCAGCTCTTTTTTTAACACCTCTTTGGCATCGGCATCGAGGTGGTTGGTCGGCTCATCAAGGATTAAAAAATTGGCCGGTGTCAGCATCAGGATGCAGATTTTAACCTTGGCCTGTTCCCCACCGCTAAGGGTGTCGACGCTCTGAAGCATACTTTTGGCCTTTAAACCACACTGGGCCAGATAGCGCCGCAACTGACTCTGAGACAGTTTGGGATAAGCATCGGAGACCACCTGAATGGGGGTCAGGGTGGGATTATCCCAGTTGAGATCCTGTTCAAAATAGGCGACCTTGATATTGTCGGCAAATTTAAATTTGCCGGAAATCGCCGGGATCTGCTTGATCAGGGTTTTAAGCAGGGTGGATTTGCCAATCCCGTTAAACCCGGTAATCACGGTTTTCTGACCTGACTCGATTTTAAAATTAAGTTTAGATAGCAGCGGATAATCATAGCCAATTTCCAGATCTTTGGCACTCAAAGAACGTTGGGCCGAAATGTGCAATGCGTTAAAGCGGAAATTGGGTTTGGGCACCAGTTCCGGTGGTGGCAGCCGATCAATTTTATCCAATTGCTTCTGCCGGCTTTTGGCCATACTGGCGGTGGCAGCCCGGGCTTTGTTTTTGGAAATATAGTCTTCAAATTTCTTGATCTCCTTTTTCTGGGCCTCAAATTCCCGGATATAACTTTCCCGTCTGAGACCTTTCAGCTCAATGAACTTTGAAATGTTACCGCTGTATTTTTTAATGGTGCAGAATTCGATGTCGCAGACACAGGTGGTAATCTTGTCCAGAAAATCAAAGTCATGAGAAATCACCAGAAAGGTGCCCTCATAGGTTTTTAAATAATCGGTGAGCCAGGTCACATGCTCCTTGTCCAAAAAGTTGGTGGGTTCATCCAGCAGCAGCACATTGGGTTCTTCCAACAGCAGCTTGGCCAGAATAACCTTGGCCCGCTGCCCTCCGCTGAGCGTCTCCAGAATGGTGTCCATCCCCAAAGCGGTAATTCCCAAACCGTCAGCAATTTTTAAAACACGGCTTTCCAATTCGTAAAAGCCCGAGTTTTCCAGTAGGCTCTGCAGATCTGCGGCCCGGTTCATGGCTTTTTCACTGCAGTCGCTGGCCATGTTTTCATAAATTCTGGTCAACTGGGCTTCGGTTTCGTAGAGCTCATGAAACGATGTTTTCAGATAGTCAAACACCGTAATCTCCTGATCAATCTGGGCATGCTGATCCAGATATCCGACCTTAATGCCCTTTTGCCAGCGAATCTCCCCACCATCGGGAATGATTTCACCAATTAGGGTATTTAACAAAGTGGTCTTGCCAGTACCATTGCGTCCGACAATCCCCATGTGCTCACCTTTGAACAGTTCAAAGGAAGCCTCTTGATATAAAATTTTATCACCAAACGAATGTGATAAATTGATAACGTCCAATAGTCCCATTTTTTTCTCCTTTAAAAATTCACAAAATAAAAACAGAGAGTCACCCTTATACTGACTCTCTGTCATTATAAAAGGCCATAACGAGCATTGCGTTATGGCCTTAAAACTTTTTGTATGGCTATCGGTTTAGGCGCAGTAAAACAAAGTATAGCATGCTATAGCCTATAATCAAACAAATAACGTAGTACCGACAATTGTTATATCATGTTGTTTGCATCAGAGCGGACACGGCGATAGCCTGTCTGAGTCTGCAGGAAACAACAGATTAACAATTGGTCGGTACGGGAGTTTGCCAATAAACTCTAGTAAACTGCTATCCTATCAAGCGCTTAGACCGATGAGAATAAAAGTTTTACACTTTATCTTTAGGCTCTAAACAATGTCTCATCGATAATCCCATTGTCAGAGCTGCTTCAATTTGGAGTGTTATCATAAAAGTGCAGTCCCAAATTGCAAGGAAATGAGGTAAAATAGAAATAAAAAGGACTGACTAATAATGAAAAAAATATATAGTGCCGAAGAACGCTATGAAGCGTTGAAACTGGCAAATGAGATTGGCAACAAAGCGGCAGCAGAGCGATTAGGTATAAAAATCGATACATTATACACATGGATCAGCAAAGCTAAAAATGGAAAGGTTGGTTTTTGTGATGATCCTGGGAATACCCCACTAGCAGATCCCAATCGTTTAAAGCAGCTCGAAAAAGAGCTACGGGAAGCTAAAGAAGAGATTGAGATTCTTCAGGATGCGCTTGGTTTTTTTGTCAAGCGCCGAAAGAAATAGCGAAACAGCAGCGTATGTCATATATTACCGACCGCCGGGACCGTTGGCCGGTTGCCCTGCTCTGTCGTACGCTTGGTGTCAGCGAATCGGGTTACTATAAATTTCTGCGATCAAAAAGCAAACCGGATAAGCACGCAAATC
>NZ_LKEU01000012.1 GCF_001766835.1 Acetobacterium wieringae | reverse complement strand
TTTTCGCCGCTAATCGCATCTACGGGACAGTTCTTTTTACAGGCACCGCAGCCGACGCATTTGTCTTTATCAATGGTGTAGGTTAACAGCGGCTTGCAGCTTCTGGCGGTACACTTTTTATTGTAAAGATGATCTTCGTATTCGTTACGGAAATATTTGATGGTGGTCAGCACCGGGTTGGGGGCGGTCTGACCGAGGCCGCACAGGGAACCGTCTTTGATCTTGTAACAGAGTTCTTCGAGCAATTCGATATCACCGTCCTGGCCTTCGCCCTGGGTAATCCGGTTGAGGATTTCCAGCATCCGGGTGGTACCGACCCGGCAGTAGGTACATTTGCCGCAGGATTCTTTACAGGTGAAGTCCAGGAAGAAACGGGCCATGTCCACCATACAGGTGGTTTCGTCCATGACGACCATCCCGCCGGAACCCATGATGGCACCGGTTTTGGTGATTTCGGCGTAGTCAATCTGGGTATCCAAAAGACTGGCGGGAATACAGCCACCGGAAGGGCCGCCCATCTGGACGGCTTTAAAGGCTTTGTCCTGCTTAATCCCGCCGCCGATGTCAAAAATGACGTCGTGCAGGGTCAGGCCCATGGGGATCTCCACCAGGCCGCCTTTTTTGACCTTGCCGGTTAAGGCAAAGACCTTGGTGCCCTTGCTTTCTTTGGTGCCCAGGGCGGCATAGGCGTCGCCGCCATTTCTAAAGATCCAGGGGACATTGGCAAAGGTTTCGACGTTGTTGATGTTGGTGGGTTTGTTCCAGTAGCCTTTCTGGGCCGGAAAGGGTGGTTTTAATCGGGGCATCCCCCGTTCCCCTTCTAATGAAGCAATCAGCGCGGTTTCTTCACCGCAGACAAAGGCCCCGGCGCCGGCTTTGATGCGCAGATCGAAGGCGAATCCGGTGCCGAAGATATCGCGTCCTAAGAAGCCTTTTTCCCGGGCCTGATCAATGGCTTTCTGGAGCCGCACGATGGCCAGGGGGTATTCGGCCCGGACGTAGACGATGCCTTCGTTGGCTCCGATGGCGCGGGCGCCGATTAACATCCCTTCGATCAGAGCATGGGGATCGCTTTCC
Organism: Acetobacterium wieringae; assembly: GCF_001766835.1. Taxonomy (GTDB): domain Bacteria; phylum Bacillota; class Clostridia; order Eubacteriales; family Eubacteriaceae; genus Acetobacterium; species Acetobacterium wieringae. Next base: position 93,674 of record NZ_LKEU01000012.1, on the reverse strand, counting down.
AGGACGGAGCGGTCCATGAAGGCCCCGGGGTCGCCTTCATCGGCGTTACAGACCATATATTTGGTGGTTCCCGGGGATTTCTTGGCGGCGTCCCATTTGAACCAGGTCGGGAAACCGGCGCCGCCGCGGCCTTTTAAGCCGGCGACTTTGACGGTGTCGATGATCGCGTCGGGAGTCAGCTCCAGCAGACATTTCCGGGCGGCGACGTAGCCGTCAACAGCTAGATAGTCGTCAATCTCTTCAGGATCGATGACCCCGGAGTTGCGCAGGACAATCCGTTTCTGTTTGCCGATCATCGTCAGATCATCCTGGGAAATCTGTAAATCGGCCAGTTCTTTCTGAGCGACGACATAGTCTTCAATGATCCGTTGGGCATCAACCGTGGTGACGTTGACAAAGGTTACCTTGTTGCCGGCATCGTCAACCACGTCAACGATCGGTTCCAGGTAACAGGTGCCGATGCAGCCGGTTTGTTCGACGGACAGCTCGAGTCCTTTTTCAGCGATGATGGCTTCAAAGGAGGTCTGCACCTTATGGGCGCCGGCGGCAATGCCGCAGCTGCCTGCTCCAATGACAATTTTCATGCCGTCACCTCCTGAGGTGCTTTTTCGAAATCCGTTGTCCCGTTACCGGCCTGTTCTTTTAACTCGGTCAGAATATTCGTCACCTTGTCTTTAGTCAACTGACCATAGGTGTCGTCGTTGATCATCATCACCGGGGATAAGCTGCAGCAGCCCAGACAAGCCACGTTGTTCAGGGTGAACAGTCCGTCGGAGGTGGTTTCGCCTTCTTTGATGTCGAGGTAGTCCATCACGGCTTCTTCGACCTGTTTGGAGCCGTTGACGTGACAGGCTGTGCCCTGACAGAGCATGATCAGGTATTTCCCCACCGGTTCAAAGCGGAATTGGGTATAGAAGGTGGCCACCCCGTAAACCTTGGCAATGCTGGTGTGGGTTTCCAGGGCAATATGGCGCATCAGCTCAACCGATAAAAAACCGTAGAGCTCCTGGGCTTTCTGAAGGATCGTAATCAAACTTCCGGGGATGTCGGCGTAACGATCCAGCACCGGTGAAAGTTCCGCAAAGGGATTGGGCTGGTCACTGTGGCAGCCACAGCCAGATATTTTTGTATTTTGACTCATTATTCTTCCTTTCTTTCTTAACAGGGTCCTTAAGGTGTTCACACTATTGGTTTTCATAACATTTAGAAAGCTTTTAATTATTCAAAAAACCTTGCAGCAATCTACAAGGTCTTCTGATTATCTCCATATCAATATTCCTTTATGAACTATTTGAGTAACCACTTAAACTTCCGGTTAAATCGCTTGTTACAAATCTAAATTGTTATTGATTTAATAATTCCAATGATAGTGGTGTCTTTTATTGTTCGCTATTATCCTTTTGAAGCACAAAGTATCTCTGTTTCCTGACCGGCTTCCAAACGTTGCCCATTGGCATACACGGTCATGTTTTGACCACGAACATAACCAATTAAGGTAACGCCGAGGCTTCGGGCCAGGTTTACCGCCTCATCAGTCGGTGAACTAAGCGAAACAACCATGGGCACTTCCAGCATTACTACTTTTTTAAGAATCTCTGATGCAATTCTTCCGGTTGTCATTAAGATCTTATCTTTCGGGTTGATCTCACACATCATGCAGTTACCAATTACTTTATCTAGGGTGTTATGGCGACCAATATCTTCCCCCATGGCCAGAATCACGTCATGATCACACAGCACAGTGGTGTGTACCCCGCCGGTTAAGCGATAGGCAGAGCCGCTTTTGACCATTTGCCGGATCAGATCAAAAATCCTCGCTGGCGTAATTTTTAAATCCGAACAGATGATGATTTTGGGCATCGCTGTTCCCAGACTCATTCCACCGCCACAGCCGGAGGTCAGAATCCGTTTTTCGGTGCTGATGGTGACTTCGTTTTTTAGCCGGACATCGGCCAGCCGACTGCTTTCGCAGACCCTTAAAATATCAATATCATTTACTGCTTTGATAAGTCCTTCTGAAAACAAATAGCCAATCACCAGAAAGTTCAAACTGGAAGGCGAACAAAGAATGGTTACCAGTTCATGGCCATTGACAAAAATCGTCAGCGGCATTTCTTCCGGCAAAGAAAGCTTTTGTTCCGTCCACCGCCCCTCTGCCAGCCGATAACAGCCACTGGTCTTCTTTTCTGATGACAATACCAATATCTTATCCATCACTTTTCGCCTCCTCAGTTTATCTTTTAAATTTCACAGACAATGCTTATTGTGGGCATTTACCCAGCGCTGCCAATTCATTAGCCACGTCGCCCAATCCCAGTTTTTCATAGGTTTCTCGGGTCGGCCAGCCGGTTTTTTCATCCCAACCGCGCAAACGATAATAGTTGGACACAAAAGTATTAAATCCATCTTCATCAATGCAAATACCGTCAGCATCCGGATAACGATGAAAGGGGACAATCTCATCGACTTCCATTTGTCGGGTTCGGTCGTAATTACGGATGGTAATGGCCCGGAATAAATTTTTGATCCGGTTGGCAGCTGTTTCAATCTCTTCCTGAGTCAGGCCGGCCCCGGTGGCCGCTTCAAATAACTCGGTTTCGGCCGTCATCCAGAACATATCCGGCAGCTGCCAGTCACAGGTGGTGATGGCTTCCTTCAATTCTGACTTCGTTTCATTCATGATCACTGATTGGGGGCCCGCCAGACTGCCATAGGGATCTGTTTTCATGGCATGAATATAGTCGGTGGTATCCTTGTGATGAGTGTTGGTCTGAGCATCCCGGGTGGAGGTCATCATTTCAACAGCTATGGGCAGCCAGGTATCTAACGGTACCGTTCCTTCATAACCGCGGCCATTCCAATGGGCTGAATATCCCCAGGCTACTTCAAAACTGATGGGAATATCCAATTGTTTACCGCCTAATCGTCGGGACTTTCGCTGCTGATAAATAGTGTCGCCGAATTTTTCTTTGCCCATTTCCCGTATTGCCCGGGACATGCCTTCGGCAAACAGATTACCATAATAACCTTTACGGTAGACAATCATGTCCAGCATGTATTTCATGAAGTCTTCCGATTCCACATCGATTTCCATGCCAAAGTCAATGTCATCAAAGACCCCTTCTGCATTACCCATGGACAGCCAGGTCATCAGCCAGACAATGATATCCCACTTATTGACGCCATACTGACTGCACAGCTCATTAATGGTCATCCCACGGTTGTAGTCCGGACCCCAAAAATTGTATTCATCACCCTGGTGTTCGTCAAAGAGAATCGGAATTTCAGGATCAGAAAAGTCCGGTGGCGGTGCTGCTCCGGACATCATGGCGCAGGCGGCAGTATTGTTTTTTTCGGTGACATAGGTTTGGGCCGGCATCCAGGCGCAATCGTATTTCCACTCAATGGCAAAGGGACCTACACATTTTGACACCTGATTCATCCGTTCCTGTTTCCAGGTGGTGCTCTTGATATCCATCATCAGTCGGGGACAATGCTGGTTGCATCCATGACTGCAGGTGGTATTGTATTCTCGCAGTCCCCCTTCCACTTCTGCTTCCTGGCCATGACCAAAAAACTTCGGTGATTCCTTAATCGGATTGGTATTAAAACCTGGGGTGCCCATGGTTTTTCTGAGTTCCAGCACCTTGTTCACATCTGCCGGTTTGATACTGCCGGTGCCTCTGACGCAGATGCCCTTTAACAGCTTTGAACCCATGACTGCACCGAACCCGCCTTTGCCGGCGGCGGTTTCATTGGCAGTGGCCACAATTGCCATCCGCAGCAGGTTTTCGCCAGCCGGGCCAATGACAATACTTTTGACATCTTTCCCATGAATAGACTCCAGTTTGATCTGGGTATCATAGGTATATAGCCCCCAAATGCCGGCTGCCAAGGCATCGCGGATTTCTACCGTCTGGTCGTCAATAAAGAGATAGCCCGGTTTTTCCAGGGCACCTTCAAGGACAATCCCATCATAACCGGCATATTTAAGCTCTGAGCCAAACCAGCCGCCCATTCCGGACCAGGCATACTGCTCCGGATAACATTGGGGTGCAATCCCGGCAATGACAATCCTGCCGCCAGTGGGAATACCGGTGGCGGTGGTTGCCCCGGTCATGATGATCAGCTTATTTTCCGGATCGAGGGCTTTGACTCCCGGTTTCACCTCATCCCAGAAGATTTTGTTGGCGACTCCACGCCCGCCCAGGTATTTGGGTACATAATCCCAAATTGGTTGTTCGGTGATTTCCTTTGTTGTCAGATTGACCCGCAAGATTTTTCCGGCATAGCCGCATAATTCTCTCTTCATCTTAGTTTTCCCTCCCTAAGTCAGCCTCTGACAGCGCGAGACATTGTACCTGGCAATACTCAATACAGGCCTGACCCGCTTCACGATTGCGGCACAAATCGCATTTTTTCGCTTTTTTTGACACTGTGTCATAATTGATTCTTTTGGGCTCATAGGGACAGGCTTTGTAGCATTTTTTACAGCCAATACAATCTGCTTCATTGATATAAACAATGCCGCTATCCGCTTCAATACAGATTGCTTGATCTTTTTTGGGACAGGCTTCATAACAGGGATGATCTTGACAATGCTGGCAGGTTAAAATCGTATGATCCTCCAGATTGATGGTATCCCGTTCCAGAAAAATCCGTCGCAACATCTGCCCCGCTGCACCCTCGTGCACCAGACTGCAGACAATTTCACAGGCATTACAGCCCACGCAGACTGAATATTCCTTGGCATGCTGAATGACGTGCCGGCCTAGCTCTTTTGGCCCAAGATTACTATTATTATTCGTCATTTTTCGCTTACATCCTCATCAAATTTTTTGTTGCCCTCTTTCAGTTGTTTGATACTTTATCTTAGTTGCTAATACACACGCCGCCGTCAACAACGATATTGGTTCCGGTTACAAAAGAAGACTCATCGGATCCCAGGTACACGGCTGGATAAGCGATATCATCTGGTTCACCCAAACGACCGACCATACACACTGTGTCAATCATTCCCTGTTGCGCTTCTTTGCTGTTTTTAATGAAGTCCGGTGTCATGCCGGTATTAATTGGTCCTGGTAAAATACAGTTGATCCGAATCCCTTGGCGGGCAAATTCCTTGGCGACATTTCGGGAAAGGTTGGTAACAGCCGCTTTCATAGCACCATAGAAATAAGAATTCAGTTCTGGCCAGATTGACGAAATAGATGCGACGTTAATGATGCTGCCTTTGCCGGCGGCCACCATGCCCGGGATGAAAGCCTGCATCGTCCAGACGTAAGCCCGATAATTGGTTTCCATAATTAAATCGAAATCTTCTTTGTTTTGCTCTAAAAACGGTTTGTGTACCAGAACGCCGGCTGAATTAAAAAGAATATCAACATGATCATATTTTTCATCAACCGCCGCTTTTAATTTTTCGATATCTTCAAATTTACGCAAATCGCATTGAACAAAAGAACCTTCGCCGCCTATTGCTTCAATTTTTTTAACCAGTTCGTTTCCTTTTTCCGCATTTCTGCCGACACAAACAACTTTTGCACCTTCTTTGACATACATCAACGAAACGGCTTCCCCAATACCGGATGTTGCTCCAGTTACTACTGCAATCTTGTTTTCTAATCTGCCCATTTTTTACTCCTTCATATTTTTAGTTTGGATTTAAAAATCAACATGCATTTTTTTGCAGTCTAAACAAAACCGATCTCAACACATCAATAATTTTTAAATCGCTATTACAATCGTTATCATTATAGCAACTGGCTTATCAAATTACATTCTACATTAATTTCAAAATTGCTTTTCTTTTTATACATTTTGTATTATGATATTTTAACAACATTGTTTTGTTAGCGAATTTTATTGAAATCACCATACATTTTGTATGATGAATATTAACTACCGGTCTGTTTTTTTGAATCTTTAATCTGCTGAGGTAATTATTAATGAGAGTAACCATGTCCATGCTTTACGATGGCCTTAAATCGTGCGTGCTTTGCCGCAAAGGAACCGCTTATAACAAAAATATATACGTTGATGATGTCTGTTTCTCCAAGAAAAGTAAAATTCCAACCGATATCAGCTATGTCATTGTCGACTGGAGCGACTATAACCAGGACGCTTATGTTCATATTCCTTCCGAGATGTTAATTTTGGCAACCCGAAAAGAGACGGACGACAGCGAAGTTCTGCCACCCTGTGCCTTGATTATTTATTCGGCTGCTTCCTTATCACAATTATTCGAGATTTGCCGGGATGTTATGCGCCGCTATTTTCAGTGGGGCGATGAGTTGCTGTCTCTGGTGATGAAAAATGTGGACATTCATCAGCTGATTGAATGTGCCCACCGGATTTTGACCAATCCCATGATGATCCTCGACAATTCCATGAAAGTTCTCGGTTTTACTCCGGACGACTCTGTCGACGATGAGGTTTGGAAGCTCACTGTTGAAAAAGGCTATGCCGACCTGGATAGTCAGGCTTCCCAGGTTTTAAAACGGGCCTTGACATTATTAGATAACCGGGACGCCGCCTATAACCACCCCATGCATGGCGACAGTTGGGCATCAGCTAAAAGTGTGGTCTTAAACGGCAACCGGGTTGCCATCATCAGTCTGATCCAAAAAAATCATCCCATCAGCGAAGGTGATTTTTCCTGCCTCTGCTATTTCGGTGATATGCTGGCCTTATATTTTAAAACACATGACAGCCGCAGCTATCTAACTGACAACCGGTTAGAATTAATCATTACTGATATTCTGGATGAACGGTTTAAAAATGATGCTGAACTAGTTGCCCGGATCCGTAACGTTAACTGGCTGCCCAAAAAGAATTTCTTTATTCTGACAATTCAGTCTCAGCATGTCTTTTTAAACAAAACCCAGCTGAAGAAAATTAGTGATGCCATCCTTAAACTCATTACCAGTTCCTGTGCGGTGATTTATAACGATCATATTGTCATTTTGATCAATCACGATCAATTAAGCAGTCTCAGTGCTCAGGAGTCTGAAAACTTAGCACACTTCCTGAAAAAAAATCAGCTGTGTGCCGGGGTCAGCAATGGCGAAGAAAAAATTTCTGATCTTGCCAGACTCTACCGCCAAGCCCTGATGGCGATTGATATTGGAAATTATCTAGGTCTTGACGACCAGTTATTTAATTTTAAAGAGCATCGCCTCAGCAGCATGATTTATGCCTTTGTGAAACTCGGCGATATTGAAAGTTATTTAAACCCCTGTATTAAACAATTGCAGGCATATGATCAAAAGAAAGGGGCTGCCCTGTTGCCAACGCTTGTTGCTTATCTGGATAACAACTGCAAGCAGCTCAAGGCATCTCAGGATTTGTACATTCAGCGGGGTACCCTTATTTATCGACTCAAGAAAATTGAGGAGCTGTGTAAAATTGATCTGACTGATCAACAGGTTATCTTTGATCTGCAGCTTTCATTTAAGCTGTTTCAATTTATCCTTGCGTTTTAATCCCCTAAACTTTACTTCAATCATTTGGCTTTCTTTTATTAAAAAATCAGTACATTTGACAGATAAATGTACTGATTGAAAGAACATAAATTAAGACTTCCCAGCTAGCGGTATGAACACATTTGCTGGGATTTTCCCTTAATACAACCCGAATGGTTTTATCTATTTTTCAAACAAACTTTTTTTCTTCCTCTTTTAACTGAAATCGCCTGATCATCTGATTTAATAACTCAGCCTGACTGTTTAACTCCTCACTTGCGGCAGCACTTTCTTCCGCCGTTGCCGAGTTGGTCTGGACAACTTGAGAGACCTGTTCGATTGCCAGCGTAATCTGCGCAATTTCTGACGCCTGATCATTCGAAGATATCGCAATATTGCTGACAAGATTCGAAACGGTTTCAATTTCAGTCAGCATTTCTTTTAAACGCTCTGACGTTTCATCGGCAATTTTCGAACCGGATACTACTTTTTCAATGGAGTCTTCAATTAAAACCGTTGTTTCTTTTGCAGCTTCAGCACTTCTTGCCGCAAGCGTCCTGACCTCTTCGGCCACTACGGCAAAACCTTTGCCATGCTGACCGGCCCGGGCGGCTTCAACCGCTGCATTTAATGCCAGAATATTCGTCTGGAAGGCGATATCCTCAATCACCTTGATGATTTTTGAAATGTCCGTCGATGACCGATTAATCTCATTCATAGCATCAACTGTTCTTTTCATCTGAAGATTGCCATCTTCAGCGTTATCCCGTAATCGTCTGGTAATTTCATTAACCGCATTGGCATTGTGCGCATTTTGTTTTGTTTCACCGGCTACTTCCTCGATGGAGGCGGTGAGCTCTTCAATGGTACTGGCCTGTTCCGTTGCGCCTTGTGAAAGGGCCTGACCCCCATTGGAAATCTGTCTTGCGCCCATTTTCACCTGATCGGCAGCGGTGTTGATCTCTGCCATGGTCTCGCTGAGATGGGTGGTAATGTCATTTAATGCCATTTTAATGGTAAGAAAATCGCCATGGTAATAGGAGGTAATTTCCAGATTCAGATTTCCCTGACCGATTTCACTCAATGTCTCACTGATTTCAGCAACATACCGCTTTAAAAACGCAATTGTTTTGTTCATGGCAGTTTTTATTTCAGCATGATCACCTGAATAGTCACCGCTCATCGCTGTCTGCAGATTCCCCTTTGATAGTTCAGTCAGTACAATTGAAGCTTCGGAAATGGGTGCAATCACTGCATCCAGGGTTTGATTAAAACCGGCGATGACTTTCGCATATTCGCCACTAAACATTTCGACATGCCCCCTGTAACTGAGATTTCCTTCGATAGCCATGGTTGCCATTGCCTGGGTTTCCTGAGTCAGATTACCAATATTTTCAATCATTGCAATCAAGCTTGGATTTAACGTATCGGCTGTGCTTAACTTCCCGACTTGTTTTAATTCTTTTAAATCACTGAGATCACCTGCGGCAATCCGGCTGGCTACTGCCACAATCAGGTTCAGTTGTTGGTGGACACGATTGATGGACTCCGATAGCTCTCCATAAATTCCCTGGTACTGTCCTTTAACAACTTGGGACAGATCATTGACACGCATGTTTGCCATCACAGCGTTGCCTTCTACGAGAGCCCCTAAGCCATCAATACAGGCATTAATGCCATCCTTGAGATGATTATAATCACCAGCATACTCTTTGGTGATTTTATCCGGTATTTCGCCTTTGCCAATCTTTCCAATAACTGACTCACCCATTCTGATGTGTTCAACTAGGTCTCTGATAACCTGATTAAAACCAATCATAAAATGTTGAAATTGACCATTTAATCCTTCTTCATTTCCTTCATATTCAAAATTACCTTCGTTTGTTTTAAAGGCTTTTTCTGCCATTTCAGAATACAATTGATTGATTTGAGCGACAATATCAAGCAAAGACTGACCTAAAATATCTTGCTCTGATTCTTTCTTAAACTCCACCGAAAAATCGCCTGCCGCCAAATTTTGAACTTTGGCGGCCAGGTCTTTTCGTTTTTCAATCATTAGGACAAATGATGCCATCATCTGTCCCAATTCATCTTTTGAACGTTGTGAAAATGCATTCAAATCATTTACATCCAAGTCAACATCTCCCAGCGCCATTTTTGAGAAAACTTCATTCAGTTTTTTTATTGGTCGTGTTAATATATTTCCTACGATCATTGAACCAATCAAACTTAAACACATGATTGAAAGTGTCATCACTGCAATAAGCATTCCAAATTCAAAACGTATCTGTTCAACATTCAGATCTTTCAAATTAGCCAGATAGGATGATACAAGCAGATAAGAAATGACTCCGTATAAACCAATCCCGATGAACGCGATCGCGATAATCAGAAGTGATATTTTATGTGAAAACTTTCCTCTGAATTCCCTGATTGAAGCTGCTGATTCATTTTTTCTTTTTTTCATTTTATTCAACTTCCTTCTTTTTATCCATTGCTTTTGATTTAATACAGTCAATAACGCTTGATGTCTTTAATCGCCATATCTATTAAACTCACTTGAGCAGTGTATACATACAGGCATTGTGTACCTGATCATTGAGACAAACACTCTTTCTCATGATTCCTTCCAGCCTGAATCCTGACTTTTCCAGAACTTTTCTGGCTCTTATATTTTCAAAGATTGGCACTGCAAAAATACGCACTAAATTAAATTCCGATAATCCCAATTGGCACATTTCTTTAATAGCATTTTGGGTAATTCCGCGTCCCCAATAACTTTCTCCAATCCAAAAGACTAATTCACCGGATTTACTGCCATCATCTTCCTGAATCATCAGGCTGATTGTCCCGATGATTTTGTTCTCGTACATAATGGCTTTATTGATCTGCTTAACCCGGTAAACATTCTTGTCTTTTAAAATAAACGAATGGATATCATCAAGAGCAAACGATTTTTGAGCCACTTTTCCCAGGTTTCTTACCACCGGCCCAGTGGCATGATTCATGATACTGTGCGCATCATTCAGTTTTAAATTTCGTAATTGAACGTTCATGGTTTCCTCCAAATTTATTTACTTACACTAACTGGCATTTAGATCGATCGCTACATCCAGCGCTTCGCCAAACCACAGCTTCGCTTCTTCCCGCAACGATGCTTCTGAATCGCTGCAGTGCAGCAGGTTATTGCAGCTGCGGTTTTCAAGGTTGGCTGCTTCCAGGGTGTCATATCCATAATCGCCTCGGATAGTGCCCTTTTCCGCTTTTGACGGATCAGTTGCTCCGGTGAGCGCCCGGGAGTTCGCAATGGCAGCTGAACCTTCCTGAGACAACAGGATTGGGATCATTCCTCTACCGACATAACTGCTGATCACAGCCGCCTTAAAGCTTTCCCCGAACCGCTTAATGACTTCCTGATAATGTGCCAGAATCAGCTGTTCATCGACATTGCGATAACCGATCTTTTCAATCGAAAATCCTTCATTCCTAAAGCGCTGGCTAATTGTTTCAACCAGTTCCCGTTCCAATGCATCTGGTTTCATAATGATAAAAGCATACGTTTTCATTCCTTTATCTTTCCTTTTGATAAATAGAGCCCATCTCAAAAGCTTCTCATTTTTCAACAAAAATTTTCTGAAGATGGGCCTGGAAGTTAAAATTTCTAAATTATTTGTATGAATGTACTTGTTATTTTAGTGTTTTGTTGTTTTTTCAATGGGGCTTTAATGTTTCATAGGGTATTAGGATAACCCGATGATTTCGCCGTCTTCGGTAATATCCATACCGTTGGCTGCTGGCACTTTGGGAAGACCCGGCATGGTCATGATGGCACCGGTGATGGCAACCACAAATCCGGCGCCGGCAGACAGACGGACTTCTTTGACATGGATGTTGAAATTGCGCGGTGCTCCCAACAGGGCGGCATCATCCGAGAACGAGTACTGGGTTTTTGCCATACAAACCGGCAGGTGATCAAAGCCCAGAGCGGCAATTTCGTCCAGCTGTTGCTTGGCTTCCAGGGTGTATTCCACCCCATCGGCCCGGTAGATCTCTTTGGCAATGGTTTCAATCTTATCTTCAAGGGGCAGTTCCAGGGCATAAAGGGGTTTGTAAGGTGCCACATTCTGATCACAGAGTCTGACCACTTCCTCGGCCAGCTCCACCCCGCCTTTGCCCCCCTGAGAGAAGACGTCGGACAAGATCACTTTTACACCCTTATCTTCGCAGGCTTTTTTAACGGCGTCAAATTCGGCAGCCGTATCAGTTGGGAACTTATTGAGCGCCACCACCACTGGTACTTCAAACTTCTTTAAATTATCCAGATGCTGAACAATGTTGGCCGTTCCCGCTTCAACTGCTTTGACATTTTCTTTGGACAATTCCGCTTTTTCCACACCGCCATTCATTTTTAAGGCTCGAACGGTTGCCACGATCACGACCGCACTGGGGCTGATCCCGGCGTAGCGGCATTTGATGTCAAAGAATTTTTCGGCTCCCAGATCGGCGCCAAATCCGGCTTCGGTTACCACGTAATCGGCCAATTTTAAAGCTGTTTTAGTGGCCAGGACTGAGTTACAGCCGTGGGCGATATTGGCAAACGGTCCGCCATGAATAAAGGCTGGGGTATTTTCCAGGGTTTGCACCAGATTAGGTTTGATGGCATCTTTTAACAGCAGAGCCATGGCGCCGGTGGCTTCCAGATCACTTGCAGTCACCGCTTTGCCAGCGGTATTGTAGGCGACGATCATCCGGCCCAGACGTTCTTTCAAATCGGTCAGACTGGAGGCCAGACAGAGAATCGCCATAATTTCTGAAGCCACGGTAATGTCGTAGCCGGTTTCCCGTTCAACGCCGTTGGCGCGACTGCCTTGGCCGACGGTAATTTTTCGCAGGGCCCGGTCATTCATGTCCACTACCCGTCGCCAGACAATCCGGTCCATGTCAATGTTTAAGGCATTTCCCTGATGGAGGTGATTATCCAGCAGCGCCGCCAGCAGGCTGTGGGCTGAGGTAATGGCATGAAAGTCGCCGGTAAAATGCAGGTTGATGTCATCCATCGGGACCACCTGGGCGTATCCCCCACCTGCAGCCCCGCCTTTGACCCCAAAGCAGGGTCCCAAAGATGGTTCTCTTAAAGTAGTGATGGTTTTCTTGCCAATGTAATTCAGTGCCATGGACAGACCCACGTTGGTGGTTGTCTTACCTTCCCCGGCTGGGGTCGGGTTGATGGCCGTTACCAGAATCAGTTTACCATCCGGCTTATCCTGATTGTCCTTTAACACCGAAAGGGATACCTTCGCCTTGTGGTTGCCATAAAGCTCCAGATCATTGGCATTTATTCCCAATTTCTCAGCCACTTCTGAAATTGGCTTCAGATTGGCTTCCTGGGCGATTTGTACGTCAGTTTTCATTTTTAATAATTCTCCTTTTTTCAATAATTTCCATTTTCACTTATTCATTCTCATTTAGTATAAAACGCGTTTATCTTAAAATTTTGCAATAAACGCGTTTTAAAGCTGACTTTAATTAATTTTTTATCAGATGATTTTAGTATTCTTCTTTTAATAGCTTATTTGCTATATTTCGGTATGTCGTTCACATCAATCTCTTTATTATTTTCCAGATTCATATAAGGCGATCGGGCAACCGTTACCCGGATTTCTTTTTGCGGTTTTCCTGGAGTTCCCCAGACAACCGTTAATTCTTTTCCTAAAGCGGCATATTCCGGCTTGATAAAGGCCAGCGAAATCATCCGCTGGTAAAAATAACTATTAAGACGACCGCTGGAAATACCAATTTCACGGCCGTCAGCTAAAACCTTATCAGCGTGGTAATACATCGAAAAACCGCTGTTGTAATACATATCCATCGGGCGGTCGTCCATGGTTTCAAAGGGTTCAACGTCCTGACCTCTGAACTGTGAAGCAAAGATTTCTCCCAGATCATCGGGATTCCATTCCAGGGTCACCATGGTTCTTTGGGGATTTTTGGCGATTTCTTCCAATGCCGCCTTGCCCGGGAAGTCATGATCAAACTTGATCAGATATTCCCAGCCGACATCATAAGGGGTGACAAAACGGGTCGTTAAATCATCGCCTACGCTGCCAACCAGGACTCTGTTCAGATTGAAAAAGCCTTCCATCGGTCTGGCGGTCAGATATTCTTTTAGGCCTTCCGTTTCAAACCAGGGCAATGGATAATGCATATTGATATTCGGGAAACCGGCTTCGGTATGGTTCATGGTATAACCAACCTGTCCCAGTTTTTTAGCATCAAAGGTTTTAGCCACTTCCCAGATACAGTCATAAACAGCTTCTGAATTTTCCGCATCGCCATGAATTTCGTAGCCCAGAGTGCCGGCCATGCCCAGTCTGAGAATGCGTACATCGATCCCGGCAATTTTTGCCATCCGGTGTTTGGTAAAGGCAATATCATGGAGATCGCTTTGAGAAGCCTGTTCCAGAATTTCCAGAGATTTTGGTCCGGCCAGCTGGAAGAAGAACTCTTTACCCGATAAATCAACGCCTTCAACCTCCATCTCGGTAACTGATATATAATAGCCCACCACCGGGTTAAGCCAGTAGGTTCGGAAGTGATTTTCGGCAATCATCATGACTACTCCGTCAGTCAGAATGAAACCCTGGTCATTACATAGAACGGCATGGCGGATGCTGCCGGGTTTCATCTTTAAAAAGCTGTTGATGCAGATGGAGGTCAGGAATTTAGCCGCATCCGGTCCTTTGACATCGTAAATTGGGGAATTGTTCAACGTTGTCCCAAACCAAGCTGTCGATTTTGATGCCAGAATTTCATTCTTATATCCGGTGTACTCATAAGGGATCAGATTTCCGCCCTGGTTAAACAGCGTAAACGCATCTTGATTAATTGAATTTAACATTTTATTTCTCCTTTTGATTGAGAAGTCATAATGAAATCCTTCTCAATATTTATTTGCCCTTATTATATTTAACTTGCACTTTAAAGTCATTGTCCATATAATAAAAAAATAAACGCGATTGTTATACAAATTTGTACAAGACCAAAGGAGTTCCTGATGAAACTGAGCATTGATATTATATTTGAACAGCTCGCCTGGCCGGACGCTGCATTAATTTCAGGCAAAACCATTCAATTGAACCTCTCCGGAATCCGCTTTTATCGCCCGGAGAATGGTCATAACTTATGTGAGGAATTGCTCTATCTCAGCGATGCAAAACAATTAGCTGACCTGCAATCGCCAAAATCATTGTCCTTTATCTGTCTGGGTCCGATTGACGAAGCCCTGCTCGACCCCCATTGGTCGGTTATCATCATACCTTCGCAAACCGATGCCGGTGAGCTGTTTGACGCGGTTCAGGCGATTTTTGACCGCTATCAACGATGGCTGGAACACATTAACGAAGCGATTTTTAACGGCCAGACGCTCCAGGCCATCCTGGACGAAGCCTGCCGGTATCTTAAAAACCCGGCGGCCTTGTTTGACGATTCCCAGGGGCTGCTGATGCGCACCAGTAACATGAATCTGGATAAATTGGATGCGATCTGGGCTCACGTTCTGGAAAAAGGCTATTCTTTAAAAGAGGTTGACAGTATCAATCTCAGCGAAAAGTTCAGAACCCAGCACCAGCCCTTTTATTATCAGTCCCCGGATACGTTTGGAAACATCAAACGCCTGATTGCGCCGATTCTTGTCAATGGCCAGCTGTTCGGATCACTGGCGATGACGGAACTGATCAGTCCGCTGACAAAGTCCGAATATGCCAACCTGTGGCTGGCTCAGCAAATAATCGAAAATGCCCTAAAGGTGAATGACGAATTTTGCAAAAATCTGGAAACCCCCTGGTATCTCTACCGTTTGATTAAAGAAAAATACGTCGATCCCCATATCCTCGCCCATCATTTAGGTTTAAAAGACCGCAAGATCGCGGAACCTTATGCCTTATGGTGCTTTAGCCCTGCCGGAAAAATTATTGATTCGGATTTCAGCACTCAGGGTTACTCTAATCAGCTTTCCCGATTGTTTAAAGATCAGCTGATTTTTTTGTTTGAGTCACTGATTCTCGTCTGTGATTACAAACTCGAACCTGAAAATAAAAAACAGTTCCATGAGCTGATTCTGGATTTCTTAGCCAAACGCGAATTCAAAGCGACGAAGAGTATGGTTTTTAATGATATCTATGAAATTAATCTGGCCTATCTGCAGTGTCAGATAGCCAACGAATACGCCAATGATGCTGCTTGTGAAATTATCTGTTTTAATGACATTTATGCCGATCATATTTTAACGGTTCTTGATCGCCACACCAAACTCGATGTGCTCATTGTCCCCCAGCTTAAAAGCTTGAATCAGCAGGATCCCTATACCCACGAGTTGCTTTTATGTCTTAGAGCCTATATTGCCAACGGCAAAAACATTACCGCGGCCGCTGATTCACTCAAGATCCATCGCCACACCGTGGTTTATCGTTTAAAAAACATTCAAAAGCTCACGGGTCTGAATTATGAGATGCTCCAGGACGACATGATGTTTCAATTGTTTTTGTCCTGTGGAATTTTATTGCGAAATGTACCGCAATAAGAAATCATTTGTATTCCTTTTATAAAGACAAACAAAAAACAGCATCTCCATTAATTGGATAATGCTGTTTTTTTCTTTTCTAACTTTGTTAATTTTCAGTTGAGGTTCGGCTACCAATCCGGTGATTTTCCAGATCCTCGAAGATTTCCCGGACTGATAATGGTTTTCTGCCAATCAGCATTTCTACATCCTTGGAGCAGGCGTTCATCTGTTCCAAGCGGATGGCCCGGCCAAAGGTCACCATCCCATCGGAACAGAAGGGAAAGTTCTTGGCTGTTTCGGCCCATTCACCTTCGGTATTTCTCGGCACACCAATAGAATCGAAGAAGGCGTACATCTCGTCGTCAGTCAATTCCTGATAGGTAACCGTTTTGCCGGTGACTTCGCTGCCGATTTTACAGAATTCGGTAATGGTCATCGCTTCCGGTCCACTGATATCGTAGATGGTATTGTTTTCGCCAGCCCCGGCCGCCACACAGGCAGCGACTTCGGCACAATCATCCCGTGAAATGAAGGCCATGTGCCCATTGCCCATGTTAGTGGCCATTACACCGTTTTCGGCGGCACTTTGTTCAAACACCGATACCATTGCCTCGGCATACTGGGAATCCCGTAAGATGATCCAGTCAATATCAAGGCTTTTCAGGTAAGCTTCGGTGATTTTATGATCTGAAACTTCATAGGTATCACAGTCTTCTTCGCCGGCACCGACAATGGAGGTATAAACAATTTTTTTCACACCCGCTTCAACGGCAGCATCAATCGCGTTCTTGTGAGCAGTTCTTCGGCGCTCACCAACAAAAGGCATAGAGATTAGCAGTAGTACCTCTCCCCCTGCAAAGGCTTTTAATAATGTCTCTTTATTAAATATATCCGCATATCGGGTCTCGACGCCCTGCTCTTGATACTGTTTAATCACATCTTTGTTTGGGGTTGTAAAGATCAGCTGGTCTTTCGGCACTTTTTTTAAAATACTGCGCGCAGAATAACCGCCAAAATTACCGTCTACACCGGTCATTATTATTTTTCCCATTAATTCGTTTCTCCTTGTTTGTTATTTATCTAACTAAGACAAGTATAACGAATCTCTGACCAAAAAGATAATTCAAAGAAGCAAAGATGATAATCAGGTTTACTTATGATGTTATATCAATAACGTCCGATATCCCGGGCAATGGTATAGGCGGTGGCATTGGCCGTATAAACATTTTTAGGTTCAACACAATCGCCAAGTTCAAAGAATAATGGTGCGCAGTTTCTCAATTCATTTGACTGGTCTCGCAGTGGTTTCTGCCCAAGCGCATAGATCACCGTGTCCGCTTCATAAAGGCTTTGTTTGCCAATTTCGTAGTGTTGATTCAAACTGGCCTGGGTCACAGCCGATACCAACATTCCTTTTGTAATGGTATCGCAGCATTGTTCTTCTGAAAATGAGTCACCAACAAACTCACCAATGACACCTTTTTCAGTGATCTCGACAGCTTTGGTTGAAGTCACTACCACGATTTGATACTTCAGGATTTCATTGTTAATGGCCATTGAATGAATGACATTGTTTGAAAAGTTCAAACGGTTGGACATTTCGATAATGGTCACTTTTTTCCCTAGCTGTGAAAGATAAATGGCCAGTTCAATCCCGGATAATCCGCCACCTAGAACAACTGCTTTTTCGCCAACTTTCTCGGCCTCCAGATATCCCGCATCTGCATCCATAACGTTTTTGCCGTTAATTCCAGGGATATTGGGCATCACTGCTTTTGCGCCCAAGGCAGCAATGATAACATCTGGTTTTAAGACTTTAGCTAATTCCGGCGTGACTTCGGTATTCATACGCAAATCAATTTCCGCTTCTTCTATCAGCGCACTTTGTGAATCCAGATATTGCTGCATATTCTGCTTGAAAGGCACTTTTTTCTCACAACGCAAAGCACCGCCTAATTCATTTGACTTTTCACAAAGAATAACTTCATGACCGTGTTCATAAGCAGTCAGAGCCGCTTGCATACCACCGATGCCGCCCCCGGCAATCAATACTTTTTTCTTCTTTTGAGGCAATACCTGATTGTATTTTACTTCCCGTTCAAAACCAATTTCTGGGTTGATTGCGCAAATGCTTGTTAACTTTGTGAAGTGCGCCGAGAAACATTCAAAGCAACGAATGCATTTGCGAATTTTTTTCTCCTGTCCCATTTGGGCTTTAATAGGGGTGTCCGGATCAGCCATCAATTGACGGCACAACATCACCACATCGGCTTTTCCTGAAGCAATGATCTCTTCCAACAGCTCCGGTTCAGCCAATGCACCTACCGTTGCAATTTTAGAATGACGGATGACTTTTTTCACTGCCGCCGCATATTTTACATTGGCACCGTCATCTAAAAACATACTGGGGGAAGTGATGGTAAACACCGAAGTTTCTTCGTGAGCGCCTACCGAAACGTTGATCAGATCCGCATGCCCATCTAATTGTTTGGCAATCTCAACGCCGTAGTCAATGTCATAACCGCCTTCAAAAAGCTCTGCTCCGCTGATCCGAACACAAACCGGAAAATCACGACCGCATTTTTTCTTGATATCGGCAATGGCCGCATTAACAAAGCGAGCCCGATTTTCCATGGAACCACCCCACTGATCCCGTCGGTTGTTATGGGGTCCAAGAAACTGGTTGAACATCCAGCCATGACCGGCATGGATAGTTACCATCCCAAAACCGCAGTGTTTGGCGGTTTGTGCCGCATCGCCAAATTTCTTGATGATTTCAAAAATAACTTCTTCCGGCATTTGGGGAATCTCCATCCCTAAACCATTAACCGAATCAAAGGCACCAAAAATCTCATTTCCCAGACCAAACTTGCTGTGATACGAATTTGCCCCACAGTGTTGGAGTTCAATATCGGCAACAGCGCCGTGTCTGCTGATACATTGAGAAAGTCTGTATAAAGGCGACAAAGCGGTGGGATCATCCAGTCTGATGGTCGGACCGATGGCACCTCTGGCATTATCAGCCATTGCTGAACCAATGCTGACGGTGGCCGCTCCGCCCTGAGCCTTTCTTTCAAAATAAGCGATAAATTCATCCCCCGGATGCAATCGCTCGTCGGGATAGTATTCCAACCCAATTGGCGCTGCAAAAATCCGGTTTCTAAACTGTCTGTTTCCCAGTACTACTGGCGAAAATAATTGTTCAAATTTTTTCATTAAATCTCTGCCTTTCAAAATAAAATAATAGCATTCAACGCTTCTATCGTAATTAAAATTAACACTGTTGTCTAACGATTAAAAAGCCTGATGCTTATGCTAAAAATGCATAAGTACCAGGCTTTTGTGACCTCTTTAATTTTTGTCTCGCGCTGTATTGAGGAATGCGTTAAGACAAGGATTTTTATTCGCCTGATTCCAGGCAAATTCAATGTTATATTGATGATGCGTCTGATTAATTTTCAAAAACGTGATCGTCTGATATTTTTTCGTCAGCCCATCTGAATCAGGATAGAAAGAAATGCCCCTTCCCAATTCAGTTAACAGTAACTGGGTTTCAAACGAATCGACTTCAATGACTATCGGATCAAAACCATCCTGACGACAGCAATCCAGAATATAATCATAATGCTTCTGAAAGCTTTCCCTTTTGGGCACAATAATTTTCTCATTTCTAAGTTCAGTTGCTTCAATCGATTCTCGTCCTGCAAACCGATGAAATGGCCCCACACCAACTTTTACATTATATTGACAGACATTTAATGAATTGATTCCTTTTTCATCCTGCAGTTCTGCTTTAAAGACCGAAATAATATCCAAAGTGCCATCGTTGATTTGGGTCAGCAATTGTGCCGGTGTACTTTGTTGCAGAACGATTTCGACACTTTGATTTTTTTGCTGATATCGTTTTAATACTCCAGTCACATACTCAAAGCCCAGATCATTAGAAAAGCCCACTTTTAAGACATTGTTTTCTTTGTAACTTAAACGCACGCCATCTTCAACCGCTTTATCGTATAATTTCAGTATCGATTTCACACTGGTTAAATAATCGCTACCCGCTGGAGTGAGCTGAACTTTTGTGGTGCAACTTTCAAAAAGTGCAAAACCAATCTCTTTTTCCAATTGTTTGATGGCGCGACTGATGGTCGTTTGTGAAACAAACTGGCGTTTTCCAGCTTCAGTGAAATTTAAAGTTTCAGATAATGCGATAAAATACTCCAGGGTTTGTCGATTCAAGCACTTGCTCCCTCCTTACTCTTTTTAATAATCAATTGCATAAATTCATCAATGAGGGGATTATCATCATTCTTATTTCGGGCCATGCAAAATTCTGAATGATGATGGGTTTCGATCAGTTTTATCCGGTGAATCCCAGAAGCTTCGGTTAGCACTTCCTCAGAAATAATGGCAATTCCTTTATTGGCACTGACCAATAAAATCATCTCATCAAAATTATCAACCTCTTTAATAACATTCGGTTCAAAACCGTCCTGTTCGCAGCTCCTGAAAAAAGAGTCATGATACTTGGGTCCATAGGTTTTTGAAAAAATAATCAGCTTCTCAGATTTCAATTCATTGCCATAGATTTCATAACGATCGTGCCAGGGATGACTGGTCGAGACAATGACACATAGGGTGCTGGTGAATAAGGTGGTGATCTCGATCTGGGGATAGGTCTGAATTTCATTGGCCAGTCCGAACATGATATCAATTTCGTTATTTCTTATTTTTTCAGATAATTTTCTAAAGCTGAGTTCATACAGTTCCAGATTCACTTCCGGGTGACGGGCGACAAATTTACTTAACACCTCCGGCAAAAAACGTTTTTCAACCGGACCGGATACGCCGATTCGCAATGATCCTGAAAACCCATTTTTTAAGGCCTTGGCCTTTATTACTGCTTGTTCGTAATCCTCAATGATCCGCTTGCTGGCTTCATAAAAAGCTTTGCCGGCCAAGGTTAAGGTCGGACGATAACCGGATCGGTCAAACAATTGAAAATCCAGTTCCTGTTCCATAGCGGCCATCTGTTGGCTCATGGCCGTCTGGGAGACAAAGCATTCCTGAGCCGCTTTGGTAAAACTGCCGTGCTCAACCGCTGCTATAAAATACTCCAATTTTCTGAAATCCATTTTTCCACCTCGCTGGGATGATCATTCATCATTGCATTCTTTGCTCCAATTTTATCATTCGTTTGTTTTCCACACAACGCTAAATTTATGAAGCATCTGGTTTTGCTTCAATTCAATCATAGATTGCGATTTTTCTGCTATTCCAATAGCGAACTGGCAACAATTATAAGTTTACAGAATAAAAAAGCTATCTGTGCTTTGTCTACAGGCAGACAAAGCACAGATAACTTTTATTGATTTTTATTTTCTTAAGGTAAACTGATGGATGGTTTCTTTTAATAATTCCGCCTGGCTGGAAAGTTCTTCGCTGGCAGCGGCACTCTCCTCCGAGGTTGCTGAGTTTTGCTGAACCACCTGGGCTACCTGGTCAATACCCGCATTAATCTGGGCGATCCCCGTTGCCTGATCATTTGATGCCAAGGCGATGTTCCCCATCAGATCAGTGATTTCGCTAATCCCGCTGACAATATCATTAAGCGCCGTTGCGGTTTCATTGGCCATTTGCGTCCCATGTTGAACCTTATTGATGGAACCTTCAATCAGCCGGGTGGTTTCCTTGGCCGCTTCGGCGCTGCGGGCCGCCAGGGTTCGGACCTCTTCTGCCACCACCGCAAAGCCCTTGCCATGAACGCCCGCTCGGGCTGCCTCTACAGCCGCATTTAAAGCCAGAATATTGGTCTGGAAAGCAATGTCGTCAATGACTTTAATGATTTTGGAAATGTCTTTGGACGATTGATTGATATCAATCATGGCGTTTTGCATTTCCGCCATCTGTCCGTTGCCGATATCCGCATTTTCACGAACAACCCCGGTTAGTTCCCGGGCCTTATTGGCATTTTTGGCGTTTTCCCTGGTCTGATCGGTAATTTCAGCGATTGATGCGGTTAGCTCTTCGATGGAACTGGCCTGTTCGGTGGCTCCCTGAGCTAACGACTGACTGCCAGCAGCCACCTGGTTGGCTCCTGAACTGACCTGCAAGGCCGCCGTGTAGATTTCACTTAAGAGCGTATTTAGTGTTTTGATAATCTCATTCAGGGCATTTGAGATCCCGATAAAATCGCCGTTATACGCCTGAATATCGTCAATGTCTAAGTTGCCATTGCCAATTTCCCTAGTCACTGCTGAGATTTCTTCAATAACACTGTTTAATTGTGCAACGGTGCCGTTCACTGATTGTTTCATCTGGTCAAAACCACCTTCGTATTGACCCGTGATGCTGGTTCTCAAATCACCAGTCGAAATGGCATCCATTACTGTCGAAATCTCATCAAAGGGCTTGGCAATCTCCATCAGGATGTTGTTCATCCCGGAAATAATGGTTTGCCATGAGCCTCTAAAACTTGTTTCATCAGCTTTTATCTGCTTTCCTTTAATAATGGAGTCTAACAGCATGTTGGCTTCGCCAATCAGATCCCCAACAGACCTTTTGACTACACCTAAACTCATATTGATTGCCCCAAAATATTCTTTTATTTCATTTGTGTATTGATTACCTTCACCGATCGTCAGATCAAAGTTCAGATCGCCATCGGCTAGAAGCAGAAGGTTTTCTTTGAGCCGTGAAACCTCGGCCTCTGTGTATCGATTGATACTCACCATTGATGTCAGATCCATAGTTATTTCTAGAAAACCGATATTTTTATTTTTTTTGTTGGTGATTAATCGGGAATTCTTTTGCAGGTATGCGCCTAAAAATTCAAAGTCAAAGGTAGTAATGCCGTTATTAACCAACTGATAAATACTGCAGTTTTCCGGACATTCTACGGTATTACAATGTTCCACCCCAAATTCACAGGCTTTTCTGCCATAGGCACCTTCCCGGTTCTCAATAATGCCAGCCTGCAAAAGTTGATTCTCCAGGGTTTTATTAAAAAACAGCCAATGGGAATTGGTATCCAGAATGTGCATGGGATAAGGTATAGCATCCATGGCATTCTCATACAGTTCAATTTTAGCCGAATTTTGAGTGACTATTCTGCTAATATTATCAAGCAGAAACAAGTAGATTCCTGAAAGACCCGCGGCAGCTGGTTTAACATCATCAGGATCCATCATGACGGATAATTTTTTAGTGTCCGCTTCCAGTATGGAGAGGGACTCACCAATTAAAATAAGATTTCTTCCCAATAAGTCATTATTTGATATTGGCAGCGCTTCAAGCGAAAGTTCTCCGGTTGCTAATTGACTTGCTGCATCTGAATATATCTGCATCTTACTTACCAACGCCATAACAACCTGACTTAATTCATCTGGATCATTTTCAATCGCGCTCAATTCAAGGTTTCCCGCGCCGTCTGTGAGGTGTTCCAAAATGCCAGCTATTTTTGATGAACGTTTGTAATATTTTGATGACAGAATAATCAATGAACCTAAATTTAAACATAGACCAATGCCCAAAATTGCCAGGATGATCAGTGGCTGATTAAGCATTGAAGACTCCGGCAAACTATTTTGACTAAAAATAGCTAAAGCCATACAAGTAATCAATAAATAGATCGCAAGAATTGGAATGCCTAATTGAAATATCCATTTTCTTTTGTTATTCTTCATAATTTTTTACCTCGTATCATAATTTTGCTCAGGAAATTTTAACATTTCAATTGGTTGATACAACAGCATCAATTTTGATAAACGTTTTCATTTCCGATGCTTTTAAAAAAGAATCTTATCCACTATAACGAATTTTCTAAAAAAAAGATAATTCAAAAAGGCAAAGCTGTTGATAAGTTTTGGTTATGCTTTTGAACATCGAAAATAGTCAATCTTAAATAGGGGTTTAAGATTAACTATTGACAGTATTTATTAATTTTTGATTATTTTATGGCCAAAACTATCCCTTATGCCCCAATGATTTCCTTAGCCTTGGCTGCCGAGCTTCCGGCATCTGGTGCATAACCATCAGCACCGATTTCGTCAGCATATTCTTGTGTAACAGGGGCACCGCCGACGATGACTTTCATCTCAGGTATTGCCGCTTTAATGGTCTGAACCGCTTCTTTCAAAGCTGGCATGGTTGTAGTCAACAGACCGGAACAGGCAATCAGAACGACATTGTTATTTTCTTTGGCCGCTTCCACAAATCGTTCCGCTGGCACGTCAACACCCAAATCAACCATATCGAAACCAGCACTTTCCAGCATCATCACAACCAGGTTTTTCCCAATATCGTGAAGATCACCGGCAACGGTTCCCATAATACAGGTACCCAAAGAGCTTGAGCCATCGCCAGCCATCACTGGCTTTAACACTTCCACCCCTTTGGACATCGCTTTGGCGGCAATGAGCATTTCTGGGACAAAGATTTCGCCGGATGAGAATTTATCACCAACTACACCCATGGAAGCGATCATCGCGTCCAGGATATCCTGTGCTTTGTCGCCAGCGTCCAATGCTTCCTGAACCGCTGCAGCAACTTTTTTTGATTTACCAGTTTCGACTAATACTTTTACATCTTCTATTTTTGACATGTAGATTTTCTCCTTTTATTTTTGATTTAAATTTAATGCACTTATTTTACAAAAATACCTTCGCGGAAGGCGCCGATGTATTCCATACAATATTCGTCTTCACCCATCATCGCTTCAGTGGCAAAGAGCATTCCCATCATATCCTTGTTGAGCGGAACGAGGATGAAGCTGTCTATGCCAGCACTCATGGCCAATACGGCAAATGCCTGGTTGGCAATCCGGCGGGCGGGCAGGTTAAAGGAAATATTGCTGACCGCACCGGTGACATGGATGGTCGGGTATTGGGCTTTAATGCCACGGATGACTTCGGTGACCATGGTGATGCCATCTTCGGAGGTGCAGAGCATTTCAATCAGGGGATCAATATGCATCCGTGATGGATCGATGTTATATTCTTTGACCTTCACCATCAGATCGGCAAAAACGTCCAGCCGGTCTTTGGCGGTTTTGGGAATCCCCTTGTCGCTGTTAAGCAAGGCCACACATTCCCATTTGGTATCGGCGATGGCTTTAAAAGCCACATCAACCTTGTCACCTTCTAATGAAACGGAATTAAACAGTCCCGGCTTATGACAGTATTTAATGGACTCAATGCAGGTGTAGACGTTGGGACTGTCCACCGCAATCGGCGTGTCCACCGCATTCTGGACAATGTCAATCAGCCATTTCATGGTTTCCAGTTCAATGTCGTCGTCTACTGATGCGCAAACATCGATGAAATCCGCTCCGGCTTCCGCCTGTTTAATCGCCAGATTCTTAATAAATTCGGCATCCTTGGCCGCAATCGCTTTGGCGCTGGAGGGGATGGCGCCGTTAATTTTTTCTCCAATAATGATCATGTTCTTCTCCTTCAGTGATTACTCTTTGCGTAAATTATTTGATATGCTTATATTTTTCAACGGCATCATTAATCGGAAGAATACCTTCCATAAAGCTTTCCGGACCTGCTCCGCTCATCAATCTAAAGCCCATAAATACATAGCTGCCATAAGGGCCATAGGTTTCCATACAACGTTTGACGTCAGCATCAATTTCTTCATTCGTGGCCTCTTCCAGACCAGGACGGCCGTTGGTGTCATAACCGCCAACCACAGCAATTTGGCTGCCGTATTTTTTCAAAATCCCTTCAATATCGTTCATCGGTTGAGCCGATGTCCAGGCAGCCGTACCGATTTCCACATAATCCGGAATGATCTCTTCACATTTCCCGCAGGTGTGAATAAAAGGAATGATTCCATGCGCCTTAATGGCATCATTTAACCGTTTATGATGGGGTTTGATCAGTGACCGATAGGTTCCAGGAGACATAAACAGGCCTCTTTCGGTAGCAATGTCATCATAGCTGGTAATAATATCCGGTTTAAAATGTTTGGCGACTCGTTCAACCAGCTTAATTTTATAATCGGTAATCGCAGCAAACAGTGCGTCGCAGGCTTCCGGCTCTTCCAGCATGGCACAGAGGGCGTTTTCAAAACCCATCAGGTGCGTCAAACGTAAAAACTGTCCATTCCACATCCCATATTCAACCACTCGCTGATCACGGTCAGCTCCAAAAATGCCTGCCTGCATGGCAAGGCTGCCTTCCCAATCGTACTCATCCAAATTTGGGAACTTAACGATATTTTCCCATTTTTCAATATCATCCAGCACGGGTTTACCGCCCGGAACCGGCTGGCCGCCAGCTGATTCCGTAGCATGCCAGGTTACCCCAAAGCCGTCCAGACCACCGCCGGCCGGACCGTTTTCAAAGCTCTCAAAAGCTCCGCCATACATAATGACATCACTCATTTCGTTGGGCACCCACTCTGGTTTTTTGTGTTCAACTGCTGCCAGTAAAAAATTCTCTTTTGGTGTTAACATGATATTTCCTCCTGAATTTAATGGATTTTTACCAATTCAATGGTTATTTTTAATTAAAACCGTTTACATGGTTTAATTATAACGACATTATTACGAAAAGTACATCCGGCATAGTAGAGGATAATACAAAGCTCATACTCTACACAGTGTAGGATATCGTGGTAAAATAGTAATGACCCCTTGCAAAATGACCATGCATGACATAGAATGAAGCTGCATCGTGAAATTTCTGAAAATTTATTTAAAATTAGAGGTACCTATGAGACTTTCTCGGGATGTAATCTACTATTGGCTGATTAAAAAGTTTGCCGTTAGCTTTGAGAAAAAAAGTGATCCGGACATTGGCTTTATGCGCCCCGTGTTCTATGAAACAGACCTGGACATTGCTGGAACCGTGGTTATCATTGATGCCGACGGTCTCAAATCCCTGATTGAAAGCCGGAACCATGGCGCTGAGTCGCTCTTTTTATGTACCGAAAAACCAAACCGGTCACTGAAGATGATTGATGGAACCGTAATGGTGATAAAATCAAACCTTTCCGCATTATCATTATTCAATTACCTCCAAGATATCTACAATCGATTCGATCAATGGGATGAACGGTTAAACCAGATCTACTATGAAAATGGCAGTTTTCAGGATCTGATTGACAGCTGCCAGTCGATTCTGACCGAACCGATTCTTTTGATTGATAAAAAGTTTCATTATACGGCCTATTCCAAATCCATTGAGGAATTAACCAGCGCTGCTTTTATGGATGAAAATAAAAATTCACTCCCAGAAGTGGTGAACGATTTTATCACTGATTCCAGTTTCCAGTCCTTGTATGATTTGCCTGATATCTTTGACTACGCCATGGTATCGCCATCCGGTACAGACGAAATGATCTGCAAAAATGTTTTTGATCATAATGGCTATGTAGGACGGTTTATCATCCAGCTGTCAAACGGCAGCGAAGAAATTGCAAAAACCTATGTCCGGACTATTTTGGCCCATTTATTTACCACCGCTGATAAACTGTACCAAAAATATCAGTCCTTCAATTTAAAAGAAGTAGCGCTAAACAGCCTGCGGGAGCCACTGCTGAACATGCTACAAAATGAACAGAGTTCCGACGAACAATGGCAGAAAGTCGCCTTTGAAAACAACTGGAAACAACGGACAATCTGCAGCTCGTGCAATTTCGATCCAATACCCGGTATGCCAAAAATGTTTATACTGATTACCTCAGTTCCGAAATTGAAAACCAGTGGCAGGGCTGTGTCTGTCTGAATTACAGGGAACGACTGCTGATGCTGATTAATCTGGATCAGTTTAATTCGGTCAATGATAAAAATTTTTATCGACAATTACCCTATTTTCTTCGAGACAGCCTGTTGGTGGCTGGATTAAGCCGGGTTTTTGGGGACATGGGTGATTTGCGGGCGGCCTATCACCAAACTGAAATTGCCCTGGATTTCGGCACCTGCGACCAGCCGATGTTCTGGACGTATCGGTTTGATGATTATGCCTTTCATTATCTACTCAAAAATAGTCCTGGTATTTTTGCCATGCATCAAGTCTGCAGTGAAAAACTTTTAACGCTCCGGCAATATGATGCCGAGAAACATACCGAGTATTATAAAACGTTATTGACCTTTTTTGACTGTCGACTCAACGCTGCAGCGGCAGCCAAACGGCTGTATATTCATCGCAGTTCCTTTCTCAACCGTCTGGAAAGAATAGAAAAACTGTTTAACATCGATTTTAATTCCAATAACGAACTGCTTTATCTGGGTTTGTCGATGCTAATTATCGAGCGAAATTAACATGAAAGTGGTGAAATAGTGAAAGTTATTGTATTAGGAGGATTTCTGGGCTCCGGCAAAACCAGTGTATTACTGCAGCTGGCTGAGTTTTTGGTTGCCAGATCTTTAAATAATGAGAATACCACTCCGGTGGTGATTGTCGAAAATGAAATTGGCGGCTCCGGGGTAGACAACCTGCTGCTTGAAAATCAGGGGCTGACTGTTAAAAATCTTTTTGCGGGCTGTGCCTGCTGTACGTCGTCGGTCCAGTTGGAGGATACAGTTTCGTACCTGAAAAAAGAATTTGATCCCCAATGGCTGGTTATCGAAGCCACCGGACTGGCCTATCCCGATAAGATCAAACAAACGATTGAAGATGCCTTTCTCGTGGAAACTGAGATTATCACCATCATAGATGCTAAGCGATGGTTCCGTTTAATCGCTGCCATGGAACCCTTTGTTTCCGGTCAGCTGGAAAACGCCAGCAGTGTTTTGATTAATAAAGTCGATACGGTGGATGAACAAAAGGTTCAGAGCGTCATCGAAAGCATTCAAACTTATAATAAAAAGCTCCCCTGCTATCCCATCTCCGCCATCATCAAGATCCCTGATGATTTCTGGGAAAGACTACTTGATCAGCGGTTAATCGCATTATAACAGCCGATTATTTTAAAAGTAACCAACGCTATTTGTTGAATTATATGGCTCAACATTGTATTGAGTTGAAAGGAAAAAAATGAAAAACGAACATCAGCACCAACATCCCCACCTCGAACAAGACGAGATACGCTGTTCCTGTGACCAAGATCATGATCACAGCAAAAGACAATATGCTCACCCGGACGAGCCCTGCTCCTGCGGCCATGATCACCATGAACACCAAAACCATCATTCCCATCAGGAAGAGTCCTATATCTGTGGACACGATCATGACAAGCATGAAATCCATGAACATCTGCGCCCTAAAACTAACCTTGGTGATCTTTCAATTACCCACCACGAAAATGCCATAATTATTTCCGCAGAGCGTGAAATCAGCGGTGAGTATCTGCCAATAAAAGAAGCCATCGCTGTTGGTTTAAACGGCCTGGCGGACTGGGTTGAAAGCCAGAACGGACTGGTTGGCCACATCAAAACCCATCTCACCGAAAAAGGAAAAAGCGCCATTCTTTCCACCACTGGTGATGGGGTTCAAGTTAACGAAGTTTATCATCCGAAGGTAATACTGAATCTTGCCGTGATTGTCTTTGCTGTCGATGAAGCCGATCTTGCCAATCAGGTATTAACGATACTAAATAAACTGTATTAATAAAAAACCATAAACACCTGAATTATTGGTGTTTATGGTTTTTTGAAAAAGAGTATGTTTGTTGAACTCCGACAGTCGCCTCAATTCTTCCATTATAGCCTCCTTAGCGACTCGTGAAAAAAATACATACCCGTATTTTGGTTTCTCTACCACTATATGATCATTTCAATTCTGCAAGTGTATTACTTAAACGCTAATGTTCTTCTTCATCGCCTTTTCAACATACATCAGACGATCTAATTCTCCAAAAAACTCACTAAGATTCTGTTCTCTTTCAGGAAAAAACATCCCACTACCACTGCTGACACTCAATTTATAGCGTTCTTGCGTCTGCTTATTAAAGTTATCCATATTTTCCTTCAGCCGCTCCAAAAGCCCATCGAATCCTTTTGATCATCCACTTCCAGCACCACTACAAATTCATCACCTCCGATTCGGGCGATAAAATCAGTGTTTCGAAAACTCTTCCTCAAAATTTCGCTCATGTTGATCAAAGCACGATCCCCGGCATTATGACCAAAGTTGTCATTTATTTCTTTAAAACGATCCAGATCCAACATAAATCCAGCTAGTTGTTTCTTCTTCGAATGCCAGTTCATCCAATCTTCCAGATAGTAATCGAACTCCCGTCGGTTATAAAGCCCTGTTAGATGATCCGTATTCATAGTCCGGGACTGAATAAAAATATAAATGGTCAACAGCGAAATAGTCAGCGCCGGCCAGGTAATTGCCAGACCATATATCAATGCCTGAATAACCCCCGCCAGAAACGGCGGTAGCGCAAAAAAGAGCAACGGCAGAAGATCCCGCTGGCGGATGCGGTTGCGATTCCATAAGATCATCACAAATGATAAAAAAATATAAAAATAACAGCAGATTGGCACCATTACAAACAGCGGTCCCCGCTGATAGACATTATCGGCACCAAAATAAAACAGCCATCCGGTAAAAATGCTGGCGATTGATAAAATACTATTGAGATAAACAGGTAGCAGAGCCACAGCAACGAGTTTTTTTAACCGCTTTTCGC
Source organism: Acetobacterium wieringae (assembly GCF_001766835.1). Classification (GTDB taxonomy): domain Bacteria; phylum Bacillota; class Clostridia; order Eubacteriales; family Eubacteriaceae; genus Acetobacterium; species Acetobacterium wieringae. The sequence continues at coordinate 63,065 of NZ_LKEU01000012.1, read as the reverse complement.
TGCGGTGGATTGTGTAATGAACATAAGCCATCCAGAATAAACTGGGAAGCGGATTTAAAAGATAATAAATCAGTGTCAATAGTATCAGTAAAAAATGAATCGGTTGCCCCGCCAGACCATATAGACTAATTCCGATGCTGTCCAGAATCAGAATTGCCATGACTACTTTTAACATGATCAAAAAAAACCGGTTGCTGGCATTTGTCAGATCAGCCCGTTTTCTAAAATTCACAAAAATAATACTCAAAATGATCAACGCATATATATTTGCCTGCAAGGTATAAACCAATAGATTCATCTGTTTACTCCTTTTCGATAATCACATTGCACTATCTCCTACAATAGCACAGGAATTCAAAAAAGTCGATGTAATGATGTTACCTATTTGGCAATAATATTGTTGCGGGAAAAATCGGGGATTCTCAAGAAAAAAGGGGCTTTTGCAAAATAGCGAATAAGCTATAGTGCAAAAGCTCCCTTGTGCGTAGCATACAGTATTAAATACCTTCCTTAATTATTTTTAAATTTGTTTTTACTCCACCGTCACACTCTTAGCCAGATTTTTCGGCTTATCGACATCGCAGCCTCGGGCAACCGCCAGATAATAAGCCAACAGCTGCAGATACACAATGGTGGGAATGGCGGTGATATCATCGTCCATCTCCGGAATCACCCAGACCTCATCCACCTCCGAAGCAATATCTTCGTGACCGGCCTGAACAATCGCCAATACGTGGGCGCCTCGGGCCTTTACTTCTTTAATATTGCTGAGCATTTTTTCGAACACATTTTCCTGGGTACAGACGGCTACCACGATGGTACCCTCCTCAATCAGGGCAATCGGTCCGTGCTTCAGTTCCCCGGCGGCATAGGCTTCAGAATGAATATAGGAGATCTCCTTAAGTTTTAGTGAACCTTCCATGCTGGTATAAAGATCCACCCCTCGCCCCATATAAAAAAGATCACTGATCTGATAATTTTTATCGGCAAATGCTTTAATCACGTCCTGGGTTTCCAATGCTTTATCGATCAGTCCCGGGGTCATCATCAGCCCATGACAAATCCGAGCAGCATCTACTTTGTTCATTTTGCCATTGAGATTTCCTAAAAATGAAGCCAGCAGCATCATACAACCAACCTGGGTGACATACGCCTTGGTCGATGCCACGGCGATTTCTGGTCCGGCATTGGTATAAATGACGTCATCGGCTTCCCGGGCAATGGAACTGCCGACCACATTGGTCACCGCCAAAACCCAGGCTCCCCGTTCTTTAGCCAGGCGGATCGCCGCCAGGGTATCGGCGGTTTCGCCGGATTGACTGATCACAATCAACAGGGTATTTTCATCGACAATCGGATTTTTATAGCGATACTCCGAAGCTGCTTCGGTTTCGACGCTGATCCGGGCGAATTTTTCAAAATAGTACTTACCCACCATCCCGGCATGATAAGCGGTGCCACAAGCAACAATCTGAATCCGATTGATCTTTTTCATCATCTCCGCATTAAGCTTGAGCCCGGCAAAGGATGCACCATTTTCACAGCAACGGCTCATTAAAGCTTCCATCATCGCCTTGGGTTGCTCCACCATTTCTTTCATCATGAAGTGATCGTAGCCGCCTTTTTCAGCATCGCCGGGATCCCAATCAACAACAAAAACTTCTTTATCAACGGTGTTACCAGTGCTGTTCATAACCTGAATATGATCTGCTGTCAGCACCGCCATTTCACCGTTATCCAGCAGATAGACTTCCCGGGTATAGTTAAGAATCGCCGGAATATCCGAAGCGATAAAGTTTTCACCATCACCCAGTCCGACAATCAAGGGACTATCTTTACGGACAGCCACAATCTTATCCGGCTCGTTGGCACACAGAACCGCCAGGGCATAAGAGCCGCTCATCCGCTGTAAGGCAATCTGAATCGTTTCGACCAGATCACCGGTATAAAGTTCATTCAGCAGATGGGCAATCACTTCGGTATCAGTATCCGAAATAAAGACATGGCCTTGCGCCTGCAGCTCATCTTTCAACGTCATATAATTTTCGATGATACCATTGTGAACCACCGAGATTTCTTTATTGACACTACAATGGGGATGGGCATTGGCATCGGAAGGAACCCCATGGGTTGCCCAACGGGTATGACCGATACCGACCTGGCCGGAAAGCGGTGTTTTATCCAGTACATCTTCCAGGTTTTTAAGCCGCCCTTTTTTCTTTTCCACCCGGATCATTTCATTTTCCAGGGTCGCAATTCCGGCCGAGTCATAGCCCCGGTACTCCAACCGGGAAAGACCATTAATTAGCACTTCTTGTGCCTGTTTATCGCCGATATAACCTACAATTCCACACATTTTTTCACCTATATTTCTTTTTTATGCCATCTCTGTCCCAAAGATCACTCTTTGGTTTTAAATGACAATTCTCCAGGGCATCCGCCGAATTTTCGATACTCCCTGACCTCGTCAACTCAATTTCTGTGTGGACCATCACTTGAGTTCTGGCGCTTCTTGGCTGTCTTTGGTTACGGTCCATTAGTTTTATACCCAAAAACATACTGAGTTATTCTACCATAAAAGTCCTTTCAACACAAAGAAATGAGGGACAAAGCCCTCATTTCTTAAATTATTTTTAATTTTCAATTTTTGACATTATCATTCGGTTTAATTATATTTTCTTACCAAATTTCAGCAGCCTAAGCGTTGTTCAATTAATACAGCCAGCTCACTGGCGATGGTGGTTAATTCATTTTGATCCTGCCCCTCAATCATCACCCGTACCAGGGGTTCGGTTCCTGATGGCCGAATCAGCACCCGTCCCTGCCCGTGAAAATGAGCTTCCACTTCCTGAATCCGTCTTTGAATCTCCGCATCATTCAGATAATCCAGTTTCTTTTTATTTTCGACTCTGGCATTAACCAGGATCTGAGGATAAACCGTCATTAAATTATTCAGGGCTTTGGCATCCCGGCCATCCTGTTTTAACAATTCCAATAAGATCATGGCCGTAAGCATCCCATCTCCAGTGGTATTATGATCCAGCAGAATCAGGTGTCCGGACTGTTCGCCGCCCAGATTATAATCGCCAGCAACCATCGCTTCAAGAACATACCGATCGCCGACATCCGTCTTGACGGTTTTACACCCAGCGGCATTTAAGGCCAGATCCAGGCCGATATTGCTCATCACAGTGACCACAACCGTGTCTTTCTTCAAAGTATTGGCGGCCTTCATCGAAGATCCGATCAGATTCATAATTTTGTCACCATCGATGATCGCACCCACATTATCAACTGCCAGACAGCGATCCGCATCGCCATCAAAAGCAATACCAATATCGGCTTTTTCATCCACTACCCGGTGCTGCAAGGGCTGTAAATGGGTCGATCCGCAACCGGCATTAATATTCTTGCCATCAGGCTGATCCCCGATCACAACCACATCGGCACCAAGGCTACGAAAAAACGCCGGAGCGATGGCATAGGCGGCCCCATTGGCACAGTCCATCACTACCTTGAGTCCAGAAAAATCACTTTTTACTGCCTGTTTAATGTGGTTTAGATAGAGGTCTTCCGGTTTTTCCAGTTGACTGATCCTGCCACCCTCTTTTAATTCAACTGCCTGTTTTTCCAGAACGATGGTTTCAATTTCGTCTTCCACTGCATCTGGCAGTTTGAATCCCAGACCATCAAAAAATTTGATCCCGTTAAATTGAAAGGGGTTGTGGGAAGCCGAAATTACTACCCCAGCATCAGCTTGGATTTCTCGGGTAATCACTGCTATAGCAGGGGTTGGTAGAACGCCAACCAATACTGCTTCACCGCCTACTGCTACAATTCCCCGGGCCAGAGCCTGTTCCAGAGCGTTTCCGGATTCCCGGGTGTCCATGCCAATGACAATTTTGGGCCGATGCGCATTTCTTCCCAGAACGCTGGCTCCGGCCTGACCCAATCCATAAGCCAGATCCAATGTCAATTCTTTTTCATATACACCACGAACGCCATCAGTACCAAATAATTTTCCCATCTATGTAAAACTCCTTAGTCTTTTTCTTTTGCTTAAAATTTGCTGGCCTCATTATAACCTAAAGCACCTTATTTTAAAACCGTTTTATGATGCCACCACCGAGAACCTGCCGACCCTTAAAAAAAACCAGAGCCTGACCGGGTGCCGGAGCCCGAACCGGAACCTGACTGTGAACGATGGCCTGAGTTCCCGAAAGTCGTTCGATCCGGCCCTCATACTCGTGGCCCCAGCGGCAGGTTTTAAAGGTGAAGCCTGTTTCCGGCAGACCCTCGGGCGATTGGATAACCAGCGCATCCACCAGAATACGGTTTTGATACAAATTCACTTCTTCATCCAACACCACTGTATTGGTGGCTGGGATCACCTCTACTACTGCCAGCCGATGACTGCTGTTAATCCCCAATCCCCGGGTTTGACCCGGAGTAAAATGATGAATGCCGGGGTGCTTCCCCAGTATTTTGCCCGTTTTATCCACAAAATTACCAGGAGCTGTCGGATTATTTCCAAACACAGCCTCCTTGAGAAACAAACCATGGCCCTTTTTAGGGATAAAACAAATTCCCTGGCTTTCTGCACCCTGGGCAAGCTCTGGCAATAAACTCAAAATTTCTTTTCGTACTTCTTCTTTGGATGTGACCGCATTCAGTGGAAATAATAAACGCCCCAGGATTTCCTGCTCCAGATGATATAAAAAATAAGACTGATCTTTATGGGGATTGGCACTGGCCCAGAGCTGATATGCCCCCTCATGCTGGCGAACTTCGGCATAATGGCCGGTGGCTATCATGGCGTCGCCATTAATGGTAGCAAAATCACGAAGCAGCTTAAACTTCATGTTCTGATTGCATAACAGACAGGGATTAGGAGTTTCTCCCCGTTGATAGCCCGCTACAAAGGGATCAATCACTTTTTTCTGGAACTCATTTTGAGCCTCCAATACATGGTGTTCAATATCCATTTTTTCCGCCACCATTCTGGCGGCATTAATGGTTGTTTCGGCATTTAAAAAATTAAAGGTTACGCCAATTACCTCGTAACCTTCACTTTGTAACCGATAAGCGGAGGCAGCACTGTCGATGCCACCGCTTAATCCAATAATGACTTTTTTTCTGTTCACACTTTTTTCCTTATGATTTTATACTAACGTTCACTGATGCGCTTTAGCCGGGTTTCTTTTTTATTGATATGAACCATTTTGCTTTTTTGTGACTTCAACTCGAGGCTGTTATCCCGGTGTTCGTCCCAAACTGGCCAGGTTTTATTGACTTCAATCAAATTGATGATTTCTTCGGTGAGCCAGGGGTTGCAAACCAGAACCGGGCCCAAGGTATTGGTAAAAATCCCTTTGCCGCTGATCACCCCTTCAAACTTCGTCTTGCCGTTATTGCCGTAGCCATACTTAAGCCGTCCAAATGGTGACTCTTCTTTAATATCCAGATCGATCATTTGGATCTGACTACCGATCATTTCCATTTCCTTGCCATTGTACTGACAGGTGTAATACAGATCATCGCCGTACACGGCGTGATTCTCACGGGCTTCAATCTCAATGATCCCCAGTCCAATAATCTCGGACTGATCATCCCGCTTTATCGTTTCCCCAAACAGTGCTACGGTGGTGCCGGTCACCAACATCGGTCGGGTTTCAATATAGGCCATCAGTTCGTTTCGATGCGGTTCCAGATAGGCTGCCACCGCCTCAAAATGCTCAATTTCACCCGGTGGACAAAACAGAAAATCAAAATCAAGCGGGTTAAAGGTCTCTGTGTCCAAGTTAATTTGGGTAACCTCAACCTGGTAGCCCCGTCTTTTTGCCTCGGCCTGAATCGCCAGCAGATTACCCCGATCGCCATGAAGGTTAAACATATTATTAAAAAGCCAGCCAACTTTTATGGTCTGTTCCATTAGTTCTGTCCTCCTTCAATGAATTTTTTCATCTTTTCAAAGGTAGAAATCCAGGTGATCAAATAAATATTATCGGTTTCGGCCTTGTCGATTTCGGCAAATATTTCACTGATGTTGTCACTGTCCATGATCGTGATCACTTCTTTTGAAACCCCATCATAAACCAGTCGATTGGCGGTATCATAAGCAACATGCTCAGAGAAACACAGGTATCGCTCCACATTGGAGTCTACCAACGGTTTAAAATCACAGTCAAAGGCGTAAAAGGTATTGATGTAATGGGGAACAAAATCATTGACTACATACAAACCCAGAGCCACCATTTTTTTACTTTTGTCTGATGCCATAATATTTAAGGCACTCTGGAGGGTATCGGGATTTTCCTGTTTAATCCGCATATATTTGATGGTTTTATTTTTATAGGTCAAGACCTCAAAGCGGCCGCCGATATTTTTAAAATTTTCAAAGGCCCCCGCTGCGGCTGCCGGTGTTATCCCACAGAGCGCATCACAAACCGCCAATGCTCCGGCATAATTATAAAACATAAAGGGCAGATCATAGGGCATATGAAAGACCACGTCCTTTAATTTAAAGGTTTTATCACTAAAGTTAAGCTCGGTAACCAGATAGTCCGGGGTGCTTTTGCTGGCAAAGCCACAAAAATCGCAGGCAAAAGCGCCAATGCTGTCCACATTATAATAGTCAAAGCGCAGATCATGATGACATTTGGGACACGCCTGGGTCGGGTAATCCCCGCCCTTTGTAAAGGATTCAGCATGATTGGCAACACTGTAATAAATTGAGCGATGGGCAATTTCCTCAAAAAATCGGGATCGCGGTTCTTCGTTATTGAGGATCAGCGTCATCCTCGGATTGACCACCTCTTTTAACTTGCGGATAATAAAATCCGGATCCCCATTTCTCTGGACCTGATCTTTTTGGAGATTGGTGATCAGCATATTTTCGGCTGGTAATTGGGCGTAAATTAACGGCAGATAGCGTTCATCGGTTTCAAAAATATAGTAGTCGGCCTTGAGTTTCCCCAATAAACTGGCTTCTTTGGCCAGACTTGTAGCAATCCCTCCCAATAAGTTGGCGCCTTCCAGATTGGAAACAATTTTTTTACCGTTCTGCTTTAATATATGCGTTACCAGATTGGTAGTCGAAGACTTTCCGTTGGTTCCGGTAATAAAAACGACCTTGGAATAATCAATATTTTTAAAATGTTTGACAAAATCCGGGTCGATTGCCAACGCCTTCTCCCCGGGAAGGTTGGTTCCCCGCCCCTTGCTGACAAGTTTGATGGCAATCCCCATTAATTTTGCCAACCATAATGCAAAATAAAATTTCATCATTAATAACCTTTCTTTTTAGTAATTGCCTGTTAAAGCTCTTTATTTTTCAATTTTTCATGAATCACAGAAATCATGCTTCGGCGCTCATTATGTTCGTCCTGATCTGATGATGCATCGTTATCCTGATTTTTTCCTTCCATACCCTGATTCCAACTCATCTGGGCGGCTCCGGCAACCACCGCACCGACAAAGCAGGCGGTGCTGAACATACTGGCCAAACCAATTACCATGGCCACCAGTTCGCCGTAAATAATGCCATTAAAACGAACCGGATGAATATCCCCATAGCCGATGGTGGCAAAGGAAATCACCATATAATAGAGCATGTCAAAGGCATCCAGGGCTCGGTCTGAATTCGCTGCGTAAAAACCAGAATTGATTTTAAAACAGTTATAGACCATCAGATAAAGGATACTCATTTCACTGACAACCAGTACCAGCATCCCTTTTAGAATACTGGCGGTTTCGTGATATTTCCGCCTTTTGGAAACTGAACTGCGGATCAGGGTAGGGTTGGCGATTGCCCGGATCATCACCGAGAAACAGAGCATCAGGGCAAAAGAAAGACCCAACAAACCCAGCGGCAGGCTCGGCGGAGTGATAAAGTTAGCAAACAGCACAAAATAATGACCCAGTACGAGATAAAAGATCAGATCCATAAAGCGGGAGACAATAATATCCTGAAACTGATCGATTTTCATAAAAAGGTGTTGCACTAAAAATACGATGATAATAAAAACGGCAAAGCTTCCTAAAATTCCAATCAGTTCGCTGAACAGTATTCGGTGATGCAGCGACACCACCAATAACGAGATCACCAACAAAACACCAGTGACCATTAGAATTCCCTGATATTCATAATTGACAATCAATTTTACCAGAAAACGGCGAACTGGTTTAATCTTTTTTGTTTTGTTCTGCTTCACTTCAGAAATAATGCGTTCTTTGTTGTAGAACAGAAACAATTCAAATAAAAAAAGCAGAAGAATGAACAAATCATAGATAATAATAATGGCGTTACCATTGGCAAGGGTTTCGTAAACTGGGATTTCATTGACAAAGGGATTCATCTGAAAACTCCTTTACTTTTTTGATTCATGGTTCTTTATCAACTCTAATTTCTTCGCTTTTGACATTTTCTTGATGGCTGCTTCACGACTGAGGGCTTCCGAACGGGTGGTCAGCGTTTCCCAATAAACCAACGTGACTGGCAACCGTCCCCGGGTATATTTTGCACCGGTTCCCGCATTATGGGCCTTGATTCGCGCTTCGATGTGAGTGGTCCACCCAGTATAAAGGGTATCATCATTACATTTTACGATATAAACGTGAGCCTTGTCTATCATTTGTTTTTCTTTCTTCCCGTTTCATTGGGAAATCTGTTTATGCGTCAATCAACTACTCATATCATTTGGTTGGATCAATTCTCAGGCTTTCCAAATCAACAAGAAAAAAAGATCCCTATAAGGGATCTTCATTGTTTTTTTTAGAAATTCCTAGAAGTTGCTGTTTCTTGGTCTTCTAGTTTGTTTTCTTTTTGTTCGACATTCACGACATCTTTTTGGTTCATTGTCAAAACCTTTTTCCTGGTAGAATTCTTGTTCACCTACAGTAAATACAAATTCTTCGCCACAATCTTGACAAACTAAAGTTCTGTCTTCCATGAGTACCTCCACTTAATTTTAATGTACAGGATCTGATTATTCTTTGTTAAATGGAGCATGGACAATTTTGTCTGAATGTTGTTACCATTTATGAACTTGTAATCATTAACTATACTATCGTTATTATACAATGTTCGTTTACATTTGTCACCTGTTTTTTTATTTTTTTATTGAGTTAAATTCTTTTTTCGGATATATTTAACTCATACAATTTCAATTATAAGGAGATAAACCATGAGAGATCATCGACTGATAAAATATGCCCAAACCCTGGTCAATTACTCCCTTTATGTTAAGCCTAATGAGTGGGTTGTGATCCGCGGATCTGACCTGGCCATGCCTCTGATTAGAGAGTGCTACCGGGAGGTCTTGAAAGCCGGAGCCCACCCCACGGTTCTGCTCAACCCAGAAGGTCTTTCGGAAATTCTTCTAAAAGAGGGCAGCGACGAACAACTAAAGTTTAATGCGCCGATGATGATGGCGGTTTATGCCAAAGCCGATAAGATTCTAAACATTCTGGGGGATCATAACCTCAAGTCGTTATCAAATATTCCCAGTGAACGAATCGCACTGCAGCGCCGTTTCGGTGCACCGATTACCAAAATTTACAATGACCGGGTAGCCCGGGGTGAAATGGATTGGACGCTGTGCCTCTACCCCACCGAAAGCGGTGCCCAGGAAGCAAACATGTCGCTGTCTGACTATGAAGAATTCGTTTTTTCTGCCTGTCTCCTAAATGGTGAGAATCCTATTGCCGCCTGGCAAAAAATCCATGACGAGCAGGAAGCCATGGTCACCTATTTAAACACGAAAACCAGCTTCCATGTGATGGCCAACGGTACCGACCTGACGCTTCGTACCGAAAACCGGATCTGGATCAATTCCGATGGTCACCACAATTTTCCCAGCGGCGAAGTCTTTACTGCACCGGTAAAGGAAAGCGTCAACGGAACCATTCGTTTCACCTTTCCCGGTATTTACAGTGGTCAGGAAATTGAAGATATCCAACTGACCTTCGCGGACGGCCGGGTTGTTACGGCCAGCGCCAAACGGGGCGAAGCCTTGCTTCACGCCCTGCTTGACACCGATGCTGGCTCCCGCTATGTTGGCGAGTTTGCCATTGGCACGAATTACGGAATCACCAAATTTACCAAAAACATGCTGTTTGACGAAAAAATCGGCGGCACCATTCATCTGGCCCTGGGCAAATCCTACCCGGAATGCGGCCCGATTAACGATTCGATGCTTCACTGGGACATGCTCTGTGACATGAAAGACGGCGGGGCAATCTATGCCGACGGGGAGCTTTTTTATCAGAACGGTGTCTTTCTAAAAAAATAGCCCGCTTTTTACTTTACCACCAGTCAATTTATTGTAATAAAGCTGGCTTTATGGTATTATTGGCAAATATAATCTCAGGAGGAAATTAATGGAGCCCATAGAAAAAAAGACGAATTTTATCACCAATGCCATCGATCAGGATATTGCCGACAAGGTTTATAAAAACGATCGCGTTCACACCCGCTTTCCCCCCGAACCAAACGGCTATTTACATATAGGTCATGCCAAAGCCTCACTACTTAATTACCGGATTGCCAAGCAGTATCATGGAAAATTCAATCTCCGCTTTGATGATACCAACCCCATCAAAGAGGAGCTCGAATTTGTCGATTCCATCAAGGAAGATCTCAGCTGGCTGGGGATCGATTGGGATGACCGGCTTTTTTTTGCCTCCAGCTATTTTGATAAAATGGCTGACTACGCCGTCGAACTGATCGGTAAGGGCCTGGCTTTTGTCGACCAGCTCTCGGCCGAGGAAATGCGGGCGTATCGGGGCACCCTGACTGAGCCCGGTAAGGAAAGCCCGTACCGCAACCGCCCGATCGAAGAAAACCTGCAGCTGTTTGCCCAAATGAAGGCTGGCGAGCTACCGGAAGGTTCCCATATTCTGCGGGCCAAAATCGATATGGCCAGCCCCAACATGAATATGCGCGATCCGGCCATCTATCGGATTCTGCATACCAGCCACCACTCCACCAGCGAAGACTGGTATATTTATCCGATGTACGATTACGCCCATCCGATTGAGGATGCCTTAGAAGGGATTACCCACTCTCTCTGTACCCTGGAATTTGAAGATCACCGCCCCTTCTACGACTGGGTGCTGGCCAACATCGACGACTTCAAGAAAGAACCGCCCCGGCAAATCGAATTCGCAAAGCTCAATCTGACCAAAACCATTGTCGGCAAGCGCTTTTTAAAACAACTGGTGGAAGAAAAAATTGTCGATGGCTGGGATGATCCCCGTCTGGCCACCATCTCCGGCTTACGCCGCCGGGGCTTTACCCCTGAATCGATTCAGGCTTTTTGCGAAGCGATCGGTGTCGCTAAAACCAATAGCACTGTCGACATCGCCATGCTGGAACATTTTATCCGGGACGATTTAAAACTTAAAGCACCCCGTTTAATGGCCGTAATCGATCCCCTGAAGGTAACCATCACCAACTACCCGGAAAATCAAACTGAGTGGGTTGAGTTACCACTTAACCAGGAAAATGACGAAATGGGTTCCTATACCACCCCATTTAGCCGGGAAATCCTGATTGATCGCAGTGATTTTATGGAAATACCACCCAAAAAGTACTTCCGCCTCTTCCCCGGCAATGAGGTTCGCCTACGGGGTGCCTACTTTATCACCTGTCAGGAAGTAATAAAAGACGCCGACGGCCATGTCATTGAACTGAAATGCACCTACGACCCTGCCACCAAATCCGGTGCTGGCTGTGAGCGGAAGGTCAAAGGCACCATCCATTGGGTAGACGCCAGTCATGCCAGCGAAGTCGAACTTCACCTCTATGACTATCTGGTGGAGGATGATTCCGGCCTGACGAAAGATAATTTTCTGGAGCGAATCAATCCGAAATCTCTGGAAATTGTCAAAGCCTATATTGAACCGGAATTATTAAAGGCGCAACCCTATCAAAAATTTCAGTTCATCCGCAACGGATTTTTCTCCGTCGATCCCAAATATTCAACCCCGGAGGCTCCGGTATTTAACCAGATTGTCTCTTTAAAAAGTTCCTGGAAACCGACAAACTAAACGATATAAAATACTGGCAGCAAGCTGATTAGATGAGGGGAGAAGTTATGAAAATATGGTCTGATAAAGAAAAGATGTCCCGGGACGAGCTCCGGAAACTGCAGTTTAAGCGTTTAAAGAAAACGCTGAACCACGTTTATGAAAACGTGCCTTATTATCATGAAAAATTCAAAGCCGCCGGGGTTAAACCGGTGGATATCCGCACCCTGGAAGATATGCGGCTATTGCCGCTGACCACCAAGGAAGATCTCCGCAAAAATTATCCCTTTGGGCTCTTTGCCATGCCCAAAAATAAAATTGTCCGCTATCACGCCTCTTCCGGCACCACCGGCAAGCCAACCGTGGTCGGTTACACCAAACACGACATGAAGGTGTGGCGGGAAGTGATCGCCCGGATCGCCACCATGGGCGGCGTCACCGCTGACGATACCGCCCAGATCACCTTTGGCTTTGGCCTCTTTACCGGGGCCTTTGGTCTTCAGCAGGGGTTAGAAAAGATCGGCGCCGGGGTCATTCCGATGTCGGCCGGCAATACCCAGAAACAGATTATGATCATGCAGGATTTCCAATCCACCGTCCTGATCGGTACCCCATCCTATGCCCTGCATCTGGCCGAAGCCGCTCAGGAAATGGGGATTGATCCCAAAGAAGAGCTGTTTCTTAAATACGGCCTCTTTGGCGGCGAAGGTTCCACCGAAGAAATGCGGGCCAAACTCAATGAAGCCTGGGGCATCACCGCCACTGAAAACTACGGCATGAGCGAATTGATCGGCCCCGGCGTTTCCGGCGAGTGTCTGGCTTTTAAAGGGATGCACATCAATGAGGATCACTTTATTGCTGAAATCATCGACCCGGAAACCCTGGAGGTGCTGCCGGAAGGCGCAGTCGGCGAACTGGTCATCACCCCGATTACCAAAGAAGGGCTACCACTGATCCGTTACCGCACAAAGGACATCACAAGGCTCGATACCACGCCTTGTGATTGCGGTCGAACCTCAGCCCGGATGGCCAAGATCACCGGACGGACCGACGATATGTTAATCATCGGCGGCGTCAATGTCTTCCCCTCACAAATTGAAGGCGTTCTTTTGGGTATTAAAGGGATCGGTTCGAACTACCAAATTCGGGTCCTTAAAAAAGGCTATCTCGATCGGATCGAGATCGACGTCGAAGTGGTCAATCAGGATCTGCTGGTCTCAGTGACCCTGCTCGATCAGCTGTATAAAGAAATCCAGACCAAGCTGCACACGATCCTCGGGATTCACGCTGGTATCCACCTGGTTGAGCCCAAAAGTCTGGTGCGCTCCGAAGGCAAAGCCAAACGGGTCATCGATCTGCGATCTGAAGATTTATAGGAGGCAAACCATGCTAATTAGTCAATTGTCAGTCTTTATTGAAAATAAAAAAGGCCATCTAGCCAAGATCACCGGGGTCCTTAAAGATGCCCAGGTCGACATTCGGGCCATTTCCGTTTTTGACAGCGCCGAATTCGGTATTTTGCGGATCGTCGTCGATAAGCCCGAAGCAGGGGCCGAGGCGCTTAAAAAAGCTGGTCACGTTGTCAAGCAAAGCTATGTGCTGGCGGTTGATCCCTCCGACAAGGTCGGCAGCCTCCACGATGTCTTTGCCCTGCTTTCTGAAAATGACGTTAACATCGAATATGTCTACTCCTTCGTCATGCCCAATAACCAGGGTTCACCCCTGATTATTCTTAAAGCCGACGATCAGGAAAAAGCCATCGCCCTGTTGAGTGCTTCGGACTTTAACCTGATTCCCAAAGAAGCCGTTTATAACGTCCAGAAAGGCTGATCGCCCAACCCTGCACCGACATTCGATCGGTACGGGAGTTCAGCACCCAAAGCAAAAGCCGGAGCAATGCTCCGGCTTTGTTTTTTATCGTCTGTTTTTAACCTTTTTAAGCCGGAAAAACTCTTCCCGCTCTTTCTCTTCAATGGTATCCTGAATGTACTTAATTTCGGCCTTTAATCGGGGTATCTGGATCTTGTCCAGAGCGTTGGCACTTTTCTGGGTTTTTTTTATTTCCAGCGACAGTTTATAGGCCGTTGTTTCCACCTGCGCCAGCTGATAAGATAAATATTTGACATCGTTGAATTTCTTGATGGCAATATCCAGGGCCGGGTTATTTTCATTAAAACCAAAGGCCAGGTTTCGTTCCCGCCGTTCCGTATAAATGACTTCGGGAATGTCAACCCCCATGACCCCCTTGGCCCGAATTTCAAAACCAATCTCCGGGGGCACCGAAAGGGCAAACTCTTCCAGGTGATTGAGTCCCATGCTGATACAGACCTGCTGCAGGGCTTCATAGGCGTCCCGAAACATCTGCCCAATTTCTCTCTCAATCAGCTCGGCTTCCTTGACCAGCTGCATGATTTCCTGAATTAAAATGGTTCTTTTTTTATCGAGTAGCTCATACCCTTTAATTGAAAATTTCAGCCGTCCCTTGGCTTTAATCAGATTCGCCTTGGTCGGCGTTATTTTAATGGCCATGGCACCACCTATGCCTTCTTGGGAAAATACTTATCAATGTTTTCGGGACTGAGACGATCCAGTTCGGTCAGCGGCAACAGTGACAAGAGCTGCCAGCCGAGATCAAGGCTTTCAATAATATTTCGACCTTCATCAAAACCCTGATTAAGAAACTGTGCTTCAAAAGCCCGGCCAAATGCCATGTACTTTTTATCGGTGGGGCTTAAATCTTCTTCTCCAATAATCTGTGATAAATCTCTAACTTCCTGAACCTTGGAATACGAGGCAAACAACTGGTTGGCCACCTCGGCATGATCGCCCCGGGTAAAGCCTTCACCAATTCCATCTTTCATCAGCCGTGAAAGCGAGGGTAAAATAGCCACTGGCGGATAGATACTGCGCTGGAACAAATCTCTCCCAAGCACAATCTGACCTTCGGTGATATAACCGGTTAAATCCGGGATCGGATGGGTAATATCGTCATTAGGCATCGTCAATATCGGCAGGAAGGTAATCGAACCGACCTGGTCTTTTAGCATCCCGGCCCGTTCATAGAGAGAGGCCAGATCCGAATACATATAACCAGGATAGCCTTTCCGGCTGGGTACTTCTTCCCGGGCTGATGAGATTTCCCGAAGCGCTTCACAATAACTGGTGATATCCGTCATGACTACCAGAATGTGCATATGCTTTTCAAAGGCCAGGTATTCGGCGGCTGTCAGGGCACACCGGGGTGTCGTGACCCGCTCAGCGATGGGATCATCAGCATAGTTGACAAACATGACGACCCGATCCATAACATTGGCTTCATCAAAACTCTTCCTGAAAAACTTCTCGTCATCATGTTTAACGCCGATAGCCGCAAACACCACACCAAATTCTTCGTTGACATTATCACCCAGTCTGGCCTGACGCACAATCTGGGCCGCCAATTCATTGTGCGGTAAGCCATTGCCGGAAAAGATCGGCAGCTTCTGACCACGAATCAAGGTGGCCAGGGTATCGATGGAAGAAATCCCGGTTTGAATAAAATTACGGGGATATTCCCGGGACATCGGGTTAATCGGGCGGCCATTAATGTTGGCTTCAACCAAACTGAAGATATCACTGCCGTTATCAATCGGTTGACCAATGCCGTTAAAGATCCGTCCCTGCAAATCCAGGGACATCGGTAAATTAAATGCTTCCCCGGTAAACTTGATGATGCTGTTTCCGGCGGCTAAACCGGCGGTATTTTGAAATACCTGAATGATCACATTTTTTTCTTCAATTTTAATGACTTTTCCCTTTTTGATGTTGCCGGTGCTGATTTCGACAATATCAACCACTTCGCCGTAAAAGACGTCATCCACATCCGAAATCTGGATCAGGGGGCCAACGACTTTGTCGATTTGCAGATATTCTTTTTTCATGCTATTCCCCCTTAATTCTCATATTTTTTAAAGAGCACTTCATAATACTGGTCAATCTCATCTTTTAGCGTCTCAATTCCACTTAAATCATCATTGGGAATGGTGTATTTCATTTTTATAAACTGACTGAAAATATCCACATTTTTGAGCTGTGAGGTAGGAATCCCGAGCTTTAACCCTTCCCGGCCCCGTTCATATAAATATTCAATGGCCTTTAGCATGGCGTACTGTTTTTCCAGCGGTACATAGGTGTCATCTTTATTATAGGCATTCTGCTGCAGATAACCAACTTTAATGATTTTGGCAATCTCTAAAACCCAACGCTGATCATCCGGCAGCACATCTTCACCAACCAGCATGACCATTTCCTGAAGTTTGTTTTCTTCGTACATCAGCTCCAGCATTTTATTTCGCAGCGTGATGCAATCCGGTGCGACATTATCCTCATACCAATCGGATAATATTTTTATATAACCACTGTAACTTTCCAGCCAGTTAATAGCCGGATAATGTCTGGCATAGGCCAGGCTTTTATCCAGGGCCAGAAAGACATTAACAAAACGCTTGGTATTTTCGGTGACCGGTTCCGAGAAGTCGCCACCGGCTGGCGACACGGCGCCAATGATCGTGATCGAGCCGTCATCACCGCCCAAGGTTTCAATACTCCCGGCCCGTTCGTAAAATTCAGCAATTCGCGACGGCAGATAGGCCGGATAACCTTCTTCCGCTGGCATTTCTTCCAGTCGGCCGGAAATCTCCCGCAATGCTTCAGCCCAACGAGAAGTGGAGTCAGCCATCATTGCCACCGCATAGCCCATGTCCCGGTAATATTCGGCAATGGTAATGCCGGTATAAATACTGGCTTCCCGGGCTGCTACCGGCATATTTGAGGTATTGGCAATCAAAACCGTTCGTTCCATGATCGACTTCCCAGACCGGGGATCAATTAGTTTGGGAAAATCTTCAATAACCTCGGTCATTTCATTCCCCCGTTCACCACATCCAATATAGACAATAATATCGGCATCGGACCATTTGGCCAACTGATGCTGCGTCATCGTTTTGCCAGTTCCAAAGCCCCCGGGGATTGCCGCTGTACCGCCTTTGGCAATTGGAAAGAAAATATCGATCACTCGTTGACCGGTGATGAGCGGCACCAGGGTTTCCCGCCGATAGGCATTGGGCCTTGGCGTCCGCACTGGCCACTCATGAGCCATCTTCAGTTCATGGAGCTCGTTCTTGGCATCGCGAATTGTTACCAGTGCATCTTCAATGGTGTACTCGCCATCCGGTACCACGGAAACAACGGTTCCCGACAGGTTCGGTGGTACCAGTAGGCGGTTTTTAATGACTTGCGTCTCCTGAACTGTTCCAAAGCTGCTGCCCGCCAATAACAAATCGCCCGGTTTAACGGTGAGCGTTGCCGACCAAAGTTTTTTATCGTCGATCGATAAGAGGCCGATGCCTTCCGGGATAAAAATCGGTGAAAGCTCCTGAATTTTTTCCAGTGGTCGTTGAATCCCGTCAAACATATTTTTAAGCATCCCCGGCCCCAATTTAAGACTGAGCGGTCTGCCGGTGGGAGTAATTTCCTGACCGGTTTTAAGGCCTTCCGTTTCTTCGTAAACCTGGATCGTCCCGATATCACCTTCTAAAACAATGACTTCGCCGATTAAGCGCTGCTCCCCCACGGTAACCATTTCCCGCATCTTAAAGCTGGTCATATTTTTTCCTTTAATAACGGGACCGTTAATGGCAGAGATGATGCCCTTTGCTTTATTTTCTTGCTTAACTGCCACTTAGCTCACCTGCTTTTCCATAAACCCGTTCAGAGTCATTCCGATGAGTTTATAATTACTTTTGATCAGATTTTCAACCGTAAAATCGCAATGGAGTCGGCCTTCGGCATCCTCGGCAATAAAGCCGCCGATGCAATCTGTGCATTCCTGCCGGTATTCAACATTAAAATCCGTTAATTGTTGATCTATGATGGTTTTAAGCTGCTTAAAATCGCCTTCCCGGACAAAAACGACAATATTATTTTTACCGGCAAAAACCTGATGAATCTGCGCCACACAATCCTGCAGATAATCGTTATAGACCTCTTGACTCAGGTAATCACTGGCTTTTTCCCGGATCAGCTGATTAAAATCCATCAGGATTCGATTCTTTTCTTCCAGTTCCAGGGTTTTGGCTTTATTTTTACCTTCGGCAATAATTTTGTTTTTATCTCTGAAGATCGTATGATAACTCCGCTCCTCGATGGCCCGCTTTTCTTTTTTTATCTTTTCCTCGGAGTCAGCCAGCAGCGCCTTCTTTTTATCCTTGGCATCGTAGATGATATCTTTGCCCCATTTTCGTTCCTTACTTAAGAGATATTGGGTAAATACCCGGAGTTTTTCTTCTACTGAAATCATTTTATCACATCCTTACAATCCCACAGATTCTTTAATATACTTCATAATCATCCCTTCACTACGCAAATAGCCGTGGCGGTCGGGGATGACCGTAATTAAAGGTGAAAAGTATTTCTTTTTTGCTTCCAATACCAAATCGGTAATCATCAATGATGCTTTTTCGGTCAGAAAAATTATCCCAATTTCCTTGTCTTTCAAGGCTTCTTTAAACGCTGTCTCAATCTCTGCCTGTGTTTTTACATATGCCCCTTCAATACCAGCCAGTTGCATTCCCAAATAGGAATCACGATTCTCACTGATCACATACGACTTCATGTTTACAGACTTCCAAAAATCATAATTGAAATAACCAAGCCATAAATGGCGACCCCTTCAGCCAGACCTACGAAAATTAGTGTTTTTCCAAGAATTTTGGGATCTTCAGAAACAGCCCCTAAAGCAGCTGAGCCAACCACACCAACCGCATAACCGGCCCCAACACAGGCAAGCCCGGTAGAAAGCGCTGCTGCAATATAGCCGAGTCCAGCATCTGAAATCCCTCCTGGTTCCCCGCCGGTGGCGGCGGCAACAACCCCAGGCGCCATCACAATCAGTGCTGCCACCAACATTGGAATAAAGGTTGACAGATTTAACTTAAGAAATTTTTTTAGTTTTACCTGTTTGGCATCACATCCGTGATAGTTAAAATAAACACCCAGAGAAATAGTTCCCAAAACAAGTAATGCGGTGCCAATGGTTATAAACGTTAATACATTCATTTGCGTTTCTCCTTAAAATAAATTAATTTGCAGGTCAACGGGGCGAAATTCAACCCCATCGCCGGTATAGTATTTACTGAATAATTCATAAAACTGTAATCTCAATGCCTGAATAGAAACGATCAGGGTTTCCAGACAAATTATAAATATATTAGCAAAAATCAAGACGCCCACACTGATGACCCCATTTTGGGCCATCTCAGCCAAGGTTTGGAAAGCCATAAAAAGTCCTACGTGAACCAGTGCAAAGGCGCCGATTCGAATAAACGACACGGTATTACTAAACATTCCCAACAGCATTTCAAACAGTTCAAAGCCGCTTTCAATATAATAATCTGACGGTGCTTCATCATAGAGGTGCTTATTTTTCTGCAAATAATTTGCCAGTGGCTCCCGGATTAATACGATAAAAATCAAAAGCACTGCCAAGATCCCTAAAATTGGTGTCAGTACCGTTGCTACTGCAAATCCGGCGACATTTATCCCGACAATCGCCAGTAAACTGGCATATAGGATAAAGCCACAGATCCCATTTTTACCAAAAACGCCTTCTTTGATTTCTTTTTGTCTAAGCTTATTAATAATGCTGTAGACATAGGCCACAAAAAGCATCCCGATGCCAATTCCAATTGCAACAAATAATATCGAATTGATCTCCTCGAATGGTCTTAGCCATACGGCATGAATCACTTCTTCAAAACCAAAAACACTGCCATACATAAATCCAAAGAATGTGGAGCAAATTCCCAGGCGAAACAAAACCTTCCCAAGCTCTACTCCCCTTTTTCCCAGAATAAACCCGGCGACCGCCAAGACCAGACCTTGACCGACATCACCAAACATAAATCCAAAACAAAACATATAGGTTAAACTTAAAAAAGGGGTTGGGTCCAGCTCATTAAACGAAGGTACTCCATACAACTTGACCAAATTTTCAAAGGGCTTAAAAAGCCAGTTGTTTTTCATTTTTGTCGGCGGCTTGCCGCTGCCTTTACTACTATCTGAAAACATGATGATCATCTCCGGATATTTTGCAGCAATGGCTTCCATCCGCTGTTTGTCGCGCTTGGAAATCCATCCCGAAAAATAAAAATTTTCATCACTGAAAGCCATAAACTTTTTAATAATACTGAGATTTGCATAAAGACTCAAGGTATTAAAACTGTCGGTGGCATCAGCCCGATTTTCTTCCAGATGAATATTTAGTTTTTTTAGTAATTCAGCATTTCTGGCTTGCAGCGCTTCTATTTCAGTATCGATCGCTTCCAAAATCTGCTTTGGCGACTCGGTATACTTATCTTCAAACCCTTCAATCGGTTTAAAATTAAGGGCCTTCAAAATCCGCTGTGATTCAATCTCCAGATCCTTGGGGGATACAATCATAAATACTTCTTCATTGTCCTCCTGATTACCGACATGAAAGACAATCGAGGTCACACTGTTGTAGATGCTCTTCAAACGCATGGCATTGTCTTTGGTCACAGAGCCAAGGCTATAGGAAAAATTCTCCAGGCTGTCCAGTTCACTCATCTTTGCATCTAACTCATCCAGATAGGAATAAGCAATTTTACTTTTTCCCAAAGCTTCAATCTGATCATTGACCTGCTTTAATTCACTGTATTCCACCACCAGATTGCCATCAAATTCCCGGGCTTTGCCAAGCGCTTTGCCAAGATCATTGTCACTTTTTGCCAGCGAAATCATGTCTAAATTAAGGGAACCCTTGTAGAGTTCATTTAACTTATTGACTGTTTTAACAAAATTTTTCTCATCTATCATCGTCTCGCCGGATACAAGTTGTGCAAATCCCAGCAGTTCACCCATGTTTTCCTCACGTATCGGAAGAATGAACCGCCCGGAATCAATTTCCTGCATGGCATCGACGATTTGAATATCATTGAAGAGAAAAATGTCTTTGGCGAATTTATCAACATATTTGATTTTTCCGACCACATCCATCATAATCACATTTTCAATTGCCATAGAATACTTCCTTTCACACCCTAATCAATGGGTCTGATTAAATATTTTTTTGTTTCATCCGCTCCCATTTGATAGCGCTTACTTTCGATGATCGAAGTAATATCTTCGATCTCAAAGTCCAGCAGCCGAACATAGGCAACAACACGCCCAAGGGTGCCATTCCCTTCGCTAAAGAGCTTAAGATACATAAAATAAAGATACCGCTCCTGCCGCCGTTCCATATACAGATCGATGGTCTTGGTATGATTAAATAAAAAGGCGTAATCGGTATCCGCAATTTGTTCTTTCATCTCGATAAAATTCTTTGCTTCAACCAATGCTACCAATCGCTTCTCATTTAATACCAATCCACCTCTCAAGGAGTATGCAATCAACTCTTCCCGGGATAGTTTATAAAACTTTTTACCCCGATAAATCCAAATCAAATTCAATAGATCAAAATTACGACGCTGGGCATTAATCAGATCCCGATTGGCTTTCTTATCTAATTTGAGCAGCCGGTTCTTAACCAGATCGTAATAATATCGATCCAGATTCTTTTCAACCATCACCAAATCCTGATCGATTCTGATATCTTTATAGATTTCCAGAATTCGATAGTAGTCGGTATTGATCAGCAGTTTTTTAAACTCGTCCCAATCCCGGGCCCGAAATAACTTTTCGAAGGGGACGGTTGAATACTGATGCGAATAGATGATCAATTCCCGAAGAGATTCCAAGTCATCATTTCGGGCAATCCCCCGGATTAAAATCCGCAGCGCTTCCACTTCCAGTCGTACCAGAAACACCTTAAAATAAGTCTTATCATCGCCTGATAAATAATGCATCAGCTTTTCTGTTTCCAAAACCTTAAGATCATTTAAATGCGCTTCAAACTCAGTTCGGTGCAGATCGTCAATATTCATATTCTTTAGAAACTCCCCATAATGGGTGTTGTCCCGTAAATACTGAAATACTTCTTTTAAATCCTTTGCTTTTATAAGCTCACGAAAATCATCATCATCAATTTTCCGAGCTCTCATTGCCAGTGCTTTTGCACTTATACAAGCATATTTACTCTTTGACATACGATTCTCACACTTTTCTTTAAATCAAGAAAGAAAATCAGAAAAAAATAGCCTGACGCTGATCTTTTTTCTTTTAAACATCACTAACTTTTTTCTTGAAGAGTATTTCCAGAACTTCCCTGGCCTTATCTTCTTTTTTTTCATCATACCGACAGCGGATTTTGGTAAGTTCCTCTTCCATTCCATCAATAATTTTCTGGCGTTCTTCCCTGGCTTTGTTGATTTCCTGCTGGTAGTTCTGTTTAGCTAATTCCTGAGCGCCATCCAGCTCCGCTTTTTCTTTTTCTTTTATATCATTTTTGGTACGATCCAGTATTCGCTCAGCGCGTTGCACAACATTTTTTTTAATTCGCACTGCCTTCGTATCAAGATTGATGACTTGTCTGATGACAACATTAATATCAGCATCTTCACTATGTAGCATGTTCAGTCTCCTTTCAGTAATATTTTGTCCTAATTTCTTCTTATTAATATACCCATTAATTATGATTTTCATTATAGCACTTTAAAAAATACTATCAACCTCTATTTTTTTCTGGCAACCGATTACAAATTTCGTTAAATTACTTATTTAGTTGACATTGTTCCGATTCGGGTGTATGATGATTATAGAATTTACCCCACCCCATGAGGGGTGTATTATTCAGGAGGTCACCATGAACAAAATACAATTCAACATCAGCGGCATGACCTGTACGGCTTGCGCCAGTGCCATTGAACGAAAGGTCGGTCAAATAAATGGTGTTACATCCGCAGTCATTAATTTTTCAAATGAAAAACTGGTTGTCCACCATGACCCTGATCTGGCCCCGGCATCATTGATCATCAGTACCATCGAAGCCCTGGGTTACGGGGCCGAATTGGATGATCAGGACAAAACTGCGCCAATCAATAAAAAAGAAACTGGCCAACCCGCTTATCAAAGTCAGATCGATGCGGTCAAATTTCGTTTAATCGCCTCGCTGGTTTTCACGCTGCCCCTTGTTTATCTGGCGATGGGTCCGATGCTCGGCTTGCCGATCCCCGGTTTTCTGGCCGGTGAACAGAATTTGTTGCTCAACGCCTTAACCCAAATGTTTTTGACCCTGCCAGTCATTTTTCTGTGTCGCCATTTTTACGTCAATGGCTTTAAAGCCTTGGCTAAACGAATTCCCAATATGGATTCACTGGTGGCAGTTGGTACCAGCGCCTCCTTTATTTATGGGGTAGTCGTTCTTTTCATCCTGGCCTATGGGTTTTCCTACGATAATATGGCGTTGATCCACCATTATTCGCATGAGCTCTATTTTGAATCAACCACCGTTATCTTAGTATTAATTACCCTGGGAAAATTTCTTGAAACAAAAGCCAAAGGAAAAACATCCCAGGCCATCGAAAAACTCATTGCCCTGGTTCCTGATAAAGCTCTCGTTTTACGAAACAATATTGAAGTCGAAATTGCCATCGATGCCGTGCAAGTGAATGATATTGTGATTATCCGTCCCGGCGAGCGAATTCCCGTTGATGGCGAAATACTGACCGGACATTCCAGCGTCGACGAATCACTGCTTACTGGTGAAAGCTTACCAGTGGAAAAAACGGTTGGCGACTTCGTGATTTCCGGTAGCATCAATAAAACCGGTTCCTTCGAATTCAAAGCGACCAAAATCGGACAGGACACGACCCTCAGCAAAATTATTCAGCTGGTTGAAGAAGCCCAATCATCTAAGGCCCCGATTGCCAGGATTGCAGATGAAATCAGTCGTTTCTTTGTACCGGCAGTGATGAGCATTTCGCTACTCACCTTTGTGATCTGGATGATTCTCGGCTATGAGTTGTCCTTTGCTTTATCAGCAGCAATATCGGTTTTAGTTATTTCCTGCCCCTGTGCGTTGGGACTTGCTACCCCTACCGCAATTATGGTTGGAACCGGAAAAGGTGCCGAAAAAGGCATCTTATTCAAGAATGGACCAGCACTGGAAATTCTTGGAAAATCCAACACCATCGTTTTTGATAAAACCGGTACCCTGACCATCGGTTCGCCATCCGTCACTGATATCATTCTTTATGATCCGGAAATTGATTCGAATCAATTAGTACAACTTACTGCTTCACTGGAAAATAAATCTGAGCACCCCCTCAGTGAAGCGATTATCAAAGAAGCCACTGCACGGCAGTTGTCCTTAGACTATCCTGACACATTTGAATCACTCTCTGGTTTCGGCATCCATGGACAGATTGGCGACAAGAAAATCCTGGTTGGCAATATCAAGCTGATGGAGCGTAATGGGCTCACAGTCGAATCAATCATGGCAGATTATTTACGCCTTTCTGATTTGGGAAAAACGCCCCTGCTGGTCGGCTGGAATCAGTCCATCAAAGGGATTATCGGCGTTGCTGATGTTATTAAAGAAAACAGCTACCAGGCTGTTTCTCAACTCAAAGCCATGGGTATTGATGTTTACATGCTTACCGGCGACAACGAACGTACTGCTCAGGCGATTGGTAGCATGGTAAACATTGACAATGTGGTGGCAAATGTTCTCCCCCATGAAAAAGCCTCGATGATCAAGCGGCTTCAGTCCCAGGGACATCAGGTAATCATGGTCGGTGATGGCATCAATGATGCACCGGCACTAGCCCAAAGTGACGTTGGCATTGCCATCGGCAATGGCACTGATGTTGCCATCGAATCGGCCGATGTTATTCTGATGCAAAACGATTTAATGAATATTGTCGCCGCTATCCAGTTAAGTAAGGCAACATTACGAAATATCAAACAGAATTTATTTTGGGCATTTATCTATAACGTGATCGGTATTCCCCTCGCTGCTGGTGCTTTGTATATCCCATTTGGACTCAAACTAAACCCAATGTTTGCGGCAGGAGCCATGAGCTTAAGCTCCGTATCGGTGGTTCTCAATGCTTTATCACTTAAGACGTTTAAAGTAAAACTCTTACCGATTAGAAAGAATGAATTGAATCAAACTGTTATCAAGGCAGAACTGCCTCTTAATAAAATGATAGAAACGAAAGAAGGAAAAAACATGAAAAAATTATTAAAAGTAGCTGACATGAGTTGTCAGCATTGTGTAAAGCGGGTCGACGGCATTTTAAATGGGTTTGAAGGAATCACAGATGTATCGATTTCTCTGGAAGAAGGCCAGGCCAGTTTTACCGCTTCCGAAAATGTCGATATGAACGCAGTGACTACAGCACTCACTGAAGCTGGTTATCCAACCTCTGATATCACCTCATAAAACTATGGAAACTAAGGATCGTTCAGCTGAGCTTAACTTACTAAAAACTGCCCGGGGTCAAATCGATGGCATTATTAAAATGCTGGAAAATGATCGTTATTGTATTGATGTATCAAAACAAATACTGGCTGTTCAGGCGCTACTAAAAAAAACTAATTTGGAGATTTTAAAAAAGCACATGAATTCCTGTGTCAAAGATGCCTTTGAAAAAGGTGATGGTGAAGCTAAAATTGATGAAATCATGCTTGTTCTGGATAAATATTATCGCTAATTAGAAATCTGAAGCACATCTCTAATCAAATATCTATTATTCCCATAAAACAAGGTTTGCCCACACCCAGGCTAACCTTGTTTTTATTTATTGATCGATTAGATGTTCTTTTGCATAATTTTCTTTTGACTATCATTCTAATTTTGATTCTCATTTACTAATGTAACAATCAAGTTAGTCCCGTCCATTTTATTAACAAAAAAATAAAAAACCGCATAAATGCGGTTAGCTTTTTTAATGGTGACCCATGGGCGACTTGAACGCCCGACACCCTGATTAAAAGTCAGATACAAACCGTTCCTTATTCTTTTTTCTAATTTGCTATCCTGTCTCAATCCTTTATTTTATGCCGTTTTTTTATATCTGCTCTTTTTCTTCCTTTATATATGTATTTTTTCTTGTGTGCTAATAATGTGCGAAGTTGATGTCATGTCTATCCACAAATATTATGCAATCACTGTTAATGCGATAATTACAAAAACAACTATTGCTATTGCTTTCATTATTCTATCTTTAATTATTAATTTAAAAAGTGTTCTCTTACTCTTTTCGTTATAAATATCAAGTTCCTTTTTTATCTTGTTTATCTGTAGTGAATATTCATTTATTTTTGTCTTTTCAAACCGCTTCCAATTAGCTAATTCAACCGTAAAATCGTTCATTTTCACAGCGATATCATGAAGCTCTGGCTCTAAATCTGCAAATATCATTTTTTCAAAACTTTTTTCAATATCGCTTGCTTTCAATGTTACATTATCAATTAACTTATTTATAATATAGTTATTTATATACTCATTATTTGGCTGTTTTTTATCCTCTATTAGTATAGATAGTGAATACAATGCTCCAGCTATCCAAGATAACATTCCATCTCTTTCGGCTACTCTATTTCTTTGTTCTTTAAAGTCAGTAGCTATAAGAAAAACTTGTGAAACAATAATGCCCGAAAAAATTCCGGATACTACTCCAATTAATATGTTTAACATACTATTATAAAAATCCATTAATAACCACCTATTAAATCTACTTTTAAATTTATCTTAGCATACAAATAAAAAAAAGACCACCCGAAGGTGGCCATAAATCAATATATATAATATCCTTGCTCCTGGTTATAGACTCCATCAAGCCAGGACTCTTCCACATGCATAAAGTCCTGATCCGGATAAACTCGAACCGGTTTTCCAATCACCTGATACATGATCCTTGCAGCTTCAACAATGTTCATTCCCGGAATCGTACAATCAAAGGCACCTCCAAATAAATGGAGTGAATCTGGAACCCCACCCCAATAATCATTGGATGATGGGCACCTGGTCCCGCATGTTGGGACAACAGGCATACCGATATATTCCCGGAATCGATTGGCAGCATCCAAAAGTGAAGGTTTTAGATTGGGATCCTTGCCGAATTCAGTTTCCGGATAACCATCGCAAGGGTTATCGATCGGATATCCCTTGATACAGTCACAGGCAAATTCATAAGTATCAAAATATTTCCCGTATGGTCCAACTTCCGGAGCTGGTTCCGGCGCCGGCGGGACAATCTGTATTTCATGCTTTTTAAACTTTTCAGTCACATCGACAGTCAGATCAATTCCTTTATCAAGTACCACGATCTGCAGTGCTTCCACTCTCAATGATTCGCCTTCTGTGCCAGACGATTCCCCATCTGAGCACCAACCCATCCAACCATTTTTTTCAACATGTGGATGATACCAGGCTCTGAATTTATAAGCGTCGGCACCAGTTAATCGAATTTTCACTGCTTCAATTCTTTTTCCTTGGCCTTCAGTCCCGGCTTTTTCACCGTTCCTGAACGTCCGGCTCCATCCTTCATCTTGGATATGGACCTCATACTCTATTCCAATATCAAGCCCGGCATGTTCGCCGATTAATTCAAGCCAAAGCTCAAATTCTTCAAGTCTCAAATGCTGTCCAACAGTTCCAAGAATATTTCCATTTTCAGCAAAGGCAACTGATCCCAGATCTTGAATATGACCTTTTGCTTTTGTGATGACAGCCATGGTTATTTACCATCCTTCATGGTTTGATCGGCATTGATCGCTTTCTGTGTAAAGCTGTTATTCTTCCACCAGGCGATTAATGATGTCACAACTGTAAACCCAATTGTGATCCCTGTTTCGATGGTGGCATCATCCACCGGTATGATTGAATGGCCGCTTGATACTAATACTTGGTTGACCAATGCAACTCCCAACAACGTTGTTCTGATAATTGTTCCTTTTTCGATTTTCATTTTATTTATCCTCTCTATTAATCAAAGAAAAGCAAGTTTTCACCTGCTCTTCTAGTTTTACAATCTTTTTTTCAATATCCGCAAACTTTTCATCGGTACAATCGATTTTATCGATCAATCTTTCAATACTTTTAAGAATATTTTCCAATTTGTTTTCAATGATCCCCAACCGCTCCGCATCTTTGTTATCTGACCTTCTCCACCCAGAGAAGCCAAACAGAACCCCACACCCCGCTGCAAACATGCTGATAATCTCCACTGGTGTAAACATAAACCGTCCCCTTTCAGTATTTTTAAATTGAATCTATCTTTCCTTTGGCTTCCTGGTGATTGCTTCGACAATATCGAGTTGCGACTGATATTTGATATTTCTGTAAAATATAAATCTGAATAGTTTTTTAAACATCCGTAATCCTCCTTGCAATAAAAAAACAGCCGTTAAGCTGCTACATAATCCAGTCCTGTTATTTGCTTGTATTCATCCGCCGTGATCTTTCCTTTTACCACAGCATTAGCAACCATTTCTGTGGTCCATAATTCTCTGTCGAAATATGATTTTATTTTTTCAAATGTGAGCATTAGATCAGCCCTCCCATCATTAAAGCGTAATTTGCTGTGGCCACGTCTGCCTCAAGTTGTGCTATTCTTTCAGCTTGAAGTTGTTCCGGTGTTTTGGGAACATCAATATACACATAATATAATCCCTGTGCATCAGTGTGATATAACACGCCCATTTTCCCAACAGTCGCTACTGGCTGTGGAATTGTGTCAATTAAAACCCCTGTCTGCAATAACTCTGCTTCCGTTTTCCCTAAACCATTGATGGCGTCAAACGGCTGGTAATGGATTATTTCCACCGCATTTGTTTCTTTGTTCTTTTCAAAATAAATCATTTTTTAAAACCTCCTATGATAATTGATAATTTAATTGTATTTTTTTTACTGCCGGGTATCCTGATGTTAGGTAAGACGCAAAAAATACATCATCGCCATTTGCGTATAATCCATCTACCATATTTGATGTTGTTATAAATTGCTTAAAAGTACTTACAATTCCTAAACCTTGATCATTTAACCTTATACAATAAAGATTGTAAGTAGATGTATTTCTCATCATTAACATTTTCTTTGGCGATGTTAAATTTGGATAAGCACATCTCAAACCTGTATCGCCCGAAACAGAAACATATTGCGAAGTTATTAAACTACCATCAATTGTCGATACTAACGTATTATTGAGATATCCATTGTAAACATTACAAGAAATCAACGCATTTATCTTCTTAATGCTAAAAACTTTATATGCTGCTGAGGATCCATTAGAGAATTTATTTGAGACACCTGAAAACACAATACCGCCACTTTGATCTAATTTCGTCAGTTGCATAGACGTGGCTTGAAAATACCAGTATCCATCATCATCATAAAATGGTACAGTTCCAGAATACAGGTTAGTCAATGTTATTGTTTGCTCGACTGTCATTGTATTCATATTAAACTGCTTGATTGTTCCGTCGCTTTGAAATACTTTAACCTGTGATTCACTCACTCGTAACATTCTTATGTCTTTATCTCCGAGTGGTAGTGCAAAATTGGTTCCTGATGAAAGCAATGTTCCTGTTGGACTATATTTTGACCACCCTACATTTGTGAAAATAAAATAATTACCGCCATAATATGCCATTCTATACACATTATTGTTTGGTACTGTAAAACTGTGCAATTGAGTTCCTAGCGCATCATAACTATAAAAATATCCTGTTCCACTATATGTGATTTTTGCAAACAGCCTGTCAATAAATTCATCATAGTCTATTGAAACAAGGTCTGCATAATAAGCAGGAAGAAAATCAACATTATTAATGAGTGGTGGTTCTGGAATTAACTTATCGAAATAAATCATCGATTTTGCGTTATATTTTCCAAATCCAGCATCTATTCCTTGCGGTGGGCTTTCTATCCCTGAACTGCCAAAATGTCTAATCATAATTTTTCACCGTTACGCTATCTGCTCAACAATGCCGTAAATTGCAATATTGCAATCAGTCCCGACATCTTGTTTTGCGCCGATTGTCTGGGTACCGGTTAAAATTAATTTAGTATCGATAATAACAGATCCCCCTGCTGGTATCACGATCGAACTTGCTATAATATTTGCCGTTGCAGTTCCGTTTTTGTACAAAGTAATTGTTCTTTGTGTAGCTCCAGTATTCGCAATAAAAATTTGCGTTGCCTGGGTTCGGTAACTCGCCCCGGCATTTGTAAATAAGGTTGTCGCTGCTGCTGAAAGTGCAGTTAAGCACATTTCGCTTGGTGTTACATCTCCTATTGCCATATCAAATTCCTCCCATTCTGTTTTTTCTGTTTTGGTTAATGATTACTAATGCGCTTACACCGCCACCTGCTCCGATATCATTCAAAAATTGGCTCAAGGCTGTTGGCATGTTCGAAATTTCTTCTTTGGGGTGAGTGTGCCCATCTGCATCATAATTTTTTCCGTCTTTGTCCTGTAGCGTTCCTAGAATTTTCATTATCCCACCACCGTTACAGTGTATTTCCCACTCGTCGGAGCGGTTGCAAAAATAAGTGTTATAGTATTGACGCTGGTGATCTGGACATCCGTCATGACAACATTGTATGGACTGGCGGTTTCTCTTAGCGTCACTGTAACATTTTGAGTATTTAGGTTATGCGTGACAACAATGCTGGTTGCTGATCCATCTCCAACAGCAGCAGAATATTTCCCAGTCGCGCCGAGATTTGTTCGTGCGCCAACCGCCGTTGAGGCCCCGGTACCGCCATACAATAGCGGAATAATGCTCCCATTCCATACACCGGTTGCAATTGTACCTAAAGTAGTTATCGTATTTTGTCCAATATAATTTGGTGAAATATCGATGCTATCCGCATTGATTAAAATTCGATTGAATACCCCAACTACATCTAACTGATTCCCGGATTTTGTCATACCAGCACCGGCAACAATATCTGCCGCCTGGAAGTCTTTTGTAAATGTCAAGGCAGTTGTTCCCAGGGTGATTGAGTTATTAGTTGTCAAAACCCATCGGCTGTCACTGTTCGCTGTCCCCTCATTAACCCAGACCGCCATACCGGCAATTACTTCGGCGCTGATGTTGGCATCAGAAGCTCTCGACCATGCGCCAGTTCCGGCAACATAGATCCCGTTCTCAGCACCAGCAGTTTGATTTTTTAATAGGACTCGATCGCCGGCAACCAGTGTGACCCCGTCGATTGTTAATAATGTTCCTGTTGCGATTGCCACGTTTGCTGTACTGGCTACCCTGACCGGATCTTTTATTGTAAGTCCTGATCTGGCTGCATCGACATAATTTTTAGTTGCTGCATCCTGGGCGCTGACCGGATCCGTAACATTTGTCAGTTTATGACTGTTAATAGACAAATCCGCCGTTGGTGCTGTCAACAGATTCAAAGCATTCGTTCTTACCTGGGTATTAAAATCAGATATTTTCGCCGCCGTGAGTGAATTAATATTGTCTGCATCGATCAGCGAAGCACAAGCGTTGATCAGTGCAACGATATCTACGCCTGTCAATACTTGGCCCATATCGATAAAATCAGTGCCATTCCAGAACAACATTGTATTGCCTACTGAATTGTAATAAAACTGACCGGTTCCCGATGGAGTTGGTGGTGTTGCCAGATTTTGAGCTCGAACATTTTGAATCTCATTTCCGCCCAAATCAATATTATTTACATATGGTATCGCCATATTTTATCCCTCCTTTCCTAGTTAAAATGCGCCTGCCCGCCAAATGGTGCAGCGAAAGACAAAGTTACAACCGGATAACTGTAATTTACTTCCCCAAAAACCTGAGTGCCGGCTGAATCTGTAATAACTACGCCTGGATGCTCTTTAAACCACTCCGGCAATGTTACAGTCCAGACCATAGCCGGCACACTCTGGATATGGGTGTAGGTTTGATCTCCAGCAATTTGAACATTCTCTGTTCCTGTACCAATATAAAGATTTTTCGTATCGGTTGTAAAAGCCGGCTCCCCTGATTCCAAGATTGGGAGATCCACTTTATTTCCACGCTTAAATTGGATTAACATCAGATTCCACCCATTCTCAGTTTTCTAAATTCATTAACAGAGCTATGCCCAATCAATGAAATTGCTGCGGTATTTTCACTGATATTACTTGTGTTTTGATTAATCGACGCCGTGTTTGCTGCTACCGCACTTTCAACCACGTTCATCCTTGCAATCAGATCATTGATCTTTATAAGCAGATTCCCGGCTACATCTCCTGATAACGTACCCTGCACCCCAGCAAACCAAGTATTAAAACCGCTTTGGAACGCTGAAAGCATCGTCGCAATATCTGTTGTTGCTCCATCTACCGTTTCCAGATACCATGCCTGGAATTGGTTGAAAATTGTTGTCGTGTCGACCTGATCAATCACGCCATGGACAATTCCACAAAAGGTGTTGTTTAATCTCAGGTCTGTAATATTCGCCTGCGAAATACTAACCGCACCATTGGCAATATAGATATCTGCAATCCCCAGCTCCCACATGTCAGCATCACGCTGCAGCGTTGGAGCCACCGGACTGCTTGCAAATGTTCCTTTTTTGATATAGGCCTTAATCTCTCTGTCTAAAACAGTGTGTCTTAAAACAACACGATCAATTCTTTTGAGCACCCCGTCAGCAATATCAATATTCTTTATTAAGTCACTTGTGTTTTTATACTTAAAGCCATTGATATAACCATTCCCAGGCTTTACTGTAATCGTCATGTCATTGTTTGCCAATACCTGGCACATCGTTGATGGGTTGGGATATATCCCGTTACCAATAAAATCTGCAAAATACTCTGCAAAAAAACTGGTGAAATACCTTCTGTCCCCATTTATCGATGGAAAAATACCACTCGATTCTGCCATAAAATCACTCCTTTCTAAAATATCCCTCCATCGATTGAAGAAATCACCGTTCCAGATGATGTCCCTGCCAATGAAACCGCCTGTCGATTTATTTGTTTAATCTTATCAATCAGCGTTGGCGCTTCATCTCCGAAAATAACATTTATTTTATTTCCTGATTCCTCATAGACCTCTTCAATCTCTTCGATCCTGGTGTCAAGCTTGACGCCCCATTTTTTATTGATGTTTGTCACAATATCACCTAGATCATAATCTGCTTTGTATTTTCTGTTGGCGTTAATGTCAATAGAACTGTCAAACACACATATTTTTTTGCATTCTGCCAGCATTTCATTTCCTTTGCCATCGAGCAAAGCTTTATACTGATTATCTGTTAAAGTTACACCATCAATAACATTGCTCAAACTCTTCTGATCGTTAAATACTTCAAACCGATCCAGACCGGTCGCAATGCCAACAGTAGAGAGCTTTCTATCAGTTCCTTCACCTATCCCTCCAACCAGGCAAACATTACGGTAATTTCCGTCGCTCTCTGTAAATTCCTGTTTTTCCACGTTGTTATAGTCTTTTGAGAAAATGCACCGGGGATTGATGCTTTGTCCGGAGGATCGATCCAGTCCTTTATAGGTTTCAAATTTCATTAATTTGGTGGATCCATCATATCGGATCCGGTAACCTATATCTGATAGGGCACACAATCTTTCCAATTCTTCTGATAAATTCTGATAGGATGTCTGAAAGTCCGCCGTTTCGGTATAATTTTTCAGATCCCCCAGGGATAGCCCCGGGATGATTCTGTTTATGTCCGTTGGACTGATGGCGTTTTTATTGACAAGATCCCGCATGGCCACTTCCACCAATCCGTTTATAATCTCGATTCCCCAGATGATCCGCCGGTTTAGATACCCAGTCAAGAAATCACCTTTGACCACAAGCAACTCTTTCCCCTCATCATTTTCCTGCAGGTTTCGGTATTTAATGAACCCTGCCTCCGGATCCCCGGGCTTAATGATGACATTACCACGCTGCAGCTTCTCTATGTTCTGTGCTGTTGCCGGGCAATGGATTTCAAACTCTCCGGTTTTCCGGTACCGGCGTACCCAGCGCAATGATGTTCGGTTATTGACGGCACCCAGTTTATTAAAGCTTCTATCTGCTACATAAAGATCCATGCTCTATACCCCCAGGTACTTATTTTGTCGGTAGATGTTCACGATCAGGTTATCCAGGCCGGTTTCTGCATCATACCGAAACAGATTATCGCCCTGGTAAAGCTTCAGGAAGGTCATGTCTTCATCGATGTAATTAAATGCATTAGATGTCACCCCGTTCAGCTCCATTTCCACATCCTCTTCAGCGAAATGTGTATTCACCCGGATTATCTCGCCGGCGACCATGGTTTTATTTATTTTGACATACTCCTGGGTGTTGACGTTTCGGAGCGATGGATTTGTCAGAGTGGCCAAAGCCCGGAACTCAATGATCATTCCCGCTTCTCCATCGCCATCGTTGGGACAATTGACAATTAGGCTGAGTTCTCGGTGGCCCATGATGATTCCCTCTTCTGGGATCTGCAGGCCGTTTATGAAGTCAAATTCAAAGTCGCCTACCCAGAGTGCTATTTCTTCTTTTGTCTGGTTCATATCCATCCAGTACGGGCTGTTTGCGATTAAAGAAATAATACACTCTCCCCTTCGATCGCTTTTATTCACAATGAAGGGCACCTTTGCAGGAACGCACTTTATTTCCAGATCTTTTTCACCGTTATTATGAATAAGTGCTCCCTTGCCAAACTTCGGATTGAATACTCTTCTTAGTTTTGCTTTAAGCTGTTCAAATTCACTTGTTTCACTTCCTCTTACTGATATTTTTATAGTAATGTCGCTATCATCTAATGAATTGCTTAAAAATGTATTCCCGTCTTGGCCAGATCCTTTATTCGTATGATTAATCACTGCAGTATTCTGAGAAAAGTCTTTCAACCAAAAAGGAGTAGAGTCCGTGAAAATGATCTCTTCTCCCTGGCTATTTACGTATTTTAATGTTTTCAGTTATCTCAACTCCTTTATGCCATCATTAAGGCCCACTCCTGAAGCCCACGTTTGGCAAGTCGGGCCGACTCAGATGGACTCAATTCTTTAGGGCTATAATTGTTCTGTGTAAACTCAACCTTTGTGTCTTGTGACAAGACCGGTCCGCCGCTGTTTTTATATGGATTTTGATCTGCTGGAATAATTGCTTCTCCTTTATGGATCATAGCAATCATATCTTCCGGAACGTACCTTGATCCCACATCAAAACTGGCGCCTGACCACAACATCATTGGATCCACGTATTCACCATTGATCAATAATCCGAAATGTAGATGAGCTCCATATGAATCACCGGTATTTCCGACTGCTCCAATGTACTGGCCCATCACCACACTTTGCCCGGCTTCAACACCAATGCTATCCAAATGAGAATAAGAGGCTGCGATTCCATTACCAAAATCAAGTATTACCTGGTTTCCATAACCACCATTATAGCCAGCAGATGAAACTACGCCATTTTGAATCGCATAAAGTGGTGATCCGGATCCGACCGTATCATTAAAATCTAGACCTTGATGGTATTGACTGCCTACTGATCCGGCCCGGTCTCCAAAATCTTCATCCCATGCAAAATTTTCTGCTAGTGGACTTGTGCCTGTTGGGGATCCCCAGACCATTCCATTTAACCCTGCTGCGCCAAATCCTAAACCGCCTAAATTTATACCAAGCTTAGCCAGTAAATCAGCTGCAGAGCTTCCTAATGTCGCCATCAATGTTCCGACATTCAAAACCCCATTGGAAAAAGCTGATTTTAGGCTCTCAACGATATTATTAACAAAAGCCATGAGATTATCTCCGGATAAACCTTTGATTAATCCTTCAATCATAAACTGACCAATTTCTTTTAATACCGTGGAAGGTGAATTGATTCCAAAACCTTCTTTAAATCGTTTGATAACTTCCGTGACGAGTGTTGAGACACCAGTATAGACTTGTTCAATAGTCGCTGCTATTCCATCGGCCATTTTTGTCATCATTGCACTGCCGATCCCTTTTAGTTCCTCCGGCAATCCAGAAACCGCACTAGAAATACGCTGCTTTATCTCATCCCATTTTGTTCCGGCATCAGATCTTATTTTTTCCCATTTGATTACCAGGTCTTCCAGGATACTCTGAGCTTTTCCGATGGTGTTTTCATAAATTTCACCAACTTTTGTTCTCAGATCCTCTCTGATATCACTCCATTTCTGTTGAGCATCCAGCT
Organism: Acetobacterium wieringae; assembly: GCF_001766835.1. Lineage (GTDB taxonomy): Bacteria > Bacillota > Clostridia > Eubacteriales > Eubacteriaceae > Acetobacterium > Acetobacterium wieringae. The sequence goes on along the minus strand of NZ_LKEU01000012.1, from coordinate 26,894 downwards.
TTGCCTCTTCCCATTTTTGAGCGACATCCATTGTGGTTGCTTTTACCTTCTCGGTCACATTGGCATAGATTTCATTCCACTTGGTTGCCAAATCCTGCTTGATGTCATTCCACTTCTGCTGGGAGTCGGTTTTTGTTTCCTGCCATTTATCAGCCACACCTTTAGCTGTTTCGGTAACTTTCCCAATTGTATTATCATGAATGCTCTGTAATGTTGTTTGTAAAAATGATGTGATGGCATTCCACGCCTCGGATGTTGATGTTTGAACATTCATCCACGTTTCCTGTATTTTTGTTATCAGATTGCCAAATACCAGAAAAAACAGGTTCTGCATTCCTTCCAGAGCGTTCCCAATAAAATCCACAAAGCTCTGCTGAGCTGCCTGGGCAAAGGTCCATGCTGCAGCCCAGTCACCATTAAAAAATGCAAATACGGCTCCCACAAAATTACCAATAAAGGACAGTAAGTTTCCCAATCCTTCAATAAACGGTGCAGTGGCCACAATCACATCGGCAAAACCATTAATAAAGTTTTCGAAAAAACCTTTCACAATTGGCACAACATACGTCCCCAGAAAATCACCGATCTGCTGTAGAATTGGTGTCACATCCGCAGAAAATCCTTGAAATGATGCCAACGCCGGACCCATTGCTTCACTGATCCGGGCAAACGCATCCTGAATCGTAACTTTAATTGATTCAAAAGCTGAACCCACTGAATCGCGAAAGATTTCTGAATTCTGCCAGGCGCCGGCAATCACAGCTCCAATGGCCGCTACTGCTGCCACCGCTATGCCCACCGGCCCGGTTAACGCCGTAAATGCGGCTGATAATCCCCCGGTCGCACCGGCTGCGCCGCTCATTCCCCCGATTAATCCGGATGAACCTACCAAACCTAAGATATTTGATAATCCACCAGCAATTCCTCCAAACAACATCAGTAATGGTCCCATGACCACCGCTAAACCTGTTGCTCCACCGATTAATCCTTGCAATGGTCCTGGTAAATTGCTGAATTTTAAAATCAGATCTGCTATTCCTTCAGCAAACCCGGCGATGGCCGGAATAATCTTCTCCTGGATCACTGGCATAAGCTCTTGAAGTTTTGGTAATAACTCAGCGAATGCTTTAGCAAAGCTGGCCGATATTGCCATTTTGACAGCGTCCATGGAATCGCCAAAGGCGTCCAATGCTTCAATGTCTTCACCACTTAATACTGCTCCGACTTTTCTGGCTTCTTCTGTCAATCGTGCCATTTCATCAGATCCGGCTTTTATCAGCGGATTTAGCTCCATTGCGGACTTACCGAAGATACTCATGGCCAATGCATCCCGCTCTGTTTCGTTACCTACTCCATTAAGCGCTGAAAAAGCCTCGTTCATGACATCTTTGGCATCTCTGAGATTACCATTGCTGTCTGTTACTGATATCCCTAAGGTAGAAAATGCCTCTGCCTGGGTTCCCGTGCCATCAATGGCCGCCGCCATCGATTTAGTAAGCTTTGCCTGGGCTCCGGCAATTGTATCCAGACTGACCCCCAGATTATTTCCGGCATATTGGAGCTCCTGTAATCTTTCAGCTGAGATCCCGGTCACATCGGACATTTTCTGTATGCCATCGGCGTTATCAATGGCTTTTGATGCCAATAAACCCAACCCGGTTACTGCTGCAGCTATAGGAACGGTTATCCCAGCTGTCAGGCTCCCGCCCAGATCTTTCATTTTAGTGGAAGCATTCCCCAGATTGTCTGCCAACTCATTGATTTTGAATGAACTGACCTCTTTGTTTACATCCTTTAATGCTTTTTCGGTCTGATTGAGTTTGTCTTTATTGTCTTCGAGTTTTTTATTCGCAGCATTGATTTTTGTGATATTTGAATCAATGGCACTATCATTGTTTTTCTGTTGTTTCTCAAGTTTTCCCAGATCATCGGCCAGTTTTTTGGCTTCATCACTATTTTTGCCATATTGGGCTTTTGCTGCTTCCCATTTTTCGGTTGTTTCAGCAATTTTTGTGGTCAACTCTGACTGTTTGGTTTTTAGTTTTTCCTGTTTTTCTGCCAGTGTATCAATATAACTCTTTTGAGTCTGAACAGCCTCCGAAGCAATTTTCACTTTATCGGCTAATAATGACTGCTGATCTTTCAGCCCTTTGAATTTGTCATCTGCTAATGCGGCTGCCGAAGCTGAAGCTTTCATTGCTGAATCCAGCGTCTTCATTTCGTCATTCATCTGTTTAGTTGCTTTTTGAAATTCTGAAATATCAGCTCCAACTCTTAGGGTTGCGCTTGCCATTAGTCATCACCTCCGTTTTTAATTTTGAAAATCAATGCTTCATAAATATCAATGTAATCGCCATTCCAGGCCTCAAAAAAAGAGCAGTTTAATTGCTTAACTGCAAAACAAACGACCTGGTATATCTCATACAACAGGTCTTCTCTGTGATCATCCTCTTTGATGAGGCCTTTTTCTTTCAGTGCCTGCTTCATTGGGCTGTATTCTTTTTCAGCACCAATTATTTTTCCCAGTTCATCCTGCTTTTCTCTGAATTTTTTCAAACAATAAGAAAAAAACCGCTCATTCATGATCACATCAACAGCGGTTTTCTCTTTGTAAAATTCTGGTATTTGATTGTCTTCTATGAATTGTTTGAGATTTTTTGCGCTAAAGCATCGGCGCTTTTTTGAAAAAAATCCTGGTACATTTTGTTGATCCGGTCAGCAGCTCCCTTTTCAATGTCAAACTGGACTTCCCGGACAAAAGCAATCAGATCTGAGATATCAGCGTTTTCTTCGATCTCCTCTACTGGTAGTTCACCATTGAATAAATTAGAGACCACCATGGCCACCTCATCCAATGCCTCATCTGTATAGTTGTTGGCCCCGAAAAGATCCATATCTCCCACTTTAGTGAGCATGTCTCTAAACCGTTTGTATTTTTTCGGTGGTAATTTTTTCAGCGTGTATTCTTTATCATTGACTGTTAGTACTACATTCATACTCAATCACCTTAAACCGCAAAGGTTGGTTCTTGAACAACGGTAAACCAGTCATCCAATGCAGCCAGTGCATTTGTATCCGTCACGGTTAATGCTTCCTCGCTGACGGTTGTGCTGATAAAGTTCTTGCTTTTCCCATCAACAACTGTTGGCTTACGCCGTTGATAAAATTTGCCTTTAATGGATTTCGTTTTTGTCGGTGTCTTTTCTCCCTTGGTTTCGTATTCGTCACCTTCTGAATTGGAGAATTTGCCACAGTAATACCAGGTTACTTCCATTTTCCCATTGGCTCTTTCAGATGCAAAACCAAGGGCCACTTCTTTAGACTCATCCTGAGCCGTTTTAATTAAATAGCCCTCTTTGTTGATGTGCCCGAATAACAAAGCCTGTTCAGTCGGTGACAAAGCATTAAATTCAAAACTCATTTCTGTGCTTGTATAATCATTAATTACTTCTTCCAGCATGTTCTCTGAATATAAATCTTCACTTGAATAGTTGTCAGTCACCTTTCCTTTGATTGCTCCGGACACAAATACCGGTGACCCAACAGTATAAGTTGCATCATCGTTTTTTGTGACCTCTGCTACATGAACATTGTATAAAAATCTTGATCGTGATTTCATAGTTCTTCTTCCTCCAAATAATAAAAATTTAATTGTATATGGAAATATTCAATTTCCTGAATGAATTCGTTGGCATTACCCTTCCAGTCAAAACCAGCCGCAATCAATTTGCTTTTTATTTCATCCTTATAATGGTGAACATCGGTTTCTACCTTCCCTAATATATGAAGCTCCAGATCATGCCCGGTACCTTCCACTGATCCATCTGAATAGAACTCTAGATATTCCGCAACCTCATTGAAAACCACATAGGTTACGTCCAGATCCTTTAAATACGTGCTCTGATAGACGTTGTCTAATGATTGCAGGGCTCCATAGACTAAATCACTGATTATCACTGCCAAACACCTCTTCCAGTTTCTTTGAATATTCTGCTAATCCTATTTCATTTATAAAGGTCGCAACCTCTTTGTTTGCCTTATTAAAAAGCCCTAATTTTGGTATCCTTGGCACTTTTCGATTGTAATTATAAGGTGTCGAATGCTCATCAACACCCTCTTCAAAGAATTTTGCATAAAAGTTATCTTCATTGTCTGATGGTCTCCATCCAATAAAACCAAAGGTCTGACCATTGGAATATTTTACATTGTCAATGGGGATATTATCGACAGCATGTCCTCTCGGCACCCTTCTTACTTTCCCACTCCTTTGAGGTCCCGACTTTTCCGGATCCATAGACTTTGGCATGTTGCGTTCAATGATTGTTCCGCCGTAGTCCTGCCCAGCTTTAACAATTTTTTTATTCAGCTTTTTTAATTCAGCTTCTGATGTTTCTTCCAATAATTTTTTTTGGACATCTGCAAACCCTTCGAAGTCCATAAATATACTGCTTGCCACTATTTCACCGCCTCACATCTGATTTCGATATATTGTTTATCGTTTTTGGCAAAGTCAATGTCATAGATACGATATTTACAATCTTTGAACAGCACATGATAGCCCTTGAAATTCCAGAGATCTTCCATTTTCTTACAATACCGAACCTTAAAAATGATGGTATTCGTCAATTTTGCATTGATGCTGTTGTAGAGTTCCGCACCCTTAAGGCTGATTGGCTCTGCCCAGCACTCCCGAAATAAAACAGGAGGCGCATCAACCGGTCTCCCGTTGACACGTCCTCCATCCACTTCCTTCATAATCTTAATTTTTACGTTTCCCATTGTGCACTCTCCAAATTCTCAAAGATGGTTGTCACGATGATTGATTGCTTGGTTCGATCTGTCACCGTTGTGGATCGTTCATCATACATATCTTTGATGATTTTCTTTTGCACCAGAATCGCAATTTTTTCATAGGCTGGTAAGCTTTTATAAGCCGATCCCACCGCTTTATCAATGTAAAAATCAGATACATCAATCAGATCACTGATGTAGTTATCATCATCCTCATAATCAATCCGGAGGTAGTCTTTAACCTCCTGGATGGTTATCTTTCCACTTGCTAAATCCATTCATTATCCCCTCATCCTTTTAGGCTGGTTTTGTGAATTCAATTTTCTTACAAGCCCTGTCATCCAGTTTTTGAACATCAAAACGCTCTAATACACGGATTGCTGTCTGGTTGTAATTAAACAACACTTCTTTAGATGATCCAATTTCATAGCCTTTACGGTCGAAAAATTTAACCAGTGCCCATAAGTTTGTGACATAGAAAATCATATCACCTGGCGTGGTTGGTGCGACATCGGCATCATCCATCACGATGATTGGTCTTCCATTGAATACATCTGTCCCGTCTGGCAGCGTTGTGATCAAGTTCAGCGGTCTTAATTCCCCATCCTTCAGACCTTTTAAATACACGTATCCGGACAGATTGGTGATGGTCACTAAGCCCGATCTTAACGATGGCAGCACGCCGTTCATGGCAGCTTCCACATCTTCATAGCTGGTGGCTCCGGACACTGCGTCAGCATTGGCTGTAATGATGGCCAGTATTTCATCATTTTCTGTCAGAACCGATGCTTCCGCAAATTCAGGCGTGATAACATTTTGAATTAATCCAACCACTTCATCATCGGTTAAGCTGTTCTCGACTGGGATGATTTTCCCGTAATCGTCGATGGAGTAATTAATATCTTCGGTGACCTTTGATCCTTCAGGAATTGCCGAACCCGATACCAGTTTAGATAGTTTATTCGTCCCGATCGTCGCAAAAGGCATTTTCCCTGTTTTCCCGGTAATTGGAATAACATGGCAGTATTTTTTCAGGGATGGGAACCCTTTTCTCAATAACTGCAGCTGGTTAACAAATTCTTCCGGAAGAATGGCGCCATTATCAGCCACCGTGACTAAGGCTCTTTCTTCTGGGGTAACATCTCTTTTTAGAATTACTTTTGCGATTGCTCGGTATTCTTCACTGGAAGCGCCCGTTTCTCTGTTCTGTGCAACTAGCACCAGCTTTTCTCGTTCTTTTTCCCGTTTTTCAGATTCATCTGCAATCTTAATCAGTTCATTGATGGTTTCAATTTCATTAGAGATGCTTCTGATCTTAGCATTGATGCTTCTTAATTCTTCTGCACTGTCAACACCATCCGCTCTTTGTGCCAATGCGGTTTTTTCAGCGTTTTTTGCGTTCAATAATGCCAATAATTTGTCTTTCATTCTACTCTCCTAAATATTTAATAAAATTTGTGTTCTCAGTTTTTCAATTTCCAATGTCTGACTGCTCTCAGGCATTTTCTGATTTTCCCGTTGTTCTTTAATTTCTTCAAAACTTCTGCAGTTTATCTCACTGCTGTCATAGGCCGGGAAGGTACAGGGGCTTACTTCAATCAGATCGGCCCGGGTGATGGTTCGTTTGTCAATCTTCCTGCCTTCATAATCAATGACGCTCCACTTTTCCTCTTTGGTTATGAACCCAAAGCTGGATCCATCCACATCACCCCGTTGAACACTTTCATAGGCATCATTTCCCCAGGTATTTTCCGGCAAATCCACATCATAATTCAGTCCTTCCGGATCCTCGTTAAATCGGAGTGTCTGGCTCCGGGTAGATCCTAACGGGCATGATGTCTGGTGGTTCCATAATGCTTTGACAACTCTTGACTGGATTGATTCGTCAAAAGCGCCCTGGGCAAATTCTTCCAGAAATTCATCACCCCACCAATCAATAATTTTTGTTGGTGAGTTGTAACGGAGGGCGTAACCGCCAATGGTTTTTCTGTCCTCTTCCTCTGTTTTGGCCCGGATCTCAATTCCATTGGTATTTCTTATTTCTTTCACTGGTCCATCACTTCTTTTTCTTGTCACTTTTTAACCTCCTTCCCATCATTCTTTCCAAGGTCTTTTAATTTCATGACCCCTGAATTAACCACCAACTCATCCGCTCCATCTTTTGCCATTTGCTGGGTCATTAATCGGGCTTCATTGGGTGTATAAATTCCAGATGTCACATATTTTGTCAGAATATCTGCCTGCACCTGGGCGGTAGTTCGCAGCATAACACTGGTGTTGAATCGGCATTTCATTCCTTTTTGCCGTTGATCTGGCCTTAACAGCTTCCAGTCAATCTCTTGTTCAATGGATTCAAATAAAATAAGCAGCGTATCTACTAAAAAAGATAACTGCTGCTGCTCTAAACTATTGTTATTAGTATCCTTCAGGTCATTTAACTGAAACATCTTGATCCCAAAGCTGGAAGCAATCTGACTGATTGACATTCTCCGGATCTGCTCAAATTGGGCATCGGCCAAAGATAGATTCAATGTGCTGACATTGTACCCGGCCGGCACCGTGAAAATACGGCCGTTGTTTGAATAAAGCCGGTCGAATTTCGCCTGAATATTTTTCAGGTCCAGTTCTTTTCGTGTGTCTGATGTTAATTGCACAACTGCCTTATTAGTTAATCCGTTATTATAGAGATCATTTAGATATTTCTGACTCTTAATTCCGGTGTCGATGGTGCTGGACATCATGACCCGGTTCGCTTTACTGTTTATGCCATTACTCGAAAATGATTTTAAATGAATAATCTCATCATAGAAGCAGCACTCAATGTTTGAATTCCCTGTTTGGGTATACTCCACCAGGATCCGGTTCTTTAACTTTGAACTGATTAATCCAGCATCGTCAATAATCAGCCGATGCAGTTCAATTGGCCATAGGTTTAAAACATTTCCTTTGGCGTCTTTTTCAATGTAAGCACAGCCATTTCCCAGATGATGCCGGTTAACTTCCAATGCTTTCCAAAAATCGATTGCCGTCATATATGGGTTTGGTCGCAGGACCAGCTTTTCATAAAGACTCTCATTTTTTAATCGCAGATTTCCGTTTTCGGTTTCCTGGACTAAATAGCACGGGATCTTTGCAATGGATTCACTCATAATTTTAATACAGGTGAAATAGGTTGCTTCTTTTAAAGCGCAGTCACTGACATAACCCTCTGCATCAATACCAAAGGCTTTAAGCATGGCCAGTTCGATGTCTGAATAGCTTGGTACCGTTGCCGTTTCTTCTCTTTTTTCAAAGAATTTACTGATCACATTTAGTCACCCCCTCCCTTCCTTACGATGCTGATTCCATACAGCAACAAAAAAACACCCAGCAGATAACAACCTGCATAGGTATTAATGACAAACGTGGTACCAATAAAGATGATACAAGCCAGAATCACAAGTATTTCTGCAATAATATATTTTTTTAACGTCATCACATCCTTTCCAATTGTTCCAATGCTCCGACCATGTCATAATGACTGATCTTATTTGCATCAATGGCCAAACATAAACCCATGAGCATACCAATGATGCCATCTATTTTAAACCGGCTCTTACGCTTTGAATATTTCACGTTCATGGCATCATCAAACACAGCCACACAGTTTTTGGCCATTGTCCGGAAACAATCATTATCGACAATGATAATCCGTTCATCAATGAGCAGACATTCAAAATCATTAATGATCGGCGTCATGGTCTGCATGCCCTGGCCCATGGGCACGATGTCCCATTTTTCTTCCAGCCGGTTTAAGATCGTTGGGGATCCCCAACGGTCGAACCCGGATTCCTGAAATTCAAAATCCTCTTCGATTGTGTAAACATAATCCATGAGTAATTCAAAATTAATATACTTTCCTGATAAGGCAATAAGTTCGCCATCTTTAATCCACTTTGAATACGGGTTTTTATCCTCTTCTTCTCTTTTTATCACCGTATCTTTCGGAGTAAACAAGTGTGGCCAGATGATAAATTTATCCATCAGTTCATCATAGAACACCTGAACAAAGGCTGTAATATCTTTGGATGATGATAAATCCAATCCATTCCAGCATGGCAGACCTTTTAATGAATCGTATGATATATCTTTTGTGCACAGGTCCCAGAGATCCATGTTAATGGCTCCCTTTTCGCCATCCAAAACGACATGCTGGTTTAAGAACATCCTCCGGAACATATTTTCCTGCAATGGCATCTGCTTTGCTTTTCGGGCCATTACTTCAATGTCTTTCCGGCTCCTGAAAATATCAATCCCAGGGTTTGCTTTTTCCCATTGCTTCTGATCCTCTAAGTCACAGCCCTTATCTGCTTCATAAATCTTATAATAAAAAGTCGGATCTTCATCATTTTCAATCTCAATCTTTTTACATCTGGTGTAAAGCTGTTGTTCCAAGTTTGTTTCATCCTCTCCGGAGCTGGCCGTGGTGATGGTGATAAGCAGCGGATCATCCCAGGCACCCTGACCGGTTCCCAACTTCCCATACATCCGGTCATTCTTACTCTCATGTATTTCATCCAGGCATGCCACATAGTCAGAATAGGAATCTGCTCCGGTGGCATCACTGGAAAGGACCATCAATTTGTTGCGGTTATCTTTACGGATCACCAGTCTTTTTGATTCTACAAACCGACAGTATTTTTTCAGTGTCCGATTCGTCTTTATGAAATAGCAAACCGTATCAAACAACTCACCGGCCTGTTTAACATCATTCGCTGTCAATATAAAAATAGCCCCCCTAATTTTAGGTTGGCAAAAGAATAAATATGTAATGATGATGGCAATGATAAAGGACTTCCCGTTTTTCCTTGCCATGTTTATATGGACTTCCCGGTGTTTTCTTCTGTGATTTTCCCGGTCTTTAACACAGAGAATTTCTGTGATGATCTCAAACTGAAACCCGATTATTTCAAATCGTGATGTGATCCCTTTGTCATTTTTCAGTTTACCGATGAATCGCCAAATTTTCTCCGCTTCATCCTCGTCAAAGTAATAATCGTCATTGTTCCATTTCAGTTTGAGCTCTTTTATTTTTTCGATAACCCATTTCTTAAGTGCCATCGCTAATCATTTCTTCGAGCTCTTCATCAAACTCTTCTGTTTTTTCATAAATTTTATGACGATTCATACGGGATCTTGAAGCAGGTGTCAGGCCTAATTCTTTAGCGGTTGCCAAAAGCCGTTCCTGGGCTTTGTTCCCGATCGCTACTTCCGGACGTTGCTGAATGTACCCATTTGGTGTTTCAAATGTCAGGCCTTTAGAATCTAAGATTTCCTCACACTTAAGCCATTTCGCATAATTCACACAATAGGTTTCCAGGGTCTTAAAATCTTTTTCTTCGAGCTCTTTTTCTTCTTCAATTATTAATTTTAAAACTCTGCGCCATTCTTTTTTGGCCTGATCGTTCATCCAACTTGGAGCAGTTTTCTTCACGCAGACCCCCCCCTACCCTAAAATTTTACATTTTCGTTCCTCCGATCTTTGGATACGCGACCGTCAGAGGGTTTCAAAAGTTTTTTGTACCCCCACCCTGTAGTCCATGAAAAATTTAATTTTCATTTCAAATAAAATATCCTGCATTTGTTTTTTATTGCCCTTCTCATATTCATTGTGAATATATTGATGACTCTTTTCTGTTAAAGGAATAAGATTGTTTGCATCATATCTTTTTGACCAGTCTTCTTTGATTGGCACGATATGATGCCCCGTAGTAGCTTCAACGATCATACCGGTCGTATAGTATTCAAAGATATCAATGCCAAAGTAATAGGACATGGCACCTTCCCTGGTATTCACCCATGTTGTCGATCGGTAGAAGTCCTGCTCTTTGTTGTCATCCCTGTTCCGTTTATACTCACGATCCCGTGAAGCTTTGTGTTCTCGTGTCTGCTTCTTATGTCTGTCACAGTACTTCACATCTTCATCCAGCAGCACCCGGCATCCGGTATAGCTGCAGTATTTCTTTATTGGCATATCCTATTCCATTCTATAAAAGAAAAAGCAACGGTTGCCCGCTGCTCTTCTTCTGCCTGCTTCTCTTTGAAAGGAGGTGACTCATTGAAGTTATTGCACGGTAATAGTATATCTCTTATATTATGAGCACACAATGGCATCAATTGTGCGCTCATTGTGCATTTGTCAAGTGCTCAGGTAAACAGTTCGGTGATGGCTTCATCACTAAATAGAATGATCTTTAGCTCATTCACCAACCGGCTTTTATTCCTGGTTATCGTTGATATATCTTTGCCAAACATCTCAGCAATCTGTTCATGTGTTTTGACATCAAAGTACTTTGCCGGGATGATTTCATAATAAGGATCATCAATAAGCTTACCCAATGCATCGTCGATCAGTTTGACTGATCGCTTTGTTCTTTCCAGTGATAGCTCATATGCGTCGTGCTTCTCTTTGATAATCTCCTCAATATCTTTAGACCCTTGAGGCTGCTTTGAATACCGGACAATGTCTGCACTCTTACCTTTGGGGAAGAAGCTGGACTCACAGGATAGGACCTCTTCCCGCTCCTTTATAATTTGCTTAAACTTCGGGTAATTATAAAGGAGCGATTCTGTTTTTTTAAAGGTTGATCGTTTATTGTCTTTCATGAGATTTCCTTTTTGAAACTTTAACAATGTCTTTGTGGATGAAGTCTCGGCCGCTTCTTCTGCTGTTGTTTTTATGATTGCCATTAGTCTTTCGTCGTTCATGGTTCCCCCTAATTCGTATTTAAGTATACTTTTTCAATGTCTTTTTCTTCTGCCCGGTTATTCTCCTGGGTGCAGCCATTGCTCTGATTCCACCCCATTGGTAATATAATGACATGAGCAGCGTCCAGCATGTTAAAGCACCGGCGCATTGCTTCTTCATGTGCCATACCTTCTGGGATTATCTGCAGCGGACGAATGATCCTAATGCCTGGATTCTCGTTAATAATCCTTTGATATAAAAACTCTTCTCTTATTTTATTTTCACTAATGCTTTTTCCCCCGGACGTGCATGGGTGAGCCAAATAATATATTTTGTTTTCATCAAGCTTTTGTATCCGGCCGGCAAATGTAACCTCCCATGCATGTCCTACATTTTTAAATGCTTCCCCGATTCTGCTGAGCACCGTTTCAACTTCTCCCACAGGCTGAATAACTTCTTTTTTATTTCCATCACCATACACTGTGATTTTCAGTTTCTCAATCTCTGTATATGAAGCAACAATCCACATCAGTGTGACAACTGCCATTAGAACTATCAATAATGTCAATGTGTCCATGTTCTATTCCTCCGGATAAATACTATCTTTATCTGGCATCATGCCACTGATGTCCACCTGTCCATTTTCATCATATACATCAAACCATTCCCCTGAGTAATTAAAAGTCGATTGTCGCAACTGCAATATCCCTTTTAATGTTTTGCACTGATAAACCTCCATCCCTTGATACTTCCCATCTATACCTCTAAATTTTCCTCGGTAATATCTGTTGTAATTTGGGTGTACATATATCGCTCTATCGTCTGTTACATATTTTCGTTCCGGGATAAAACTCCCGTCTGTTTTTGGTAATGCTGGTATGGTTGCCTCATGTGGCTGTTTTCTCAAATAGTACATTTTTATTCCTCCTCCGGATAAACGCCATCATCGTCTGGCAACACATCACGGTAATCAACCTGTCCTGGTATTCTGCTTGTTGAAATACTCGGCCTGGTTTCATACTTTCCAGTAATTGTGGTAATAATATCCATCCCTGTTTCACCACCCATGATTGGCGCTAATGTTGTTTTAATATCGTATGTTAATCTCAGTTTATCTCTTTCACTTTTAGGAACAACGATCACATTAATCTGAATTTTCCTCTTATCTCCCGGATAGGTGCGCTTATCCATGATGTTTTCAATGACTTTTTCAAGTTCAACTTCAAATAGCTCTTGCAACGACTGTTGTTCTCTTTCTTTTCCAATATCGCTTAATTTCATCAGATTACCTCCATAATGTTATTTAGAAAATCCAGACATCCATTCTTGAAAAAAACTCTGTATTCCTCAATATCCGATTCTTTTAAATACTTCCTGCCATAAAGCAGCTCCATCTCCCGCCAAGTTCCCCATGGTACGCGATAATATCTTTCAAGCTGGAAGCACACCATCACAAAAACAATGGCGTTTATCTTCCAATGATTGTCCAGAGATTCAAATTGCCCTGGTGTAATGACATCTTTCTTTATTTGTTCCTTTTCGGTGGCTTTGGCTTCAAATATGATCGATTGTCCTTTGTATAGCACCCCTTTGTAATCCGGCTGTGCTTTCTTTTCAAAGCATGCTGTAAACTGTCCCTTTTCGCCTTTTCTGATAATCTTCATCGGTTCCGGCGTCTTTTCAATAATTGCCCTTCCCAGATCTCCATATTTAAAGCAGGCTTGATCAATGATTCCTTCAAAGCTTTTCCCTATTGATCTGCTCCGGTATCCCTGGATCCTGTTTCTATTTTTTTTGTTTTCTTTGTTGATATTCTCAATCGCCATAGCTGCAGTTGGATCCTGATATTTCTCCACATACTTTTCCTCATTGTAAATTGTCTTTGTCATGTTCAAATCCTCTCAGTATATTTTTGATGGTTTCCCGGGTAGCCCATTAAGCTCAATAATGCTGTTTTTTTGATCTTAATGGCGGAATGCGTGTCTTTTACCTTGATCACCACACATTCAGAAAGTTCAGTTGCTGATATCTCACAATCTTTAAAAAACTCTGCCGGCTCAGTTATTTCCGATCCGTACAGTTTGACCTCGCATAGGGTAATTTGTTTTTTGATTTCCCTGGGATCTGATTGTTTCATTTTTGGGTCACTTCTTTCTTTTTCAAATACAACTGGCAATCATTTTGCCGTTTGTGCTGCGTGGCCGATGCAGAACAATTGTTGTTGTATTGTTTATGGTCATAATACAAACAGTCGGCTTTTTTACAGTGATCTCTTTTTTCTTTTTTCATATCGTTATACCTTTCACATGCAAATACGCATATTAAACTCATTCCTCCATAATTGTCACATCCCATACATTTGTTGAACATCGGCTATACCGCTTCCTGTAGCATTGTGTTTTTAATTTTTTTATCGGTCCACTCATTTACAAAGGCAGCAACTTCTTTTGTTGGCAACTCATTCCGTTTCCCTCTGACCTGATTAACCCTGTCTTCGGTCAGCTCCAACGTGTAGAATGGTATTTCTGGTTTATCTACCTCTCTGATAAATAAAATTGTTGTCTTCCCGGAAGCATGACTTTTAATGTATGAATCACCGCCAACACAATGCCCCAGTTTTTGACCTTCCTGGATGATATCTTTTGCCTCTGCAGGTGCTTTTATCAAAAATCCCTGGCTTTCAAAATAATAGCGATCATCAATCCTCTTCTGGCGCTGCTTCATCAGCCTGTTTTCTTTTCTCAATTTCTTCATCCGCTCTTCATCTTTTTTCTTGTTTATGATATCCACCAGCTGATCATGCCGGGCGATTAGGTTTTTCGGCCAGAGGTTATGCTTTTCGCTGAGATCCCATTGCTCCTGCCTTGCCATGTTGATGTAATCAAAATAGGTGCCAACCATTGAATTGACGGTGGTTTTTTTCGATTTGATGCCAGCCTGTTTTTTTAGATACTTTATGTTCTTGACTGGATCGCCCTCACATTCGAGTAATTTTTCAAAGTTATGATCTTCTATCCTGCATTCCTCGATAAGAATCATGTCTGGTTCTTTTGGTGTTTGGTTTTCCTTTAATTTTATGAACTGCTTCAGTGTCCTTAATTTAGGATCCACTCTTTTCACCATCATTAATTCTTCTGTCGTAATACTAAAATATTCCTGCAACGATTTTGCCGTTTTTCCATAAAACCAATAACCATTACTGAGCATATCGGTGGCAATGTTATAAATCCCAGCTTTCACGATATATTCAATCGCCGGATTATGGTCATAATGGAATAGGTAATCCAATGGATTAAACTGCTTCCCTGCTGCTGCTAGAATTTCCATTTTTGAGTATTGCCAGTATGTGCCAGAAAGAACGCTTTTTATATTTTCCGGAAAAACACTGTAACGCTTATTGTTATTTCCCGTTCCTCCTCTTTTAACCCAGAGTTCCCCCGCCCATGGTTCTTGAATTCGTTCATACTTTGTTAGCTTTTTGCTGTTTTTATCAAGCATAAATCTCATTTCTTCAAATTCATTCATTATGCTTTCTTCCCGCTCTCCGGTATGCTCGTTTTTGCTGTAATACTTACACAAATTAAAATACCTCACGGCAATCTGCTCGTTGATAATCTGAATAAAAGCTACTTTATGTTCTTCTTTTTGAAATCTGGCATTATTTTTCTTTACAAACAGCTTTTCCACCCATGTTTCAAAACCTTCCGGATCATCAGCCGTTTCAAACATATCCATTACTTTGTTTGTTCGAATGAATTTGCTGTTTTCTTTTGCTTCTCTTTTTTTACTTAATACTTTTTCCTGAAAATTCGTGATTAAATCATAGGGCTCATTTTTATAACATGTTGTCACATCTTTTAGGTATACTTTTACTTTTTCCGATGCTGCTAAAGGAAACATCTTCCAAGCCACATCATAGTTCCAATAACTCTGGCTGTCTAAATGCTGCTCCCCGATCGTTCTGATATTTGCATCTCTCCATAATTGCTTCCCCCAGGTATCCCATTTGCCGATGATCATCGTTGCAAAGTCCATTTTTCTGCGATCAAGAAAAACTCTTGCCACCGCTTCTTTTAGTGATGTTGAATACATGGTTAAATACAGAACATCGTCCTCTTCAATTAGATCCACCATGACCAGCGTCTTTTCTTTTGGGCGGTTTATTTCCGGATATGGTTTGATCTCAATTTTTTCATAGGTCCGTTTTTTCACAGGATCACCTCGTTTCCAAAAATATCAAATTGGATGATCTGTTTTCCCCCGTCTTTCTTTTCGGCCTGATGATTATCTTGTCGTTCTTCCAGATATTTTGCCATCGTTACCTTTGCCTCTTCCAGCTGCTGCTGATCCATCGGCTGTGCCTTTTGCTTTGGCTTTTTCTCTTCTTTCTTTTCGGGCTTCTTTTTCTCCTGACGCTCTTTTTCCGGTTCCGCTGGTTGTCTTCCATCGTGATCCACTTCCAACAGGTTTTCGCCAATGGTCATGATCATCTTAAATTCAATGCCGGCGTTCGGGATATAATAGCTGGCTGCCTTTTTATAAACGTCCAGATCTGAAATGCTGTTGCCAGTGCCGGCGACGATATGTTTTAAACAATCTGCCAAATTCTTTTCCTCTCCCAGCACTGCCTGAGAAAATACTTCCTGATCGCAAAAGCTGAGGAGTGTTTTTAACACCGATGGTGCGATTGCTTTTTCCTTCTGGCCAGAGCTTTTCAGGTTTTTATTTTCTTCGATAAGTTTTGTTTTTGCCTGGTCAATCATTCCCTTACCTCACTCTCCAAATATTTCTTCACCGCTGTATCACACCGGTAACCTGATTCTTTGCATCCTCTGCAGAATCGCCGGCACATTTCAGAGATCAAATTATTTATTTCCGCTGCCAGTTCGGTATCTGTCATTTGTTTTATTTGCTCAGCTTTTTTCATTCCTGAACCTCTTCCTTTCTTCAACCCTCACCATGCTATACATCTGAAACGGCCACCCGGTAAAATCATGGTACCCTTCTTTTATGCTATCCGATTCCAGGATATACCCCTGCAATGGTGATGGATCCTTTCGCCATTCTTTTGCCTTAACAATCTCAATATCTATTTTTGGCTTTTCTAAATTCCTGGAAGGGTTCCATCGTTTCCCTGATGGGCTGCCCTTCTCCTTATATGTTTTTCTGGTCTCTTTTATCAGGTAATGGGCCAGCGCTCCATACTGCCCGGTTTCATCGAAATAGGTGAATCGTGTCCGGCCATTGATCCAGAGATCATTCAACTCCTTCACACTGATACTGTTCACCATGTTAATTATCAAGTGATGATGAATTGATTTGTTTTTATATTCCGTTACCGTGATGTACTTAAGATCATGGCCACTCCGCTTGTATAAGGTTCTGACTTTTCTCAGATATCGCTCCAGCTCTTTTTTTGATTCTTCCGGATCCGGCCTCTGGTCTTTTTTATATGTCAGAGTCTGATGAAGATCCCCCGGGCCAAAATTGTTATTGATCAGCTGCCTTAGAGTTTTTTCTGCATTCCGCTCATTGATGATGGCCATTTTCTCTGGTGTTGGTTTTTTGTTCTCCCCCCGGGTAATTCCTTTTTTGTGGTACCGGGTTGTAAAATATTTCTCCACTTCAATCGTCATGCCTGCTCTGGTTGTCTTTTTGACATACGGCATTTTTGCTCACCCCTTTTTTTAAAGATGTTGTCGATAAATTAATACTCTTATCGAGTCAAAATGCTGATTACTCAGCCGTTTTTTGCTTGTTATCTTTTTCCAAAAAAGGTATAATAAGATAACAGTTTTATTAGAAAGACCGCCATTGCTTCCAAGCTTAAAGGGCGGTCTTTTTTTATTTAATTATTTGTGTTATAATGAATCAAGGTTTTTATTAAGTCTCTTCCGGATCGGCGTTCTAGCGCCTGGAAGAGTCTTTTTTTTATGTCGTTTATTCATATCGCTCTCACTCCCAATTTCTTTTTCATTCGTTTGAGCACGATCATCGCTTTGTTGTCGCTTTTAACCGTTTGTCTTTTACAAATATGGCAAACCCATGTGAATTCCGGCACCCAGTAGTTTAAATCATAGATCAAACCACATACCTGGCATTGTCTTTCGTGTTTCGACGTCCTGCTTTTTCCTCCGACTTAATAATCGTTGATGATGATATATATAACACCTTCATCATTTTCCTTTAGCTCCATTGTTTCAATTGGATACTCTGATCCCGTTTCGGCGTTCAGCACCCGGACTTCTTTTGTTTTATGGTCCCGCATTGCATTTAATAAATTCTTTGCTTTCATTTTCTAACCCCTCCCCAATACCCCGGCCGTTGTCTGGCCTTTTTATCCATGGCCACATGCTGTTTGAATTTTTCGGGATCCCCGGTTTGTTCCCAGTATCCTTTTTCCACCTCATGGCCCAATTGCCGATTACCTGCCATTTTATCCGCATCTGTTAAGCTTAACCGCCCCATTTTACTTCCCCCCGCTGAATCCAATGCCAACGGCGACACACATGGCCGAAATAATACCAATGGCGATTGCTGCACCCATGTTTGGGCCGGCTCCGGAAACAATGCCACCAATGCTGATACATGCGGTCGTGAAAAGAAATGTTCCCGCCGTTACAATGCCGGCTTTTTTCATATCAATGTTCATCTCGTTTCTCCTATCCTTTATCTGCGATTTATGATTGGTTCGGCAAAATCATTGCCATCAATCATTCCAAAGTAGTTCATGTGTGGCAAAATTGGCTTGTAGTTCTTGAACTTTAAATCTTTTTGCCAGTCCACGTGCTCTGCGGATCCACCGCACTGGCAAATGATGCTCTCTGGTACCGTTTTGTGCTGCTCCGGATAAATCCGCCGAAATCGTGGATCCTCCACACCTTTTTCCAACCACATGCGCCAACGGGTGCCGCACTCCTGGCATTTAAACCACATGGCTCCGTGGGTTTGTTTTTGCGTCACCGGCTTTACTGTCTGTATTTTCTTCAAGATATTGCCTCCGCGTCTAATTTTGGTGTAATGGCTTTTGCGCCATAGGTGCTGGCCTTGATTGCCTGGTCAAATTCGTAGCATGTCTGTCCACAGATAATATATTTAAACGACCCGGGCAGCTCTGCAGGTTTAACTTCAATGTGGCGGTTACCTGGCTTCTTTGCCTGTAAGCTCTTGCCGGTATCCTGGACCTCGTATCCCTTGTTACACAGCTTGTTTTTAATATCGATCATCGAACCTTTCCCCGTTGATTTAGCCGTAGACTTTGGCAGGTGTTCGCCAGGGGTGCTGCTTTTCTTTTCCGTGATTGGTTCCTCTGCTTTTTGATTTGTTCTGCAATCTGTTTCCTGTCTTCTTCAAAAGCCTCTTCCTTAGACTTTGCCATCGCCACCTTGAGTTCTTTGTTTTCTTTTTTCAACTTCTCCATGGCCATTCCATTGTCGTAGGCTTCCTTCTTCATCTCAGTTAAGGTCTTTTTCGTCGCTGCTTTCTGTTCGTCGAGATCATCACCCAGTTCAAATATTAAAGCTTCTAGGTGGTCAATCCTGTCATCGTACTGTTTCTGAAGAAATTCATCTAGGCCTGTTACCACCTCTTCAAGTTTTTGCTCTGGCAGTTTTTCCTCATTTTTCTTAATTTCCGCCATGAGCAGATCCCCCAGATCAAAGAAATCGGCGTTAAGCTCTTTGACCCGTTCCTCCAATTCCGCTTTTTCTTCTATGTATGCGGTATTAGCATCAAAAAGTTTAACAACTTCGTCTTCAAGCGCATTCTTAATTCTTTCCTCCGTCTCAAGATCCCCCATTGTCGTGTTAAGATCATTCTTGACATAAATCAATTCTTCCTGAAGCATCGCAACCAACATCTTGTAATTAATTTTCATGTGTCACCTCTCCACTTACATCTTTAGCAATTTCATCGTATAGCTTGTGCAGCTCTTCAAACTTCTTTTCAAATATTTCGTTGTGTTCTTCTTTTTCACCAACAATCACATGGGTCAATTCGTGGGCTAGAATTTCGGTCGACTCGACCAGATTCAGATCCGCTCTGATAATGATTAATGGATCCGTTCCATCTTCCGGGAATATAGTCACTCCCCAAGCGTGATGGTCAAATGCCTTGCGCCACTGCTCTCTGTCATAAAACATGATATCTGCAGATATTCCTGGCTTAATTTTTTCCGCTGCTTCCAAAACCCAAGTATGGGGATTGTTTAAAAATTCAATCATTTTCGCTCCTTCAAATTAACGTTTTGCCTTTGAATTCTTCCAGAAGCTTGTCCAGCTCAGTATTGGTATAGAGCCAGCGGGTTCCGACCTTTACCCCAAGCTTGTGCTTTTTACATATTTCCTCAAAAGATTCCCGGGACACCCCTGGCAGATAATCAATAGCCTCTTGCTTACTCATGGTCCGGGTCGGCTCCCGGGCAACCCGCTTTTCAATTTCTGGCAACAACGCCGCCAGCAGCACACTGGCCATCTTCTGGATATCCGCATCGGTCATTTGAAAATCAACGGTCATTTTTCTTCCCCCCCTTTGCAATTCTCTGGTTTTTCAAATTTCAGTTCTTTTTCAAATTCCAGCAGCTCCAGGCGCTGATCAAGATCCTTACAGTGGTTTCCAATGCGCTCTTTGCATCTCGCACAATTAATTTCATACATTTTTCATCACTCCTTTTTATTAATTACACTTGTTTGTTTTTGCTCATCCAATTGGTGATGATTTTATTTTTGTCTGTTGCTAATTCTTTCCAATGCATTTATCACCGCTTTTTGTGTTTCTTTTATGGTGTAATCTAAAGAATCAGTAATTTCATTCGTGTATCGATATAACCGAACAATAGCCCATCCTGACACAATATTTGAAATAACAACCGAAATGAATATTATCAATACATTATTCCACACTATTTTCACCTTCTTTTCCAAACCGATACTCTTGGGCAATAATGATTTTTTTATAGGCATTTTCAACTATCAATGGATCAAGTCCATTTTTTTCTCTGATTTCGTTGATGGTTGATGCGCCTGTTGTCAATCCTTCATAGTCTTCTGATCTATTTCGTTCATTTAATTTTCTTCCACAGATCGGACAATAGGCTATTTTAAAATCCTCTTCGTAAATGTTTTGATTCAAGTGTTGGACATTCAAATAATATTCATTGTCTAGATCCTGACTTGTATTTTTCCAAATCTCAATTTTAAAATCGCCATTACGAATCCCTGTTTGGCGATCCTCTGTTTCTTCTGTACAAAATTTGCAATCATCATTCATCATCTTCTCCCCTCTTCATCAATACCGTTCAATCACTGGCACAACACCCTGCTTCTTTAATAGTTCATACAAGAACAACCGTCCCTTTTGCGTCCACTTGGTAATCAGTTTAACGTCTGTTCTTCCATCGGTTCTGGTGAAGCTGACCGTTTCAGAGCTGGTATAACCGCTAGACTGGTGTTTTGCATATAGCAACCACTGATCCCCTGATTTATACTGCACCTTCAAAGCATGCAGCAGGTTATTCATTGCCTGGCCACTCATGCCATAGTCTTTAGCAATTGACGATATCTTGAGCAGGCTTTTGTTTTTCAAAATATCGTCAACATAATCCACCTTTGGTTTCATTTCGCCAATCAACTGTTCCTGGACCTTAATGGTGCTGTTTTTTTCCTCAAGCATCTTGTTTGCTTCGATAAGCGCCAGAGCAATGAGGTTTTGACCGGTTGGTAACTGATTAAAAGCTCCCGTCTTCCTGATCGCTGGCAATACTTCTGCTGTAACCCAGCGTTTAAATTGTTTTGCTGATGGTAACTTACTGGATAGGACAAGGGAGTAAAGGCCAGATTCGTTAATGATCTGCAACCCTCGATTTGGCACGTTTTCTAAAGTACCGTTTTGGGACTTTAGCACATTCTTGTCGTAATCATCAATATGTGTGATAATCGCCTTGCTCGTGTTCTCGTACCCCAACGCCTCCGCAATATCTTTCCCAACAAACCATGGTTCACCATCAATTTCAACAACTCTTACATTGCCAAATTCTTTGTTTTGAAATATTTGTAACTCGTTCATATTGTTTTTTCCTTCTCCATCATTGCGCTGTTTAATTAAGCACCAATACCGTTAATGCGATAATTAGCGCAATATTAGAAAACATCAGCCACTTTATTGATTTTCCATGATTTGTTATAGTTTTGTTGATTGATTCATTAATGCTTTCTTGGTTCTTAAATGATTCGATGACTACAGTGAAGCGTTCAGTAGTTGATTTATTAATGCTTTCTTGGTTCTTAAGTACTTCAGCTACAAGTTTTTTGAATTGTGTTTGTTCGTACATAAAACCGCCTCCTTCCTAATCACAAATCCTTCAAAAACTCTCTGATAAACTGATTAATCTTTTCCCGCTCCTTAATAACATCATATGCAAATGGGTTTCTTTGTGGTTGAACTGGTGTTTCTGGTTTATGCTTTAGTTCTCGCTTATCACTGTCTTGTAAATCCCGAAACGCCTTTTCAAGAGCAACTTGATAGATGAACCTTGCCGATTTCTCCATATGCTGTTCGTAATTCCTTTGACGTTCCACCTCACACTTAACCTGTTCATTTGAAAGTATTGTCTCTTCACGCCTGTTATTTGCAAAATCTGACGTTTTTTTATTTCTCATCGTTATTACCAATGCGGTAACCGATACTCCCAATGCGGCGCAGGCTGCAATAGTAGCTATCATTCCTCTTCATCCCCTTCCAAGCTGGCCTTTGGCTCTCAAAGACCGATAGTTGTTGCTTTCTGTTTCTGCTATCAGTTCTCCTTCCAATGTCCAAAACTGAACGATCCCTCTAACAGGATTATTCTCTGAACCGTCCCCCCTAGAGGTCCGAACATGTATTACTGTTGCAACCTCAACAAGTGTTGGTGGTTCTTTTTCAATTTGTATTTTCATCCCCTTCACCCCCTTCGATTTCTATTGTAAAAAATTATAGAATAACTCTAAGCTCATCAATCTCTTTAATTAACTCATCAAGAACATATTTAATCACTTCATTTGTTTGATGTTCTTCCGGAAGTTCCTTTTTTATGACACTTTTTATTGGGTCGTGTATGCTTTTTAAATATTCCTCGTCAATACAAATTCCTGATCTCAAAACTATAATCATTCCTCTTCACCTCCTTCCGCTTCTAAATTTAACTAGCTTTTCCCAACGTGTGTGATTCGCTGTCTTCATCCTGTGCTGGCTGAACCTTGGTTAATTCCATGCTCAGGACCATCCCTTTGACCACACCATAAATAAAATCCTTTGCCGCCTGATCTTCCAGTTTGCTTAATAACTCTGCAAACTCTTCTGTTTCCAGCCTGTTTTTTTCGTCAGTCATCATTCCCACCTCCTTGCTGGTCTAAATTTCAAGTTACCTCTTTTATTTACTTTTCATTTCTTATAACTGAATCTTTCTCTGCCAGAAGCAAAAACACCAATTAAAAATATTAATCTGAACCCATGTCACGGCATAGTGTTTGCCGTTTTCCCAATATTTTGTGATATAGTGATGCATATTTGACTCCTTTCTTTACAGCATCTTTTAAAAATGCCAATCTCCCACACACGGGATAGTGTTTTTACTCTTGTCCATCGTTTCATGCAGTCCTATATCGGTCTTGTAATTCGTTTTCCATCCCTCTTTACCACCTTCCAATGTGTTAATCTCCCACAGACGGGATATCTTTTTACTCTTGTTTGTTTTTGCTCAACTACCTATAATTATTGTATCGGCGCTGACACGCCGAAATAATTTGAAAGGAGTGCTGATCGTGGTTATTGTTAAAACAACCGACCTCTTAAAAATGGCTCAAGACATTCTCGATGGCGGTTATGAATATGTCGAAATTAATGAGGTTGAAGCCGATAAAACTGACCCTGAGTTGCCTGCTTGTATTTCATTCGATGCTTATGACGGTCATGGTGTTTGTGTAGATTTTTATGAGCTTGAGCATCTTGATATTTCGCCAACCTACAAAGAGGATTAATTACATCGTTTTTTAACCCCTGGGGCCATCATCTTATTTTGATGGCTCTTTTTTACTTTTGATTGTTTTTATGACTTTCCCGTCTTTTTCAATTTCCACGATGTAATTAACTTTCTTCCCTTCCTTTTCCAATTCACGTCTCATTTTTCTCATAGCTTTATTTGCTTCCATCCTCTTCACCCCCTTCCAATGTGTAAATCTCCCACAGGTGGGATAACTTTTTTAATTGCATTTCGTTTCCTATGGTTACATATTAAGTTACCATACATTACTTGTCAACTATTTTTTAATTTTTTTGTTGACTTAGGTAACTTTTGATATTATTATATAAATCAAGAACGGAGGTTGGATATGAACTCAAGAATAAAAGAAGTTAGAAAAGAGCTTGGCCATTCGCAGGAAACTTTTGGTTCTCTCCTTGGCGTAACAAAAGCAGCCATATCCAGAATTGAAACTGGAGAGAGAGGCACGACTGATCAGATGATTCGTGCTATCTGTCGTGAGTTCAACGTCTCTGAAGAATGGTTAAGAACCGGCTCTGGCGATATGTTCAACCTCACCCAGGATGACGAATTGCTTGACCTCCAAAAAAAATACAACCTCGATCAGTTAGATATCAAGATCTTGCAGGAATACCTGAAGCTTTCCCCGGAGCACCGGAAGATTTTTAAGGGTTACTTTGTTAATGTCTTTGGGGGTGCTGTGGCCAGTGAAGATGAAGCGATTGACTTGGAAGTGGAGGCATACCGGAAGGAGTTGGAAGATGAACGTCGTTTTTCAACGTCTGGAGCTTCACCCGACACCGCCGATGTAAAGAAGAAGGTCGGCTAAATTGATCCTTGCAATTTAAAATTTTGGTTGAAGCACGGTCTGTTTGCTCTTATTAATCAACGTCTTGGGCATATAGGCATGTTTTAAATATTTTGAAGGAGGAATTGTTTATGGAAGAAAATGTAAAAGTGCCTTTTTGGCAGAAAACGTGGGTTGTGGTGTTGGCTTGTATTTTTATCCCGCCTGCCGGGCTTGCGTTGTTGTGGGTCGGAAAAAAAGGCGGTATGGTACTTCGGATTATTCTAACTGTTATTTTAGGTTTTTATTCATTGGCGTGGTTAAGTGGAGTTTTTGGCGGTGCCGCATCAAAGTCAACCGATCAAACCGTCGCTAAGACAGAGGTAGTAGCTGAAGAAAAGGCGACTACCGAAACAGCTGCCGCTGAAACTAAAAAAGAAGAACCAGCCGCACCGGCAAATTCCCCTAAAATGAATATGGCCGAATTCACAGCTATTCAAAATGGCATGACTTATGATGAAGTCGTGGCAATAGTTGGCGGATCTGGCACGCTATCCTCAGAGGTTGGAACTAAGGGTGAACCATACTATACTCAAACCTACACATTTGAAGGTGAAGGCGACTTTGGCGCAAATGCTATTTTGAATATTCAAGACGGCGTATTATCCATGAAATCACAGTACGGTTTAAAATAACAATAAAAAAACCGTCTTTTCTGTTGGCGCAGAAAAGACGGTTTCAGATATACCGGGCAAAAGCACAATATACCCTGTTACTTATTATATTGTAGCATTATGCCCGGTTTTTTTCAACGTAATTGGACAAAATCGGGGTTTTTTACGCCCTTTTTTAGGAGGATTAAGAATAATGGCTACAGTAAAGAAAATTGAGTACGAATCCGGAAAGAAAACGTGGCAGGTTCGGTGGCGGGAAGATGGCAAACAGCGCATGAAAAACTTTTCCCGGGCCAAAGACGCCAATGATTTCAAGATCAGCATTGAGGCTTCCCAGCGTGACGGTACCTATGTCAGCCCGTCCAAAATGCTGGTGGAGGATTACTTTAAAAAATGGTTAACTTATAAAAAAGGTTCTCTGTCAGATAAAACATACTCTTCTTATGAATCAACGACGGCGGCCATGGGCGAGGTTATTGGCAAAATCCAGCTGCAGAAATTGACGGTCACGGATATTGAATCATTGTATAACGATCTCCGGGCCGATGGGCTTTCTGGTACCAGCTGTAATTATTACCACCGCATTTTAAAGCAATCTCTTAAACAGGCGCTCAAGGATCGGCTGATCCAATTCAACCCAGCTGATCTGGCGCAGCCGATCCCAAAAGATAAATTCAAGGCTGAGATCATCCACCCGGATATGGTTAAAACCTTTCTATCCTACTTTTCCGGGGCCGAAATTGAAACCGCTGTTTACTTATCCCTCTTCCTGGGTTTACGCCGTGCTGAGGTCTGTGGTTTGCAGTGGCATGATATTAATTTCAAAACCCGGGTAATTACTGTCCGGAGAACACTCCATTACAAGGAAGGTGAGTATTTTCATCTCCCAACTAAAAGCAAGCAGACCAGGCAGATCCCCTTCACCCTGGGCGTGGCCAAGAAACTGAAAGAGGAAATTAGATCCCAGGCAAAATACCGGAAACATTTCGCTGAAAGTTATGTTAAAAATAAATACGTCTGTGTCCATCGAAACGGTATGCAATTTATCCCGGAGTATGTTTCCCATTCGTACACTAATATTAAAGGGCCAGCCTTTGAAAATATCCGGTACCATGATCTCCGGCATACGGCCGCAACCCTGATGCTCTACCACGGGGCCGACATCAAAACAGTATCGGCTATCCTTGGCCACAGCTCCATTACCATCACCGGCGACATTTACTTACACGCCTTGGAAGATATGAAGCGTACCGCCATTGATGCCCTGGATCAATACATGGAAACCTCTGATAAGATTGTTCAGTTCAAAAGGAGTGTGTGAGTTTTAACTTGCCGGTAACTTGCCAGTGTGTGAAATGTGCTAAGATTTTAGAAATATTTCTGATGTGCTAAAAATGTGTGAAGATTTACAAATGTGTGAAGATTGAAATTGAAGGTAAAAAAATAAACCGCATGCTTATGCGGTTTTTTAATGTAAAATTGGTGACCCATGGGCGACTTGAACGCCCGACACCCTGATTAAAAGTCAGATGCTCTACCAACTGAGCTAATGGGTCATAAAATTATTTAGTTATTGTTTGTCTTCAAACGACTGTGTAATACTCAAGTTTGCCTGACTAAGCGATTCACACAAAAATGTTCACTCCCTACGGTCGTGCATTTTTGGTTCTCTGCTTATACCAACTGAGCTAATGGGTCAGATCATTAAATTAAGTTGTGCTAAGGATCGTATTTTAATCGAAAACTCTTCTCATCCAATATGGATGAGTTTTCAATAAAATGCGTAAGTTCGATGATGCACGATTCGCTCTGCTCACATGCATAGCCAATTTCATCCTGAAATCGGATCTCACTTATGGTGGGAGAAGATGGATTCGAACCATCGTAGACGTCGTCAACGGA
>NZ_LKEU01000011.1 GCF_001766835.1 Acetobacterium wieringae | reverse complement strand
TTTTACTTTTAATTGCGACAATTTGATTAGTGGTTTAAGTCCGGACTTCGCAATAATTTTTGTTGTTATTTTAGAACTGAATGATTCATTGACGTCGAGCTTTCCATCGAGAAAATCCATTTTAAGCTGTGGTATTGGTATATTAGCACCAATTGGTACGGCAACTCCAAAATCTATCTCTGCTTCACTGCTATCAGCTAAAATAACAGTGGATCGATCTGCTTCTATTAACTCAGTAATGACATAATAATCTTTTTTCCAGATATCTTTATTATAGAGTTCAATGATTTTGTTTTTCAATTCTTGATAATTATCGGTTAATGTAGTCCGACAATTGTTAAATGAAAAAAATACCTTAGACGAATCACCAAACGCAATTTTCAAACTTGCTTCAAACATATCTGGTACCGTGACGCTGGGAGTTAATGACACATTAAAATCAACACCTTTGCTAAAATCAATTTTATTATCAGATGTTTCTCCCTTTAATTTCTTTGCTGTGATGCCAAAATCTTTTACATTACCTTTTCGAGTGAATATCCCATCATCAACCGATCCAAAATCACCCAGTGATAGTGGATATCCCGGAGGAAATACCGGATAATAACCCCACTCATTTTTAACAACATTGGCATAACTTTCAAATACAGAATTCATTTGTAGTTCACCTCTCAAA
>NZ_LKEU01000010.1 GCF_001766835.1 Acetobacterium wieringae | reverse complement strand
TTAATCTCGCGACGATGGCGGAAGGGCCACACCTGTTCCCATACCGAACACAGAAGTAAAGTCTTCCAGCGCCGAAAGTACTTGGTGGGCAACTGCCTGGGAGGATAGGACGTTGCGGGATTTTTTTTGCGTGAAACAACGAGCCATGCGGCGAAAAATATAAAAAGAGCGGTGAAGGAGCAAATTTATTTGTTCTTTCACCGCTCTTTTTGTATTTTTTAGGAAGGAGCCATCTGGCGACTGACGCGACTGAGACGCAGCGCAGCGGAGACGGCGAAGTGCCGCATGAGGTAGTGAAATTAAGAGACTGATTCAAAATGATCGTGAAAATCTTTTCTCTAGGGAATATTTAATTATTACTCGATTCGATCAAGCCCTCCATTGGAATGTTATCGAGAAGCTCATAGGAGAGCAACAAGTGTAGCCGGATTTGGGGATCGTTCAGATTTAAGTTAAGTAAAGACTTGATTTTTTTAATCCGATAGAGCAAAGTGCTTCTGTGAACAAATAGCATTCGGGTTGTTTCCGCTAAATTGCGTTCATTCTCCAAATAGGTGCGGAGCGTATCAAATAAGCCTGATTTATGTGTCAGATCATAGGCACGCAGGTTAAGTAAATGGGATTCACATAGCATCAGCGGCATCAGCTCGTTTGTAGCCTGTTCAAGTATATAATGTAGCTTATAATCATTGAACTTATAAATCCATGACATGGGATCTCGGCGGGAACCAATACGATAAGCAATATCAGTTTGAAGATAATGATAATAAAACAATCGAAAATCATGGCCAACTGAACTGATGCTTGCTTTTAAAAGCCCCTCTCGAAGAAAAACTGCCAGTTCCCGGAAAAAATCAGTTTCTTTAGAGGTGCTTTTGCCGAAGTTGGCGACAATGATAATGCGATCCTGATACAAAAAAATACAAAAATCAGGAAATAGTTTTTCCAACTTATGACAATTGAATTCATTGGCATAGGTGGAATAATCCCGTTCCTGAAGATAAATTGTGACACAACGATAATGATCGTCAATTTTCCACTGAAATGCTTGTAAGCGGTTGATCAGCACCACTTCATTTGTTTTTTTAAATTCCAGCAATTCGATCAGCGATTGTTTAAGATCATTGGAAATGTTCGACTGAAGAGTGTCGCTTTTACGGAGGTTGGCAAGGACCATTTTGGAAAAATATTCCAGTAATTCATAATCTCCGGGAACGATTTTTCGGCCAAGTTCACTGACGCAGATTCTGCCAATGTATGCGTCTTCAAGCCATAAGTTTATGTATAAAATTCGGTAACCAAACTGTTGTTCAGAGAACATTTGGGCACCGACGGTATTCATCGTCTGCTGGTACTCCGATGAAATTTTAAAGTCGTTCATTATGTCAAGGGGTAAAGAGAGTCGATTGGATGAAGCGTCATAATGCCAGGAAAACTGACCGGGCATTTCGTTGACATTTGCCAGCACAATTGAGTTGGTGTCATGGATAAAGATTGGATTTTCGAAAATGGGAACACTCAGCAAGCACAATTCTTCCAATGACAAATTGTTGATGATCCCTGAAAATAAAGCTTCATTCCATTGTTCAAGTGACATAAAAAGTTTTTGAACTTCGACGTATACCTCAGCAGGGCTGGTAACACTGGATAAACATAAGCAATTATTTTTTGTTGTTACAGTCTCGTCAGGAGACCCAATACAGATGAGCGTTTGTTTAGATAAATCTGTCATTTGATTAAAGATGTTGGCATCGCCAACTAAGGCATGATCCGCCAATGGTTTCATTTCAGGGGTCATGAGCTGGACGCCAATTAATAAGGGTTTTTCACTGGCTTGAATTGGAAAGTACTCAGGGTTCCATTTTTTTAATCGGTTCAATAGGACGACAACACTGATACGCATCTGGCTACTTCCTTACACAAAAATTTATTTCGTATAAAATATATTAAATTTTCACAAATTTGTCAATCAGATTGTAGGATTTACTTTTAAGGACGTTCTGGACTATAATTAATCCATCACGAATTTTCGTAAAAAATGTAAGTTGCGACTTTGATTATGCAGTAGGCGCCTGAAATGATCAATAAAATGATTCAATCTGAAAGGATATCGATAAGATGTTAACAAAAAAAGAAAATTTACTCGAAACACTCCATGGTGGTCAACCAGACCGATATGTCAATTCCTTTGAACCGTTCGAACTTTTTCTCGATCCCATTATTATGGGAATCGGCGGATTTGCCTATACCATGAAACCCGGAGATACAGAAGTAAACGGCTGGGGCGTAACCGTGTGTTATCCGATGGGAGCGCCGGGTCCTTTTCCTGTGCATGATCAGGAACATGTCATCTTAAAAGATGTTACCAAATGGAAAGAGGTTATTAAAGCCCCTAAAATCGTTTATTCAGATGAAGAATGGGCAGATACAAAAGCACAAATCGAAAAAGTCGATCGAAATGATAAATTGGTCACGACATTCATCGCACCGGGTATCTTTGAAAAGCTCCATTATTTTATGAGCATGCAGGATATGTTAATGAATTTCTATGAAGAACCAGAAGCCGTTCATGAACTTATTGACTTTTTAGCGGATTGGGAACTTGAATATTGTAAAGAATTGATTAAACACATGAAACCGGATGCAATCTTTCATCATGATGACTGGGGCAGTCAGTTATCTACTTTTATTTCTCCAGAAATGTTTGAAGAATTTATCCTACCTGCATATAAAAAGGTCTATGGATACTGCAAAGAACAGGGATGTATAATTGTTCATCATTCCGATTCATTTGCCGCGACCTTAGTTCCAGCCATGATTGAAATGGGTATTGATATCTGGCAGGGGGCTATGTCTACTAATAACATTCCGGAATTGATTAAACAGTACTATGGAAAGATCACCTTTATGGGTGGTATTGACAACGGTATTGTGGATCGGCATGACTGGACCCGGGAAAAGATTGCAAAAGAAGTAGAGCGGGTATGCCGTGAAAATGGTACTGCCTATTTTATCCCGGGACTGACCATGGGAGGACCGGGAAGCACCTATGAAGGCGTTTACGAAGCAGTCACAGAAGAAATTGACCGAATGAGTCAAATCATGTTTGCTAAATAAAAAGTAACATTTTAAGGAGAAAAGCAATGTCAAAAATCGCAGAAATAAAAAATTTAGTCGAAACAGGCAAATCAAAAAAAGTGGCCGCAGCCGTTCAGGAGGCTCTGGATGCCGGAGATAAAGCTCAGGATATTCTGGATGCCATGATTGCCTCTATGGGTGTGGTTGGAGATAAGTTCTCTTCTGGAGAGATCTTTGTACCGGAAATGCTCATTGCCGCCAAAGCCATGTCAAAAGGTGTGGAAGTCTTAAAACCAATTATGGCCGGTGATGGTTCATCGTCACTGGGAACCTGTGTTATGGGAACCGTTGCCGGAGATTTGCACGACATTGGTAAAAACCTGGTTATTATGATGCTGGAAAGCTCAGGATTTGATATGGTGGATCTGGGTGTGGATGTACCAGCCGAAAAATTCGTGGCAGCCATTAAAGAAAA
The DNA here is from genome assembly GCF_001766835.1 of Acetobacterium wieringae. Classification (GTDB taxonomy): domain Bacteria; phylum Bacillota; class Clostridia; order Eubacteriales; family Eubacteriaceae; genus Acetobacterium; species Acetobacterium wieringae. The sequence continues at coordinate 242,571 of NZ_LKEU01000010.1, read as the reverse complement.
TGAGAATGTAGTTCTGGTTGCCTGTTCCGGTCTGTTAACCACCACCATGCCGGCTCTTAAAGAAGCGGTGCAGACCATTAAGTCAGCTTATCCAAAAATGAAAGTCATTGTTGGTGGTGCGCCGGTTACTCAGGAATATGCCGATGAAATCGGTGCTGACGGTTATGCCCCAGATGCCGGAAGCTCCGCGGGTAAAGCTAAAGAAATTATTGGTGCTTAAGTTTAATAAGTAGAAAATCATCAACAGCCAATTTTTATATGATTGGCTGTTTTTTTTAGCAGGTAATGAGGAATATTGAGAAAAAAGTGGAAGTCCGGCTGGCGTTAAACCTGAGCCGGACTTCCGTATAAAAAAAGAAAAAGGAGAATCTACAAGGTTTTCCAAATATCTTTCTGATACTCTAGAATTGCCCGGTCACTGGAAAAAAGACCAGAATAAGCGACGTTATTTAGGGACATTTCAAACCATTTATTTTTGTCTTTAAATAAATTGTTAATCCGATTCTGAGCTTTTCCATAGGAATCAAAATCTTTTAAAATATAATAGGTGTCATTTTGCAAAAGAACCCATGCCCTGCTGCTGTCAGCGATTGTCCCTTATTCTCAGACTGGTCTTTCCGATCAGATCCGAATCCTTTGCAGTTATGAATCTTCATTCAAGGTCATCTACTCCAGCTTTTCCACCCTGACCCCCAATGACTTCTATCGCTATCTGGCGACCGAATTCGGGGCCCAACCATCTTATCGGAAACCCGATAATTTCCGGATTATTCAGGAGGAAATCTCCCGTCTTACCCTTGAAAAGCGCAAAACACCGGTCATCATCATTGATGAAGCCAACCATATCAACAGCGCCACCTTAAATGATCTGAAGATTCTTTTCAACTTCGAGATGGATTCAAGAGATCGGGCGGCCATCCTGCCGGCCCTTAATTCAACCCCGCGCCTGGGGATTCATGAACCCCCCGCCAGCGCAGTCTTTTGATCGGCGAAAGCCATAAAGCAGCCGCCATTGATGCCGATATCGTGATGCAGGCCATTAACGCGATACTGAGCTTTAGGAGGGCAGGCATGACTTTTGATTACGCTTGTTGCAAAAACCTGTCCGGGAAAGCTTCCTGGACAGGACAGGTCCGACTGATCACAACCGTTGACCCCTATGAGCTGACCGTGACCGCCCGAAACAGCTCTTTTCATATCATTTGCGGCACCTATACCCACGGCAACTTTTTATGCATCCCGGATCTCGGGGTATCGACCCCTCCTGCCGCTTTAAACGATACCTTCTGGAATCTGAAAATGCTGGATGGTGGTGCTTATAATTTGACGGACAACAATATATATGATTCAGCTAATTTTCGGACGTCCCCACTTTTTGAAAGGTTATCCATCATATATACCAACACTGGTTCACTTGCGTTCCGTTCCAACAACCGCCATCAGCTTCCTTCAGACCCTTCCGTCGCCGGAAACGCCCTTGCTTACAGCTTGTCTTCCCAATTAGCCAGGTGACAGGTCTTCTTTCAGACCATTAGCTCGCCAACATGCCTCGCGAACAAAAAAAGAAGATTGCAATATCTGCAATCTTCAGAGGTGTGAGTATTAAGATACAGGAAATTGATTAGCTAAATCACTGCACAGGTATTGGGGGTGACCATAACAATTGCATATGACAGGGGCTGAAGGACAATTGGGTTTAATGAGATGGCTTCTCCAGAGATTAATTCGATACCTTGGCATCCTTCAAAATCCGGATGATTAAACAAATGAACCGCCCGCGAATTGCGGTTAAACAGACAGAAACAGCGGGATTCTTCATTCCGCCGTTCAAAGACGAAAAGATCTTCACTGGCTTCATAGGGTTTCCACGAGCCATTTTGAAAGACGGGATTATCGGCCCGGAGTTTTGTGATCAGCCGATACCAGGCCAGCAGATCCTGATCTTCATTGCCCCAGGGATAGGTACGTCGGTTGTAGGGATCTTCAAAACCCTGAACCCCAGCTTCATCACCGTAGTACAGGCAAGGGACGCCTGGAAAAGTAAACTGAATCAGGCTGAGCAGCTTTAAGCGTTTGACGGCGAGGGCATATTGGGTGTCATCCAGCCGATAGGTTTTATGGCAATGGTTTCCTAAAAATTTATAGGCTTCGCCGAGGACGTTAAGGATTCGTCGTCGGTCATGGCTACCAATCAGGTTCATATTCCCCATAAATTGATCCCGGGGATAGTGCTCATAAAGGGACATCATAATCCGGGCGGCGAGCCCGGAGCTTTTATCCCCAAGGACGAAGTCGATAAAGGTTTCCCGAAAGGGGTAGTTCATGACAGCATCCAATTCATAACCGGAAAAATAGGTGCGCAGCTCATCATAAGCGACTTTGCGGGAGGCATCCTCCCAGACTTCACCAATCAGAATGCTGTCAGGGTTTTCCTCCAGCATGGCAGCTTTGAGACCCTTGATAAACGGATCCGGCAGTTCATCAGCCACATCCAACCGCCAACCAGAAGCGCCGGCAGTCATCCAGTGACGGATCACACTATCCTTGTTCTTATAGATAAAGGCCTGAAAATTGGGATGCATTTCGTCAGTATTTGGCATCGCATCAACGCCCCACCAGCATGAGTAGGTATCGGGATAATCAGAAAAGATATACCAGGGATAGTAATCAGATTCTTTTGATTGATAGGCACCAACCCCAGGATAATTCCCATAACGATTGAAGTATAGGCTGTCATCACCGGTATGGCTGAAAACCCCATCCAGAATGATGGCGATACCCCGTTTTTGACACTCGGAAGCCAGCCTTTCAAAGCTTTCCTGGGTGCCTAAAGCGGGATCAATGGTCATATAATCACCAGTGTCATAACGGTGATTACTACGGGATTTAAAAATAGGATTCAAATACAAAATGGTGATGTTCAAGCTTTGCAGATAGTCCAGTTTTTCGGTGATCCCTTCCAGGGTGCCGCCAAAAAAATCCCAGTATTTGATACCACCGTCTTTTTCCCGGAAATAGTGGGGGGTATCGCTCCAATTGGGATGGAGAATCGCATCCCGATGGAAATTGTTCAGATCAAAGTCGGCACCTCGATGGAAACGATCGGGAAAAATCTGGTACATGATACCTTGGGTATACCAGGCTGGAGACTGTCGCTGCGGGTCATAAACCGTAATTTGAAAAGACGGCGGTTTTGTTTCATAAATCCGCCCTTCACCCCCCAAGTGATCGTGTTGGGTGCCATAGGCATAGGCTCGGCCCCGGGATTCAAAGCTGAAGTCATACCAGAAGATGCCGGGAATTGTGGGCATATCCAGAGTGATCTCCCAATAATTGATATCCCGGGATTTGATCATCGGGTGGGTTACTTCCTGGTTATCAAAAAAGGTTCGCAGTTTTAATTTTTCAATTTCAGTGGCATAAACCCGCAGTGTGACGGCATTGCCAATTGGCAGTGCGCCAAAGGGCGATCGAAAGGCCAGTTCCCATGAATGATGACGAAATTTCATAATCTTATCACTCCATTAATTTATTATAATATGAAAGATAAATATCAGCTGATTGTTTCCAGTCAAAATGGGTGTTATAGGCATTTTTTACCAGTTTTTTATAAGCTGCGGGAGAATTATGATATAGGGATACGGCATGTTGAATGGTAAAAAGCATGTCGTGGGCGTTGTAGGTTGCAAAGCTGAAACCATTACCTTTCTTTGTCTTGGCGTTAAAATAGGTGACGGTATCTTTAAGGCCGCCAGTTTCACGAACGATGGGGACAGCGCCATAACGCATGGCAATCATCTGGGAGAGTCCGCAGGGCTCAAATTTGGAGGGCATCAGGAAGAAATCACTGGCGGCATAGATTTTACGGGACAGCGCTTCATCAAAATCAATGATGGTGACCATTTTATCAGGGTAGTTGTAGGCGATGCTACGGAACAAATTTTCATAAATGGCATCACCAGTTCCCAGAATCACCAGCTGGAGATCCAGCTGCAAAATTTCATGAATAACGTTAGATACCAGATCCAGTCCTTTTTGTTCAACCAGCCGGGTGATCATTGAGACCATTGGGACATCCCCCCGGACGGGCAGATCGAAATACTCCTGTAGGGCTTTCTTGTTTTCCACTTTCTTTTTTTCCGGGTTATCATAGGGAACAAATAAAGCCGGATCGGTCTTGGAATCGTAAATGGATTCGTCAATGCCATTGAGAATCCCGACAACCTGTTGGTCGAGGTGACGAATCACGCCATCCAGTCCTTCACCATAATAAGGGTCTTTCAGTTCAGCAGCATAGGTAGGACTGACGGTGGTGATCAGATCGGCGGCGTACAGCGCCCCCTTCATCAGATTGATTTTTCCATAAAACTCCAAATCTGAGGGTAAGAAGCCCAGGTGGAGATAGGGGCTGATATCATGAAAGCCGTAAACACCCTGATAACGGATATTATGAATCGTAAAAACCACCTTTGTATCGGGAAAAGCGCGGCGGTACTGATGTTTGAGCAGGTAGGCCACAGCAGCAGTCTGCCAGTCATTGCAGTGAACTATATCCGGAGTAAAATCAAGCAGTGGCAGGGAGTCCAGCACCGCTCGGCAAAAAAAGCTGAATCGTTCACCGTCATCATAATAACCGTAAAGCGAGGGGCGTTTGAAAAAGGCTTCATTATCGATAAAATAAAAGGTAACGCCTTCGTGCTCAGCAGTCAAAAGCCCGCAATAGTGGAGAGTATCGGACATCCACATCTGAAAGTGTTTAAGGGGCTTTATTTTTTGACGTAGTTCTTCGGGAATGGTGCTGTAATATGGCAGGATTACCTGGGTTTTAACATCGTCAGGAAAGGATTTTGGCAGAGCGCCCAGCACATCTCCCAATCCACCACTTTTTGAAAAAGGATATGCTTCAGAAGTGACAAATAGGACGTTTAACATTTATATTACCGTGCCTTTCTTTAAAACAATGGGAGCATGGGGTTTGCCAACTAAGGTGGTGTGATCGCTGATTTTGGTGTCCTTGTCCATGACCACATAATTCAGATTAACATTTCGCCCGATATCACACCGTTGCATGATGATACTATTCTGGATATGTGAACCAACATTCATTTTAGTGTCCCGGAAGATAATGCTGTGAGTAATGTTTCCTTCAATGATGCAGCCGCTGCCGACAATCGAATTGGACACCTGGGCGGGATCTTCATAGAGGGTGGGATGGTTATCTTTGATCTTGGTATGGATGGAATTTTTGCCCAGGAAAAGTTCCTGCATAATCTCATATTCCAGCAGATCCATACTGGTTTTCATATAGTTCTCCAGGCAGTTCACCCGTTTGATATAACCGGTATGCTGAGCGCCAAAAACCCTGAGGGTATCGATATTGTATTTGATCATATCCAGCAAATCCCAGTCACCGGTACGTTCACTGAGATCCAGTAATTCCATCAGAATGGATTTTTTGATAAAAAACATCTCTGTAAAAAAATGTCCGGTGGTATGTTCCCGTTTGAAATGGAGACCGCTGACCCGGTTTTTGGCAAATTCCAGATAGAGGTCGTTATCCTTGAGATGATAAAGGGGATCATCTTTCTTAAAAATCAGGGTGATGTCACTGTCATTTTTTAAATGGATATCATAGGCATTTCGAAAATCGAAGGTAGTGACCAGATTGGGGGTAGCAATCAGCACATGTTTGGCCCCAGTGGCATCCAGAAAGCCCCGGTTATTTTGAAGATTACGGAGATTAACCTTAATCAGCCGTCCGATATGGTAATTGTTTGATCCCGAAAGGATTGAGAGATCCTGAGTTTTTCGGCTCAGGGACCACTCTTTACCAGTCCCTAGATGATCGACCAGGGAGCTGTATTTATGAGACCCGATGACGCCGATATGGGATAAACCAGAATTGACCATATTGGAAAGGGTAAAGTCAATGAGGCGATAACGTCCGCCGAAAGGCAAGGTGCTCAGGCTGCGATGGGAAAGAAAATCCTTTAGGGAGTCATCCTCGCCATCGACATTTAAGATAAGTCCAGCAACATTTTTCATTTGTTCTCAATCCTTTCAGTTATTGATGACATGTATTTCCGGAGCGGGTTCGGTGGGGTCGGAAATATAGCGGGCATCGCCTTTAATTCTGGCCCGGGCCCCGACGATACAATTCTCTAAAATGGCACCATCCTCAATGATCGCTCCGGTATGCACAATGACATTTTTCAGGCTGGTTTTTTTATGAATCACCACATCATGGGACAAGATGGAGTTCTCAACTTTACCAAAAATAATGCAGCCATCACAGATCAGGCTGTTGCTGATCTTGGCCTGGGGGCCAATAAATTGGGGATGGCGACTGGTGTTGTTGGAGAAAATTCGAAAATTACGGTCGCTGAGATCAAAATCGCAGTCGCAATCCAAAAGATCCATATTGGCATCATAATAGCTTTGGACGGTGCCCACATCCCGCCAGTAACCAGAGTAGGGGTAGGCGAAAATTCGTTTGCCACTTTCGTGGAGCATGGGAATCACATTATGGCCAAAGTCGTGTTCCGATTCGCGGTTTCCGGCATCGTCAAGCAGCGCTTTTTTTAATTCTTTCCAGGTAAAAATATAGATCCCCATGGAGGCTTTGTTGCTTTTAGGGCGTTCAGGTTTTTCCTGAAATTCTTTGATGCAATGATCCTCATCGGTGTTGACAATGCCAAAGCGGTGAGCATCTTCCCAGGGGACGTCCATCACGGCAATGGTCAGGTCGGCTTCTTTCTGTTTGTGAAAGGCCAGCATCTTGGAATAGTCCATCTTGTAAATATGATCACCAGACAGAATCAACACGTATTCGGGATCGAAGCGGTGGATAAAATCCAGGTTCTGATAAATGGCATCGGCGGTTCCTGAATACCAGCGGCCCCCTTTCTGACCCATATAGGGGGGCAGGATGTGGACGCCACCTTGAACCTGATCCAGGGCCCAGGCTGAGCCATCACCAATATAATTATTGAGGATATAGGGGCGGTACTGGGTTAACACTCCGACCACATCGATATCCGAATTCATACAGTTGCTAAGCGGAAAATCAATGATTCGATATTTTCCACCGAATAAAACAGCAGGTTTGGCGTTATTAAAAGTCAGCGATCCGAGACGGCTGCCCTGACCTCCCGCCAGGAGCATAGCGACACATTCAGTATTCAAAGTGATACCTCCTTAAATGATTTTCCAGATTTCTCGTTGATAGTCGGCAATCGAACGATCACTTGAGAAAATCCCGGAATTAGCGACGTTACTGATGGACATTTTAGTCCAAATGGTCGGATTGCGGAAAAGATGATCGACCTGATTCTGAGCATCGGCGTAGGCACTGAAATCTTTTAGAACAAAGTAGCCATCGTTGTACAACAGCAGTGAATCATAGATGGCCTGGAAGCTGAGTCCATGTCCCAGGGTGCCGTCAATCAGTTGGTGAAGAACCTGCTGAATCCGGGGATCCTGTTCAAAGATATCGATGGAGCGATAACCGCCGTACTTCTGATAGTTATGTACCTCATCGGCAGATAGACCAAAGGTGACAATATTACTGGGGCCAACGGCTTCAAGAATTTCGATATTGGCCCCATCCATCGTCCCTAGAGTGATGGCGCCATTCATCATAAATTTCATATTTCCGGTTCCAGAGGCTTCTTTGCCAGCTGTTGAAATCTGTTCGGAAATATTGGCTGCCGGATAGATGATCTCGGCCAGGGAGACATTAAAGTTGGCCAGGAACACCACCTTCAATTTGTCATGGAGGGTCGGATCGGTATTGACCAGCTCGGCAATGGCGGTGATCAGTTTAATCACTTCTTTGGCATAGTAATACCCGGGGGCCGCTTTGCCAGCAAAGATAAAGGTTCGGGGGGCCATTTCCAGGTTGGGATTTTCTTTGAGTCGATTGTACAGATAGAGGACATGGAGGGCGTTTAGCAATTGTCGCTTATATTCATGAATCCGCTTAACCTGAATGTCAAAAATTGAGTGGGGATCGACGTTAATATTGTTGTGGCTGGCCATGTAATTGGCGAGTCGGATCTTATTTGCCAATTTGACGCCATCAAACTTTTCATAAAAAACCGGATCGTTAATATTGTTTAGCAGCTTCTTCAGATGGAACAGGTTATGTTCCCAGGCTGAGCCAATCGATTCAGTAATCAATGTTTTCAGTTCCGGATTGCTGTTCATCAGAAAGCGTCGGGGTGAGACGCCATTGGTTACCGAGTAGAATCGGTTGGGAAAGACCTGGTAATAACCGTTGAAGGTTTCTTCCCGGAGGATTTTGCTGTGCAGGGCGGCCACACCGTTTACCGAATGACTCGATACGATCGCCAGACTGGCCATATGAACATAGTTATCCCGAATAATGGAAAGGCTGTGGTTACGCTCCAGATCGTAGGGAAATTCGTTATCCAGTTCCATCAGAAAGCGGCGGTTGATTTCTTCTATGATCATATAAATCCGCGGCAGTAAATCCTTCATCATATCCACCGGCCATTTTTCGAGGGCTTCCGGTAATACGGTGTGGTTGGTGAAGCTCAATGCGGCGACGGTAATTTTCCAGGAGTCATCCCAACCTAAGCCCTCTTCATCCATTAGTACCCGCATCAGTTCGGGGCCGCATAGCGCCGGGTGGGTATCATTAATGTGAATACAAATTTTGTCGCTAAAACCATCCATCGAATTATTGTTGGAACGTTTGAAATCCACAACAATTCGCTTGATCCCGGCGCAGACAAAAAAGTATTCCTGTTTGAGACGCAAAAGTTTGCCGTCAAAGCCATTGTCATTGGGATAAAGAATCTGGCTGATGGCTTCGGCTTCAGACTTATGCCGAACTGCGTTTAAAAAATGGCCCTGATTAAAACTGGGCAGATCAAAGGCTTCCAGTGGCTCGGCACTCCACAGTCGCAGCGAATTCACGGTTTCATTGCGGTAGCCCTTGATCGGAACATCATAGGGAACGGCCATAATCGGTTCGTAGTTTTCGTGGACAAAGGTCAGATTGCCATTGATGTTTTCGGAATGAATCTGGCCGTAGTATTTAACAATCACCGACTTATCCGGATTGCGGATTTCAAAAGGATAGCCGTTTTTAAGCCAGTTGTCGGCCACTTCAATCTGTTCGCCATTGATAATGCGTTGTTCAAACAGCCCGTATTTATAACGGATGCCATTACCGTGGGCGGGCATTCCCATGGCTGAAGAAGAATCCAGATAGCAGGCCATTAATCGTCCCAGACCGCCATTGCCCAACCCGGGGTCAGACTCCTGGGCAAGAATGGCTTCATAATCCAGCCCCATTTCCACGGAGCACTCCTGAACCAGGTCTTCCACCCCTAAATTACTGAGATAGGACTTCATCAGCCGTCCAATCAAAAACTCGATGGAAAAAAAGTAAACTTGCTTGGATTCATTTTTGTTATAGAGGGTGTTGGTTTTTGCCCATTGGGAGGTGATGCTTTCCATCACCATTTCAGCCAGGGCCTGGTATTGTTTAAGTAGGGACGCTTCAGCCAGACAATTTCCTGAAACTTCTTCGATTTTCTTGGTAAAGGTGGCCTTATAAGCGGCTTTTATTTTTTCTCGTTCTGAAGAATTCATGGTTGTTCCTTTCGACAAAGAGAGTCTTTATTTTTTAATTTTTGTTTTTTTATCCGGTACCGGTTTGTTTTTGGTGCTTGTCCGGGGGACAACCGCTTTTAAAACAACCATGGCGGAAGGCGGGATATTGATGGAAACCGAATAATCCTGACCATGAAGCGGGACAGGCTGGGCTTTCATGCTTTTTTTCATTTTAAAACCAGTCCCACCATAAGTGGTGTCATCGGAATTAAAGGCCAACCGATAATTGCTGTCAGCCGGAACGCCAATTTGATAATCGGTATAGCTTAGTGGACAGAAGTTGATAATGGTGATCAGCGTATCTTTTTCCTCGGCACTCATTCGTTTAAAAATAAGAATGCTTTGTTCGCTGTTGTTGGGTTCCAGCCACTCAAAACCTTCCCAGCTGTGGTCATCAGTCCAGAGGGCTTTTTCTTTACGATAAAACTTATTGAGTTCTTTCATGTAGGTGTGAATTTCCCGGTGTTTGGGATAATCCAGGAGGAACCATTCCAGTGATTCATCCACCCGCCATTCCAGGAAGGGGGCAAACTCGTTCCCCATAAACGACAGTTTTTTGCCTGGATGGGTTATTAAATACCCAAAGAGAAGGCGGAATTGGTCGAATTTCATATTGTAATCCCCAAACATTTTGTCAAGGATGGTTCGTTTGCTGTGAACCACTTCATCGTGAGAAAGGGGCAGGATGAAGTTCTCATTAAAGGCATAGGCCATCGAAAAGGTCAACAGATTATGGAAGCGATTCCGAAACATTGGATCGGTTTTCATATAATCCAGGGTATCATGCATCCAGCCCATGTCCCATTTCAAGTTGAAGCCCAGGCCGCCCTTGTCCACCGGCCAGGTGACCATCGGATAGGCAGTGGAATCTTCGGCTGACATAATGGCAAAGGGAAAATCCCGAAAAATAATGGTATTCAGTTCCCGGAGGAAGGCCAGCGCTTCCAGACGATCGGTGCCACCCTGAGCATTGCGGTAAGGTTCGCCATCAAGTCCGTGGTTTAGTTCAATCATGCTGGCCACTCCATCGATGCGCAGTCCATCGACATGGTAACGGTCAAACCAGAAATAGGCATTGGAGATGAGAAAATCGATGACTTCCGGTTTACCGTAATCAAAGACCATCGTCCCCCATTGCTGGTGTTCGGAAAATTCGTATTGGCAGGTACCGTCAAAATGACGCAAACCCTGATCATCTTTGCAGAAGTGACCGGGTACCCAATCCAGAATGACCCCGATGCCAGCCTGGTGACAACAATCAATGAAGTGCATCAGGCCCTGGGGATCGCCATAGCGGCTGGTAGCAGCATAATAACCGGTCAGTTGATAACCCCATGAACCGTCAAAGGGATGTTCCATAATCGGCATCAACTCGATATGGGTATAATGCATTTCGGTCAGATAGGGAACCAACTGGTCAGCCAGCTCATGGTAGGTCAGATAGTCACCGGTATCACTGCGTTTCCAGCTACCCAGATGGGCTTCGTAAATATTGACCGGCATTTTGAGCCAATTGGTTTGGTTTCTTTTTTGGCACCAGGCGTCGTCCTGCCAGATATAACCATCAAGTTCCCAGATAATGGAGGCGGTTTTGGGTTTAACCTCACTATAGAACCCGTAAGGATCGGCTTTATAGGCCAGTTCACCATCTTTTTGGCGAACCGCATATTTATAAAGCAGACCTTGCGAAAGCTCCGGAATAAACAGTTCCCAAATTCCATGGGCGCCAGAAACAGGTTTCATGGGATGATCGGTGATGTTCCAGTGGTTAAAATCTCCAACAACCGAAACACTCTGGGCATAGGGGGCCCAAACCCGAAAAGTGACCCCTTTTTCATTCAGGTGGGCACCAAAATAGTGGTAACTGAGAAAACGCCGGTTAGTGGCTAAATCTGTATGGACATCGGTTTTTTTCATGGTAGATGTGTCCTTTCATATGTGGTTGGAATCGGGTGAATTAAACACCTGTTATTTTATCACAAGTCCTGTTATTGATCGGACATCTTTCTAAATAAAAAATATTTTTGACAATCTTAAACCTAAAGTCGTGGCTAAAAAGGGAATGGCAATTCATCGTTTTGATATAACGACCAGTACAGATTGATCTTCCCCCCCAGATTCAAAATGACACAAATAAAGTAGATGGCCACCATCAGGGCAAAGAGTCCACCCAGGCTGCCATAGAGTGTACTATATTTGGTGGAATGATTGATAAATAAGGTAAAAACACGAAAAGCGATATTAAGTCCCAGGGTGGCAAACAGGGCTCCGGGAAAACCGCTTTTAAGCTTTAAGGGTTGTGCGGGGGCCATGACATAGATCATATTAAAAATAAAGGTTGAAACGATCCAGGAAAAAGCAATCGCAAAAAAACTCAGAACCGGATAATAATAAGTATATAACCCAATTTTCTGAAAAATAACAGCACCGAAGTCTGCACTGAAAATATAGGCGACTGCAATTAATAAAATAGCCAGCGTGAAAAGAATCGTAAACAGAAACGAATAGAGCCAGATTTCTCTAAGGCTTCGGGTTTCTTCCCGGCCATAGGTTTGATTGATACCGATCATGACTGCCCGGGTGGCCAGGGACGAAAAGAAGAAAGCCAGAAGAATCAGACTGTACTGGGAATCGGAAACCTGACTGATCAGGCTGTTTAGTAAACTGGTTACATATTCATAGGAAAGTTCTGGCAAAAATGTTTCTAAAATTTCATAGAGATAGGTTTCGAAGGGTTTGATAAAATTTCCGATAAATGAAATCAGAAAAAGCAGTAAGGGGAAAAAAGCCAACAACAGGTAAAATGACATTTGCGTGCAGATTCCTGAAAAATCTGTTTTTTCGAAATCCTCTCGGATAAAGTTGATCAGTTTCACAAGTTTTAAATTCATGATCCGTTCGGTCATTTGGCGGCCTCCGTTTCACAAAATAATGATGGTTTTGTTCCGTAAAGATTCACAACGCCGCCTAAGGTAAGGCTGAAACAGATCAGATAGACAACAAAAAACAATGAGAAGGGCCCTTGTAAATTAATGAAAAAGCTGTTGAAATCAAGGACGGTATCGGCAAACAGGGCATAGAGAAACAGAATGATAAACCAGCTGATGCTGACAAAAGCGCCGCCTGGCAGGGCTTCCCAAAAACCAAGATGGTTTTTGGGAGCATACATATAAATCAGTGTAAAGATCAGGGTCGGCACAATAAGCAGATAAAGCAACGTAAAGAGAATGATAAAAACTGCAAAAAATTGCGATAAATTCAGAGCGTTAAAAATAAATGAAAGCAGTTTTTCACCGAATAGATAGAAAAAAACCGTAAAAAAGATAATCAACAGAAATAAAAACAGATATAGAATCGATTGGATCCAGAGCGCAACAATGCCCCGGGTTTCTTTTTGGCCAAAGATCCGGTTTAAAGAAGTGATCAGGGAATGCATGGCTGAAACGGAAACATATAAAATGAAAAATCCGAGGATCAGATTGGTACCCAATGAAAACGAAATGGTGTTGGCATTTTCCATGGCCAGATTAACATAATTCATTATCGATTGCGGTAGTATTTTTGAAAAGGCAAAAATCAGGGTTTCGTTGACACTGGCGGAAAACCAGTTGATGAAACTGTAGAGCAACATCAAAAAAGGAACAAATGCCGACAGGGTTCGATAGGACATCTGAGCCGAAAGGTTGATAATATTATTCTTTCTTCCCTGGACAAATAAAAAGCGGCTGAAGCATTTAAGAAACGTCATGAGCTCCTCCAAATCCACTTATAAACTTGAATTGATTGAATCACAGTATAACATAGTTTCGATTTAAATTGAAGTCAAACCGCTAAAGTAAAAAATGGAAAGTTGGAAAAAAAGATGGTATAATAAAAATCGATAGTTTAGAACAAGCACATCACACCGAAAAATTCAGAAAATAGCAGTATGGAAAGGAAATAGTAAATTAAATGGGAAAAACGTTAACAGAGAAGATTATTGCGGCGCACCTTGTAGTGGGAGAAATGATCAAAGGTGAAGAAATTGGAATTCGGATTGACCAGACCCTGACCCAGGACTCCACCGGAACCATGGCCTATTTGCAGTTTGAAGCCATGGAGGTGCCCCGGGTTAAAACCAAAAAATCCTTGGCCTATATTGATCACAACATGCTCCAGGAAGGCCCGGAAAACATGGATGATCACCGCTATATTCAGAGCGTGGCCAAAAAACATGGCGTTTATTATTCAAAACCGGGCAACGGCATTTGCCACCAGGTTCAGATTGAACGCTTTGGAGTACCGGGCGATACGCTGTTAGGATCGGATAGTCATACGCCCACCGGTGGCGGCATCGGGATGCTGGCCATTGGGGCTGGTGGTCTGGATGTGGCTGTGGCCATGGCTGGCGACCCTTATTATATCACCATGCCCAAAGTGGTTAAGGTGGAATTAATCGGCAAGCTGCGCACCGGTGTATCCTCCAAGGATGTGATCCTGGAAGTGTTACGTCAATGTACCGTTAAAGGCGGGGTCAATAAGGTGTTTGAATACACAGGAGACGGGGTAAAGACCCTGACCGTACCGGAACGGGCCACAATTACCAACATGGGCGCCGAATTGGGGGCAACCACCTCGGTATTTCCATCCGATGAAATGACCCGGGTATTTTTAGAAGCTCAGGGCCGTGGCGGGGATTATATTGAACTATCCGCTGATGCCGATGCCATCTATGATGAAGTCGTCACGGTTGATATGGATGCCTTAGAACCACTGACTGCCTGTCCGCACAGTCCCGACAAGGTGGTTAAAATTTCGGAAATTGAAGGTTTGGCGGTTAATCAGGTGGCGATTGGCAGCTGTACCAACTCATCCTGGTTGGATTTGATGAAGGTGGCTGCCATTGTTAAAGGCAAAACCGTGGCTGAGAATGTTTCGCTGGTGATTGCGCCAGGCTCAAAACAAGTATTGACCATGTTGGCCGAAAACGGCGCTTTGGCCGATCTGCTAAATGCTGGCGCCCGGGTGCTGGAATGCGGCTGCGGACCCTGTATTGGGATGGGCCAGGCACCATCGACGAATGCTGTGTCGCTGCGAACCTTCAACCGGAACTTCTTTGGTCGCTCGGGTACGCCTTCTGCCGATGTCTACCTGTTAAGCCCTGAAGCAGCAGCGATATCCGCCCTGGAAGGGGTGCTGACCAATCCTTTGGGAAAAATTGATTTGCCGGAAATTGCGATGCCGGATCACTTTTTACTGAACGATACTATGGTGATGGCACCGGCACCGGAAGGTGTTGATGTGGAAGTCATCAAAGGGCCAAACATCAAACCCTTCCCAGCCACCCAGCCGCTTAAAAATACGGTTGCTGGAAAAGCCCTAATTGTGGTCGAAGATAATATCACCACGGATCATATCATGCCTTCCAATGCCAAATTACTGCCCTATCGCTCCAACATTCCCTATCTGTCAAACTATTGTCTGGCCCCTTGTGATGCCGAATTCCCACAGCGAGCCCTGGATAATGGCGGCGGTTTTATAGTTGGCGGCTCCAACTATGGGCAGGGTTCCAGCCGGGAGCATGCGGCTTTAGCACCGGTTTATTTGGGGATTAAAGGGGTGGCAGTTAAATCCTTTGCCCGGATTCATAAAAACAATCTCATCAATAACGGCATTCTGCCACTGGTATTTGAAAACGAAGCCGATTATGATACCATTGAACTAAATGACGAACTGGTCATTGAAAATGCTCTGGAGGCAGTTAAATCAGGACGGGCCAACCTGATTAATAAAACCAAAGGGTTAACCTATGTAATGCTGCTGGAAGTTTCAGAGCGCCAAAAAGAAATGCTGTTGGCCGGTGGGTTGATCAACCTGATTAAATTAAAAAAATAATCTAAAATAGTCAGATATAACAAAATAAATCGTCAATTTTGGGGTAAATATCCACTAATTGGCGATTTTTTTATAGTCACAAAACGAGGAGGAAAAAATGAATTATGAAATTAAGGGAGGCAATCTCCCGGTCGTTACGGTTACGCTGGATCATGGGGAATCGATGTTTACGGAATCTGGGGGAATGTCCTGGATGTCAGAGCATATTCGGATGGATACCAATACCAAGGGGGGCCTGATGAAAGGTCTCAGACGGACATTGGCCGGAGACTCTTTGTTTATGACCACTTATACCGCTGAGCAGGGGAACAGTAAAATTTCTTTCACATCCAGTTACCCGGGCGAGATCAAAGCGCTGTCGCTTCAGCCGGGACAGTCGATCATCTGTCAGAAACACAGTTTTCTGGCCGGCGAATCAACTCTCGATGTGGATATGTATTTTAAAAAGAATCTTGGGGTGGGCCTTTTTGGTGGTGAAGGTTTTATTCTGCAAAAACTTTCAGGACCGGGAACGGCCTTTATCGAAATGGATGGCGCAGTGGTTGAATATGATCTGGCACCAGGAGAAGTGATGAAAATTGATCAGGGACATATTGGTATGTTTGAAGAATCAGTGAGCTTTGACATTCAGGCGGTCAAAGGGATGAAAAATGTCTTTTTAAGCGGCGAAGGATTGTTTCTGGCAACGTTAAAAGGGCCGGGAAAAGTCTGGCTGCAAACCATGCCGCTGAGCCGACTGGTTCAGATGGTGGCGTCAAGCTTACCGCCAAGAGGTTAGGCGGTCAATAAATTTTTTAAAACCAAATAAGCGCCATGCCGATACGGTTGTATCCGGCATGGCGCTTATTTGGTGCAATGTTTTATGGAGTCACATTGACATAATTATCCGGCAATTCATCAAAAAACATAATCCCCAGACAATTGGTGCCAATATGAACGGTCAGGGTGGAACCGGCTTTTTCAGGCAGCAAAAAGTTTTTAATCCCCAATTCTTTTTCAAAATATTTACGGGCCTTATCCTGGAGATCGGTCGCCGTACTCTGGATCATCCCGAGGATCTGATTCTTATTTGTCATTTTTTCTTCAACAATGGCAAACAGGGTCTTTAAGGCTTTTTTCTGGCCGCGGATTTTTTCATAGACCAGAATCTCGCCGTCTTTAAAGTATAGGATTGGGACGATTTTAAGCATATCGCCAAGCATCGCTGCATTTCGGCTGATTCGACCGCCCTGAGCCAGCCATTTGATATCGCCGACCATAAAAAAGATCTGAGCGTGGTGGGCCAGAAAGGTCATCGTTTCAACAATTTCGTCATAGGGGCGGTTGAGTTTGTTCAGCTTCAAGCCCTGATAAAGAATCAATGCCGAACCAGTGGTGGCCGAAAGAGAATCGACAATGGCGACTTTGCGCTCTGGATATTTTTCCTGTAAATCTTTAGCCAGCAGCCGGGCGGTCTGGTAGGTGCCAGAAAGCTTTGAGGAGAGTACCAGATAGATGACATCATCACCGTTCTTAAGGTGTTTTTCAATTGTGTTGGTAATATCCAGCGGTTGAATTTGAGCGGTTTTTGGAAAGAGTTTACTATTATTGTTGACAAAATCCACGACCATTTCCGGGGTAATGTTTATGCCATCGAAATACGTTTTATCATCCAGGGTTACGGGAAAGGGTAATATATCAAAATCATAGCGATTCAGAATGTCGCTGTTGGTATCACACATGGAATCCACAATAAATTTTATAGCCATAAAGGTGATGCTCCTTTTCGTTTAGTACAGAATATTTTATCATGAACCTGTTTTCATTACAATGCGCCGATAGGCAGTTTAAACAGTCATTCGGTTATTTTATGGAAGATTTGTGATTATACCAAAAAAATGTTAAACTATTCTTTGATATTCACACCAACTAATAAAAACCTGGAATTAAGAAATTTAGAAATGGAGTATTTTGTGGAACATATTATTAACCAACTGGCAAAAGAATTTTCAATACGCCCCCAGCAGGTGGAAGATACCATCAATTTAATCGATGGGGGGAATACCATTCCCTTTATCGCCCGTTATCGAAAAGAGGTCACCGGAAATTTAAGTGATGCACTATTGCGGGATCTGGATGTGCGGTTAACATATTTAAGAAAATTGGAAAAACGAAAAGAAGAGGTTACCGGTAGCATTTTGGAACAGGGCAAGCTGACCCTGGAACTTAAAAGCGCCATTTTAAAAAGCCAAACCCTTCAGGAAGTGGAAGACCTCTACCTGCCTTATAAACAGAAAAAGAAAACTAGGGCATCGGTGGCCCGGGAAAAAGGACTGGAGCCATTGGCGCTGCAAATACTTGAGCAAAAACTGATTGAAAGCGAGTTGGCCAAAGCCGCTCTTAGTTATATTGATGTCGAAAAAGAAATTGACACCGCCGACGAAGCGCTGCAACTGGCCATGGATATTATCGCCGAAGTAATTTCGGATACAGCTGCTTACCGGGGCGTGATAAGGAAGTGTACCTTTGACAAGGGCCAGATCAAATCCACCGTGGTTAAGGGAAAAGAAGCGGAAAACCCGGAGCTGGAAATGTATTTTGATCATACGGAAGCCATAAAAACCATTAAGGATCACCGCATTTTGGCAATTAACCGGGGCGAAAAGAAAAAAGCCCTGTCGGTTAAACTGCTGGCACCTGGCGAGGAAATTCTTGCTTACCTGAAGAAGGAATTGCTTAAAGCCCAGCCCTCAAGCTATCTGTTAAATGCCATTGATGACAGTTATACCCGGCTGATTGCGCCGGCCATTGAGCGGGAAATCCGGACGGCACTAAAAGAGCGGGCGGAAGAAGGGGCCATCAAGATGTTTGCGCTAAACCTTAAAAAGCTGCTGCTCCAGCCACCCTTTAAAGAAAAAGTCACAATGGGCTTTGACCCGGCCTTCCGAACCGGTTGCAAGATTGCCATTCTTGATGCGGTCGGAAAGGTGCTGGACTATACCACCATCTATCCCACCTTTGGCAAAGGGCAGGCCGAAAAAGCGGAAAAAGAGTTGATCGAGCTGATTGAACGCCATCAGGTCGATATTATTGCCATCGGCAACGGTACTGCTTCCCGGGAGTCAGAGCAGTTTGTGGCTGAAACCATCAAAAAAACCGCAGTGCCAGTCCAATACATTGTGGTCAATGAAGCTGGGGCTTCAGTTTATTCGGCTTCGGAACTTGGCACCGAAGAGTACCCGGATATCAATGTCTCTATCCGGGGGGCCATCTCGATTGGTGGACGACTTCAGGATCCGTTGTCGGAGCTGGTTAAAATTGACCCGAAACACATCGGGGTGGGGCAGTATCAGCACGACGTCAATCAGAAAGAGCTGGAGCGGGTATTGGAAGCAACGGTTGAAGATGCTGTTAATAATGTCGGGGTTAACGTCAACCGGGCTTCGGTAGCGCTGCTCAAGTACGTAGCCGGGGTCAACAAAACCATTGCCAATAATATTTTGGATTATCGCAACAGCGTTGGACCGATCAAGAATAGAAAAGAATTGATGAAGATCAAAGGGCTGGGCGCCAAAGCCTATGAGCAATGCGCCGGATTTTTGCGGATTGATGACGGTGATAACATCCTCGATAATACTGGAGTTCACCCGGAGGCTTATAAAAGTGTCGAAAAACTCTTGAAATTAAAAGGGATTAAAAAAGAAAAGCTCGGTACCCGGGAACAACAGGATTTGTTTAATGACATGAATTATTCGGAAATGGCGGCCCAGCTCGAAATCGGGATTCCAACCCTATATGACATTGTCAAGGAACTTAAAAAACCGGGACGGGATCCCCGGGAGAATGCACCCAAGCCCCATTTGCGGTCTGATGTTTTATCGATGAGTGATCTGGAAGTGGATATGGAACTGACGGGTACAGTCAGAAATGTCATCGATTTTGGCGCTTTTGTCGATATTGGTGTTCATCAGGATGGTCTGGTGCATATCTCTCAAATCACTGATCGTTATATTAAACACCCGTCCGAAGCAGTTTCTCTGGGGGATGTGGTAACTGTAAAGGTGCTGGCGGTGGATCTGAAACGAAAACGGATCAGTTTAACCATGATTATTTAAAAAAATATTGACAGCGGGATAAGTTTTTTATAAAATAAAAGGCTTCTCCCTTTTTTTTGTGTTATAATAACTCCAGAATCGATGATAGGAGTGGTTAAAATGTACAAGATTGGGGATAAAATTGTTTATCCAATGCACGGAGCGGGTATCATTGAAGCAATCGAAGAACGAGAAATATTTGAAGAAACGAAACCTTACTACATCATGCAGATCGTGTCCGAAGGTTTGCAGATTTTAATTCCGGTTGATAAAGTCGATGATATTGGGGTAAGAACCATCGTAAACCAGTCAGTAATTGATGAAATGATCGAGTCGCTAAAATTACCAATGGATGTGATGGAAAAAAACTGGAACCGACGATATCGGGAACATCTCGAACGTTTAAAAACCGGTGATATTTTTGAAGTCGCCAAGGTCGTTAAGAATCTTATCTTACTGGATCGATTAAAAGGCCTTTCAACCGGGGAAAAGAAAATGCTCAATAATGCCCGGAATTTCATCGTCAGCGAAATGGTCTTGATTCAAGATAAGGATAAAGAAGAAATCCTGGATTTGATCAATAGTTCGGTACAAAGTGAGGCGTGAATTTCGCGCCTTTTGTTGTATTTAATAGTTTAATCTTAAGAATTAGGTGCTATAATTTATGGTAATGTTTTAGAAAGGAGGTGAAGATAGTGATACAAAAGATACTTCGCGTGTCATTTGGAATTATTGGAATTCTGGTTGGGATAGCCCTGGCCAACGTATTGATAACCAATTCGTGGATCTTGAAAACCATGCAAATTAATCTTACCCCTGAATTGGAAATTATTTTTTATGCGGCTTTCATCGTTCTATTCGGACTTATATTTTTCATTCTATTTCCACTAATGCTAAAAGGCGTAAAAAAGTTGACGAAAATTGTTGAGGCCAGCATGGAAAATGTCCGTCTCATTGACATTGGCCTGGGCATAGGTGGTTTGGTGATCGGTTTAGTAATTGCCATGCTGATTAGTTTTGCTTTTTCGCAGATTCCCATTCCCTGGATTGGCGGACTCTTAACCATCAGCATTTATATTGTGCTGGGTTATATTGGATTTTCCTTACCGATCAAAAAACGGGAAGATATTCTCCAGGCATTTCAGAGTGCCAAGCGGGAAAAGGACGCCAATGTAACGTTGGGCCAAAAGCGCCCGGCTAAAAAGAAAGGCGCAGCGATTCCCAAACTGTTGGATACCAGCGTGATCATTGATGGACGGATCTTTGATATCTGTAAAACCGGTTTTATTGAGGGACCTCTGGTAATTCCGGTATTTGTGCTCAATGAACTCCAACTGATTTCGGATTCGGCCGATGAACTCAAACGAAATCGGGGCCGTCGGGGTTTGGATATTTTAAATAAAATTCAGACGGATCTGGAAATCGAAGTGCAAATTACTGAAGAGGATTTTGAAGACACCCATGAGGTCGATTCAAAACTGGTTAAACTGGGTAAATCAACCAAAGGCAAGATTTTGACCAACGACTATAATTTGAACAAGGTTGCCACGGTTCAAGGGGTGGACGTGCTCAATATTAATGAACTGGCCAATGCTGTCAAACCGATTGTTTTGCCCGGGGAAGAGATGAAGGTTCTTCTGGTTAAAGGGGGAAAAGAAAACGGTCAGGCGGTAGCTTATCTGGATGATGGAACCATGATCGTTGTTGAAAATGGCAAAAAATATATTGGCTCCTCCACGGCAGTTATTGTTACCAGTATTCTGCAAACAGCAGCCGGTCGAATGATTTTTGCAAAACCCAAAAAATAATGTCATGCAATTATAATTTAAAGTAAACACCAGCGTTTGGGCTGGTGTTTTTATTTGTGTGTTTTTTGACAAATTTATTGTAATTGATCAGGGCTTTACGTATAATGAAATAAGTATTGTTAATAATCAGGGCGGTGCCAGAAAAGGAATTGTCTGAAATAAAGTAGTAAAAATGGGGATCACAATGCAATTACCTGAAGCGTTTAAGGAAAAAATGAAAAATCTGATGGGTGCATCCTATCAGAGTCTGCTGGATTCCTATGACCAGCCAGAGAGCAAGGGGATTCGCGCCAATACCCTGAAGCTTACGCCTGGTGAACTGGCCGATAAATTACCATTTAAGACCCAGGGTGTGAACTGGTGTAAAGATGGATTCTATATTGATCATACGGTGCGGCCGGGCAAAAATCCCTATTATTACGCCGGGCTTTATTACGTTCAGGAACCGACAGCCATGGCGGCGGTCGAAGTGCTTGACCCTCAGCCGGGGGATTGGGTGCTGGATCTTTGTGCGGCACCGGGAGGGAAATCCACCCAAATCGGAGCCCGACTTCAAGGGGTGGGGGTGCTGGTTGCCAATGAGCTGGTTAATTCTCGGGCTGGCGTTCTTTCTACCAATATCGAACGGATGGGGATCACCAATGCCCTTGTGACCAATGAATTTCCGGAACGGCTGGTGGACTCTTTTTATGAGAGCTTTGATAAGATATTAGTCGATGCCCCCTGCTCTGGCGAGGGGATGTTCCGTAAAGATCCTGGTGCTCTGGCTGACTGGAGTCTGGAACGGGTTGACCGTTGTCGGGGAAAGCAAGAAAAGATACTGGAAAGTGCCCATCGTCTGCTAAAACCTGGCGGGGTTCTGGTTTATTCAACCTGTACCTTTTCACCGGAAGAAAATGAACAAATGATCGAAGCGTTTATCGAAAAATATCCGTATGAAGTGGAAACGGTTGAGTTACCCGGGATTACTGATCATGGCCGGGTTGCCTGGACTCGAAAGCAGCAGGAGGCCATTGCAAAAACGCTGCGGATTATGCCCATGACAGTTAAAGGTGAGGGGCATTTTATTGCCAAACTAAAAAAATTGCCAGGCCAGGCGGAAAACCTTGAAGTCAAACAGGGATATGCCAAATCCCGGTTGAAAAAGGCGACGCGTATGGAGTTGCAGGACTATTGTGATTTTGCCAAAAACAATCTCGATCCGGAATTTTATCAAAAAATTGCAGATCGTCTTTATCTTTTGGGGGAACACCTTTATGCCATCCCGACAGGGATTTTACTTGAGCGAATTGCCAATTTAAAACTTTTGCGTCCCGGGCTTCACCTAGGCACCTTTAAGAAAAATCGCTTTGAGCCCAGCTATGCGCTGGCCATGGCGCTTGGCTTGTCTCAGGCCAAAAATAGCTGCAATCTATCTGATGAAGAGTTGGCTTATCAGTATTTAAAAGGTGAGGCATTAAACCTCGCGGCTTCCAAAGGGTGGATTCTGATTGGCTACAATGGCTACCCGCTGGGGTTTGGTAAAGCCAGCGAAGGGTTGATCAAGAACCACTACCCCAAGGGGTTGAGAATCAGAAAAAAATAGGAGAAAGCAGATGAAACACCAGGTGAACGAAAGAAATGTTCACCCCAGTGCGGTGATTGCCGAAGCGGTTACGATCGGAAATGAAACCACCATTGGTGCCGGGGCAATTGTTGGCGCCGGGGTTTCCATTGGAGAAAATTGTCAGATTGGTACCGGTGTGATCATTGAAGCAAACACCAGGGTTGAAGATAACTGTGTTTTAGAGCCCGGAGTGATTATTGGAAAAGATGTGACCATTGGTCATCATACCAAAATAGGAATGGGCGCTAGAGTTACCAACAAGGTAACGATTGGTTCCGGTTCGATTATAAAAATTGGTGAAATTATCTTAAAAGATATGATTTATAAAATGGTATTTAAGCGGGGCGCCTGGATTTACCGGGAGGACAGTTTGGATCACAAAAACGAAGAATGAGGGGAAAAATGAATCAGAAAGACTTTACTTGTTTAAAAGAAGCGTTGGAAAAGAAAAAGAAGATTTTAGTATCCAGCTGTTTGCTGGGAATGAAGATTAATTATGAGGGCAAAGCCCATCCGGTGGATGAATTGCGTCAACTCTTTTTACAGGGACAGGCCATTCCAGTTTGTCCGGAGGTGTTGGCAACCATGCCGATCCCCCGGGATCCGGCGGAAATAGTCGTGGTCAATGGGGAGCGGAAAGTGTATAATAATAAAAAAATAGATGTGACTGAAGAATATCTTCTGGGAGCGCAACGGACTTTAGACACAGCCCGAACATCAGGCGCTAAAATTGCCATTATGAAAAGCAAGAGCCCTTCTTGTGGCTGTGGAAAAATTTATGATGGCACGTTCAGTGAGAATCTGGTTAGTGGGGATGGTATCACTGTCGCCCTATTAAAAGAAAATGGCATTCGGGTTATTACTGAAGAAGATTTTCTGGAGTGTCTGAAATAGCCGGGTCTTTGTGAAGGGGTCGCAAAGCGGACTGATAGTTGTTATCATTGATACAATCATAATAACGAGATCTCGAAAGAAAAGTGAGGAAAAGATATGAAAAACAAACTCAATATCGGCGTGGTTTTTGGAGGCCAGTCGGGCGAGCATGAGGTTTCCAGAGTCTCTGCTTACAATGTTTTAGGGGTTATTGATCGGAGTAAGTATAACATTGTTACCATCGGGATCTCAAAGCAGGGGAAATGGTATTTATACTCCGGTGATGCCGAAAAAATCAAGGATGGTTCCTGGGAGCAGGATCAAGACAACCTGATTGCTGATTTTTCAATTTTCTCGCATCCGGAAATCGCTAAAATTGATGTTTTTTTTCCTGTTCTTCACGGACCAATGGGAGAAGATGGGACCATCCAGGGTGTTTTTGAAATGCTCAACAAACCCTATGTGGGGTGTGGGGTGTTAAGCTCAGCGGTGGGAATGGATAAGGTCTTCTCCAAGATTATGTTCCAAAGCGTGGGAATCCCCACCGGCAAATATATCTATTTTCGGGAAAATGAGTGGAAACGAGATGCAGACAGCAAAATTGTCGAGATCGAAGCGGATCTGGGTTATCCGATTTTTGTTAAACCGGCCAATATGGGCTCCAGCGTGGGCATCAGCAAAGCGCATGACCGAAACGAGCTGGTTGCTGCCATTAATGAAGCATTTATCTATGACAATAAATTGATTCTGGAAGACTTTGTCAAAGGCAGAGAAATCGAATGTGCTGTGTTGGAAGTCGGAGACGTCATTCGTGCCTCGATTCCCGGAGAAGTCATTCCTTCAAAAGAGTTTTATGATTATGAAGCCAAATACTCAGCGACCGAAGATTCCAAGGTGGTCATTCCGGCTGAGCTATCTCAGGAAGTTACCGAAAAAGTCAGAGCCTATGCCATTAAAGCCTTTGAAGCCATTGAAGGTTCCGGCTTGACCCGGGTCGATTTTTTTGTCACGGATGATGAACGCATTTTAATCAATGAAGTAAACACCCTGCCGGGATTTACCAACATCAGTATGTATCCAAAAATGTGGGAAGCCACCGGAATTGGGTATATAGAACTTGTAGATCTGATTATTGCGTCAGCCAAGCGGAAACGCACCACAACCAACTAGGTTGTCCGATTTCTTTATGATGCGTAATCCTAATAAAAACTTAAAAGGATAATTTTTCTTGATAAAAAAACCCAACAATGGTTTAATAGTGGGAGAAATTATACCTCTAGGAGGAGACCAATGACTGAAGAAAGAAAAAAAGTGTGGTTATCCATTTCGGGAACCGTCAAAAACGAAGAAGAAAAGGATACCCTGGAGTTCCTGACCGAAGGAGATTTATATAAAGAAGCCAACAGGTCCTGTGTAACATATCAAGAATCGGAAGTTTCCGGGATGGAAGGAACAATCACCACCGTTTGTGTTGATGCGCAAAAAGTATCAGTCATTCGTCTGGGAACCACCAATTCCATTATGGAATTTGAGCGGGGAAAGCGAAACCTGACCTGGTATTCCACCCCTTACGGGGATGTGACCATGGGGATTTTAACCAAGGATGTATTTGTCAATTATAATGAGGATAAAGAGCCCACCAAGGTGTCCATCGATTATGACATCGAAATTGAAGGGGTGACCAATTCTCAGAATATTCTAAACATCAAAATCACCCAATAAAAATGGCAGCAATGCCAATCACAGGAGAAGCGCCAGTTGCGCTTCTCCTTTAAATTTCACCTGACCAGCAGAATTAAAAAGTCACGAGTTACTGATAATAAAAAGAAAAGTGAGAGGAAACAAAGGATGTACATACGTGAAAAGATCACCAAACAGATTAAAACAATCATTGGCGATGCGCTGAATCAAACGGTTGAATCGGGGGCATTGACCATTGAAACCATGCCAGATCTTTTTCTGGAGATTCCCAGAGAAAAAGAACATGGTGAGTATTCGA
The DNA here is from genome assembly GCF_001766835.1 of Acetobacterium wieringae. Lineage (GTDB taxonomy): Bacteria > Bacillota > Clostridia > Eubacteriales > Eubacteriaceae > Acetobacterium > Acetobacterium wieringae. Next base: position 216,693 of record NZ_LKEU01000010.1, on the reverse strand, counting down.
CCAATATCGCCATGCAGCTGCCCAAACAGACGAAAAAAGCGCCCCGTTTTATTGCCGAAACCCTGGTGGCAAATATGCAAATTGCCGACTCCTACATTGAATCCATCGAAATAGCCGGACCGGGCTTTATTAATTTTAAACTCAAACCCTATTGGCAGTATGCGGTTTTAGCCGAAGTGGCAGATTTGAAAGCCGATTACGGCCGGAGTCAGAAAAATGCCGGAAAGAAATTTAACCTGGAGTTTATTTCGGCCAATCCGACCGGACCGATGCACATGGGCAATGCCCGGGGTGGAGCCATTGGCGATATCTTAGCGGCAGTGGCTGATTGGACCGGCTACGCCGTCACCCGGGAATTTTATATTAATGACGCCGGAAACCAGATTGTCAAATTCGGTGATTCTCTCGATGCTCGCTACCGACAATTGATGGGCGAGGATATTCCCTTTCCGGAAGATGGATATCAGGGAGAAGACATTACCGACCATATGAAAGCATTTATTGCAGCCAATGGTGATGTCCACCGCTTACTGACACCGGAAGAACGCAAACCAATTTTGATTGATTATGCGCTGAACAAAAACCTCAGCCAGATGAGAAGCGATCTCGAAGCCTATGGAATCCGCTATGATGTCTGGTTTTCGGAACAGAGCCTTTATGACAGCGGTGCCATTGAGAAGACCATTGAGCTGCTCGGAAAGGGGGGCTTTACCTACGAACAGGAAGGCGCCTTATGGTTTAAAGCAACTGAATTCGGTTCCGATAAGGATGATGTATTAATCCGGGCCAATGGATTACCCACCTATTTTATGGCTGATATCGCCTATCACATGGATAAGTTTATCAACCGTGGATTTGATCGCTGTATCAACGTCTGGGGGGCTGATCACCACGGTCATGTAGCTCGCCTTAAAGGCGCTTTAACGGCAGTTGGAATTGATGCCAGTAATTTTGAGGTGGTCATCATGCAACTGGTACGCTTGCTTCGAAACGGTGAAGTGGCAAGAATGTCCAAACGCCAGGGAAAAGCCATTGCACTGACCGATCTCATCGATGAAGTGGGCGTTGATGCCACCCGCTTTTTCTTCAATCTGCGCTCGCCGGACAGTCACTTTGACTTTGATCTGGATTTGGCCATTGAGCAGTCCAATGACAATCCGGTGTTTTATGTGCAGTATGCCCATGCCCGAATCTGTAGCATTATTCGCCAGATGACCGAAGAACTGGATCAGACGATTCCCCTGGATTACAGCCGCCTGGTTGAAAAAGAAGAATTGAATCTGATGGAAATCCTTGCTAATTTCCCGGATGAAATTTTGACTGCTGAAGATAAATTGGATCCCAGCCGAATTACCCGCTATGCCATTGATCTGGCCGCAGCCTTCCACAGTTTTTATAATGCCTGCCACGTTCGGGTTGACGACAAGGCTTTAATGAAGGCCCGAGTTGCGCTGATTGAGGCAACAAAGCAGGTTATTCAAAATGCTCTGGGTATTTTGGGAGTATCGGCTCCGGAAAGAATGTAAAAATGAAAACAGAATCAGGAATCTTTGACCGAACCGAAAAACTGATTGGAAAACCCGGTTTGGAGATTCTAAAAAATTCAAGAATCATCCTGTTCGGGGTTGGTGGTGTTGGTTCTTTTGTGGCCGAAGCTTTAATTCGCAGTGGGGTTGGTTTTTTAACAATTGTGGATAAAGACATCATCGATCCCAGTAATCTGAATCGTCAGATTATGGCCAATGTTAAAACCATCGGTAAGAAAAAAGTGGATGTCATGGCCAGAAGACTGATTGCCATTAATCCGCTTTCGATTGTTCATCCGATGCATAAATGCTATACCCCTGAGAATTATCAGGAATTTCATCTTCAGGACTATGATTATATCATCGATGCGGTGGATATGGTGACGGCAAAAATCGATCTGGTCATTAAAAGTCAGCAAAACAAGGTGCCGATTATCAGTTGTATGGGAACGGGAAATAAGCTCGATGCTAGCCGCTTTAATATTACTGACATCTATGAAACTTCGGTTTGTCCGCTGGCCAAAGTGATGCGAAAAGAACTGCGGGAACGGGGGGTAAAATCACTAAAAGTGCTTTATTCCACTGAAGAACCGATTATCCGAGAAACCCCGCCCGGCAGCATTGCCTTTGTCCCATCGGTAGCCGGTCTTTTGATTGCCGGAGAAGTGGTCCGGGATCTGTTAAAAACTAACAGCGGACATGAGGATTAATATTTTGACAATAGTCACCAGATCAAATAGCTTAAAAGCCATTTAAGTTATTTATTTGGTGGCGTTTTTTTGTTTGCTTTATGTTATAATTTTTAATGAAAATTCAAGTTCAGAGAAATTCACAGGATCGGCCTCGAAGCATACAGCCGGAAAAACAATTTAACCTCTGAATTGAGACAAAAGTTTTCGAAAAAAGATATTATTTTATCATTTGCAAAAATAAAAGTGTTATTCAGATGGATTCTGGGTGCATTTCGGGATCGCCAGATGTAAATTTGTGGAAACGAAAAAAATCTGTACAAATGGCTGAAAATGTGGTTAAATTTATGTGGAAACGAGCAAGAAGGAGTAAAATGATACGGATCGGAATTGGTTATGATGTCCATCGTTTAGTAAAAAATCGATCACTCATTTTAGGCGGTGTAAAAATAGATCATTCTTTGGGGCTAAAGGGCCATTCGGATGCGGACGTATTGGTGCATGCCATTATGGATGCCTTGTTAGGCGCCCTGGCATTGGGCGATATCGGCAAACATTTTCCGGATGCTGATGCCGCCTACAAAGATTGCGACAGTTTGCTGCTACTTAAAAAAGTGGGACAATTGGTGGCAGAAAATGGATATATAATTAACAACATCGATTCAACGATTATTGCACAAGCCCCAAAGCTTGCGCCGTATATTGAAATGATGGTGGAAAATATCAGAATTACTCTGGATTTATCCAGAGGTTGTGTTAGTGTAAAAGCGACAACCGAAGAAGGTCTGGGTTTTACTGGAAGTGAACAGGGAATCGCTGCCAATGCAGCGGTGAGTCTTTTGAAGGGAGAAAAAAGCAGATGATCGGTATTATTGCAGCCATGGACAGTGAGGTTCGTGACATCAAAGCGGCGATGGAAGATGGGATCAAGGTTCATCACGGAGGAATGACTTTTTTTAAAGGAAAACTTCATCAGAAAGAAGTGGTGGCTGTCAAAAGTGGAATCGGAAAAGTTAATGCCGCCATGTGTGCTCAGGTATTGATTGATATTTTTAAAGTAACGGCCATTATCCATGTAGGGGTAGCTGGTGCAGTGCATCCCGAGCTGGAAATTGGTGACATCGTTATTTCTGAAGACAGTTGTCAATATGATATGGATGCCCGGGCCTTTGGTCATCCCCGGGGTGAAATACCAAACATGGATATTACCTTTTTCAAGGCCGATTCAACCCTTATTAAGCTGGCGGTGGCAGCTGCGAAAGATCTTGGTGCGACGCATCGGGTGGGTCGAATTATGACTGCCGATTTAGGTGTGAACTCCAACCAGCTCAAACAAGAATTACTGGAAGAATTCGGCGGTCTTTGTGTGGAAATGGAAGGGGCAGCAGTAGGACAGGTGGCAATGCTCAATCAGGTTCCCTATCTGGTCATTCGTTCCATGTCTGACAAAGCCGATTCCAATCTGACTGATGATTACAAGGCAAATCTCGAAGCATCAATCAAAAATGGGGTAGCCATGGTGCTAAAAATGGTTCAGGAAGTTCCGACGGCATGAAAGAGTTGGCACTCCGCCCGACCTGGGCAGAAATTGACCTGGATGCTCTGACCAGTAATTACGAAGAAATTCGCCGGATTGTCGGGCCTGACGTTAAAATTCTGGGCGTGGTCAAAGCTGATGCTTATGGTCATGGCAGTTTGGAATGTGCCAGAACCCTTTGTGATGCCGGGGTGGATATGTTGGCGGTCGCTTTCATCGATGAAGCCATCGCCCTGCGACAGGGGGGTATAACCGAGCCGATTTTACTGCTCGGTTATACCTCAAAAGCGCACATCCCCGATCTGATTCGCTGGGATGTGATTCCCGGTGTTTATCAGATGGATTTTGCCCAGGCTTTGTCGGAGCATTGTCAGGAAATTGGCATTCGCCATCCCATTCATGTAAAAATTGATACGGGTATGGGGCGCATTGGGATTGGCTGGCGAGAAGCTTCACAAGCAATTGAGGCGATGAATCAATTGGAAGGAATCGAACTTCAGGGGTTGTTTACCCATTTTTCCACCGCCGATGCCGCTGATAAAACCCACACGCAGGAGCAGATTCGACGCTACCGACAGGTTATCTCGGAACTGGCAGAAAAAAATATTGTTATTCCCATTAAGCATATGGCTAACAGCGCCGGGATATTTGATGTGGACGGCGTTCATTTTGACATGGTGCGGCCGGGGATTATTCTCTACGGTCTCTATCCGTCGGCGGAAGTGGATCGGTCAAAAATCAGCTTAAAACCGGTGATGACCCTGAAGTCAACCATTGTTCATCTCAAAACCCTCCATCCTGGCGAAACCGTCAGCTATGGCAATCGTTTTGTTGCTGAGGAGGATCGAATTATTGGCACCTTACCAATTGGTTATGCCGATGGCTACACCCGGATGCTCAATGGTTTGGCCAAGGTCTTTATTTCCGGTCAGCTGGTGCCGGTGGTTGGTAGCATCTGTATGGATCAATGCATGATTGATTTGACTGATGTGGAAGCCGTTTCCCTGTATGACGAAGTGGAGCTTTTTGGCAACAATATTTCCGCTGATGTATTGGCCGACGCCTTGGGTACCATCAATTATGAAATCACCTGTATGGTCAATAAACGGGTGCCCCGGGTCTTCATTAAGGATGGCGTCCCGCAGGCGATTAGACGAGATATTTTAGATCGGCAAATCAACACAAATAGTGATATTTATTAAAAGAGGAGAATTAAATGGCATTTTTAGAAGAAACCGTTAGGGGAATCCGCAAGGATATTGTAAAAATGATTGGCAAGGCTTCTTCAGGTCATCCTGGGGGATCATTGTCGTCAGCAGAAATTTTAACCCTGCTCTATTTTGAGCAAATGAATGTGGATGAAAATAATCCCCAAAAAGAAGATCGGGATCGTTTTGTGCTGTCAAAAGGACACGCGGCTCCGGTGTTGTATGCAACCCTGGCCGCAAAAGGCTTTTTTCCCAATGCGGAGTTGGAAAATCTGCGACAACTGGGCTCCATCCTTCAGGGTCATCCGGACATGAACAAGGTACCGGGGGTTGATATGTCGACTGGTTCTTTGGGACAGGGAATTTCGGTGGCGGCCGGAATGGCATTGGCCGGAAAAATGGACAACAAATCGCATAAAATTTATGCGCTACTGGGCGATGGTGAACTGCAAGAAGGTCTTGTTTGGGAAGCCGCCATGGCGGCTTCCCACTATCAGCTGAATAATCTGATTGCCTTTGTGGATAATAATAATCTTCAAATTGACGGTGCCATCTGTGAGGTGATGTCACCATTCCCTATTGATGCCAAGTTTGAAGCCTTTGGATGGAATGTCATCACGGTGGAAGATGGACATAGCTTTGATGAACTGCGAACGGCTGTGGAAGCAGCCAAAAAATCAGAGGATAAACCAACTGTGATTATTTGTAAAACAGTTAAGGGTAAATGCGTTTCATTTATGGAAAATAATGCGGGATGGCATGGAAAAGGGCCGAATGCAGAAGAAGTGAAACAAGCATTGGCAGAATTGGAGGCGTAATCATGGCAGAAAAAAAAGCAACACGACAGGCATATGGCGAATATCTGGTAAAGCTGGGAGAAAAGAACCCGAATCTGGTGGTACTGGATGCGGATCTTTCCGGAGCAACCAAGACCAATATTTTTAAGAAGGCACATCCGGAACGGCATTTTAATGTGGGGATTGCTGAAGCAAACCTGATGGGTATGGCGGCTGGTCTGGCAACGGCCGGAAAAGTGCCCTTTGCCAGTACCTTTGCTATTTTCGGGGCTGGCCGGGCTTATGAAATTATCCGTAACAGTATTTGTTATCCAAAACTGAATGTAAAAATCGCCTTAACCCATGCGGGTATCTCCGTTGGTGAAGATGGCGGTTCCCATCAGTCGGTTGAAGACATTGCGCTGATGCGGGTATTGCCCAATATGACGGTGTTATCACCGGCAGATGCCATCGAAACCGAAAAAATGCTGGAGGCGGCCATGACTATTGAGGGCCCGGTTTATATCCGTTTAGGGCGTAGTGATGTGCCGGTGCTTTTTGATGAAAGCTATCACTTTGAGTTGGGTAAAGCCAGTATGATGAAAAGTGGCAGTGATGTGACTATTATTGCGACCGGTCTAATGGTGGTGTTGGCAATGGAAGCGGCTGACCAGCTAAAAGAAGAAGGAATTTCAGCCCAGGTGATTAATATGGGCTCAATCAAACCGATTGATGTCGATGCCATTAAGCAGGCCGCCTTAACGACAGGGGCTATTGTTACCGCCGAAGAACACAGCATTATTGGTGGTTTGGGTGGAGCCGTTGCGGAAGTTTTGGGTGATGAGGCACCGGTACCGCTGGAACGGGTTGGTGTAAAAGACCTGTTTGGACAATCCGGCAAGGTGGCACCGCTGATGGAAAAATATGGTTTGACGTCGAACGATATCGTAGCTGCTGCCAAAAAAGTGGTGAGTCGCAAATAAATGTAAACCTCGAAAAAACAGGGTCATGATGACCCTGTTTTTTTGAGGTTACTTAATTTACAAATTGAAATTGTCAAAAATAGGAGTATAATACTTATCATAAGGGCTAATATATTTTACAAGAAGGAGTATTTATGCCACTGGATTTTAAAGAAGCTATCGAAGGACGACGCTCAATATACGGGATTTGTAATGAAAGTACCATCACGGCTGAAGAAATACTGGAGATTGTTGACCATTCGACGAAGCACATACCGTCGGCATTTAACTGCCAAAGTCAGCGGGTTGCAGTATTATTTGGAGAAAAGCATCTGGAATTCTGGGGGATTGTGATGGACATACTCAGAAAACGAATTTTGGCTGATGAGTTTCGCTCTACCGAAAATCGAATCAATGGTTTTGCGGCAGGATGCGGGACATTGTTGTTTTATGATGATACCTCAGTAACGAAAGGACTGATGGAAAAGTTTTTGCCCTATCGGGACAGTATTCCGGATTGGGCTGAACAGGCCAATGGAATGCTGCAGTTTGCCATCTGGACCCAATTGGAAGCCGCCGGTCTGGGCGCCAGCCTGCAACACTATAATCCAATTATTGACAAGGACGTGAAAGATGCCTTTCTGATTCCATCGGATTGGCGACTGATTGCTCAGATGCCTTTTGGGGTTCCTACGGAGATGCCCGTTGCAAAGAATTTTGAACCGATTGAACGGCGGGTTATCGTCGTCGAATAATTAAATCAAAAAAACACGGTTATTCCGTGTTTTTTTGATTTAAATGGCCTTTACTCAAGCAGCAGCAAACCGTAATACTTGACAAACTCATCTTTGGCAGCCAGTGTTTTCAGGGTTTCGCCATTGTTGCGGACGGTTTCGAAAACATCGATGCCAGAGCCCTCCATGGAGGGACGGCGATTTTTGGTATTAAGACAGGGAGCCGTAAGATCGCAGCTGGGGCAGATGTGACAAGGGCCAGCCCAGAAGGCAAAGGCCTTGTGGTAGCCACCGGTAAAGGCTAATCGTTCTGCTTCGAGCATCTTTCGCTGAAATTCACCAGTGCCCGGAATGCCTTTAATCAAAAAGGCGCAGGAATAGCTGGACAACAGCCGTTTCGTTTCTGCCAATGGGATTTCATTGGCCTGACAATGTTTGAGATTGGCCGATGAGCAGCCAAAGGCACATTTGTTTTTGGCAAACTCCGTTACGACCACCGAGTCCGGAGCAATTTCCATGACATCATCAAAGCCAATGGCAAGGAGCGGATGTTTTAAGCGCTGTAGGGGCGATAGTGACAGCGCATCGATAAAGTCAGGCGATTGGCTGGCAAAGATGACAGCGGTATCGGTTTCCAGTGGGATTAAAGGTGAAACATGGAGGCCGGTTTGCTGCAGGTGGGCAATAATGGTGTGGCCGGAACAGACTTGACCGCCGAAATGAAGCATCCGATTAACCCCGGACAATCTGGCCATCAGGGTGGCATGCTCATCAAAGGCATCGTGAAGCATCAGGATACCATCGGGTTTAAGCAGCGGCAGATTTACTGATAATTGTTCGTCAAGCAGTTGCGGGTTACGGTTGATAAACAGACCCGTGAGTAATATCAGTGAGTAGCCGTCTTGACTAGCAACAGCAGCTGTCGGTAAGGGAGGGTCATCCGCAAGGAGGGTGATTTCCAGCTCGGGAAAGCTGGCCAGAAAACAGTCAGCCATTGTTTGGGCACCCGGCCCACCAAGTAGAATTTGTCCGGACAATACCGGAAAAAATTTGACGCATTCTAGTGCCTTCATCCGGGTTAATGCGTGGATTGCTTTTGTTTTGAGGTAATCGATTTGATTTTGGATCTGGAGGGTCGTTTTTTTTGTAGCGGCATTGTTTTTATTTTGCAGCGAAACGTTGAGATCTTGCCATTTTTTAGATTGCAATTGGCGCAGCTTGATGGCATCCCCCAGATAATCCGGACTGGATGTCGACAGATAACGCCGGGTAATGGTGGCATTGCTGTAACAGCCCTGATATTCAAAAAGCAGCCCCAGACTTTCCAGCAGCGGCAGAAAGGATGATAATGCAGTGACATCGGCACCCAGTCGACTAGAAAGGACCTGGACATCGGCACCGCTGTCCCCGAAGGAATCAATAGTTTCAAAAAGATTAAGTTCCAGAGCGGCAAACAAGGCTTCAGAAGCCCAATTGGCCGTCGACAGGTTTTCCAGATACTGACCGCCATGGGTATGGGGATCGTAGGCCGTTAAAAAGGGAGTGGTGTTTTGTTTTGTCATTTGGTTGTCTTCCTATCCTCGATTTGGGTTGCGTTAAGGTTGAATCGATACCTCATTATAGAGCGGTAAACTTTTTTTGGAAAGAAAAATTTTGTTAATCTGTTGACAATTGTCAATAAATTCGCTATGATTGACTCAACTTAATAAAACTACAATTTATGGTGCCTTACAAAGGAGAATAGGGAATCAGGTGAAAATCCTGAACGAACCCATCACTGTAATGGTTTTGTTTTTGCAGATGCCACTGGCAACGGGAAGGCGCAAAAACAGATAAACCAGAGTCAGGAGACCTGCCATGAATTGATATAGTATGAAACGACGGTAAAGTTTCGGCTATCCTTAGGATTACCCTGGGATAGCTGAGACCTTACCGTTTTTTTTATAGAATCACGAGGCGATCCCATGAAACCGATCATCCAACTGGATATTACAGCGCTGACCTTTCCCGATGAACCGGAACCGGCGCTTAAAAACATTAAACTGAATATCAATGCGGGCGAATTCATTGCCATTACCGGTGGTGCGGCATCGGGGAAATCGTTATTGCTTCACACAATTACCTCGGCGGCGCCGAAGTTTTATCCCTGTGCAATTAATGGGACGGTGACGGTAGCGGATCAGAATGTGTCAAAGCTACCGCTCTGCCAAATGGCCGACTATCTGGGCTATATGATGCAGGAGCCGCAAAACCAGATGGTCAATCGACGGGTTACCGATGAGCTGGCGTTTGGGGTGGCGAATCTCAATTTGAGTCAGGATGAAATTGAGCATCGGGTTAATGTGGTCATGGATTTTCTCGGAATCCGGGCGTTTTCAGATCGGACAACCGATGCCCTTTCCGGCGGACAAGCCCAGAAGGTGGTGCTGGGGAGCATTCTGGCGATGAAAACTCCGATTCTGCTACTCGATCAGCCGACGGCCGAACTGGATCCCAAAACCAGCTCGGAGCTCTATCGGCACCTTGGGCGGCTGAACCGGGAGAAAAAGGTGACCACCCTGGTGGTTATGGATAAATCCGGTGCGGTTTTAAAAGATGCCCATCGGGTGCTGGTCATGGAAGCCGGGACGGTGAAAGATTTTCTGACGGTTAGTGAATATCATAAAAAATATGGCTGCCGGAAAAACAATCGTCGGGCGAAGCCGTTCCAGGTGGATGAAAGGTACGACGTGATTAAGTTAAGCGGTGCCTCGCATACCTATAAAGGTGGGATAACCGGCTGCCAGCCCCTGGATTTTAGTCTGAAAAAGGGCGATTTCACAGCGATCATCGGCCAGAACGGTTCGGGTAAATCGACCATGCTCAAGCTCATTGAAGGATTGGTCAAGCCAAGCGCAGGCTCGGTGGAACTGTTTGGAACGCCGGTGACCAGAAAAAATGTTGGGGAACTGCGTCGCCGGGTCGGTTTTTTATTTCAGAACCCCGATGATCAGATTTTTTGCAGCTCGGTACGCGATGAAATCAGTTATGTTTTAAAAAATAAAAACCTCAGTGCGCAGCAAAGTGAACAAAAGATTCAAGAAACTCTGGATCTGATCGGACTGGCGGGTCTCGAGGAAATGCATCCCCAGCGCTTAAGCCGGGGACAACGGCAATTGCTGGCGCTGGGTTCGGTGGTCATTAATGACCCCGAGCTGATCATTGCCGATGAACCGACCTCCGGCTTAAACGCTGCCCAGAGTCAAGTGGTGATGGAAAAGCTGGCCCATCTCAGCGGTCAGGGGGTCACTATTTTGTTGGTAACTCATGATTTGGCAGAGGCCAGAGATTTTGCCAATCGGATTGTGGTGATGCACAACCATCAGTTGGCTTTGGAATTTGAAGCCCCCAAAATGGACAATTATCTGAATGATTTGGTTCGACTGGAACTGATTGAAGGAGGCGATTTTTAAATGTTTAAACTAAAAGAACTGGATCCGCGGCTCAAACTGACCTGGTGCCTGTTTCTGGTTTTAACCGCCCTGGTGTCGCGAAGTATACTTCTCAATGGCATTTTACTGGGGGTGATTCTGATTTCTGAACTGTTCTCGGAGAAATCCTTGAAAGCTTTTAAAATGCTGTCAATTGTGCTGCTGATTATTGGCACCCAAGTATTGATCATCAATCTGATCTTTGGTCGTGAAGGCGAGCTGCTTTATGCCTGGGGTATTTTACAGATTTACAGTGGTTTTATTGCCACCTCCATCCTGGCTTTTTTAAGAATTGGCATCATCTCATTTTCGGCCTATCAGTTCGGGGTTCATACCGATCCTATGGATATGGCTCAGATGCTGATACACTGGCGGATACCTTACCGCTATGCGATGCTGGTGCCGATGGTCGCCCGGTTTTTCCCGGTGATGATCGGGGAATACCAGTCCATTTGCAATAGTCAATCGGCCCGGGGGGTACCCAATGATACCGTGGTTGAGAAAATCCGCAACCTGCCGGCTTCAATTTTACCGCTGATGTATCGGGCCATGCGAATCTCCAGTGATGCGGCGCTATCGGTGGAACTCAGAGGCTATGGCCGCCACGCAACCCGAAATTTTCAGAAAAAAATCAATCTCCATCCTTTGGAAGGCATGACCATTGTCTGCCTGATGATCGGGTTTGGCGGAGTCTTGATTAAAACGATTTTGTAACAGTTGAAAAACTGTGTAAATAAAAAATAATTGATGCAAAAAAAGGAGCATAACATGCAAAACGAACAAGCAATTGGAAAAAGAAGTATTTTTAAAACAGACACCAAATCTTTAATTGGTGCCGTCGTCATGGGGATCGTCTTTGTGATCGCCTGCCAGATTACCGGCCAGATCGATAACATGCTGCCCTGGGGAAAAATGGGAATGTTACTGATTAATGGAACCGTATGGGCATTTTTTACCGGCATTTTAACCCTGCTTTACAGACAGCCAGGTGGATTGATTGCCGCTGAAGTGGAAGCCCTGATTTCAATTATGTATACCCCCCTTTGGCCAACCTTTATCTTTGCCAACGGCATTGCGTCCATCTGGGTATCTTTCGTGGCGGTAAAATGTGACATGACCAAATGGTCGCATCACATTCTGGCTCAGGGTGGTGTTTGTGTTTTAGGAAATGCCATTGTGGGAGTGGGTCTGGTTTTGATTCTAGGTCTGCCGGTAAGTGTTGCGGCGGTATCCAGCCTGATAACCATCGCTGTAACCTGGCCATTGGCAACGCTGGCAGAAAAGAAAGTTTATGATGCCTTGCTGAAATCAGGTATGGTAAAATAATTCTGGTTAAGCTAAAAATAAAATAACGAAATTTTAACTGCTTTGGTATCTGTTTTTGTAAAACAGGTGCCAAAGCAATTTGTAGTTTTACAAGTAGTTTATTCAATCGCAATTAAGGAGAAATCGAAGATGAGTCAGGATTTACGTGTGTTTTTAGAACAGTTGGATAAAGATGGTGAAATCTGCCATGTAACAGAGCCCGTCAAGCGGGAATATGAAATCAGTACCTTGATGATGGAGCTGGAAAAACAGCGGAAATATCCGGTGATGTGGTTTGATCAGGTGGAAGGCGGCGATATTCCAGTGGTAACCAATATTCTCGGTACCAAGGGCCGGTTTGCCAAAGCGATGGGCGTTAAAACCGAAGACCTGTCGTTTGAGTTTGCCGAACGGATCAAGAATCGTTTTGATGATGTTAAGGTGGTCGAGAACCCACCCTGTAATGCTCATTTGATTACTGGCGATGACGTTGATTTAACTAAGCTGCCAATTATCACTCATTTTCCCATTGATGCTGGCCCCTATATTACCTCTGGTCTGACCGTGGCCAAAGATCCGGAGACTGGCTGTGAAACGCTGGGTTTTCATCGGCTGCAGTTAAAAGGAAAAAACAAGCTGGGAATTTCCTTCCATTCCCGTCAGCGGATGTGGGAATTTTTCAGAAAGAGTGAAGAACGGGGCGAAAACATGAAAGCCGCCATCTGTATTGGGGTTCATCCTAATATTGCCTTGGGTTCGCAAGCTTCGATTCCTTATCATCTGGGAAAATACGGTGCCATCGGTGGATTATTTGGCGAGCCTCTGGAAGTTTCCCCCTGTGCCACCATGGATCTCAATGTGCCTACCTATGCCGAAATTGTCCTGGAAGGGGAAGTGCTCTGCAGTGTTCGGGAACCGGAAGGACCTTTTGCCGAATACACCAATTATGCCTGTTTCCGCAGCACCGAAAATGTTTTCCAGGTCAATGCCATCCGCTACCGGGAAAAACCGATTTTCCACGATCTGACACCCGCCATGAGCAGTGAGCACATTACCATTGTCTCAATCCAGCGGGAAGGGGATATTACCAAGTTCTTAAAACAGAATCTGCCCAACATCAAGGCGGTTCATTCGCCCTTATCTTCCTGCGGTATTTTTCACTGCTATGTGTCGATGAAGAAAACGGCTGAAGGTCAGGCGCAACAGGTTATGTTAACCGCTTTAGGCATGGACCATCATATTAAAATGGTCATTGTCGTGGATGAGGACGTCGATGTCTTCAATGAACAGGAAGTGCTGTGGGCCATGGCCACCCGACTGCAGGCCGACAAGGGCGTCATGATCTTCCCCAATATGATGGGCGAAACCCTGGACCCTTCCACCGGCGACGATGGTCTGACGGCCAAAATGGGCATCGATGCCACCAAACCGCTTAGCGGTTACTCACCCAAAATCGATATCGATGAAAATGTTATTGAAGACATCAAACGATTATTTAAATACGTAAAATAGAAGAAGGCCAAAGATGATAAAAATTGCGATTGACACTGGTGGCACCTTTACCGATTACACCTCGGTGGGCTGTTTCGGGGACCAGGCTGAACAGCGGATTGCCTTGAAAAACCCCACTAATCATGATCACCCGGCTCAGGGGATTCTGGCCGGGCTTAAAGAATTGGCGGTGGCTTGGGGAACCGATCTGGAAAAACTACTGGCCCAGACCGAAAAAATTTCGTTGGGGACGACGCTGGCTCTCAATGCCCTGCTGGAGAAAAAAGGGGTTAAAACTGCCCTGTTCACCACCGAGGGATTTCGGGATGCCCTGGAAATTCGCCGGTCCCAGTTGGCTAATCAGTGGGATCTGGCCATTGAAAACCCGATGGTGCTGGTGCCGAGGCGGCTGCGCTTGGGGATTGAACAGCGGATGGACTATCAGGGTGAGATCATTAAACCGCTTAACGAAGCTGCCGTTCGGGCAGCCTGTCAGAAATGTCGGGAAGCTGACGTAAAAGCCATTGCGGTGTGTTATCTGTTTTCATTTCTTAATCCAGCGCACGAAAAACGGACGGTTGAAATTATCCGGGAGGAACTGCCCGATGTTTTTGTGTCGTTATCATCAGAAGTCTCACCCCGAATCCGGGAGTACGAGCGCACCACCACCACGGTGATCAATGCCTATTGCACCCCGGTGCTGGCCGATTATCTGAAGAATGTCAAAAAAGAACTGGCTGCTTTTGGCTGGGATAAGCCGGTTCATATTATGAAAAACAGTGGCGGTCTCAGCGATTCGGGGGCCCTGGAAAGCTTTGGGGTACAAACCCTGTTATCCGGTCCGGCTGGCGGTGCTGTGGGCAACGAAGCCCTGGGTAAAACCCTGGGCCGAACCCATACGGTGTTGGCGGACATGGGTGGAACCAGCTTTGACCTTCATGTCGTCAGCGGCGGGGTCAATCAACTAGTGCCCCAAACCGAGCTGGATGGCTATCCCTTAAGCATACCAATGATCGATATCCGCTCGATCGGCGCTGGCGGTGGCAGTATTGCCCATGTCGAAGCCGGGGGACGGGTGCAAATTGGTCCGGATTCCGCCGGTTCGATTCCTGGCCCGGCCTGTTATAACCAGGGCGGTGAGAACCCCACCGTTACTGATGCCCTACTGGTGCTGGGACTCATCAACGGCGATAATTTCCTCGGCGGCAAGCTGCCACTATCCATGGAACAGGCGGTTAAAGCGATTAAGGAAAAGGTCGCCGATCCTTTAAATCTTTCGGTGCAGGATGCCGCCCGGATTATCTACAGCATCACTGCCGAAATGATGGCCGATGCTCTGCGGCTGGTGACGACCCAGAAAGGGAATGACCCCCGAATTTACAGCCTGATCAGTGCCGGTGGCGCCTTTGGTCTGTTTGCCGCCCGGATTATGGAATCCCTGCAAATGCCGGAAGCCCTGATACCGGTACAGGGACCGGTCTTCTGTTCCTGGGGAATGCTGGGAGCGGCCTGCCGTTATGACATCAACCAGAGTATTCTGATGGAAAAAAGAAATTGGGATGCCAAGCGCCTGAACACCATGGTTGCGGCGATGAAAGCGGAAGGAACGGCGCAGCTTAAACGACTGGGGGTAGCGAAAAACCGCCAGCGCTTTGATCTGATGCTGGAAATGCGCTATGTCAGTCAGCACCACGAGATCTCGGTGCCCTGGACCTTGGGTGAATTCAGTCCCGAAAGCATCAAAGATGTCGAGCAGGCGTTCTATCAAACCCATGAAGCCATTTATGAATATGCTGAAGTCAAGGATTGGGAAATCATCGATCTGCATCTGGCCTGTTCCGAATGCGATCAAGCGAATATCCTATTCCCCACTACAATAGCCATAACTGGAGTGACTACCAAAACCGTTGCCGGGGAAGTCTTTAACAGTCACGGTGAGATCAGTGTCCCGGTTTACCGCGAGGGCGATTTAACAAAAGGCATTAACGGTCCGGCGTTGATTGATTTTGTCTATACGACCTTGATTGTGCCCCTAGGCTTTTTCTGTATTCAGGAAGATGAAGGCATCTTCGCGCTCAGAAAGGAGGCCACCCATGAATCAGCGAACTGACGATATCATTAACCGCACCGTCATTATGAACCGGCTCGACAGCATCACCAGCGAAATGGGCATCGCCCTGGAGCGCTCGGCTCATTCCCCGATTTTTGCTGAAGCCTGCGATTTTGCCTGTTGTATCTGCGATGCGGCTGGCGACCTGGTTTCCCAACTCAGCGGTATTCCAATTCTGGCTACCGCCGGGTCTTTCAGTGTCAAAGCGGTACTGCGGAAATTCGGTGGAGCCATCGCCGACGGTGACGTGTTTATCATCAACGATCCTTACGACGGCGGCAACCATCTACCGGACATCGGCATTATTACGCCTGTATTTTACGAGGATGAGCTGTTGTTTTTCTGCGTCAGCCGGGCTCACCACGGCGACATCGGTGGTTCCACCGCTGGCAGCTACAACCCCAAGGCGACGGAGATTTTTCAGGAAGGGTTGCGGATTCCGCCGACCCGGCTGATGAAAAACAAGGCAATGCTTACCGATGTACTGGAATTGATCTGCCTGAATACCCGAAATCCCGAGATGCTAACCAGCGATTTTCTGGCCCAGATCGGTTCCAACCGGCTGGCGGCTAAACGGATCAAAGAGATGTTAAGTACCTATTCAATCGCTACCGTTAAAAAAGCGGTTCAGGAATCATTGCTTCAGACCGAAACCCTGACCCGTCAGCGGATTGCCGCGATTCCTGACGGCACCTACAGCGCGGTAGACTATATTGATGATGACGGTTTTCAAACTGAACCGGTCAAAATCGCCGTGGCGGTGACCATCACCGGTGACCGGATGTTGGTGGATTTTACCGGCACTGACGCCCAGGTCAAAGGCTTTATCAATACTTCAGTGGTAACGGCCACTTGCGCTTCTGGGATCGCGGCCTTATGGTTTTTGGGCAAAGACATTCCCAGAAACAGCGGTGCTTTTCGCTGCATCGAAGTCAATCTGCCCGCGGGTTCGCTGGTCAATCCCCGGCTTCCGGCGCCGATGACCCTGTGTACCCTGACTCCGGCCAGCGAAATCATTGGAACGATTTTTAAAGCCCTGGATCAGGCCCAGTCGGGTCGGGTATCCGCCGGCTATCATCGCTATCTGGGACCGTCTTTTTATGGCGTTGATCCCCGGAATGATCGTTATTATGTTGGCTTTTCCTTCTGCTCGTTAGGCAGTGGCGGGGCCATGGCCGGCCACGACGGCAAACCCTATATGGCCACCTTATCGAACTTCGGTGGGGTCAAGGCCCCTAATATCGAATCCAACGAGGTCCAGTACCCCCATCTGACCCTGCATCATGAGATGGACCATGATACCGCCGGGGCTGGTGAATACCGGGGTGGCAGCGGCATGAAATACGCCTTTGAGATCACCGCTGAAACAGGTGATGTAGTTAATTTTGGCGACGGCATTAAATTTGCCCCCTACGGCCTCCGGGGTGGTCATCCGGGCAGCCTAAACCGCAGCGTCTTTGTTCATGACGGCGAACAGATTATCATGGAAAGCAAAGAAGCGCCCCGCCATGCAGTGAAGGGTGATCGGATTTATTTAAACACCAGCAGTGGCGGCGGCTGGGGCGATCCGCTCAAGCGATCGCCGCAAAAAGTCTATGATGATGTCCAAGACGAGATCATTTCCAGAGAAACCGCTGAAGCAGTTTACGGGGTCATCATTGGTGACACCGGCATCGATTTTGAAAAAACAGAAAAACGGAGAAACAATTCATGAAAATTGCAGTGGGAATTACCGGCGCATCCGGTGTTGTTTATGGCATCCGGCTGCTGGAAGCCTTAAGGGATACTGAACACCATGTTTCGCTGATCTTAAGCGAATGGGGAGCCAAAACCATTGGTCTGGAAACCCGTTATACTGAAGACTATGTGCTGTCACTGGCTGACTGCGTCTACGACAGCCGCGATATGGCGGCCGCTGTGTCCAGCGGTTCCTATGGTATCGACGCTACTGTGATTGCGCCCTGCAGCATGAAGACCCTGGCCGGGATTGCCAACGGCTTCAGCGACAACCTGATCGTCCGGATCGGCGATGTCGCCTTAAAGGAACGTAAACCGCTGATTCTGATGGTCCGGGAAACGCCTTTAACGCTGATTCATCTGCGTAATATGACAGCAGTTACCGAAGCTGGCGGGATTATTCTGCCACCAATGCCGGGCTTTTATCACAAGCCCCAATCAATTGATGATATCATCAATCAAAGCGTCGGCAAGGTCTTTGATATGCTGAAGATCTCCCACAATCTGTTTACTCGCTGGGGCCATGAGGCCAGCCATGGATGAGCGGATCAAGCTGACTCAGGGCACCGGGAAAACGGCGTTGAATTATGAGATTACGCCCGTGGGTAAGGATATTCTGATTCTCTTAACCGGCGGGGATGCCCATATCGGTTGCACCGCCATTGGCGATGATGGCCGGTTGAGCAGCTATACTCCCCAGTCGCATAAAGACGATGCCCTGGCGATCCCGCTGGCAAAAAAAGTTTCCCAAAACTTGCATTGCGTCTGCACCGTGGTGGCCGGATTCCATCTGGATGATATTACCCGGGAAGAAATTGCCGAGGTTGTTGCGAATGCCGAACAGGGAATGACGCAAGTGCTGGAAGCGATCGAAAAAAATTGAAAGCAAGCTAACAAAGAGCAATCCTCAATTTGGGGATCGCTCTTTTTATGGGAGGCGCAATAATTGGTTATAAATGAATGACCATGATGGAGTGGTTTAAGCTTAAAGGCTAAAAAAGATATAAATTTTTGTTGTTTTGCATTTTTTCTAACCATTCCGCTGGGTTTTGTGTTATATTCAAATCATTCTAAATAAATCGTTGCAGAATGAGTGCAGAGCATTAGCGAAAGGAAAAAAGAAATGAGATTAACACAGGAACTATTAAAACAGGGAATCAGCGAGAAACTGCTCGATGATATAAAGTACTTCAAACATTTTTATAAACTGGAAGATCGCCTTCAGGACCGGGTTCCCAGTACTGAAACCGTTTTTTATGGCAAGGACATCTGGTCGATGTGCATTACCGCCATTTTAGAGGGGGAGAACATCCTGCTCTCCGGCCCCAAGGCCACCGGGAAAAATGTTCTGGCTGACAATATTTGCGAGCTCTTTAACCGGCCCCAGTGGAACACCTCATTCCATGTCAACACCGATAGCTCCAGCCTGATTGGTACCGATACCTTTATTGATAACGAGGTTCGATTGCGCCGGGGATCGGTCTATGAGTGCGCCATTAATGGCGGCTTTGGGGTGTTTGACGAAATCAATATGGCCAAAAATGATGCTCTGGTGGTGCTTCACTCGGCGCTTGATTACCGCAAGGTCATTGATGTGCCGGGTTACGAAAAAATCAAGCTCCACGATGCCACCCGCTTTATCGGCACCATGAACTATGAATATGCTGGCACCAAAGAGCTTAACGAAGCCCTGGTCTCCCGATTTATGACCATTGATATTCCGCAGATTGAAGAAGACACCCTGATGATTATTCTAAAAGAATATTTCCCCGATGCCAATCCAGAAATCCTGCCGCAGTTTGCTGGGATCTTTCTGGATCTTCAGGCAAAATCGAAAAACTCCGAAATTTCAACCAAATCGGTGGATCTCCGGGGGATTATCGGTAGCTTAAAAACCATCCGTCGGGGGCTCAAACCAATGCTGGCCGTGGATATGGGTGTTATCGGCAAAACCTTTGACCAGTTTGAAAAGGAAATTGTCCTGGATGTCATCAAAACCCGGATCCGGGAGAGTTGGGAAGCATCTGATGTCTTTACCCACTAAAACGCCACAATCCAGGGAAGGGAGGAAAGCGCTGTGAAGGATGCCAAATGGATTTACGAAGACTATGAGTTTGACAATCGGGTGGCCAACCTGATGTGGACTATTTCCGGCGATTATGACGAAAACATGGACAGTGGTGAGAAAAGTTTTATTTCCAAAAATGTCGCCCTTTACCATGCTGTCACCGCCGGGGGACGACGCAAATACATTAACTGGCCAGCCGTTAAAAAATACGTCATCAGTCGCCATCGGGCCGGTTTTAATAAGGATATTCTCTTAAGCCTGATTGCCATGGGCAGTGATGTGGTGGTGGAAGAAAAGATTATTGCCGAACGCCCCGGGGTTTATGATATCCGTAAAAACGCCTATGACGATATTCTTTCCAATTATTACAAGCTCCACACCGATGATCTGCTCGAAAAGGTTCGCCACGCCATGATTCTTGAAAAAATCGGCAAAACCCCGATGGTCGATACCGAGACGCGGAGTATTGCCAATGACCTAATGGCATTACAGAAGCGGGAAGATACCATCGAATTGCTTAAAGGCATTGAAGATCTTTATATGAAATATTTCCCGCTGTTTGTCGAGGGTGAGGGCGGTGAAGCTTACGAATCCGGTCACAATAAAAATCATATCCGTGGTGATTTTTCGGACTTTATGCTGGAAGAAATGTTTGAAGATCCCGAAGACCTGGATATTGAAGCCTCGATTGAAGAAATTGCCGAAGCCCTGCTGGGCGAATCCCAGGGCGATATGGCCAGCCTATCCAATGACGCCGACAACCGGATTTTGCGGGTTCAGGAAGAGGACATTGAAAAAATCTATGAAAAGGTGGCCTATTATTACGGCAACTCTTTTTTAGAAATCAGCGAGGTTAAAAAGCTGCAGAACCGGGTTTGTAAAGGGGCTCACGGCAGTTGTCGGATTCACATGACTGATGGCGTAATTCGTAGTGACAGCGACAATGAATTTCAGCAAAAATATGTACAGCGCCATCAGACTAAAAATATCGATGTATTTCGGGCCAATTACAAGGTCTTCAAGCGCAACATCAATAAGCTGCGGGAAAGCATGTCCCGGACCCTGGTTCAGGAGGAAATTGTCGACGTCATCCCCTCGGATTCCGGCCAGCTGATTCCCAGCAAACTGTGGCGGATTGGCCGCAGCAGTAATAATAAGGTCTTTGTCAAGAACATTGATAACAATAAGGGTAGCTTTGTGGTGGATATCCTGATCGACTCCAGCGGCTCGCAACGGCGCAATCAGTCCAAGGTGGCCATTCAGGCCTATATTCTGGCGATGGCCTTAACCCAGCTGGGGTTGCCCAACCGGGTTCTGGGTTTTTCCAGTTTTCTTGATTATACCGTAATCAAGCGCTTCCGGGATTACGAATCACCGCTTTCGGCCAATGACAATATCTTCGAATACTACTGTTCCGGAAATAACCGTGATGGTTTGGCCATTAAAGCCACATGTGAAGATTTGATCAAACGCCGGGAAGATAATAAAATTCTGATCGTGCTCAGTGATGGACGGCCCAATGATATTAAGGTCGGCAAGGGCCAGGTCAATGATTTAGCTGAAGCCTATCGGGGTCGGGTAGCCATTGCCGATACCGCCCGGGAAGTCCGCATGGCCCGGCAGCAGGGGATAATGGTGCTAGGTGTTTTCACTGGCAAGGAGCAGGATCTGACGGCCGAAAAGCTGATCTATGGCAAAGACTTTGCCTATATCAAGGACATCAATCGCTTTGCCGATCTGGTTATCAAGTATTTAAAACAGATTATTGTGAATTAAAACGTAACGCAGTTCTTGTGACAGCGTTGAGTTGGAAGACAAGCTCAGTACCGGCCAATTGAATTTCTATTGTGACCCAGGGGTCTGATCCTATGTGCGAATGAATCCGACAGGCAAGCCAGTCCGCTCATGGCCACACAATCAGAATTGCTAATTTTTAGCACTTCATTTCGACTTTGGATATAGCTTAAACGCTGTCCCGTGTGGGTAGCGTTTTTTTTGTAGGGTAAAAAAAATGACAACATCAGTATTTTTAGTATACTATAAGTATAATTGAAGTATTGATGGTGTTTTAATATGCGAAATGGAGGGTTCAATGAATGGATAAACTAACCCGAAGAGAATCGGAACCAATATAATAAGATAAAATTGAAAGAAAAACGCCGAACAAAAATATTAACAGTCAATTTGGAGGAAGTGCTCGTGCAGGTCAATCGCTTGTTTGAAATGGTCTATATGCTCATCGAAAAGAAAAAGGTCACAGCCCGGGAATTCGCCGATTACTTTGAAGTATCCATGCGCACTATTTATCGGGACGTGGAGGTTTTGAGTGCGGCCGGGATTCCCATTTATACTGAAAAAGGCAAAAGCGGAGGAATTTGCCTGTTAAGTAATTATGTCATACAAAAATCCGTATTATCGGAAAATGACCAAATCAATGTACTTTCATCGCTTCAGGGCATGAAGGCGCTCAATGTGCCGGAGGTGGAGCCGGTGCTCAGAAAACTGGCAGTCTTGTTTGAAAAAAACAATGCTGATTGGATTGATGTGGATTTTTCGAATTGGGGCAGTGGTTTGGAAGAGCAGGAGAAATTTAATCACCTGAAAAATGCCATATTAAAATACCAGCGTATTCGGTTTGACTATTACAGTTCCTATGGCGAAGCGACCACACGGACGATTGAGCCCCTCAAGCTGCTCTTTAAAGGACAGGCTTGGTACCTGTACGGATTTTGTCTGAGCAAAGCAGAAGACCGCTTTTTTAAGGTCAGCCGTATCAGAAATCTGGAAGTTCTGGCAGAATACTTTGTTCGGGAGACTCCTCCCCAGGTGGACTTTGAGCTGTTTAAGAGAATACCCCAGGAGTTTTTACTGGTTCTTAAAATTGAGGCATCAATGGCTTTTCGGGTCTATGATGAATTTGATCAGCAGGCCATAGAAAAGCAGGCAGATGATAGCTTTATCGTTTCAGTCAGACTGCCGGAGGATGGCTGGATTGAAGGGTATTTATTGTCCTATGGGGATGCGGTTGAGGTGATGGAGCCCTTGTGGTTGCGGGAGCAGATCAGAAAAAAACTGGTCAATAGTTTAAAAAAATATGTTTAATATGACATCAGATGTCATATTAAAGGGTGTATACTGAAGCTATCTTATGAAGGAAAGAGGTATACATTATGGAATATGAATTAGTGCAATTGGACGAAAAAAAAGTGGCGGGACTAAGAATTAGAACCAGTAATACCGATCCCCAGATGGGTGAAAAGATTGGCGCAACCTGGCAACAGTTTTATGGTGGTGGAATTGATGCATTGTTAAAAGGTAAAACGAATGAAAAGTGTATCGGGCTTTATACCAATTACGAAAAGGCTGAGTTGGGTGCTTACGATGTTATGGTCGGCTGCGAGGTAGAAAACGGGGTTCTACAGCCCGAACAGGTCACGATTGAAACCATTATGCCTGGAAACTATGCAAAATTTATTGTCCATGGAGATGTTCAAAAGGCAGTGGGAGAGTTTTGGATGAAGCTCTGGGAGATGTCCCTTGACCGGAAATTTGGCTGTGATTTTGAGGAATATCAGCCAGGCGAAGACATGGAAAACGCCGAGATACACATCTATATCTCGCTTAATTAAAAGGAGGTTTATTCGTGGAAAAGGTGGAATATAAAAAGCAGTTTAAGGACTTGTACCTTCCCAAGAGGCAGCCGTTAATCATTGACGTGCCAGCAATTCCCTTTGCCCTAATTAAGGGCGAGGGGGATCCAAACGGAGACGAATTTACCGAGGCGGTGGCCGCCCTTTACAGTTTTAGTTATGCCGTTAAAATGTCACATAAGGGCAAGACGGTTCCCGAGGGGTATTATGATTATGCGGTTTTCCCCCTTGAAGGAGTCTGGGATCTGGTGGATAAGACTAAAGACAGCACCGACAAGAGCAATTATGCTTATACCATTATGATTCGTCAGCCGGATTTCTTAACGGCTGATTTGGCCAAGCGATTTCTTGATGAGGTGAAAAAGAAAAAGCCGAATCCCTGGCTTGAGGGTCTTCAGGTTGAAGAGCTAAATGAAGGACTTTGTTGTCAGATGCTGCATCTGGGCAGCTATGATGCTGAGCCGGCCAGCTTTGAACGGATGGAAACTTTTTGCAAAGACCATGGCTATTTGCGGATTGATAAAACCCATCGGGAAATCTATTTGTCAGATCCCCGCCGGACAAGCGTGGATAAACGTAAGACCGTACTGCGGTTTAAGGTTAAAAGGAACGGGGAATGACCGAGCAGTTTTGACATGCTTCTTCTTTCTGCGCCCTCTACATTCAGGTAGTGATTATTTTTGAGTGAGTTTCTAATCCTTATAAATTCCTTATAGTCTCCTGATATAGTTGCTTTATCGAAAGGAGATACAACTATGTCAAATATGATTCTAACAACTGAAGCGCTCACAAAAACATATCAGGGGCAAAACGCTGTGGATAGACTTTCGCTTTCTATCCCGGAAAATACTGTATACGGATTGCTGGGGCCTAATGGGGCGGGAAAATCCACTGCCTTGAAAATGATAACCGGTATTGCAAAGCCGTCAAAAGGAGAAATACGATACAAAGGGAGGCCGTGGCAACGAAAAAATTTGTCTGAAATCGGCGCATTGATAGAAAGTGCCCCGCTGTATGGAAACCTCACAGCCTACGAAAATCTGCTGGTGAGAACCACAGCGTTAGGCTTACCGAAAACCCGAATTGACGAGGTGCTACATATCGTAGATTTAACAGGCACAGGAAAAAAGAAAGCTCGGCAATTTTCGATGGGTATGAAACAGCGCTTGGGTATTGCCGGAGCTTTGCTGAACCACCCCAAGCTGCTTATTTTGGACGAACCAACCAATGGACTTGACCCGATGGGTATTCAATCACTACGTGAATTGATACGCTCATTCCCTGCACAAGGAATCACCGTTATTCTGTCAAGTCATATTCTCTCTGAGGTTGAGAACACAGTGGATAAAATCGGCATCATTGCCAATGGGCGGTTAGGCTATCAGGGAGAACTTCCCAATGATACCGCTTCACTAGAAGCCCTGTTTATGGATGTTGTTCGCATGAGCAGTAACAGGGAGGCTTACTAGAATGGTAAATATTATAAAATCCGAGCTTATAAAAGGACGCCGCAGTTTTGGCAGAAAAAGCTTAGTGCTTTTCCCATCGCTAGTTGCGCTCATGGCTATTGTATTGATGGGCGGGGCATTGACTCAGATAGGTGCGTATAACTGGTGGTATATGATGTTCCTTCCGGTCACGGTGGCATTGATTTGCATTAATCTGATCGAGCCAGACAAAAGAATGCAGTTTTTCAATGTGGCTACCTTGCCTGCACCGAAGGGCCGTGTGTGGCTTGCAAAGGTTTGGACGGGTTGTTTTTATATTTTCATTGGTAATCTCATCGTTTTTGGTCTGACCACCATTTCCGGTCTTTTCTTTGGTTCTCAGTATCCTATTTGGCGGGGACTGGCTGCCGCAGTTGTCTTAACAATTGCATGGGTATGGCAAATACCTTTGGGAATGTTCTTATCCGCCAAGCTAAATTCGGTGGTGACTTTTTTGGGGATTCTTGGCGTAAATATAATTTGTTCGATTCAAGATATTGCTGGCGGCCGTTTTTGGTTTATTCCATTTGCAATACCTGCCCGCTTAATGGCACCCATACTGGGGATTAATCCCAATGGTGTGTTGATGGCTCCTGACAGCCCGCTCCATGATAGTAGTGTGGTGTTGCCCGGCATACTCATTACTTCCGTTCTGCTTGCAGGATCACTTCTGTTAACAAAGATCTGGTTTAATGGAAGGAGTGAATAGAATGAAAAAGTTTAGCATGCAACTATCTTCTGATGCCATCAGGCTATCCAAAACCCCTTTTTTTATCGTTCACCTTGCTATTCCTGTATTGGGAATTCTAGTCTTTACGGTATACCAAAGCATGACCATTTATCCTCCGGAAAAATTTACAGTAAACTATTATCAGGTGTTAACACTCATCTATCCGCTCTTAGCGGCATGGATTTGCTCAATCCTCACCGAACAAGATGTGGAAGCCGGAGGAGGGTTCCTCCTTTTGAGCGCCCCATCACGGATGAAGAACCTGCTGTCTGAACTGATCTTTTTGATTCTTGGCGGTCTTGTAGCATGTCTGATAGTTACCCTGGGCTACAGTGTTGTGGCGGTAATCAGGATACCGGGTTTTTCAGTTCCTCTTTCTCTCACGCTTTGCATGGCTTTGCTTATTTGGGGCTGTGCTGTTTTTGAATACCTGTTTCACACCTGGCTGGGCTTTCAGTTTGGTCGGAATGTGAGCTTTGCAGTGACTGCTGCGGAAATTCTTTTTTCTGCGCTTATGCTTACAGGGCTTGGTGAAACCATTTGGTTTTATGTTCCCAGTGCCTGGGGCGTCCGGCTTGTCAGTCTGTTGTCCAGGTATTGGACGCAGGGCGATATGCGCACAGTACCCGCTATGCAGTTAGGCATAGTCGTAGCTGCAATAGTGACTTTGCTGATGCTGGCAGTTCTGTTTGTATGGTTTCACCGTTGGGAAGGGAGAAAAAAACGATGAATAAATGGTCGGTTGTCTTCTTATCCCGGATCATTGTATAATTAAGAATACAGGGGGGATACGATGGCACATATTTTAGCTGTTGATGATGAACCAGAAATTCTGGCTTTTATAAAAACGGCACTGGAGCGGGAAGGTCATTTGGTGCAAACAGTGACGGCAACCTGTAAAGTATCGCCGGAAATGGCTCGTCTTGCCGACTTGATTTTACTGGATGTCATGATGCCTGGTGAAGATGGATTTTCCTATTGTAAGCGTATCCGAGACACAATCGATATACCGATTCTTTTTGTTACAGCGCGAACGGCTGAAGATGATTTGGTGCACGGTCTTGGGCTTGGCGCTGATGACTATATTCAAAAGCCGTTTTCGGTTGCGGAGCTACGGGCACGGGTGGCCGCACATTTACGCAGGGAATCCCGCAGTCATCTACACACGTTGCGCCTGGGGGATTTGGTATTGGATGTGTCCGGAAAGCGGGTGCTATATAAAAATATCGCCATTGCGTTTACCAAAAGTGAGTATGCCATCTGCGCCACCTTAATGGAACATGCTGGACAGGTGTTTTCCAAAGGCCAAATATATGAAGTGGTTTTTGGATATGATGGAGAATCAGACGAAAGTGTCATTGTGGAGCATATTAAAAATATCCGTGCAAAGCTAAAACCCTATGGAGCTGAGCCGATAGAAACCGTATGGGGGATTGGATACCGTTGGAAAAGAGAAAAGCAATCGGTTTAAAAGGCTATTTCACTCGCACGCTACTGCTGTTTTTTGTCGGAATCGTTGTTATCTTTGCATTGGCATTCATCATCCTTTTTCTTTGCATGGAAGCTGGCGTTATTGCGCCAGCCAATGCAGGAGAGAGGGAAGCCAGGGTGGAAATAGACCGGCAAAGCGAGAGTGGGATGTTCACAAATGATTTAGAACCCACTTTGTACGATTATATCTATTTTGACAAAGAGGGAAATGTAAGGGCATCTTCCCTGGAGGGAAGTACCCTTTCACAGGAGGTTTCAAGATATACAGCTGAAAACGTAACCTATGGCACAGGTGTGTATGTATTCTATGAGGATGGAAGCCGTTGCCTTTTCACTTGGCGCTATGTGGCTAGCTTTACCAATCCAACATTGCAAAACGTTTTGCCCAATGCGGAACTGATCATGTTGTTTTTGGCAGTTATGGCATCGGTCTTATTTTTCCTGCTTTTTGTTCGTAGCATGGGTCGAAAGCTGGGTAATAAGTTGGCCTTGGTAGAAAATGCCAGCAAACAAATCGCACAGCAAGACCTGGATACACCAATCACCACATCTACAGGCATAAATGAATTTAACCACGCGCTGCAATCAATGGACGACATGCGGAGCATTCTGAAAGATACGCTTATCAAACAATGGGAATCGGAACAGCAACGCAAACAAGAAATTGCCGCCCTTGCCCATGACATAAAGACACCGCTGACAGTAATCAATGGTAACGCCGAATTACTTTTGGAAGATACTTTGGAAGAGAAACAGGCTGCACTGGTAAACTCTATATTTAGCGCAGGAATGCGGGTACAGCAGTATGTGGGTGCTTTGCAGCAGGTAACCATTATTGATATGGATAATAAAGTAATGGAGAAGATTGATATTATCCTAGTGTTAGGCGATCTTAACGCTATTCTATCTCCACTAGCCAAAGATAAGTCAATATCGCTGGAATACGTGTATAGCGAGAATTTACGCCCAATAATGGTTTATCCTTCCATGTTGGCCCGAGCGCTGATCAATATTGTCGAAAATGCGATACGCTTCACTAAAACCGGAGGACATATTACTATTTCTGCATGCCAAAATGAACAGGAAACATTATTTAGCGTTCAGGATCAAGGGCCGGGTTTTTCAAAAACAGCGATGCACCATGCAAAGGAAATGTTCTGGCAACAGGATACAAGCCGGACAGGGAGTCGAAATTATGGAATCGGTCTTTCTATTGCCGAAAAAGTAGCACAAAAACATTCAGGACAGTTGTTCTTAGAAAACACCTCACAAGGTGCCTGTGTAAAATTTGTTATCTCTTCTGGATGGTGTCGGCAATAGTTAATCCAAAACATTGGCCAATATGGCAATACACCAAACTTGAATCGCACGCATAACTGCGTCAGCGCTATGTCATAAACGAGATTAGTTTAAATATCCATCAGGGCCTCCAATCAGAGTGAACACTCATTTTTTCCGGCTCTCCATTGCAGCGGTAATCCGGCGGTTGGATTCTCTGGGAATACGGTTGAGGCAGCCATTGAGCACAAGTTTAAATGAATTGGATTGGCACCGGCTAGTTTGGTCAGGAAAAAAGTAGTAAAAAAACAGTTGCTTTACCACAGGAAAATAAAGCAACAGCGCCTCGGAGTGATCGTTCAATCTGTGGCGCTGTTTGTTTAGGGACTTGTCAGAATTTAATTAAGCGGAGCCATGGTTTAGTAAGCATAACGCATCAGGTTACTGCCGTCATAGACCAGCAGGGAGTTATTAAAGCCGCTGGGCAGGGACAGGAATGAGCTAGAGCCGATTGTCTCATTAGTGGCGTCATTAAAACCTCGTTTAATCACATTCTTGTCTGCATCCTGATAAATCAGGTAGTCATTAGTGGCGGTGCCATAATAAGTTGGATTGACGGGCTCGATGTTGATAATTGTGTATGCAGACTCACACCAGTTACCGCCGCTCCAGTAATATAGTAAGTAGCTTGTATTCCCGTAACCATCAGTGGTGGGGGTGTTGGGAATGGCTAAGAGTTCGCTGGAATCGCTATCGAAGCCAATCAGCTGCTTGCCGTCCAAAGTAACCTGATTAACGTTTGTCCAGCTGCTTAAGTTGGTCGAACTGTAGATTTGACCGCCGCTGTCGTAGCCATAATAGGTCATGCTACCTGCTTGTTTGACATAAAAGAGTTTAAAACCAGCAGCTGGCGGGGTCAGGGTGCCGGCGACAGCCCAGTTGTTGCTGTCGTAGGGGGTGGAGATCACCGCATTGTCGGCCAGAATTTGGCCTTTTTGTGAATAAGTATAGTCAGTCATAAGGTAATTGTCGGCATCAGCACCGGCCAGGGTGCCGCTTAGTTTAATGTCGTAATTGCTGCCTACGTCACTGGTTTCGCTGGAGCCATTGTAATAATTGGCGCTGTAGCTTCCGAGATACACATTTTCCTGCGTATTAGTACCATCAATACGGGCAATACCATCCATGCCACCATAAGTTGTCGAATCAGCGTTGGGAGTGTTTATAAACGAGACGCTGCTACTGCCATCGGCTTTTTTCATGGTGATCAGATTGACATTGGCATAACCCAGGATTCGTGGTGTAATGGCTGCCGATTTTGAGGTGTCGGGAGCCGGAGCCAGGTAGTTTTTGGCGGCATCGCCGCCTAGGCTATAGGTAATGGTGATGGCTTTGTTTTCGCCAATATTTTTATCGTTATAGCTGGCGGTGGCTTTGACTGTTACCGCTTCGCTGCCAATTAAGCCGCTAACGGCACCCGCATCAAGGGGGTAATCCAATAATTTGCTTGTGTTAGCTGCCAGATAAACATCGGTGGTGGCGTCATATTTTCGCGTTGCGGCAATGGCTGGCAGCTTGGTACTGTCGACTGCCAGTTGAATCGGCTTGATCTTGCCGCTACTGGTCAGGGGATCAATACTGTAATTGCCAGCATCCTCGCCGGAAAGATAAAAGGTGGTGGTGATAAGATGATCACCGGCGTCGGCTTTGGCATAATCACTTACTGCATTCGCAAGAACCATCTCCGAGCCGACGATCCCCGTCAGGCCAGTGGACTTATCGATGGTGGCGCCACTCACATTGGTTCTGGTCTTGCCATCATAGTCTTTCTCGGTTTGAAGCCTCAACATTTCAACGTTAACCGATAGTTTCCTCGTAGTAATGCTGCCGCCGTTAGTGGTAGCAGTCAGGGTCTTTTCGCCCCCCGCAAAAACATAATTGTCGGCCGAAGCCCCCTCCAGGCTGATGGTATATTTGAGGTAAAGACCCGTTCCAGTTTGACTGGTTTCACTTTGATAAGCATTGTCGGTATAGTATTTCGAGTCTATTTTGGAAAAAAGTGTTTTGCCCGCTTCGGCCTGAAACACACCGTTGTTATCGCTGCAGCTGAGGTTTACATTAACCTTTGCGGTGCTGGTACCATCATATTCCTTCGTTTTTTCTGTCACGGCTCCGGTATTTAGCATCAGCGGGGTAATGTCAGCGGTTTTGCTGTGATCATCGGGTAGGGGCAGGTAATTGCTGGCAGCAGCACCAGAAAGAGTGTAATGAATGGTGATATGTTTATCAGTGCCAACGTCTTTCCCGGCATCATAAGTAGCAGTCGCTGTGACGGTCACTTTGCTGGCATCAGGTGCAGCAATATTTCCGGGTGTGACCGATTTATTATAAATTATACCCGTATTATTGGCCGCCGTAAAAACATCGGCGGTGCCATCGTAAGCCTTGGCAACCGGGGTGGGAGCTACTACTGTCAATGACCGTGCGGTAATGTTGGCATCGCTGATGGTTTCTGTCGCTGGGACCTGATAGCGATTGTTGGCAGAGGTGCTGTCAATTGAATAGCTAACCGTAATGATTCGGTTGTCGCCGGCGTTTTGATTATCATAAGCAGCGGTGGCCGTGACGATAATAGTGGGGTCGGCTGCGACACCGGTTGCCACGCTGATTGCGTTATTGCCAGCTTGAATTTTGCCCTTGCCATTAAACACGTCAGTGGTGCCATCATAGGTTTTGGTTTTATTGATATTCAGGCTGGCGCCAGAGACCGTCAGGGTTCTTTTGGTAATGGTTCCGGTGCTTGGGTGGTCGGCCGGGGCGCTATAATTGCCGGCGTCGGTTCCCGACAGGGTGTAGAAACAGGTTACCGGTTTATTGGTTCCTACGTTGTTGTCTAAATAGGTGGCAGTTCGGGTGATCGTGAGATTATCGGCGGCCAGCTGGCCAAGGGATTCGGTAATTTCGGTGTTAAGGGTTGCCGTCCCGTCAAATTCCTTCAAGATTGGTGCTGTCGGGAGGCTCAGGGTTTTTGTCACAATCTCGCCCTTGATTGTCGTGGTCACCGGTGGAGTGTATTTACTGGCAGCAGCTCCGGATAGATTGTAGGTGATGGTGATATCCTTATTACTGCCGACGTTTTTATTATCATAGGTGGCCGTGGCGGTAACGGTTACGGTATCACCGATCGCAATTCCAGTGATGGCTGCTGCATCGAGTAGCTGATTGGTTACATCGGTGGCGGTAGTACCATCATAGGTTTTAGATAGGCTAACAGTTGGGGCAGTGGTCACACTCAGACTGATTTTGCTCGGTGGGGTATAACCGCCACCGCCGGGTTGGGGTGTGGGTTCTGGGATCACGGGTGGCACCACCACCTCGGGATCAACCGTATAGTTTTCGGGCGCTTTTTCAAAACTGACATGATCCGAGGCTATTTCAGCCTTGTTGATCGTGCCGGTACCGGTGATCATCGCCGGAGACGCAATCGCCAGACTGGAAACCGTGGTGGTGCTACCCAGATTGATGGCGGTGTTTTGGGCTTCGGGCTCAACGTTGAGGGTTTTAATGCTGGTTTGGCCTTGGGTTTTAATCACCACATCCGGGGCTTTTACTGTTACCGAATCGAAACTGCCTTCGAGAATCAGGGTTTCGCCAGCGGCGTTTTCGCTCAAAACAACCGGCACTCCGTCAAGACCGGTGGCAACAATCCGGACACCGCCGTCCGGGGCCTGTTCAATTAGAATTTTTGAATAATTGCCACCGTTAATGTGAATACTGTTTTTGCCGCCGCCGCGAACCCGTAGTTCACCGGAAACAGTGACATTGTTCAAGGTCACGTTACCGTTGCCTACGGCCTCATCAATGATCAGATTGCCATCAATTGTTAAGTTCTGAAGCGTCACATCACCGGTAGTGATAATTACATCCTGATTGATCGATTCGCTTCCGCTACTTGGTCCATAGCTACCGGCTTTACTGTAAATGGTTGATTGGGTCAGATCTTCAAGCTGGTTCATCGCCTTTTGGATAATTGCAATGGCGGTGGTGATTTCAGCGGAACTGCTTTGCTCATCAATCTTGTTTTGAGAAACAACAGATTGCAGATTATTCCAGGAAGTTTTGCTAAAGTCGGATTCGTTTAAACTTTCAATTTGTTTTATCAGGGCAGTGTAGGCACTTAAATCGGTGCCAGTCGTGGCATCCTTGACAATTTCCAGTTTTAATGCTTCAAGACGAAGCGAGCTGCCAACGGTACCAAGCTGTTCACCATCGAGGAACCATTCTTCCGAAGCGGATGGCAAGTCGCCAATATTCTGGACATGACCGTGGTAACGGACGTGATAACCGGATACCTGTTTGCCGGTGGTGTCAAGCAGAACAATTTTGATCGCTTCAATGCGCAGTCCCTTGCCACGGGTGCCAGCATAGTCGCCGTTTTTGGCCCAAGTGCTGGGATCATTTTCATCATAGAGCCAGCCGAGGTTTTGAACATGGACGTTGTAACGTAGTTCAATCTCCGAGGCCACGTCCGCATCGGGTTTTAATTCGAAGCCTTCAATTCGTTTACTCTGGCCAACAGTGCCAATTATCTCCGGGCTTTCGATCCAGGTGTGATCGGCAGGATAATCACCTAAGTTTTCAATGTGGCCGCGGGATAAAACCGGAATGATGTCAGTCTCGGCAAAGACCGTTTGAATTGGGATGAAGAGGGCAAATAAGAGCAGGGTAAGTAGTGTTT
The DNA here is from genome assembly GCF_001766835.1 of Acetobacterium wieringae. GTDB lineage: Bacteria > Bacillota > Clostridia > Eubacteriales > Eubacteriaceae > Acetobacterium > Acetobacterium wieringae. The sequence goes on along the minus strand of NZ_LKEU01000010.1, from coordinate 183,706 downwards.
TTTTCATGAATGTTCTCCTTACAGGTTTACGCTAAATTGAGTGAATATCGTATCGCATCATCACTTGAATTCTACATTTAAAGCTAGTTTATTCTAACAGATATTAAAGTGTATACGCATAACAATTCACGAAGAAAACAGCCGTTTCGCGAAAGTGGGCGGCTATTCGGGTAAAGGACAGTTACAATAAAAATAGCCACCGTTTGAAATAATATGGTTTCAGTGGTTGACAATTACCGGGGCAGCAGTGTATACTCACAACAACTTGATAAATAGATCAGGCTGAAGAATACAATTAAACGATGGTATGATGAATGATGGATACGGGAGAGACTGCAGAGTGTGCAGCACCGAAGGAATAAGCTGGTATTAGCCATAATATCGGCGATGATCTCAGGTAAAGAGGACCGCATCTGGACATCTCTCTGGAAAGCGAAGACGCACCGAAGGGGCAACTTTAAAACAGGAATCTCTCAGGTCAATAACAGAGCAGAAGGCACTAGCTTTCTGCTTTTTTTGTTTTTTTGTAAAATTAGAAAAATGGAGGATTGAAAAATGAGAATTGTTGAAGGGTTGAAGTATTCAAAGGATCATGAATGGGTTAAAGTAGAAGGCAATCGGGCCACCATTGGGATTACCGATTACGCCCAACATTCCCTGGGGGACATTGTTTTTGTTGAATTGCCGGAAGTGGGTGATCATATCGATAAGGATCAAACCTTTGGGGTGGTCGAATCGGTTAAGGCGGCTTCCGATATTTATTTGCCGGTGGCCGGAACGGTCGAGAAAATTAACGAAGCGCTGAATGATGAGCCAGAGCTGATTAATACCGATGCCTTTGAAAACTGGTTGATTTGTGTTGAAATGGATGATCCCACAGAAGTTGATGACTTGATGGACGCAACCGAGTACGAAGCGTTTTGTCAGGAATAGAAAGCGTGCGAGATCAGCAAATGGGAGATTTAAAACACACCGTATTATATGACAATCACGTCAAAGCCGGAGCCACCTTGGTAGATTTTGGGGGCTGGGAGATGCCAATTCAGTATCCCCATGGCATTGTTGATGAGCATCTCCATACCCGGATTAAAGCGGGCATCTTTGATGTTTCACATATGGCCCGCTTCATCATCACCGGAAAAGAGGCCACCGCTTTTTTACAGTATGTCCTGACCAACAATGTTTTTGCGCTGGATCTGCTTCAGGCCCAGTATACGATGATTCCCAACAAAAACGGCGGTGCCATTGATGATGCCTACCTTTACCGCTTTTATGAAGATCGCTACCTGCTGGTAGTGAATGCGGCCAACGCCGACAAAGATTGGCAGCATCTGAATAATGAAATCAAAGCCTTTGATGCCCAAATAACAGATCAATCCGCTGAGCTGGCGATGATTTCACTGCAAGGCCCGGAAGCCAAGAATATTTTAAAAAAATTGACCGGAAGCGAATTTTTGACCGAACCCCTTAAGAATGCATTGGGAATTCTTAATTACCACGGGGCCCCCCTCCTGATTGCCCGAACCGGCTATACGGGAGAACCCCTGGGTTTTGAACTGTTTGCCAAGGCGGAGCAAAGCCCGGAAATCTGGGAAAAGCTGCTGGGATTGGGTGCCATGGCCGTCGGTCTGGGGGCCCGGGATACATTAAGACTGGAAGCCGGTCTGCCGCTATATGGACACGAACTGGGACTGGATAGCGAGGGACAGGAGATTCCGATTTTCTCCTGTCCGCTGGCCAAATTTGCTGTCAGTTTTGCCGAGGATAAAGGCAACTATCTGGGCCGGGCACCACTTCGTGAACAGTATTGTGGCTTTAAGTCGATTATGGAACGCGATTTTAGTGATTTATCCAAACTGCCCAGAATTGTTAGATCGTTGGCGATTACCGGAAAAGGTGTAGCCCGGGCCGGATGTAAGGTTTTTAAAGATGGCAGGGAAGTTGGCGTGATCACCAGTGCCACCATGGTACCCTATTTAAAAGCCGAAGGCTATGGACTGGATAGCAAGATAACCGATGAAAAAGCGATGCGTGGGATTGGTCTGGCGCTGCTTGATGGAGATGTCGAAATCAACGATCCGGTGGAGGTCGAAATCCGCAACAAACGGGTTGCGGCGGTGATTGTGCCATATCATTTAAAAAGTGATGCGCCCCCGTATGCCCGCCCGATTCTTTATGGCGTGGAGGTAACAAGACAGTTTGAAAGCGCCGCCAATTATCCCGGCAAAGCCCTAAATCTGCTAAAGAAGAGCCTTGACAACACCCATCACCGGCAGTATGAAACCATCAACCTGATCCCGTCGGAACAGGCTCATTCGCCGGCGGTAAGGTTGTTATCGGTGATGGATCCGTCGTTTCGCTATGCAGAGCACAAAAAAACCAAATCGTTTTATGATTATGACGTTTTTTATTATCAGGGAACGGCTTTTATCGACGAGATTGAATACCTGCTGATGGAAGAATTCAAGCAGTACTTTAACTGTGCCGAGGTTGAAACCCGGGTAATCAGTGGTCAGATGGCCAATACGGCAGTCTTTAGTGCTCTGATGGATTACAAGAATCGGGTCAACCGCAAGGTTGAGGCCAAGCGGTTGGGTTATATCCTGAACAATCATATCATCCGTGGTGGTCATTTGAGTGCCCAGCCAATGGGCGCCCTGCATGACTATATTGCCGTCGATCCCCGGACGGAAAAAACGGCAGTTGTCAATTTCCCGGTGGAGCCGGACAATCTCTTTAAGATCGATGTCGAAGAAACAAAAAAAGTCATTGCGACGTATCGACCGGAATTAATTATCTTTGGTAAGAGCATGGTTCTGCACAAAGAACCGGTACAGGAAATACGCCAATTTATCGATGATCAGAAACTCAATGCGGTGATTATGTATGACATGGCCCATGTCCTGGGACTGGTCGGTGATCACTTCCAGGATCCCTTTAAAGAAGGGGCTGAGCTCGTGACCGGTTCCACCCATAAAACATTTTTTGGTACCCAGCGTGGGGTCATCGCCGGAAATTATGACAAGGATGATTATAAGTATGGTCTTTGGGAAACCATCGAGACCCGGGCGTTTCCGGGCAGTGTCAGCAACCACCATCTCGGCACAATGTTGGGTCTGTTAATGGCGGCCTACGAAATGAATTATTTCAAAGATGATTATCAGCGCACTGTCATTGAGAATGCCAAATATTTTGCCAAAGCGCTGGCCGAAGCTGGACTTGATGTGGCCGGCGATCCACAGATTTCCTATACCGAGACCCACCAGGTGGTGGTGAAGGTTGGCTATGGCATTGGTCCAGAAGTGGCCAGACGTCTCGAAGAAAGCAATATCATCATTAATTATCAGGCAACACCGGAGGAAGAGGGCTTTACCGCTTCCGGGGCAATCCGCATTGGTGTTGCCGAGATGACCCGCTTTGGCTTTACCAAGGCAGCCTTTAAAGAGACGGCTGAATTGATGGCCGATGTGATTCTGCGTAAAAAAGCGGTGGCGGAAGACGTTAAAAAGCTCCGCAGCCAGTTTACTACAATGAAATACTGCTTTGACGATGAAGCGATAATGGAACAGCTTGAAAAACTGAAAGCCACACTATAAAGGAGGAACATCGATGGCATCTTATTTATCAACAACCGGGGAAGAACAACAAGCGATGCTTGAAAAACTGGGTCTGACCTCCCGGGATGCACTTTTTGCGGACATCCCCGTGGCAGTCCGGCTGGACCGGGAACTGGCGTTGCCAGAAGCCCTGTCAGAAATGGAACTGATCACATTGATGCGGGAGCTGGCACAAAAAAATACCGACCTGGACAGCTGCACTTGTTTTTTGGGAGCCGGGGCGTATGATCATTTTATTCCCAGTGTTGTTGGCAGTCTGACCTCCCGACAGGAATTCTACACGGCTTACACACCCTATCAGCCGGAAATCAGTCAGGGCACCTTGCAGGCAATCTTTGAGTTTCAATCGATGATCTGTGAGTTGACCGGAATGGAGATTGCCAATGCGTCAATGTATGATGGCGCAACGGCACTGGCCGAAGCGGTGGCAATGGCTGTCAGTCAGACGGGTCGGAACGAAGTGCTGATTGCCAACACCGTTTCTCCTGAGCATCGCCAGGTGGTGCAAACCTACGCCCACTTTAAAAACGTGCGGGTAAGAGAAATTGGTTTTCAAAATGGTACCATCGATTTAAACGAGCTTGAAGCCTTATGCGGCGCGCAGACTGCTGCGGTGATTGTGCAAAGTCCGAACTTTTTTGGCGTTATTGAAGAGTTGAGCCGGGTGGCGGACCTTGCCCATCAACAAAAAGCGTTGTTTATTGCCTCTGTCGATCCCATTTCCATGGCCATTCTTAGATCTCCTGGCGAATTGGGGGCCGATATCGTGGTTGGAGATGGTCAGTGCTTGGGGAATCCGATTAGTTTCGGCGGGCCGGGACTGGGCTTTATGGCAACAACCAAGGCTCTGATGCGAAAATTGCCCGGTCGGGTGGTTGGACAAACCACTGACCATGACGGCAAACGAGCCTTTGTCTTAACCCTTCAGACCAGAGAACAGCATATCCGGCGGGATAAGGCGACGTCCAATATCTGTTCGAACCAGGCCCTGAATGCCCTGGCAGCAACGATTTATCTGACGTTACTGGGCAAGGCGGGGCTAAAAGAGGTGGCTACCCTATGCCTTCGCAAAGCCCATTATCTCCATGACAGGCTGATTGCCACCGGGAAATTTACCCCGGCCTTTACAGCCCCATTCTTTAAAGAGTTTGCGGTTATCGGCACAACCGCACCGGAAGGCTTAAACAAAGATCTGCTGGGGGATGGAATCATCGGTGGCTATGAATTAAAAAAGGCCTATCCAGAGTTTGAGTACGGCTGGTTGCTGGCGGTCACTGAAAAACGAACCCGTCAGGAAATTGATCAGCTGGTAGAAAAGGTGGTGAAGCATTGTGATTAAACAAGAAGCGCTTATTTTTGAAAAGTCGGTGCCGGGAAGAAAAGCCGATATTCTACCAACGTGTGATGTTCCCGAGCTATCCATTGATACCATGATCCCCGAAGTGCTTTTACGTGCTGAGGAAGTGGCCTTACCGGAGGTCAGCGAGATCGATACCATCCGTCACTTTACAGCTTTGTCGCAGCTGAATCACGGGGTTGATTCGGGTTTTTATCCCCTGGGCTCCTGTACCATGAAATATAACCCCAAAGTTAATGAAGCGGTGGCTCAATACCGAGGTTTTACCGGGGTTCATCCCTATCAGCCGGAGCAGACTGTTCAGGGCTGTCTGGAAGTTCTTTACCAAACCGATCGGATGCTGGCAGAGATCACCGGAATGGAACGGGTATCGCTGCAACCGGCAGCTGGTGCCCATGGCGAAATGGCGGGACTGATGATTATTAAAGCCTATCATCAGCACCGTGGTGATACCAAGCGACAAAAAATTGTCGTGCCGGATTCATCCCATGGCACCAATCCGGCTTCGGCGGCGGTCGTAGGTTTTGATGTCATCGAGGTGAAGTCCAACCAGGCTGGTGGGGTTGATCTTGAGGCATTAAAGGCGGTAATGAGTGATGAAATTGCCGGACTGATGCTGACCAATCCCAGTACTCTGGGCTTGTTTGAAAAAAACATTGTTGAAATAGCCGAGATCGTCCATCAGGCGGGGGGACTGCTCTATTATGACGGGGCCAATATGAATGCCATCATGGGCAAAACCCGCCCCGGCGACATGGGCTTTGATGTGGTACATCTCAATCTCCATAAAACCTTCAGTACGCCCCATGGCGGTGGCGGCCCGGGTTCCGGCCCGGTGGGGGTCAAAAAAGATTTGGTTCCCTTTCTGCCATGGCCAGTAGTGGAAAGCGGCACCAATGGCTATTATCTTGATGGCGACCGGCCACTGTCAATTGGTCGGGTTAAATCGTTTTATGGTAATTTTCTGGTGGTCGTTAAAGCCTTTGCCTACATCCGTTCATTAGGGGCAAAGGGACTACGGGAGGCCTCGGAAATGGCGGTACTAAATGCCAACTATATCCGGGTTGGGCTTTGTGAGGATTATGAATTGCCATTTGGAAAAACCTGTATGCATGAGGTGGTTTTTTCGGCGCAGAAGCAGGCAAAAGCGGGGGTGTCGGCACTTGATATTGCCAAGCGTCTGATTGATTTTGGCTATCATCCGCCGACGATCTATTTTCCGCTGATTGTCAAAGAAGCACTGATGATTGAACCAACCGAAACCGAAAGCAAAGAAACCCTGGATGCTTTCATTGCGGCGATGAAACAGATTGCCCGGGAAGCACAAGAAAATCCTGAAGCAGTAAAATCGGCACCCCATGATACCATTGTCGGGCGGTTAGATGAGGTTAAAGCGGTGCGCAAGCCAGTTCTTAAATTCAGTCAGAAGGTGTGATGCTTAAAAAAAGTGGTTAGGGGTAAAAAGAGATAAGAATAGCCGATGACGTCCTTGGGGATTGGTGGTTAAAAGTCTGGCTGATGCCGAAAGAGCGAGGTTGGGATGAATGTATTTGATATTATTGGACCGATTATGGTGGGCCCCTCCAGTTCCCATACGGCCGGAGCAGTGCGGATCGGAAAAATCGCCCGGGCGGTGTCCGGTGGTCAGCCGGCGATGGTGACGATTGAGCTCTATGGTTCGTTTGCCCAAACCTATAAGGGCCACGGTACCGATAAGGCAATTATTGCTGGCTTATTGGGGATGGCTCCGGATGATGAACGCATCAAAGACAGTCTGGAGCTGGCCCGGGACCTGGGCATGGCCTTTAAATTTAAAAAATCCGGCAACAAAGCGGTTCATCCCAATACGGCTCTGATTGCAGCGGTTGATTCACAGGGCAAAAAAACCATTGTCCAGGGATCATCGGTGGGTGGTGGCCGAATTATGGTCAACCGGATCAATGAGATCAATGTAAAATTTAACGGCGAATATTACACCCTGCTGGTACCCCATCATGATACGCCGGGAATGATCGCGGCAGTGACCAATTTGCTGGCTGATCAGGGGATCAACATTGCCGAGATGAACATGTATCGTTCCCAACGAGGCGGTGAAGCAATGATGGTGATTGAAACCGACCAGGCCATTAACGAAGAACTGGTCAGTTTAATTGAAGCGGTGAACTCTGTAAAAAAGGCGGTTTTAATCAAACCAATCTATTAGGAGCGAAGATGATAAGTTATGATTCTGTACAGGAACTGGCAGACAAGGCGACAAAAAAAGGAAAACCTATTTCGGCCTTGGTTCTGGCCGATCAGGCGCTGCAGATGGAAAGATCCCAGCAAGACCTGATCGAAGAAATGAATAAAAGCCTGCAGGTGATGGCCGAAGCCGCAAGTAAAGGCATAAACAGCGGGAGTAAGTCAGCCAGTGGTTTGAGTGGCGGGGATGCGCTTAAAATGAAACAAGCCATTCATGCCGGCCAGTCCCTCGGCGGGATGGTGCTCAGCGAAACGCTGGCTAAGGCCCTGGCCATTGCCGAAGTGAATGCCTGTATGGGGCGAATTGTGGCAGCCCCTACCGCTGGTTCCTGCGGGATCATTCCGGCCGTTTTGCTGACCTTGAAAGAAGCATACGATTTAACAGAAGAGCAGGTGGTGATGAGTCTTTTTACCGCCGCCGGGTTGGGTATGGTAATTGCCAAAAAAGCCAGTATATCCGGGGCTGAAGGTGGCTGTCAGGCCGAATGCGGCAGTGCCGCGGCGATGGCTGCAGCGGCAGCGGTTGAGCTGATGGGCGGTACCCCGCAAATGTGCGCCCATGCCTGTGCCATTGCCATAAAAAGCGTACTGGGGCTGGTCTGTGATCCGGTGGCCGGGCTGGTCGAAGTGCCCTGTGTCAAGCGCAATGCCAGCGGGGCGGCCAATGCCCTGATTGCTGCAGAAATGGCCCTGGCGGGTATTGAGAGTGTCATCCCGGTGGATGAGGTGATTGCCGCCATGAAAGACATTGGGGATGCGATGCCGAAAACGCTCAAAGAAACGGCAGAAGGCGGACTGGCCGACACCCCCACAGCGAAGAAAATGGCCCGGGAGATTTTCCGCTAATTCTGGCCGGGATCATTATGTGTAACGGACAAGCAGGCAATCAGATTACAACCAGACATGGCATGGATGGCGGTGTAAAAAGATTGGGCGTTTTTAGAAATAAAGAGCATTGTCTTTCATCTTTCTTTAACATCTGCTTAAATAAATGAAAAGTTACAGAGAAAGTTAAGCTTAACAATTTATAATTTGTGAAGTGAGAAAAGTTTCGACATCTTTTTTCACTTCACTATCATTGGCAGCTGTTTATAAACGGCTGCTTTTTCTTTTTTATTGGGTTGACAAACGGGTTTGATTCGTTTATGATAAACAAAATATCAAAAAGACGTTGATGCGGAATAGTAGTTGTTGGATGATTTGCAGAGATCTGCTGGGTGGTGTGAAGCAGAAATCAGAAGATGATGAACTCACCTCGGAGTTGCTTGCTGAAACAGTGCTGAAAAATCAGCAAAAAGTAGGTTAAGACGGAAGCCCACCGTTACAGGGGATGGATATCGGTTTTATTAAGCCCGTATTGAAGATTTATAAAAAGAGTGGTATAGCAGATTTTTCGTCTGTCTCGTTTGAGACAGGCGTTTTTTTATACACTAATTTTAGACGAAAAAGAATCTTCAGGGGCAGTAAAGGGTATCGATAAAGTGCATGCAGTCTTCTGTGTGAATAAGAGTGGTACCGCGGAAAGCTCCCTTTTCGTCTCTGATTGAGATGATAAGGGAGCTTTTTTTACCCAAAATTCATAAAAGGAGAAAGAGTATGTCACGAAAAATTTATGTTTTTGACACCACCTTAAGAGATGGTGAGCAGGTGCCGGGGGCCAAATTGAATCTGGCCGAAAAGCTGGAGGTGGCCCAGCAGATTGCCAAAATGAAGGTCGATATGATGGAGGTAGGCTTTCCGTCGTCATCCCAGGGGGATTTTGAGGCCGTTCGGGCGATTAGCCGAAAAATCGGCCAGGACGTCTGGATTGCGGCCCTGGGTCGGGCGGTGGAAGCAGATATTGATTGCATTTATGAGAGTATCCGGGCGGCCGAAAATCCGTTGATTCATATTGTTTTGGGTTCATCTGGTGTTCACGTCGCCAAGAAATTCAGAAAAACGCCGGAGCAAGTTATCGAGATGGGGGTTGGTGCAGTTAAGTATGCCAGTAGCCTGCTGCCTCAGGTTCAGTACTCGTTGGAAGATGCCAGCCGCTCGGAGTTTGAGTATCTCTGGCAAACCATTGAAGCGGTGGTTAAGGCTGGTGCCACCATCATCAATGTGCCGGATACGGTGGGCTTTGCCATTCCCGAGGAATTCGGTAAGCTGATTTATCGTATCAATGATCGGCTGAAAAATCTCGACCCCAAGGTGATGCTCAGTGTTCATTGTCATAATGACACCGGTCTGGCCACTGCCAATACCCTGGCAGCCGTTAAGAACGGTGCCGATAAGGTGGAATGCACTATCAACGGAATCGGTGAGCGGGCCGGCAATACCGCACTGGAAGAAGTGGTCATGGGGATTTCGCTCCACCCGGCTTATTATGGCGGACATACCACGGTGGATATGGGAAAAATCTATGAAACATCCCGGATGGTCAGTGCCACCATGGGCTTGGATATTCAGGTCAACAAGGCCATCACTGGGGAAAATGCCTTTGCTCATTCCTCGGGAATCCATCAGGATGGGCTGCTCAAATCCAAGGATGTTTATGAAATTATGGATCCACAAACCATCGGAGCACCGGCAATGGAAATTGTCCTCACTGCCAGATCAGGCCGACATGCGTTTATGCACGTCACAAAGCGTCTGGGTTTTGATATTCCTGAGGTCTCAGTGGCAGCCATCTACCAGCAGTTTTTGACGATGGCCGATGCCAAAAAAGAAATCTATGATAATGATGTGCTGACGCTGCTAAAAAACAGTGGTGTTCCCAGCAGTGCTACGAGCCCGGAATTATGGCAGCTACTTGATTATCAGCTACAGGTGACCGGAGGGTTACCAGTAGCAACAGTTAGGCTGGTAAAAGGTGAGCAGGAAGTGGTGAGCAGCCGCAGCGGATCCGGGGTTATTGATGCCCTTTATGGAGCGATTATGGAAGCTATCGGGGCGCCCATTGAACTCATCGATTACCGGATCAACAGCCTCAGTCGGGGCAAAGGGAGTCTGGGCAAGGTCACCGCCCAGATTCGCTGTGATGACCAGTTGTTCTCGGGTAAAGCCATCGAACAGGATGTGATGCGGGCCAGTGCCCTGGCGCTGATTAATGCGGTCAATAAGATGCTGCTTAAATAAATAAAAATTAACGGAAAAAATCTTATGGTAAGGGCTTAAAAAATTAACACGGGCTTATCAGCAGATGATCGGAGGCAATCAAAATGTTTGCCTCCGATTTATTCCAAAGCAAACTCAATCCCCCGATGCTCCACCGAAGTCGAAAAGACAATCAGGGTTTTAGTTCGGCCGAATCGTTGCAGTTCGCCGATGAAGCTGTCCAATTCGCTGGTGCTGGGGAAAAGAACTTCCAGTAGCATCGAATAATCACCGGTGACACAATTGCTTTCAATAACGTTGTTGCAGGTTTGAATGTAGGGATAAAACTCTTTTTTGCGGATCGGTTCAACCTCCAGATTGACAAAAGCCTTGATATGATAGCCCATTTTGATGGGATTCACTACCGCCTGATAGCCGCTAATATAATTATTCTTTTCCAGTTGTTCGATCCGGGAAGAAACCGCCGGTGAGGAGAGATAGACCTGAGCGGCCAGTTCTTTGATTGAGATCCGGCCGTTTTTCTGGAGCAGATTTAATATCTGCAGATCGATGGCGTCCAATTGTTTGTTTTTCATTATTTAGCCTCCTGAATTATTGAAAATAATTGAAAATGGATTATTGGTGTAAAATAGTCGATGTTTGTTACAATATTGTAACATAATTAAATTAAGTAAAGAAGTGAATAAACTTTTTAAATTAGGTGAATACACTTAAAATAATTAGGTATCATCGTTTTGTGTTGAGTGATTGACAATGTAAATGCTTTAAGTTTATGATTGTTTTCAGTTGATGTGCCGCAACAAATTATAAGCAGGAGACAAGTGTATGAGCGAATTCTATGATCCCTATTCGAACGTGGTAGATGTAATGACAGAGGCAATGGAAATTGGCGGGATGAATCAGTATATGTTTGATATCATCAAAAACCCCCAAAGGGAAACAAAGGTCTATTTGCCGGTAGAAATGGATGATGGAAGAGTCCAGGTTTTTGAAGGCTATCGGGTTCAGCATTCCAATATCCGGGGGCCGTTTAAAGGCGGGATCCGCTTTCATCAGGACTGTAATTTAAATGAAGTCAAGGCCCTGGCCACCTGGATGTCGTTAAAATGTGCAGTCGTTAATATTCCCTACGGTGGGGCTAAAGGTGGGGTGCGGGTTGATCCCAATACGCTTTCTCAACGGGAACTGCGCAAACTGACCAGACGTTACGCCTTTGCCATCGAACCGCTAATTGGTGCGGATATGGATATTCCAGCACCAGACGTTAACACCAACTCCCAAACCATGGCCTGGATTCTGGATACCTACAGCATGCTAAAAGGTAAGCCCTGCCCTGGGGTGGTCACCGGAAAACCCTTGGAGCTGGGTGGTTCCAAAGGACGGAATTCGGCCACTGGCCGGGGCGTCGCCATCAGTACCAAACTGATTCTGGAGCGGGATGGCAAGAAGCTTGCGGATGTCTCCGTGGCGATTTCAGGGATGGGCAATGTCGGTGGCAATGCCGCCCGGATTCTTTTTCATCGGGGCAGTAAAATTGTGGCCTTAAGTGATGTTTCGGGAGGAATTTACTGCGAAAACGGTTTGGATGCTGATGAAATATCGGAGTTTTTAGAGCTTACCGGTAAGCAGTTAAAAGATTATCAGAAAGCGGGGGTCCGTCATATTTCCCACGAAGAGGTATTGACCTGCAAATGTGATGTGCTAATTCCGGCAGCGCTGGAGAACCAGATCAATGCCGACAATGCCGAGCAGCTGCAATGTTCCTATATCATTGAGGGCGCCAACGGACCGACCAGTGTGGCCGCCGATGCGCTATTGGAAGAACGGGGCATCGTACTGGTGCCGGATATTTTTGCTAACAGCGGTGGGGTGATTGTTTCTTATTTTGAGTGGGTTCAGAATATTCAGATCTTAACCTGGAACCGGGAGCAGGTCAATAAAACCCTGGAGAAAATTATGTCAGCCGCTTTTATTGAGATTCTCGAAGAAAGTCAGCAATCCCGGTGTTCACTGCGGATGGCCGCCTATATCATCGCTCTGAAACGGTTGATCTATGCCGAAGAAATTAAAGGTATTTTTCCTTGATGGAAAAGGTTGTAGGAGCAAATGTTAAAGATTTAAATCTTTTTTCAACTTTATTTCAAGGTTCACGGATTAAATTATTAAGGTAATAACATCCACCTCACCCAAAGAAAAAACAGCGGACTTTATATCAGTCGGCTGTTTTTTCTTTTTGCAAATATTTGTCCGATCTGACAAGATTAATTTAGAATCAATAGCTAAACGTTATACTCGTTGTATGATTTTAAGAAGAAAAAACATCCAAGTGACGGCGGTGGAGCATGTTTTTTGAGATGAGAAAAAGATAGTGATTGAATGGATTGTTGTTGACAAAATAAAGAAATGAAGATAATATATTTATGAATAAATTCATAAATGAATATATTCAAGATAATTGTTAATTGCTGATTAAAGAATAATAAATTGCGAAACAGCGGGTTAAGCTCCTGCTACTTTGTAAATGCTAAGCATAAATAAAATGGAGGAGACTGAAGATGGAACAAGATAATTATAAAAATGTATGTGAATATTGGCGACTAAAGGCGCTGGAGTTTGACTATGAAGAACGTTATGCGGCCTTAGGACTGCCCGGATACAATGAAAATAATTTACCGATTACTTATTTTGGTGTCAATTACGAGATTAACCGAGTGGATGCCAGAATTCATAATCTTGAAAATCCCCAGGAAGAGGTGGATTTTTATACTCAGTCAGCTATTTATCATTTGTTTTATTTTTCGAAAGAAGCACCAAGAAATTCTGGTAATTTTATTCCTCTTCATGAACTCCGGGGTGCAGCACCATTTAGTCCGGCCTTTAAAAAATCAACCCTGATGCCTTTTGCCAAAACCTTTGAAGGGAAAACAGAGCAATTGATTGAGGTGGCAGAAAAACTGGGGTTTGAACGGTTGCCAAATTCAGACGCCGGATTTCAGGCCATGGCCTTTGTCTGTATGCCAATTCGATTTTTATTTTGGGATGGCGATGAGGAACTGCCAGCTCAGGCCACCATTCTTTTTGATGAAAAAATCACCGATTTCACGCATGAGGAAACCGTCATCGGTATTGGCGGTGATCTGGTGAATCGGCTGTTCAGTGCGGCCGGGTTAAAAAGATTAATATAGTTAAAGTAAGGATCATAAAGAGAGTCCAAGCTCATGTTTTATTGCAGTCTTATTTTGTTAAAAGTCCATCCATAAACAGCTTCAATTTATAGTTGAGGTTTTCCTCAAAAGAAATTTTTGCATGACTGGTAAGGGCAGATTTGATTAAACCCATAAACAGTTCGGTGATCATTTCAATGGGTACATCATTTCTGAAATCGCCATTTATTCGCCCTTCCTGGATTATGGCTACCAAGATATCTTTAAATTCAGTTCCATGGGGTGGCCCCATCAGAGAAAGATGGCGATTGCATAAGTTAAATAATTGCTGATTTTCTTTAAAAATTTTACCGATGGTTAACAGAATTTGAGAGATTTTTTCCGGAGGACTCATGGAAGAGCGATTCAGTTCTTCCAGGGAGTCCTTTGTTTCATCCAGATTTTTTGTCAAAACATATCTCAGAACATCTTCTTTTGAATGAAAATAATTATAAAAGGTGCCCGTGCCAATATCTGCAGCCGATGCAATTTCAGCGATGGTTGTTTCTGCAAATCCTTTTTCAATAAACAGTTTCATTGTCACATCGACGAGAGTAGTGAGTACCTGGCGTTTTTTTCGATCTCTGCGACTGATTTCTTTTTCCATAAATTTACCTTCCTAAATAGGCGTCGTGATAGACCCGATGATACTTTAGTCCGAATGATGATTCTTTGTCTAAGCTATATCCTAGCGATTTTTCATAACAAAGTCAAGAATGAACGGCAATCTGAAGAAAGATACCTTAATTAGAATGAGAGATTTACAGATTATCTGATTTGTATTACATACCAACGCAAAAACCACCACTTAATGTGGTGGCCTTGCGTTGGTAGTGTAATTGACAAATTATTGTGGATTATCTCAGTTGAAATTGATTAATCATCTGTTTTAATAAAACCGATTGGCCGGATAATTCTTCACTGGCAGCGGCACTTTGTTCGGCGGTGGCTGAGTTCTGCTGAACAACCTGGGCAACTTGTTCGACTCCCAGGTTGATTTGGGCAATGCCTGTGGCCTGTTCATTGGAGGCGGTGGCAATATTGCCAATCAGACCGGTAACTTGATCGATGCCACTGACAATTTCATCAAGTGCTGCAGCTGTTTCATCGGCAATTTTTGTTCCTTCCTGAACCTTTTGGATGGACCCTTCGATCAGTCCGGTAGTTTCTTTGGCGGCATCGGCACTGCGGGCAGCCAAGGTCCGGACTTCTTCGGCGACGACGGCAAAACCTTTGCCGTGTTGTCCGGCCCGGGCCGCTTCAACCGCCGCATTGAGCGCCAGAATATTAGTTTGGAAGGCGATATCATCAATGACTTTTATAATTTTAGAAATATCATCAGAGGACTTGTTCATGTCGATCATCGATTGCTGCATTCTGATCATTTGAGTAGTACCCTTATCAGCGTTTTCCATGACGTCAGCGGCCAATGCTCGGGCCTTATTGGCATCAACGGCATTGTGTTTCGTCTGGTCGGCGATTTCAGCGATGGATGCGGTTAACTCCTGAATCGAGCTGGCCTGCTCGGTGGAGCCCTGGGCCAAGGATTGACTACTGTCAGCAATCTGGTTGGCACCGGTATTAACTTGTTCAGCCGCATTGTTGATGTCACCAAGGAGATCATTTAACTTTTTAATAATCGCATTAAGCGAAATAGAAATGGCATTGAAATCGCCTCGGTAGACACGCATGTCATCGATGCTCAGATTGCCGTTGCCGATTTCTTCAGTCACAGCTGAAATTTCAGTTACGACCGTTCTGAAGCGGCTGCCCATGGTGTTGACGGCGGTTTTCAGGGCATCGAAACGGCCTTTATAGGTGCCAGTTACGGTGGCGTTTAAATTTCCTTCAGACATATCATCCAATGCTGCTGCCACTTCGTTAATGGGTTTTGAAATTTTTGCTAGGATTCCATTCATGCCCTTTATCAGTTTTTGCCAGGAACCACTAAAACGGGTTTCATCGGCCCGGATCTCCAGTTCACCCTGGATTGCGGCTCGGGTCAGCTGGGTGGCATCGGTGATGAGATCGCCAATGGATTCTTTCACACAGATTAAGTTCTTTTCGATGGTCATAAACTGTTCGTGGGTGGCATGGGTGTATTCATCGGGTATCTGAATGTCTAGATCAAAATCCAGGTTCCCGAGTGATAATCGTTCCAGATTTTGCTCCAAACGGAGCACTTCTTTTTTGGTGTACTGGGCGACGCTTTCATTTGGGGTGGTATCGTGAGAGATTTCCAGATAGCCGATGGTAGAGCCATCTTTATCAAGAATAGCAGCCGTGTCCATGCGATAATAGCGGCCCTTGAATTCAAAGGGGTATTCGGTTCGACCGCTTTTTTTAAAGGCGGTAACGCCACAATTTTCGGTCTTGCAGATCTCAAGATTACACTCGGAACAGGCGTGGCCATACATATCTTCCCGTTTTTTGGCGGTGCCGGTTTTTTTCATCAAGTCACCCAGCGCTTTATTGAGAAAGGTAATCTTCAAATCATTGTCAACGGCGGTAACACGGTATGGCATCGCATCCAGGATTGCGGCAAAGAAGTCTTTTTCAGAGGCCAGTATTTCGATGGCCTGATTGGTCCGGGTGATCGCATTTTTGAAATCACCCCCCAAAGCATCGGTGTGTTTCTGATCCAAATCAAATCCTGGCTTGATGCTTTCTGGCAGCATTGATAGATAATCGACGAGATTTAACATTGCGGTTTGCATACGTTGCAAACTGTTCCCCAGCAGATCTTTTTCGGATTTTGGGGTTATCGTGACGGAAAGATCACCAACACCGATCCGGCTTGTAATATCTGCCTGAGATTTAATAGTCCCGGCGATTTCTGTTAAGGTGTAACCTAATTGACCCAGCTGGTCGTGGGTCTGCGTTGCTTCAAGGTTTATGTCAACATCACCGGCAACGATGCGATTGGCAATTTTAGTTAGCTGAGTTATTTGGTTCGAGGTTTTATTAAAACCCACTAAAATCACGCCAACGATGACAAGCAATCCGAGTACATAAATCAGGATTATGCTGTTTGGGATTGTAAAATACTGGTCGAAGTTCAGGCTCAGGACATACAGTGATAAGCCAACGGTTACTAGAAAAATAAAAGCAACAGGCAAAACAACTGTCAGCAGCATCCTCGACACCAAGGTTTTTTCATACTTCATGTAATACTCCTTTGATCATAAATTAAAATGTGTTTAAACAATAATTCAGGTCATTTTTCACCACTTTTCCTTGAATGATTTTACCGCTGATCTACGTTTTGTAGATGCTGTTACTCTTCACAGCCTGGGTATTCAATCGAATCTGCTTACGTACCTCAAATATTATATCCAATCATTTTAGTAAATTCAATTTAATTTTTTGTTTTAAATGAATTTAATTCATTGTGACGTTATTGCAATGGGGAGAAGTATAATCAGAAGTGGATAAAATAGACAGCATGTAACATATTTTATGAGAATGATTCGGTAGCAGCGATCAGATTCAAAGAATCGCTGAGCAAGATATGGAAACGTCGGCAAAAAGTTGACAACTCAACGCAAAGGAATTATAATAATGTTGACAAGTCAATATTAGAAGGAGTAGGACAATTGGAAATTGAAAACATGCATTTTATTATGCTCAATAATAAAATATTTCGCAATAATCAGATTCAACTGGACAAGGTAATGAAAAAATATGGCTTAAGCAGTGGTTCAATGCCCTATCTTTTTATTCTGGAGAAAAATGAGGGTGTCAGTCTTCATCAGCTCAGCCGAAAAATCGGCAACGACAAGGCCATGACCACCCGCACGATTAAACGGCTGATTGAGCTGGAATATGTTTATAAAGTCGGTAAAGATGGGGATTGTCGGGCCTATCAATTGTATCTGACCGAAAAAGCCAGAGCCGTATTACCCAAGATGCACAGGGATATTCAGGAGATCGTGGACTTGATCTCAGTCGATTTAACCCCGGAAGAGAAGGCTGTGACCCTGGTAGCGATGAAAAAAATCTTTATGCGAACCCAGCAGCTCAGGGCCGAGGAGGAATAAATGGAAAAAAGTTATGAAAAAAATAAATGGCCGATTCTGCTGATTGTAGTGATGTCGACCTTTATGGCCACCCTGGACAGCAGCATCGTCAATGTCGCGCTGCCTCAGATGGCCCGGGCAATGGATGTCGATACCGCACAGATTCAGCTGGTGGTGACCAGCTATCTGATTGTTATTGTCGGAATTATTTTGATCTTTGGAAAACTGGGAGACATGCTGGGCAAGACCAGAATTTTCACCTTTGGTATTGCCATGTTTACCCTGGGGTCACTGCTCTGTGGGATTACCAGTTCCTTTCCGGTGCTGATTGGTGCCCGGATTGTTCAGGCGGTTGGCGCCGCTGCAACCATGGCCAATAATCAGGGCATTATCACCCAGGTTTTTCCGGCCACTGAGCGGGGCAAGGCCCTGGGTTTAACCGGCACATCCGTAGCCCTGGGATCGTTGGTTGGCCCCGGATTGGGAGGCATCATTGTCGGGGCCGCCAGTTGGGAATATATCTTTCTGATCAATGTTCCAGTGGGGGTAGTGGTTCTATTCTTTGCCCTTAAGCTGCTGCCAAGAAGTAATAAAAAAACCACAGAGCGGTTGGATGTGCTGGGGGCAGTTCTGTTCATGTTCAGTATCGTGCCCTTATTTGTGGCCCTGGGGCAGGTACCCAGTCTGGGCTTTTTAAATCCGTTGATCCTAACGGGCTTTATCGTTTCAATCCTGTCGTTTATTGCCTTTATCAGGGTCGAAAAAAAACGGGAAAACCCCTTGATTCCTTTGGCTATCTTTAAGAATAAATTATTTTCACTAAGCATCTTTTGTGCGTTTATTACCTTTGTGGGGCTTTTCTGCAACAGTATTATTCAGCCCTTCTATCTGCAGGATGTGATGATCTACTCACCGGAGCAGGCGGGGCTGGTTATGATGATTTTCCCTTTGGTTTTAACCGTTCTGGCACCACTCAGCGGTCATGTTTCTGATAAAATTGGCTCAGAATTGTTAACCTTCATCGGTCTGTTGCTGATCAGTCTGGGTTTATTTTTAATGGCGACCCTGACGGAGCAGTCTTCCCTGATGACCATGGTTATTTTTATTGTCATCTTATCAGTGGGGATGGGCTTGTTTCAGTCGCCAAATAATTCCCTGATCATGTCGACGGTAAGTAGACATCAGTTGGGGATTGCCGGGAGCATCAATGCCCTGGTAAGGAATATGGGGATGGTTTGTGGGATTGCATTGGCAACCACCTTGCTTTATGGCAGCATGAGCGGGGAGTTGGGCTACCGGGTCACCGATTATGTGGTTGGCCAAAATGGCGCCTTTATTAATGGTATGCAAATCGTTTATACGACAGCGGCAGCGATCTGTCTGTTTGGCGCGGTATTAACGCTATTGCGGCTGATTGGTAAAAAGTCCCGGGTACGGGAGGAAGCGATGGTTCCAGACAAAGAGATGCGGCCAAGTCAGGACTGAGTCAATAATGGATAAGAAAAACAGCGGGTTTGGGTTGACCGCTGTTTTTTTCATTTCTTGTGCTTTGTTAGTATTTAAAGTATAATTCATCTTAAATAGTAGGGACATCTTCCGCGTGCTTATGGGTTCGAATCCAAGTGGGATAATCGTACTTTTGATAAAGGCCATATCAGACAAGTGATCCAGATCAGGAGGTCTAAAAAGCAAAATGATTATTAAGTTTGTCAGTATTTATCTATATATTGGGGTTTTATTGCTTTCCTTTATGTTTATCAATTCGTTTGTCCGGGGTAAATCAAGCTATGCTAAAGCCTTTGGAGCACTCAGTCTGACCTTGCAGATTTATCTGCTGGGGTATCTGGTGGAAATCAATGCCAGCTCACTCCAGGATATGTATTTCTGGAATCAGGTGCAATATTTCGGGATTCCGTTTTTTCCGGCGTTGTGGTTAATGGTGAGCATGTTGTACACCGGCAAGGGCAAATTCCTCCAGGGATTTGGTGGTCTGGTGGTCTTTGCGATTCCGATTTTCACATTTCTGCTGCGCCTATCCAACGACTGGCATCATTTATATTACAGCCAAATTGGGATTCATCAGTTTATGGGGGTCAACTACATGCTCTTGATCAAGGGCCCATGGTATTATATTCAGACGGCCTATGTGCTGATTACCTTGGTTTTATGCACCTGGTTTTATGTTCAGCGTTTTCGAAACAGCACGGGTGATGAAAGAATCCAGTTCAGACTACTGCTGCTGGCTTCGGTATTGCCATATCTGGCGTTGCTGTTGGTGACGGTGAATCTTTTCGGCATCGGGATTGACTATACGGCATTGATTTTGCCGCCCTGCGTATTGTTAATCAATTTATCCTTAACACGGTACAATTTTTTAGAAATTAAAGATCTCGCCCGGGAACGAGTTTTTGAGGATAGCAGCGCTGGTCTGATTTTAATGAATCGTTTTTATCGGGTTGTCGACTTTAACGAAGCCAGCATCACGTTTTTTAGTTGGTTCAATGCGTCGCTAAAAGAAGACCAATTGGAAATTCTGTTGGCGAAACATCCGGATTTGTGGGAGCGTATCAAGAATTCGGAGGATCAGGTTTGTCATTTCAGTGTTGCCAAAGAAGACCGTTATGTTAACATCAACACCCGCAGTATTCAAAACAAAAAAGAAACTGTTGGTCATCTGATCACCTTTGAAGATGTCACGGAGCGGGAAAGTTTGAAACAGCGGCTGACAGAAATCGCCAATACTGATGAACTCACCGGTCTCAATAATCGACGACGCTTTAGGGAGTGTGCCGAAAAGGCCGACCAGCAGGCCCGATCCGTCCAGGAAACGTTGTCAGTGCTGATGATGGATATCGATTTTTTTAAGAAAATCAACGATTCGTATGGTCATCATGGCGGCGATGCCGTACTTCGAAATTTTTCAGCGATGCTTAAGGAGGCCTTCCGGGGTACCGACATTGTCGGCCGGATTGGCGGAGAAGAGTTTGCGGTTGTGTTGTTAAACACCGATGCTGAAAAGGCCTATGCAAAAGCTGAGGATTTCCGGAAAGCAGTGGCACAAAAGACCACGATATTTGGAGAAAAATGCATCACGGTGACAGTCAGTATTGGCGTGGCAGAACGTGATCAGACAACCACTGATTTTGATGCCCTGATTAATCACGCCGACCACGCCCTCTATCAGGCCAAGCACTCGGGAAGAAACCGGACAGTTATCGCCCATTGAGACAAAAACGCTGTTTTTAAATTCGTTTCGGCTAATAAGTTGAACGATGAAAAATCGATTACGTATTGAATAAAAGAAAAGAGGAGAACAATGAAAAAATCAGTCATTACGCTATTGCTTGTTTTTGTGTTGGCCATGGGGGCATCGGCGTTGCTGCCAAAGACGGCTGATGTGACGGATCTTGCGACGATCAAGGTTGGAGTTCTGCTTCCGGAAACCGGTACCTGGAAGGCCACCGGGACGGCTGCCAACAAAGCCCTTGAGGCAACACTGCCGTATGTCAACCGCTACCTCGCCGACCAGGGCCTAAAAATTGAGCTTGAAATCCGTGACACCCAGAGTGATCCGGGCACCGCGCTGGCAGAACTGGAAAACCTGAAAAATTCCGGAATCACAACGGTAATCGGTCCGATGATCAGTGAGGAAGCCTTGGCGGTGCTGGACTACGCCAATACCAATGGAATGCTGCTGCTCAGTCCGTCGGCAACGGCCAGAGAACTGTCATTGTCGGATCACTTCTTTCGAATGGTTGGTACCGACAAAAGTCAGGTTGATGGTCTCACCCGGATCATTAAAAATGGCCAGCAGATCGACAGTCTGATAACGATCTTTGTTGATGACACCTATGGTCGGGGCTATAACGATTATCTGAATGAAATGGCTTTTGCCCAGAACATAGAGGTTCTTGGCTCAGTGGCGATTACCGCTGAGAGCGCCAAAAATCCCACCGTTTCTGAGACAATTAAGTCATTGGCAGCCGGAGCGAGCAATACGTCGACGGCGGTGGTCGTGGTGGCGCCCAGCCAGATGGCGGCTGATTTGATTGTCAATCTATTAGATGATCAAAAGCTATCGGCAATGAAATGGTATGCCAGCGCTGATATTATCGGTAATCAGACAATTGTTGAGAACCAGAAAGTGGCGGCTTTTCTGGAACAAACAGCAATGGAGGGGTTAACCCTGGGAGATCAGGGCATTGATCTTGATGCCCTGCCTTATCTGCGAGCCCGGCTTGATGGTGCCAGTGACGATTCCCCTTATGCAATCACAACCTGGGATGCCTTATGGCTGTTGGCCGATACCTACGGCGTGGTTGGAGCAAACCCCGAGTATGAGGTTTTAAAATCCGGATTGGTAACCCAGGCGGCAAACTTTCGAAATGCTTTTGGCTCCTTTAACACGATGGACGAAAATGGTGATACCAAGGGCTCAAAGTATATGCGCTATGTTTGCATCAAAGAGGGTGATGCCTACCGCTGGAAGTGTATGGGCCATGTTGTCAGCCTCGGAGCCGGCGAGCCGATTGTTCAGACGATTGAAGAAAAAATTTCGCCAATTGGTGGCGAAGTCAAAATAGGCGCATTATTGCCGCTAACGGGAAACCGGAGTGAGAATGGTGAAGAAATAAAAATGATCCTTGAATATGCGGTGGATCAGTTTAACAATTATGCAAAAAGCCGCAACACGGATTTAAGCCTGACTCTTATGGTCGAGGATACAGGCAGTGACAATGCTCAGGCCGTTGCGGCAGCTAAGACCCTGACGGCGCAGGGAATAAATAGTATTATTGGACCAATTAACAGTGCTGAGTTAGAGGCTGTTAAGCCGGTGTTTGATGCAGCCGGAATTACTGCCATTTCACCGCTCTCATCAAGTATGGCACTGGCTCAGACCGATCGGCTCTATCGTCTGGTGCTGAATGACGGGGTTGAGACCAAAGCGCTGTCGACGCTGTTAGCCCAGCGGGGGATTGACGAGCTGATTATCCTTTATGCGGATGACAGCTATGGCCAGGCGATGGTCAATCAGATGAAAGCCGGTTTTGCCGGTGAGGTGGTAGCCCTTGGTTACGATGCCACCAATCCGGATCTGGCCATGCCGGTATCGATGGCAGAGGCGGCACTGGTAACCAGTGATCCAGCTAAAACGGCGGTTCTGACGGTTTCGTACAATGAAGTGGTGGAGCTTTTTAAAGCGTTGCCAAAAGACAGTAACTTACGTCAGCTTAAATGGTACGGTACCGACAGTTCGGCTTCGTCAAAGGCCCTGCAAAATGATTCGGAGGCTGCCGAAACGGCTGCCCAGCTTGATTACACAACAATTGATTTTAGTCCCTATGGGGATAAGTTTGATCCTCTTTATTACGTTATCAACGACGAACTGGAAGTTGACGGCCCGCTTAAGGAAAGTCTGATCAGCTCCTTTGACGGGATTTGGTTACTGGGTTGTGCCTATCTTCAGGAAGGCAGTAACGTAAGTCCTGAGGTACTTAACGGATATCTTGCCAAAGCTGGCTTTCATGGTCTTGGTGGGGTGCTCAAACTCGATCGGAATGGCGACCGACAGATCGGTTACTATAAATTCTATCATCTGATGCCAGCAGCGGAGGCATATTATTGGGAAAATAATGGCCTATACAGCCAGGATCTGCTGAAGCCAGGCGTGCTGGAGATGAAATAGCCGTCAGCACCGACACGATTTAAAAACGTTGGCTCCTTCGATTGACCAGATCACGTTATCAAGAAAAAACCGTCTCCAGGAGCGCTTTTGTGGGCGCCTGGAGACGGTTTTTTAATTCTTGGTGTGGTTTTGTGGCTGTTGGCCGGGCGGATGCATAATTTTCCGGCAATGTTTAATGACAAAACAGTTATAAGTAATCATATGGAGCCGATGGCGGCTAACCCTTCTTTTTCTGGCAGGTTTTACAATAATAGGTTCCCCGGCCACGAACCATTTCTTTGGTGATGGTTCCCTGACATACCGGGCAGATTTTTTGGGTATGGACGTTTAACTGCAGCTGAAACAAACCGGTAATGCCATTGGCATCAAAGGAATGAATGGTGGTGCCGCCCTGGGCGATGGCCTGTTCCAAAATTTCCCGGGATATGGTGATTAACTCGGCCACCCGCCTTTTACTGAGACGTTTTCCCGGGGTACGGGGATCGATTTTAAGCGTAAAACAGATTTCATTGGCGTAAATATTGCCGATTCCAGTCATAATGGTTTGATCCAATAGCAAGGTTTTAATCGGCAGATTGCTCTTATGTATTTTGGCATAGATCGTTTCAGGATCGGCATCCCAGGGCTCGGGGCCAAGCTTGGCAAGCGGTAGATCCTGACGATAGGTGTCTTTGTTGACCAGTTCCAGACGACCAAATTTACGGGTGTCCTGATAACGTAATTCAGAGCCATCACGAAAGATAAAGCTCAGGTGTTCATGCTTGTTTAGCGGCGTTGATGCGTCGACGATATTATACTTGCCTTCCATTCGCAAATGAGAAATAAAGGCATCACGATCCAGAATAAAGATCAGATATTTTCCGATCCGATCAATATCGCAGATGGTTTGGCCGGTTAAGGTGTTGGCAAAATGATCGGAATCTCCGGTGACAATCGGATCATAATAAACCTGGATTTCTTTAATTGTTTTGCCAATAATAAAATTCTTAAGCGTTTGGCGGACGGTTTCGACTTCTGGTAGTTCGGGCATAAGATTCACCTGCTTTAATGGATTTTGACGTACTCATCATGAGTATACACCAACGAAAACCATTGCGGCAAATGAAAAAAGAAATATGACGAAACAGCCCCAATTATAAATGGCTCCAGGAAACCGCTAAGGATTGACAGCAGGGGTTTATCATGATAACATAACACTGTTATCTAAAATAGTTAGACTAAAGGTGCAAAATGGGGAATGAAACAGAAACACGAGAACGATTGTTAGAAGTTGCCAAGGATGAGTTTCTTGAATTGGGCTACGAAAAAGCGTCAATGCGAAAGATTTGCAAAAAAGCCGGGGTTACAACGGGAGCCTTGTATTTCTTTTTTAAAGATAAGAACGATCTGTTTGCGGCATTAGTTAAAAAAGTTGCTGATGAAATAAAAATGATCATTATCCATCATACTGAAAAAGAGCAAGCTATTTATGTGGAGGCAAAAACGACCCCAGAGGCATTAATTGCCGATGGGATAGAGCAGGGGCGAGAGTTTGTAACCTATATGTATGCCAATAAAGAGGCGTTTATTTTACTTCTCAGTAAAGCCAATGGATCAGCATATGAGAATTTCTATGATGAACTGGTCGACTTAATGGAAAAAAACACGTTGCAATTTTTAGATCACATAAGTTCTGAAAATGAAAAAGAAAATGAGATCAATCCCTACACCATGCATTGGCTGGCGCATCTGGAGACGTCGTCCTTTGCTCAATTGCTGACCCACGGATTGACTTTAGAAGAAGCCTTAATTCAAGCCGAGGTCATTGCCAAATACCTGACCGGAGGTTGGCTGGCGATACTAAAAAAGTGATTTGATGAAATTTTAAATAAAGAAAAATACGATTGAATTCGAATCCGGAATTCAATTTTATTTTTTAGATTAAACATAACACTGTTATGCTACGCAAACATCAAATTGTTTTGGCTAATCTACAATAATAAGTTTCAGAAAAGCCATTGATATTTAAAATATGAAAGGGGCAAAAATGTTTATTGAAGTGAATGACATTAAAAAAAGTTATGGCGAAGGAGGCAGCTATGTCCAAGTGCTTAAAGGGGTATCCACAGGCATTCAAAAGGGTCAAATCTGTGCGATATTGGGGCCAAGCGGATCGGGGAAATCGACCCTGCTTAATACCATCGGCGGGTTGGATACCATCGATAGTGGCAGCATAAAAATAAGTGATAGTGAGATTTCTAAACTGAATCCCAAAGAATTGTCACTATACCGACGAAATTTGCTGGGTTTTATTTTTCAGTTTTATAATCTTGTTCCCAATCTTACGGTTAAAGAAAACATCCAGGTTTGCGAATACCTGACAAAAACACCACTGGATATCAATGAACTGCTGGAAGTATTGGGGTTAACCGAGCATCAGAAAAAATTTCCCTCCCAATTATCAGGAGGGCAGCAACAGCGGTGTGCCATTGCCAGAGCACTGATCAAGAACCCCGAACTGTTATTGTGTGACGAACCGACCGGAGCGCTGGACTATCAGGCATCTCGGGAGATTTTGATGCTGATTGAGAAGATTAATAAAAAATATGGTACCACCATGTTCATTGTTACCCATAATACTGCGATTAAAGAGATGGTTCATCGTGTCATCAAAATCAAAGACGGTCAAATCAGTCAAGACTACGCCAATACGGTATTGAAACCGGCCAGTCAACTGGAATGGTAGGTTATTTCAATGATTTTGAATAAGCGAATCATCAGGGAGTTAAAAGAAAACTGGGCACGATATGGAGCATTGGCATTTTTAATCATCTTTTCGCTGGGGTTGGTCGTGAGTATGGCTGGCTCTACGGATGTGGTCAATTATACGATTGATAAAAATAATGAAAAGAATCAACTGGAAGACGGAGAATTTTCGGTTTATGTTCCCCTAACCGAAAACCAGCAGCAGGAACTTGAAAAAATGGGCGCAAGAACCGAAGCAGCCTTCTATGTTGATTTGTCCGGTCCAGAGAAATCGGTTCTCAGGATTTTTAAGAATCGAAATAGTATCAATACTATTGAGCTGGAAGAGGGACGACTGGCCGATCATAGGGGTGAAATCGTTCTGGAGAAACACTATGCCGAAAAGCATGGAATAAGGGTTGGCCAATCTATTGAGGTAGATCAAAAGAATTATCAGGTGACCGGGATCGGAACAGTGCCGGATTATTCCAATGTTGTCCAAAATGTTTCGGACGTGTTGGCGGATTTAAAACAATTCAGCATCGGATTTGTATCTGAGTCGGAATTTAATCAACTGTTAGCAGAAGATATCAATGTTGAATATAATTATAGCTATAAATTGGATGGGAAACTGACTGATTCAGAACTAAAAGAAAAATTAGTTGATCTGGATTTTGATAAAACAAAGGTCGCCAATAAATATATGCAAGAAATCATCGATACCATTGAAAAAGGCAAGAATGATTTATCCGGTGGCGTTAATGATCTGGCAGATGGGACGCAAAAACTGGCAAATGGAGCCAACTCACTCAAACAGGGAAGCAATGAATTGGCAGAAGGAGCAGGCAGTCTGGTAAGTGGCACCGATCAATTGAGCTCAGGTTTAGAAGAATTGACAAATTCCAATACTACTTTAAATCAAGCAGCTGACGATGTTTTTCAGGGGATGCTTGCGCAGGTAAATAGTGAATTTGCAAATATGGGGATGACAGTCACGGTTACCGGCGATAATTACAGCAGCGTGATTGACAGCTTAATCAAAACCATTGACGGCTCCGATGCGAATACTGTGATTGTGCTAAATACCATGAAAGCGCAACTGGATAGCTACAAAGCCTTTAAAGATGGACTAACAGCCTATACCAATGGTGTCGAATCGGCCTATTCCGGGTCGGTGGAATTGTCAGCAGGCGCAGATAGTCTGCATCAAGGCAGTGAGGCTGTGGCAAATGGGGTCAATACCTTGAGTAATGGCTCGGCCGAGTTAAACAGTGGAATGGGAGAACTAAAAAATCAGGTCACCAATTTTATCAATGAAAATATGGCTTATCAATATGTCAATCTAATCACTTTTTTAGAAGCTGGTGATAATCAACGGATTACAAGCTGTAAAAGCGATGCCGCCATCAATAAAAACTCCGCTTTAATTGCGGGAGTTATTATACTCACCCTAATTGCCTATATGATTTCAGTATTTGTGATTCATACCATCGATAAGGAAAGTGCCGTGATCGGGGCGCTCTATTCAATGGGTTATGTAAAAAAAGAACTACTCAAACATTTTATGATCCTGCCGATGCTGGTTGTCACTGCATCAGCACTGCTGGGGACCGGCTTAGGGTTTATGCTGATTGGCGAAAATATTAAGGAGAATGTTGCCTACTATTCTTATCCCGGATATGCCATGGTATTTCCACCCTATCTTTTGATTTATGGTGTTTTGCTACCGATCCTGATTGCTTTGCTTGTCAATTATACAGTTATCAACAGCAAACTATCCTTAGCGCCGCTTAAATTGCTCAGACGAGAAAAGAAACAGCATCAGCTGACAAGTATCGACCTGAAGGAGATGGGTTTTATTAATCGCTATCGGATTCGACAATTATTACGTGAAATCCGGGGAAACATCACCCTGTTTTGTGGACTTTCTATTGCTATTCTACTGATGGTTTTTGGCTTTAGTATTTATGGGAGTATTAGTGCCTATGTCAATAATGTGGCATCCGACGTTGAGTACAATTATCTTTACTTGCTGAAGTATCCGATGGAAACGGCCCCCACTGATGCCACTAAAGCTTATACCGAGTCTTTAACCGCAGACCTTTATTTGACCGGGGGGGAGATGGACGTGACGGTTCAGGGCATTGATGATCAAAACCCCTATTTTGATTTTTCGCTGGATGGCGAAAAAAATGAGGTGGTCATTTCTGACTCGGTCGCCAGTAAGTTCGGTTATCGGGTCGGAGATGAAATTACCCTTTTCGATAATCTGACCGATCGAAATTATAATTTTAGGGTTAAAGCGGTGGTAAATTTTGCCAGTGGCCTCTATATTTTCATGGATATTAAAGATATGCGTGAGCTGTTTGGACAGGAAGAGGACTACTATAATACCCTGATGTCTGATCAGGAACTGGATATTGAAGCCGGAAGAATCGCTACGGTCATAACGGTCGATAAAATGGTCGCTGCGGCCAGACAAATGTTCACCATGATGTATGGGTTAGTAATTACCATTCTGGCCGCATCGGTACTACTTTTTGCGATTGTGATGTATTTACTGGTAAAAATGATGATTGATAAATCAGCCTTCAGCATTTCGTTAATCAAGGTGTTTGGTTATAATGAACGGGAAATAAAAAAGCTATACCTGGGCACCACCTTTTATACGGTTGCGCTCACGACCCTTATTGCCATTCCGGCCTCTAAAATGATAATTAATAAGATTTACCCTTATATGGTATCCAATGTTTCAGCTGGCATGAATGCCACCATGTCACCCCAATCCTATCTGATCATGGTGGCGATTATTTTAAGTGCTTACGCCATCGTGAATTTTATGGTCGGCAGACATTTGAAAAAGATTTCCCTGGTAGAGATTTTAAAAGAACGCGAGTAGCAGGGGGGACTTAATTATAGCAACCGGGCTTAAGATTCCTGATCAAAAGCGGCCAGAATGACGTCAAGGGCATGAAGGACATTCATTTTTTCTTCATTGGGGATGTTATCAAAAATATCTGCAAAAAAAGTATCGTTATTGCTTTCAATCGTTTCAAATATAACCATACCAGATTCAGTCAGGGATATGTCAACACTGCGCCGATCTTCAAGTGAAGGGGTGCGTTGGACATATCCCTTTTTTACAAGTCCGTCCACGGTGCGGCTGGTGGTGCTTATATCGATGGCCAGGATGACGGCTAAGTCCTTTAAAGAAATGCTATTAATACGGCCGATTTCCACTACAGCATGGCATTGGGCCAGGGTCAGAACGGCGGCGCAGCAGCTGCCATTATTTTTTTTCAAGAGTCCCAGTTTTCGCTCCAGGATTCGTATTTGTTCTCTAAATTGTTTTGGTTGTGCTCGATTCATAACAGCCACCTCCTTTAAGCTGTGTTTATTGTAGCATGTTTGATTTGCGCTTGCAATATTTGATAAAAGCAATAGTTGTTACTTGCAATTAAAAGAGCCGTATGTTACAATTACAAACAAATTTGAAAGGACGTGTAAAATAATGAATCAGACCATTAAAAAAGCTGACAACTATTTCTTAAAAACATATAATCGTTATCCGATTGTATTAGAATCCGGGGAAGGGGTTTATCTCGTTGACGATGCAGGAAAAAAATATCTTGATTTTGCAGCGGGCATTGGCGTGTTTGCCTTAGGTTATCAAAACAAAAAATATAATGAAGCCTTGAAAACCCAGATCGATCAACTCATTCATACCTCCAACTTGTTTTATAACAAGCCATCCGCTGAGGCGGCCGAGAAGTTTATTCAGGTATCGGGAATGGAGAAGGTGTTTTTTACCAATTCCGGAACAGAAGCCATTGAAGGGGCGCTAAAGATTGCCCGTAAATTTTATTTTAATAAGACTGGCAGTCCCGCAGGCGAAATCATTGCCATGGATCACTCCTTTCATGGCCGCAGCATGGGGGCGTTGGCGGTTACCGGACAGCCAAAATACCAGGAAGCTTTTGGTCCGATGATGCCAAATATCAAGTTTGCCCAGTTTAATAATCTGGCCAGTGTCAAAGCGCAGATCAATGAAAAAACCTGCGCCATATTAATGGAAACCGTTCAGGGCGAAGGGGGCCTGTATCCGACCACCGCCGAGTTTTTAAGCGGTGTGAAAAAGCTTTGCGAAGAATATGATCTGTTGTTGATGCTGGATGAAATCCAATGCGGCATGGGACGGGTGGGAGAAATGTTCGCTTACCAGGCATATGGCGTCATCCCAGATGTGGTGACTTCAGCCAAGGCCCTCGGATGCGGAATTCCTGTCGGGGCGTTTGCGGCCCGGGGAAAAGCTGCCGCGGTTTTAGAACCGGGGGATCACGGTACCACCTACGGCTTTAATCCCCTGGCGGGAGCTGCCGTTTCGGTGGTTTTGGATATCTATGAGGAGACGGATTTGCTGACTCATGTCACAGCAGTCAGCAGCTATCTGGAAGCGAAACTCGATGAACTGGTCAGGGACTATCCGGGAGTCAAAGAACGACGCGGGATGGGTTTAATGCAAGCCCTTGAACTGGATCGACCGGTTGCAGATGTCATCGCCAAAGCCCAGGAACTGGGACTGATTATCATCACCGCCGGACCAAATGTATTGCGATTCCTACCGCCCTTGGTGATCGAGAAGAAACAGATCGATGAAATGATTGGGATTTTAAAAGTTTGTTTGGATTAAATGTAAATTTATCCCGACTTTGTCCGGGGGATACGATGGAAAATTCGATGCCATCAACATCTTTTGAAAAATTGCTGAATTTTATGATAAAAAGTAGTAGAATAAAGAAAAACAAGGAGAGTCAAGAATGATTTCTTATCGCAAAGAGTTGCATTTTAATTTGCCCAGACGAAGAGGATTGGTCAATATTACCAGAGATGTTGAGAAAGCCCTGGCAGAAAGTGGCATTCAGGAAGGGCTGATTTTGGTCAATGCGATGAATATTACGGCCAGTGTTTTTATTAATGACGATGAGAGTGGCTTGCATCAGGATTATGAGCTCTGGCTTGAAAAACTAGCGCCGGAAAAGCCCTATAGTCAGTATCGGCATAATGGTTATGAAGATAATGCCGATGCCCACTTGAAACGAACGATTATGGGAAGAGAAACTGTGGTAGCCGTCACCGCCGGCAAGCTGGATTTTGGCCAGTGGGAACAGATTTTTTATTTTGAATTTGATGGCAAACGGGATAAGCGGGTGCTGGTCAAAATCATTGGCGAGTAAAAAATTTAGAAGTCTGAATCCAACCAGCATAAAGAAGGAGCGTGAAATAGATGAAGAGCATTCTACTTGTCATTGATTACCAGCATGACTTTGTGGATGGGGCTCTCGGCTTTCCCCAGGCGGTACTCCTTGAGGAACCGATTGCCCAAAAAATAATGGCATATCGCCAGAAAGGCCAGGAAATTCTATTTACCTATGACACCCATACGGCCGATTATCTGAACACCCAGGAAGGCAGAAATTTACCGGTTGTTCACTGTATCAAAGGAACCCCCGGTTGGGAGCTTTATGGCAAGGTGGCAAAGCTGCGGTGGGATACCGACACCTGTATTGAAAAGATCGCCTTTGGATCGCTGGAGCTGGCTGAGTTTCTGGCGGCGAACCACTATGACCAGGTCGAGCTGGTGGGGGTGGTGTCAAATATTTGTCTGATCTCGGATGCTGTGCTGGCCAAGGCGGCTTTGCCGGAAGCGGAAATTATTGTTGATGCCAGCTGTGTCGCCAGCAATGATGATTGTTTGAATGCGGCAGCTTTGGATGTGATGGCCAGCATGCAGATCTGCATTATTAACCGCAGAGCAAATGGGTAATAGTCAGTTCTTTAAATCAATTTTTTGAGGTATAATAAACCCAAAATGAGGCGACAACAATGGCGACCAGTAAAGGATTTGCAGACTCTGTCTTGGATCAGGGCATGACATTGGGATATTTTGTTTGTCATGCCCCATTGGATGTGAGAACGTTACCTTCGGCAATAGCGCTGGTGATAATGATCAGGCGATCTTTAGGAATTGGATTTGATAAAAGTATGGGTATCCTTCACATCAGCAAAGGTGTTTTGCAAAGCAGCCATAAAAGCGGCGTGAACAAGGGCAGCAGGAACCGGAGTATTTTCCCAGAGCAGATCTCTAGTAGTACAGGCATCGCTCAATAATTCTATTGCAAATCCCAGTCGTTTGGCAGAACGAACCGTTGTGTCAATACACATATGGCTCATCATGCCACAGATCACCAGTTGCTCAATCGACAATTCCTTAAGCAGTTGTAATAAATCCGTATTAAAAAAACTATCCGGGGTATGTTTGATAACCACCCTTTCACCAGGTAAGGGTGATACCAGGGGATGGATTTTGACCCCTTCGGTAGCAGCGACAAAAAAGGGTGCTTCCGGGTTTTGGTTGATGTGTTGAACATGAAAAACCGGGAGCCCTTTTTTCCGAAAGAGCGCCAATGCGCTTTGGGCGTTTTGGGCAGCGGCATCAGTTTGATTGAGTTCAAAACGTCCACCAGTAAAATAATCATTTTGGATATCAATTAGGAGCAATGCTTTTTTCATTTCTTAAACCTCCTTGTTTTCGACAGTATAATTCATCTTGGGTAGGAGGTAAATTACCCACTTTTTTGTGGGTAGGCTGATAAATGCCCGGGCAATTAGCGGGGATAACAAATTCCTTTTTGATCCAAAACTGCAGTCAGATGATGTTCAACCATATAGTCAATACCAACGTCCTGCATAATTTCAATGGCTTTAAGGATCTGCTTGCCCCGTTCGGTGAGATAGTAATCAACATGAAGCGGATAACCGGGGGCATTTTCTTTGGCGACAAGGCCAAAATGGCGAAGTTCTTTAAGCTGCTCCAGGAGCATCTTTTGACTGATGCCGGCGATGCTTTTCTCCAGTTGAGAAAGCGTAACAGCACCAGCTCGCATTTGAAAAATGATAATGGTTTTCCATTTACCTTTGATAATGTCGTGGACAATTTCAAGTGGGCAGGTGTAGTCCGTGCGGATTTTCATAGATAACTCCTCTTTTTAATGATCGGCATTGCATCTTTTGACGGGACAAAATTAACGGGCGCAAAACCTGGCATACTTAAGATTATTATAACAGATTCAAAGCTAGTCTTAACAAATAAAAGAATAATTACGTTATTTACTGGGCCAAAAGCGGTATAATAAACAAAAATAATCGGGAGGTAATTATGGAGTTTCAGGAAGTTGTAGAATTAAGAAGAAGTGTCAGAAAGTATGATCCGGATAAAAAGGTTGATGAAGCCACGTTAAATCAAATTTTCGAGGCGGCGATTTTGGCGCCATCATGGAAAAATTCGCAAACAGCCCGGTATTATGTTATTCAGAGCGAGGAAACGCTGGCAAGATTTAAAGAAGCCTGTCTACCACCGTTTAATGCAAAGAATTCGGCAGATGCACCAGTGTTGATTGTGACCACCTTTGTCAAAAATGATTCTGGCTTCAACCCGGATGGTGAACCGACCAATGAACTGGGAAACGGCTGGGGACTTTATGATCTGGGTTTACACAATGAAAACTTGATCCTTAAGGCAATCGATCTGGGCTTGGATACCTTAGTCATGGGTATTCGAGATGCCGATAAAATTCGGGAAATGCTGTCAATCAGCCAAGATGAAACCATCGTTTCGGTGATTGCACTGGGTTATGGCACCCAGGAACCTAAAATGCCCAAAAGAAAAACAGTTGCAGAGATTGTCAAGTTTTTCTAATTTGGCAGCGTCGAGATGATTCAATACTGGCCATTCGCATGTAGGAGTCATTGCCATCTTTTGTTTTAAAAGAACTGACTTCAAAGCTGTTCAAAGACGTGCTGTTGGATGTCTGATCAGTTTGGGAGGAAGAATCACCACTGCTTTTTGTTCCGGAGGTACATCCGCAGAGCAAAAAGAGGGTAAGCACAAGCAAGAGAACCAAGAACTTTTTCATGTAAATGCTCCTTTCTTTTGTGATCAGGAATCACTTTGATAGTATTATTCTACCCACCGCTGACTATTTAAAACGTCAAGATATTCGGCTTATGCCGTTATAAACCAACAGAGTGGTCCCCGCAGCCTCTTTAAGTGTGCAGCTTGAGGCGGGGATTTTTCTAATTAATGCGCTTGACAAGTGAACAAGTGTTAACTATTATTAGGTTAACACTTGTTCACTTGTGGTGCATGATTAAAGGAGCGATTATG
Source organism: Acetobacterium wieringae (assembly GCF_001766835.1). Lineage (GTDB taxonomy): Bacteria > Bacillota > Clostridia > Eubacteriales > Eubacteriaceae > Acetobacterium > Acetobacterium wieringae. Next base: position 149,539 of record NZ_LKEU01000010.1, on the reverse strand, counting down.
GATACTAAGGAGCGAATATTATATATTTCGTTGGATTTATTTGCGCAGAAAGGTTTTTCAGGCGTATCAGTAAGAGATATTGCAAGTGCTGTAGGTGTGCGTGAGAGTGCGCTATATAAGCATTTCAAAAACAAACAAGACATTTTAGACAGTATCATGGTGAGCATGAAAGAGCGAATCGAATTGGTTTATCAGGAAAATGAAGTTCCCGAGGTAGTTACAGAAGACGTTGCACAGGCATATAAGGAATTATCACTTGAAAAATTATGTGAAATATCCTGGAATCTGTTTTCTCTTTTTACGAAAGATCCGTTAGTATCAAATTATAGAAAATTATTAATGCGAGAACAGTTTGGCAATGAACAAGCAGCCAGACAGTATGGTGAGACCTATTTATTAGGGGCGGTTCATAAACATAGTAAGACGTTTGCCAAGCTCGTTGAAGGTAAATTGTTCAGGGAAGAAAATCCGGAAATCATTGCGCTTCAATTTTATGGCCCGATTCTTTTACTGTTTCAACAATACGACTGTAATCCTGAGAACGAAGAACAGATTAAGGGTTACTTAAATGAACATATAAGAGTATTTGGGGAAAATTACAGCAGGCAGGTATGATCATTTGAAGAAGAAAAAAGTTATTATGATTATTAGCGGAATCTTAGTTGTATTGGCGTGATCGCAATAAAATTTAATCTCGAATAGAAAAAAGCATCGGCACGATTTGAAACATACCAGAATAAAGTAGAAACATCATATGGAAGAATAGTCTATATTGATGAAGGCGAGGGCGAAGTCATACTGAGCTGTCATGACATCTGCGGCTACGATCAAGCCTATGATACACTTGCGGATAAAACCGATGATTATCGAGAGAAAAAATATGTGTCCATGGCAGTGCTTGCGACAATTAGCCTATCAAGTATGTTAATCGGAGCAATTGGCACGGGATTAGTACAATTGATTATTTTGGTGTTACTGAAAGGTTTAGCGTATTTGCGGCAACCGCTTTTACGGCCATTTTGGGATTATATGTTTTTTATGGCATTGATTATTAAAAAAAAAGGTTTGACAACTTAATAATTTGAATAATTCATGAAGTAGCAAGTTAGCATCTGGCACTAAACATTAGTATAACAAAAAGTCAGCTGGTTTAGCTGACTTTTTGATAGTTTCAAACGAAGAAAAACGCTTCGTTTCGTGTTTGTGTTGCTTCTAGTTGTAAATCAGTTCCGAAACGACAATGGCATGGGCCTGTTCCTTGAGCTGGTTCATGTGCCATACCCAGGTTAACGGGCTGGTTTTCGGGTCAGGCGCCGGATGTCTAGCCAGAAGGCACCCCATGATCTGATCGAGCCGATTGCGGGCCGACTGTTCGACTGTCCGCAGGTGTTCGCCGAGTTTATCCTGGAAAAACAGCTCCAGGAATAAGTGTTGCTTATGCTCTTTGAGATAACGATAACGCAGCGCCTCATATTTTCCGATTTCTGACTGGTTGATGACATGAAACGCATCAAGGGTATTGTTGTCGAAATACTCATTTTGAATGACGGGTGTTAGGGTCGGGTCGATTTTGGATTGATCCGAGTTCATTAAATCCTTCTCCTTCAAATGTGCAAACCTTTCCGAAAGCGATGTTGCAATTTTCGAATTTACCGAGATTTTTTAAGCGACTCAATTTGCGTGAGTCCATGTTTTTGACCGGGAATTTCTCAGACGCAAACTTTTCTCGGCCTGATTTTTTCGGTCGTGAAATATTTTTACCCAAAACTCAACCGGATATTTATTTTTCATCGTTAATTCGGTATCTTTCGGAATGAAGTAAAGAAGGTTTTAAGAATTAAATTCAAGGTTCAGAAAGTCGTGCAAAACAGCCATCCCGTATGATCGATGGCGCTGTGCTATTTATTACAATAGTCGCTCAGTTGTTATCGCCAGACGGCAAGGTCGCCATGAGGGCAAAAAAATGCTTGGGCTCGCCGGAACTGAAATAATCATACCAGGCGGCCAGGGTGTCTGCCTGAAAAAGATCCAAATGCTCAATGATCTGTCTGGCCCACAACAAAGCGCCGGTGGAACTTGCCGTAATCAGGTTGTGATCGGAAACCGATGGCTGGTCGAGATAAAATTCCTGGCCTTTATAAGCGGGACAGAAGATTTCAAGAAATCCCGGGCCATTGCTGGTATGCGGACGATTATCTAATAGCCCAAAGTTGGCAAGCGCAGCAGTTGCCCCGCAGATGGCCCCTACTGTCGCACCGGAAGCGAGAAATTCGCTGGCTTTTTTAATGATTGCGCTATGCTTGGGGTCGTTCCAGGTATCGGCACCCGGCAAGAGCAGGACGCTTGTTTTGCTCATCACAAGCTCATCAATCAGGCAATCGGGTACGACTGTCATCCCGCCCATGGTTGTAATCGGTGCTTTGGTAGCGCAAACTGTTTTGAGCGAGACCGGTGGGGCGCCCTTTTTAAAAAAGCGACCAGAATTAAGCTCTGCCGTAACATAGCCCAGTTCCCAGTCGGCCAAGGTATCAAGAACGTAAACATAGATCGTAAACATAAATTTCCTCCATTTTCATTGTGTTTTAAAATGTAAACAGGTAATGCCTGGTTGCTCTTTTATTATACCTTGCAATTGTTGACAACAGTATGGCCATAATTTACAATGAAAAAAAAGAAAGTTAAAAAATTGAAAGGCGGCGATCCGATGAAAGTGGACCGGCTGATTAGTATTATTATGATTCTTCTTGAAAAAGAGCGGATCGGCGCACAGGAGTTGGCAGATCTGTTTGAAGTGTCCCCCCGCACCATTTATCGTGACATCGATGCGATCAACATGGCGGGTATTCCTGTTTGTTCGACACCGGGAGTGGGCGGTGGCTTTGCCATCATGGATACGTACAAGGTTGATAAAAAAGTATTTTCGACGGCCGACCTTTCGGCGATCCTGATGGGTCTTTCTAATCTTTCAACAATGATTCGGGGGGATGAACTGGTAAACGCCCTGGCCAAAGTTAAGAGCTTTATTCCCGCCGACAGCGCCAAAGACATTGAACTGAAGGCAAATCAGATTTATATCGATTTAAGTCCATGGATGGGCAACCGGAATATACAAGCCTATTTGGAAATTGTCAAAACAGCGTTACAGGAACACAAGCTGCTATCCTTTGACTATGCCGACCGCCATGGCAATAAAACCGCCCGAACAGCCGAGCCGTATCAGCTGTTATTAAAAAGTAATCATTGGTATTGGCATGGGTATTGCCACAAACGAAGTGATTTTCGCTTATTCAAACTGTCCCGCATCTCAAACCTGCAAATGGAAGAAAAAACGTTTGTACCACGAGAACATCACAAACTGGAGTTGGATTTTTCGGATACGCTGGCGACGATGCAGACAAAAATTAAAATCCGCATTCATCAATCGATCCTCGACCGGGTTCTTGATTATTGCCCGTATGAACACATTTTGCCAGACGGCGATGACCATTACATTGCTTATTTTCCCTTCATCGAGAACGACTATTACTTCACGATTCTTTTAAGTTTTGGCGATAAATGCGAGTGCTTGGAGCCGCCCCATATCCGTGCGGAAATGAAACGCAGAATCCAGGATATTGCTGCTTTATATGAAAATGCGGACAGGGAGCACGAATCAGGGGGCGGGCTAGTGATTAAAGAAGAATAAGCATAAAAATATCTATTTGTTGAGAGGAAACGGGTGAGATTTCTTAAAATTTAGATGCCAATTATCGTATTTGTCGTTTTTGAAATGATTGCACTGGGTTTTGAGGGCGCATTTTTATTATTCAAGAATAAATTCTCCTTTTTCGACACTGGTAACGGATGGCGTTCCATCTAAGGTGACATGCATCTGTGCTTCATAAGACTTCCATTCAAAATCGGACCAGCTAACGCCTTGAGTGGTGGCATTACTTTTACCTGTTTCTTCATTGCCAGTTGTTTCAGTCTGTCTTTCCTGTCTTTCCTGACTTTCTGCCATCATCTTTGCAGCCATTGCCATCGCATACAGCTGCGGACTTGTCTCCATTAATTTTTTCAGGTCAGAACTGGACACTTTTCCGCCCGCAGAAATTTTGGCGGCGATTTCAATCGCTTCCGCTAAATCTTTGTAGGCATTGGCCCAGGATTCACTTTGTTGTTTGGAGACCGCCAGATTATGGGCCAGATTACGTTGATTAAAGGCCGCTTCCCGATCCGCCTGGGCCTGCTGGTCGATTTCCGCTAATTGCTTTTTTACATCATCAGAAAGCTGGATATCGACACCGTTAACGGTAAGATAGCCTCTTGAAATAGCCCTGCTAACCATTGCGGAATCAGAAAAATGGATAACAAAACTGTTTGCTTTCTCGCCCTTGGTTATTCCAAGCGAGTCTTTTCCTGATGTGGCACGCATTGTCTCGTCACTTCCCGGCGTTTCATAGGCTTCTTTTGAAATACTAAGCGTATCCGTTTTTTTTGAAACAGACTGACTGGATGATTGGCTTTTTTTTATTGATTTTTGACTTTCTGTCATTTGATTGTAGCTGCTATAGAAATTTTTAACAACAGAACTTATTTTCATCGAAACATTGCCCCCTTTTTGCAAATTGGTGTGTCTTTATATTCATTATCTTTTCTATTATCGGCAATAATTATAATTTTGTTAGTATTGCCAACATTGATTTGTTTGTGTTTCAGGTGTCAAACTTATCTCAGATCATGTTTTATAGCTTATAATTTGAAATATCATGTACTTTGGTATTGGAACAATTCTTGCATTTGATTGCAAGGATAACCGTGCATTTTGTAAATATATTTGTCCCATTACAATCTTTTTAAAACCGGCGAGTTATTTCTCACTGCTTAGGATTAAAATAGATGAAGAAAAGTGCAACGGCTGTGGCCGCTGTAAAAAGGTATGTCCGATGAATGTTGAGATGACAAATAATTCTCGAAAACGGATAAATGGAACGGAATGTATTCTGTGATTCAAATGCATTGAGGAATGCCCCCAAAAGGGACTACACATATAGAAACAAGTAAGCCTTGCATTTCGTTTTGTCAAGGAAGCGAATTTCTTGTTACTTGAGCGCGACATGCAAGTGGATATCCACAATCCGCCATTGCCTATTACGATCGATGTGACGTTGTTTAGTGAAGATGTTTCCTATGATAAAATTGCTGAAGTTGCCAAAGCTTTGGAAACCATCTTAGTTGAAAACGACATTCCCATTGTTGACTACAATATTCGTATTTTGCCATTGTCCGATAAACCGCAAAATAAAGATCAAGCGGTTTCGTGGGTCAATTCACTTTCGATTTCTGATTTCCCAACAGCGCTAATGAATTCGGAAAATCTGTCACAGGTGATGGATCAGTTTGAAATGAACCGGGTTAATGAGGTAAATGAAAAAGATAAAAAATGAATGAGTATCAAGAAGATGGTTATTGTGTGGTTGTGAATTCTGTCTAATACAGAAATTGTCAGAGATAAGTTTGTAATTGCGGTCTGCCTATCAGTAACTACCATTGCTCAATCCGAAGAAAAAATGATCTTGCATCACAGAGGGGAGTATCCAACAATTGAGACGGTACTGGGGAAAGCAATGGGGGCACTATTTGGTTACAAATGGTTTCAAAATATTGTGAGACCAAAAGGCTGATGGATGGTATAATTAATCAAATATGGGTCAGTTTATGATAAACACAAGTCGATGAAATGTAAAAAAACAGCACCTTTGTCTAACCGGAATATGACGAACGAAACGTCCCCGAGTTATGCCTGTGTTATGTGAAGGAAAACGGGAAAAGCGGGCGCTGGTTAAAATAATTGGCGCGTAAGGTAGTTTGTCGGCTTGTATCTGACCAGAATATAAAAGGAGATAACAATGGCAACCAGTAAGGAATTTGCAGAGTATGTTTGTGATCAACTAATGGCAGCGGGAAACGTCAGCTGCAGAAAAATGTTTGGCGAATATGGCATCTATCTTGACGAAAAAATTGTGGGTCTGATCTGCGATAATCAGTTTTTTTTAAAGAAAACCGAAGTGGGGCGTTCCATGATCGAAGAACACCTGACAACCGTTGAGGAGGGGCTGCCATACCCCGGGGCCAAGCCACAGTTTTTGATTGAATCATTGGATGACCGGGAGTGGCTGGGGGAATTGTTGCGGGCCAGCTATCAGGAACTGCCAATGCCCAAACCCAAGAAAAAGAAAAAATGATGAATCAGCAAGCATATAAAAAGACTTACAAACCATTGGTTTTGTGGCTGCTGTTCTTTCTGGCAGCAAGCACCCTGATGCCAATGGGGATCAACAGAATAATGCAGGAACACTTAAAGATTACTTGGGGGGCGGGTGCTGAGGTTAAAATGATCCTGATGTTCATGGTGCTTGCCATTGATGGATTAATGTGGATGATTTATGCTGGTGAATATGTCTACTGGATTAATGGCGGGCCCAGCTTTGAGGAAGCAAAAGCAGCGGGCAGTGAAAAAAGAAAAGCATATGCAGGGGCGCATTTAAAGGTGTTTTTAAAAATGACATTGCTTTGCTGTGTCTACCTTGCAATCAGTTTGCTTTTTCGATTTCCGATGGGGATTGATATTGTTGCGATCACAGCAGCTGTTGTTGGCGCAGCGATTAAGACCATGCCGATTCACTTTGATTAAAAACGTTGGGCACATTTGATGTGAGGCTGTCACAGCCAATCTGCCATAGCGGCGATATATTGTTTTAACGACATTAAAGCTTCGACAATCCGAAACAATCAGCGCAATGAAATCTTTATGATGCGCTAAACAACCGCTGCGTGAGGCATCAAACCATCTTTATGGATATTTTAGACGAAGAAAAAACGGCTAGTGTGAGATAGCCGTTTTATGTGCATTAATCCTTTATCTCGTCAATCAAGTCAGACAGTTCGCCTTCCTCGTCGAGTTTTTTCAGGTCCGAAAAGCCGCCAATACAGGTTTCCCCGATAAAAATAAAGGGGACGCTATAGTGATGGGTTTCTGCCTGTAACTGATAACGCAGGTCGTCATTCTTAAAAATATCAACATCGGTGTAGGCAATTCCACGTTCATCAAGCAGTTTTTTGGCACCATTGGAATACGGACAAAACGGCCAGGTATACAATTTTATTTCTTTTTTCATGGGTCTCCTTTCTTTACATCATCAGGGATCAATGTGATGGTATTATTCTACCCCCCACTGGTCACTTAAAACGCCAGTATTTTTCAAAAAAACGTTTCAAAAACCGGGTGGCAAAACGGAGGTATTCAAAAACGGAGAAAATTAAACAGGTTATCAAGCAGTTTAGGATAAACCGAGTTAATGCGGTAAATGAAGGCGCTAAAAAGTGAACACATACCCGGAAGAGAGCAATTGTAGTGTTACGCTTGCCGGGATATGTTCATATGGTGGCGGATATTGTTTTTATTAAAAGACGCCAGCAGGTCATCCAGCTGTCGCTCCATCGTTTGAATCACCTGTTCCTCGTCCTGATAGCTAATCACTTTAAAGACATTCTCAATCTCAACGACGCCATAGTTGTTGTTCAGCTGCTTGTTCAAAAACGCATTCATCAGACTGTCGGCGACGGACTTTAAGACGTCGACATTTTTATCAATCGCTTTGATCTGTTTGATCGTTTTTCCCCGATTGAACAGAAAATCCAGCTGGGTAATACTGATCAGGTAGGACGCACTGTAAAAACTCAGCCATTCGCGAACCTGCCGGTTAAACGCCTGTTTTTCAACGGTTTCAATCAGTTTTTCAGGTGTCAGCCCGTTATAGTCAATGTTGTCGAGCAGCAGCAACTTAAAATTGACATTGAGTTTTCTGGCATTATTCCAGATTTCGGCAATCAACCGTCGGCGTTCGGTGGCATAACTGACAATTGCGACAATCAGACTGACGAGCGATCCGGTAAAGATGCCAAAAAGAAACGAATTGTAGTTATCGAGGTTATTAAGAATATGACTTTTAAACGGGTCGACAACTAAATCGGGGATTATATCGTCAATCGCAAAAATCGCAATTGCAGATAAAACCGTCAGAACCAGGGTCACAATCGTACTGTACTTAAATGTCTTCATAAACAACGCTCCAGATTTTTTTATTTATTATAACTAAGTTTATTTTGATTGTAAATCCATTGATTAAAATAAAATTCGTAAAAGCGAAGGTTATCAGTAAGGAGTCTGGCGAGTTTGATAAACCCTGCAAGCGTTGCGTTATCAAGGAGTAGCGAATTGTCAAGTTTTATCGAATTTGTCGTCACTGTGGAATACGGATGCGTGTTGATTTTAACAACCATACTCTGTGGAATGTACAAGAGGTCAACGTGTATATTTTATATACTCGCCGGAAATGGTTGAAATGGGACAGATGGTGCACCAGGTGCGTGGTTTATAAACCAGTGACAGGATCACACCGATAAACGTGGTGGTCATCATCATGGAATAAAAACGGTAGGACAGATGCGTCAACCAGGCTGGGAGTCTTTCAAATGTGATCAATTGAGGCATTTCAAATGGCAGGGGAATCACAATCAGAAAACGCAGGTATTCCAAAGCGGGTGAAAAGCCTAATCCAACACGAATGGTGGTCATGGTGATAAAGGTTAGGCTGATACCAAAATAGATAAGCATAATCCATTTTATCTTACCCTGGATAAAAAAGGCTGGCGTTTTCAACGATAATTTCGAAGTAAGTTTACCGGTCGTGCTCAGCAGGCTGGCCCGGGGGCAGTAGCCTTGGCACCAGGTCTTTTTACGGTTTCTAAATAATAAAATAAAGGGTAATATCATACAGATGAGACCTAAAATGGCAAAGTGAATATTGACAAACCCCAAAGCAAAATAAGTCAGGACCAGGAGGAATAAGAATTGATTGTTTTTCATACAAAAGCACCTGTAATTAAAAACGAAGAACGGGTCATAAAACCAGGAATGGTTCCATAAATACCAGTTCGATGGGGTTTGGCAGTAATGGGCCAACTGCCGTTGAGACAGCTTTGCAGTTTGTAGTAAAAAAGCCCCAATGCGCCACCGAAAAGTGAGCCTATTATTTTAGTATACATTTTATACCTCCGAAAAAATTGATAAATCAGGTGAATGTCTCTTATTGTATCAAAGGCTTTTTTTGAAATCGGTGATTAGATCACAGTAAATAAACGGATAGTTCAGAAGCCCTGATGCCAGGGGGACTTATGCTGATTTGAGAGATACTCCACAAATGAACCGACGCCAAGTATTTGCAGTTGAATAAAACATCAAATAAGGATATGATTTTATCAACTGGAAAGGAGTCGTTGAGAATGCCAAATATCAAACCAGTCTCGAACCTAAGAAACGATCCGGAAGTATTGCGGGATGTTGCGGTGGCAAACCAGTTTTTTTAACAAAAATAGTCGAGCCATGGGAAGATCACTGGCATTGGCAAAGACAACAAAAAAGGCTCTGTTTATTGAAAATGAAAAAGGAGGGATCTGAAATAATGAAAGACAGAAAAAATATTCTATTTCTTGCCATTGGCGTGCTGCTCTCAGTAGTTTCGAAACTGTTGCAATTTGTTTATCAAGCGAAGATTGGGGACTTCATTGTTATACCGGCAGCGGTATTTTTTGTGTTGGCGATTTTGCACTCGTTGCCAGCTTTTAAAGCCCTGTATCGCACCGCTAAAGGAGCCCGACAAGCCAATATTATGGCAACCCTGGCTTGTTCGGCAGTGGTGTCATTTCAGATTATGATGATCCTGATTATTGGCAATAGCAATTGGTTGGGGTTGTTGCTGCTGGTGCCATTTATAGCACTGGGAGCTCTGTTTGGGGTTAAATGGTTTCAAAACATTGTGAAGCCAAAAGGCTGAGGTGGAGGAGGTTCGTTGGCAGATTTAGCGGGAAGAACAAACGTTGTTACAATCCTTTCCGATAAGTGTTGCGGGTTTAGAGAATTTCAGCGATTCTGAAACGACAAAAAACCTGCCACTCGCTGGTAACAGGTTTCCGTAATTTTATCTTGATATTTTTGATTGAATTGATAAAAACGACGCTACAATTTCATAAAGCGTTTGATTAAAAATCGGGTTGGCTTATAATAAAAGCCTTCCATGGTTTTGGCAACAGTCGCCAGCTCATCTCTTATTTTTATATTCTGGGGGCAATGGCTTTCACATTTCCCGCATTTTGAACAAAGAGATGCATTACTCGTCTGGCTTTTGACACTGGTTTGCATAATATACTTGCTAAGCGCCGCTGTTTTTCCTTCAATCTCCCGATCATTATAGGTTGAGAAGCACGTAGGAATGTCAACACCTTTCGGACACGGTAAGCAATAATTACATCCGGTACAGGGGATTTTTATCTTTTCGCTAAGTATTTGGGTGACCTGATTAAACAACCCGAAATCAGCCTCAGTAAAGGCATTGGCTTTCGCCTGGGAAGCGACTTTAATGTTTTCTTCAACCATCGCCTGTGAATTCATGCCCGATAAAACAACCGTAACTTCGGGATGATTCCAAATCCAACGAAAGGCCCACTCCGCTGGGGAACGCTTCACGTAAGCATTGTCCCACACCTTATAAACTTCCTTGGGCAGATTGGTAACCAGCTTCCCCCCTCTTAAGGGTTCCATGATCATCACCGGCAACCCTTTGGCAGCAGCATATTCCAAACCGCCTTTGCCAGCCTGTTTATTTTCATCCAGAAAATTATATTGGATCATACAAAATTCCCAGTCATAGGCATCCACCAGTTTTATGAATTCGTCCCGACCACCATGGTATGAAAAACCAATATTGATAATCTGCCCGGCCTGTTTTTTTTCCGCGATCCATTTGAGAATCCCTAAATTGACCAGTCGCATCCAGATATTGACATCGGTAAGCATGTGCAGGAAATAATAGTCGATACGATCAGTTTGCAGCCGTTCCAGTTCGGCATTGAAAATCTTATCCAGATCTTCATATTTCTTTACTAAATATGGGGGCATTTTGGTGGCAATTTTTACCCGGTCACGATAGCCTTTGGCCAGCACCCGGCCTAAAATCACTTCACTTTTGGGATAAATATAGGCGGTGTCAAAATAATTAACGCCATTTTCAATGGCATAGATGATCTGTTGCTCAACCTCATTTTCATCTTTGGCAAAACGCATACACCCAAATCCCAGGGCAGAAAGTTTGTCGCCATTTTTAGGATTGATTCGATAATTCATATACGTAGCTCCTTCATTAATTCATTATAATCGCTTTTGATCAGTATTCTCTGATTTCATTGTATCTTAACTGTGATGACGTACAATCAATATGACTGATTAGTCATTCATTTGCAAAAAAATTAGTTTTTAATGCTGTCCCATAGAAAATTAAATGATGTTTCAACAAACCCGTCGTCGGCTGCCAAACTGGGGTTATCAATAAAATAATAGGTGTTCGCATTGAGAATACCCATCAGCAGATTGCTCATATAATCCAGACTGACATTTTTGATAATTTCCTGCTCAATTCCTTCGGCAATTAATTCCATGATATTATTAAATTTACTTAACCCTTCTTTCCGGGTGGTTTCCCCGATACAGGAAGCATTACAGAACTGTTGAAAAAATAAAAATTCTTCAGTATGATCAAGGCTCCAGCCGATGTAATTAATATAAATCCGTTTGAGTTTGCTTCTGAAAGTCGATTCTTGTTCAAGCCCAAGGGTTAATCGCCGGGTCAAGGATTCTTTGCAGGTCAAATAAAGCACATTAATCAGTTCTTCCTTGCTTCCGAAATAGTTGAACAATGTTCCGGTTGCCACCCCAGCCTCTTTTGTAATCCGAGCGGTCGGGGTGTTATCAAAACCATATAAATTAAAAAGTTTTAAGGCTGCTCTTAATAGTCTGTCGCGCTTATCCAATTCATACCTCCTGACCAATCTTTTTCTGAATCTTGATGATGTTGATTATACTGCAAAATGACTATTCAGTCAATTAAAATTTCTGACATACTTTGCTTTTAAACTTTTTTATCTGCCTTCACGAAATAAAAAGATTTGGGATAACCTGCTTGCCTATTGGGCTCATAACAGATGCAGCTTCCGTAGATCGCCAGCATGGATTCTTAGCTTATTCTGGATTTAAAAAATCGACCCAAATGAAATGGATAACGTTGTTGAAGGAATTGTTGGCAGATAAGCGAACTCAGCGGATCGTGAAGATTCAAAAGAAAATGGGGAGAGTAACCGCCAAGTGAGTCGGTTCTGGGGCTGGGCAAGATGATGGTGGAGGCATTAAACGGATGCATATTTCTAAAGCTTTAATTGAGGAGCAGCTTACTTTGATGGAATAAATGGCTCGTTGTATAGTCGGGATATGACGAACGAAACGTCCTGGATGTTTCTCGGATGTCTCTGCCAATCTGATTCCAGAGGAGTTTGAACTGTTCAAGCTGCCGTCCTACACGATGATGGATTTTTTTTAAACTATTACTCAGCTTCGCTAAAATATTTTATAAAATGCTTATAATAACCCTTTGATTTTTCGGTGACATAGTTGCCGTCAATCTGAGGGTTATTCAATAGTTGATCAATATTAAATCCACCGGTGTAGGGGTCTAACACGCAGCCAGACAGATGTTTAGCTTTTATGGCGTGATTGGGACAGGCGTAAATACAGCGCATACACCAAATGCAATTGGAGCCAAAAGAGATTCCATCTTCCACTTCAGAAATATTATTGGTCGGGCAGTCACGAACGCATTTTTTGCAGTGCGTGCAATTAGCCGAAGCTGCCAGGCCTTTCGCAAAGTATTGGGCACCATAATGTTCTTCCCCATAGTAAAGAACCCGAAGCAATTTGCTTAGAATCCCATTTATTTTTAAATGTTGTTCCTGTTCATTGAGGGTATCGGTGACGATGTGCTCTACTTTTTTAACGGCGGCCTGGTATAACTGTTTATTTAGTTGATCGTCATATTTAATAAACAAGTTGCAGGGCATGGCAATGATAGAATTATGGAAGACCCGATAGCCTTTTGCTTCCATTATCTGGATAACCCTATCGGACGCCCCCTGGTTAAGGTAGTGTGGAGAAGAGGCGGTCTTGAAGACAAAAGCTTTTTTCCCCGGGCAGCTGGGCAACATCTGGGCAAACTGGTCAGTAATACCCGAAGCGCCAAATCCCAGAACGGGATGACCGACTCCAATCAGATCAAAATCATTGATGACTGATGTCTTTTTATGATTTACAACATCCTCAATCCGAAATAGTTCAACTTCTACTTGGCTACGTTTGTAGGACTCAACTAACAGCCGGGCAATAATTTCTGTATTGCCGGTACCTGAAAAATAAAAGATCCCGATTTTTTTCATTCTAATAGCCTCCTTGGGTAGAAACCTTAAATCCTTGAGATTAATACCGAATTGATAAACTGAGCTTCAAAATCTCCAATGACAGCATCAAGATCGATGTTTTCACTCATTACCAGATAGGATAGGACACCATCCAGTGCAGACATCAGGGTCAGGGCACTGGCCCGGGTATTGTGTTCAACAAATTGTCCGTTGCTGATGCCTCGGTCATAGAGTGCTTTGATAAAGTCGCTGATATGCGTATAGTAATCTGCATACGCTTTCCACATTTCCGGAGTTGCAATGGCTTTAATCATGGTTAAAAAGAAAAAAGTAAGCTCCTTCTGGTGTGATAACCAGTATGAGACATAGTTCCGGATGTAAAATTGAAGCCCTGCAACCGGGTCAGATTCTTTTAAAGCGAGGTGAACATACTCATAAATTGGTTCATTCAGCTTTTCACTGGCATAAAATAAAATTTCGTCTTTGCTGCCAAAGTGATGATACAAGCCACCTTTACTGATTTGCGCTTGTTTGGCAATGCTCTCCATGGAGGCTCCTTCATAACCCTTATCAAGAAAAACCTCAACGGCAGCATTGACGATGTCATTCATCCGTTTTTCTTTTGTTTCCCATTTAGCCATAAAAATTCCTCCTTTAAAAAACCGACCGTCGGTTTTATTTTAAAGCGATGATCTGATTTTGTCAAGAGGTTCTTTTAACGCGATGGTTCAATTCATTTCAAGCACTTGGATTTCGTCTTGTCATATAGGTTTATATGACGGTGAGACGTTTTGTTTGTCATGCCAGTCAGTCGATGTCAGGCAAGTTAGAACAACAGCAGATGAACCAGGAAAGGGCAAAGCAAGCGCGGAAAAACGGTACTACTCGAATTTACTATTTAATGCTAAAGCGTCTGAATGGCCGTAGTCTTTTTGGGGTTCATGCGGAACGATCGGCTTTTATTGAAGAACTGGATTAAAATAATTAAACTGGCAGGTTTCGATTGCTTGCCTAGAGTATGTTCAATGACTACGATTTTTTTTAAAGCAGATGATTATTTTTACAGCCCCTTAGTGTGGAACGGATATGACGAACGAAATGTCTCCGAATTCTGCTAATTTTTTGAGTTCAGTAAAAAAGCCTTTTTAACAGGACCCGTAACGTTCCTAGACATGCAAATGGATAAAAGTGGTGCCTTTGATTAGAATAATGGGTGAATAAGATGTATGTTGTAATTATATTTAAGGACAAAGTCAATAAAATGGGGTATAATATCTTTAAATATTCGATAAGGGGTGACAAATTATGGCACAAACAAATCTCAACATTCGAATGGATGAAGAATTGAAAAAAAACTTTGATATGATTTGTACAGAACTGGGCTTAAATATGACAGCAGCGATCAATGTTTTTGCAAGAGCGGTGGTTCGTAAGCATGGAATTCCCTTTGATTTGACGATCAATGATGATTTTTTCTATAGTGAAGCAAACGTGGAAAGATTAAGAAAATCCATCAAAAGTCTTGAGGCTGGCAAGGGAACCATTCATGAGCTAATTGAGGCTGACGATGAATAAGGTCTGGACGGATGAGGCCTGGGAAGATTACCTATATTGGCAAAGCCAGGATAAAAAGACATTAAAGCGAATCAATGTACTGTTGCAGGATATTGACCGGAATGGTTATGAAGGAATTGGGAAACCAGAACCATTAAGGTATGAATTCCAAGGTTTTTGGAGTCGCCGAATTGATGACACCAATCGAATTGTATACCGGATAAAAGGCGGTCAAATTGAAGTTGTGCAATGTCGTTTTCACTATAAATAAACGGATATAGCAGAAGCCTTGCTGGTAGGGGAAATTTGCGGAAAGAACCATTCGACACGGCTGTTTTGAAAATTTTTAAATGCAATGGGTATTTCAAAAGGTTTGATAGAGGACCAGCTTACTTTGATGGAATAAGCGTCGGTTTATCATAAATTTGACAGAATGAAAAAATGGCTCATTCATGCATCGTGGATATGACGAAGCGTCCTCATGTCTTCTGCAAATGCAATAGCTCCAGAGGTATCGTCATTATAATTTTCTTGCAAAATCAGTAATAAAGCAAACCCAACAAACGGGGCCTAAACAAAAAAGGCTCCGTTTGTTGGAAAAGAAAAATCGGAGATGAGATAAAGTGAGTGATAAATTAAGAACTGCGAAATTGATTAAAGAATTCGGGGATAAACCGTTTGCAAGTAATCAACTTTACCAATTCTATTCAGAAGAAGAGCCGGATTTAAAAGAAACGACTTTTAGGTGGCAGGTTTATCATTTGAAAAAAGAACAAGTAATCCAAAACGACCCCGATGACTCCCCATGTCTCATAATAAACTGTGACGCATCTAATGCCGTTAACCTAATGACATTGCCCTTCGGGGTAGTGTTTTTTTATTTTTTGGATTATAATAAATCGAATTGTAAAAACAAAAAGGGGTACGAAGATGATTAAGTTTGAAGATTTTATAAAGGTTCCATATCCAGAAAGAACCAAAGTTAAATTCAATATGAAAACCGGTGATTCAAGTATAACGGCCTGGGACTTATTGCTTGAAGATGACCCTCTTTGGTCTACTTTAAATGGATGGAGATCAACTCATCCAAACCACAACCTAAATCATGCAGATTATTTAATTGCTCTTGCACAGTATTATCCATATGGACCTGAATATTTTGTTTTTGGTGGAATATATAAAGTTGAAAGAATTGTGCCAGAAATTTTAGACGGCATAGGTTATAAATTATTCTTATTGGATGACTTTCAGGAATATATTAAACGATTAATTATTAAAATTGATAAGCCTATTGGCCGAAACTTATATAACAGGAAATATGAATCACTTCAAGAACAGTTGAATCCAGAGATTTATGAATTAGCTCCAGGCTCCAAATTAGGTCATTTCCCTGGATATCAAAATGTTAGTTTGAACCATAAAGACATGCAATTGATTGTAAAAAGTGAAGAACCTAGCTGGCAACAAGCACTTTCGAACGTTAAGGGAATTTATGTAGTTACTGACACAAGCAATGGAAAACTATATATAGGATCAGCATCAGGAAATTCTGATGGAATTTGGCAACGATGGTCAGGTTATGCTGATCCTAAAAATCTTACAGGTGGAAACAAAGAGTTCATAAATATATTAAAAGATAAAGGTGATAATTATATTGCTGATAATTTCAAATATAGTATCCTTGAAATATTCGACACAAAGACAAAAGTTGAAACTATCATTGATCGTGAAAATTATTGGAAAGGTGTGTTTGAGTCGAAAAAATATGGTATGAACCATAATTAAAATTGTTATAAACTAGAAATAGTAAGAAAAAAGGAAATTTGGTTAGATATTTCGATCGGGATCACTATATTTAAAAATATAAAAATGGCGACGAAATGGCGATATAAATTTAAGGTACAGTTATACCTCTATTTTAACCCGACTCTTAATCGGGGTGACCACTCACGATAAAAAATGAAAAACGAACCCAAGTTTTAAGCTTGGGTTCGTTTTATAAAAAAAGAGTATTGTTAGTGAGTATTACACGAGTATTGTTTGAGTATTGTAAGCAAAAACGGTGTAAATCTATCTTAACTGAAATGGGGTTTTAATGGGAAAGATGGCTGCTTAGCCTACTTGCTCGCTTCCTCAATCGCCACCGCAACCGAAACCGTCGCGCCAACCATTGGGTTATTCCCCATTCCGATCAGACCCATCATTTCAACATGGGCAGGAACCGATGAAGAACCGGCAAACTGAGCGTCTGAATGCATCCGGCCCATGGTGTCGGTCATCCCGTAGGAAGCTGGACCAGCGGCCATATTGTCTGGGTGCAGGGTTCGGCCGGTACCGCCGCCAGAGGCCACGGAGAAATATTTTTTGCCTTGTTCCAGGGCTTCTTTTTTATAGGTGCCGGCAACCGGGTGTTGGAAACGGGTCGGGTTGGTGGAGTTACCGGTGATGGAAACGTGAACCCCTTCATAATGCATGATGGCCACGCCTTCCTGGACATCATTACAGCCATAGCAGTTAACGGCAGCCCGTTCGCCGTCGGAGTATGGGGTTCGGGAAACAATGTTTAGTTCACCGGTGGCGTAGTCATAGTCGGTTTTGACATAGGTAAAGCCGTTGACCCGGGAAATAATTAGAGCAGCGTCTTTGCCCAGTCCGTTTAAGATAACCCGCAGCGGTTTTTGACGAACCTTGTTGGCCGAGCGGGCGATCCCGATGGCACCTTCAGCCGCCGCAAAGGATTCATGGCCAGCTAAAAAGGCAAAACATTCGGTTTCTTCTCTTAAGAGCATCGCGCCCAGGTTCCCATGACCTAAACCAACCTTCCGTTGTTCAGCCACCGAACCGGGAATACAGAAAGCCTGTAAGCCTTCGCCGATGACTTCAGAGGCGTCTGCCGCATTGGTAATGCCCCGTTTAATGGCCAGAGCCGCACCCAGGGTGTAAGCCCAGCAGGCGTTTTCAAAACAGATGGGCTGAATGCCTTTAACAATGCCAGCCACATCAATGCCTTTTTCATCACAAATTGCTTTTGCTTCTTCTAAAGAGGCAATGCCATTGGCAGCTAAAACTTCTTCAATTTTAGCGATTCTTCTTTCATAACTTTCAAATAATGCCATGTGATTTCCTCCTATTCTTTTCTTGGATCGATGTATTTGACTGCATCGTCGAATTGTCCGTACTTGCCAGAGGCTTTTTCCAAAGCGACGGCTGGCTCAACGCCGTTATTGATACTTTCCATCATTTTTCCAAGATGAACGAAGGAGTAACCAACGATTTCATCGTTTTTGTTTAAGGCCAATTTCTGGATATAACCTTCGGCAATTTCAAGGTAACGGGGGCCTTTGGCAAGGGTACCATAGGTGGTCCCGACCTGGCTTCGTAAACCTTTGCCCAAATCTTCAAGTCCGGCGCCAACCGGCAGGCCGCCCTCAGAGAAAGCCGTTTGGGTACGGCCATATACGATTTGCAAAAACAATTCCCGCATGGCGGTGTTAATTGCGTCACAAACTAAATCTGTATTAAGAGCTTCTAAGATTGTTTTACCTGGCATAATTTCAGAGGCCATCGAAGCTGAATGAGTCATTCCCGAACAACCGATGGTTTCAATCAGACATTCCTCGATGATGCCATCCTTTACATTAAGGGTTAATTTACAGGCGCCCTGTTGTGGGGCACACCAGCCAATACCATGAGTTAAACCAGAGATGTCGGTAACATCCTTTGCCTGAACCCATTTTCCCTCCTCTGGGATTGGGGCACAACCGTGGTTGGCGTTATTACCAACGGTACACATTCTTTTAATTTCGTGAGAATATTCCATTCATTAATCTCCCTTCAAAAAATTACTCCTTTAATTATAAACTTAAAAATTCAAAATAAACAGGTAATATTTTGTCATTTTTACGAATCGGGGAAAAATACCCGAATAGGACAAAAAGTTTAATTGATGAAATGGCGAAATCGATGTAGAATAGGGCAAGAACCTAAAATAGGTGAATTTTATCTTTGGTTCGGGAACTTATCTTAAAAATTTATTAAATGAAACGATAGATAATTGGTCGATTGATCTGCGGATTGATTGAGAAGGGATGTAAACGAATGGAATTAAAAAATAAACTTAGCCTGGGAGCAAAAAGAGTGGAGTACTTAATGGATGAGTATTTCGACCGGGACAAGACGCTGGGCTTTTGCAAGGCATGTCCAAATTTTTCCAAATACTGGTCCTGCCCAACTTACGCATTTGATGAAGCAATCTTTCTAAAACAGTTTAAATACATGCACATCATCGGCAGACAGTTTGAGGTCTCCCGGGAAGATTTAAGAAATATCCGTGATCCTCAGGCGGTTAAAGACTACTGTACCGACAAACTCCAGGCGATCAAGGTGATGACTTGGAAAACCCTACTGGAAATTGAAAACGAAGTCGATGGGGTGATCGGTCTGATTCCCGGCAATTGCCCGATCTGTGAAACCCAGGGGCTGGCCTGTGCCAGAAAAACCAATGAACCATGCCGTCATCCCGGCATGATGCGCTTTTCATTGGAGTCGCTTGGCTTTAATGTGGCCGATCTGCTTAAATATGAGGTCGGCATGACAATCAAGTGGGGCGATACCTACCGCTTGCCGGAGGTGCTGACCTCGGTGTCGGCAATCCTCTGCAATGAAGAAATTCCCAAAGAAATCCTCAAAAAATACTTTCCCGATAAAAAGAAGAGCTGGGAACGGGACAAACACCGGGCGCCGGTGGATGAGTTCCAGGTTTCGGAAGTCATCAAACCGGAGGAGACCATCCATGGTGGCAGAGCGGCGGTTGCCGCCAGAGCCAAAATCATTGACGATGAAATTCCAGCGTATCGGCCCCAGAAAAGCTGGGTCGGCTATAAAGCCGATAAGAACCCTGAAGATGAAGTCATGAAAAAGGGTTATACCGTCACCATTCAGGGCGAAGAAGATGTGATTCCGGAAATGACAGCACAAGAAGTGGAAGCACAAAAAATCTACGAAGAAGACACGGCCCCGGAAGTTAAGGCAGAAGAGGTGCTGGTAGAAGTGGTTACCCTAACGGCCGAACCGGAACCGGAAGCTACCGAAGTGGTGATTGAGGAAGAAGACGACAGCAAATATCAGTGGCTGGGCTTTAAGGCCAACCTTGATGACGACGAAATTGTTAAACGGCCGATTCCAAAAATGACTGAACTGATTCTCGACGGCGAAGAAATACCGGCGGAAAATGAAGCGACTGAGCCAGCCGGGGAAGTGTGTCCGGATCTGGCTGCACCCCAGGCCGAAGAAGCGGCAGCTGAAGAAGCAGTGACCGAATCAGCAGTCAGCTGTGATGCAGTTGAAGAAGCGGTTTCGGAAGTGAGTGAAGAGACAGTCGCAGAAGAAGAGGACGACAGCAAATATCAGTGGTTGGGTTTTAAAGCCAGCCTTGATGACGAGGAAGAAACCATTGTCACCAAGTCAACCCTGGCAAGCCTGGTGATTCCCGAATAGAATAGTAGTAATGATCGAGATTGTGTTTGGGATGGGCTTTGGCCGTCCTGGGCACAATCTAATTTATATCACGGCGCTTTTGCAACGATAAAAAAACAATTTGAAGGAGAGAAATGATGTATTATTCAGCAGACATTGGTGTTATTGGCGGTTCCGGTCTTTATGAGCTCAGTAGTGATGTGAAAAAAATTGAAGTGGACACCCCTTATGGCAAGCCATCGGACGATATCAGCCTGGTCAAAGTAGGCGAAAAAACCGTGGCCTTTTTGCCCCGGCACGGCAAAGAACATACCCTTAACCCGTCAGAGATTAATTACCGGGCCAATATCTACGCCTTAAAAACCCTGGGGGTTAAAGCGATTATCTCGCCCTGCTGTGTGGGCAGTCTTAAGTTTGATATCAAACCCGGCGATTTTGTGATCACCGATCAGTTTATCAATATGACCTCTGGCCGAAAAGATACCTTTTTTGAAAAACCGAAGGTCAATCATCTCAGTTCGGCCCATCCCTACGATAAAAACCTGCGGGTGCTGGCGATGGAAGCGGCTAAAGAATGCGGAATTACGGCGCATTTTGGCGGGACAGTGATCGTTATTAACGGGCCTCGTTTCTCAACCGTGGCTGAAAGCCGGATGTTTGCGATGCTGGGTGCCGATGTGGTTAATATGACCCAGTATCCTGAAGGCTATCTCTGTCTGGAACAGGAAATCCCGGTGGTGAACATTGCCCTGACCACCGATTACGATGCCGGGCTCGAAGGCCATCCGGACATTAAGCCAGTCACCAACGAGGATGTGATCCGGGTTTTAAACGAAAATGCCGAAAAAGTAAAAGCGCTGATCTTTAAGCTCATCGATAAATTAGAGGTGTAGGCTTGAAACCTGTTTATTTTGAAGAGGGGAAGCTAAGGCTGATTGATCAGACCAAGCTTCCCACGGAGTTCATTGTTTATTCCTATACCGATTATCGGGAAATTGCCAAAGCGATTGTCGATATGATTGTCCGGGGCGCACCGGCCATCGGGGTAACCGCTGGCTACGGTGTTTATTTTGGTGCGTTGGAATATCAAAACGAGCCAAAAGATGTTTTTTATGTTAAAATGAAAGAAGTTTGCGAATTACTGGCGTCTACCCGTCCCACCGCCGTGAATTTATTCTGGGCGATTAAGCGGATGGAAGATGTGATGGCGGCCAATGCCGATAAAGAACCGGCCGAGCTGGTGGCGATCTTAAAACAGGAAGCCGATGCGATCTGTGCCGAGGACATTCAGATGTGCCGGGACATGGGCAAGCATGGTGCCGAACTGATCCACGAAGGTGATACCCTCTTGACCCATTGCAACGCCGGCGCTCTGGCCACCGCCGATTACGGCACCGCCCTGGGCGTGATCCGGGCCGCCCATGAAGCGGGCAAGAATATTTCTGTCTATGCCGATGAGACCCGGCCCTTTTTACAGGGTGCCCGGCTGACGGTCTATGAGCTGCAGGCTGATGGCATCCCGGTGACCCTGATTACCGACAACATGGCTGGCTGGATGATGAAGCTGGGCAAAATTGACGGCGTCATTGTCGGCGCCGATCGGATTGCAGCCAATGGCGATGTCGCCAATAAAATCGGTACCTATTCGGTGTCGGTACTGGCCAAGGCCCATGGCATCCCAATGTATGTGGCCGCACCGACCTCGACCATTGATTTTGAGATGCAGTCCGGCGATGAAATTGTCATCGAACAACGGGATTGCCGGGAAATCAGCCATATTGGCGGGGTTCAGGTGGCACCCGACGGGGTCAATATGGAAAACCCGGCCTTTGATGTCACCCCCCACCAGAACGTCACTGCCATCATCACCGAAAAAGGGGTGGTCTATCCGCCTTATGACCTTAATATTCCCAAGCTGAAAGAATAAAAAGCAAAAGGATGACGCATGAAAGTAAATATATTATTTCCCGTTCTCGATGAAGAACGGCGCCTCGAAAAGGGGATCTTAAAAACCCTGATATTCCTCAAAAAAAACAAACTGTTTGATTATCAGCTGACCATCATCGATAATGGCTCCACCGATGCCACCGAAGCCATCAGCCGCCGCTTGTGTGAAAAGTATAAAGAAGTCGAATATCTAAAAACCCCAGAAAAAGGGGTCGGTGTAGCCCTGCGAACCGGTGCGGCAGATAACAGCTGCGAAGTGATCGGCTATATGGACATTGACCTGTCCACCGATATCGAACATCTCAGACAGGTAAAGGATATTTTTGAAAACCAGCCCGATGTAAAAATTATTAAGGGGTCGCGGCTGATGAAAAATTCGGCCGTGACGGGCCGCAAGCTATCAAGAGAATTGACCTCCCGGGGGCTTAATAGCCTCTTGCATGTGGTGTTTAAAAATAAGTTTACCGATGCCCTCTGTGGTTTTGATTTTTACCGCAAAGACACCTTTGATCAGTTAATTGCCGCTTCCAGCCAGGACAATGGCTGGTTTTATTGCGTGGAGCTGCTGTTGCGGGCTGAGCGCCAGGGCATCGCCGTTTATGATATTCCGGTAATCTGGAAAGATGATTACGATACTAAGGTAAAGGTTGTTAAAACTGTGGTATCCTATCTTAAGCAGATCAAATTTTTAAAGTCAGAGTTTATCAAAGAAGATCGAACAAAAGGCTGACAGCAAGGAGTTAAGATGAAGGTACCAGCAAACAATTTACTACGTCATTTTGAAGAACATCAGCAAGAATATGAAAACAAAGCCCTGGAAATCTTAAGAAGCGGCAGCTACATTCTCGGGGATGAGGTGGACCGCTTTGAAAAAGATTTTGCCAGCTATATCGGCACCAGTTACTGCGTTGGCCTGGGCAACTGTTTAGATGCCCTGTGGCTGTCGTTTCGGGTCTTGGGCATTGGCGCCGGTGATGAGGTCATTGTTCAGGCCAATACCTATATTGCCAGCGTCATGGGCATTACCATTAACGATGCCACCCCGGTTTTTGTCGAGCCGGACGCCTTTCATAGCATCGATGCGGACAAAATCGAAGAAAGAATTACCGACAAGACCAAAGCCATTCTGGTGGTGCACCTTTACGGCACCTGCTGCGAAATGGATAAGATCGTGGCGATTGCCAAAAAGCATAACCTTTATCTGGTAGAAGATTGCGCCCAGAGCCATGGCGCCACCTATCAGGGTCAGATGACCGGTTCTTTTGGGGATATCGGCTGTTTCAGTTTTTATCCATCCAAAAATCTTGGCGCATTTGGTGATGGTGGGGCGATTACCACCAACAGCCCGGAACTGGATCAGGCCTTTCGGATGTATCGGTTTTACGGCAGTGAGAAGCGCTATTATAATAAGGTGGTCGGCACCAATTCCCGGCTCGATGAACTTCAGGCCGGGCTGCTAAACGTTAAGCTTCGTTATCTGGACGCGCTTAATGCCGACCGCAACCGGGTTTGCATGACCTATCTTAACAAAATGAACAACCCTGTAATTGCGCTGCCAAAGCTGCGGGTCCAGGCTACCACAGTCTGGCATCAGTTTGTCGTGACCACGCCCTATCGGGATGAGCTGAAAGATTATCTGGAAACACAGGGCATTGGCAGTATTATTCACTACCCGATCCCACCCCATCTGTCGGAAGCCTATGCGTATTTAAAGATCGGCCCGGGCAGTCTGCCGATTACCGAAAAACTGGCCGACGAGGTTTTATCGCTGCCGCTTTTTTATGGGATGACCGACGCTGAGATTGATACGGTAGTGGCTGCCATCAATGCTTTTGTGCCCAAGGCATTGGAGCAATAAGATGACCGCAAACAAAAGCAAATGGGACAAGATCATTATCGGAGCCGGGCTTTACGGCCTTTATGCCGCTAAGACTTGTGGCGAGCGGGGCGAGCGGGTGCTGGTGCTGGAATGGGAAAAAGCCCCCTTTCAGCGGGCCACCTACATCAACCAGGCCCGGGTCCATATGGGCTATCATTACCCCCGGTCTTATGCCACGGCGATCAAATCAGCCCATTATTTCAACCGTTTTATCAAGGATTATGATTTCTGCATTCACAATGCCTTTGATCAGGTTTACGCCACCAGCGACAGCTTCAGCTGGACCAACCGGGAACAGTTTGTCCAATTCTGTCAGGCCGCCGAGATTCCCTGTGAAGAATTAATGCCCGACAAGTATTTTAAAAAGGGCCTTTGTGACGGGGCCTACCTGACCAAGGAATATACCTATGACGCCGGGATTCTGGGGCAGTATTTTGTCGATGCGCTGGTCGGAATGAAAAATGTTGAAATCAACTATGGCGTCCGACTGCAGCAGATTGATAAGGGGCCAGACAGCTACGTCCTGACGCTGGAAAGCGGTACCGCTTTCGAAACGGGCTTCCTGCTTAACGCCACCTATGGTTCCACCAATCAGATTCTTAGTCTGGCCGGTTATGAGCCCTTTAAAATAAAGTACGAGCTCTGTGAAATTATTCTCTGTAAACCCCAGGACAAACTCCGGGAGGTCGGCATTACGGTGATGGACGGGCCTTTTTTTTCGGTAATGCCCTTTGGCAAAAGCGGCTATCATTCCCTGACTTCAGTCACCTTTACCCCCCATGTTTCGTCCTTTGACAGCCTGCCGCAGTTTAACTGTCAAACAAAGAGCTGGGGATATTGCAGTCCCGAACAGCTGGGCAATTGCAACGATTGTATCGCAAAGCCCCAATCCGCCTGGCCCTACATGTCCAATATGGCTGAGAAATATCTAAAGGCCGAGTACGGTTTTAGCTACGAGGGCTCACTCTATTCAATGAAGCCGATCTTAAAGGCTTCCGAGGTGGACGACTCCCGGCCGACGGTGATCCGCAAGGTCAGCGAAAAGCCAACCTTTGTCTCGGTATTATCGGGAAAAATAAACACGGTTTACGATTTGGATGAGGTACTAAAAAATGACTAGACAGCAAGAACAGAAGGTGACCGTTCGGGACAAAGAAAAGAACTTTGTTTCGGCGGTGATCTATATTTATAATGATGAAGAGCGAATCCGGGATTTTCTGGAAAAAATCAATGCGGTTTTAAGTGCCAATTTTGAAAACTACCAGATCATCTGCGTCAATGACGCTTCGGATGACAACAGCCTGGCAGTGATCCGGGAGATTGGCAAAAGCATCAAAGGTACCGTCATCAACGTCGTCAATATGAGCTTTTATCAGGGGGTTGAGCTGGCCATGAATGCCGGGATTGATCTGTCCATCGGTGATTTCGTCTTTGAATTTGATAACATGGTGATGGATTATGATGCCGAGCTGATGATGGATGTCTATTACCACAGCCTGACCGGTTTTGATATCGTCAATGCCGCCCCGAAAAAATGCGGCCGCAAGACCTCGCGACTTTTTTATGCGGTCTTTAACCGGTATTCCCGCAGCCCCCATCCCCTGCGAACCGAAAACTTTCGGGTGTTGTCGCGCCGGGCGATTAACCGGGTCCATTCGATGAGCAAGACGATTCCCTACCGTAAGGCGGTTTACGCCAACTGCGGCCTGAAGATCGACACCATCGAGTACGACAATGACCGCTCCTGCACCAAGGGCTACGATAAGGAAACCCGCTATCAACGCAAAGAAATGGCCGCCGATTCGCTGATTCTGTTTACCAATGTGGCCTATAAGATGACCCTGCTGGCAGCGGTCTTTATGATGGTAGCCACCTTTGGCATTGGCATCTATACCCTGGTCAGCTATGTTACCGAAGACGTGGTGTCCGGCTATACCTCGATGATGCTGGTGATTGTCTTTGGCTTTTTCGGCGTCTTTGTGATTCTGGCGGTGATCATCAAATACTTGTCGATGCTGATGGAGCTGGTTTTCAGCAAACAGAAATACACCATCGAGTCGGTGGAGACGATCAGCGAGTAAGATCAAAAAGCTATTTGTTGTCTCAAGATAACCCAGTACCGACAATTGTTACATCATGTTGTACGCATCGGAGCGGACATGGCATCGCCTGTCCGATTCTGCGCGCAGGCAACGAGCCAATCACAAGCTTGCTTGTAGTTGGCGACTGCCCGCGACCAATGCGAAAGGAGCAAAGCGGATTTCGCATGGCGCGGCGAACAACAGATTAACAATTGGTCGGTACGGTAGTTGAGCGATAACCCTAAAGGTTGAGAAGAACGTTGGTTATTGAATTTCGACTTCGGCCTGGGGATCAAAAGGATTGGTTCGGATCGAAAAAGAGTACAAAAACGGATAGGACTTGCGCTGGTGGTTCATATACAGCAGCCATTCCACCAGCAGCAGTTGGTAGGCCCGTTCAATATCGGTCATCAGGTGGCGGTAATCATTGTCATTGAGCGTTAGCAGGTTTTTGCGGCTGGACAGTTCCTGCTCAGCATGGGAAAGCGACATAACCAGGTCGGTAAAGGTTTCATGCTCAACCAGAAACGGGTTTTCCAGCAGTTTTAAAAAAAGCTCCCGGTGCGACGTTAAAAATTCGCTGAGATTCGTAAGGCAGGGCCCGGAAAAACTCAGATGATGGCGAACCCCCTTCAGATTCTTCAGGGCGTTTTTATAATCCCGGTTATCCCACTGCGGTTTGATCAGCAGAAATTCGCGAAAATCTGGGAGGTGTTGATCTTCCCGGGAAAAGAACTGCATCAGTTCGACACCAGCCTCAGAGAAGAAAACACTGAGCACCATGTTGACTTTTTTGAGTCGTTCTTTTTTGTCCTTATCTTCAATGACCTTATGAAAAATTACCGAAACCAGCAAGACTTCAATCGGTAAAAAGGCAATGTCGCCCAGTAGATACAAAAAGATATGATGGGAATCCTTGAAAATCAAAAAATGCGAATAGTAAAGAATGGCGGATAAGGCGATAAAGCCAATGCCGATCAGAATGCCTTTGTAATATTTTTTCATGAATACGCTCCAATTTTAGTATTAGAGATATTATAGCGCAGTTTTTAAAAGATGACCAGAGTGGCAATTTGAAGGGCATGGGTAAATATCAGCAAAAAACCTAAATTTATTTGAGAATGAGAGGCCATTATGAAGTATAGTATGTTTTCCTGGTTTGGCTATTTTATGAAATTTGAAGACCGCATCAAAATCATTGCCGATGCCGGTTTTGAAGAAGCGATGATTTCCTGGGAGGATGAGTTTGAGCCCTGGGCCTTGAAAAAAGAAGAATTCCCGGAGTTGGTTCGAAAAAACGGTTTGGGGATCACCAATATCCATGCCCCCTTTATCGGCTACAGCGACATCTGGACCGCCTCCCGGATGGAGATAAAACCCAAGCTGCAGATGTTCAAAGATTATCTCAAAGATTGCCAGGCTTTTGAAATCCCGGCGATGGTGATGCACACCAATGATCTCGATGAATTTGAGCCGGATCTCGATAAAGGCCTGGCCTTCTTCTCCGAGCTGGCTGATGCCGCCGAAAAATACGATGTCGATCTGGCGGTGGAAAATGTTTCCCGCCAGCATCTGCTTTGTTATCTGCTCGATCAGATTAATGCCCCCCGCTTTGGGATGTGCTATGACAGCTCCCACGATTTTCTGGAAGAACAGAACTGTGGCCGGATTCTAAAAAAGTATAGAGACCGGCTTAAGGCCCTGCACCTGTCCGACAATGATTTTAAGGCTGACCGCCACTGGATTCCCGGCGAAGGCAGCATTCCCTTAGATCAGGTAATGGCCGAAATTCTGACCGTGCCAACGATTACGACCATTTCCTATGAGGTGCTGGCCAATGAAGACTGGCGGGAAAAGGAACCGCTTGATTTTGCCCGGGCGGTGCTTGAGAGTCTGGCCATAAATGATGAAAAACCACCGCAAAAATAATCAATTGAAAAGTTGCCGATTCTATGATACACTGCCACTAATATAAATAAAGAAGTGATGAGGAAAGAGGTGGAAGACCTCTACAGCCCCCGCTACTGTAATTGCCAACGCGGTTTTTGTACCACTGTCTTATGGATGGAGTGGGAGAACCAAGGACACGCATAAGTCAGGACACTCATAATCATTGATATTCTTCGGTGGGAAGAACAGGATTAAACCGTTTGTTTAGTATCCAGCCTCCACAGGAAGCTGGATTTATTTTTGCAAAAAAATGCAAAAAAATAAAGAAAAAGAAGGACGAAAATGAAAAAGAAAAGCATGCGAAATTGGTTGGTGATTCTTGCTGTGATTGCTTTAATGGTATCCTTTACCGGCTGTCAGCCAGGCAAAACGACAGCGGATGAATCAGGCGTCGAAACAAAAAGCGGCTCGACCACTTACCCGGTCACGGTAACCGATAATGCCGGTAATTCAGTGACCATCGAAAAAGAACCCCAGAAGATCGTCTCATTGTCTCCGGCAACAACCGAAATCCTGTTTGCCCTGGATCAGGGGGACAAGGTCGTCGGACGGACCAAATACTGTGATTACCCCGAAGCCGCTTTAGCCGTGACCGATATTGGTAGTTTTAACGCACCAACCCTGGAAAAAATTATTGAGTTGGCACCGGATATTGTGGTGGCCTCGGATTTTGTCTCCGATGATATCAAACAACAGTTGGAAGCCACTGGCGCCAAGGTAATTACCTTTAATGCTGCCAATATTGACGGCGTCCTGGCCAATATTGTTCAGGCTGGCGAGGTCACCAATGCCAACGACAAAGCGACTGAAATAGTTAAAAAAATGCAAGTTGACCGAGAAGCGTTAATCGAAAAGGCAAAGACTGCCAAAACTCAAAAGTCAGTTTTCTTTGATATCGGAAAATTCTATACCGCTGGTCCCGGGTCCACTTTGGATTCGATGCTGACCGATTTGAACGCCGTCAATATTGCCGCTGATGGAGCAGAACAATGGCCGCAGCTCAGCACCGAAGAAATCATTGCTGATAATCCGGATGTTTATATTTCGCTTTATAGCAAACCGGAGGATGTTAAAGCCACCGCTGGTTTTGACAAGATCAATGCGATCATCAATGATCAACTGATCTACTTTGAATATCTGACCCCGGAAAGTGATATGATTCAGCGGCCCGGTCCCCGGATTATTGAGGGGATGGCCTTAATAGCCGAAAGCATTTATCCGGAAATATTTACCAAATAAGTTTGTCTGATGGGGCGAAGGCTGTTCGCCCCCTGGTTTTCTTAAGGAGAGAGACTCAGGGGGTGAACAGACAAAAAGATTAGTGGGAGAATACATGAAGAATACCGTCAAGAAATATGGCATCATCCTGTCCATTGCCATGTGCATCATCATCATTTACATCTGTACCTTATTGGGGGTGGCATCGATTTCTTTTTGGGATGCCAATAAAATTCTATTGGATCAGATTTTTCATATCGATCTGGGGATGGAAAATATCAGTGACGGGGCCATTGCGATTATCTGGAATGTCCGTCTGCCCCGGATTATTTTGGCCTTTATTACCGGTGGC
The DNA here is from genome assembly GCF_001766835.1 of Acetobacterium wieringae. GTDB lineage: Bacteria > Bacillota > Clostridia > Eubacteriales > Eubacteriaceae > Acetobacterium > Acetobacterium wieringae. Next base: position 119,745 of record NZ_LKEU01000010.1, on the reverse strand, counting down.
GTGCTGGCTATCTGTGGCGCCGCCTACCAGGGCATTTTTAAAAACCCGATGGCCGACCCCTATATTTTAGGAGTGTCCTCCGGGGCGGCGCTGGGGGCGACGATTGGTATTGTCATGAATTTTTCCAGCAGTTTGTTCGGAATGAATGGTACGGCGATTTTAGCCTTTGTTGGTTCCTTTACCACGATTCTGGTGGTTTATAATATTTCCCGGGTTGGGCGCAAGGTACCGGTGGCGACATTGCTGCTCAGCGGGATTGCCATTGGTCAAACCATCAGTGCGATTATGTATCTACTGATGATTTTTAATCAGGAAGAGATGACCCAGATTATGTTCTGGATCATGGGCAGTTTAAACGGCAAGGGCTGGGATCAGGTTTTAACAGTCCTGCCCTATGTGCTGATTGGCGGGGTGATCATGCTGACTTCAGTGCGGGAGCTCGATATCATGCTCCTGGGCGAGGAAACCGCCACCCAGCTGGGCGTCGATACCGAACGGTTAAAAAAGAAAATTCTGATTACCTCGTCCCTGCTGACGGCGGCGGTGGTTTCGGTAACTGGGATCATCGGCTTTGTGGGACTGGTGGTGCCACATATTGTGCGGTTGGTAACCGGGCCCAAACACCGGGTACTCATTCCATTCTCATTGCTCTTTGGCGGGGCCTTTCTGATTCTTTGCGATACCCTGGCCCGAACGGTGGCCGGGCAGGAAATTCCCGTTGGGATTATCACCGCCGCCTTTGGCGGGCCTTTCTTTGTCTATCTGCTTAGAAAACGCAAGCAAGGAGGTGCCTGAGATGGAACGATTAATGCCAAAAGTCATGCTGGATTTTAAGGATGTGGTCTCCGGCTATGGTGAAAAAGATATTCTTAAGGGCTTTAACGCCACCATCTGCCAGGGTGAGTTTGTCGGCCTGATTGGTCCTAACGGCACCGGGAAGTCAACCCTGTTAAAATGTTTATCCGGTTTGTTGCCGGTGAAATCCGGGGTCATCACCCTGGAAGAAAAGGACAATACCCGCTATAGCCAACGGGAACGGGCCCAGATGATTGCAGTCGTGCCCCAGTCCTTTGATATCGACTATGATTTTACCGTTGAGGATATTGTTCTGATGGGACGAAACCCCTACTTAAGTTATCGGACCAGGGAAAGTCAGAATGACTACCACATTGTGACGGAGGCGATGTGGGCTACCAAGACCCTCCCGTTTAGAAAACGGCTTTACAATAATCTCAGCGGCGGGGAAAAGCAGCGGGTGATTATTGCCCGGGCGATTGCCCAGGAACCGGACATCATTCTGTTGGATGAACCGACCTCGGCCCTCGATATCCACCACCAGATTGAAGTGATGGAGCTGATTCGCGATCTCAATCAGAAAAAATCGATGACGGTGGTGGCCGTGCTGCATGATATTAATCTGGCGGCCCGTTACTGTAACCGCCTGATTTTAATGAAAGACGGCAAGGCGATTGTCGATGGCATCCCCAAAGATGTGATCACCGAGCCTAACCTTAAAAAAGTCTATGAGATGAAAATGTTTATCAAGGAGAACAAGCTGTTTGGAAAACCGGAAATTATTCCCCTGCGGGTGATTAAAGAATCGGAGGACTACCGCAGCTTGCGGATTCATGTGATCTGCGGCGGCAACAGGGCGTCCCAGGTGCTTGAAGAACTCGAAGCCATGGGTCATCAGCTCACCGCCGGGGTGGTCAACCAGGGCAGCGATGACTGGACTATCTGTGATGTACTGGGGATTCCGATGATTGAAGAAAGCCCCTTTACGGCCATCAGCAGTGAAAAACAGGTTAAAAACCTGGCCGTTATGGCTAAGAGCGACCTGATTCTGATTTCTGATCTGCCCTTTGGCCACGGCAACATTACAAATCTAAACGGTCTGGAAAAGCTACCGGGGGAGATATATTTCCACCGCAATTGTCTGAATAATGATTTTACCGAAGGTCAGCTGCAAAAGCGGCTGGAAGCGATCAAAAAGCACAAGACGGTTAATGAAATTGATGATCATCAGGAATTTATTGAAATAGTTAAAGCCTTGACGCTAATTGAAGATAAATAATTTCGTATTAAACGGTTTTTAGCGGTCGATCAGTGAATGCGAATAACGAGATATGTCATTGGAAAAAGGAGACACAATTATGAATTATTTTATGCTGGCCGGAGCCAGCAGTAACGTCGGCAAAACAACCGTCACCATGGGCATCATGGCGGCCTTCAAGAAACGGGGACTGAGGGTAAAGCCCTTCAAAACCGGGCCGGATTACATTGATCCGATGTTTCACCGCTTTGTAACCGGCGAGCCGTCCATTAATCTGGATACCTGGATGTTAGACGAAGAAACGATCCGGGGGTTATTCTCCCGTCGTCTGGCAGAAAACGATCTGGGTATCGTTGAAGGGGTGATGGGTCTTTATGACGGCCATAGTCTGGAATCGGATGTCGGCAGCAGCGCCTATCTGGCTAAAACCATTGATGCGCCGGTGATTCTGATCATCGATGGTCGGGGCATGGCCAAAAGTGCGGCGGCAATGGTTAAAGGCTATGTCGATTTTGATCCCGATACCAAAATTGCCGGGGTCATCATCAACCGGATCTCAACCGAATCCCATTATCTCTTATTAAAAGAAATGATAGAAGCCTATAACGATGTGACCTGTCTGGGGTATTTCCCCAACAATCCCGATATTGTTATGGACAGCCGTCATCTGGGGCTGGTGCCAGTGGAAGAGATTGCTGATTTCCGGGACAAGGTGGATATGGCCGGAGCATTGGCCGAAGCCCATATTGATCTCGATACCTTATGGAAAATCAGCCAGCACGATCAGGAGGTCAGGGCTTATGCCGATCCTTTTGCAGACTACGCCGTTAAATATCAGGGGTTGCGCATTGGTGTGCCCAAAGACCGGGCCTTTAATTTTTACTATGATGACAATTTTATGGCGCTTAAGCATGCCGGGGTGGAAGTGGTCGAATTCAGTCCATTAAATGATGCAAGTCTACCTGAATCACTCGACGGCCTATATATCGGCGGGGGCTTTCCGGAAATCTTCGGCGCCGAGCTGGCAGCCAACACCGCAATGATCGCCGATATCAAAAACAAACTGGAAGCCGGACTGCCCTGCTATGCCGAGTGTGGTGGGCTGATGTATTTAACCAACTCAATGAGCCTAAACAGTGGCGAAACCAATCCGGCGGTGGGCTTTTTCGATGCCGATGCCCAGATGACCAAACGGCTGCAGCGGTTTGGCTATGTCAATATCGCCGCCTATCTGTGCGGCAAAACCATCGAGATCCGGGGACACGAATTTCATCACAGTCTGGTGACCACCACCGAAGCCTTGCCGACCGCCTATGTAATCAGTAAAAAGGGCAAAACCTGGACCTGCGGCTACCGCCAGAAAAACGTTCTGGCCGGTTATCCTCATATCCATTTTTACAGCAATCCGCTGTTTTTAACCAGTCTCTTAAATGTGGTTCTTGAGTACCAAGCGGGGCAGGCATGAGGCGGGTTACAGTTAAAACCCCGGGCACCTGCGGCGAATACATCCAGGGCTGGTATGATGGCAGCCCCTGTCTGGTATCCAGCCCGATTGACCGTTATTCCCGGATTGTCATTGAAGAAGGTTCAGGAAATCTGGAAACGTTAAAACCCAAAAGCCGAAAACTGGTCGAAGCGGTTTTTAGCCGCTTTGCGATTCCCCAGCGGGAAAAAGAACATTTACAGTTTACGATGACCAGTGATATTCCGCTGGAAAAGGGGATGGCCAGCAGTACCGCCGATATTGCTGGCATGGCCGCCGGACTTTCGGCATATTTTAATCTGGGTCTGACCCCCAAAGAGATCGGTGCCCTGTGCACGACCATTGAGCCCTCCGATAATCTGATGTTTGAAGAACTGAATTTGTTTAATCATATCAGCGGTTCGGTGTTAAAAGAGTTTGAGGGTACCGTGGCTGCGGACATCCTGATTGTTGATTTTCACGGCGGCATTGATACGATGACCTTTAATGAAACCCAGGACGACTATTCGCCACAAGATTTAACCGCCTTTGCCGAAATTGTCGCCCAATTTGAAAAAGGAGTGCGCACCAATAGCCTTAAGGACATTGGCGCCGCCTGTACCAGGAGTGCTCTGCTAAACCAGAAACGCTTAAAAAAGAATTATCTGGATTGCCTGATTGGTCTGTCCCGGGATTTTGGCGGACTGGGTACCGTCATCGGCCACAGCGGCACTGTGATCGGGATTATGCATGATCGGGTCGATTTTCAAAAAGAAGGCTTTATCAAAGCAATGAAACACTATGTTCCTGATTCGGTTTACGCCGAAATCTACCACAATCGCCTGATTCCCGGCGGCATAAAAATTATCGCCGAAACGGTGTAAAAATAGAGCATCGATTGATGCGATAAATAAAAATTCATTTACGAAAGTGAGACAAGATGGAATACATTAACAACCCGAGAGAAATAGAAGAGCGTAGTTTTGAGATTATTACTGAAGAGTTGGGAGACAAGGTTTTTCCGGAAGCGATTGCGCCAATGGTCAAACGGATTATTCACACCACCGCCGATTTTGAGTATGCCGATTTATTGGAAATTTTAAATGGTGGCTATGAAAGTGGGATGGAAGCCCTGAAACAGGGTAAGAAAATCTACGCTGATACCCGGATGATTCAGGTCGCCGTCAATAAAAAAGCCCTGGCCGATCACGGCATTGAAATTGTCAATTTTGTCCACGACGCCGATGTCGCTGCCGAAGCCAAAGAACGGGGCGTTACCCGCTCAACCGTCAGTATGGAAAAAGCCTTAAAAGATGACAGCGTTGGCATTTTTGCCATCGGCAATGCACCGACTGCGCTCTATACTTTAATTGAACAGGTGAAACGGGGTACTGCCAAACCAGCCTTGATTATTGGTGCTCCTATCGGTTTTGTCGGGGCGGCCGAATCCAAGGAAGCCCTGGATCAAATCGACAGCCCGATCATCCGCATCAACGGCCGCAAAGGCGGCAGCCCGGTGGTGGCGGCCATTCTTAACGCCATGCTCTATCAACTGGGAAGGGAATGGTAAGGATGATGACAGAATCAAAAAAAGGAATTTTTTATGGTATCGGGGTTGGTCCCGGAGATCCGGATCTGCTTACTGTTAAGGCGGCTAAAGTTCTGGATGCCTGTGATGCAGTGATTACGCCGGTAAAAAAAATGGGCAGCACCAGTGTGGCCTTTGAAATTGTTAAAAGTCACATTTCCGATCTTTCCAAGGTGATTGAGATGAACTTCCCGATGATTTCCCTGTCTCAGGAACGGGAAGCATTGGAAAAACAATGGCAGCAAAACGCCGACGAAATTGAAGTGCTCTTAAATCAGGGCAAAGATGTCGCTTTTATTACCCTGGGTGACCCGATGGTTTTCAGCACCTATTCTTATGTGATGGAATACTTGTTAGAACGGGATATTGACGTGATCACCCTGTCCGGGGTGCCATCATTTTGTAATCTGGGGGCCCAACTGAACATTCCCCTGACCCAGGGCGAAGAATCACTGGGGATTGTGGCCATGACCCAGCCGGTGGAAGAAATCCGGGCGATCCTGGATGCCCACCAGAACATTGTGGTGATGAAAATTTCTGCCAACAATGCCTGGATGGCAGCGGAGCTGGAAGCCCGGGGGCTGGAGAAAAGTTTTGTGCTGGTGTCCAACATCGGCATGGAAACCCAGCAGGTGGTTCGGGATATTGAGGTATTAAAAGGTAAGATCCCTTACTTATCAACCTTATTAATCAAAAAGAATTATCCCCTTCAGTAAGGGAGGGTGTTGATGTTTAACAAAACCGTTGAAAAAAATGGCAAAATAATGCGTTATGGTTATACCACCGGTTCCTGCGCCACGGCGGCCGCCAAAGCCGCCCTGCTGATGTTATTAAATCAACAGAAATGGGACACGGTAAAAATCAATACGCCCAAAGGCTGGCCCCTCGATCTGGTGCTCCATGATCAGACTTTTTCCGAGTGTGAAGCGTCCTGTTCGGTAGTTAAAGACGCTGGCGATGATCCGGATGTGACCAATGGCATTAAGATTTTTGCAAAGGTGATCCCATCTGATCAGGCCGGGATCACTTTTATTGCTGGCATTGGCGTTGGGACGGTGACCTCGGTGGGACTGAGCATCCCCCCGGGCCAACCGGCCATTAATCCCACTCCCAGAGAGATGATCACCCAGGAAATTCGTGCGGTTCTGGATTCTGACGCCGTCAAGCACCGGTCCGATTTGCCCAAAGGCTGGCAGGTAGAGCTGTCAATTCCCCAGGGGGTGGAATTGGCCAAGCGCACCTTTAATCCCAAGCTGGGAATTGAAGGCGGGTTGTCGATTATCGGTACCACCGGAATTGTGGAACCCATGAGCGAAGAGGCCTGGAAAGCTTCATTGAAACTGGAACTCTCGGTGCTTCATGCCAAGGGCTTTAAAGAAATCATCTTTGTGCCTGGTAACTATGGCAAAGATTTTTCGGAGGAACTGGGGCTTAATGAAGATGTGCTGGTTAAGACCAGCAACTTTATCGGCTTTATGCTGGATGAGGCGGAACGGATGGGTTTTGATAAAATTCTTTTGATCGGCCATCTGGGTAAGCTGGTCAAGGTAGCGGGCGGAATATTTAATACCCACAGCAGCGTGGCTGATGGCCGGATGGAGATTCTGACCGCCCATGCCGGTATCCTGGGTGCATCCCGGGATACCATGGCAAAAATCATGGCCGCCAAAACTACCGACGAAGCCACCGATATAATCCTGGCCGAAAATCTGCCGGACTATTTTAATCAGCTGGCCGAAGTGGTAAAGAAGAAAGTCACTGATCGGGTTTATGGCACTATTGATATCGAAGTGGTGCTGTTTTCCAAGATCCATGGCTTTTTAGGACAAAGCAAAGACGCAGAAGAGTTGAGGAAACGATTATGTACCCATTAAAAATTATTGGACTGGGACCGGGACATCCGGATTATATATTGCCCATCGCCTTAAAAGAAATTGCCGCCGCCGAAGTGATTCTCTGTGGCACCCGCCACGCCGAAAGCTTTGATGCCAGTGGTAAAGAAATGCTTTTTATCGGCAAGGGAACCCCGCTGAGCGAGCTGATGGAAAAGGTTGCTAAGGGCTACCAGAGCCGGAAAACCGCGCTGGTAGTTTCCGGCGATTGTGGCTTTTACAGTCTGTTGGCCTATGCCAAAAAAGTGGTGCCGGAAAAGGACATCGTCTGTATCCCGGGGATCAGTTCGCTGCAGTATTTTTTTGCCAAACTGGCCATCAGTTGGGAGGATGCCAAACTGATGAGCCTTCACGGCCGGGATCAGGATTTAGCCGCCGCCCTGGCGGAAAATAAAAAGCTGGGCATTCTCACCGACAAAAATAATAATACCGCATTCATTGCCGGAATCCTTCAAGCGGCCGGTTGTGAAAACAGCATCCTTTATGTGGGCGAGGAGTTATCCTATCCCAACGAAAAGATAACCCGCCTAACCGTGGCAGAAGCCCTGAGCTATCAGGAGGAAGGACTGGCAGTCGTGGTGGTAATCAATGAGTAAGATAGCAGGATATAAAGACGAGGCCTTTATTCGGGGTAAGGCCCCAATGACCAAACGAGAAATCCGCATCCTGACCATTTCATTGCTGGGGATTGAACCTGGCGATGTCGTAGTAGATATCGGCGCCGGCACTGGCGGTCTCACCATGGAAGCGGCCTATGCCGCCGACCAGGGTAAGGTCTACGCCGTGGAAGCCAAGGAAACGGCGCTGGAACTGGTCCAAAAAAACAAAGAACATTTTCACGCCGACCATGTGGTGATTATTCCCGGTAAAGCACCGGAAGCACTGGCCGAAATCAAAGAACCAGTGGACCGGGTCATCATCGGTGGCTCCGGTGGTAATATGGAAGGTCTGTTCCAGTGGTGCACGGCCAATACCCGCCCCGGCGGCCGGGTCATTGCCAACTTCGTTACCCTGGAGAACGCCGCCCAGGCCACCACCCTGATGAACCAGTATTTCCAGAATGTGGAATTGATTCAGGTAGGGATCAGCCGGGGCGAAGGCATCGGTGGTTTAACGATGCTGAAGGCCGCCAACCCAATTTTTATTATCACCGGCGATGTGAAGTAAACAACAGTTTCGGTATATGTGAAACTGATCGGTAAGCTTGCGATAGTTTCGGAATTACTGCAAAACTGCTATTGACAAGCAGCAGTTTTTCGTGTAGAATGAATTCAATTAAATAGTGAACTTGTCCTATATTCAAGGGAAAAAGGTGTAAATCCTTTGCTGTAATCGCAGCTGTAAAACATGATGACCGTCTCATAGCCACTGTTAAGAAATTAGCGGGAAGGGAGATGGAAAGTTGATTGTTGAGCCAGAAGACCTGTTTGTAGTGATTTCTTAACAACCTCCGATTTAGAGGACTTTAAGAGCATTATATTTAGATTTGTAAGTATGATTCTTTTATCCTTCTCCGTTGGAGAAGGATTTTTTTTCGTCTTGCCGTCGGTGACGATCGCAAGCGAACCGGGAAGTGTGTGATTTCCGGCAGTTGGTTACTTTCTCCTAGCCAATTTTAGAATCTCTTCGAATAAAGGGACATCTCCAAGTCAGTATTTAATACCCTTCCTCGGGGATGGTGTGTGACATCCCCGAATTTACCTTGCTTTCATTAATTTACATTTTTGATAGAAAACATTATTCCTCTGCTTAGATTTTTCTGGCCAAAAATTTGAGCACCAATAAAAGAAGTGCATTTTCTTATGGATGCGCTTTTTTTATTGGAATAAATTTCTTTTAATAAAAAATATTTTTGAAAAAGCGCCGAAAATGGTATACTTGCTATAAAAAATACTGATAACTATTCAGATAGGAAGGTCACAGATGAGAATTCACTATTTACAGCACGTCGCCTTTGAAAATCCCGGCAGTATTCTAAAATGGGCCCAAGCCAACAATTATCCCGTCACTGCGACACAATTGTATAACGATGAAGCGCTGCCGGAGGTGAGTGATTTTGATTGGCTGGTGGTGATGGGGGGGCCGATGAACATTTATGAAGAAGCGCAATACCCCTGGCTGAAGGCCGAAAAAGCATTCATTAAAGCCGCTATTGAAGCCAACAAGGTAGTCCTAGGACTGTGTCTCGGCAGTCAGTTGATTGCGGATATCATCGGCGGGAAGGTTGTGAAAAATAAGCAAAAAGAAATCGGTTGGTTTCCGATCACGTTTTTTGAAGAAGCCAAAGCATCGCCACTGTTTGCCTTTTTCCCGGACAATCCAGTCGTGTTTCACTGGCATGGGGACACCTTTGTCGAGTTGCCGCCGGAGGCCACCGTCATTGCAGCCAGTGCCGCCTGTCAAAACCAGGCCTTCGTCTACCAGAAACGGGTTTTTGGCTTTCAGTTTCATCTGGAAAATACCCAGGCAATTATTAAAGATCTGATTAAAAATTGCGGCGATGAAATGATCCCCAGTGATTTTGTACAGCGGCCGGAGGAAGTCATGGCCCACCCGGAATACATCCTTCAGGACAATCTCTGGATGGCAGCTTTTTTAGACCAGCTGAAACTACTGGTTGAAGCTGACCGGATTTAATAAAAATCTTTATTCACAACAACTGACTGGTGAAAAAGTGGGTAAATATAAATCAGAATCTATTTAAGCAATTCTAAAATTCAAAAGAGTTGATCAAAAATTGCTTTGCGTTTAGTTTCCACAAACAATTTTGTAACGTGTAGGCGAACAGGCGATAGCCTGTACGACGTACAGTGTAAAAATTGTTTCGTGCGAAACTGAATGCGAAGCTCACGGCACTTGTGCAAAAGTCTAAGAAACAATTTGATTGAAAGGAATTTTATAATGAAAAAGGTAATGCTTAACGAAATGACCGCCCTGGAAGTTCAGGAGCTGTTAAAAAATGCCGATCAGGTTACCGCCATTGTGACCTTTGGATCCTGCGAGAGCCATGGCTGGCATTGTTGCCTTGGGCCGGACTTTTTTGTGCCCTCCGAGGTGGCCAAACGAGTGGCCCAGAAGCTTAACAATGTGGTGGTGCTACCCTGCGTTCCCTTTGGGACTTCGATTCATTATAACTCTTACCCGATGTCAATCACCTTGCGCTATGAAACCGAGATTGCCATTGCCGAGGATATCTTTGAGAGTCTGATTAACAATGGCATCAAACACATTTATATTCTAAATGGTCATGACGGTAATATTCCGGCGCTCGAAATAGCCGCCCATAAGGTCAAGGATCGCCATCGGGAGGCAAAATTTTTGTATCTGCCGGACTGGTGGACCAAGGTTGGTCCGATTATGGGTGACCGCTTTGAAGTCTGGAACGGCCTGGGCCATGGCGGTGAAGGCGAAACCTCGATTATGATGGCGCTACGCCCGGAACTGGTCAAGCTGGAAGATGCGGTATCCCAGGTACCGGAAAATGTCATTAAGATCAATGAAAAGGTTGACATTATCTGGGATATCAAGGAACTCACGGCCACTGGGGCCACTGGCGACCCCACAAAAGCCAGCATAAAAAAAGGCGAGCAAATGCTTGAGATCTTTGTCGATTTGGTGGCCAGCGCCATTGAAGAAATGAATAGCCGGGGTTGGGAGTATTAGTTTTTTGGTGGTAAAAGGATAGTTCTGATAAAATGAAAAGAGGTGGTTAAGTAATGAAAAAATTAATGGTGCTACTGACAATGCTTGGTTTAGTCGTGTTCCTGTCGGGCTGTTCGCTGATCCCGGGAATTTTTGGCAACAAGTCAGAGTCGGTAAAAAATCAGGAAATCACTCTGGCCTTGTCGTTTGGTGAGAAAACCGGCACTTATACGGGTCAATTGGTCAAAGGTTTACCCCAGGGGAATGGTGTCTTTACTGTTTCCGACGAGGATGAAGTGGCCTGGACCTATGAGGGCGAATGGGAACAAGGTCATTTTCAGGGGAGCGGGCAAACTGTCTGGGAAGATGGGTTTATGCAGGAAGGCTACTACCAGAATGATTTGTTAAATGGGCCGGGACAAGAATATCTTAATAAGAATCTCATATATGATGGCAATTACACTGATAATCGTTATGACGGACAGGGTACGCTTTACAACTATTATGGCGAGGTGATTTACGAAGGCGATTTTGATATGGGCTACTATAACGAGACGCTGGTTCAGCGAAAGGTACGCCTGGATCCGTTTAAAGCGCAAACCGCAGAAATATCCTACGCCGAAATCGTTGATAACGCCAAAAATGAAACTGGAAAAAAAGTCAAGATGACAGGACGGGTTTTTCAGGTTTATGAAAATTATGAAAATCAGCAATACTTCTGTGATTTTATCATGGATGTCAATGATGATCCCAATCAGATGGTTCAGGTCTATTATCGCTTGAATTCGGGTGAAGCACCGCTGGTTGAAGGTCAAATGGTAACGGTCTGGGGTACCGTTGAATACCTCTATACCTACACCACCGATGGCGGCGAGGAAAACACCATTCCTAATGTGGAAGCCTGGAGTGTGGAATAGAATTTAATAACTGTAACCCAGAAAAACTCCCGGTCATACGACTGGGAGTTTTTAGTATTGGCAGTAGTGCGCTAATTCAGGGTAATAATATCGGATCCGGCAAATTGGAAAGGTAAATGATATTGACCGCTACCGATATATTCAGCAGCGGCATAGTCCCACCAGGGTTTGCCTTCATGACGGAGCCGCATCTGATTATCACCAGGGGTTCCAAAATCAAATTCAATCAGGATATCACCTGCATTGTAGCCTTCAACCGTAAAATTAAGAACCTTGATGGTCCCGCCGTTATCAGTGGTTGAAACAACACTATAATCACTGGTTGCATTGCTAAGAGGGTTGGGGATGTGCTCGGTATAGGTCGTTTGAGAAATCGACAACGAATTGCCATAATCGGTTTTATACCATACGCCATAGATTTTGTTAATGAATTCTTCCGGGGTTAGCACAGACTGGGTATTGGCTTGGGGGGCGGTCAGGATGTATTTTCCTTCAATCGTTGCACTGGAAAAGCCTTTATCGCTCACTGCGACGGCTTTAACCGTGGTTTCGCCAAGGGGTAGGGGAATGGCACTGGTGTATTTTGGCGAGGTCTTGTCGGGGACATTGCCATCAACGGTATAATAAATCGTATAACCAGAGTTACCCTTGATGATTTCCAGGTTTTGGGTACCCTCATAGCTGCCCGGAGCCAGGTTGAAACTGGGCGGTTTAACCAGATAGCTGTCCTGGTTTTGAATGTAGCTTTGATCCCCGGTTTCTTTGGCGGCCCGTTCCAGTAAGGCCAGAATCTCAGCTTCGGATTTTCCGGAGGTTGCATAGGAACTGAGCAGTTCGTCATAGAGTTTTTTTAGTTCATCCTGATCGGTGGTTTTCTCAATTTTTTCTTCACTGGTCAGATTGGCTGAGGCAAACTGATTGTACAGGAAAAAAGTGAGGCCACCAAGAATCAGAATACTGCCAACAATTGCCAGGATGATAATCAATTTTTTTTTGCTTTTTTTTGGTGGTGGAACAATTGGTGATGAGTGGTTTTGATTTGAGTCGACCTCAGTTCGCTCCAGTTCAGCCCAATTTAATTCGTCATGAGCTGATTTGGCGTCATTGCGGTCAGGTGAGTGTTCGTGATCAGTCATTTTTACCCCTCCTTGTCCGGGTTGGAATCGAAACACGTAAAAATTCTGCGCTACAAAAGTTAAGAAATGGCAGGGAATTGATCATCCAAATAATTAACCGTGTCGTTATTAAATCTATACCCATTTACCGGATTTTTATATAGTTGTTATTGACGAGTTTTAAAAAATATGAACAATCTAATCAGTTGGATTTTGAAATCTGCTTGATTTGCTTTATAATAGTGAATAACTGGCAACGAATCATGCGTGTTTCGCCTTGATCATGAGTATTTTGTCTGCCGGTGAAAAAATGATTGGATGGATTATATGTATAAAATACTAATTATCGAAGATGATCAGATTATCGCAAATGCGTTAAAAAATCATTTGGAAAAATGGGGACTTGAAGCAGTGACTATCGATGATTTTCATTATATTTTGGATGAATTTGTGACTTACGATCCCCAGCTGGTGCTTCTGGATATCTCACTGCCATTTTTTAACGGCTACCACTGGTGCAGCGAGATCCGCAAGATTTCCAAGGTACCGATTATCTTTATTTCCTCCACCAGTGACAATATGAACATCGTCATGGCCATGAATATGGGCGGGGATGACTTTATTGCAAAGCCCTTTGATCTGGCGGTGGTGGTGGCAAAAATTCAGGCCCTACTGCGGCGAACCTACTCCTTTCAGGGTCAGGTCAACCTGCTGGAACATAAAGGTGCGATTTTGAATCTCGGTGATGCCAGCCTGAGCTATGCGGATCAAAAAGTGGAGCTGAGTAAAAATGAGTTTAAGACCCTCCAGATTCTGCTGGAAAACAAGGGCGAAGTGGTTTCCCGGGATGTGATTATGAAACGGCTCTGGGACAGTGACTGCTTTGTGGATGACAATACGCTAACGGTTAATATCGCCAGGCTCCGCAAAAAACTGGATGAGGCCGGATTGTCGGATTTTATTGCCACCAAAAAAGGCGTCGGTTATTTGATTGGAGACTAAGATGAACATGACATTTGTTTTTAAGGCCTACCTGAAAAGCCGGATCAAGGTAATTGCTGCATTTGTGTTAATGATGCTGGTCTATGCGCTGGTCTATGCGCTCTACTATCTGCCGCTGGAGCCGATTGTTTACAGTGCCGAATTAGTAACGGCACTGGCAGTCGTTTTTGCCAGTATCGATTTTTGGCGCTTTTATCAAAAACATCAGCGTTTGAATGCAGCAATTAGCGGAGCCACTGCCGGGGTAGGGGAATTACCAAAGCCCCGGGATTTACTGGAAGAGAATTATCAAACTCTGATTCGGGTGCTGGCCGAGAGTCGGGCTGAACTGATCTCCCAGTTTGATAACCGTCAAACCGATATGATCGACTACTATACCTTATGGGCCCACCAGATTAAAACCCCGATCTCGGCCATGGGGGTGCTACTGCAGACCGAAGAGGGGGATCGGGAACGGATCAGTGCCTATCGGCAGGAACTTTTTAAGATCGAACAATACGTGGAGATGGTGCTGCAGTATTTACGGCTGGAGAGCATGTCCGCAGACTTGCTGCTGGTTGAGTATGATCTGGGGGATCTGGTCCGACAGGCGGTAAAAAAATATGGCATTATTTTTATCAATAAAAAAATATCGCTGGAGTTGGCAGAACTCGATTGCCGGGTTCTGACTGATGAAAAATGGCTGGTCTTTGTGCTGGAACAGATTATTTCCAATGCGCTGAAGTACACCAATCAGGGTAAGATTTCCATTTATCTCGATCACCAGGCAGAAAAAACTTTGATCATCGAAGACACCGGCGTCGGCATCCGAGCCGAAGACATTGCCCGGATTTTTGACCGGGGCTTTACGGGTTACAATGGCAGAATGGATAAAAAATCCACTGGGATTGGTCTTTATCTGTGTCAGCAGGTGTTAAATAAGCTCTCGCATTCGATCACGGTAGCCTCCCAGGTGGGGCAGGGTACCCGGGTCAGCATTGATCTGGCAACCCGAGGATTTGAAGCGCTCTAAGCCAATCTTACAAAAGTGTAAGATTAACAATCGAAATGTAAGGCAAAGCGATGGCTGGCTCTTTTCTTTTTCGTTATACTTTGGTTATCGATAAAATAAATCTAAGATCAGGGGAAAAAATATGCGATTACTTGAAGTAAAGAATTTAAAGAAAATTTATACCACCCGCTTTGGCGGAAATCAGGTTCAGGCCCTATCCAACGTCAGCTTCTCGGTGGAGCAAGGCGAGTACGTGGCCATTATGGGGGAATCCGGTTCGGGAAAAACGACCCTGCTCAACATTCTGGCCTCGTTGGATAAGCCTACCAGTGGCGAAGTATTTCTTGATGGAAAGAACATTGTCACCATCAAGGACAGTGAGATCTCAGCCTTTCGGCGGGACAATCTGGGCTTTGTTTTTCAGGACTTTAACCTGCTCGATACCTTTTCGATTCAGGATAATATCTTTTTGCCGCTGGTGCTGGCTCAAAAAAATTATCAGGAAATGAACAGCCGACTGGGTCCGTTGGCCAAACGATTAAACATCGAAGAAATATTAAAGAAATTTCCCTATGAGGTTTCCGGGGGACAAAAACAGCGGGCGGCTGTGGCCCGGGCGTTGATTACCCAGCCCAAGCTGGTACTGGCCGATGAGCCGACCGGAGCCCTGGATTCCAAGGCGGCAATGAATCTGCTAAAGATTTTTTCAGCCATCAATGAACTGGGACAGACCATTCTGATAGTTACCCATTCCGTGGCAGCTGCCAGCCATGCCAATCGGGTTTTGTTTATTAAAGATGGCGAAATCTACAATCAGATCTATCGGGGTTCGATGAGCAACGATGATATGTATCAGAAAATCTCCTATACATTGTCGGTGCTGGCGTCGGGAGGTGAGGATTGTGAATAAGTTCTTTTATCCCCGGCTGGCACTGGTTAACCTCAAGAAGAACGGAAATACCTACATTCCCTATATTCTAACCTGTATCGGATCGATCATTGCTTTTTACACCATGGTTTCGATCCACAGTAACAAGGGCCTCGATCAAATGCCAGGATCGATCAATTTAAAGACCATTCTTTTTCTGGGGATCATTGTGATTGGTATATTTGCGGTTATTTTTCTTTTTTACACCAACAGTTTTTTGATCAAACGGCGCAAAAAAGAACTGGGCTTATACAGCATCCTGGGTCTGGAAAAAAAGCATATCGCCCGGGTGTTGTTTTATGAAACCGTCTTTGTGACGGTGATCAGCCTGAGTCTGGGACTGATCGGCGGCATACTGATTGGCAAATTGCTGTTTTTACTGCTTTTGAATATTGTTCATTTCAAGAGTCCCCTAAGTTTTCATATTGATTATTGGGGGCTGTTAATCACCACCGGGGTGTTTCTGGTCATCTTTGGCTTGACGCTCCTGACAAATTTTTTGCAAGTAAAACTCTCAAACCCCATCGATCTTCTAAAAGGCGGACAGCATGGGGAGAAAGAACCAAAATCTTCCTGGATTGTTACCGTGATCGGGCTTGTTTCCCTGGGGGCGGGTTATGGAATTGCCCTGTCGGTTAAAACACCACTAGAGGCACTGATGCTTTTCTTTGTGGCAGTGGTATTTGTCATCATCGGAACCTATGCCTTATTTATTTCCGGGAGCATTACCCTGCTAAAACAACTGAAAAAGAACAAAAAATTTTATTATCAGTCCCGCAATTTTATTTCAGTATCGGGGATGATTTACCGGATGAAACAAAACGCCGTGGGGCTGGCCAATATCTGTATTTTGAGCACCATGGTGTTAGTCACCCTGT
Organism: Acetobacterium wieringae; assembly: GCF_001766835.1. Taxonomy (GTDB): domain Bacteria; phylum Bacillota; class Clostridia; order Eubacteriales; family Eubacteriaceae; genus Acetobacterium; species Acetobacterium wieringae. The sequence continues at coordinate 103,277 of NZ_LKEU01000010.1, read as the reverse complement.
CGACAACGGTATCCTTGTATGTCGGTCAGGAAGGGATGCGTCGGGATTTTTATCCCATGGATGTCAGCATTATCGGCGAAGCAGGCAACACTGACTTCGATGAAGTCAAAGCGCTGCTTGAATCAGAAAAAGAAAAATTAATGGTGAGGAGTAGCGATGAAATTTCTTTTGATTTGGCTCGTTTTCGAGCTTTTCAGGAAGGTAGTCATTTTCTGAAGGATATGGTTGATGATGAAAGCACCGATGCCAGGTATTACGAAAGGATCTCAAACATAACCCTGATTCCCTTGGACGACTATAACCGCTTAACCGGTGGCAACAAAAGTCTGGCTGAAAATGAAATGCTGATCTTTTCGGTGGGTGACAATTATGGCCAAGCGACCATTGTTTTTGGCGATCAGCAGTATCTGATTACTGAACAGCTGGAAGCCATTCCAATGGACTTTAAAAAGACTCAGGATATGGGCCAAACCTACTACCTGATTGTCAAAGATGATGCAGTTATGGAGGCCGTTTATCAGACCATGAAAAACGACGATGATCCCCAGACCACCCTCCATGCCCTGATGTTTAATCTCGATGGGGACGAGGACACCCTCAACACCTTTTCCGCTAATCTGCGGACAGCGGTAACCCAGAGCAATCCAGATATCAACATCCAAAACCTGTATGAAGCATTGACGGAATTGTATTTCTTTTTTGGTGGATTTTTGTTTCTGGGGGTATTTTTAGGATCACTCTTTATGATGGCAACGGTCTTAATTATTTATTTCAAACAGATTTCCGAAGGCTATGAAGACAGTGAACGGTTTGAGATCATGGAGAAGGTGGGAATGGATAAAACCGAGGTTAAAAAAACCATCCGTAAGCAGATTCTGATGGTGTTCTTTTTGCCCCTGGCCGGTGCCATTGTTCATGTGGCTTTTGCCTTCCCGGTGATCACCAAAATGCTGGCTGCCTTCCGGCTGACCAACGTAACGCTGATCTTTTTATGCACTCTGGCTGGTGTTGTCGTTTATGCCCTGGTTTATACCGGCGTCTATCTGCTTACCGCCAGATCATATTATAAGATGATCCATTAAGAACAACTGCGGCAACTAAAAAATCCCCAATTTCAGGGGATTTTTGACTATCAAAAAAGATAACTTAGTACCGACAATTGTTACATCATGTTGTGACCTAGGGGTCAGACCCTACGCATCGGGGCGGACATGGCAGAGCCTGTCCGATCCCGCAGCGAATAACAGATTAACAATTGATCGGTACGGTAGTTTGTGCGTTTCCTATTTCAGGGGATTTTTTTGAAGTAGTGCTTCCATGTCTTTAACGCTCATGGGTTTGCCAAACATAAAGCCCTGAATGCAATCGCAGTTGTTGGCTTTTAAATAGTCCAGTTGGGTGCTGTTTTCAATACCTTCGGCAACAATATGGGCATCCAGGTTATGACCCAACGAAATGATATCGCCGACAATGCGGATTGAGGAATCCTGATCGGAGAGATCATCAATGAAGGATTTGTCAATTTTTAAGGTGTCAATCGGCAGCCGCCTTAGATAGCTCAGGGACGAAAACCCGGTGCCGAAATCATCCAGGGAAATTCGGACATTTAACGCTTTGATTTCATTGAGCATGTCAATGGTTTCTTCGATGTTATCGATAAAGAGGGATTCGGTAATTTCCAGTTCCAACTGCCTGGGATCCATGCTGGTTTCGGAAAGAACGTTTTTAACCGTGTCGACAAAGTTTTTGTCCCGCATTTGCACCGCCGAGACATTCACCGAGACGCAGAGATTCTGATCAAAACGCATATCCAGTTCCTTGAATTTATGACAGGCGGTCAGAAGCACCCAGTGGCCGATGCCGATGATCAGCCCCATTTCTTCAGCCAGGGGGATAAAGTTCATCGGAGCAACCCGGCCATAGTGGGGGGAGTCCCAGCGGATCAGGGCTTCAAAGCCGCGGATGCGATGATCCTCGGCATTAAACTGAGGCTGATACTCAATGAAAAATTCCTTATTCTCATAGGCTTTCAAGAGCAGGGATTCCATTTGAATCTTATTAAGAATTTCTTCTTTCATGTCCGGTCTGAAAAATTGAATGTTATTGCGGCCCAGCTCTTTGGCCTTGTACATTGAGGTATCGGCACTGTTAAGCAGCTCAATGGGATCCTTGCCATCCTGCGGGAAGACCGAGATACCGAAGCTGGCACTGACTTTAAATTCTGAGCAGCTGGTTTTGATTTTATCACAGAGTTCATTGCGCAGGCTTTCCACGTAGTTGTAAACAGCATCTTCTTTGATATTCCGCTGAATGATCAGGGCAAATTCATCGCCGCCCAATCGGCCAAGTAAATCATCTTCATGAACGAGCTCCTTCAAACGCTTGGCAGTATACCTTAAATAGTCGTCACCATAGAGATGGCCCATGGTATCATTGATTTTTTTAAAATTATCCAGATCGATAAAGACAATAAAAAAGGATGCCTTTTCATTTTCGGAAAGATTAACGAGTAGATGCAAGCGTTCCAGAATCATTTTGCGATTAGGGAGCTCGGTCAGACCATCGTAATACGCCAGAAAATGGAGCCGCTCTTCGTTCTTCCTTATTTCTTCATTGAAGGCCTGAAGTTCCTGATTCTGAACGGTCAGTGTCTTTTTGGTAAGGATTAGTTTTTTGTAGAGCCGGGCAATTTTTTCTTTTTGCGAAGTAACCGCATTCAGACGAACCACGGCTTTATCATAGCGATTCAAATTCAGATAAAAAGTTGCTGAAGCCAGGCAGAAAATAAAGCAGAACAGCAGATTTTGAATTAAAAAATAAACCGGGCTAAAAAGAAATCCGTCAACTGGCAACAAAAAGGTGACATACAAGCCGCAGACAAAGGTGGTTATGGCAATGTAATAAAGCATCGTTATTTTTAATCGCATCAGTGAAAGGATAATCATCACAAACGAAACAGACCATACTGCCGGACCGATAATCTGGTAGTATTGGACGACGATAAAAGCCAGAGTGATGGATTGGGTGAGTGAAACGAGATGATCAAATAAATTGATAGTCAATTCTTTTCGGGAAATGAATTCAAAGCTTAGCCCCAGCAATAAAAATATCCCGCTGTTTAACAGAACCTCAACTAAATTGCCGCCCCAAAAAAAGTACACAACAATGATATTGGCCAGGGCGCCCAAAAATAAAAGGGGCGACGCCCACATACAGGTGATTAGATTTTGATAATACAGTATTTGGGCAGGATCATCTTCGGCATTTAATAAATCGAACACAACCGGTATGGTTCGCTTGAATTTAATGTTGTTCATCATACCACCTCTTTACCATTAAAGAATTACAAATATGCTGCTCTATTGTATCATTTTTGGGATCTGATTGCGAGTGATAGAACGCTAACTAAAAAATTATCTGCAGTGATTTCAGGAAAGCCGTTTTTTAGCCTTAAGGCATCTAAAAAAACCTGTACTTTTGTCATATCCATGTTATAATATAAACACAATCAAATAAGAAATGTAAAAAATCATTTAGGATGAAAATTTCATTGAGGGAATCTGGTTAGAATCCAGAACGATCCGGTCACTGTAATTAGTTATGTCTCCTTAATATGTCACTGGGCACGTATTGTCTGGGAAGGCAAGGGGAATAAACGCTATAAGTCAGGAAACCTACTAAAATGATGTACTAAAGTGTCCTTCCAGGGAAAAGGGAAGTTAGTAACATTAACAAAAGTTGGTTCTTTGGCGTTTAGTTATCGAATTGATGAATACGTATAATGATGAAACCTTTTTTCCCATCGTAATGTGGGTAAAAGGTTTTTTTTTCGGAAAGGTTTTTTCAAGAGGTTATAAAAATATGGAGGTTGATCGTTAAGATGAAAAAAGCAAAAAGAACCATGACCGTTGCCGGTATTGTGTTTTTTATGGTCGTTCTGGCATCACAGCCAGTCAACGCCATGCATATCATGGAAGGGTTTCTGCCGATTGGCTGGGCAGTCTTCTGGTGGATATGTTCCCTACCGTTTATCGCATTTGGATTATATCAGGTGGGAAAAATATTTAAAGATAAACCCGAACAAAAAGTGCTGTTAGCCATTGCCACGGCGTTCACCTTTGCTTTATCAGCGTTTAAACTTCCTTCGGTAACTGGCAGCTCTTCACATATGACCGGGATTGGTTTGGGTGCCATTGTACTGGGTCCCTTTGCCACTGTAGTGGTTGGTACCATTGCGCTATTGTTTCAGGCGCTGCTGTTGGCTCATGGCGGACTGACAACCCTGGGCGCCAATGCCTTTTCAATGGCAATTGTGGGATCTTTTGTGGCTTATGGGATTTACAAAGGTTTGTCAAAACTCAACGTGCCGAAGGCCTTAACCGTTTTTCTGGCGGCGTGTTTAGCCGATCTGGCAACCTATGTAACCACTTCCATCCAGTTGGGCCTGGCTTTTCCGGATCCGGTTGGCGGGATTGCAGCTTCAATGGTTAAGTTTTTAAGTATCTTTGCGATTACCCAGATACCGCTGGCCATTATCGAAGGTATTTTAACCGTCCTGGTAGTTAATGCCATTTACCAATATAAAGAAAAGGGGATTATTTCCAATGAAACTCTCACTGATAACTAAAGTTATTCTGGTTTTGCTGATTGGCGCCCTGATTGTTATCCCTCAGATTGCTTTGCCGGACGCTGAATTTTCGGGAGCCGATGATGCCGCCGGAACAGCTATCACCACAATCGATGAAAATTATGTGCCCTGGTTTGAAAGTTTGTTTGATCCCGGCGATCTGGAAGAAAACCTGTTTCATTTCCAACAGCTGCTAGGCGTCGGCGGACTGGGAATCTGCTTTTTCTATCTTTATAAAAAATCGAAAAAAAATGAAAAGGCTGATAAATCAGCTTAGCCAAATATTAACAGCATCTTTAGAAGGAGACGGACATGATTGATCGTTTTGCCCATACCAATAAACTCAGTAATGCCAATCCTACTGTCAAAGTAGTGGTTTCATTGGTCATGCTCCTGTCAGTCTTTTTTATCAATCAACCCCTGTATATGGCAGGGGTTTTTGGTGTTATGGTGGGTTGTACCCTGCTGTGGGCAAAAATTCCGGTACGGATTTATCTACATACCTTGATTTTTGATTCGCTCTTTGTTATTCCCGGAGCCCTGGCGTTATTGTTTACGATCTCAAAAGGTGGCGGCGATTATTTATGGGCCGTTAACTTTTCCCAGTTCACCATCGGCATCACCACCACCAATCTGGTGCTGGCCAGTCTGGTTTTTTGCCGAGCTATGGCCGGTGTTTCCTGTATGCTTTTTTTAATTTACACCACCCCGGTAATGCAGATCGCCGGAGTCATGAAAAAAGCTCACATTAGTAATACGTTTTTAGAAATATTTATTTTAACCTACCGCTTCATCTTTGATTACTGGGACAAAATAAAACTGATGGCAACTGCGCAGGAACTGCGGTTTGGCTACCGTAATGTAAGAGTTGCACTGCAATCCATCGCAATGATGTTAAGCAATTTATTTCTCATGGCCATCCAGAGCTACGAGGAAATGACAAAAACCCTGGAGCTTAAGCAATATCAGGGAGACTTTCATGTAAGCTATCGGAAAGGTTTTAAAAATGATTAAAACAGAAAATTTAACCTATCAATATCCAGATGGCACCACCGCTCTCAAGGGGGTGTCGATTGACGGCAGCCGGGGCAATTGCATCGCCCTGATCGGAGAAAACGGAGCCGGCAAATCGACCCTGATGTCGGCCTTGATTGGGCTACTCAAGCCCACCGGGGGAACCGTTTTTTTTAAGGATCAACCTTTATCCTATCAGAAAAAAAAACTTTATGAATTTCGCAAATCGATTGGGCTGGTCATCCAGGAATCGGATAAGCAGGTCTTTTATTCCGGCATTTATGACGATGTGGCCTTTGCCCTGCGAAACATGGGCATGGCAGCGGAGCAAATCGATCAGCGGGTGCAGGCGGCCATGGAAGCGACCGGCATAACGCAGTTGGCTGACCGACCAGTTCACTATCTCAGTTATGGACAAAAGAAACGGGTGGCCATGGCCGGGGTGTTAGCTGTTGAACCGGAGATCATTCTGATGGATGAACCGACCCTGGGACTGGATCCTAAAAGTAAGGCCGGGGTTAAAGCGATTATTGAAGGCGCTTTGGCCAAAGGCATTAAGATTATTTTATCCAGCCATGATATGGATTTTATTTATGAATTTTGTGATTATACTTATGTGCTCCATCATGGCGGGGTACTGGTCGAAGGTGAAACCACCGACGTTTTTAAAAACACCGAAGCCCTGGAAACGGCCAGTCTGGAACAGGCGACGATGACTCGCCTGGAACAGTGTCTGGGGATTAAAGGGTTTCGCAGTATTGCCGCTCTGGAAGAAGCGATCAGGAATCAGAAAAAGGAGGTTCAAACGGATGAAACTGGTAGTAGCGGGCATTAATCATAAGGATACACCTTTAGAAATTCGGGAGAAAGGGGCTTTTCTCCATCGCACCCTGAATGAAGCGATTCGTACCCTTTTAAAAGAAAAGGATATCGCCGAGGTGATCATTCTGTCGACCTGCAACCGCAGCGAAATCTATGTGTCAACCCGCCACCCTGAAGCAGCTGGAAAGATCTTAACCGATTTTTATCTCAGCGAAAAATCAGCAGAACTGGCGCCCTATCTGTTTGTCAAAAAAGAGCGGGAAGCGATGGTTCATCTCTATGAGGTGGTCACCGGTCTCGACTCGATGATTCTGGGTGAGGACCAGATCCTTGGCCAGGTCAAGGATGCGCTGGAAAAATCTCAGGCAATTAAAGGCTGTGGCAAATACCTGACAAAAATGTTTCGCGAAGCGATCACTTTTACTAAAAAAGTAAAAACCGATTATAAAATTTCCGAAACCCCCTTATCTTTAAGTTCAACCGCTGTGAAGCATATCAAGCGGGAGTATCCTAAAGATTATGGCGATAAAAAAATACTGATCATCGGTTCGGGAAAAATGGGCGTGCTGGCACTGCGCTATATGAAGGCCGAGGGCTTTCAGAATCCCTACATGACCAACCGGACCTTTCATAATATGGATCAGTGCGAAGCGATTCATGAAAACGTCCAAACGATCCACTATGAAGACCGCTATGCGATTATTCCTGAAATGGATGTGATCATTACCGCTACCGCATCACCCCATGTTGTTTTAAAAGCCGATGAAATGAAGCCGCTCCATAAACCGCTGACAGTGATCGATCTGGCGCTGCCCCGGGATGTCGAAGAAGCCGTTGGCAATTTGCCGATGGTTACGCTGCTGACCATTGATGATTTTAAAAACATCATGGATGAAAAGATGGCCTATCGGGTCAAAGTCGCCGAAAAAATAGCAGCCGAAATTCAGGATGAAATCGATGGACTGTTGTCCTGGGTGACGCACGCCAAGGTTGACAACATGGTCCGGGATTTAAACGAAACCTCCCGGCAACTGGCCGAGGAAACGATTGAGAACCTTTGCGGAAAATTAAACCTGACCGAAAAAGAAGAAGTCTATCTGGCCAAGGTAATCCGCTCTAAATTTAGGGAAATGGTGATGCCGCCGATTAAACAGCTGAAGTCGCTGGAATGCGAAGAGGAAATTATTGGCATTGAAAAAACCGTGACCTACCTGTTCCCGGGTATTCAGGACAAAAAAACATTGGCAGATCAACAAAATGATGACACCGCTGTTATTTAATTTAAAAAATAAAAAGGCCCTGGTGGTCGGCGGCGGGAAGGTGGCCGCCAGACGGATTGTCATCTTATTGGAAAACGGCATGCAGGTGATCGCTGTGAGTCCGGATTTTTCTGAGGGGATTATTAAAACAGAGAACAATCAGCTGACCCTGATTTATGCCAGCTATCACAAAGATCAGTTGGCTGACATTGATCTGGCGGTGGCGGCAACCGATAATCGTGCCTTGAATGGGCAGATCAAAAAGGACTGTCAAGCCCAAAAAATCTGGTGTAACCGGGTCGACGATCCCGATGATTCGGATTTCATTTTTCCCAGCGTCATTCGCCGGGGGGACTTAACCCTGTCGGTCTGTACCGAAGGGGCAAGTCCCTTCTTAACGAAGCAGATTGTTGCTGAGTTGGCCGAGCACTATGATGACAGCTACACCGAAAAAACCGCCTTATTGCGATTGCTGCGCCAGGCAGTTTTAGCCGGCGATGGGTCGCCGAACGAAAAAACCGCAGAACTTAAAGCCTTGTCCCGATGTTCCAATGCGGAACTCAGGTCAAAACTAGGAAAATAACTGACAATTGGAGATAGGATAAATGAATATAAAAGTTGGAACACGGGGCAGCACGCTGGCCCGCACCCAAAGCCAGTGGCTGATTGATGTACTGGCGAAAGCCCATCCGCAGGTAAACTTTGAAATGGTGATTATTAAAACTAAAGGTGATCTGGTTCAGGATAAACCGCTTGATAAAATTGGCGACAAGGGCTTGTTTACCAAGGAGTTAGAAGATGCGCTACTATCCGGTGAGATCGATATGGCCATCCACAGTATGAAGGATATGCCGTCAAAGCTGCCGGAAGGCCTGATCTTAACGGTGCCACCGGTTCGGGAGGATCCCCGGGATGTCCTGCTGACACCCCATCGGATTACTGCCCTGGATGAGTTGCCCAAGGGTGCTGTGGTGGCCACCGGCAGCAAACGGCGAATTGCTCAGCTGCAGAAACTGCGGCCGGATGTGGAAATTGTGGGTATTCGTGGTAACATCGATACCCGAATCCGCAAAATGCAGGAGCAGCAATTGGATGGCATCATTCTGGCGGCAGCCGGGTTAAAACGGATTGGCCGCTTGGAAGACTCAGCCTACTACACCGTCGCACTACCGGAAACCACCTTTATTCCGGCACCGGCCCAGGGTATTCTGGCGGTGGAAGTCCGGGAAGACAATCAGACGGTTAACGAACTGATGGCAGTCATCAGCGATCAAAATACGATTGTTCAAATGAGCGCCGAACGGAGTTTTTTAAATGCCTTAAACGGGAGTTGTCATATTCCCGTTGGCGCATTTTGTGAAATAGAAGCTGAAGAAATTACAGTATACGGACTGTATGGTCTGGAAGATGGGAGTCGGGTAGTGACCCGATCCATAAAAGGTGCACCTGAGGAGGCAGAAAATTTGGGAAAACAATTAGCTAAAGCATGTTATCAGGCAGTGCATGAAAAACCGGGAAAGGTCTATCTGGCTGGAGGCGGTTGCGGCGATCCCGGCCTACTGACCGTTAAAGCCAAGGATATTTTGACCAAAGCCGATGTGGTGGTATATGATGCTCTGGTTAATGAAAGCTTTTTAAACGATGCCCGAGCTGATGCTGAAATTATCTATGTCGGCAAACGGGCGGGAAACCATGCCATGCGTCAGGAAGATATCAATGCCCTGTTAGTCCAAAAAGGCCAGGAAGGTAAATTGGTCCTGCGCTTAAAAGGCGGCGACCCCTATGTCTTTGGCCGGGGTGGCGAAGAAGGGGAAGACCTCTATGACGCTGGGGTACCCTTTGAAGTGATCCCCGGGATTACCTCGGTTATCGGCGGACTGGCTTATGCCGGGATTCCGATTACACATCGGGACTGTGTATCATCGTTCCATGTTATTACCGGACATTTAAAATCGAACGCCTACGACGGTTCATCAGATCTGGACTGGCCGGTGCTGGGCAAACTCAAAGGCACGATCGTCTTTTTAATGGGCGTTAAAAATCTGGAAAAGATCTGTGACGAACTGGTTAAAAACGGCATGAATCCGGAAATGCCAGTGGCTGTGGTCCATCGGGCCTCCACCCCCTATCAGCGGGTCGTAACCGGAAACCTGACCACCATCTATGATATTGCCGCGGAAGCAAAAATCACGGCGCCGAGCCTGATTGTGGTCGGCGAAGTCGTGAATAAAAGGCAAAAACTGCGCTTCTTTGATGAAAAACCATTGTTTGGCAAAAACATTATCGTCACCCGGTCCCGGGAACAGAGTTCTCAAATGGTTGAAAAGATCACGGAGTTGGGTGGCAATGCCATTGAATTCCCAACCATCAAAATTGTCCCCATTAACGAAGCCGCCTGTGACGAAAAGGTGAAGTGCCTTAAGGACTACAGCCATATTATTTTTACCAGCATCAATGGCGTGGAAGTCTTCTTCGATTCGTTGGCCCGCTGTGGCAAAGATGCCCGAGCCTTTGGCAACCTGCATATTACCGCCATTGGCGAAGGTACCAAAAATGCCCTCTTAGCCCGGGGCCTGCAAGCCGATTTTGTGCCGGATAAATATGTCGGCGAAGAACTGGTCAGCGGTCTGGTGCCGCTGCTCACTAAAGACAGCCGGGTGCTGATCCCCCGATCTAAAAATGCCCGGATCTATGTGGTCGAAGAATTGTCAAAAATCTGTCCAGTCGACGAGGTTCAAAGCTACGAAACCATCCGCGAAGATCATGCCACTGTTGATCCGCTGGCAATGTTAAATAACAAAGAAATTGATTATATTACCTTTACCAGTTCCACCACCGTCGAGTTTTTTGTCGAAAAAATCGGCGCCGCCCATATTGATGCCATTAACACCGCAAAATGCGTATCGATTGGGCCCCAGACCTCAAAGAAATGTGTTGAGCTGGGTATCACTGTCGATATCGAAGCCGAAACCTATACCATTCAGGGCATGCTGGATGCGATTTTGAAGGATTCACAGAAATAAAACTTGAGTAAAAGAGCTGAAGTAGTACCGACAATTGGTTACATCATGTTGTACGCATCGGAGCGGACATGGCAGAGCCTGTCCGATTCCGCGGCGAACAACAGATTAACAATTGGTCGGTACGGTGCATGCAAATAACTAGAAGTAAATTAGGAGGTCAGCAATATGTTGCCAACACGATTACGAAAAAATACGGCGGTTCGGAATTTAATCCGGGAAACCCAGCTGTCCATGAATGATGTGGTTTATCCGCTGTTTATAGTCGATGGACAGGGAGTGCGCAAAGAAATCGGCTCGATGAAAGACCAGTACCACCTGTCTTTGGATATGCTCGGGGCGGAAACCCTGGCGCTAAAAGAACTGGGCATTCGTTATGTCATTTTGTTTGGAGTCCCTGACGAAAAAGACGGTGAAGCTACCCCTGCCTTTGTGGCCGATGGTCTGGTTCAGGAAGCCATTCGAGTGATTAAAAAGGTTGATCCGGAAATGTATGTGATCACCGATGTCTGTTTGTGTGAATACAAGAGCGACGGCCATTGTTGTTTCTTTGAAGAAAACGGTGAGATCCGCCGGGCTCAGACCCTGGAAACCTTAAGCAAAACGGCGCTCAGCCACGCTGAAGCCGGAGCTGATATGGTCGCCCCTTCGGACATGATGGACGGCCGCATCGATCATATGCGAGAAACCCTTGACCGAGCCGGTTATGAATCGATTCCGATCATGGCTTATTCGGCCAAGTTTGCTTCCAGTTTTTATGGCCCCTTCCGGGATGCCGCCAACTCGGCCCCAGCCTTTGGCGACCGCCGCAGCTATCAGATGGACCCGGCCAATTCCCGGGAAGCCTTAAAAGAAATGGTTCTGGATATCGATGAAGGAGCTGACATTGTGATGGTTAAACCGGCCATGCCGTATCTTGATATCATCGCTCAGGGCAAGGAACTTTCTTATTTACCGATGGCCGCCTATCAGGTCAGCGGCGAATATGCCATGATCAAAAATGCTGTCGATGCCAATCTGATGGATCGCCGGGCGATTTTTGAAAGCCTGATCAGCATCAAACGGGCTGGCGCCGACATCATCATCACCTATTTTGCCAAAGAACTGCAGGCGATGCTGAAGGATTATCAATAACAGCAAATCATTTATAAGTCATGAATCGATTGTTTAAGACAAACGCAGTACCGACAATTGTTACATCATGTTGTGACCCCTTGGTCATTGGTCGGTACGGTTGGGAGCGAACACCTGAGTTTTACACGATAGTGAAATAATTATTATTGGAGAGATTATGAATCGAGAAAAATCAGAACAATTATTTATCGAAGCCGAAAAATATATCCCCGGCGGCGTCAACAGTCCGGTGCGGGCCTTTAAATCAGTGGAGATGCCACCGGTTTTTATTGACCATGGTCAGGGTGCTAAAATTTATGATGTCGATGGCAACGAGTATACCGATTATATCTGTTCCTGGGGGCCCCTGATTTTAGGTCACGCCTCACCGGTTTACTTTGACGGGATTCAGGAAATGCTGCAAAAAGGCACCAGCTTTGGCGCCCCAACTGCCATTGAGGTTGAGGTGGCCAAGCTGATCACCGAAGCCTATCCCTCGATGGAAATGGTGCGAATGGTCAGCTCCGGCACCGAAGCGACGATGAGTGCGCTGCGGGTCGCCAGAGGTTATACCGGCCGGGATAAGATCATTAAATTTGAAGGCTGCTACCATGGCCATGCCGATGGCCTGCTGGTTAAATCTGGCTCCGGTACCTTGACCTTTGGCGTTCCGACCAGCTCCGGGGTGACCCCGGGCACAGCTAAAGATACCTTAGTAGCAACCTATAACGACATTGCCAGCGTCAAAGCCCTCTTTGTCGAAAACCCCGGCGAAATTGCCGCCATCATCGTCGAACCAGTGGCCGGTAACATGGGCGTTGTTCCACCCGATCTGGATTTTATGAAAGAGCTGCGGGTCATTACCGAAGCCGAAGGAACAGTATTGATTTTTGATGAAGTCATTACCGGATTCCGTCTGGCTTACGGTGGCGCCCAGGAAGTCCTGGATATTAAACCGGATATGACCACGCTCGGTAAGATCATTGGTGGTGGCATGCCGGTTGGTGCCTACGGTGGACGTCGGGATATTATGGCTACCGTAGCCCCCTTAGGCGGTGTTTATCAGGCGGGAACCCTATCCGGAAATCCCATCGCCATGAAAATGGGACTCAACACCCTGACCTACCTCCGGGATCATCCCGAGGTTTACACCGAAATGGAAGAAAACGCCAAGCTGTTAGAAGCCGGTTTTAAGGCCAACATTGAAAAAACCGGTGTCAAAGCCCAGATGGTCCGTTTCAAAGGGATGACCTGCTGCTTCTTTACCGATGTCCCCATTGATGGCTATGCTGCCGTGATGACCTCGGACACCAAAGCCTACACCAAATATTTTAAAGCCATGCTGGACGCTGGCAACCTGATGCCGCCAGCCCAATTCGAAGGTATTTTCCTCTCCGCCGCCCACACCAAAGCGGACATTGAGAAAACCATCGAAGATCACTACCAGGCATTACTGTCTTTATCTGAATCAAAATAGAAATAATAACATAAATAGGAGAACCACTTAATGGAAAAAAAAGCGTTACTGGTCATCAGTTTTGGTACATCTTACCCTGAGACCCGAAAAAAAACCATCACAGCTACCGAGAACCGCTTAAAAGAAGCATTCCCGGACCATGATTTTTATCGAGCCTTTACTTCTCGTATGATCATCAACAAACTGAAGAGCCGGGACAACGAATCCGTGGATACCCCGCAAGAAGCCCTTAAAAAGCTGAAAACAGCTGGTTATACCCACGTGCAGTGTCAGACCACCCATATCATCAACGGTTATGAGTATGACATTACCCTAAAAGAACTGAAGGCCTTTGAAAAAGACTTTGCATCCCTGACCCTGGGCCGACCGCTGTTAACCACGGTTGAAGATTACGAAGAAACGGTGGACATCGTGATGAAACAGATGCCCAAGCTCAAAAAAGGCGAAGCCCTGGTTTATATGGGCCATGGTAGCGATCACCACGCCAATTCCACCTATCCCTGCCTGGATTATATGTTTAAAATGAAGGGCCATGAGGATGTTTATGTGGGGACGGTCGAAGGTTTCCCGGAACTGGAAAACATTGTGCCGTTACTTCTGGAAAAGAAATATAAAAAGATTTATCTGGCACACTTTATGCTGGTAGCCGGTGATCATGCGATTAATGACATGGCCAGTGATGAAGAAGATTCCTGGCGAACCGTTCTTGAAGAACAGCGGTTTAAAGTCGAATGTATCCTGGAAGGCCTGGGTGAATATACCGGCATTCAGAACATGTTTTTAGATCATTTAAAGAAAGCACAACCCGTTACAGAAATGTAGGGACATTATAGAGTTTAGGAGAAATATTTTATGAATACAGTGTATATGGTGGGTGCAGGCCCAGGAGATCCGGAACTGATTACCGTTAAGGGTCAACGAATTGTCAACGAAGCAGATATTATAATTTATGCCGGTTCTTTGGTCAACAAAGCCATTATTGCCGGACATAAGCCAGATGCCGAAATTTTTAATTCTGCCTCAATGACCCTGGATGATGTGATTGCCGTGATTAAACGGGGCACGGAAGAAGGAAAGAAAATTGCCCGGGTTCATACCGGTGATCCTTCTATTTATGGTGCCATCCGGGAACAGATGGACCGCTTGGACGAGCTGGGCATTCCCTTTGATGTAATTCCCGGGGTCAGCTCCTTTGTGGCCTCAGCAGCCGCCCTTAAAAAAGAATTTACCCTGCCGGATGTATCCCAAACCGTTATTTTAACCCGTTTGGAAGGTCGAACTCCGGTGCCGGAAAAAGAAAAGCTGGAAGATCTGGCCTCCCATCAGGCGTCGATGTGTATCTTCCTGTCGGTTCAGATGATTGACGATGTGGTGGCACGATTGATGAAACATTATGCCCCAACCACCCCGATTGCGATTATCCAACGGGCAACCTGGGAAGATCAGAAAATTGTCATGGGAACCCTGGAAACCATTGCCCAGAAAGTAAAGGACGAAAATATTACCAAGACCGCCCAAATCTTAGTGGGGGATTTCCTCGGCGATCAGTACAGTTTATCCAAGTTGTATGATCCCAGCTTTACCCACGAATACCGTCAAGGGGTTGAATAAAACCGTGAAAACTGAAAAATGGGCCATTGTCACCCTGTCAAAGGATGGCATGGTTTTGGCGAACCGGTTGGCAAAACATTTGGATGACCGGGAATGTCAGATCTACACCAAAGAAAAATACGCCAACGAAACCACAAAAATTATCACCACCGATATTACTACCTTTATGGGCAGTATCATTGGGGAATACCAGATCATCTGTTGCATTATGGCAACCGGCATTGTGGTTCGGGCGATTGCCCCCCATCTGGCACATAAATCCTCCGATCCGGGGATTCTGGTGATGGATACCAATGGCGAGTTTGTCATTAGTCTGTTGTCCGGCCATCTGGGTGGTGCCAATGACGCTGCCCGGCTGGTCGCCAAACGGCTGTCGGCCCAGGCGGTGATTACTACCGGCACTGATGTTAAAGGTACCATGGCGGTGGATGTACTGGCTCAAAAAATTCATTGCACCATCGATAATTTTACTGATGCCAAGGATGTCACGGCGCTGATTTTAAATGGCGATCCGATCGCTTTGGTTAATTCGGAAAACTGTGATCTGGATGCGGTGGTGCTGCCCCAGAACATTAAAACAGTCGTGGATTTAACTACAATCAATCAATATGCCGGGGCGATCATTACGACGCTGGATACCCAAAAAATTGATCTGCCAATACCAAGCGTCAAGCTGGTGCCAAAAAAACTGGTACTGGGGGTCGGTTGTCGCCGGGATACCCCGGGCGAGCGGATCATTCAGGCCATCACAGAGACACTGGCCGCTTTGAATCTCAGCGAGAAAGGGATCAAGTCCCTGGCTACCATCGGTCTGAAAGCAGATGAACCGGGAATTATCGAAGCCTGTAGCTTCTTTGCCGCAAAAAAGGTGATCATCCCCAATGAAATGGTGCAAATGGTCCAAAGTCGTTTTGAAGCGTCCGATTTTGTTTTTAAAACCACCGGTCTTTACGCCGTTTCCGAACCCTGCGGCTTTGTCGCCTCCGGCTTCGGAAAATGTCTGCTGGAAAAACAGAAACTGGGCGGTATTACCCTGTCGGTCTGGCGGGATGAAAATTGAAAACCTTGTATATAAAAGGAGAAAAAATGAGCAAAATTTATGTTACCGGGATTGGTCCCGGTCTGTATGAACATATGACCGAGGCGGCCAAAGCCAGCCTGGAAGATGCCGATATTATTGTTGGCTACAAAACCTATATCGATATTATTGCCGATTTAATTGGCGACAAGGAAGTTATGTCGTCAGGGATGCGCCGGGAAATTGATCGCTGCGAAAAAGCCCTGGAGTTGGCTGAACAGGGCAAAAAAATCTGTCTGGTCAGTAGCGGCGATGCCGGTGTTTTCGGAATGGCTGGGATCATGCTGGAAATTGTGGAAGCAAAAAACAGTGACGTTGAAGTTGAGATCATTCCTGGTATTTCGGCTGCCAATGCCGCTGCTTCAACCCTGGGCGCTCCGCTGATGCATGATTATGCCGTGATCAGTCTCAGTGATCTGCTGACGGATTGGGCGGTCATTGAAAAACGGCTGCACTGTGCCGGTGAAGGGGACTTTATTATTACCCTCTACAACCCCAAAAGCAAGGGCCGTCCCCACAATATTGAAGCTGCTCAGGAAATTCTGCTGAAATATAAAGCGCCGGAAACCCCAGTGGGGATTGTACGTAATGCCAAGCGTAAAGATGAGTCGTATGTGATCACCACCCTCAAAAAAATGAATGAAGCAGAGATTGATATGTTTTCGATGGTGATCATCGGTAATTCCAAAACCTATGTAACCCGGGATCAATTAAAAATGATTACCCCGAGAGGTTATCAGCTTTGATTCTGGTATTGGGAGGAACCCTTGACAGCCGAATATTAACTGAACTTCTGCTTGAAGAGGGAAAAGAAGTCTGCTATTCATCGCTGACCAATATCGCCACCGATCAGATCGCAGAAAATCCCCTCTTAACAAAGATCTCAGGACAATTGGATGCTGGAACCCTGCGGGAAACCATCACCATTTATAATATCAATCTCTGTATCGATGCTACCCACCCCTATGCCCGGGAAATTTCTGAAAATGCAATCTGGGCTTGTGATGCTATGAATATCGATTATATCCGGCTGGAAAGATCATCACATATTGACGAGGGAAGCGATATTATCGCTTATCATACCTACGAAGATGCCCGGGATTATCTGATTGGCGCGATGGGAAAAAGTGACCGCAATATTCTTTTGACCACCGGCAGCCGACAACTGGAAGCCTTTGAAGGCCTGCCGAAAGATCGCACCTATATCCGGGTCCTGCCCACGGCTGGAGTCTTAAAAAAATGCGAAAACCTGGGTTACAAGCCCCGGCATATCCTGGCGCTTCAGGGCCCTTTTTCGGTGGAGATGAATGTCGCTACCATGAAAGAATATAACATCGGCTTTGTTGTTACCAAAGACAGCGGTGACGTTGGCGGCATCCCCGAAAAGGTTGCTGCCGCCCGACAGGTTGACGCAAAAATTTTATTTATCCGCCGACCCGCCGTCGCCTATCCCCGGGTGATCACGTCCGTTGAAGACGCCGTCGTTTGCGCATTGAAGAATCATTAAGAAATCAGGTTTAGATAGATATCGTATTAGAAATTTAACGTAGGGGCGATCCGTGATCGCCCGCACACTGTGCTTATAGAGAAAAAGGAGAAATCATGGCAAAAAATATTATGTTTATGGGCACCGGGTCGTCAGTTGGAAAAAGTCTGATCACTGCGGCTATGTGCCGGATACTCGATAACCACGGCTATCAGGTGGCGCCCTATAAATCCCAGAATATGGCCCTTAATTCGTTTATCACCAAAGACGGCAAAGAAATGGGCCGGGCTCAGGTGGTTCAGGCCGAGTGTGCCCGGATCGAACCCCAGGTCGAGATGAACCCGGTGCTGCTTAAGCCAAATTCCGATGTTGGCTGTCAGGTCATTTTGATGGGAAAAGCCGAATTTAATATGGATGCCATGGATTATCACGCCCATAAACCCAAACTGGTGGAGATTGTGGTTTCGGCTTATGACACCCTGGCTGCAGACAAAGATGTCATTGTCATCGAAGGGGCTGGCAGTCCGGCTGAAATCAACCTGCGGGACAATGATATTGTCAACATGGGACTGGCCGAGCTGGTGGATGCGCCGGTTGTGCTGATTGGCGATATCGACAAGGGTGGCGTGTTTGCCTCGATTTATGGTACAATTATGTTACTGCAACCGGAAGAGCGAGCCCGGATAAAAGGCTTTATCATCAATAAATTCCGGGGCGATGTGGAACTATTAAAACCCGGTATCAAAATGATCGAAGATCTGGTCAATGTGCCCTGCCTGGGCGTCATTCCTTACAAACGCTTTGTTATTGATGATGAAGACAGTGTCAGTGAACGCTTTGATAATCAGTCTGAAGGTCTGATCACGATTGGCGTGGTATATCTGCCCCATCTGTCGAACTTTACCGACTGCACCGCCTTTGAAATGCACCCCGATGTCAAGGTGGAATACTATCGCAATCAGCGGGAGTTACAGTTGGCCAACCCGGATCTGCTGGTTATTCCCGGCAGCAAGAATACCATTGATGACACCTGTCACGTGATTAACAGCAAGATGGGTGATGAAATCCATCGGCTTCATGACTGCGGCGTCCCGATTGTGGGCATCTGCGGCGGCTATCAGTTGCTGGGCAAAGAAATTCGCGATCCCTTCCAGGTCGAATCAACCAAGGGCAGTATTGAAGGCTTGGGGCTGTTAAACATTGTCACCACCATCGAAGCAGAAAAGCGGACCGTTAGGACAGCTGGCAAGGTTCAGGGGAACTTCATGGGAATGGAGCTGGCTGACATGGAAGTGGAAGGTTACGAAATTCACATGGGCATCAGCGAAGCGCTGGATCATGCCAAACCGTTTGCCATTCTTGATGACGGCACCATCGATGGCGTGATTGCCGAAGATGGCACAGTCATGGGAACCTATCTTCATGGTATCTTTGACAATGATGGCCTACGGGAAAAAATCATTGAAGCGCTACGGATCAAAAAGAATTTGGAAGCTGGCCCAGCGGCCTTTGATTTTAAGGCTTTTAAAGAAGAACAGTATGATTTGCTGGCCCAGACAGTGGAAGCGAATCTGGATATGAATAAAATAATGGAAATCATTGGAGAAATAGAAAAGTGAATCTGATCGAAGGACTTCCCCTGGGTTTAGGGGGAGGCTTTTGGTTTTTACTGATCCTCATCGGCGTGGTGTTGGATTGGCTGATCGGGGATCCTCCCTGGCTGCCCCATCCGATCATTGCCATCGGTAAAACCATCGGCTTTTTAAATAAAAAACTGAATCACGGCAAGCATCGCAAGGCCAAAGGCTTTTTGCTGTTATTTTTAGTGCTGGGCCTAACCGGGGCAATCGTTTTTGGGCTGCAGTGGCTTTTGTACAGCATCAACATTTATCTTTACATCCTCTTTAACCTCTATCTGATTGTCACCGCCCTGGCCGCTAAAACCCTGGCAGTTGAAGTACAAAAAGTGATGACCGCCTTAATGGGCGGCGATATTGAAGTCTCCCGGGTTCAGGTTGGCTATCTGGTGGGACGGGATACCTCGGAACTCAAAGAAAAAGAAATCATCCGGGCGACGGTGGAAACCACCGCCGAAAATACCATTGATGGGGTTCTGGCACCAATTTTCTATCTGCTGCTGGGTGCCTTAATACCGGTGCCCTGGCTTAATCCCGTGATGCTGGTCATGCTTTATAAGGCAACCAACACCCTGGACTCAATGGTCGGCTACATCCAGGAACCCTATAAGGACTTTGGCTATGCTTCGGCAAAATTTGACGATCTCATCAATTGGATTCCAGCCCGCATCGGCAGCATCTTTATGCTGGTTGCCGGAATGTTTTTGGGCTATACTTTCAATGATGGCTGTCGTATTTTTAAACGGGATCGTCACAACCACAAGAGTCCCAACTCGGCCCACCCCGAATCGGTGGTGGCTGGACTTTTAGGTATTCAGTTGGGCGGCACCAATCAGTATTTTGGACAGGTGCTGGAAAAGCCGACTATCGGTGACCCCAAAAGCCCACTGGAAATTCTCGATATCCGGGAAACCATCACGATCATGTACGGCAGTGAGGTTGTCCTGATGGTTTTTGCCACCTTGATGGCGGTGATTATCTTTTCTTTATAAGACAATTGGTAAAAGCAGCGAAACTAAAATTATGGGAGCGTCACGATGAATAAACACGGCGGATATCAGGGTGAGAATAAAAAAATGCTGGATTTCAGTGTCAACATCAATCCTCTGGGAATACCCCAGGGCATCCGGGAAAAACTGATTGCTGGCATTGATGAGCTGGTAAAATATCCGGAGATCACTGGGGTATCGGCGATAAAAAAGATTGCCGCTGATCTGGCGGTACTGCCTGAAAACATTATTCTTGGCAATGGCGCCATCGAGCTGATCTATCTTTTTGCCCGCAGCATCGGGCCAGGAAAGGCACTGATTGTGCAGCCTACCTTTAATGAATATGAACGGGCCTTGAAGCTTTACGGTTGGGAGGTCACTCATCATGTTTTATCAGAGAAAGACCAGTTTACCATTGACCCGGAAGTATTAGTGTCAGTGATTAAAAAAGAAGAGCCCCAGGCAGTCTTTATCTGCAATCCCAATAATCCCACTGGTCGGGTTTATAGCAGTGACTTTATCAGAGCAATGTTAGAGCATTCAACGCCAGAAATCAGCTGGTTTCTGGATGAGTCCTTTCTGGATTTTTCTGAGCAAAGCAGCAGTCTGGCATTGGTTAAAGAAGCAAAGCAGTCAGTCTTTATTCTCAAATCGTTGACAAAGTTTTATGCGCTGCCAGGGCTCCGCATTGGTCATGGGGTCGGAACACCGTCGATGATTAAGAAGATGGAAAGCTTCAAAGAGCCCTGGACCATCAATGCCCTGGGTTTGATTGCAGCGATCGGGGTATATGACGAAAAAGACTATGCGGCCAAAACCAAAACCTATATTCAGAAGGAACGCCACCGGGTTTTTGAAGCCTTGAGCCAGATTAACACCATCAAGGTTTATCAAAGCGGGACTGATTTTCATCTCTGCCGACTGTTACAGGGCACGGTGGCAGAGCTGCAGATTGCCCTGGAAAAAGAAGGCATGTCGCTGCGTACCTGTGAAGATTTTATGGGTCTTGACGACTCCTATTTTCGGATTGCGATCAAAAAAGAAGCAGAGAATACCAAGCTGTTGACTTTTCTTAAAAACTGGAGGAATGAGTAATGGGACAGTTAATATTTGTCACCGGCGGGGCCCGCAGCGGCAAGAGTACCTATGCCGAAAATTTAGCCCGGGAATCAGGCCAGCCCGTGGCTTATATTGCCACGGCGATTGCCTTTGATGATGGCATGAAAGACCGGATTGCCAAACATCAGGCGCAGCGGCCGAATCATTGGGGCACGATTGAACAATATAAGGATTTTCAGACAATTGCCGAGAATCCCATTTTTAAGCAAGCCAGGGTCGTCCTTTTTGATTGCCTGACCGTGATGACGACTAATAATATGCTCGATTTTCCGGTCGATTATGATACGTGTTCAATGGAGACGGTCGGCGAAATTGAAGCGGCGATCAAGCTGGAAGTCGAAAAGCTGCTGGATGTTTGTCAGGATAAAACCCTGATTGTGGTTTCCAATGAGGTCGGTCTGGGCCTGGTGCCAGCTTACAAACTGGGCAGTTATTTCCGGGACATTGCCGGACGGATGAATCAGCTGGTGGCCGGTCGAGCCGACGAAGCCTATTTACTGGTAGCGGGCTTACCAATGAAATTAAAATAAATGACAGCAGGAGCCTATTTGCGCTGGCAATCACGATTGCCAGCGCAAAGGGCTTTTGTTTTGTCTGAAATAACAGGGAGAGCAGATCATGAATCAAAAAGAATTACGAGATGAGTTAGTGGCTTTATCCGAAGAAAAGTATCAAAAATTTTCCAGTCGTTTGACACCGGGAACGGATACGATCTTAGGGGTACGCCTGCCAGCGCTTCGGAAGATCGCCAAACGGATTGCCAAAGCCGACTGGCGGGCTTATCTGGAAACCGCCCGGGATGACAGCTTTGAAGAAACTCTGCTCCAGGGAATGGTAATTGGTTATCTTGACGTGGAACTGGATGAACAGCTGGCACTAATCAAATCCTTCATCCCCAAGATTGACAACTGGTCAATTTGTGACAGTTTCTGTACGGGTCTGAAGTTCACAAAAAAACATAAAGAGGAGGTATGGCTGTTTTTACAACCCTACCTCCAGTCAAAAGAAGTTTATGAGATCCGTTTTGGGGTGGTGATGTTTATTACTTATTTTGTGGAAGACCGATATCTGGAGCCGATGTTTCGAAATTTCAATGCCATTGACTGCGACAACTACTACGTCAAAATGGCCGTGGCCTGGGCCATAACCAGCTGTTTTACAGTTTTTCCGGAAATGACGATGATTTATCTGAAGGCCAACGATCTGGATGACTTTACCTATAATAAGGCCTTACAGAAAATCATAGAATCGCGGCAGGTTAGTCCGGAGATGAAGGTGCGGATACGCTTTATGAAACGAAAAAAGAAATAATGATAATCAGTAATCAGATATCCAATCCGGCGTTATAACCGGCGGTGGTGGCGGTATAAAGGGTTCCCTGGCTGGTGGTGCAATCACCGATACAGATAACCGTATCAATCAGATTGGCAAATTTGGATACTTCCGGCAGATTTGGTTTGACCCCCAGGGAAAGAATCAGGGTGTCAAAAGGTATTTCTTTTTGACCGGCACTCTCTTCAATCAGAACGGTATGATCCCCGGCCTTAATCAGTTTGTGATCTGCCAGGATGGTCACATTTTCTTTTTTAAGCAGCTGCAGCAAAGCCGTCATCGGAATTGGTGAAGGTTCAAGCATTTTCTTTTCACTGACCATTTCGACAATC
Source organism: Acetobacterium wieringae (assembly GCF_001766835.1). Lineage (GTDB taxonomy): Bacteria > Bacillota > Clostridia > Eubacteriales > Eubacteriaceae > Acetobacterium > Acetobacterium wieringae. The sequence goes on along the minus strand of NZ_LKEU01000010.1, from coordinate 80,361 downwards.
GTGACATTTTTTCCTTTTCGGGCCAGATCCAAAGCGGTTTCACATCCGGTTAAGCCACCACCGGCAATGACGACATTTTGCCCGACAGAAACCGCTCCGGATTCAACATCACCGACCCAAACCACATCGCTTCCGTCCAAACCGGGAATGGCGGGAATATTGGTTTCGGCACCGACAGCAATAATCAGGGCATCCGGAGACTCGGCCAGAATGTTTTCAGGGGTCGCCGTGGTGGATAATCGCAGCGAAACATTGGAATGACGGCTGGTCATGCGGATTGCCCAGGCCAGATAGCTTTTAAGATCAGCCTTGAAATCCGGAGCAACCGCTAATCGCAGCGTCCCCCCGAGACAGTCGTTTTTTTCAAAAAGAACCACCTCATGACCCCGGTCTCCGGCTGTTCTGGCGGCTTCCATCCCGGCCGGCCCTCCCCCGATGATGACCACCTTTTTCTTGTGATCCGCCAGTTTATTGATATCTTTTAACTCACATTCCCGGCCCGCCTGGGGGTTAACGGCACAGGCTACCCGCAGCGGTTCCATACCATGAGTACGATTCAGGCACAGCACACAGCGGATACAGGGACGGATTTCTGCTTCATTCCCGGTACGGGCTTTATCGACACTATCGGGATCGGCAATAACGGTGCGGATCATCGCACACATATCGGCTTCGTTGTTTTCAATGATATCGGCTGCCAGATCCAGATCAATGGAACCAACGGTGGTGACTGGAACATGAATGCCTGGGGTTTTTTTAATACTGGCGGCGTAATGGGCATTATAACCACGTTTTAGATAGGTCGGTTGGGTGGTGATCGGCACCATTTCGTCATCCAGTAGCATCCCGGCGGAGACATGAATCAGATCGATTTTGTCCTGGATAAGTTTAATGAATTCAATGGTTTCGTCCAGTTCGACACCACCGGGAACCAGTTCAGCGGCACTCAGGCGAAATTCAATGGCCAGCTTATGGCCGACCTTGCGGCGAATGGCATCGAAGAGTTCACAGGCAAAGCGGGCCCGGTTTTCGATACTGCCACCATATTGATCGGTGCGGTGATTAAAGAGGGGTGAGAAAAAATTACTGACGAGAATGCCATGGCCGCCGTGGATCAGCACCATGTCCATACCGGCTTTCATGGCCCGCTCGGCGGCATTGGCAAACAGGTTAATCCAGTTATTTATTTCTTCCTGGGACATCATGTCAATGGGTGATTTGCCTTCCTCAGGCATGTCATGTCCCATGGCAAAGCCTGCCAGTTCAATGGAGGCTTTGGCGCCATAACGATGAACCGTGTCGGCCAGAACCGCTAAACCGGGGACCACGTTGTCATCGCCGATGTTCACACAAAAACCGTTCATGTGTCCAAAGGGCGGGGTGACCATGGAGATTCCGACAGTGACAATTCCGGCGCCACCCTTGGCCAGAGCCCGGGTCCACTCGATCAGCTCCGGGGTCACCAGTCCTTCCGGGGAAGCCAACCGCGGCGCCGCCGGAGCGGTTTCGATCCGATTTTTTACCATCATATTACCAATTTTAATCGGGGTGAAGATCTTTGCGTATTTGGAATTCATTTTAAACCTGCTTTCTTTTTGTAAATCGTTTACTTAAATTAATTTTATCAGGAATATCAGTTAAAACAATGTCAATAAAGAAAAATAAATCAAGTATATTTATTGCAAAATGACAATGAATGAATTTGCATTTTTATCATTAAATGCGTATAATATGAGCTAAAATATGCGGTTTAAAGCAGGTTAAAGATGAAAAATAGTAAAGACAGCAAAAATACATACCGAATTCGGGAGAAAAGTTTTGGGGATGATCCGGAAGAAAATTATAAGCTTAGAGGCTACTGTTTACAAAAACGGCGTTTCGAAGCCAAAAAAGCGAAATTGACCGAGGCCTTATTATCATGCGGGGGTCTGCAGCAGATCATTGATATCGGCTATCAGGTGCTGGGAAATCCGATGTTTGTCAGCGATATGGGCTACAATGTGCTGGCGTTTAATAAAAATGCGGTAGTTGGTGATCCGTCCTGGCCGGCCGCCAAATCGGAAGAAGAATTTGCAGCCTATGAACGGATCAAAAAACTTAATGATAGCGGTGTATTTGAAAGGCTCTATAGCAGCGAAAGCCCCTGTATTGAACATTTTGATTATGCTCCGACCCGCTGGATGGCTACAAAAATTGCAATCAATGGAGACAATATCGGCCATGTTGCTGTGGTGGAGTCCAACAAAGTCTTTACGCAAATGGATTTTGAGCTCCTGCAATGGCTGTCCCGAATCGTAGCCAATGAGCTGCAAAAAGAGCCGATTCGGAGTGGTCAGTTGGCTGGCGAGTTTGAGCATTTTCTGGTTGGTATGCTTGAAGAAAAAATCACCAAAGCAGAAACAATTAAAAAACAGGGAAACAAACTAGGCTTAAAGGCAAAAAAATATTGTTGTCTGGTCACAGTCAGTCCGGAGTTAAACACAGCAAAAAGAATGTCGCTGAGTTATATCAGAAGCATAATCAATCGTATCCTGGGGACTGAAAAATCTATTTTGTATCAGAATAAAATTACGGTATTGTTACTATGTGACAGAAAAGAAGCCCTTTCGGCTACTGCCAAAAGTAAACTGACTGAATTCTTAACCAGCAATCAGATGAATGCCGGTGTCAGCGCTTGTTTTTCGGAGTTGGCAGGGCTTAAAGACCATTACAATCAATCCATAAAAGCATTGGAATTGGGGGTCTCAATCAACCCCAAGCAGAAGCTTTTTTATTATGATGCGTATGCCTTTTATTATTTGCTTGAAATGGCGGGGGATCAAAACCGCTTAAAGGACTTTTGCAGTGGCGCATTAACTGATTTAATGGACTACGATCAAAAGTACCAAACAAATTACTGCCATAATCTGATCATCCATCTGCAGAACGACGGTAATGTGACCAAGACCGCCCAGTATTTTCAAATTCATCGCAATTCGATGAAATATCGTATCAAAAAAATCGAGGAAATTATGGCAGTGTCACTGGCAGATAGTGAAATTAAATTTTCATTGATGATGTCGTTCAAACTGCTGACTTATTTGGGTGATGATATTTTACTGAAGGTTTAAGCTAGATGTGAACACTTTATATTTATTAGGCACTGTCTTATAAATAAAGTTTCACAGGTTGTTTACGGGGTTAAGAGTTTGAGTGTAAGTGTTTTTTTGAATAGCGATTTTAAACGTCTGACTGTTTGTTGGGCGTTTTTTTCTATCATTTGTTTCTCTTTAGTGATACAATAAAGCCATTCGAAGCGACTCAATAAAAAGGAGATGCTATTATTATGGTGTATGTTGCCTTATTACGAGGTATCAACGTGGGCGGAAAAAATAAAATCGGAATGAAACAGTTAAAAGAGACCTTTCTTCGCTTAGGTCTGGAATCGGTGGTGACGTATATTAATTCCGGCAATGTAGTTTTTGTCGATCACCAGACCAAAGATGTGTTGGAAAAGAAATTGCGTCAGGAGATTTATCGGGAGTATGATCTGGATATTCCGGTATTAATTCGCAGTCTGAATGATTTTGAGTGCTTAATGAAAATCTTGCCAGCTGACTGGAAAAATGATGATTCCATGAAATGCGATGTGTTGTTTTTGGAAAGTGGCTTGGACGAAACTGCAGTGATGGAAAAATTGACTGTCAAACCCGGTATTGATACAGCCTTACAAGTCACCGGTGCAATTATCTGGTCGGTCGCAAGAAAAAATGTCACCCGTAGCAGCTTGACCAAAATTGTCGGCACCGATCTTTATAAAAAAATGACGGTACGAAATGTAAACACTGCCCGAAAGCTCTATGAAATGATGAGAAATCTTTAGATGGGATTAAGGCCGCTCGTTAAATTTTTTGATTAGTATGAATCTAGTCGATTACAAAGAAATAATTTTATCCCATCAGAATACCAAAGGAACGAAGCAATGAAAAACTGGAATCATCTACCTTCAGGCCCAATCGAGCTCACAATTGAAAGCGAAGCGTATCTGGAGCTCGCAAAAGACTATCTCTCAGAGTGCCAATACGAGGATGCGAAACAGGCGCTTGAGGTTGCCGTTAGAAGCATAAACCCACAGGCGGAATATCTGTTTGGAATTCTTTATCAAAATGCGCTTGGTGTTGACAGGGACAACGAAAAGGCGCTTTTTTGGTATCTTCGTGCGGCGGACCATGGCTACGCACCCGCCCAAATTGCTGCCGCTTGCTTGCATATTGATAAAGACAATGGGCTAACGGATTATGCTGAGGCCTACCGGTTGCTCACATTGGCGGTTCATAAAGAAGTTACTGATGAAAACGCTGAGTCGCTGTCTGCGGACTTTCCTCATGTAATAGAATGCTTCGATGAAGATGAGCGCTGGATGGCGGTGCAGGAAGGCTATGCAGAGTATCTGCTGGGATGGCTACATGGTGCCGGTCTTGTTGGGGCGATCGATCATGCAAAAGCCATCGGCTGGATGGAAAAGGCCGCAAAAAAAGGATTTCGGGCAGCTGTCTTTGAGCTTGCGCAGAAAAGTGAATATGGTATTGAGCGCAACGAAGTCTGGGCGAAAAAAGCGCTCGAGTATGGTGAACACGCCCCGCTTATTGGTGTCGCACGACGATATCTGGATAATGATGGCACACCGCAGGACAGTAAAAAAGGCCTGTCAATTCTCACAGAGCTTGCCGACAAGGGCATCGGTAGCGCCCAGATCGCACTGGCTGAATGCTTGATCAAAGGAAAACACACGCCCAAAGATGCAAATAAAGCACTTCATTATTTATTGCTGGCGGCCAAAATGGTCGATGCAAAATTAATGACTGGTTTGGGCATAGCATTGTACAAGTCTGAAAAACCAGAGATAGATTTTGCAATAAAAAGCCTGGAGCTGGCGGTGGCTGCAGGGGATGATCAGGCACTGGTTGAACTCGGGAATTTGTACTTTGACGGTGCGGGAGAAATGATGCCGGATCAGGAAAAAGCTTTCAACTATTTTACCCAGGCCGCCAAGAAAGATGTTCCCCGCGGTTGGGAATTGGTGGGGTACTGCTTGTATGAAGGCAAAGGCGTGTTGAAAAACAGGTGTGAAGCCTTGAGGTGGTATGAAAAAGCGGCCAAGTATGGACTTTATAACAGCTATTACATGATGGGGATGATTTACGGCTATGATGAGACCTTATTTAATTATGAGATAGCGGTTAGTTGTTTTGAAAAAGCGGCAAATTTTGGACAGACGGATGCGTTCGTGCGACTGGGAACCATGCATTTACACGGCGTCGGTACGAACCCACCGGATCGACAAAAGGCTTTTTCATATTTTAACCAGGCAGCGCAGGCGGATAACAGCCTCGGCTGGGAATGGGCAGCTTACTGCCATTATTGGGGCTACGGTACTAAAAAAAACCTGCAGAAAGCCCAGCAATTTTATCACAAGGCCGCTCAAAAGGGCTCGAGCCATAGCCAGTACATGCTGGGTTATATTTATGGATATGATGTCACACCGCCTGATTTTAAAAAGGCGGCTTGCTGGTTTGAAAAAGCAGCGGAGCAGGGTCACCGTGATGCCCAGCTTAAACTGGGCTTTTACTACCACCAGGGGCGTGGTGTCAGGCAAAACTATAAAACAGCATTTAATCTATTTACCCAGGCGGCGGCCCAAGGACAGGCCAGCGCCATGTATAATATCGGCGACGCCTATGAAAACGGGTATGGCGTGGAAAAGGATGAAGAACAGGCGTTTGCCTGGTATCGCAAGTCAGCGGAGCTGGGTGACAAATGGGGGATGTTTGGTGCCGGTCGACTGCTTTTTTATGGCATCGGCACACCGCCAAATCAGGAAGAAGGCCGACGCTGGATAAACAAAGCCGCCAAAGCCGGTTTACCGGAGGCCATTAAATGGAGACCACACTAGATGTCAAATGCAACCAGATAAAAGATAGTAGCATGGACACATACCAATTTGACGCAGTTGCCTATCGACGCATAAGGCTTCCGTGGCTGCTGCTGGTTTTGTTTCTGTCGTTTGCTGTGGATGGTATACTGATCGGAATCTGGCAGACTGGGGTTAACCCGGAGGCAAAATATTACTGGGATGTCGGATTTGCGTTCCTGTGCTTCATCAACCTGGTGTTTGTGAAGGGTGTGTCGTTGTATATTTATTGGCATACAAAAAAGATGCGTTTGCGTAGCTATGTGCGGCTTGAAAAAGACGTGGTCGTTCATTACCTCTTGAGGACACGCATGTCCCACTGGCAGGTGGAGACAGCCAAGGAGACAAGCTTTGCCGCAGACGGCAAGGCGGAATACCTTTTCGCCGACACCGTTTTTATCTGGCAGGTGAAGACTATTAAGCGGCGACCAAACGGAAGCATCGTGATTGAAGGAATCATTGAAAGCGAAACGCTCAATGAAGGCTGGGAAGAATACAGCCCTGAAGACGGAAAAGCGTTAATAAAAATGATCAAAAGGCATAGGATTCCCGCTTATTATCAAGAGATGGATGAGATCATTAATGCGCTTGAGAGGCTTAGGTTAAAAAAAATACTGTCAGGATCATAAAACGAATGATCAAAAAATAAAAGCTTCACCCATAGCTCGAATTGAAGCTTTGGGTGAAGCTTTTAAAATTATCAGATCAATTTTGCAAAAATCCGCAATTCAGATAAAGCAGAGGAACTACTCATATCGTAGCGCATCAATCGGATCCAGTTTGGCGGCCTTATTGGCCGGATAAAAACCAAAGAAGACGCCAATGGCCATCGAGAAGCAAAGGGCAATGATCATTGGGCCAATGGGTGGTGTTGATGGGAATTTCATCAGGGTACTGCCTGTTATCCCCAAAACGGAGCCGAGGCCAACGCCAATGATTCCACCGATTAGACAGATAATCATCGCTTCGATGATAAACTGACTGCGGATCGCCGAATTACGGGCTCCTAAAGCTTTGCGGATACCGATTTCCTTGGTTCGCTCGGTGACGGATACCAGCATGATGTTCATCACCCCGATGCCGCCAACCAGTAGCGAGATACCGGCAATTACTGAGATACCCAGGGATAAGGTGCCGAGCATACCGGTGGCTTCACTGGCAATGGCTTCCAGGCTTTGGGCCTCAATGGTGTAGTCGGATAATGGACTCATTCCCTTAATAAAATAATCTTTGGTGGTCTGAGCAAAGGCGGCGGAGTCGGTGTTGGAAGTGGCCATGATGGTGAAGCTTTCATAACCAACCGTGTTGGCTGTATCGGGATTCAGTGATTTGGCGGTCGTGATGGGAATAAAGCACTCGACCCGGGTATCGTCACCCATGTAAAACAAGGGATTGTCAATCACCATTTTTTCGTAGACGCCAATGACCGTATAGGTTTCGTTAGTGGACTTGGTGTCGACCTGGACTTCTTTACCGATCACGTCGCCATCTACACCAACCAGGTTATTTCGTAGCGTCGTATCAATGATGATGACGTTGCGGTTCCCATCCATGTCCCGGTTGCTGATAAAACGACCCTGAACCAGATTGACATTGTTAACCAGACCATAGTCCGGGCTGGCGCCGGTGATGCTGACATCTTTATGGATGAAGCCGCTGTTGAGTCTCCCCGAGCCCATCCCGGTCGAAAAGCTGATGGCCTTGATCTGATCGGCATAGGTGTTTCGAAATGCATCCAGTTCTTCCTGGGTAATCAGATCGTCTTCCTGCAAGGTGGATTGGGTATCGTAATTTTTAGGCGACAGTGAAACCATAATATTCTTGCCGCCGATCTTATCCATGGTTTTGGTGACCGATCCGGTCATGGCTGAACCCAGTGTGGAGATGGCCATAACCGAAGCAATCCCGATGATAATCCCCAGCATGGTAAGCAGTGCCCGCATCTTGTTGGCCCGCAAGCCCTCCAGGGCCAGTCGAATATTTTCAAACAGATTCATAGTAGCCCCCCAATTGATATTGATTATTTTTACGGTTATCGACGATCGAACCATCCCGGAGACGGATGGTTCGTTCGGTTTCTTCAGCCAGTTCGGCATTATGGGTGATCAGAATAATGGTTTTTCCTTGTTCCTGATGGAGTCGATGGAAGATGTCCATAACCAGACGACCGGTATGGCTATCCAGGGCACCAGTCGGTTCATCGGCCAGAATAATGGCCGGATCGTTGGCCATCGCCCGGGCGATCGCCACCCGTTGTTTTTGACCACCGGATAATTCATTGGGGCGGTGATGGGAACGACCACTCATTTCCACCAGTTGCAGCAAATCCGCCGCCCGCCGCGACCGTTCACTGCGGGGCACCCCGCCGTATAGCATTGGCAGAGCGACGTTTTTTAAGGCGGTGGAACGGGGGATCAGATTAAAGGTCTGAAAGACAAAGCCAATTTTTTTATTACGGATTTGCGATAAGCCATCGTCCTTGACATTTTCCATCGGTAGATGATCCAGATAATAGTGTCCTTTAGTGGGGCGATCCAGGGCTCCGAGGATATTCATCAGAGTGGATTTGCCGGAACCGGAAGCGCCGACAATCGATAAGAATTCGCCTTCATAAACATCCAAATCAATGCCATGGAGAATTTCCAGCTCGTTGGGAGTTCCCTGATAATAGGTCTTGACAATCCCCCGCATTTCAATAATTTTCTTGCGCATTGTTTAGACCCCGGCTTCCACAGAAACAGCCATTCCCGGTGATACGGTTTGTGGTTGGGAAATAATGGCCAGTCCTTCACTGAGCTGATCGCCGGCGATTTCAATTAATGAATCGGTTTCCAGCCCGGTGGTGACCGGAATCGCTTCGACGGTATAGGAGCCTTGTTCGACAGGGTTTTCTTTAGCGACATAAACTGAAGTCTGTCCGGCATCATTCACCACCAGCGCCTCAAAGGGCACACAGAAAACATCCGCCCGTTCTTCGCTGATAATGTTTAGACGGGTGGTCATTCCGATTTTTAGTCCAGTAACGTCAGCCGGTAGATCAACTTCAATTTCAAATTCGGCCTTGGTGGCGGCTGCATTCGCAGCAGCTTCGCTTTTAATGGCGGTGGGGGCGATTTTAGACAGGTTTCCCGGGAAGATCTTGTCGCCGGTGGCATCGGCTTTAACCAGTACTGGCATATTGTCATGGATGTGATTCAGATCGGCTTCTTTAACCTTGCCACGAACCTTCAGGTCATTGGTGTCCTCAATGGTAAACAGTTCACCATTGGCAGGGTTCCCTTTAACGGCATTCATGGCTGTGATGGTTCCGCTGGTGGTGGCTTTCACATAGCTGTAGCTGTCATCGGCTTTGTTATAGAGCTGACATAACCAATCGTCTTTAGCCACCCATTGACCAACCGAAACATAAATTTTTTCGATATTATCATTGCTGGTATCACTAACTTTGACCTTGGTGTAGCTTTCAATCACGCCTGTGGCTGAGATTGTGTTTTGCAGGGTGGCCTTGGAAAGGGGGGTGGTTTTAACCGCAACCGCCGGGGCGGGCTGAGAATTGGCATAAACATAGGCACCCCCGCCAACCAATAGGGCTACCCCGAGCACAACACATAAAATAATTCCTTTTTTCTTCATAACTTCTCCTTCTTTGTTTCTTGGTTTGGGATTTGGAAAACGAGTTCGTCGCTATCACGATTCGTATTATTGTATTAAGTAATTAATACAATAATACGAATCGTGATGATTGTCAAGCACTTTTTATAATTTTATTTAGTGTTTTCAACTGCTGCTACAGCAAAACACATGATTACCAATGACTTTAAGTATAATGGTTAATTATGAAGAGCAAGTTACTCAAATTCTTAAGACTTTTTGACAATAAAAAAAGACTCCGAATGAGAGTCTTGAATCTTTGGATGATTACTGATGAATCGGCAGAATCAGTTCGACCTTAAATAGCTGGTTTAGCTGATAATAGTCGATCCGGCCCTGATGGCGGGTGATGATTTTTCGGCAGGAATCCAGACTGGAACCTTCAGCATCAATGATTTTTTTGCCGACAGCGGCGGGATTATTAATGGTTTTATTACGCAGAATCAGACAGAGTTCGTTTTTATTGAGGATCAATCCAAAATCAATGGGTTTATCGGGGTCGGCGTACTTAATAATATTGGAAGTCAGATAGTCAAAAATCCGTTGCAGCTGTTCCAGATCAACCCATAAAGAAAAATCCCGTTCAATACAGTTTTCCTGGATCACCTCATAGCCCGCTTCTTCTAGAGCCTTGGTGGAAGCGCTCAGTAATTGATGAATTAGGGGTTTTCCGTTATAGACTTTAAACTGATAGTAGCCCTTGCCATTGTCAGTGAAGGCGTGCTCAAAAAGATCGTCGATAAAATTGATGACCTGATAAGCTTTTTTCAGAGCAATCTTTAAATAAGCTTCCTTTTTTGAGACGTCATGTTCATCAGGGTTCTGAATGCGTTCGAGATATCCGATGATACCAGACAAGGGAGCGTGGATTTTATTGGAAACAGAGGTGATGATATGATGATTTTCCATTTTAGCCAAGGATTCAGCTTTGGATTTAGCCTCATACAGATCTTGAATCAAATTGATATTATTGGCAAGGTCAGTGAGCTCATTATTTCCCTGTAGCGGGATATAAGATTCAAAGTTTGCTGTGGCAACGCGTTCAGATCCTTTTTGGAGCGTCTTTAGATAGCTTAATTTTTTTCGAATGAGACGGGACATGATAATAAAAGCCAATAAATTGGGTATAAATATAAACAAAATGCTGATCAGTGGGTTGCCCTCTAAAATAGGTAGGGGGATCAGAATTAATAACACACTAATGATCGCCGCACTGATTAAAGTCAGACTCAGATAGCGTATCAAAACGGGAACCAATTCTTCATCGTGTTGAGGTTGGCTGCTTTTTATCTGGGCTTGGTCAGGGTTGTTAGTTTTCAATTTATTATTCCTTTCTGCATGTATTGATCATATAATCATTGTAAACTGGAATGGGATTATTATCAACAACTGCTTTAACTTAATTACAGGTGTTGGCTGAATGCTGATGAACAAAGAAGGGTTCAATAGGAGGATAAAATGAAGAAAAGAATTGGATTATGTATCGTAGTTATTGTGGCAATGGGGCTATTGGTTGGCTGTAACAGCAATTCCAAGGCAACAAACGATGAACTGGCGGATAGTATCAGCTTTACTGCTACCATTGACGAAGTCAGTGACACAGAATTGCTGGTCACGGTGTTGGATAATGAGAATTTTAATCAGGCCCGGGTTAATATGCAGGGGTTTGACAGCCTTGATTTTGTGCCGGAGAAGGGTCAGACGATTAAACTGACCATCAAAAATCAGGTCGGTATGAGCGAGCCACCGTTTGTAAATCCCGTCACCATCGAACTGGTGAAGTAATTGCGGGGTTTAGCAGAAAATGGTTTAACTCCTGGTGTTTTTGGGATATAATATGCTTAGATTACTATGAGGAGAAATTGAATGAGTTTATACGAAGCGTGGAAGAACTACATCGAAGAGAATTGCAATACTCAGGAAGAGCAAAATGCCTTTTGGGAAAAATACTGTGCTGAGGAAAAAGTCCTCTACCAGAAGATTCTGGGTGAGAAAATCACAGTCGTTGAAGGCCGGTTTGAAGATCTGGCTAACGAGAGCAAGATGGTTCCACCCCAATACATGGGTTTTTTGGATGGAATCAGCGAAAGTCTGATAACCCCCATTGATCTGGAATCGATTGAACTGGATTCGCAAATCAGACTGGAAATCGATTTTGCAAAACTTTATAAAAATATGCTGGCAGTGCCGGCTGAGTGGCTTTATACTTTGGAAGAATGGAACAATTTTTTTACCGAGGATGAACGCCTTGAGCTGGAAAAAGAATACAAGCGTTCAAAAACGGTGGTGAACGAAGTGAAGGTGGGCCGCAACGATCCCTGTCCGTGTGGTTCCGGAAAAAAATATAAAAAGTGCTGCGGCCGTTAGTACATAAAAAAAGAGCGAAAGCTCTTTCAGACTGTCAAAAAGCTAACCCAGTACCGACAATTGTTAGATCATGTTGTACGCATCGGAGCGGACACGGCATCGCCTGTCCGATTCCGCAGCGTACAACAGATTAACAATTGGTCGGTACGGTAGTTTATCGACAACCTCAAAGAGCGATAGCTCTTTTTTTAGTGGTTGATAATTTCATGGATGTAGAAAATAGTGATCATGGAGAGGGCAATATCCGGCGAAAATTTGCTCAAAAAGGTCGACATCCGCTCGGGACTGAGATCACCCCGGATGCTTAAAAAGACGATATAAAAGGTGATGAAATTGTAGCGGAGATAACTGCCGTTAGAAGGGGTTAAAAAAGTTCCGATAATTTTGGGGTTATCCAATAGGGTGAGATTTTCATCCAGAAGGCGATTCAATTCTTTGAGAATAGCCTGGATGAAAAAATCAATGGAATAATTTTCCAGACGGGGTACCCCCATGCTTTTTGCGGTAATTTCCAGCATCCCAAGGCCAAGCGGTTGATTTTTAAACGATGTTTTCTTTAACAAATTTTCCAGTGCGTCCAAAACGTCACGTTGGCTGGCGGCACCGGGTAAGTTAAGTAAGGCCAGCATTTTTTGCAACTGTTTTTTATTTGAAAGCGGCTGTCCCAAAGTATCGATAAATTTTCTGAAAAAGGTATTGCTTTTCTGTGTATTCAGATAATAGTGCTTACCATTGAGTGCCCCAAACACTTTCATGGCATCCAGATAGCCGAGTTGGATATTCTGTTCAATCTGACGGGTATCAAAATTCAAGATCCCGCCAAGAAATTCGGAGTTATTAACCGTAATGATCTCAGCATTATTATCCCGCACCCATTTGCGCATCCCGGGAGCCGGGAATTCCACTGAAATAATCTGAGAAAAATTCTGTTCCAGCATAAAATTAATTGGGACATTATCAAAGAATCCCCCATCGAGATAGGTTTTACCATCGATTTCTTGTTTTTGAAAAATCGGCAGGGCAGCACTGGCCAGCAGGTAGTCAATCAGCTGGCCCTGGGGAATATCGTCAATCATCAACTGCCGTGGTTTCAGACTGGTAATGTCAACCGTGACCAGTCCGAAACGAATCGGTGAGTTTCGGATGCTATCTTCACAGATTAATCGGGTCAGATTGTCGCGCAATGGCGAAATATCCAAACCGTCTGAGAATAGCGCTGTTAAAAAACCATTGCGAAAAACATCAAAGCTCTCTTTTGACCACTGATCAACATAGGTATTGGTCATTATTTCATTTAAATCAAGCACCTGGTTGATGGTGAGATTGGACCAGAATTCCATGGCAATGTCATAATCATCCTGGGCAATCATGGCAGCATTTAGGGCCCCGACCGAGGTTCCGATGACAGCCCCTAGAGAATAATCACATTCTTTAAGGGCTTTCCAGACACCCATTTCAAAGGCACCTTTGGCACCGCCACCACTGAGAACCAGACCATACTGTTGTTGCGACATTGAATATTCACCTCGCTGTAATCAAGAAATGAAAGTTAAAGAACCGTTTCGATTAGTAATACATCCCGTTCATCAGACCACCCAGCATGCCCATGCCGCCGAGTCCCACACAGGCAATGCAGGCAAAGATCATCAGTACCGTAAAGGCCATCCCGATGATGGAGCAAATCAAACCAGCCATCGCCATTCCGGTGGGCAGGCCCTGCAGCTTTCGCTCTTTCATGGCGATCATTCCAAAAATCAGGCCCACAGCACCGGTCAGCAGGCCGCTACCCATCAGGGTGATAAAGCTGACAATCGAGAAGATCCCCAGGGTCAGGGCCAGGATTGACTTGGAATCGTAAGTTTCAGCGATAACTTCTTCCGGATGACGTTCATCGTAGGCATCCCGATTGCGGATAATAAAAACAAAAATCGGTCCCAGGAAAGGGAAAATGATGCTGAGAACCAGATAAAGCACCCGGTGATCCTTGTCATAGATGCTGTAAAGCCAGAATTGAGCAGCATAATAGTAAAAGCTTAACGCCAGGGATAATAAAATCCCCATAAAGGCCCCCAAATAGGGAATAAATCCCAGAATGGTCATGACCACGGTTAGAGCCAACCCCATCAGCGGCAGAAAGAGCTTGGCATAAGGAATGTGCCAGGTACTGATGGAAACATCATCGTTGATCAGTTCGCCCATCAGATAGTTGCTGGCTAAGGGAATCCAGGCCAGCCAGGGGTTATCAAGATTTCGGTTTTTGGCCATGGTATAAAGACCAAGGGAATTAAAAACGTAGCAGATCAGGCCGATCACCAGACTGACGACTAAAATAATACCAAGAACGGACATAATAACTGGCATAATTGCCATAAAACTGTCAGGCTGGGAAGAAATATCTCCCAGATAATCGTCATACATATGCATAACAAAACCTCCTTAAAAATCTAATATCCTCATTATACCCTAAAGTCATTTAAATAACTATTGTTTGATCTGTTTTTCATAAAGTTGCTGGGGGATCTTCATTACAAATAAGAAGCCCAAACCAATAACGAGCAGGCTGATAAATTGAGAAGTTGAGAGAAATCCGATGGCCCCTCGGGGATCGGCCCGAAAAAATTCATTGATAAAACGAAACAGTCCTGAGGCGAGCAAGTAAACACCAGTGGTCAGACCAGGAACGTTGCTTTTCCACAGCACGGTGATAAGAACCAGCGTCAGAATAAATAGAAAGACTGATTCTGACAATTGGGCTGGGAACAGACCGATTCCCGATGGCGGATAAGCCCCCACTGGATAGTAAACGGCTCCGATCCCCTCGTAGGGAATCCCATAGCAGCAGCCATTGAAAAAACAGCCGATCCGGCCAAAGGCCTGGGCCAGCGCCAGGCAGGGAACGGCGATGTCGAAAAATTGAATGGTATGCAGATGATAAATACGGGTATAAAAATAGCCTCCCAGAATGCCGCCGATCAGTCCCCCATAAAACACCGCACCACCGGTAGCAAGGCGAATCAGGGCGGTTTCGGGGTTGGCGAGCAGGTTGGGTAAATCGACAATAATGTAGAGTATTTTGGCCCCGGAGATGCCGCCGATGATCCCAAAGAGACCGAAAAACATCGCATCCATGGTGGTGATGCCATATTTTCGGGCGGTGTAGACGCCCAATAAAAACGCAGCGCCGGTTCCCAGCAAAAATAAAACGCCAAAGGTAGGGATGGCAACGTTAAAGAAATGAATAATTGGATGCATAATCGTCCCTCATGATATAAAAAAAGGACGAATGCTCGTCCTTTTAGAAAATTAATGCTCAGGAATAAAGACCCGCCGTACCGATGATGCCGACACAGGCCACACAGGCAATAAAGGCCAGTGCACACAAGCCCAGACCGATGATGTTGAGGACTAAACCGGCAGTGGCCATGCCATTTGGTTTAAAACCTTCCAGCTCTCCGGCTTTGCGAATTTGGATGGCAAAGATCAAACCGATAATGGCACAGACAATACCAATAATGGTAAAGTAGCCCAAAAAGATACAAACCAGGGATACGATTCCCAAAACCATGGATGCGATGGCCTTATTATTATACTGTTCCATATAAGCCTCCTAAAGTAAAAATAGTACTCTCTTTAGGATACTCCTATTAGGAAGAAATGTCAAGAATTATGAATCTCTTTTAACTTATCCACCAGATCAAAGGCGACGTGATTGATGGTTTGGGAACCGGCCACCAGCACCAGATCATTCGGGCAGAGGTGGTCAGTCAGGTGCTTGACGATATCCTCAAAAGCCGAAATGGTAACAGTCGGAATGCCATATTTTGCTTCAATGGCTTTTTGCAGATCTTCGGAATAGATGTTCCAGTCATTGCCTTCCCGGTCGGAATAAATATCGTTGAGAATGACATAGTCGGCTTTGGCAAAAGCATCGACAAACTCATCAAAGAAAAAGAAGGTTCGTGAATAGGTATGCGGTTGAAAAACAACCCACAGTTTGTTGTGCTGATAATTGAGACAGGCATCCACAACCACCTTTAGTTCAGTTGGGTGATGGGCGTAGTCTTCATAAACGTTGATGCCGTTGACTTCCCCCCGGAATTCGAAACGGCGCTTGGCACCGCTGAATTTTGCCATGGCAGCAACAGATGTTTCCAACGGAATGGTGAGGAAATCCCCGCAAATAATGGCAGAAAGGGCGTTAAGAACATTATGCTCACCGGGAATAATGAGTTGATAGTGACCATAATATTCACCCTTTTTATAGACATCGAAACTGGGCTTACCGACCTTATCATAAACAATATTGGCAGGGTACCAGTCGTTGGTTTTATTTAAACCGTAGGTAACCACCGGACAGGCTAAATCAGCCACCACGTCCAGCACATCCTGAGAATCGCCGTAGGCAATCATCAGACCATCAGCTGGCAGGATTTTACCGAATTTAGTAAAGGACTCCTTGATTTGTTTGATGCCGTCCTTAAAGTAATCCAGATGGTCTTCTTCAATATTAGTAATGATGCCAATGGAATGAGACGTTGTCAGGAAGCTGTCCACATATTCACAGGCCTCCACTACAAAAAAATCTTTGCCATCAATGACGGCATTGCCGCCGAATTCATCAAGTTTGCCGCCAATGCTCAGGCTGGGCCGCAGACCGGCGTGATGGAGTAGACAGGCAACCATTGAGGAAGTTGTTGTTTTGCCATGGGTTCCGGAAACCGCAATGGTTTTATCAAAGATATGGGAAAAGAGTCCCAGGAAACTTGAACGTTCAATTTTGGGAAGATTCAAATCGGTGGCTTTGACCATATCCGGGTTGTCATCATGGATGGCCGCAGAATAAACAACACAGTCGGTGTCAGCGGGGATATTATCATAACTGTGTCCGATATGAACCGTGATGCCCAGACCTTCTAGTTTTTCAGTATAGGAGGAAGCAATCATATCCGAACCCTCAATGGAAAAACCTTGGGACAAAGCCATCGTAGCCAGGCCACTCATGCTGCTCCCGCCAATTCCAATGAAGAATAATTTATTGATGGGTCGGTTGAATTTGTTTTCTAGTTGTGATTTCAAATAATCAGCTCCTTTATTTGGTGATAAAATCTTAAACATTTCTTAATGAATTAGTTGTAAGTGTTCGCTTGTTGGTTAAGGACGGGAACGAAATAATCGAAATATCATCCAAAATCAGGAAAAACACTTTAAATCGAATTATAACATAGGTGTTTCCGCTGAGTAAAGATTAAAAAAAACTTGCACTTTTGCGGAAATATGAATAATATTATAGATATTGAGAATAATGTTCGGATTTTAATCGAATCCTTCATAGGTGGAAAATGAAAAAAAATGAAAGAATCAGTGTTATCACAAAAATATTGTCAGACCATCCCAACGAGGTATTCAGCTATAATTATTTTACCGACTTGCTGGAGGCTGGTAAATCCAGTGTTTGCGAAGATGTGGCGATTGTCAAAAATGCCATAGAACTGACTGGTACCGGTTATGTCGAAACCTATTCCGGAGCATCTGGCGGGGTGGTTTATCATCCTCAGGTCACCAGAGAAGAGGAGGTCAGCATCCTCAAAGAAATAGCTGACCAGCTTCAGTCGCCAGCCCGAAAAATTCAGGGGGGGTTTGTTTATTACAGCGACATCCTCTCAAATCCCCGCTATTCTAAAAATATTGGCCGGATCATTGCCTCAAAATATGGTCAAATGGGGATTGAGTATGTTGTCACTACTGAAACTAAAGGTATTCCGGCAGCTATGGAAACGGCCCATTATCTCAATGTGCCGATGGGGCTGATCCGTCGTTCCAACCGGGTAACTGAAGGGGCAACCACCAGTGTCAATTATATTTCCGGCTCCTCCAATAAAATCAAAACCATGTATCTCAGCCGCCGGATTGATCTTAAGGATAAAAAAGTGCTGGTCATCGACGATTTTATGAAGGGCGGCGGAACCGCCAAGGGGATGACCAACCTGATGGAAGAGGTGGGTGCTGAAGTAATGGGAATCTGTGTTATTTTTGTGACCCGATCCCCGGCGGAAAAACTGGTTGAACAGTTCACGCCACTGATTTGGATGGATGATGAAAACCTGGAATCGGGATTGCGGGTTTCTCTGCATTTAGAAAGCTGAAAATTGAAATAAGATTGATGTCACATTTTATAATTCAATCGATTGGCAGTACCTGAAATTAAAGAAATTATTTGTTTTTTTACCCTTTTAGAAAATAAGTAAGAATGGAAAAATTTCAAGGTTTTTGTTTTAATATAGTTGAATTTGTGTTAGTATATACCTAGACATGTGACTTTATTTCAAAGGGGAGGCTTACGAGATGGAAATAACAGACGTAAGAGTACGGAAAACGTATCCAGAGGGTAAAATGAGAGCGATTGTCTCGGTTACTTTTGATGACCAATTTGTTGTTCATGATATTAAGGTAATTGAGGGTCAAAGCGGATTTTTTATTGCGATGCCCAGTCGAAAAACGCCGGACGGCGAATTCAAGGATATCGCACATCCCATTAACATGGGTACCCGTCGTGAAATGCAGGAAAGTGTCCTGCGCGCTTACGAAAAGGCCATAGAAGAGGATAATCAAGTAACCAATGAAGAAGAAGCAGCAGTTGAATTAGAAGTAGATTACGAAGAAGAATAAAAATTAAACAAAAAAAGTTAAAAAGGGGGAAGCGTTTCCCTTTTTTTGTTGTTAATTATTATAAATGTTTGGAGAATAATATGAACCATTCACGAGTTATTATCTTGGCAGCCGGAGAAGGATCCCGGATGCGCTCCCAGAAGCCCAAGGTACTTCATCAGGTTTGTGGGGAGAATATTCTGGATTATGTGATAGCGGTCAGCAAGGCTTCAGGAATTTCAGAAATTGGCGTAATTATTGGGTTTCAAGCCGAACAGGTTAAAGCAAGCCTGTCACCAGAGATTGCCACCTATTTCCAGCAGGAACAATTGGGTACGGGACATGCAGTTATTCAGGCGTTGCCTTTTTTTGAAGAACTGCAGGGAAATCTGATTGTGCTGGTCGGCGATGCGCCACTGATTCAAGCAGAAACCCTGACCGGTCTGATTGCTGCCCATGAAAACGGTGGCTATGCCGCCACGGTGTTGACGGCAGAATTTGCAGAGCCCAGCGGCTATGGCCGGATGATCAAAAACAGCGCCGGGGAGCTGCTTAAAATTGTTGAAGAAAAAGATGCGACTCCGGTTGAAAAACAGATCAAAGAAATCAATTCCGGGATGTATTGTTTTGATGCCCAGAGTTTGATTCTGGCGCTTAAGGAACTAAAAACCGACAATATTCAGGGTGAGTATTATCTCACCGACGTTATTGAAATCCTGCGGAGAATGGGAAAAACGACCGGCACCTATGTGACGCCGGATCCCGAAGACATCCAGGCCATTAATTCCCGGGTACAGCTGGCTGAAGCTGAAGCAGTGATGCGAAAACGGATCAATAATAAACTGATGGAGACGGGCGTGACCTTTATCGATCCGGCCACCACCTATGTTGGCGCTCGGGTTATTGTTGATCAGGACACGGTGCTCTATCCCGGGGTCATACTGGAAGGTCAGACGAAAATTGGAAAAGATTGTGTCATTGGTGCAAATAGTCGGTTAGTTGACGCAAAAATTGGGAATAATGTTACTATTCAGAATTCCACAATACTGGATAGTAGCGTTGACGAGTACACCAGCGTTGGACCATATGCATATATTCGGCCGGGAAGCCAGATTGGTAAGCATTGCAAGGTTGGTGATTTTGTGGAAGTTAAGAATTCCACCATGGCAGATGGCGCCAAAGCCTCTCACCTGACCTATATTGGGGACGGGGATGTTGGTGAGAATGTCAACCTCGGCTGCGGGACGGTGTTTGTCAATTATGATGGCAAGAAAAAATACCGAACCGTTGTCGAAAAAGATGCCTTTGTTGGCTGTAACACGAATCTGATTGCCCCGGTTACGGTAAAAGAGGGGGCCTATATCGCCGCCGGATCGACCATCACTGACGATGTTCCGGAAGATAGTCTGGCGATTGCCAGAGCCCGACAGGTCAACAAGGTAGGCTATTTAAAAAAATAGCCGTTCACATCATTTATAATAGAAAAATTGAGAAAATTAAGAAGAGGTAAGAAACGCATGGATGGAAAGTATAGTGGAATTAAGATTATTGCTGGGAACTCAAATATTGCTTTGGCACAGGAAATTGCCGAATATTTAGAAGTTCAGCTGTGTAACGCTGAGGTGGTTTCCTTTAGTGACGGGGAAATCGGCGTTAATGTCTTTGAATCGGTTCGGGGGGCCGATGTTTTTGTGATTCAGTCGACTGGAACCCCAGTAAATGAAAATCTGATGGAATTACTGATTCTCATTGATTCCATGAAACGTGCTTCGGCCGGACGAATTAATGCTGTAATTCCTTATTATGGTTATGCCCGACAGGATCGGAAGGCTAAATCCCGGGATCCCATCACAGCTAAACTGGTGGCAAACCTGTTAACCACCGCTGGAGCCGACCGGGTTATCACCATGGATCTTCACTCCAACCAGATTCAGGGTTTCTTTGATATTCCCCTGGATCACTTGTCCGGTAGCGCTTTGATTACAGAGTATTACCGTGAAAAGAAACTGGAAAACATGGTTGTGGTTTCCCCGGATGTGGGCAGCGTCAAGCGTTCCAGAAAGCTGGCCAGAAGTTTGAATTGCCCGTTTGCGATCATCGACAAGGAACGTCCCCGTCCCAATGAAACCGCAGTTATGAATGTTATTGGGGATGTTAAAGGGAAAAACTGTATCATGATTGATGATATGATTGATACAGCGGGAACGATCACCTCCGGTGCTAATGCGCTGATTGATTTGGGCGCCAGTTCGGTCTTTGCGGCCTGCAGCCATGGGGTGTTTTCCGGTCCGGCGATTCAGCGGATTCAGGATTCGGCTATTGAAGAACTGGTTACCCTCAATACCCTGATTATTCCCAAGGAAAAACAGATCGACAAGATAAAGATTTTATCCACTGGAACTCTTTTTGGTCGGGCGATTGACTATGTCCATTTTGGTCGATCACTGAGTAAGCTTTTTGTGGGAAGATACGTTTAGGGTTTGCAATGCATCTGATTGTTGGATTGGGAAACATTGGCAAAGAGTACGATGGAACCCGGCATAATATCGGCTTTGAAACCCTTGATTATCTCAGTGATAAAAAAGGGATTGCCATCACCAAGAAAGAACAGCATGGCTTAACCGGGGTCTATCGTGAAGCAGGGCATAAAATTATGCTGGCCAAGCCGACTACCTACATGAATAACAGTGGACTTTGCGTGGCTGGGCTGATGAATTTTTATCAGATTCCGCTGGAGAATCTGCTGGTGATCTATGATGATATCGACCTGGCGATTGGGGATGTACGGATTCGCCAGCGGGGCAGCGCCGGAACCCATAACGGGATGCGATCGATTATCCAGCATCTGGGCAATCCCGATTTTCCCCGCATCCGGATTGGCATCGGCCGCCCCCGACTGGGTTCGGAGTTGGTGCACTATGTGTTGGGACGTTTTCCTAAAAGCGAATTTCCAGCCATGGAAAACGCCGTGTTGGAAGCGGCCAAAGGGGTGGATATTTTTGTCAAGCAGGGTGTTGATCTGGCGATGAACCAGATCAATGTGCGAAAAAAGACTGAAAGATCTAAAGAAGATAAGACTAAAGAATCCAATGTACCGGAAATATCAGAGTAAAAGACGATAAAAGAGCAGGACTTAGACGTGCGAAAAAGAATACAAAACAGGGGCCCGGGTTTAAAACCCGGGCTATCCGTGTTTTAAAATGAAAGAAGAGAGTATGGAATTACTTTATCAAAACCTGTTAAAGGGTGAAACGATCCAAACCATTTTGAATAACCTGACCCCGGGAGAAATCATTAATCTTTCTAATGTTAACAACAGCTTTAAAGAAGTGCTGACCGGGCTGATTGTAAGCCAGCAGTCAAGGCGAGTTCTTTATGTTACGGCAACCGATTATCAGGCCCAGAAGACAGCTGAGAATCTGGAGAGACTACTCGGGGATCAGGTGCTTTATTTCCCGGCCGAGCCAATTCATGATTATTTTGCTGATGTCCACAGTCAGGAAATTAATCATCAGCGTTTGCGGGTATTCGAAAAGTTATTATCTGATGACCATTTTGTGGTGGTGATGGGCGCAGAAACATTGTTAAAAAAACAAATGCCCCGAGAGAGATTTAAAGAGCTGAGTTTTTCCCTGGCAGTGGAGGACAGCTGGGATCCGGTTGAATTGACGAAGCGCCTCTATGAATTGGGGTATGAGTCAGTATCCCAGGTCGAGGCCCGGGGCCAGTTTGCTCGCCGGGGCGGGATCATTGATGTGTTCTCCACGACCGGTGGGGAAGCCTACCGGATTGATTTTTTTGGTGATACCATTGAATCGCTTAGAACCTTTGATCCCCAAACCCAGTTATCAACCGACTCGCGTAATCAGGTGACGATTTTTCCGGGGCGGGAAATTATTCTGGCGGATGATGAGCGCGTAAAAGCCCAAAAGCAGATTAAAAAAAATTATGGTGATATTCCCGGTTATCAGACGCTGGTTGAACGGCTCAACGAAGATCCGGGAAGCCACGACGAAACGCTCTTTGCCTTTATCAAGTCTGAGGGAATGCTCACCGATTATCTGGGAGCTGCGCTGGTGATCTGGGATGAGCCGCCCCGCATTAAGGAAGCCCAGACCGTTTTTGTCAATAAGTTGCACAGTGATTTTCAGACCCTGATGGACGAACAGTTGATGTTTTCAGAAGAAAAAAACAAATTTAATTCTTTTTCAAAAATTGAGAAAGTGCTGGAGATCCAGGCGCAGTTAAAGCTCCATTTATTTACGTCCCGGGGCAAAAAAGGAATAAGCCTGGATTTAGCGGTCAAAGAAAACGATGCGTTTTTAGGTCAAATGCCGCTATTTATTGAATTTGTTCAAAAAAAGCTCAAACAGGATGCGATCATTCATTTACGGGCCCAGGATGAAGCGGGTATCGAAAAGCTAAAAAAAATATTGACGGATGCGGATATTCACCGCTTTACCAATCAGGCCCTGCCGGGAGTTCAGCTGGTCACTGGCGAAATCAGTGGCGGGTTTGAATTGACAAATGAAAAGCTGATTTGTATCAATCAAAGTGAAATCATCAAAGAATCGACCCAGCGGAAAAAGCGCCGCCGTCAAAAGGGGCGTAAGATCGATTCCTTTACCCAATTGAATCAAGGGGACTTTGTAGTTCATGATACCCACGGCATCGGGGTCTACCGGGGGATTGAACAATTAAAAATCGATGAGACGATTAAAGATTTATTGGTCATTGAATATGCCAATGAAGCCAAATTTTACTGTCCGGTGGATCAGCTCGATGCCATCCAGGTTTATGTGGGAACCGGCGAGAAAAAGCCGAAGATCAACCAGTTGGGGACGAATGACTGGAGCAAGTCTAAATCCCGGGTCAAAGCGGCTGTTGAAGAAATGGCCGATGAGCTGATTGCATTATATGCCAAACGCCAGAATTTAAAGGGCTATGCCTTTGGTCCGGATTCCAGCTGGCAGCAGGAGTTTGAAGATTCATTTCCCCATGAGGAAACCAACGACCAGCTTCAGGCGGTGGATGAAATCAAGGAAGATATGGAATCTCCCCGACCGATGGATCGGCTGCTCTGCGGGGATGTCGGTTATGGTAAAACCGAGGTCGCTTTGCGGGCGATCTTTAAGGCGGTGATGGAGGGCAAGCAGGTAGCTTTTCTGGTGCCCACCACTATTTTAGCGCAGCAGCATTACCAGACGGCGCTGGAGCGCTTTAATAAATATCCAGTCAGCATTGGCCTGCTCAGCCGCTTCCGGTCAAAATCTGATCAGGATAAAACCTTAAAACAACTGGCTGCCGGTCAGGTGGATCTGATCATCGGTACACACCGGCTTTTATCAAAAGACGTGATCTTTAAAGATCTGGGCTTACTGGTTGTTGATGAGGAACAACGCTTTGGGGTTGGTCATAAGGAGCGGATCAAGCAACTCAAAGAAAATGTCGACGTCCTTACCCTCAGTGCCACCCCGATTCCCAGGACCCTGCACATGTCAATGATCGGGGTTCGGGATATGAGCGTTATCGACGAGCCCCCGGCGGGCCGTCGACCAGTTCTGACCTACGTAATGGAATACAACGAAGCCATTATCAAAGATGCGATTGAACGGGAACTGGCCAGGCGGGGTCAGGTCTATTTTGTTCACAACCGGATTCATGATATCTTTGAAGTGTCCAGAAAAATTCAAAAACTGGTTCCGGAAGCCCGAATTGTCGTGGCCCATGGTCGGATGACTGGTCAGGAACTGGAAGACATTATGGTTGATTTCTTGGAACAGGAATTTGATGTTCTGGTGACCACCACCATTATTGAATCGGGACTGGATATAAAAAATGCCAATACCCTGATTATTGACAATGGTGATTATATGGGGCTGTCCCAATTATATCAGCTCCGGGGACGGGTCGGGCGATCGGATGTTCAGGGTTATACCTATGTGACCCATCGGCCCAAGGTGCTCTCGGAAATTTCCCAGAAACGCTTAAAAGCCATCAAAGACTTTACCGCTTTTGGTTCGGGCTTTAAAATCGCCCTTCGGGATCTGGAAATCAGAGGCGCCGGCAATATTCTGGGAGCAGCCCAGTCCGGTAATCTGGCCACCATCGGTTATGAACTCTATTGTCGGATTTTGGATCAGGCCATCCACGAACGGTTGGGAAAAGAAATGGATTTCTCAGCCAGCGAGCTATTAATCAACCTCAATGTCAGCAGCTATATTCCTGAAAAATATATTGCGGATGAGGAATTAAAATATGATATCTACAAGAAGCTGTCATATGTCAAATCCCAGGCAGATTATGACGAACTGGAAGATGAACTGTTGGATCGCTTTGGGGAAATTCCGGATGGGGTTTATAACTTGATGTCACTGGCAATGATTAAACACCTGGGCCGAATGCTGGGAATGACTGAAATCCGGGAGCGCGGCAATTCAGTGTTATTCACCTTTGACAGTGCCAGAGAAATACCCATTCCTGATCCGGAACTGATGAAGGAACTGTTTAATCGCTATAATATTAAGTTTAATGCCGGTAAAGGCGATCAGATCCGTTGGCGGATCGTATTAAAACATGAGCGGGACCAGACCTATCTCAAAGCCCTGGGTGAATTTCTGGGCCAACTGGTTCCGGCGAAGAATTAAGGTAAAGTCCAGTTGTCGTGTGTTAAACTGGGCAAGGTCTTAATTATATGATATTAATAAAAGAAGAGGAGAACAACAAAAATGAAGAAATCTCGTATTCTGGCTTTGTTGCTGACTGGTGTTATCAGTGTCAGTCTTTTTGCCGGAGGTTGCAGTTTGGTTAAGGTAAATCCTGAACAGGATAAGAAGGTGGAGATCGCCGTTATTGATGGTACCCCCTTGTTAAAAGAGAATTTTAACAACTACATGGCATATTACCAGATGTATTTTGATGCCAGTGGTATGACATTCCCCACCGATAAAGAGCTGACCCAGTTGAAAAAAGATATCCTGGACGATTTGGTACGGGTTGAAACCCTCACCGCCAAAGCCAAAAAAGATGGGGTGACCGTCGATGAAACCGGGATCGCGGCCAATGCAACCAGTATGCTGGAATCACTAAAAACAACCCTGGGCGAAGAAAAATATGCCTCTGTTTTAGAAACGTATAACACGGATGCCGCTTCTTTCGAGGCATTTTTAAATAAATTCCTGTTGGATTACAGCTATGCCAACACCATGGAAACCAATTATAACAACACCTTAAAGGCGGACCCCAGTAAAGAGCTAAATACAGTTGTTGGAACCGTTGGTAAGGATGAAGTAAAAAAAGATGTTTATAACTATCGGTTGGCCAACGAGGAATTACTGACCTATTATCAGACGCAACAGGCCCTTAAAACTGATGATGAAACCATGA
The DNA here is from genome assembly GCF_001766835.1 of Acetobacterium wieringae. GTDB lineage: Bacteria > Bacillota > Clostridia > Eubacteriales > Eubacteriaceae > Acetobacterium > Acetobacterium wieringae. The sequence continues at coordinate 54,362 of NZ_LKEU01000010.1, read as the reverse complement.
AAACAACCAATGAAACCATCTTTAACACCATTGCCGAACAAAAAGCGCTGGCTCAGTATGCCGAAGAAAAGAAACTGACAACGGATCAGACAAATATTGATAGCTATGTGACTACCCAGGAAGCGTTTATCAATTATCTGTTGCCAGGGGACGAAGCACTGCAACAGTTTCTCGATACAAAATTCTTGACCATTGCTCAATTTAAAGAATTTATGAAACAGGATGCCACGGCATCAGCCGTTTCTAAAGCAGTACAGGCAGATCTGGAAAGTACTGTAAAAGTGACGGATGGCGAAATCAAAAAATACTACGATGAAAACAAAGCTTCCTACGATACCAGCACCGTTTCCGCCAAACATATTTTAGCCAGCGAGCAAGCCTTGGCGGATCAGGTTTACGCTGAAGCCAAAAATGCTAAAACGGTCGAAGAATTTGATGCGATTATGGCTAAATACCAGACCACCGAGGGAATTCAGGAAGCTGCCGATCTGGGGGCGTTTACCAAGTCAACCATGGTATCTGAGTTCTCAGATGCCGCCTTTGGTATGGATGTCAATACCGTCAGCGAGCCAGTTAAAACCGACTATGGTTACCATGTCATTTATGTCTATGATAAAAAAGATGGAGAAACTCCGAGTCTGGAAGATAAAAAAGAAGAAATAACCGAAACATTAAAAAGCGAAAAAGTTACGGAAGAATTTGATAAGCTTAAAACCAAGTTGATGAACAAATTCAAAGTAAAAATTAACGACATTGTTACTCCGGCTGACGCTTATCTGGAAGAGTTAAAAACTGAATTAAATGTCAAAGTATATGAAAATAAAATCTAGTATCATCTAAGCATAACCCACAAAAAGCACTGAGTTTCAGTGCTTTTTGGTTGTGTATGAATAGTTGATAAGATATAATAAAAAACAATCTGCAAAACGCTATTGGGTGTTTGCAACACTGTAAAAAAGAGGTTTATCTATGTCTGAGCGAACATCAAATTACTTAAAGGGTGCCAGTATCCTGGTTGCGGCAGGGATCTTATCGCGGCTGCTGGGCCTCTTTTTTAAGATTCCCCTGTACCAGATGGTAGGTAGCTATGGAAATGGGATTTACGGAAATGTCACCAGTATCTATAACCTGCTGTTGATGGTTTCGACGGTGGGCTTTCCGGTGGCCATCTCTAAAATGGTGTCTGAGAGCATTGCTCAAAATGAATATGCCACCGCCCATCGGGTATTTAAGCTGTCGATCCTGATTCTGACAGTTTTGGGGACGTTATCGAGTTTATTTTTATTTTTTGGAGCGGAATGGATTATCGAAACGGCAAACTGGACGGCAGAAAGCTATCCGGCTTTGGTGGCCATTGCTCTGGCGCCTTTGTTTATCGCTTTTGTATCGGCCTTTCGAGGCTTTTTTCAGGGATTCCAGATCATGACTCCGACCGCTGTTTCCCAGATTCTTGAGCAGATTGTCCGGGTTTTTCTGGGTGTTTTGCTATGTTGGGTTTTTGTGGGTCAATTTGGCATTGGCCTTGGCGTCGGTGGAGCGGTTTTTGGGGCGACTGCCGGTGGTCTGGTGGCGGCTATTTTTTTAGCGTATCTGTACTACAATTTTGCAACAAAAAATAAACGGCTGCTTAAAACAAGAACCAAAAAACGGCAGCGTTCCAACCGGGCCCTGCTGAAACGGCTGGTGATCATCTCGATTCCGGTGACCTTGACATCGGCCCTGGTAGCGATGTTTTCGACGGTTGATTCGTTTATCTACGTATCCCGCTTGGCGGTTGCTGGTATTGATGAGGTTACCGCCACAATGATGTTTGGTGATTTTACCAATGCTGAAATATTGATTACCATTCCGCTGATTATTAGCGGTAATCTGGCAGTAGCAATGATCCCGGCGATTTCGGAATCCTTTGCGATGCGGGACCGCAAAGCCATGAATCAAAAAATTGTGTTGGCGATCCGGGTCATTCTGTTGGTCGCTTTTCCCTCCTGTATTGGTTTGTCGGTGCTATCCTACGGCATTTTTGATCTGCTTTTTCCGGGATCACCCTATGGGGGCTTTATTTTATGCACCTTTTCCTATGCAACGATTTTTATGATGCTTTCCAATACCTTTCAGAGCATCCTTCAATCCATCGACCGGTTTCGCATTCCGCTGATCAATCTGGGGGTGGCCATTATTATCCGCTTTATCACCGGCTGGATATTTTTGTCGATTCCCTTTTTCAATATTCAGGGGATTGTCATCAGCAGCATGATTACCTTTATTTATCTGACAGCGGCCAACTACGCCTCGGTTAAGCGTTACACCCATATCAAGGTGGATTTTATCCACACTGCCTTAAAACCATTGGTTGCTGCCATCGTGATGGGAATTGCCGTGTTTTTTGTCTACAAGGGAATTGCAGCCCTGCTGGGTGGATTTATGGGGATTATCATTGCGGTATCCATTGGTGTCTTTATTTACTCCTTTGTGCTGGTTTTAATCAAAGGTATAACGGCAGACGAAATCAGAGTATTGCCGGGAAGTCGCACCCTGCTTCGCTTTTTTCATTGGCTCGAGCGATTGGTGCCCGGTCGTAAAAAAAGGCGGATCAGACATCAATAACCGATCAAGAAAGGAAACAAACACATGCATCATATTGATATTGTTGGATTAGGCCCGGGTAGTCCCGGCCAGATCACCCTGGAAACATTAACGTTATTAAAAGACGCAAGTCCTAATTTTTTTAGAACAACAATCCATCCGGTGATGGATTTTATTCGGCAGGAAGCCATCACTTACCAAAGTTTTGACTGTTATTATGAGCAGGAAAACTCGTTTGAAGCGGTTTATGATCAAATCGTTGCGACTCTGATTGAGACTGCCAAGACAAATGAAAAATTGGTTTATGCAGTTCCCGGAAACCCGCTGTTTGGTGAAAAAACCGTTGAGAAATTGATCGTTGCAGCCAAAGCTGCTGGCATTAGTTATCGGATTTATCCCGGGGTGAGTTTTGTCGACGTGACGCTCAACAGTCTGGAAGCGGATCCGATCAATGGGCTAAAAATCATTGATGCCTTTGATTTATTCAAAAATCCTCCGGATCCTCGAATTGGCACCTTAGTGACCCAGGTGTACGATCGACATATGGCTTCGGAGCTCAAACTCCAATTAATGGAAATCTATGACCCGGAAAAAAGGGTGGTTTTGTTGATTAACTCCGGGATTCCCGGGGCTGAAAAATCAATGGAAGTTTACCTTTATGAACTTGATCGCATCGATGACATCAATCATTTGACCAGCCTGTTCATTCCCGCCGAAATTGATGTCTATCAGGGATTTCAGGGCACCGTCGAGCTGATGAAAGCACTGCGGGCAAAGGAAGGCTGTTCATGGGATCGCAGCCAGTCGCATGAAAGCTTGAGAAGCTATCTGCTGGAAGAGAGTTATGAGGTACTGGAAGCCATCGATAATCAGGACTGGGATAATCTGGCTGAAGAGTTGGGCGATGTTTTGTTTCAGATTGTCTTCCATGCTGAAATTGCCAGTGAGGCCGGTCGTTTTAACATCAACCAGGTGATTGCTGGAATCAATGAAAAAATGATCCGGCGCCATCCCCATGTTTTTATCGACAAGGCCAGCTTTGATCCGGATCAGGTCGAAACCAACTGGGATGCCATTAAACGGCTGGAAAAGGGCGAGTCGATAGCTGCGCAGGAAAATCCCGGACTGGCATCTGAAATGAAAAAAATTCCCAAAGCTCTGCCGGCTTTAATGGAGGCCTATAAGGTTCAGAAGAAGGCGGCTAAAGTCGGCTTCGATTGGCCGGAGCCAACGGCTGCCCTGGAAAAAATCGATGAGGAAACCCTTGAACTAAGAGCAGCAATGGCGGAAAATGATCCCCAAAAGGTTGCTGAAGAACTGGGAGATCTGCTTTTTTCAGTGGTTAATGTATCCCGATTACTCAAATTACAGCCCGAACTGGTATTAAGAAAGGCGACAGAAAAATTCATTGCGCGCTTTGGAAAAATGGAAGAAGTTGCCAGTCAAGAGAATAAATCACTAAATGACTATACTTTTGAGGAATTAGATGAGGCCTGGAATCGGTCAAAAGGGCTTTAATAGTGGAAAAAGCCGAAAAAAGCAAAAAAAACTTGTAATTTGCTGGTGAACACGCTTATAATATTACAATAGAATACTGGAAACTATCAGATGGAGGAAAAAATGAACAAATCAGAATTAATTGCCCAAATGGCAGAAAAGTCGGGTTTATCAAAAAAAGATTCAGAAAAAGCATTAGGTGCTTTTTTGGACACAGTGGTAGATACCTTGAAAAATGGAGACAAGGTGTCATTAGTAGGTTTTGGAACCTTTGAGGTTAGAGAACGTGCAGCACGTACAGGTCTTAACCCACGAACAAAAGAGCCCATCGAAATAGCAGCCTCTAAAGCCCCTGGCTTTAAAGCGGGTAAAGGCTTTAAGGATGAAGTAAATAAGTAAGCAAAGTTACAGAAGCCGGGGCGATGCTCTGGCTTTTTGTTTTATCAGTGGTTTTAGTTTTAAGCTTTTTGATTTAGAATAATGAGGACTACATGAGAATTGATAAATATTTAAAAAACGCCAGAATTATTAAACGTCGAACCGTGGGAAAAGACGCCTGTGACGGCGGGCGGATATCCATTAACGACAAGGTGGCTAAACCGGGTGACCAGGTGAAACCCGGAGATATTATTACCATCCGTTATGGTGACGGAGAACAAAAGGTGGAGGTTCTTGAATGCCTGGAACATGCTCCTAAAGATAAAGCAGGAGATATGTATCGGGAATTGTAGGGCAGGCCTGCCGGAAATGAAGAAGCGAAGATGAATGAAAAAACGAGAAACCTGATCAGACGTCGAATCATCATTGCCCTGGCAATTATCGGGACAATTTTGTTTACCGTCTACATCTATCTGGCCAATGCCATAAAAATCTATGAGTTGGATCAGCAAAAGATCCAAATTAGCCAAGAAATCGAAAATGAAAAAATAAGAAGTAATCAATTAGATGAACAGGTTAAACAGATGGGCAGCAAGAATTATGTGGAGAATTTTGCACGGCGATATCTAGGTTTATATTATCCGGATGAAACCATCGTCATTGTGGAAACCCAGAAAGATGCTGCAGAAAGCGATGGGCAAACAGTTGAACAATAAATGCAACAGTAATTTAGATGGTAGTAAACTTGATTTGATTGAACGAAAAGAAAAAAAACGCCATCTGGCGGTGATTGATATAGGAACTAATTCCACCCGAATGCTGATTTTTCGAAATGACCAGGGAAAACTGGTGCGGGTCAACAAATCGGTTCGTTATACCCGGATGGGCCAGGGAGTCAATCAAACCGGACGGCTTCATCCCGATGCCGAAAAAAGAAATATGGAAGCCCTGGAAGAGTACAAAAATATCGCCGCCGATTATGGGGTGGAAGCGTTTTATTTGTTTGGTACCAGTGCCATGCGGGACGCCGATAATACAGCGGCCTATCTTGAGGCAGTTAAAGAAAAACTGGGATTCGAAATTGAGGTGATTTCTGGTGAAGCTGAAGCAGAGCTTGGTTTTGTTGGGGTGTCTCAGTGCTTTGAAGAAAAAATTCTGATTTTTGACATTGGTGGCGGTAGTACCGAATTTATTTATGGCGAAGATAATGAAATAAAAAGAATGATGAGTATTAATCTGGGCTGTGTTCGCTGTACCGAAGAATTTATTTTTTCTGATCCACCAACCTTTCAGGAATTGGAGCGGATGAATGAGAAAATTTATGCCGAGTTTGAAAAAAAGACACATGGATTTTTGCCGACCAAACCCTATAAACTCATTGGTATTGGTGGAACGGCCACCAGTTTATCAACGATCAAACAGGAACTGAAGACCTATTGCAGTGAAATGGTTCATCAGAGTACCATTACTAAAGATGAGCTGGAACGTATGATTGATAGTTTAGCCAGTAAAACCATCAAGGAGCGACAAAATATGGTGGGGCTGGAAGCCAAACGGGCTGATATTATTTTAGCCGGGGCTTTTTTACTTTTGAATATTTTTAAAATCACCGGGGAAACTGTTTTTACCGTCTGTGATTATGATAACCTCGAAGGCGCAGCATACCGCCATTTTGTCATGGAAAATAAATAGAAATATTTTTTTCAAAAAAGCTTGACATTATCTATGGATGGGCGTATAATAACACTTGTCCCTTGAGCAAGGGGACGGACGAAAAAGTGCCGGGGTGGCGGAACTGGCAGACGCACAGGACTTAAAATCCTGCGGTCCTTTCGACCGTACCGGTTCGATTCCGGTCCTCGGCACCACTTTTTAAAATGGTCACTTGATAAACTTGCTCAATTACTCACATCGCGGGATGGAGCAGCTTGGTAGCTCGTCGGGCTCATAACCCGGAGGTCGTAGGTTCAAATCCTGCTCCCGCAACCAAATATACAAATCCTTTTTTTTCATGGCGGCGTAGCTCAGTTGGCTAGAGCATACGGTTCATACCCGTAGTGTCAGCGGTTCGACTCCGTTCGCCGCTACCATAAAAAAAATAAATCAGTGGCCCCTTGGTCAAGCGGTTAAGACACCGCCCTTTCACGGCGGTAACAGGGGTTCGAGTCCCCTAGGGGTCACCAATTAATTTGTATCATCACAACCGAATAGTTTCCAGATTATTTCGTGGTCGCATAGCTCAGCTGGGAGAGCACCTGCCTTACAAGCAGGGGGTCACAGGTTCGAGCCCTGTTGCGACCACCATTTTTTTTATCTATTTTTGTTAAAAAATTAGAATCGAGAATTTTATTGAAGTGGTGAAACCATGGAGAAAAAAGTAATTCAATACATTGAAGAACAGGGAATTTTAGAGGCTGGCGATCATGTTCTCATCGGCGTATCCGGTGGAGCAGATTCGCTGGCTTTATTGTATTTTTTGGACAAATATGCCAACCAATTTGAAATAACCCTCGGTGTGGCTCATCTTCACCATGGTCTTCGGGGAGCTGCCGCTGATGCCGACGAAGAGTTTGTAAAAGAATTTTGTCGAGCGCGGAACATTCCCTTCTTTTCGCGACAACGAAATATCCGGCAAATATCACGAATCGAGAAAATATCAGTAGAAGAAGCGGGACGGAAAGAACGTTACGACTTTTTTAGTGTCATCGCAGAAGCCCATGGTTATAATCGGATCGCGATGGGCCATCATATCAATGATCAGGCGGAAACGATGCTGATGCGACTGATTCGGGGTACCGGGGTCAAGGGTGTTTCGGGCATAAAATCCAGTCGGGACAATTTATATATCCGGCCTTTTCTGTGTCTGGAGAAAAAAGAAATTCTGGCGTATTGTAAAATTCATGAGCTGGCTTTTCGAACCGACGCTACCAATTTTCAGCGAGACTATACCCGCAATAAAATCCGTTTGGATATTATGCCGATGGTTTTAGAAATCAATCCCCGGGCGGAAGTCCATTTTAATGAATTTACAAAAATTGCCTATGAATATGAAGCGTTTTTTGAGAAATATGTGGATCTGATTGAAGATCGGATTCTGGCTTCTGAAATAAACCGGGTAGTTATTAATCGTGACGTGTGGTTGGGTGAGGAACCGGTGGTTCAGAAAGAAATTTTACGGCGGGCTATTTTTAAATTTAAGGGTAGTTTAAAGGAAATTGAGTACAATCATATCACTGCATTTTATAGTTTATTAAAGAGCGACAAAACGATCTGGGAAATCCACTTCCCGCATGACATTCAAGTTAGCCGCCGTTATGATCGGGTTATGGTATCAAAAAAAGAAAAGCAGACAGATGTTATTATAACACCCAAACCGATTCTGGAAAACAAAACCTACCTATTTGCTAAAGAGCATCTGATCGTCGAAACGAAACGGGTTACTCCGGCTGAATTTAAGGATAAAAGGTGTTTTTTTTCGAAAGAAGTGGAAAATCATTGTGAAAAATATTTTGATTATGATAAAATAAAAGGCATATTGGTTTTGCGTAGTCGTCAATCAGGAGACTATTTTTATCCTCCCGGTCTACTGGGAAAAAAATCCATAAAAAAATATTTTATTGACAAGAAAATCGATCGCAATCGCAGAAATGAAATTCCGCTACTGGTGGTGGACAACGAGGTCTTATGGATTTTGGGCTATGCCATCAATCAACGATTTTTGGCCAATGATGATACAAAAAAAATAATTAGGGTAACATACCTTATGTTAGGAGAAAAATGTGATAGCCGATATTCAGGAAATTTTGGTTGATGAAAAGGCATTGGAAAAGCGTGTCGCAGAACTTGGAGAAAAGATTACCGCAGATTACCGGGGAAAGTATCCCATCTTGATTGGTATTTTGAAAGGATCATCGGTTTTTATGGCCGATTTGATTAGAAAAATTCCGATTCCATTGGAGATTGATTTCTTAAAAGCCTCCAGCTATGGCGCCGAAGCCCGGAGCTCTGGAATTGTTCAACTGGAAGCGGATCTATCGATGGATGTCAAAGGCCGGAGTATTTTGCTGATTGAAGATATCGTTGATACTGGCAATACCCTGAAATATTTATTGAATCGCTTTGAAAGTCTGGGGGCCGCGGATGTGAAGGTCTGTTCGCTACTGGATAAACCGGAGCGTCGGGAACAGCGGGTTATATCGGCTTTGAAATACCCAATGAATTCGTAGTTGGATACGGATTGGATTATGCTCAAAAGTACCGGAATCTTCCCTTTATTGGGATTTTAAAACGAGAAGTATATGAATAAGCATAGTGGAAAAAAGAAGAATTTGAACATGAGAGGAGTGATGTTTTTTGAATAAATACCTTAAGATGATTGGGTTTTATTTAGTAATTCTATTGATCATTATTGTCGCTGTAACCTTTTTAAACCCCATGAAAGAAGAGGTTAAAACGATTGTTTATAGTGAGCTGCTTACCCAATTGGAGAATAATCAGGTAGCAGAACTGGAAATAAACAACTCAAATGTCACCGGCGTTCTACGAAGTGGCGAAGAATTTGAGGCAGTGGTACCGCAATATGTAATAGACGAACAGGTAACACCGTATATTTTGAAAAACGATGTGAAAGTAACCATTACCAAGCAGCAGGATTCCTGGTGGATTTCCTTAATTCCATCAGTGGTGTTGATTGTTTTAATGGTGGTGTTTTTTCTTGTCTTCAGCCAACAGGCTGGCGGTGGCGGCGGGAAGGTAATGTCCTTTGGAAAAAGTCGGGCAAAACTTCACGTTGAAGGGGAAACCAAGGTGACCTTTAAAAACGTCGCTGGTGCCGATGAGGAAAAAGAAGAGTTAGAAGAAGTTGTTGATTTCTTGAAAGCTCCGGATCGCTACCGGAAATTGGGCGCCCGGATTCCCAAAGGGATTTTATTAGTTGGACCTCCGGGTACTGGGAAAACCCTTCTGGCCAGAGCGGTGGCCGGTGAAGCGGCAGTGCCGTTTTTCACCATCAGTGGTTCGGATTTTGTCGAGATGTTTGTTGGGGTCGGAGCGTCCCGAGTTCGGGATCTTTTTGAAAATGCCAAGAAAAACGCCCCCTGTATCATTTTTATTGATGAAATTGATGCGGTTGGTCGACATCGTGGCGCTGGTCTGGGTGGCGGACATGACGAACGGGAGCAAACCCTGAATCAGTTACTGGTTGAAATGGATGGTTTTGGTATCAACGAAGGCATTATCATTATTGCCGCTACAAACCGTCCGGATATTCTTGACCCAGCCTTACTGAGACCAGGGCGTTTTGACCGCCAGGTAACGGTTGGTGTACCGGATGTAAAAGGTCGGGAAGAAATTCTCAATGTCCATAAAAAAGATAAACCCCTGGCACCTGAGGTCGATCTGGCTACCATTGCCAAAGGGACACCGGGCTTCACCGGGGCAGATCTGGAAAACCTGATGAATGAAGCTGCCCTTCTGACGGCCAGACATAGTGGTAAATTGATTACTATGGTCGAGTTGGAAGAAGCCATCAAACGGGTGATTGCCGGTCCTGAAAAGAAAAGCAAAGTGATCAACGAGGATGATTTACATATCACGGCTTATCATGAAGCCGGACATGCGATTGTCATGCATCTTTTACCCAATTGTGACTCGGTTCATGAGATTTCGATTATTCCCCGGGGGATGGCAGCTGGTTATACCTTGTCACTGCCGGATGATGATCGTCAGCATATGAGTAAAAGTAAGTTGTTGGAAAATATCTGCGGTCTGCTGGGTGGACGGGCGGCTGAAAAAATCGCTCTGGATGATATTTGCACCGGCGCCAGCAATGATATTGAACGAGCAACCAAGATTGCCAGAAGTATGGTAACGGAATGGGGCATGAGTGAGCATCTGGGGCCAATGACTTTTGGACATTCTGACAGCGGCGAAGTCTTTCTGGGTCGGGATCTGGGACGTTCCCGCAATTACAGTGAGGAAGTTGCAGCGGTCATTGATAAGGAAATCCGTATGATTGTGGAAAATGCTTTTGAACGGGCCTGCTCGATTCTGGAAACACATCAGGAAAAGCTCGAAGAGATTGCCACTCGCCTGCTGAGAGATAAAACCGTCACCGGTGAAGAATTCAAAGCGCTGTTTGAAGAACAGCCGGAATCAGAAAAAATGGTAGAAGTTGAGATAGAAGCTGAAATTGAATAATTAACAAGTAAAAAAGCCGTTCATATAACGGCTTTTTTTAAGATAAGATGTTAAAATACAACTATGTAATCAGTTGAATTTGACAAAAAGACATGGAGGATCAAATGGAAGAACTGAAAGTTGGAACCAGTTTTGAAAAGAAATTTTTTGTAAATAAAGAAGATACGGCCCTGGCCTTAGGCAGTGGCGGCGAAGCGGTGCTGGCCACGCCCCGACTGGTAGCCTGGATGGAGAATACAGCCTTTGAAGGGGTGGAAACGACTCAACCCGATAACAGTACCACCGTGGGAACCTTCATCGAATTAAAACATCTATCAGCTTCACCAGTGGGAGTCGAAATTCGGATTAAGGCGACGCTGGTATCGATTGAAAAACGGGCCTTGAATTTTGATATCGATGCATGGGATAGCGTGGAAAAAATTGGCGAAGCGATTCATCAGCGTTTTATTGTGGATAAAGCCCGCTTCAACGAGAAGGTTGCAAAAAAACTGGAAACCAATCTTTAGGAGGAAACATGATTTTAGGTATTGATGTCGGAAATACAAATACGGAACTGGCAGTTCTGATCGGCGATGAAATCCCCTATTCCTGGCGCTTTGTCACCAAAACACCGCGAACCTCGGATGAGTACGGAGTGCTGATCAAATCCTTTTTCAGAAATTCAGAAATATCGGTGGACAAAATCAGCAGTGTCATTATTGCGTCAGTAGTGCCAAACATCATGTACTCACTGATCAATGGCATAAAAAAATATATCGGGGTGGAACCGATGGTGGTGGGGCCGGGTATTAAAACCGGAATGCCCATTAATACCTCGGATCCATCGGAAGTTGGAGCTGACCGGATCGTTGATGCGGTAGCTGCCTACAGCATTTATGGCGGACCGTTAATCGTTACCGACTTTGGAACGGCCACTACCTTTGATTATGTCACCAAAGAAGGGGCTTTTGCAGCAGCAGTAACCACCCCGGGGATTCAGATTTCCATTGATGCTTTGTGGAAAAATGCCGCCAAGCTGCCCAATATCGAAATTAAAAAACCGTCGTCAATATTGGCCCGTGATACGGTAACCAGTATGCAGGCGGGTTTGGTTTATGGTTATATTGGTCAGGTGGAGTATATCATTGAACAGATTAAAAAAGAGACCGGCGTTAAGGATATGAAGGTGGTGGCAACCGGTGGGTATGGTCGTCTGTTTTACCAGGAAACAAAATCCATTAACGTTTATGATCCCCAACTTTCCCTTAAAGGGCTGAAGATTATCCATGATAAGAATTTCCGGTAAACAGAATCAATGAAGAAAACAAAATCTGCATGTGAACAAAAAAATAGCGTTCTGAAAATTGGGGATGTTTCAATTGAAACCCCTCTTTTTTTGGGGCCAATGGCTGGCTACACCAACCTGCCTTTTCGGCTGATGGCCAAAGAGTTTGGGGCTGGAGTGGTTTTTTCAGAAATGATCAGCGGTAAGGGTCTATACTATAAGGATCACAAGACGGCTGATTTAATGCTGACCTGTGAGCAGGAAGCACCGGCGGGAATCCAACTGTTTGGCTCCGATCCGGATATTCTGGCACAGGTCGTCAGGGATTATATTAATGCCACCGATTATGCCCTTTTGGATTTTAACGCCGGTTGCCCGGCCCCCAAGATTACCAAAAATGGCGAAGGCTCAGCCCTGTTAAAAACACCGGAGTTGTTTTTTGCGGTGGTTAGTGCATTGGCAGAGGCCTCCCAGAAGCCGCTGATTGTCAAAACCCGTATTGGCTGGGATGATCAGAGCATCAATATCCGGGCAATCGCCGAGGGGGTGGAAGCTGCCGGGGCGGCGGCCCTAACGATCCATGGCCGCACCCGGGAAGCCTATTACTCCGGTTTGGCCAATTGGGAGATTATTGCTGAGGTCAAAAAAAATGCCGGGATTCCGATCATCTTAAACGGCGATATCAACAGTGGTGAAGCGGCCCAAAAGGCCATTGAATTAACCGGGGTCGATGGGCTGATGGTTGGTCGGGCAGCCATTGGTAACCCCTTTGTTTTTCGGGAAATTAAGCATTATTTAGATACCGGCGAAGTGCTCGCCAAACCGACGCCTGAAGAACGGGTCCAGGTCGCCATTAAACACATTGATTTGTTGGGGCTGCTAAAAAACGAGGAGGCTGGACTCCGGGAAATGCGTAAACATCTGGCGGCCTATACCAAAGGTCTTCCCCATGCCACGGTGATTCGCAACGAGCTCTTTCATGCTCCGGATAAAGCAGCGGTGATCCAATTGCTGACTTGCGCACTGAAATAATAAAAAGAGTGACCTCACAAAAAAAGTAGGGGTGATCCGAGATCGCCCCTACTTTTTAATTAATGTTGTGAAAATTTTAAACTTAGTTTGATAGTAAATTTTTCCGGATCAGGGTGCGGGCTTCACCAATCATATAAAGGGAACCCACAAATACATTGACCTCGTTTGTTCGGGTCAGGTTAATGCTGTTTACGGCATCATCCATATTGTCGTAGAAATCGACGCTTTTGCCATAGCTAGTGCTGATTAATGCGGCCATTTTATCGGCTGGCATGGCCCGGTCACTGTTAGGCGTCAGGGTGTGAATGGTGCTGGCGATGGGCACCAGATAAGATAAGGATTCTTCAATGTCCTTATCTTCCAGCATTCCGAAAAACAGGTTGATTGTGCGGTTGGGAAAATATTGCTTCATATTATTGACAAAGGCCTGGATCCCATTACTGTTGTGGGCACCATCGATGAGGATCACCGGATTTTCCCGAAAAATTTCAAAACGCCCCGGAAAAACAACATTAGCCAGCGCTTTTTTTATCTGACTGGAGTTGATTGAATAGCCTTTGCGAATCAGTAGGGCAATGACTTCCAGAGCGGTCAGGCAGTTCAGGGATTGATGATCACCCAGCAGTTTTAAGGAGAAGCCATCCAGATAGAGATGATCACCCCGATATTTCAGGGTCTGATTGTGGGTGGTATGGCTTAGAATTGAAATGTCATCGGGGTTAACCAAAACCGTATTGGCATTTTTGGACTCCGCAAAGTCAAGAATGACTTTTAGGGCTTCGGGATCCTGAGGATAGACAACGACATCAGAGCCCTCTTTGATAATGGCAGCTTTTTCATAGGCAATTTCAGCCAGGGTGTTTCCCAGGTAGTCGGTGTGATCATTGCTGATCCCCATGATCACTACCGCCAATGGATCTTTGATGATGTTGGTGGCATCAAGTCTTCCACCCATTCCAACTTCAAGCACAACAAAGTCCACCTGTTTTTCATAAAAGTATTGAAGACCAACGGCGGTCACCATTTCAAATTCGGTCGGGTGGGGTTCGCCTTGCTCCAGTAGCACTTCGATCCGTTCCTTGACAAAGGTAGTGGCGGCGACCAGACTGTCATCATCAATCGGTTCATTGTTTAACTGGATCCGTTCATTAAAGGCTTCCAGAAAGGGAGAGGTAAACAGACCGGTGTTGTATCCGGCGGTTTTTAAGACGGTGGCGATCATGGTGGAAGTGGATCCTTTGCCGTTGGTACCGGCAATGTGAATAAATTTAAGCTTATCCTGGGGGTTGTCCATGGCATTCAGTAGGAGTCTCATGCTGTCCAGCCCTAACCGGGTGCCAAACTTATGGGTTGCTTCAATGTAGCTGATGGCTTCGGTAACGTTCATGTTAAATTAGGCCTCCTGAATTGGACAACAATTGACACATTTTTCGGTAACCATGAATTGGACGCTTTTATCATGCTCTTCCATGGGGATTTTGTCAAAAATAAAGTCTTCACGAATCAGTGCAACAGTGATACAATCGTCACTGACAGTTTCCAGAAAACGGTCATAATAGCCGCCGCCAAAGCCCATCCGGTGGCCGGAGGGTGAGAAGGCACAACCGGGAACCATCACGAGATCAATTTTTTTAGGATCGACAATTCGCATACATTCGGCACGAACTTCGAGGATTCCATAGTGGCCCTCTTCCAGATCTTCGGGAAAATTAATCAACTCTGACAGGGTAACGGTATGATCTTCGATGTTACAGATGGGAACCACGATGTGTTTACCATCGGCCAGGGCTTTTTTGATAAAATCATGGGTATAGATTTCAGTGCCAAAGCTGACATAGGCCATAATCCAATCGGCGTTTTTATAAAGATCACTATCCAGGAATTGTTCGATAATTTTTGCATCGGTATCGGCACAATAAATTTCTTTACGGCGTGCCAGAACTTCTTTTCGGAACATACTTTTATCCATTTTCTTCTCCTAATATTAAGATTAATTGACGATGATATTATAACATAAAGTCGGTTGCCGACAAAAAATTATCGAGGGGAAATTTTATCTGTATTTTTTCTTGAAAAACAGGGATTCTTGGTTATACTGGAAATAGTGCAGAAAAATAGTCCATAAATAATATGCTTGAAAGCGTAAACAGAAAAAAGGTGTAAAAAATAAATGAAGCGATTATTAATTGCCTGCGAAACCATCAAGGATGAGGTTGAACTGGCATTGAAAAAAAACAGTGTAGAATTGGAGACTGTCTGGATGTCCAATATGCTCCATGACTCTCCGGAACGATTGAAAAACGCCCTTCAGGAAGAAATAGACAAAGCTGAAGAGGAATATGATCAACTCTTGTTTGCCTATGGCAATTGCGGCAATGGATTGTTGGGCTTAAAAAGTAACACGGCCACTTTGATTATTCCCCGTTATGGGGATTGCATTGATATCCTGCTTTCAGAAAAAGAAGAGCTGGAGCGGATTCGAACATCGACCTATTTCCTGACTGAGGGCTGGTTGCGGGGGGGAAAGTCCCTTGATAAAGAATTTGCGCATAACCGGGAAAAGTACGGCGAAAGTCGGGCCAGGAAAGTCATGGATATTATGTTTCGGAACTATAAAAACCTGATGTTGATTGATACTGGCGCCTACTCAGTCGATAATTCGCTGTCCCGGGTGAATGATATTGGTGAACTCATCGGACTGGAAGTGGTGGTTGATCAGGGGAGCATTTCACCGCTTGAAAAATTGGTAACCGGCCAGTGGCAGGAGGGCTTTTGTATTATTCCACCTGGTCAAATGACCACCCACGATGACTTTGATGAGGTAACAGTTCGAAACAGGTAGGATAATAGTATTTTGGTTGGATAAACACCTGTTTTGATCTTTGCATGATTGAAATAGGTGTTTTTGTGATGTGAGACCTGATTTCACAAAATTTTAAAAGTATGGTATAGTGATAAAAGCGAATGATTGAGTAACAGAAAGGACAAAATATGAATCAGTTTAGAGAACCGATGAATGCATTAACCCATTTAATTGGTGCAATATTATCCATCTTTGGCATTATTGCGATGTTGATTTTAATTGTTGCAAAGGATAATCTGACCCCATTGACACTCATTTCGGTACTGGCTTTTGGAGTGGGACTGATCTGCCTCTATGGCACCAGCTTTAGATACCATGCATCATATGGCAGTAAGGAAGAAATTCTGCATCTGAAAAAACTGGATCATGCCATGATCTTTATTCTGATTGCGGGAACCTATACCCCATTTTGTCTGCTTTGCTTAACGGGAACCATGCGGGTAGCGATGATGGTGGCAATCTGGGGGGTGGCTCTAGTCGGGATTATTCTTAAAGTGGCCTGGATCAATATGCCCCGGTGGCTGGGCACCGGTCTCTATATTTTTCTGGGGTGGTTTGCGCTATTTGTGTTAGGGCCGCTGTATCAGGCTTTGCCTCGGCCGGGTTTTGTGCTGCTGGTTGGCGGTGGGGTCATGTATACCATCGGCGGGGTGATTTACGCCGTCAAAAAGCCAAACTTCGGCAAGAACTTCGGCTTTCACGAATTATTTCACATTTTTGTAATATTGGGTTCGCTGTGTCATTTTATTTGTGTTTTTTTCTTTATTCTTTAAGAAAAAAATGGTATCATAAAAAAGTTGATAGTTAAAACAAAATTATTATTGTATTTTATAAAAAAACTGTTAAACTAGTAGTATTGTTAATTGCATCACTGCAAAAAAAAAACTCATTTTTTGCAGTGATTTTTTTGTTGAAATAATACGAAAATGTAAAAGAAAAAGGAGTCGGTAAATTAATGCAAACAAAGTATATTTTTGTCACTGGTGGTGTAGTATCTTCTTTAGGAAAGGGCATTACGAGTGCTTCATTGGGACGGCTGCTTAAGTCCAGAGGGCTTAAAGTGTCGATTCAGAAATTTGATCCTTATTTAAATTTTGATCCTGGAACGATGAGTCCTTATCAGCATGGGGAAGTTTTTGTGACTGATGATGGCGCCGAAACCGATTTGGATCTGGGTCACTACGAGCGATTCACCGACGAAAACCTGTCCAAGTACAGCAATGTCACCACCGGAAAAGTATATTGGAATGTTATCTCAAAAGAACGTCGCGGCGATTACCTGGGCGGAACGGTTCAGGTTATTCCTCACATTACCGATGAAATAAAAGATGGTATCCTGCGGGTCACGGAGTATAGTCATCCCGATGTCGTCATCACTGAAATCGGCGGCACCGTGGGTGATATTGAAAGCCTGCCTTATCTGGAAGCGATCAGACAATTCAAGGGCGATCTGGGGGCTGAAAATGTTTTGTACATCCATGTAACCCTGCTGCCTTTTTTGGGAAAAGCTGGTGAACTGAAAACAAAACCGACCCAGCATTCGGTAAAAGAACTCCGAAGTATCGGGATTCAGCCGGATATTATTGTGCTCCGTTCTGAAAAAGAGGTCGAAGAAGGCCTTAAGGGGAAAATTTCACTGTTCTGTAATGTCGATAAAAAAGCGGTGGTTGTTAATATGGATGCCGCTGAACTTTATGAAGTGCCCTTAATGCTTGAAAAAGAAGGCCTGGCCGAATTGGTTTGTGAAAAACTCCATATCGAGTGCAAAGAACCGGATTTGACCGAATGGAAAGATCTGGTAAAAAAGGCTAAAAGTCTGGAAAACAAGGTAACCATCGGCTTAGTCGGAAAATATGTGGAACTTCACGATGCCTATCTATCGGTGGCTGAGGCCCTGCGTCATGGTGGGATCGGCAATAATTCCGAAGTAGTCATCAAGTGGATTCACTCCGAAGACATCAATGAAGAGAATGTTGACCGGGTGCTCAAAGATCTGGACGGCATCATTGTTCCGGGCGGCTTTGGTCACCGCGGGGTGGAAGGCAAGATCCACGCCATTCAATATGCTCGAGAAAACAAGGTACCTTTTTTAGGACTCTGTTTGGGTCTGCAGTTAGCTGTCATTGAGTTTGCCCGTAATGTAGCCGGACTTACCGGAGCTCACAGCATTGAACTGGATCCGGAAACGCCTTATCCGGTGATTAACCTGATGGAAGAGCAGAAAAAAATTATTGATATGGGCGGCACCATGCGGTTGGGATTATACCCCTGCGAATTGTTGGAAGGCTCCAAAGCCATGGAAGCTTATGGCGAGAAAAATATCAGCGAACGACATCGTCATCGCTACGAAGTGAATGATGATTTCATTCCCCAATTAGAAGAAAAAGGGCTGGTTTTCTCAGGGATGTCACCTGACCGGGTGCTTGTTGAGATGATTGAAATCAAGGATCATCCCTGGTTTGTGGCCACTCAGGCGCATCCGGAGTTTAAATCCCGACCAAACAAACCGCATCCCCTGTTTCAGAGTTTCGTCAAAGCTGCTTTAGCCACAAAAAAATAGTGGATAAAAAAATCAAGATCCCAGATCTTGATTTTTTTTATGGGTGAAGACACAAGATATATTAACAGAAAAACTGTGGATAACTTACAAAATGTGGATAGGATTCGGATAAAGCTGTGGAGAACATTGGTTTTACCTGTGGACAATGTGGATAACCTTGTTGACTATTGGGAGAACCCCCCAATAGCGCCAATGTAATGGGAAAACAATGAACAGGTCAATTGTTAATAAAAAATAGTTGATTAGACACAGGCTGTGGAAAATAAAATATGATTGTTTTGGAGCTGAAATGGGGATATAATGAAGGTCATTCAAACAGTTACGTTGAAAATTAAAAAGATACAAGGTGAATTAAATGCATAAATATGGTTTTTTTAGAACAGCCTGCGCTGTTCCCAAACTTAAATTGGCAGACTGCCAATATAACCTCAGGCAAATGATTAGTCTGGCAGAAAAGGCCTGGGATCAGGGCGTGGAAGTGCTGT
The DNA here is from genome assembly GCF_001766835.1 of Acetobacterium wieringae. Classification (GTDB taxonomy): domain Bacteria; phylum Bacillota; class Clostridia; order Eubacteriales; family Eubacteriaceae; genus Acetobacterium; species Acetobacterium wieringae. The sequence continues at coordinate 35,502 of NZ_LKEU01000010.1, read as the reverse complement.
TGTTTCCGGAGTTAGGGATTACCGGCTATACCTGCGGTGATCTGTTTTTTCAGCGGGAGCTACAGAAAAACGCCGTCAAGGCTCTGGACAGCCTGTGCCAATGGTCAGACGGAAAAAAAATGCTGCTGGTGGTGGGTCTGCCCCTGGCCATTAATGGCAGTTTGTACAATTGTTCAGCGCTGCTAAACGATGGTAAAATTCTGGGGATTGTGCCCAAAACCTATATTCCCAATCATCAGGAGTTTTATGAAAAACGTTGGTTTGCTTCGGCAAAATCATTGAATCAGACAGAAATTCCAATCGGTTCCCAAGCGGTTCCGATTGGGACGGATTTGCTGTTTAAGCATGTTCATCGGGAAGAATTTGTGGTGGCCGTCGAAATTTGTGAAGACCTATGGGTGCCGATCTCACCGGGCAGCTTTCACGCTCTGGCTGGTGCCACGGTGATTCTTAATCCCTCTGCCAGCAATGAGGTGGTGGGCAAAAGTGATTATCGCAGGGAACTGATCCGCTCCCAATCCGGACGCTGCAATGCAGCTTATCTCTATGCCTCAGCAGGGTTTGGGGAATCCACCAGTGATCTGGTTTTCGGTGGTAATGCGATGATCTGTGAACGGGGGATACTACTTAAAGAACTGCCCAAATTTAACCTGGGTAATGAATTGCTGATTTGCGATATTGATGTGGAATCACTCAATCATGACCGCCAAATGCAGCATGGCTTTGGCGATTCGGTGGATCTGCTTAATAACCGTTTTTACCGAACCATTACCTTTGAAACTTCGGGCACCAATGATTTTGATCGGGAGGTCAACCCGCAGCCCTTTGTTCCGGCAGATCCCAACCGTCGCAGTGAACGTTGTGAAGAAATCTTTAATATTCAAACCATTGGTTTGGCGACCCGCCTGGCTCATATCGGTAACGCCCCGATGGTGGTGGGGATCTCCGGGGGACTGGACTCCACCATGGCGCTGCTGGTCTGTGTCTCTGTTTGTGACCGCTTTGGTATTCCCCGGGAAAAAATTCATGCCGTCACCATGCCGGGCTTTGGCACCACTGACCGCACCTACGACAATGCCGTAGCCCTGATTAAGGGTCTCGGTGCCAGTTTCCATGAAATTTCGATTGTGGCGGCCTGTACCGCTCACTTTAAGGATATCGGCCACCCCATTGATCTTCACAACGTCACCTACGAAAATTCCCAGGCTCGGGAACGCACCCAGATTCTGATGGATCTTTCCAATAAACTGGGGGGAATTGTTATTGGGACCGGGGATCTTTCGGAACTGGCACTGGGTTGGGCCACCTATAATGGCGACCATATGTCGATGTACAGTGTCAATGCCAGTGTGCCAAAAACCCTGATCCGCTACCTGGTGGAGTGGGTGGCCGACCATTCGCCCGAAGCAGACATTCGCAAAATTCTTTATGATGTTCTGGCGACCCCGGTTTCTCCGGAACTGCTGCCGCCTGATGCTGATGGAAAAATTGCCCAGAAAACTGAAGAAACCGTGGGACCATACGAACTTCACGATTTCTTCATGTATCAAATGGTTCGTCATGGTTTTTCACCGGAAAAAGTCTATTTTCTGGCCTGCAAGGCCTTTGACGGCGTCTATCAAAAGGCAGTCATTTTTAAATGGCTGAAAAACTTTTATCACCGTTTCTTTGGCCAGCAGTTTAAACGAAACTGTCTCCCCGATGGACCCAAGGTCGGGTCGGTCTCCTTTTCGCCACGGGGTGACTGGCGGATGCCCTCGGATGCTCATGCAACCCAATGGCTTAAGAGCCTGGAAAAAATGGAACCAATCGGTTAAGTTGATAAAAAAAGAAGCTGTCCGAAAACAGCTTCTTTTTTTAGGATTCTTTTTTGGCGTAATGTTGGAGCAAAACTTCGTGTTTGAAGTTAATAAAATCGAGAATTTCCCGCTTGCCTTCTTCGCTGGTCATGGCGTATCCGAACAGCCCCAGCAGGTCTTTCATATCCAATGGTTTAACTAATTGTTCAGCTGAGTTTAATGAACCCTCAGATTTGAGTTTAGCATCATTGAGAGATGTGGCATTGTCAGTCCGACAAAGCAGATAATCAACCGATACATCAAAATAATCGGCAATTTCAACCAGCAACTGGTTTTCAGGAAGGTTTTTATCCTTCTCATACTTGGAAATTGAGCTCTTGTTTAAATCAAAATGCTCAGCAAAATCTTGCTGGGTCATGTCCTTATTAATGCGTAGTCGTTTTAATCGGGTACCAAAAGTAGACATCGTGTTTCCTCCAAAAAATATTCATAAACTCAGTATGAACGAATAAGATAAACACATGATATGTGTATAACCATATTATACACTATTCGTATACTTGATGGCCAGAAATTTTATACAAAGGTGCAAAACCGGAAATAATTCAAATACCACATGAAACAGAAGCACTATTTCTTAATGAATCTAAAACAAACTTGCTTTATTCTTTAGTTTGGTTTAAAATAAGATGTTATATATTCGAGAAAGGATACTAAATGAAATTTACAGAATTAGAAATTAATGAACAACTACTGCAAGGCATCGAAGAAATGGGCTTTGTAGAAATGACCGAAATCCAGGAGCGAGCGATACCACAATTGATGATGGGAGGAGACCTCATTGGAAAATCGCAAACCGGAACAGGAAAAACTGTTGCCTTTGCAATTCCAGCCATTACAAAGCTTGACCCTTCCATAAAGAAAGTACAAGTTTTAGTTCTATGCCCAACCCGTGAGTTGGCAGTACAGGTCTCAGACGAGTTTAGAAAAGTAATAAAATACCAGAAAGGCGTAAAAGTTCTGCCGATTTTCGGAGGGGCGTCCATTGAAGGTCAAATCAGAGACCTTAAATCCGGGGTTCAGATCGTTGTTGGCACCCCCGGCCGGGTAATGGATCATATGCGTCGAAAAACACTGAAACTGAGTGATGTTTCGATGGTGGTACTGGACGAAGCGGATGAAATGTTAAACATGGGATTCCGGGAAGATATCGAACTGATTCTCGATGAAATTGACCATGATATTCAGACGGTGTTATTCTCAGCAACGATGCCAAAACCGATTTTAAAAATTGCTGAAACCTATCAGAAAGATCCGGTAATGATCGAAATTTCGCCAAAAACCATGGTCGCAACCAGCATTGAGCAGAAATACTTCAATATCAGCGATCACCATAAGTTTGAAGCGTTAACCCGTTTGCTGGATGTGTATAAACCCCAGCGATCACTGATTTTCTGTAACACCAAAAAATATGTCGATGAAATCACCGATGATCTGAAAAAATTGGGTTATTCAGTCGATAAGATTCATGGTGACATGCGCCAGATGTCCCGAATGGCGGTATTAAAAGATTTCAGTCGCGGTAAACTAAATATCCTGGTGGCAACCGATGTGGCGGCCCGGGGTATTGATGTGGATGACGTTGATATCGTCTTTAATTATGATGTACCGGATAATGAAGAATACTATGTGCACCGAATTGGTCGAACCGGCCGGGCTGGAAAAAGCGGAATTTCCCTGACCCTGGCACGATCAAGAGATCAGTTCAGACTCAAGAAGATTACCGATTACACTAAAAAAAGTATCGAACGGGATCTGATTCCTACCAGTGAAGTCATCAATGATATTAAAATTGCCCATTTCCACGAACGTTTTAAGATTCGGGCTGATAAAGGTACTGAAAAGGGCAGTCTGGATACCTATTTAAAAATTATTGACGAACTGGTTGAAAAAGGATATACGGCCGAAACCATTGCTGCTGTGTTGTTGCAGGCCCAGTTACCGCTGTCAGAAGCTGAAGATCTTAATACTGTCGAACGACGTCCCAGACGGAATGATGGTGGTCCTCGCCGGGATGGTCGGGATGGACGCAGCCGTCGTGATGGCGGATCCAGAGATGGTGGTTCTCGTCGGGCTGGCCCAGAAAAAACCAAACGGTTGTTTATCAGTGTCGGTGAAAAGGATCATGCCCAAAAACGGGATATTCTGGGAGCGATCTGCGGTGAATGCGGAATTCCATCGTCAGCAGTGGGTAACATTGACATGTATGACAAGTTTACCTTTGTCGATGTGGATGAAGAGCAAGCTAAAAAAGTCGAAAAGAAACTAAACGGCAAAATAATCAAAGAACGTAAAGTAAAAGTAGAAATTTCTAAAAAGAAGAAGTAATTAGATCTTAAATGGAACCTGGGTGTGAGGCTGACATTGTCCTTGGATCCGGGTTTTTTGATACAATAGTTAGAAAAAATCAGAGGAGGTGCCCTATGAAAGACACAAAAACAGAAAAAAGGAACAAATTGGGCGTCGTTCCCATTCCCAAGCTGCTTTTTTCAATGTCCATACCAGCAATTATTTCGATGATGATTCAGGCTTTATATAATATTGTCGACAGTATCTTTGTGGCACAAATCGGGGAAGAAGCGCTAACGGCGGTTTCTCTGGCGTTTCCGATTCAGATGATTATTATCTCCTGCTTTGTGGGCCTGGGAGTTGGGATTAATTCAGCCATATCCAGGCGGCTGGGTCAAAATAAAAACAGCGAGGCGGCCAACGTGGCTGAGCATGGTTTCCTATTGGCGGTTTTAATCGCCGCCGGGTTGGGAATCCTGGGATTCTTTACGGCGGAAGCGTTTATCAGTCTGTTCACCGATAACGCCAACATCATTGCTCAGGGTCGCGCTTATTTGATGATTGTTACGGTGTTTTGTTTTGGTAGTTTTATTACTCAGGCTGCTTTTTCAACCTTACAGGGAACCGGTGAAATGATCCAACCGATGGTGGGCCAGATTATTGGTGCGGTGACCAATATTATTCTGGATCCGATTATGATTTTCGGGTGGTTTGGTTTCCCTGCCCTGGGGGTAGCCGGTGCGGCCATTGCCACGGTCATCGGTCAGCTTTTGGGGATGGTTTATATGCTGTTGATTGTCTTTAAAAGCGGAAAGTCATATCTCAAACTGGACTATCAGGTGTTTCACTATGAAACAGAAATCGTCAAGGACATCTTTAAAGTCGGCTTGCCAGCGGCGATTATGCAGGGGTTGGCCTCGCTGATGATTACCGGATACAATCTGATCCTGGCCGGATTTGGGATGTCAGCGGTGGCAGTTTTCGGTGTTTACTTTAAAATTCAATCGATCATCTTTATGCCCATCTTTGGATTGGGACAGGGGGCCATGCCCATCTTCGGCTTTAATTTTGGGGCCAGAAACCGGGAACGGTTCAATGAAACCCTAAAGGTCGCAATTACTGCTGCCCTCTCGATCATGATCATAGGCACAGTACTGTTCTGGATTTTCCCGGCTCAGATTATGATGGCTTTTAATCCGTCATCCGAAATGATGGAAATCGGGGTGAACTGTCTGCGCAGCATCAGTCTGGCTTTTCCGTTGGCGGGAATTTCGATTATGCTCAGTGTCAGTTTTCAGGCCATCGGGAAAGCTTATGTCAGTATGATTGCTTCCTTTATCCGCCAGATGGTGGTGCTCTTGCCGGTTACTTACCTGCTGGCTCAGGCTGGCGGTCTGGACTGGCTCTGGTATGGATTCTTCATCTCGGAAATCGTTTGTCTGGCTTACGAACTGTTTATGTTCCGGTGGTATCAGCGAACCATCTTTGATACCTGGGAGGCGGCTCCGGTCACCGTACAAAACTAATGCAATAAAAACGAAAAGATCTGCATCAGGCATTGGCCTGATGCAGATCTTTTGTTAGTTGAGGCTTTGATTGATGATCGCAATGCTCTGAACAATCAGGGCATTCATCCGCTCCGTCTCACCGCAAAGAAAAAGGTAGCCAATCAGGGTTTCAAACCCGGTGGCATAGCGGTAGTCAGACGGGTTGGCATTCTTGGGAACCTGAGAGGCGGTATTACGGCCCCGTTTAAAGATCCGCTGCTCGGCTTCGGTAAGCTCTGGCAGCAGTTCCCGGATGATTTGGGCCTGGGCACTGGCCCGGACATAGTGGATGGAGGTTTTGGTCATGAAGTTGACGTTCTGGTGACCACAGCCAAGCAGATATTTTCGAATCATATCGGAATATATCCCATCGCCGAGATAGGCCAAAGCCAGGGGATTCATGGCAGCGGCCTGTTCGATGGTATAGCTTTTTTCGATGGTGGCCTTTATAGTTTTGAGATTTTCGGTGGGTTCGGGGGTAAGGGTCAGGCTTTTTTCCATTTAACACCTTCCCGGGTATCCTCCAATACAATGCCTTTTGCCAGCAGTTCATCGCGGATTTCGTCAGCCCGCTTAAAATCCTTGGCTTTACGGGCGGCCTGGCGCTGGGCGATCAGATCTTCTACCGCCTCATCCAGATTGGTTTCTTTTTCTTTTACCGCCAGCCCTAAAACACCGGTGAGTTCGGCAAAAGTATTCTGGCCAGCCATGATTGCCGGTTGGGAAGAAGTGGCATCAAGGTTGGAATTTAAATCCCGAACCAGCTCAAAAATTACGGCAATGGCATCGGCGGTGTTGATATCGTCGTCCATGGCAGCAATAAAATCGTTTTTGTATTTGGCCAGGGAATCAATCCAAACCTGCTCGGCTTCGGTGGCTGCCTTAGCAGTGGCATTTTCCAGCAGGAAGTCCATCTGGAATTTGGCGGTATATAAACGCTCCAGGGCACTGGCGGCCTGTTTTAGCAGCGGTTCGCTGAAGTTGACCGGGCTGCGGTAATGGGCCATCAGTAAAAACATCCGAACCGCTTCCAGATCGAAGGTTTTGGCAATATCCCGGACGGTGAAGAAGTTGCCCTTGGACTTGGACATTTTCTCGTTGTCGATATTAATGTAGCCATTGTGGACCCAATAGTTGGCAAAGGGTTTGCCGCAGCAGCCTTCCGATTGGGCAATTTCATTTTCGTGGTGGGGGAAGATCAGATCCTGGCCGCCGCCGTGAATATCAATGGTTTCACCGAGATGTTTTTTGGACATCGCCGAACATTCAATGTGCCAGCCTGGTCGTCCCTGACCCCAGGGACTTTCCCAATAGGGTTCGCCGTCTTTTTTCTTTTTCCAGAGGGCAAAATCAAGAGGACTTTCTTTTTCGTCATTGACGTCAATTCGGGCACCGGATTTTAAATCATCAATGGATTGTTTGGACAATTTACCATAATCGTTAAAGGCATCGACACGGTAGTAGACATTGCCATCGACGTTATAGGCCAGTCCCTTTTCTTCCAGGGTTTTGATCATTTCAATGATTTCCGGCATGTGCTCGCTAACCTTGGGATGGACCGAGGCCCGTTTGATGCCCAGGGCATCGGCATCGGTGAAGTATTCCTGGATGTATTTTTCAGAAACATCGCCCGGCGAAATCCCTTCTTCGTGGCTGCGATTGATGATTTTGTCATCGACGTCGGTAAAATTCTGGATAAAGGTGACCTCATAGCCGGTATATTCCAAAAATCGGCGGAGCACGTCAAAAACAATGAAGGGACGGGCGTTGCCGATATGAAAATAGTTGTAAACAGTCGGTCCGCAGGAATACATCCGCACCTTGCCCGCTTCAATCGGGACAAAGGTTTCTTTCTGCTGGGTCAAGGTATTATATAATTTCATAAAGTTCAACCTTTCAATTTATTTATTTACAGCAATGTGTTATGATAACATATTATACACTAAAGATAAGATTAAGTGTCAATGGATAAAATTTTTTAGGAAGAAAATTTCTTTATCATCCCAGATGAATAACAAGAAATGAAAGAGGAATCTCCATGGAAGCAAATGCAAAAAGAAAAGTCCTGGCCCAGGCGATTTTAGCCCTTGAAACCGAAGAGGATTGTAATCTGTTACTGGAAGACCTGTGTACCATCAAAGAAATCGAAGACATGGCTCACCGCTTTGAAATTGCCTACTTGCTGTCCCAGGGAAAAACCTTTATTGATGTCGAAAAACTGACCGGAGCCAGTTCGGCCACCATCAGCCGGGTCAACCGCTGCCTCAAACACGGCAAAGGCTACCGCAACATCATCGAAAAAATGAAAAAGGACCGTACATTGGAGTAGTCTTATCTAAAATTTAATATTAAAGGAGTTGAGTGTAGTGATGAAAGCTGTGAAAAAGTCGAAGAAGTTGGACAACGTTTGTTATGATATTAGAGGACCGGTGGTCGAAGAGGCGGATCGCATGGAGCGGGACGGCATTGACATTATTATGCTCAATACGGGCAATACAGCCCCCTTTAATTTAAATGCCCCGGATGAAATTATTCAGGATATTAAATATAACATGAAAACCGCTGAAGGATACTGTAATTCCCAGGGCATTTTTTCGGCCCGAAAGGCCGTGGTTCAGCATTATCAGACCAAGGGACTGATGGATCTGAAGGTCGATGATGTTTTTCTGGGTAATGGGGTCAGCGAACTGATTCTTTTTTGTATGCAGGCGCTCTTGGACAACGGGGACGAAATTCTGGTGCCAGCACCGGATTACCCGCTGTGGTCGGCTGCCGTCAACCTGTCGGGTGGCAATGCGGTCTATTATACTTGTGATGAAGAAGACGACTGGAATCCCAATCTTTCGGATATTGCCAGTAAGATTACCCCCAATACCAAGGGGATTGTCGTCATCAATCCCAATAATCCCACTGGCGCCCTTTATCCCCGGGAAATTTTAGAGGGAATCGTTGATCTGGCGGTGGAAAATGATCTGATTATCTTTGCCGATGAAATTTATGACCGGATTCTCTATGATGATAATGTTCATATCCCGATGTCAACGCTCACCGAAGATGTATTGGTGGTAACCCTCAACGGCTTGTCCAAATCCCATCGGATTCCTGGCTATCGGGTCGGTTGGATGATTTTAACCGGCAATAAGGAGGGGGCAAAGGACTATATCGAAGGCATCAAGATGCTTTCCAATATGCGAATGTGCTCCAATGTTCCGGGACAGCATGCGATCCAGACCTCACTCGGTGGCTATCAGAGCATGAATGACCTGCTCAAGCCCGGCGGACGGCTCTATGAACAGCGGGAGATTGTCTGTAAGCGGATCAATGCGATTCCGGGCTTGTCCTGTGTCAAACCCAAGGCCGGATTTTATGTCTTTCCTAAAATTGATACCGAAATGTTTAATATCACCAGTGATGTCCAGTTTGCCCTGGATTTTCTAAAAGAAGAACATGTCCTGATGGTTCAGGGTACCGGTTTTAACTGGCCTCACCCGGATCATTTCAGAATCGTCTTTTTACCACACCCTGAAGATCTGATTGAAACCATGGATCGGCTGGAACGGTTTATGGCAACCTACCGTCAAGAGTAACGTTTAAGAATGGAATAATAATGAAAAAACAATTAGTGAAAAGTAAAAAAAGGGCCATTCTGGCCGGTGTCTGTGCTGGTCTTGGCGAATACTGCAACATTTCACCCTGGGTCTTCAGAGGGCTTTTCCTGTTGCCCTTTGTGCTCCGATTCGTGCCGGGAATCCTCAGCATCATTGTCTATATTCTCCTGGCAGTGGTTCTCCCCGGGAATAAGCGGATTGAGAATCAGGATGTCGTTGAAGTGGATTATGAAATTATTGATGACAACAGCGACGAAGAGATCATTGATTTTAGTAACGAAAAGACGGGATCCGAAGAAAAGGTTGATTAAGATGTTTGAGAAAAGAATCATTACAAAATCAAGCCAGGATACTTATGATTTTGGTAAACAGTTGGGGGAAGCGATGCGCTTCCCCCTGATTATTTTTTTACAGGGTGGAATGGGTGCTGGAAAAACCTTGTTTTCAAAAGGCTTTGTTGCCGGTATGGGTCTTTCGGATGAGGTTACCAGTCCCACCTATACCATTGTCAACGAATATGGCAATCCACCCCGGGTTTTTCATTTTGATTTATACCGGCTTCAGGATCCCGATGAGCTTTATGAGATGGGCTTTGATGACTACCTCAGCCGGGGGTGTACGCTGTTGCTGGAGTGGCCGGATCTGGTCTTGGACGAAGCGTTTGAACCCAGGTTGGAAATCAGATTGGAATCAAGGCTGGAGACGCCTGAGCAACGGGAAATAATTTTGAGAACCGATAATCAGAAAGTGGCGCAGGTATTAAATGCACTGTAGAAAAATTGCAAAGCATCAGTCGGCAAAAACGCAGGCATAACCGGGAGGTTGTCAGTGACTAAACGTGTTAAGTGAATAATGAATGATAAGGTGGCAAATATGGAAAACGTGTTAACCAGTGTGATCATCCCTGCTGCTGGATTGGGTCGGCGGATGAAGGCATCTGTCAGCAAACAGTATCTGCAGTTAAACGGAAAACCGATCTTAGCCCATACCCTGGACGTTTTTGAAAAATGTTCGCTGATCGACGAAATTGTGCTGGTCATCAATCCTGAAGAGCGGCAGCTGTGTCAGGATCAGGTCATCGGGGTCTATTCCTATAGCAAGATCAAATTAGTGGCTGGCGGCGAGACCCGGCAGGAGTCGGTTTATGCCGGACTAAAGGCGGTGAATCAGCAGACCCGGATTGTCCTGATCCACGATGGCGCCAGGCCACTGATCAGCGAGTCGGTCATTTGCAAGAGCATTGAAGAAACTATTAAGTATCGAGCGACGGTGGTGGGGGTGCCAGCCAAAAACACCATCAAGGTGATAAGTGACGATGGCTTTGTCGAAGCGACCCCGGATCGAAATTATCTGGTGGAAATCCAAACCCCCCAAACCTTTGACTACGATCTGATCAAAGAGGCCCATCAAAAAGCGCTTGAATCGGGAGTATCCGGGACAGATGATGCCTTTCTGGTGGAATGGCTGAAGGTTCCGGTTAAAATCGTGGTTGGTGACTATACCAATATCAAAATCACCACCCCGGAGGATTTAACCATCGCTGAATCGATCATTAAACGAATGGCCGAAAACCAATGATCAGGCAAAAAAATTAAAAGTTTATTAATAGAAATAAAGAATGAGGTGAAAAATGCTGTTATTTTATGCAGTTTTTCGCTTCATTCTTTATTTATTGGGGAATAAAAGATATAATGGAAAAGTATGAAACAAAATGCTAAGGGTTATTCACCTTTTTAAAAATAAATAGTGAAAATGTGGAGGAAACCATGATTGAATTATCAGAAGAACTTCTATTAAGAATGTATTATAAAATGAATCAGGCCCGATTTTTTGAAGAAAAGCTGGGGGAACTGGAGGAAAAAGGTCAGGTTCATGGTACGGTTCATCTGGCTATGGGTCAGGAAGCTGCTGGGGTGATGGCCTGTCTGGCGTTGGAAGAAGGCGATCTGGTGTCATTAAGTCATCGGGGTCACGCTCAGGCGATTGGCTTTGGCCTGGATGTCAATCTGATGATGGCAGAATGTCTGGGGAAAGAAACCGGCTATTGCAAGGGCAAAGGCGGTTCAATGCACATCGCTGATGTCGAAAATGGCAATCTGGGGGCCAATGGTGTGGTTGGTGGCGGTTTTGGCCTGTCCTGTGGGGCGGCACTGACGCAGAAATACCAGAAGACTGGGAAGGTTGTATTGTGCTTTGCCGGGGACGGTGCCACCGATACGGGCAGTTTTCATGAATCCCTGAATCTGGCCTCGATCTGGAAGCTGCCGGTGGTTTTTTTCATCGAGAATAATCAATACGGGATGTCAAATCCGGTCGAAAACCACATGAATGTTGAGAATATTTCTGACCGCAGCGAAGCCTATAACATTCCGGGTCTCACCATTGACGGTAACGATTTTCTCGATGTTTATAATACCGTTACGAAAGCGTTGCGTTATGCCAGAGCCGGGAAGGGGCCGGTGCTGATTGAAGCTATAACCTATCGCTTCAGTGGCCATTCCAAAAGTGATAAACAGCTTTATCGGGAAGAACAGGAAGTAAAGGAATGGCGAAAAAAAGATCCGCTGTTGAAGATGAAAGAGTACCTCCGGGAAAATCGGATCTTTACTGAAAAGCAGATTCAAAAAATGGAAAATGAAGCCATTATTTCCATTGAACAGGCGGTGGAATTTGCTAAAAAAAGTCCATCACCGCAGCTTGATACAATTTTAGCAGATGTATATGCGTGAGAGGTTGAAGAATGAAAACAAATGATATGACAAAAATGACCTACCGCGATGCCATCCGTCTGGGGATAACCGAAGAAATGCGTTTGGATCGGGATGTCATTTTTTTAGGTGAAGATATTGGTGTTTATGGTGGCGCCTTTGGAGTCTCGAAAGGTTTATTGGAAGAGTTTGGTGAAGAGCGAATTCTGGATACCCCGATTTCTGAAGGGGCGATTGTCGGAACCGCCGTGGGGGCGGCAACCACCGGCTTGCGCCCGGTTTGCGAGATTATGTTTATGGACTTTATCACCCTGGGTTTGGATGCTCTGGTGAATCAGGGCGCTAAAATGCGCTACATGTTTGGCGGCCAGTCCCAGGTGCCGATGGTATTGCGATTGCCAGCCGGTTCCGGCGCTGGTGGTGCGGCTCAGCACAGTCAGAGCCTGGAAGCCTGGTTATGCCATGTACCGGGACTGAAGGTGGTGACCCCATCAACCCCGGCTCAGGCCAAAGGCCTGATCAAAGCGGCCATCCGGGATAACAATCCGGTCTGTTTTATTGAACATAAGATGCTCTACGATTCGGTGGGTCTGGTTCCCCTTGACGAGGAGTATACCCTGGAAATCGGAAAAACCATCGTTGAGCGGCCCGGGAAAGATGTCACCATCGTCGCCTATGGAACCACCCTGGCTAAAGCCATTGAAGCCGCTGATTTTTTAGAAGAGGAAGGAATTCGGGTGGAGATTCTCAATCCCCTGACCTTATATCCCATGGATATGAAACCGATCATCGAATCGGTTATCAAAACCGGTTGTCTGATTGTTGCCCATGAGGCTACTAAAACCGGCGGGGTCGGTGGCGAAATTGTCGCGCGAGTCGTTGAGAGTGAAGCCTTCGACTATCTCACAGCGCCGATTGTCCGTCTGGGTGGCCTGGATGTTCCGATTCCCTTTAATCAGGAATTAGAGTCAGCTGCGGTGCCCCAGCGCAATGATTTCGTTCATAGCGTCTATCGTCTTCTGAATCGGGAATAGGGAGCGGACTCAATGATGGAAAATGAAATAATCTTACCGAAAGAGACGTTGGATATGACAATAGAAAACTCGACAAATGCCGAAACGATTAAAGAAGCGACCCTGGAACATGATCAAAAAAGTGAGGAAGCGTTGTCAGAAGTAAATGCTGATAACGAAGAAACCGGCCAAACAGACGTAGTGGCAGGTAAAAAAATGGTAGATCAAGAAGCAGAGCGTTGTGACGATAGTCAACAGGAAGAAAATCTGGAAGAAAAACTAACGGCCGCCATTGAAGAACTGGAACGAAATCTGGAAGAAACCATTAAGGAAGGGATAAAGCAGCAACCAACTGTAGCCATTCAAGGCATCATCAATGATGAAATGATTGAAGATCCGCAGGAAGTAATGACGGAGTCTGATCCCCGGGTGGGGAAGGTCAGGGCGACCCCGGCGGCCAGACGGATTGCCCGGGAATTTAAGGTGGACATTGAAAAGGCCACTGGAACCGGACCAAATGGTCGAGTTGAAGTTGATGATGTGAAAAAACTGGTGGTTATTCAACCGGGAACCTTTGACTACAAGTCAAAAGAACCGGTGGTGATCGGTACCAGTCTGGATAAAATAGCCGGAAATCCCAGAAATCTGTTTACAACACCCGGAAAGCTGGAAGAAATCCCGGTCAACAAAACCAAATCCCGAAAAAAACTGAGCGAGATGAATCAGAAAGTCGAAAGGCTACCGAATCCGGAGCTGGACTTTGTTCCTTTTGTGGATGCCAATGATATAGGCAAGGAAGAAAAAGATACGGATGTGGTTACAAAAATTTCAGAGCTGGATTTTGTCCCGTTTGTTGATCTTAAAGCAGAACCACTCCGGGAAGAAATCATTGTCAAGCCAACGCCAATGCACCTTCTTCGTGAAAATGAGCAGGAAGCGCTGGGTAAAAAAAATAAAAAATCCCGGGGGTTATCAAGAAAAAAACAGGAACCTGAGAAAAACACGGATAGTAAATCCGAAAAAGTTGAGCTTTCAATTTCTTTGGAAACAGCAGATTCTGAGATCCAAGATCAATCGATAGCCGTTGACACGCAAAATCCGGGATCAGAATCGGCGGTTGTTGCAACGGAACAAAGCATTGCAAGCAACGAAGTGCTTCAAGCACCAGCAGAGCAAGTTAGTGAAGTAGCAAAAGAACTGCCTGGGGAAGCGGAAGAGCTTGTCACTAATGAAATCAGTCGGGCGAAGAATAATCGGAGCCATGGGGTTCGATCCAGGATAATCAGAAAATATCGGATTAAGTGCGAGGAAGAAACAGCAGTCATCAGTTTAACGACTGAAATTGATATGACTGAAATCAAGGATCTCCGCAAGAAGATTACCAAAAAAATTGAGGAGCAGGCTAAATACCGCTGTACCTATACCGATTTTCTGCTGTTGGCAACATCCCGGGCATTAGTAAAACATCCGCTTCTTAACGCCCGGCGGGAAGACGCAATCGTCGTGCCCCAGGATTATGTCAATATGGGTTTGACAGTGGAATCCGAAGAGGGTTTGATTGTTCCGGTGATCAAAGACACGCAGACGATGAGCTTTGTGGAAATCGTCAAAAGCCGGGGTGATCTTTTAAAAGCTGTTAAAAACAAACATCTTTCGTACGAGCAACGGGAAGGCAGCACCTTTACGATCTCAAACCTGGGGATGTATGGGATCCGGGAATTTACTGCCATCATCAACCCGACGAACAGTGCCATTCTCAGTGTTGGCGAAGTGGTTCAACGAATCCGGATTTTCCAGGGTGAACCGGTGGTTCGGTCAGTGATGAAAATCAGTCTGAATCTTGATCAACGGGTGGCCAATGGGGTCGATGGTGCAAAATTCCTCCAGGCGATTAAGGCTGACATGGAGAATCCCTCACTATTATTGTTTTAGTCTTAAAAATTGTCAGAATCAAGAAAAGATAACGTTACCAAAAAAATAATCATTGTCACATTTAAGCAAATTGTGTTAGACTAAACAGCATAATATAAGATTACAGAACATACATGAAGCAGATGAAAAGCAATGGCCAATTGTCTGCTTTTTTTGTATCTAAGCGAATGTTAAATTTGAAAGGAGTACAAGGTTGGAGAAGATATTAAAGGAAGGCATTACCTTTGATGATGTATTGTTAATCCCAGGAAAGTCCGAAGTGTTGCCAGGAGATGTTAACACCGGCACCCGTCTAACAAAGAAAATTGCCCTGAATATTCCCATTATGAGCGCCGGCATGGATACGGTCACCGAAGGACGATTGGCCATTGCCATGGCCAGAGAAGGTGGTATCGGGATTATTCATAAGAATATGACGATTGAAGAACAGGCGTTTGAAATTGATAAGGTAAAGCGTTCAGAAAACGGGGTTATCGTTGATCCGTTTTTCCTGTCGCCGGAACATAATATTGGCGATGCGCTGGAACTGATGTCCCGCTACCGAATTTCTGGTGTTCCGATTACCATCGAAGGAAAATTAGTGGGAATCATCACCAACCGTGACCTGCGTTTTGAAAGTGACCCGAAAAAGAAAATCAAAGACGCCATGACAAAAGATAATTTGGTGACAGCGGAAGAGGGCACCACTCTGGAAAAAGCTGAAGCCATTTTGAAACAATACAAGATCGAAAAGCTTCCGATTGTGGATTCCGAAAATAATCTTAAGGGTTTGATCACCATTAAAGATATCGAAAAAAGCATTAAATACCCGAATGCCGCTAAAGACTATCGAGGACGACTGATTGTTGGTGGTGCCGTAGGCATTAGCAGCAACACCTTTGAACGGGTCGATGCTCTGGTAGCAGCTCAGGCTGATGTCATCGTCGTGGATACCGCCCATGGTCACTCCATTGGGGTCGTTAAAACGGTTAAAGCGATCAAGGAAAAATACCCTGATGTACAGCTGATTGTTGGTAACATTGCTACCGGTGCTGCTGCTAAAGATTTAATCGAGGCTGGTGTGGATGCTCTTAAAGTCGGGATTGGCCCCGGCTCCATTTGTACAACCCGGGTTGTTGCCGGGATTGGGGTTCCGCAAATCACGGCCATTCTGGACGTGGTTGAAGTCGCCAAAGAATATGATATTCCGGTAATTGCCGATGGTGGGATCAAGTATTCCGGGGATGTCGTAAAAGCCATTGGAGCTGGAGCTGATGTGGTGATGATTGGTAGTCTCTTTGCTGGTACTGATGAAAGTCCGGGAGAAACCATCATTTATCAGGGCCGAAGCTTTAAAACCTACCGTGGCATGGGCTCTTTAGGGGCCATGAAAGACGGCAGCTCGGATCGCTATTTCCAGGAAGGCCAGAAAAAACTGGTGCCTGAAGGGGTTGAAGGTAAGGTTCCCTACAAAGGACCGCTGGCCGATACCGTTTATCAATTAGTCGGTGGCCTTCGTTCCGGGATGGGCTATTGTGGTACCCCGACCATCAAGGATCTACGAGAAAAATCGCAGTTTATGAAAATAACCAGTGCCGGTCTGATTGAAAGTCACCCGCACGATATTTCCATTACCAAAGAATCACCCAACTACAATAGCGCTCAATTTTAGGAGAATTTATGATAAAAAAGCATTATCAAGATGAGATCATTCTCATAGTGGATTTCGGAGCACAATACAATCAGCTGATCGCTCGACGGGTTCGTGAAGCTAAAGTGTATTCAGAAGTTGTTCCTTATGACATCACCCCCGATGAGATTCGCCAGAAAAATCCCAAAGGGATTATCTTTACCGGCGGACCTTCCAGTGTTCATGAAGCAGGAGCTCCCCAATGTGATCCGGAAATTTATAACATGGGCATTCCCATTTTAGGGATCTGCTACGGCGCTCAGCTGATGGCGGAACAGCTAAAAGGGGTTACCGACTCAGCCGATATTCGGGAGTACGGTAAAAAGGCCTTGAATTTTTCACAAGACTCGGTGCTGTTTAAAAATATTCCGGATGGATCAACCTGCTGGATGAGTCATACCAACTATATCCAGACCATTCCGGAAGGATTTTGTATCACTGCCACCACCGACTCGTGTCCGACCGGGGCCATGGAATGTCATGAACGCAAGCTCTATGCGGTTCAATTCCATCCTGAGGTGGAACACACCCAATACGGTAAAGAAGTTTTAAATAACTTTATCTATGATGTCTGTGGCTGCGAAGGGTTATGGACCATGCATAATTTTGCCCAGGAACAGATTGAAGCCATCAAAGAACAAGTCGGTGACCGGCGAGTGCTGTGTGCCCTTAGCGGCGGCGTTGATTCGTCAGTGGCAGCGACTCTGGTTCACCAGGCCATTGGTGACAAGCTGACCTGTATCTTTGTTGATCATGGCCTGCTTCGAAAAGATGAAGGCGATCAGGTTGAAGCGATCTTTAAAAACCGCTTTCACATGAACTTTATCCGGGTGAACTGTGAAGATCGTTTCCTTGGTAAATTAGCTGGTGTCAGTGATCCGGAACAAAAACGAAAAATCATCGGGACAGAGTTTATCCGGGTCTTTGAGGAAGAATCAGGTAAATTAAACGACATCGACTTTTTACTTCAAGGAACCATTTATCCGGATGTGATTGAAAGCGGCACCAAAAACGCAGCGGTCATCAAAAGTCATCACAACGTTGGCGGATTACCGGATGATGTCAATTTCGAACTGATTGAACCACTTAGAAACCTCTTTAAAGACGAGGTTCGGGCCGTCGGTGAAGAAATTGGACTGGATCACGATCTGGTCTGGCGGCAACCTTTCCCGGGGCCAGGTCTGGCCATTCGGGTGATGGGCGAGGTCACCAAAGAAAAATTGGATATCTTAAAAGAAGCCGATTTTGTCTTTAGAGATGAGATTGCCAAAGCCGGTCTGGATGAAGAAATCTGGCAATACTTTGCCGTGCTGCCGGGAAACCGCAGTGTTGGTGTTATGGGTGATGAACGAACCTATGACTATACCATTGGCCTGCGAGCCGTCACCTCGGTTGATGGTATGACTTCCGACTGGGCACGCATCCCGTATGATGTGCTGGAAAGCATCTCAACCCGAATTGTTAACGAGGTAAAACATGTCAGCCGGATTGTCTATGACATTACCAGCAAGCCCCCTTCAACGATTGAGTGGGAATAACAATAATGTTAAAAGGCAAAGTGATTTATCCTGTTTGGGACAAAATCGTTTAGCCTTTCCAATAAAATAAAGTATGATAAATGACCTTGAAATGAGTCGTCCAACTTCTCATTCCGAGGTCATTTTTTATTCTTCATAATGTGGCTCGAAGCCTTGTAATTACCACAATTTTTAAAAGAGAGATTATTGAAATTATTATATTGATTCCATGGGAAGAATTTTGGTTACAGAATAAATCACTTTGCCCGGTAGGATAAATGCGCTCTGTAACACTAGAAACAAACGCTAGAAAGTGCTAAATAAGCGACTTCCCAGTTTCTACGTCAGCAATCGGCATAATTTATAGGCTTAATATCTCTACAGAATCAATATCATCTTCAGAATCTGAATGAGTAAAATCAACAGCAGTTTCCTGATGACGTAATGAAAGATAGGATTGTATATTACTTGTGACATCTTGAATTTCTTGTATTAGTGCAATTCCAGATGTTAAATTATCACTGTAGAAATTTTTATATGTATCTTCTTTTGCAGTTTTTGATATGGCATTTTTGGGAACCAAATATTTCGCAATACTATTACCTAAATCAGACACAAGGTCTGGGGAATAGAGAATTAAGTGATAATTTTGAAACCAATACTGTTCAGCTTCCAATAATTTTAGAGCCATGATTTCATCTTGACTGAATAAAGTATCTTTAAGGTAATAGGATATAAGTATTTGATTTTCTGAATTCATTACCAAGGATGACATTGAGGAAAGTAAGTCAGAAAAACCATAGGACTTGATTGCATAATAATAATAAAGCTGAACATCATTTAATGGAGACTCTAAAGCGGCTTTATATCTTAATGACAAAAATTCTTTAATCAGCTCGTTATTGAAAGAGTTCATAGTATTAAAAATGTGAGAAGTATACAAAAGTGATTCTGGAGCTAGACTTAATAGGAAGCACAATTGATGATAATCATATAATTTTATAGTATATTCGTTAAAATTTGTTTCTTGGAAATGTTTTGTCTTAAAAAAGTTAACAATTAGTGATTTTTTGTTTTTTAAATCAGATAAAGATGAAATTCTGTAAATGATTTGATTTAAAAATGAAAGTGTATGTGAAACAGTAGTTTTCTTGTTGTTCGCTATTTCATAGTCTTTTAAAAGTTCAAGATTCCAGTGACGTATAATAGATTTCCAATACCGTGTTAAAAGGTTATAACTATTGTAATCTTCGTAAGTCCAAATTTCTTGTTTACTCTCGTTTCGCTTAAAATCGTAAGACTGTAAGGTTTCATCAAAAATGGTAGTAATCAAATTGATATCTTTCGAGTTACAGAAGATATAGAAATCATCTGAAAAATATTCAAAGTGAAATGGAATGTTCTTAGCAGTCAATTTAACTTTAAAATCTGCAGATATTTTTTGCAACATACTTTCAGCAAAATATAAAGAAAGATAATTTCCCATGATTATGCCACCAGTACGTCCGTTATTTAAACCTGCTAGAACAAAATCTTCTAAGCCGTTTAATTCTAAGTAGTGAGTATATATTTTCCCGTAATACTCCTCTATGTCTAGTTTTAGAAGAGAATCATATAAACAGAGATTCATAAAATCATTATTTAAGTGCCGATCATATTCTCCTGAAACAAAATCACCAGTATCAAGATTTGCAGATAATCTTTTGTGATCGGGGTCAATTAAACGTAGATCTAAAAAATTTGGCAAAGAAGAATAATAATGATAAGCACACTTAAAACTTATTGGATTAGGGAGTTTTATTGTACGGAACTTTTCTCCTTCTTTTTGTATTTTGAACGGAATCGGAAGTGTCCATGATAAATTACTTATGGGAAATGTAGTAATATCGCTTGGGTAATTTAGAGAATCAATATTAACAAAATGTCTTATAGGATTTCTGAAATTGTATACATTGTTAAAATTCATGTAAGTTTACCTCGTTTTTTAGTATTCTGAAATAGTTTTTAATCATCATAGCTTTTAAGATGTAACGAAACAATGGGTGGGACTCGTCAAATGACAGATACATACCGATTAGTTTCTTTTTCCATTAACAGTCCGTGATTTTCCTCCGATTTAAATAAAATTTGCATCAGATCCAAATTAGAATAGATGTCATGATCTTTAAGTGGAGATACATCTAATTCTAGAGTAGTATCAATCTCATTTGACTTAGTTTCTTTTGGAATCATTTTATGGCTTTTATACTGTCGGATTCGAACATCGGCAGTAGCGGCTGAAAATCCAGATTTGATACCAAGTTCTTTTTGAGACATGCCTCTTATTTTATGTCCAATTGACATCACCTCATTTCTTAATGAAAGTGATTACAATACTAATGAGATCTCAATAAAAATAAAGAGGAAAACGATATGAGTGATGTTTCCTTTTGACAGTCCCTGGCGCACTCAGAGATTAAATCACTTCCTCAAAAAATCCTGCTTGTCTGCAGAAATCGACTTGACCACCTCAACATCACTGGCCACATCAAAATACTGAGCATCATACAAACGGTTTAAATAATCCTGATAAAATTCAAGGAGTGGCGGAAAGGACGCGATGATTTCATTTCTGATCTTGTTGATGTTTTCCATCGAATCATCTGGGGTGCGATCTAAGTCAAGGTAGGTGTTCAGGAGTTGAATGGCGGTTTCAGCATGATGACTGGCATATTGCGGAAAAACCTGAAGGTCTGGCTCTTTGCTGATTTTATCCCGAACTTTTGAAATAACCGCTTCCAGATCTTCGAGGATGACCTCCTGCGAATAGAGCGATTCCCGCCGTTTGGCAGTTTTTAATAAACCGATTAGTTTTTGAAGCCTTGCCTGTTCCGCAATGTTGCGATCCTGAAGAGCTGATAAATTGGGATTTTCAGCTGCGTCAAACATCACAAGATCCTGGGAAGGGGATTCGATAGTTGGGCGCTTGATTTTTTCTGGTGGTTCATGTTTTACCCGAAAAACGACATAGTAGATCACAAAAACGAATAGGATCGTTAAAAAGGCGCCGCCGACAAAAAGGGACAATAAGGCAATTGGTGAATTTTCTAAAGCAAACAGATTACTGAAAAAGGTTGAAGTGTCCATGATAGAGATACCCCCTGATATGGATTAATGGATCATTCTAACGATAAGGTTATGCTACCATTTAGTAAGAAAAGCACCAAACGCAGGTGCTTTTCTTTGGTGAAATGCGCTTGTAGCAAAGGGAAGTACCAGACCTGAGCGCATTAATTCCTGAATCGTGAAAAATTTATCCAAAATACCGGAATTAGACTTCATCTTCCGGGTCTACGGTGCTGGTTTCTGAAGGTACGGGTTGGATTTGGGCCATAAGCTCAGTTGATAAATCCGGGCTAAACGGTTCACTATCTGCGGCTGCAGTTGTTGTACTGACAGTTATAGTGGGGGTTTCAGTCGGTGTTGCCATTTTGCCGCCTAAGAATCCCGAAATCAACGACTGCAGATTAATGCCAGTGCTTTCGGAGATTCCTTCGGTCACTTGGGACATGGTATTGACGATGTCTTTGACCATTTTGGTAGAATTACCATCGCCATACATGGTAATGCGATCGACGTTGTTAAGTGGAGCAGCAACATTGCGGGCAACTTCGGGAAGGGCATTGAAGTACATTTCCATGATGGCGGCATCGCTGAATTTCTTCATTGCCTCAGCTTTGGCATCAATTCCGGCAGCTTCGGCCAGACCTTTGGCCTTGATGGCGGCAGCCTCGGCAAAACCCCGGGCTTCAATGGCGGCAGCTTCCTGCTCTTTGGCATAGCGATCAGCTTCGGCCGCTAATCGATTGGCTTCAGCATCTTTGGTGGCAATAAACAGCTTTGCTTCAGCATCTTTTTGTTTCTCAAATAATTCGGCTTCAGCTTTTTGGATACGCTGGTAGCGTTCAGCATCGGCAGTTTTGTTGATCTCTGCTTTTAATCGTTGTTCGCGAACTTCAACTTCTTTGGCGGCCAACTCAATTTCTTTTACCTGTTTAATAATATTGGCTTCCTGGGTCTTTGTCTCAATTGTTTTTCGCTGTTCTTCCTGCTCGATTTGGTAAGCGGCGTCGGCCTGGGCCTTCGTCAGATCAGACTGACGTTTTAATTCGGCTTTGCGGATATCCAGATCGGTATTTTTCTGGGCAATTTCCAGATCGGCTTTTATTCTGGCATCGTTGGCAATTTTAGCAGCTTCTGATTCGGCAATCGCAACTTCTTTCTCGGCGTTGGCGCGGGCAATCGCGGCGCCTTTTTTGATCTGCGATTTGTTTTCGGTACCAAGATCTTCAATCACGCCAGCCTGATCGCGGATTGATTGAATATTGAAGGAAATTATTTCAAGACCCATCCGTTTAAGATCCGGAACAGCGTTTTCCTGCACCTTTTCGGAGAAGGATTTTCGGTCGGTCAACATATCTTTGAGGTCAAGTGAGCCAATGATTTCTCGGACATTTCCCTCAAGGACATCTTTAACCTGAGGAATGATTGAATCAGTTGATTGGTTCAAGAAATTCTCGGAAGCCAGTAAAATGGCCTCTGGCGATGAACCGATCTTGATCTTTACCGCGCCATCCACCATTACATCGATGAAGTTATTGGTTGGTACCGATTCCCCGGTTTTGACATCGACAGACATCATTTTGAGATCCAGTTTATCAACGCGTTCAAGAAAAGGAATCTTGATTCCCGCTTTACCGATAATGACCCGCCGCTTGATACCCGATATGACATAGGCCGTATCGGGCGGCGCTTTGACATAGCTCATCATTAGCAGGGAGATAACCAACAATACGACAATAACTGGAATAATCAGTGTGAAAATTGACATTTGTGCCTCCTGAGATAAGTGATTTTAAGATCAAACAAACAATCGTTGCTGTGAGAATTCATCAATCGCACCATTTGGCGAAAGAAGTTCATCAGGATATGATCTCAATGAAATTATTATATAGTAGCTTGGATTCAAAGTCAAAGAACAAAAAACGATACAGTTTGTTATAATATTAAATGTTATAATCGGAGAAATGGTATAATAAACACAAAATGATAAGCATGACGGAGGAAATCAAGTGACAAAACCATCGGAATAAAACAAAAAATCAATTGAGAAAGAAAACAGATATCGATAAAAAGAAGAAATGATTGGTGAATAAAAAGGAGATTACAATGGGAATTCAGGAAGAAGCACTAAAGTTGCATGAAGAATGGCAGGGTAAGCTGAGTATTGACAGCAAGGTTCCGGTCAAAACAAAATACGATCTGTCAGTGGCCTATACCCCAGGGGTAGCGGAGCCCTGCCGCATGATTCATAAAAATAAAGAAGATGTCTATAAGTATACCGGTAAGGGCAACATGGTGGCCGTAGTCACTGACGGTTCGGCAGTGTTGGGCTTGGGCGATATTGGCCCGGAAGCCGCCCTGCCGGTGATGGAAGGAAAAGCGGTTTTGTTTAAGGAATTTGGCGGCGTGGATGCTTTCCCGATCTGTATACCGTCGAAAGATGTGGAAGTGATCATCAAGACGGTTAAGATGATTGAACCGGTTTTTGGTGGTATTAATCTGGAAGACATTGCCTCGCCCAGATGTGCAGAGATTGAAAGACGTTTAAAAAAGGAGCTGGACATTCCGGTTTTTCATGATGATCAGCATGGTACGGCAGTGGTGACGACGGCAGCGTTGATGAATGCATTAAAGGTTGTCGGTAAAAAATGGGACCAGGTAACCGTGGCCATGAGCGGCGCCGGAGCAGCCGGATCGGCGATTATCAAGATGCTTCTCAATATGGGGGTTAAGGATATCATCGCCTGTAGCAGCAAGGGTATCCTCTCAAAAGACGAACAGTACAGTAACTGGGTTCATCAGGAAATCGCTGAGATGACCAATAAGGATCACAAGAAAGGGACTCTTGCCGACGCCATCAGTGGCGCTGATATTTTTATCGGGGTTTCAGCACCGGGTATCGTCACGGAGCAAATGATTCAGACCATGGCTGAAAATGCTATTGTCCTGCCGATGGCCAATCCCGATCCGGAAATTGACCCTCAACTGGCCATTCAGGCCGGGGCCTGGGTGGTGGGAACCGGACGGTCGGATTATCCCAACCAGATTAATAATGTGCTGGCGTTTCCGGGTATTTTCAGAGGAGCATTGGATGCCAGAGCCAGTGACATCAATGAAGCGATGAAGGTTGCTGCGGCAAAAGCCATTGCTGACTTGATTGCGGAAGATGAATTAAGTGCTGACTATATTATTGTACCAGCCTTTGATCCCCGGGTAGGAAAAGCGGTGGCTGAGGCCGTATACCAGGCAGCAGTGGATTCGGGTGTTGCCAGACTGAAGTGAGGTTGGCACGGGAATTTATACGTTCGCATTAAATTTGTTTGTCTAAACTGAGTTACAAAAAAACAGGTGGTTAGAATGATCGGTTTCTCTGATCAAACATAACCACTTGTTTTTTATTGTGAAAAAGTAGAAACTTAACCCCTAACACATGTTTGGAAGTCTTAAGCACATTGAAATAGTGAGAGCGTTATAATATTTTTAAAATACACTCTTCTGGCAAAGATTGAAGTTCTGAAAAGAGGATGTTCTGAAAATCAGTATTGGCTTTTTCGTCCCATTTGCAGGCAAATTTAGTTTTTGTCTTGAGGCCTTCATCGAAAAAGGTATCAATTTCAGCCGGTGTAAGTGTCGAAAAATATTTTTTCAGGATGATGTTACTTTTTGAAACAAAAAAGAGTTTTTGGCCATCACGAACCGGTATCCGTATAAGGATATCGCTTGTTACGAGCTGTTTATAATCATGCAGAACATGATTAATATAAGTCAGTCCCGAGATAAGATCACGATAATGAGAAGCTCTTTCGTAATAAAACTGGGTAGCCTCTTTATTCATGCAGAGCGTCAATTGATTGATTAAACGCTGCATCTTTTTCTCATCTGAAAAAACCTGGCTTAAGGATTCCCGATTTTTGAAAAAATCGTCTGGACTCATGACCTCGGGCAGCGTGTGGTATTTAAAAGTAAAACGATTTGTATCTTGAACAATGGGAAAGAGATGCGTAAACACCTCGATCATTGTTTGAATCAATTGTTTTCTTCGAAAAGGTCCAAAAGTATCATCTTCTCGTTCCAGTACAATGGACAGCGTATGAGAGTTTCCTGACTTGGCAAGTTTGAGATAGAAATAGCGCCGGTCATTTTTCATTTGTGAATTGAAATAAGGCTTGAGCTCCTTGATCAGCTGACATTCCAGCAGTCGGGCTTCTAAATGGGTATCGGTGACAATATAATCGACATCGTCAATAAAAAAGACCATCCGTTCAATTTTGGGTTGCTTGGGGGATTTAGTGAAATAGGATTGTACTCTTTTTTTCAGGCATTTGCTTTTTCCGACATAGATAATTTGACCAGTGGAATCCAACATCTTATAAATACCTGGAAGTGCGGGTATCTGGTTTAATTTTTGCTTTAAATGGCTCATCGTTTCGGTTTCCATATCATTTTTATTTTAGTTATGGCTAAAAAATAGTTCATTTTTTTTACCTGCCTATACAATAACATAACAGCAGCTAATCTAACCTTGATCAGTTTAAACTTTTGAAGAAACTCAACAAAAAAAAGTAAGTCCTTGACATCGTGGACAAAAACAATTACAATAAGTGCAAAGTCAATGAGTTTGGAGTCAGTGAAATGAAAACGAAACGTCAAATCCAAAAAGAGGCAACCCGAAAATTGATTTTGGATACCGCCTACCAAGTGTATGCAAGTGAAGGGTTTAGTGCTACGACCAATCAAATAGCCAGGGCGGCTAATCTTTCCCATGGTACCATCTTTGTTCATTTTCCAACGGTAGAGAATCTCATTATTTGCCTGCTTGAACGTTTTGGTTTAGAAATCAATGCGCAGTTTCACCTTCTCGCGGAAAAGGATGAAAGTCTGGAGACTTTTTTGGCGGCCCATATTAGTGTTCTGATCCGGTATGAAGATTTTTATAAACGGCTAATTTCCGAGATTAATGTTCTGCCTCAGGAAGCAAAGTATGTGTTCATAAATATCCAATCAGTGGTTTCATTTCATCTTAATCAGGTGATTGAGCGTGATCAGGAAAAAGAGACCATCAAAGAAATACCGATGCACATAGTCTTTAACAGTTGGTTAGGTTTGATACACTATTATCTGACCAATAGCTATCTTTTTGCAGCTGGGTCAGTGCTTACGGACCATAAAGATGAATTGATTTTGAACTATATAAAATTAATTAGAAAATAAAAGGAGGAAACAGATGAAAACTTGTATAGCATGCGGAATGCCGATGAAGAAAGAAAGCGACTTTGCGATGGGTGACACCAGTAAGGCGTACTGTATCTATTGCGCAAAGGAAGATGGCTCGATGCAATCATTTGAAGAAAAAAAACAGAGTCTGGTAAATTTTACCATCAAAACCCAGGGACTTGACAAAGCTGTTGCAGAAAAGGCGGTGGAGAACATGATGCGTCAACTGCCAGCATGGAAAGCGTTTTTTTAGAAATACGAACGAAACGAATGAAAAAAGTAGCCGTGCTGGTCTCAGATAAAATGAACCATCACGACTACTTTTTTTGATTAATTCTTAATTCCGATTTTTCTAATCAGTACCCAGGTTGATCCAGTTGCGATCATACTAAAAATTAGCAAGGAGAACATGCCGATAAAGGGGTTATGGGCGGAAACACCCATGGCCATGTCTAAAAACTTCAGCAGGATGGTTGATATCTGGCCAGAGATGAACATATCGATGAGTGGCAAGACCACAAAGACGATGATATAAAAACCAACGATATAAGAGATTTTCTGTTTTTTATCCATCCGATAGAGGGCGACGGTAATAAAATAACCGAGGGCTTGCGCAGCAATAAAAAGCACCGTCAGAAAAAGAAAACTGATAAGATATTCAGATAGACCGCTAAATTGAATAGTTCCTGTGGATTGATAGATCATACTCAATAAACTGGAATAGGCAATGCCGCTTGATGGCGAATCAATTAACTTTCCAAGCGCCAATAGCAGCAGTGAAAACAAGGCCATCGTCACAGCCAATGTTACGGCGACGTAGATCCGATTCACAAATAAAGATTTTCGGGAGATACCGTTTTGCAGGGCAAACAGAAAATTTTCCTTAAAAGCGTTCAGGCCGCAAACGAACAGAAATACGGCGGGTGCCATATCGAGACCGGCTATTTGGCTGGATTGATTCGTCGTCAGGATATCCGATGAAAAGGTGATTTGCATCGGAACCAGCGCCATCACCGCCAGGATGACGGCACAGAAGATTAAAACAGCGTTTCGGTGATCCGCAAGCTGATATTTATAAATTGCATGTAGTTTCATTACGTTACTCCTCATTGGTTAGTTTGATAAATAATTTCTGTAAATCTAAATTGGTAATCTCAATTCCATCAGGCACGGTACGCTTATCAAGAGATCCAATAATAGTGGCGGTTTTTAATCCGCCCAGTACATCGGCGCCAATCACTTCCTTGTCGGCAATAAAGGCATCCACTTGTGTGATTGCTCCGGTAACGGAGCAACCCTTGCTTAATAAAGCTTCACAGGATTCATTCACCAGAATTTCACCGTTTTTGATAATCATGACATACTCCAGCAGATTGGCGATTTCATCGATTAAATGGGTGGAAATAATCGCTGTGAATGGATTATCGCTATATTTCTCAATCAATAACCGGTAGAACATTTCCCGATGATTGGCATCCAGGCCCAAAACCGGTTCGTCAAACAAGACATAGGGGGTGTTAACCGAAAGGGCTATGATGATTTTAAAAATGGAAGTATAACCAGTCGACAACGAGCGGATTTTTTTCCTGGTGTTGAGTTTAAATTGCCCGGCTAAGTTGAGTGCATAGTCCAAATCAAAATCCTTGAAAAATTGTTTCGTCCACTTGAAGGCTTCATTACAGGTCATGCTCTCGGGATACAGATTTTTTTCTGACATCAGATAGAGCAGCCCTTGGGTCATATCATTTTCAACGCTTACCAGACCATCGATGGTAACTTGGCCGCTGTCGGCAAAGAGCCGATTGGTGATAATATTCAAAAGCGTCGATTTTCCAGCGCCGTTTCGACCCAATAGTCCATATATTTTGTGGGGCTCAAATGTCAGGTTTACCTGATTTAAAGCTAATGTGTCTCCAAATCCTTTTGTTACATCATTTATTTCTATTCCGTTCATTCCTGATAACCTCTTTCTACCATTCCCAATATTTCTTCATTGGTGATACCTAATTTTTTTGCTTCCTCGATGAGTTTTTTAATATAATGATCGAAGAATAATTCTTTGCGTTTGTCCCGCAGTTTTGAAACTGCACCGGGAGCGACAAACATCCCGACACCGCGTTTTTTAAAAATAATACCCTCATCAACCAATATCGAGATGCCTTTGAGCGCCGTGGCCGGATTGATTTTATAACTGACCGACAATTCAGTTATGGATGGAATCTGACCGCTTTCCTCAAACGCTCCGGTTAAGATGGCGTCTTCAATGCCATCGGCAATTTGAACAAAGATCGGCCGTTCATCTTCAAAATTTATTTGCAAAGGGATACCCCCTTTCGGAATATTGGTTAGTTAGTTGACTAACTAACCATAGTGCTATTGTAATGCAAGTTTGTTTGCTTGTCAATAGCAATTATAAATATGATTTAAAACGAACTGAGCATAAATATTTTATTCAAAACCGTTTTATGCTATACTCACAAAAGAATATAAATGCTTACCGCTTAATGATGTGAGTTGATTTGAATTTTATAGTGAGTGACAAATTTAAAAACGAATGAAGAGGAGCAAATTTTATGTATGAATATTATTACAAAAAGCAAGATTTTGGCATGTGTCTGACGGAGGCAAAAGGTGAGGGTGAAGAAGCGCTTATTCCTGCGGACAAAGATATATTAATTGTTGCCGATGACATTTTTAAAGGCCATAAAGAATTGGTGCGGGTTGAGTTTCCGGATACGGTTATCGAGATTGGTGGTTTTGTTTTTGATGGGTGTAAAAACCTGAAGCAGGTCAAACTACCAGCTAACCTTAGAGATTTTTGGCAATATGCCATGACCCGTTGTGGGATTGAAGACATCGAAATACCGGGAAGTGTGACCCGGATTGCTTCGTTTACCTTTAATCAGTGTGATCAACTAACAACGGTAAGAATCAATGAGGGAACCAGAAAAATTCTTTCCTGGGCGTTTAAAGACTGTAATAATTTAGTGGATGTCTATTTACCAGCGACCATCGAGGAAATCAGTGACAAGGCTTTTGAGGGTTGTCCGAAAGTCGTGCTGCATCGAAAGTGATTTAAAAGTGAACAAGTGTTAGCAAAACGAACGGTAATTTGCGTATAAAATGAACATTTTTTGATGCGGAATGTCAAATTCATGGTAAAATATTGTCTTTTTTTTGTTGGCACAAGAATTGCTTAAGCTTAGGCATGAGTATTCTTTTTTAATCGGCTTCTGATAATAAATGGTTTTTATGGGTATACTATGAGCATACATGAGTTGAATCAGGAAAGTAAAAAAAGAATGCTTACTAAGAAAGTGGAGGAAAAAAATGACAAAAACAGGGAAATTTTTAGACATGGCAAAGAAAATGGCAGAAGCGGCTGCTGAAAAAGCGATCCAAATTGATGTGCCTATGGTTATCGCAATTTGTGATGCAGGCGGAAACATGGTATTGTTTAACCGAATGGAAGATTCTTTATTGGCCAGCATGGACATTGCCACAAATAAAGCCTATACTGCAGTAGCGCTTAAGATGGGTACTGATCAAGCCGCAGAGCTAGCTAAAGAAGCTGGTCAGCTTTTTGGAATTGCGTCCTGTGACAAAGGCAGAATGGTCGTATTTGGGGGTGGTTTCCCAATCGTCGAAGACGGTAAGATCATTGGAGGAATCGGCGTCAGTGGCGGAAGCGTGGCTGAAGATATGACCGTTGCTCAAGCGGGATTGGATGCGCTGAAATAAGTCGGTAAATTGCTTAACTGATCCAGTTCATCGAAAAACACGTGTTGCATTATGCTTGCAATTGTGCAGGTTTGATCCTGTTAAGTTAAAATGATAAGAAATAAATATTAATTTAAACTGACCAGCCATCCCATCCGGACAGGCTGGTCAGTTTTTTTAGTCACTGATTCAATTGAATCAGTGAGCTGCAGGTGGCTAATTAAAGCCAAAAACAATCGGGAAAATAAAGGCGACAATAGCCAACCAGATGGCATAAGCATAGAGATAGGATGTCTGCCAGTTTTCGATTTGGGTGAAATCAATTTTTTTAGCGAAAAAGCGGCCATAAAGCCAAGCCAAACCGGCCAGATTAATTAACAGAATCAGATTTTCGCCCAGTGCCGCCAGTTTGTTTGGGGTGATTCCAAAGGCGGATAAGCGCAAGAGGATGGCGGATAAGGCGACCGCATCGATAATCATTGCGACAACAATCAGGGCCAGATTCAGATAATCAAAGAGCTTGTTTTTGGCGTAGGGATTTCGGGCCGATATGGTGTAAAGAACCAATCCCAGAACCAATACCAGCATAAAGTCAAAGGCGATCAGGTAATCTCTTTCCATAAAAGGACTTTTCCCGGAAACGACCAGAACCAGCAGAAAGGCAAGCATGATAAACAGGAAAAGCGGACTGAATATTTTGGCCAGAATCGGAGCAAAATTTTCGACCACACTCTTCTTGATCTCGACCAGATAGACGGTGATCATCGCCACCGCAGCGGCTCCATAGACAATCAAATAATTCTGAATAAACCAACTGGCATCAATTTGAATGGCAAAAAACATCGCCTGGGTAAACATCGCCAAAACGATAAGTCCACAAAAAATAAGGGTGCCATAGATTATGGCTTCACCGGTGAAACGAATAAAATTCATCCGTCCCTGGCTGCTACGCCATTGTATATCGAGATAGGCAACCCCAGTGACGAGCCATAAAAATAATGGCAGATGCAGGGCGGTCAGTAACTCGGTACTATTTGGGGGATACGAAGGATAAGCGTTGATCAGGAGGGCTGCACCGGCAAAAATGCCTAAAATCACGGCGGTCATTTTCAAATTCGCTTTGTTTTTATATAGAAAAAACAGGGCAATCAATGGTAGGATGAAAAAACTCAAATTTTTGAAATAAAACAGTTGGTATTGGGGGTCGTTGAAGCTATAACCGAAAAGCTCCGGAATTTTGAAAAAGGTGCCAGCCAGAAACGAGAACAGAATGACCAGCCCGATAGTGCGCTTGTTTTCGCTTGAAATGCCGGTGGGTTCGGGTTCTAGCATCA
This sequence comes from Acetobacterium wieringae, assembly GCF_001766835.1. GTDB lineage: Bacteria > Bacillota > Clostridia > Eubacteriales > Eubacteriaceae > Acetobacterium > Acetobacterium wieringae. The sequence goes on along the minus strand of NZ_LKEU01000010.1, from coordinate 3,990 downwards.
ATTGTTTCCAGAGATTTTCGGTATTTACTTTAGAATATTCCCGGGAAACCAAATGGCTATCGCCAAAACGTTTTACACTGATTAAAAAGGCTTCTTCGGCTGATAATCCAGCGTTAATCAGATCTTCAATTTCATCGTGCAGATGGCTTTCCAATTCAATAATGTCCGTTTCCTTAAAATGCCCCTGACTTCTCAGGCAGTCACTCCAGGCGTGGACGTTTTTTTCTAAATCATACATGGCAAGCAGACCTCCTTGTTGATAATTTCAAACCAGGTTTTAGAGAGGGCAGTATGGATAATTTCCCATTGTTTCTTTTGTACTTCCAGTTCAACCAGTCCTTCCTCTTTAAGTTTATAATATTTTCGCTTCCGGCCACCATCAGAATTATTCCAATACGACTCGATAAAATTTTTTTCTTCAAGACGATGAAGAACCGGATAAAGCATTCCTTCGGACCAGACGAGTTCGTCTCCGGTTAATTCTTTAACCTTCTTGATAATCGCATAGCCATAGCTGTCATTCTCTTTTAAAATGGATAGAATAAAGGGGGTTGCCGAGGCGGCAATTAAATCCTTTGATACATTCATTAATAACCTCCTGAATACATAGATCTATTAGGTATGCTTGTATTATACATAGAACTTCTAGGTAATGCAAGTCTTTTTGCAATTGCGATTGTAACGGTTGATTTTCAAGGGTGCGATTCTATGTTAGAATAGAACGTATAAAATAAAAGAAGACGAATTGGTAGTGTTATAATAATCAAGCACAGTTTAAATAGAGTGTTGAGGTGGAATAAATTGGAACGAGAAGACTTTTACAACCGCCGCCCGGGAATGATTGGCGAACGAAATTTCAGTCAGTATGCGGTACTGGTGATTTTGGTGGATACTGCAACAGGGCCGGCATTACTTTTTGAAAAACGCTCTGCGACATTGAATCGTCAGCCAGGTGAAATCTGTTTTCCGGGTGGACGACTGGAAGAAGGTGAAACGCCCCAGGAAGCGGCAATCCGGGAAACCATGGAAGAATTGTTGGTGGATCGTGGGCAAATCGAAATACTGGGACCAGGAGATGTTTTTATTTCGCCATTTAATATGATGATCCATCCGTTTATTGCGATACTAAGAGATTATAATTATGGTTTCAGTCATGAAGAAGTAGCCGATGTATTTACTGTACCAGTCCGATATTTTCAGGAGCATGCACCAAAAAAGTATTTTAATCATTTGAGTCACGAACAACCAAAGGATTTTCCCTATGAATGTATTCCTGGCGGAAAGAACTATCCCTGGGTTAAAGGTAGCTATGAGATAAATTTCTATTCTTATAAAGAGGATGTGATCTGGGGGATGACCGCAACGATTGTCGAGTCCACGGTGGAATTGATCGGGAAGTACCATTTGCTAACAAACGTGTAAGGAGAGATAAAATGAAGCTTACAAAATTGCTGACCAGTGTCATTGCGATGATGCTGACCTTTGCTTTTATTTACCAGTCCATGGTTAATGGAAGTCTGGACTTTTCAGCTCAAAATCCGGATATTTATGCCTATGGATGGTTGGCTGGGCTGTCTTTGTTGCTCATCGCCGGAACAATTGGGGTTGCATCAATAAATAATGAAGATCGTAAAATTTTGTTGACGGCCGCAAAATTTTATTTTGGATGTGCCATTGTTACGTTTCTGTTTGCAGGAAATGACAGTATGACGGCAGTTACGACTGTGTATGCGGTATTAGCGGGAATTGTGTTTCTGGTAAATGGCTTGATGACCAAGAATGAAGATGACATGGAATACGGTTGGGACGAGAAAAGATCCTGGGGCAAAAGGAAAGTTGAGATAAAAAAACAATCAAAAGACAAAGATGTCTGGGGAAATAGCAATATTCACGGGAAAACAAAAAAAGATAAAAAAATAAAGTCGCCTCGAAAGTCAGGGGTGTTTGCAATCATCTGGATCAGTATTGTTATTATTTCTGGGATCTTTTTTGGTGTTGCTTTTCTGATGGATGAAGAAGAAAGCCAGTATGATTATGACTACTCAGAGCAGATAAAAAGCGAAGAAACGCTGACCCAGGAGCCAGCCAGGATTTATGGTCCCGGCGAAACATGGACAGTTGACGGGGATTTTTCGTTGGCGTTTAAAGCCGCCAATGAGACAGACTATCGAAATGAGTATGCAGAAATAAATCCGGACCAGGTAGTGGTACTGACCTATGACTATACAAACATTGGCCATAAAAAAGATGTGATGGATTTATATATTTCATCAGTCAGCTTTTATGTGATCGATGAAAATGGCGAGATTGCAGAAACCTATCCAGTGACTGGAATGTCCTATCCTCAGGAAATTCCGATTGGGGCATCGAGTTTGGGATCTCAGGAAGCATTCGGGTTGAAAAACCCCAGTCAGGAAGTGATGGTTTATGTGGAGGTCTATGGGAATGACTATGTGCCCTATGAAGCCTTCTTTAAACTGCCGGTTCAACATTCGGTACCAACCGTTTAAATAAACACAAAAAATAGCGGCCAGGTACAGGTGGCAATAACAAAAAATGAAACGAGGAAATAATGAAGAAAATCTATCTCTATGTTTTTTTAACCGGAATGCTGTTCGGATCGATGGAAGTTGCGCTAAAAATTGGGGGAGCTACATTTAATCCCATTCAGCTGACTTTTATCCGCTTCTTAATTGGAGGACTTTTTCTGTTGCCCTTTGCGATCAGTGATCTCAAGAAAAAACAGATTAAACTCAGCACGAGTGACCTGGGGTATCTCTTTACACTGGGCTTAATCTGTATCTGCTTTAGCATGGTACTTTTTCAGATTGGCTTAATGGGGATTAACGCCAGTCTGGCAGCGCTAATATTCTCGATCAATCCGGTCTTTACGATGGTCTTTGCCCATTTTATCGTCCATGAAAAATTCACGAAAAAAAAGGCGATCGCCTTGACCATTAGTATCGTCGGTTTGATCATTGTGATGAACCCCCAAAAGTTCATCTCCGGTGAAAATAATATCTGGTTTTTATTAATGACTCTGGTGGCAGCGATTGCCTTTGGACTGTACACTGCCTATGGCAAAAAAAGAATTGGTGTAATCGGTGGTGTGGCTCAGAACAGTTTTAGTTTTCTGATGGGTTCGGCGGTATTATTGATTATGTTGATTGCTAGTGGACAACCAGTTTTTCAAGGTGTTAGTCTGGGAACCGCACCATTGTTATTTTATTTGGGTGTCTGTGTGACGGGGATCGGCTATTACTTTTATCTAAAAACCGTTGAAGTCGCTGGCCCGTCGACAGCTTCAGTAGCGTTCTTCATTAAACCGATGGTTGCGCCGATTTTTGCACTGGTAATCCTGGGAGAAGCGATTACCTTAAATATCGGGGTTGGACTGATTTTTATATTGTTTGGATCCTTTATTAATCTCACTGATGGAGATAAACTGGTTAGGATGTTTCGGCTCGAAAAAGTCTTTTATAAACAGTAAAATAAAAGACATATTTTTTCAAAAACTTATTGACAAAGAGTTGAAAAGTCTTTATACTAACAAAGTCGTCAAAAACAGCGGCAACGAAAACACAGCAACATAGAAAACAACAAAAAAGAATTTCAAAAAACAGCTTGACAATCACAGGAAACGACGATATAATAGAAAAGCTTCTTCAGTCGGAAACACTTAAAAAACGACGGAGTGGCAACGGTCATAGAAAAGAGAATAGTACCATAAAACCTGTAAAACAGCCAAAACATCCGCGAGGGTGAATGCGGCTAAATAGAAACAGAGAGATGAACTCTATAAAACATTAACTCGGTAGAGTATAAAATACGCTTTATTCAAAATGAGACAGCATTTAAAAGCTTAACGGCTTTAAATACAAACTTTTTATTGAGAGTTTGATCCTGGCTCAGGACGAACGCTGGCGGTATGCTTAACACATGCAAGTCGAACGAGACGAGATGGAATGACCCTTCGGGGGAATGAAATCT
>NZ_LKEU01000009.1 GCF_001766835.1 Acetobacterium wieringae | reverse complement strand
TTACAGAAATCCCCTGTAAAGATGGAAAACTTTATCTGGCACCCATTTTTGATTGCTATGACGGCAGTATCCGGGGCTTCAGGATGGATGACAACATGCGGGCAGACCTTTGTGTTGAAGCGTTTCAGAACGCCTGCAGAGATGATGGTGCCGAAGGAATGATTCTTCATTCCGATCGGGGCACGCAGTTTACCAGCCAACGCTTTCGAAAGGTATTAAAAAAAGCAAATGCCATCCAGAGTATGAGTGGCACCGGCCGCTGCTATGATAATGCCCGGATGGAAAGTTTTTTCGCAACGCTGAAAAAAGAGAAGCTCTATAAAATTAATACCAAAAGTATGCCCATGGTTGAAGTCAAAACGATTGTTTACCGCTATATCCATTATTACAATCGACGACGAATTTACAGTACAAATAATGGCTATCCACCGCTGGTTTATCGGGGGCTTTTTTTCGACAATCATCAACTCGCTGCATAGCATTCAAAGTTTTGATGATTGTTACCGACGATGAGGGCTGGCTATTCTATAGGGGCTTGGAAAATTCCTTGCGTGTTTTGACTGAACTATTATTGACAATTCCAATTGTTAAAATCATCCTGCTATGCCTTTCAGTTACTGCTATTAGTGTAGCAAAATTGCCAGCACTTGTCAAATAGCACTGGCATCTCGGTAATTGTTGTGATTGAAAATAAGGTAAATTAGCAATAACGTAGTACCGACAATTGTTAGATCATGTTGTTTGCATCAGAGCGGACACGGCGATAGCCTGCGCAAAGGCAACGAGCCAATCACAAGCTGGCTTGTAGTTGGCGACTGCCTGCGACTAATAAGAAATTTATAATTTCTTATTAGTGTCCGATTCTGCAGCAAACAACAGATTAACAATTGATCGGTACGGTATCTCAAGCGAATCTCTGATTACATCAGCTTGCTGATATTTTTGGTAAAGGCCACCACATCGTCCAGTGGCAGTCCGGCAATCAGGCGGGCTTGATTGTAAAGCAGTTCGGTGTAAAGGGCAAATTGCTCGTCGTCGGCTTCATAGAAAGTTTTCAGTTTTTCATAAACCGGATGGTTTTTGTTGATTTCCAGCACTTTCTTGGCCTTCACATCGCCACCCTGGGGCATGGTGTTTAAGGTCATTTCCATTTCAATGGACAGATCCCCTTCAGTGGACAGATAGGCCACGTCATCTTTTAAATGAGCGGTGGTTTTAACCTTGACCACCTCATCACCGATCAGTTCTTTCATTTTTGCCAACAGCTTTTCATCCATTTCGGAAGTCTGCTCAGCATCATCTTTCTGATCTTCTTCCGGTGCCTCCAGTCCCAGATTCTGGCTGGATACGGAACGGAATTCTTTTTCGCCGTATTGTCTTAAGGTCTGAGTGACAAACTCATCAATGGTTTCGGTTAAATACAGGATCTCATAATCCTTGTCTTTGATGATCGAAACCTGGGGCAGTTTTTCCAGCTGGCTGACCGATGAGCCGGTGGCATAATAGATGTATTTCTGGTCTTCCGGCATCCGCTCCACGTATTCCTTGAGGGTCACCATCTTGCCTTCTTTGGATGAATAGAAGAGCAGGAAGTCCTGCAGTTTTTCCTTGTCCTGACCCCATTTATCATAGGTACCCACCTTGATCTGGTTACCAAAGGCTTTAAAGAATTTTTCATAGGTTTCCCGATCGTTTTCCTGCATTTTTTTGAGTTCTTCAGAAATTCGGGAATCGATTTTGCGGCTGATCAGTCGCAGCTGACGATCCTGTTGGAGCATTTCCCGAGAAATATTCAGGGAAATATCTTCCGAGTCCACCACCCCTTTGACAAAGCTGAAGTAATCCGGCAGCAGCTCACTGCATTTTTCCATAATCAGGACACCGTTGGAATAAAGCTCCAGACCTTTTTCATAATCCCGGGTGTAGTAGTCAAAAGGCGCCTGACCGGGAATATAAAGAATCGCCTTGTAGCTCATGGCCCCTTCAATACTGAGGTGAACATGGGCCAACGGGGCATCAAAGCCCAGTCGTTTGTCATGATAGAAATTGTTGTAGTCTTCATCGGTAAGCTCATTTTTATTTTTGCGCCAGATCGGGATCATTGAGTTCAGCACATCATCCGACAGATAGGTTTCGTATTCCGGATTATCGCTGTCTTTGGTTTCTTCTTTAATGCGACTATTTTCAACCACCATTTTAATCGGGTAGCGGATAAAATTGGAGTAATGTTCCACCAGATGACGGATTCGGTAAGGCTCCAGATAATCATCGTAGTTGTTGTCTTCGGTATTTTCTTTGAGATGCAGGGTAATTTTAGAACCATGGGTTTTGCGGGTTCCCGGTTCGATGGTATAACCGTCAGCCCCTTCTGAAACCCATATATAGGACTGTTCGGAATCAACCGCCTTGGTTTCCACGGTAACCTTGTCAGCTACCATAAAGGCCGAATAGAAGCCGACTCCAAACTGACCGATGATGTCGAAATCTTCTTCCATTTCCTGTTCGCTTTTGAAATCGCTGGAACCGCTTTTGGCAATGGTTCCCAGATTGTCGTCCAGTTCCGCTTCGGTCATTCCGATCCCGGTGTCTTCAATGGTCAGAGTACGGTTGTCCTTGTCGGGATGAATCCGGATATAGTAGTCGTCCTTATTAAAGGTTTTATCTTTGTCGGTTAATGTTTTGTAATAAACCTTGTCGATGGCATCCGATGCATTTGAAATCAATTCCCGTAGAAAAATTTCTTTATTAGTATAAATTGAATTGATCATCAAATCCATCAGACGCTTGGATTCAGATTTAAACTGCTTCTTTTCCATAACATACCTCTTCTTCATTTTGTATATTGTTAGCACTCTTTCTGAAAGAGTGCTAACAATATTGTAAGTAACTTTATGAAAAGTGTCAACACTTTTAATGATTTTTTAAGGCTGAGTGACTGCTCAGAGACAAGTAACCGTCCTATAAAAAATGCCCGGACAAGCATTGTTGCCGGGCATCTTTTGTTTAGCAGGATCTTATAATTTAAATTCGGTGGTGAAACGTCGGATCGCTTCTTCAGTGTTTTCTTTGCTGCCGAAAGCGGTTAGTCGGAAATAGCCTTCACCGCTGGGACCAAAGCCCACACCAGGGGTTCCGACAATGTTGACCTCGGTGAGGAGTTTGTCAAAGAAGCTCCATGAATCCATGCCCTCTGGCGTTTTCAGCCAGATATAGGGAGCATTGACACCGCCAAAAACTTCAATGCCAGTACTGGCAACCCCTTCACGGATCAGCTTGGCGTTATTCATATAGTATGCCACCAGAGCCTTAATCTGCGCTTGACCGGCTTCGGTATACACCGCTTCAGCGCCTTTTTGAATGATGTAGGGCACACCATTGAATTTAGTACAGTGGCGACGGTTCCATAGTTTATTGATTTCAACCGGCTCCCCGGCTTCAGTGTAGCCCATCACTTCTTTGGGCACCACCACATAGGAGCAACGGGTTCCGGTGAAGCCAGCATTTTTGGAGAAACTACGGAATTCAATGGCAACCGCTTTGGCACCTTCGATCTCATAGATACTATGAGGGACATCATCTTCCTGAATATAGGCTTCATAAGCTGCGTCATACAGAATAATGGCCTGGTTAGCTTTGGCATAATCCACCCACTTTTTCAGTTCGGTTTTATTAATGGTGGTGCCAGTCGGGTTATTGGGAAAACAAAGATAGATCAGATCCACCTTTTCGGTTGGTAATTGGGGAACAAAGCCATTTTCAGCGGTACAGGGAATGTAGACCATGTCGCTCCATTTGCCATCAGCACCTAAGGTGCCACTTCGACCAGCCATAACGTTGCTGTCGACATAGACCGGGTATACCGGATCGGTGATGGCAATTCTGGTATTCTGACTGAAGATTTCCTGAAAATTGGCAGTGTCACTTTTGGAACCGTCACTGACAAAGATTTCGTCCACCGCCAGTTCAACGCCCCGGGCTTTAAAATCAAACTCGATAATTTTTTCCAGCAGGAAATCATAGCCCTGTTCCGGACCATAGCCCTTAAATGTCTTTTCGCTGGCCATTTCGTCAACTGCGCTATGTAAGCCGGTGATGACTGCTTCGGGTAGCGGTTTCGTCACATCACCAATCCCCAATCGAATGATGTTTGCCTCCGGATTGGCCGCTTTATAAGCTTCCACCCGTCGTGCGATTTCTGAAAATAGGTAGGATCCAGGTAGTTTTAGATAATTTTCATTAATTAATGCCATTTTATTTTTTTCCTTTCGTTATCGTCTCTTGATAATTTAATAAAGTCCTCTTGAAAGAACCGTACCGACAAATGTTAATCTGTTGTATGCTGCAGGATCGAACAGGTCAATGACCTGTTCGCCCTGATGCATACAACATGATGTAACATTTTTAGGTACTCAGTTTTTTAATATTAGTGTTACTATTTAAAACTACTTTTTCCACTTGGAAAAATCCAGGGTGGCGAAATAGTCCGCTGGGGTTTCAGCCCGACGGATCAGTTCGGTGCTGCCATCTTCTTTTAGCAGTACTTCTGCAGAACGCAGCTTGCCGTTGTAGTTGTAGCCCATGGCAAAACCGTGGGCCCCAGTATCGTGAAGAACCACCAGATCACCGATATCAATTTTAGGAAGCTTGCGGTCGATGGCGAACTTGTCGTTATTTTCACATAAGCCCCCGGTGACATCGTAAACGTGATCCAAGGGGGCATCTTCCTTACCCATCACGGTGATGTGATGATAGGCCCCATACATGGCCGGTCGCATCAGGTTAGCCGCACAGGCATCAAGACCAATATATTCTTTGTGGGTATGTTTTTCATGGAGGGCAGTGGTAATCAGATGACCAAATGGTCCCAGTACAAAACGGCCGAGTTCAGTGTAGATGGCAATATCGCCCATGCCAGCCGGTACCAGTATTTCTTCAAAGGCTTTTTGAACGCCCCGGCCGACTTCATAAATATCGGTGGGTTGCTGATCGGGCAGATAGGGAATCCCAACCCCACCGGACAGGTTGATAAAGGCAATGTGAGCCCCCGTTTCCTGATTCAGCTCCACCGCCGTCTGAAACAGAATCCGGGCCAAAGCCGGATAGTATTCATTGGCAATGGTGTTGCTGGCTAAAAAAGCATGAATTCCAAAATGCTTAACGCCTTTATCTTTTAAGATCGCAAATCCTTCTGACATCTGTTCCCGGGTGAAACCATATTTAGCCACCTGGGGAGTATCCATAATGGCGTTATCGATAACAAAGTCGCCACCGGGATTAAAGCGGCAGCTGATCGTTTCCGGCAGTCCTGCCACCTCTTCCAGAAAGTCAATATGGGTAATATCATCCAGGGTAATCAGGGCATTAAGCTTTCGTGCTAAAACAAAATCTTCCCGAGGCGTCACATTGGAGGTAAACATGATATCCTCACCAGCAAAACCAACTGTATCTGACATCATCAGTTCCGTATAGGATGAGCAGTCAACCCCACAGCCTTCTTCTTTTAATATCTGCAAAATAGTCGGGTTGGGCGTCGCTTTAACGGCAAAGTATTCTTTATAACCCTTATTCCAGGAAAATGCCTCCTGGAGGTTACGAACATTTTCGCGGATACCTTTTTCATCATACAGATGGAATGGAGTTGGGTATTGTTTGACAATTGCTTCTAACTTTTCTTTGTTAACAAACGTTTTTTTCATATTATTGATTTCCTTTCGTCATTTCAATCAGCTTTATTTCATTTTTCATCGCATCTTTAAACAAATCCACCAAATTCTGCTTCCGGGAGTAAAGGCAGGTGGAATACTCGCCATTATTGATATCTCCAGTAAGGACATTGGTTGAATCGGCAATCAGCCGAATCTGTTGGAGGGGTTGATCGGAACGATGAATAATCGTTCCTGCCAGCGCCCAGGCTCCATTGGTGATGATCACCATCTTGATGCCCCGGTCAATCGCTGCTTCTATATCCGGGGTTACGGTTTCCAGAATCTGACCAGGTACCGAAATGTATACCCGCTCCCGGGCTTCCAGAATCATATTGCGCAGTTTATTAAGGATATTCCCTTCTCCTTTGATGGTGATATAACCTTCCACCGCATCCCGTTTGCGGGGAATGGTATCAATCAGCTCCTGCCTGGCAGCCTGGAGCTTTCGAATCTTATTGTCACAGAATTCAGAAATAGCTACCGGGGTATAACGGATGGTTGCTTCCTCGATCACGTAAGCCCCCCCTTTTTCTACCAGGGACGCCAGCGAGGTATAGGCATTGGATCTTGAGATACCGGTCGTCTTGGCCACCTCATACCCGTTCAAATCGCCTTCGGACAGCAGGGTTAAATAAATCACCGCCTCATGGCGGGTCAGCCCAAATTGTGTCAGTCGTTCAACTATCTCCATAATCATCAGTCCTTATTACTAGTCTGTTGGCACTTTTACCATAACACTTTAATCACCAGTTCCGTTTTTTAACGTGTGCAATATATAGTGTTCCTACTTAGTAAGTCTACACTAGTTTGTCGCTGCTGTCAAGAATGATTATAAAAAAACAGCATGAAAAAATCATGCTGTTTTAAATCACTGTCTCGATTACTTACGGCCCCACGTATTGATCATTGGCAAAAGTTCCCACATAAGTGGTTCCGTCAGCCATGGTCAGCGTACCTTTTCCATGCATCATGCCTTCTTTAAACTCCCCCACATAGGTGTTGCCCTGATCCGTCTTGGTTCCGTAACCATCCAGCTTGCCATACTTCCATTCGCCCTGAAATTTTGTTCCCTCATATCCAGTGGCTGTCCCCTGGCCATGCAGCTTGCCATCCTTCCATTCGCCTTCATAGATCACATTCTCAGAATACTCAAACTTGCCGTAACCGTTCGGCATGCCATTTTTCCATTCTCCGGTATAGACGCCACCACCAAAAGTATGGGTGCGAACGCAACCACTGGTTATCAACAGCAGACTTGACACCATTAATAACGTAACTAATCTTGAAATCATCTTTGTGCTCATTTGTTCCCCCTATTTTTTTGCATCCTTTTCTGCTGTCTCAGCTAATCAAGAATTATGATTTCATTATATCGCATCGAGAGCAGTTAATAAATATTAAAACGGCTCGTTGGGTAATAATTTACACATTTTTCTGATCAACCAAATAGATGAAGTCACCCAAGCAGTCAGCTGCCGATCAAAAACAGCGTTCGAATTAATACCATATACAGTCCTGTTCCGGCAGCAATGCTTAAAAAAACATTATTTCTGAGGCAATGAACAATAATCACCGCAGCCACACTTAATAGCTCTGCTAATCCATAGGGATAAGCAGTCAAAATCGTATTTCGCAAACAAAAAACCACCAATATAATCATGATTGCTGCCGGTAAAACCGTTCCCAGATAGCTGACCGTATCTGGTAATTTTTTTTTGCCGCCAAAAAACAGGAACGGCAGTGCTCGGGTAAAAATCGTTACCAGCGCTACCACTGCCAATGCTTCGATGGTGCTGATCCAGTTAGTATTCATAGATGATCTCCTCCGCCCCATCAATTGACGCTGGCTTACACTCTTTTACCGGTTGCATTTTTTGTCCAGCTGTTAATCTCGGTTTCATCATAATCAGCACCAGCACACTGAGGGTTAAGGCTGGCAAAATAAACTGATTGGGGCCCAGAATAGTATAAAATACCACGGCGCTGATTAACCCGGTAAGAGCTGGCCAGTGTGAATTCATCGACTTCCACTGATTCATGCAGACGGTAATAAAAAAAGCCGTCGCAGAAAATTCGATTCCAGTCAGATCATAGGGGATCAACTGTCCAAATAGAGCCCCTGCCAGACAGCTTAAAATCCAGACCAGATGCAGAATCAGGGTTATATAGAAATCACTCTGCCGGGCATCCACATCCACTGGATATTTAATATTACACAGGATGGAGTACACCTCATCAGTCAAGGTTACAACCATATATGGATACTTTCGTCCCATCTTCCGGAATCGCTCAATAAAGGCAAGACCATAAAAAATATGCCGGGCATTGACAAAAAAAGTCATCATCGCAATGGTACCCAGTGAAGCGCCAGCGGTAAGCAGCGAAACCATCACGATCTGCATCGATCCGGCATAAATAAAAAGACCCGAAATGAGTGACCACCCCGCGGTATAACCCGCCTCATCCATCAAAACGCCAAAAGCGATCCCAATAAACAAATATGGAAACAACACCGGAATTGTTTGTTTAAAAGCAAAAATAAAACTCTTCATGAGACACCCCCTTACTATTTAGTGCGATTTTTGCTTTATTTTAACACGCAAAAATACGCCATACAATAAATTAAATGTATGGCGTACAAATTAACAGCAATCATCCAGAAGGTTTTTTAATATGATCAGTCCCTGTTCCAATTCAGCCAGGGTTTCCGGAGCACAGACCGACATCCGGACTGCCCGACTGGGGATACTATTGCCGACGGTAAATCGCTCGGCACCGTAAACCCGAACCCCCTGCTCCATTGCCAGCGCCTCAAAAACAGATCCGGTTATCGTCCCAGGCAACTCCAGCCACCGAAAGATGCTGGTTTCGTCGCCGTGACAGAGATAGTCGCTGAGGGTGCGATTTACCAATTGATTGCGCTGTCTGGCATTTTGCTGATGGCTTTTAATAAATTGATCCAGCTGGCCCGAGACAATAACCCGGGCTGCCAGCACGGCCATTAGCGGCGAAACGGAGATATTGAGGTTATACAAAGCCTTTGATACTTGTTTGCGATAGGCCTGGGGCACCGACAGATAGGCCATCCGTAAACCGGGTGCCAGGGTTTTTGACATACTGGCGATATAAATGGTCTGCTCCGGAGCAAAGGATGCCACGGCTGGCCGGGCATTTTCTGCCAGTAAATGATAGGCCCCGTCCTCGATGATAAAAATATTCTGCTCTCTGGCAATCTCTGCCAACGCACGACGACGGTCAATGGACATCGTATGAGTGGTGGGATTGTGATGATCCGGAATCAGATAAATCCCCTTAATGTTTTCATTGCGACAGCTATCCATCAGTGCATCACCATCCATTTCCCCATCACGATGACGAATGGGAATCAGCTGTATCCCCAACATTGAAGCAGTCGTTTTAAGCCCGGAATAGGTGTGGGGATCAGCTCCGATTTTGTCACCATGACGGCATAGTCCAGCCAGAATGGCTGATATGGCGTTTTGACCACCGTTGGAAAACAAGATGTTTGCCGGTGCTGGACAAAATCCTCCTTTTTCCATCAGCTTCACTGCCGTATCTTTCAACCAGATATTTGCGTTGGGTCGGCTGTAATTAAATAGTTTATCGGCATCAGCTTCGTTAAGCATATCTTTCAAACAACCAATGAGTGGCGAAAAGGTGGCTGTATCCGGAAAAACTGCGCCCAACTCAATCAGATTCCGGGGTTTATCATCTGGCAGCAGATAAGCATTAGCCAGGGCATCGAAGGACACAAAGGTGCCACTCCCGACAGTAGCACTGAGGAGCCCTTTTAACTCACAAACCTTGCAGGCCTTGGAGACGGTGCTGACATTAATATCCAGAAAATCTGCCAGTTCCCGCTGCGGTGGCAGCTTTGTTCCCGGTAAGAGCTTCCCGGTTTTGATGTCTTGCTCCATTTGCCGGGCCAGGGAGAGGTACAAGGGTTTTACCTGATGATTCAGGACGGGTTTCCAGGACATTGGATAATCTTCAAATGAATTAACTGGCATGGCTCTAACTCCTTTAAAACACTATTTTTCCCATTCTATCGAAAACCCCTGCAAACGTCAAGTTGGCAGGGGTTTTCTGGTTTAATCAAATTATGTTAATTTTTAATCATGATTTTTAATTCTTCGCAAGTTTTTTTAAGATCTCTAGTCAGAGCCTCGAGGTCTTCCACTTTTTCATCTGGAAATGCCTCACTCATCGCTACCCCAGGAATAGCCAGCAAATTATCCAGTTCATCATGGATGTCGCCCAGATTATCCTTTAGTTTATTGATCTGATTTTTTAAATCAATCCGTTCTTTGATTCCGTCCACCGTCAAAGCATCGTCATCCAGGCTGTATTCGGATACATCCTCAACCACCGTACAGTCAAAACCCAAAATTCTTTTTACTGTATTGGCAAAGGTTTTTTTTGCTTCTTCTTCCCCGTGCACCAGGAATATTTTTTTAGGTTTCTCTTTAAATCCTGACAGCCACTTCAGCAGATCATTTTTATCGGCATGGGCTGAGAATCCTTCCAGAAAATATATTTCGGCACTGACATGAATACGTTCACGGAGAATGCGAACGTACTTTTCACCACTGATAATTGCCCGTCCGGTGGTGCCTTCTGCCTGATAGCCGACAAAAATAATGCTGGATTTCGGTTTCCAGAGATAGTGTTTCAGATGATGTCGAACCCGACCAGCATCAGCCATTCCGCTGGAAGAAATAATGACCTTCGGTGAAGCATTCTCATTGAGGGCCTTGGACTGATCGATGCTCTTTGTAAAATTGAGATTTCTGAAATAAAAAAGTTCCTCGCCATTTTTGATCCGCTCTTTGATTGCATCATTGAAATAATGGGCATTTTTCCGGAAAATGGCCGTGGCATCAGTGGCCAAAGGGCTGTCAACATAGACGTTTACCTTGTCCAACTGATTCTGATGAAACTCATGATGGTCATAAAACAGTTCCAGTTCATGAATCAGATCCTGGGTTCGCCCCAAGGCAAAGGCCGGTACTACCACCGTGCCACCCCGGGCAACTGTTTTAAAAATAATTTCAAGGAACCGCTTGCCACTTTCCTGTTGCGTTTCATGGGCACGATCACCGTAAGTCGTTTCCATGATCAGATAATCTGCCGCTGCAATCAGGGTCGGATCATTGAGCATTCGCTGGTTAACGGCTCCAATATCTCCGGAGTAAACCAGCTTGGTGGTTTTTCCACTGTCCTCAATCCACATTTCGATGATGGCAGCACCCAATATATGGCCAGCTTCATTGAGTCGAATCTTGATTCGGGAATTGATCTCAAAACATTGCCCATATGCTACCGGAAAAAAATACTGCGAGCAGCGGGCCGCATCTTCCTCGGTG
Organism: Acetobacterium wieringae; assembly: GCF_001766835.1. Classification (GTDB taxonomy): domain Bacteria; phylum Bacillota; class Clostridia; order Eubacteriales; family Eubacteriaceae; genus Acetobacterium; species Acetobacterium wieringae. The sequence continues at coordinate 80,643 of NZ_LKEU01000009.1, read as the reverse complement.
TACAGCGGTTGAACCTGTCGTTGTCCGGAACGGCTTGTTCGTTTATTTATCCATTTCGCATCCATTTCGTGAATATTGCCGCTGTCCTGAAGCATTATATCGGCTATTTCGGCGGTTGCCCCGGTACAGTAAATTTTCCCGGTAAATCCCTGTTTAACCAGCAACGGAATCCGGCCGCAATGATCCACATGAGCATGACTTAATAGTATAAAATCAATCTCAGCCGGATCAAAATCAAAGGCCTGATAGTTTAATTCTTCCAGTGCTTCACTCCCCTGAAACAAACCGCAGTCCAGGAGAAATTTACTGTGATCGGTGGTCACCAGATGACATGAACCAGTGACAGACATCGCCGCTCCTAAAAATTTAATTTTCATTTTCTTACTCCTGTTCGTGTAATTTCCAATTCAAGCAGGTCACATTTTTTATAAGATTAAAAACTCTATTTACAAGCCCGCATTTTTTCTTGCAACACTTTCCAATGCGGTGTTAAATCCCTGGAGTTTTTTATTGACACAATCATAGATACTCCCATCCGGATAGTTTCCATCTGCATCCATTTTTCCTGCTGGAATACCCGTCAGAATTTCCAACCCCTCTTCGATATGGTTGATGGCATAAATGTTGAAGCGTCCCTGATTAACTGCCTCGATTACCTCATCTTTTAACATCAGATTAATGGTATTGCTGGCAGGAATTATTACACCCTGGTCTCCGGTTAGTCCAGCCGCCTGACAAACATCAAAAAAACCTTCGATTTTTTCATTGACACCCCCAATGGGCTGGATTTCACCGCGTTGATCAACCGAACCGGTAACAGCAAGGCACTGTCGGATACCAACCCCAGCTAAACTTGATATGATCGCATAGAGCTCGGCACTGGAGGCACTGTCCCCCTCGACGCCATCGTATAATTGTTCAAAAGTAATCTGGGCTGTCAATCCCAGTGGCTTATCTTGAGCAAACTTCCCGCCAAGATATCCGGCTAGAGTCAATACGCCCTTGGAGTGAATATTACCGCTCATTTCGGTTTCCCGTTCGATGTTCACGACCCCACCATGCCCCACATGAGTAATTGCTGTAATCCGGGAAGGTAGCCCAAATGTATAACCACCGGTCTGAATGATAAACAATCCATTAATCTGACCCACTGTTATTCCCGTAGTGTCAATGATAATTCGTCGATCCGCAATCTCTTCTTGAATTTTTTCTTCTAACCTGTTAAACCGATAGTTACGATCATTGATGGCCTTTTTCACATGGACCATGCGCACTGTCTCGCTGCCGTCTGATTTTGCCCGGGCAATGGATTCATAGATAACCTCCCGGACATCACCAAATCGGGTTGACAATTTTTTCTGGCTTCCCGCCAGTCGTGATCCGTATTCAATGATACCTGCCAAACCGGTCTGATCAAAACAATGAACATCTTTTTCCTCGCAAATTCCACTGACAAAGGAAACATACTTACGAATATTCTCCTGACTACGAGGCATTTCTGAATCGAAATCGACTTTCACCTTAAAAAGCTCCCGGAAATCCTCATCGCTGGAAAGAATCAGATAGTAAAGCGGACTACCAATGAGAATGACCTTAATGTTGAGTGGAATTGCTTCCGGTTTTAACGTAACCGTCGGAACAGTTCGATATTGCTCCCCAATATTTTCAACTACTGCAGCTCTGTTCCGGAGCATTTTTTTTAAAACATTCCAGACAAAGGGATCAGTCAGTAAATCTTTTGCCTGCAAAACCAGATACCCTCCGTTGGCCAGATGAACGGCTCCAGGTTTCACCATGGTAAAATCGGTATTAACCAGAAATAGCTGGCTTTTATACTCAATTTTTCCAAAGATATTGTAATAATATGGATTCGGCTCCGTAATAACTGGTGCCCCTTGCAAATTTTCATTATTGATAAATAAATTGATGCGATATCGGCTATATGGATCTGTTTCACCCTGACCGGTAAATCCAGTGAATGTAACTGGACTGTCACCATCGCTCTCCTGATGATTTGATTCATCCGACTGATGATTGGCAGGAAGCGTTTCCTGATTGGTAAAAATACCATATCGATCTGCCACATCATGTAAAACATTATCAAGATACTCAACAATTCGTGAGGACGCCTGATATTTTTCCTTTAATGTAACAATTAGTGGCTCAGCCCCACGATAGACCGTTTCTCTGGTCAGCTCAATAATTTGAGCAGTCATTTTTTTTTCGGCCTGTTGACCATCTGCCAATATTCGTTCCAACTTTTTGACCAATAGATAACGCTTTTCATTTATTATATTGCGCTGTTCATCACTCAGATTACTATACTCTTCAGGTTGATACGGGCGGCCATCGTAAAGTGGAATAAACACAAATTTCATCCCCACCGTTTTGACACCAAAGCCATCCTCAAATGCTTTCTGGTTGATGATCATCACCAGTTCTTCCATTTTAAGCTGATAGGTGTTAAAGATCCGATCTTTTTTGAGTTCATAATCGGTACTTTCAAAATTTTTCCGAATAGCATTTTTAAGTTCAAGGATCAGCTTGTCCATATCCTTCTGAAAGATCCGGCCACTCCCTGGTGGCAGTGAAACCGCCAATGGTTTGTCCTTATTGCTGAAATTGTAAATATAACACCAGTCATCAGGAACCGGGCGTAGGGCTGCTGCCCGATTAACGACATCATTGGTATACTCGCTTTTTCCCGTTCCAGATGGACCAACTACAAAAATATGATATCCATCATCGTCCATGGCAATACCAAATTCCATGGACTTTACTGCCCGTTCCTGTCCGGCAATCGCATCCAGGGGCGATACGTCCAGGGTCGAATTGCAGAATTTCAATTCTTCTTCGTTGCAGACTTTTTTTTGTTTATCTATGGGTACCCGATACTGATCATGGATTTTCATATCCTGCCACCTTTCCAATTTTGAATGCAAAGAAAATCAACAGTCTCTTTTTAGTTAAACCTTTTTTATATTAATATCCAACTTGTTTGAAATTACGCAAGTTTTGCAAATAAAAATACACCATAGACGCATTTTGTCTACGGTGCATTTGGTTACTACTTAAGGGTTTATTCTAATTAATCATCCGTTAATTGATCTATCGCAACTGGAACTGATCAATCATCTGTTTTAACAGAATCGACTGGCCGGAAAGCTCTTCGCTGGCGGCTGCACTTTCTTCTGCTGTAGCCGAGTTCTGCTGGACAACCTGAGCAACCTGTTCAACGCCCATGTTAATCTGAGCAATGCCAGTAGCCTGTTCGTTGGATGCTTCGGCGATGTTACCGATCAAATCATTGACCTGGGCAATTCCGGCCACAATTTCATCCAGGGCACTGGCGGTTTCATCAGCAATTTTGGTACCTTCAGCCACCTTGCTGATGGAGCCTTCAATTAAGCCGGTTGTTTCTTTGGCGGCATCGGCACTGCGGGCAGCCAGTGTCCGAACTTCTTCGGCCACCACCGCAAAACCTTTTCCGTGCTGTCCGGCCCGAGCCGCTTCCACTGCCGCATTCAGGGCCAGAATATTGGTCTGGAAGGCAATATCATCAATGACCTTAATAATCTTGGAGATATCTTCAGACGACTTGTTGATCTCCACCATCGACTGCTGCATTTCCGTCATTTGATGGTTACCTTTGTCGGCATTTCCCATCACATCGGTGGCCAGTTCTCTGGCTTTATTGGCATTGACGGCGTTATTCTTGGTTTGATCGGCAATCTCCGTAATCGAGGCCGTCAGTTCCTGAATCGAGCTGGCCTGCTCGGTGGATCCCTGGGCCAGCGCCTGACTGCTGTCGGATACCTGGTTGGCCCCGGCATTAACCTGCTCTGCGGCATGATTAATGTCACCCAACAACGAGTTCAAGGTTCCAATAATGGTATTGAGGGCATCCGAAATCGCATTGAAATCGCCGCCAAAGGCACTGACATGATCCAGGTTCAGATTACCATTGCTGATTTCTCCAGTAACCGTGGCTATTTCGGTGACGATCGTTTTAAAATTACTGCCCATTTCGTTGACCGCTTGTTTTAGTACATCAAAACTCCCCTGGTAATAGCCATCAACAGTCACATCCAGATTGCCTTTGGCAATCGCATCCATTACCGTTGCGACCTCTTCCATCGGTCTGGCCATTACCGCAAGTATGCCATTCATTCCGCCAATCAGTTCGTTCCATGAACCACTGAACTTGGTTTCATCAGCCCGAACGTCAAGATCGCCCTGCATGGCCGCGGTGGTTAGAATGATGGCATCACCAATCAGGTTATCAATGGATTTTTTAACCTCACGCAGATTAGTTTCAATCGCACTGAACTGCTCATAAATCTCACTGGTATACTCATCGGGTTCCTGAATATTCATATCAAAATCAAGATTCCCTGCTGATAAGCGTTGTAAATTTTCAGCCAGGCGGTTGATTTCGACTTCAGCATATTTATTCGCACTCATGGTTCCCGTCGTGTTAAATGACGTTTCTACATAACCAATGGTCTGACCCTTTTTGTCGATAATTGGTGTTGTATCCATTCGATAATGCCCGCCGCGATATTCAAAGGGAAACTCAATCCTCCCAGTTTTGCGGTATGCTTTTACACCGCAATCCTCGTTTTTACACATATCCAGATTCGATTTACAACAGTCATCACCATAAAGTGATTCCCGACTCCCCTCTCTCCCGGTCGCAATTCTCAGATCCTGAAGCGTTTTATTAATAAATGTCCATTTCAAGTCCGTATCGACAACGGTAATCCGGTATGGCATGGCATCCAGAATCGCCTGAAAGAAATCACGTTTGTCAGCCAGGGTTTGTATAGCCCGATTGACATGTTTGATCCCTTTATTATAATCGCCCATCATTTCAGGCGTCTGATAGTCTTCCTGGTCGGTCTCATTTTCCACCAGTTCGGGGAGCTGCATCAGATAGTCATTTAGCATCTTCATGGTCGACTGGATTGTCAACAGGTTGTTCCCAATGATATCTTGATCCGATGACAGAATAACCGGTTCCGACAATTCGCCCTGAGCCAATTTTTCTGTCATTTCTGAATGCAACTTCATTTTGTCAGCAATCTCAAAAAGTGCTTCCGCCACTTCTCCCAACTGATCCTGGGCGTTTTCTGCTTTGATCGCTGCTGCCATATCACCACTAGCCAGCTGATTGGCTGTTTCAGTCAAACTGGTTAACCGGTCTGAAAGCCCCTTTACGCTAAGGACACTCACGCCAACCATGACGGCGATACCAATTGCGAAAATTACTACCAGACTATTTTGAACATCTGCAAACCGTGGCAAACTCTGACTGGCAACGGTCATCGCTATGCCCGCCGTTATACCAAAAATCAGGATCGCCGGTAGAACTACCGTCTGAATAATTTTTGACAGCAAACTCTTTTTTTGTCCCATCCTATCCTCCTATGATTAACAATTTTCAAATAAGTAATTCGTCTTCACCACGTTTCCTGGAAAGATTATACCCATAAAACAATCTTGCAATCGTTGCTGTTACTCTTCACAGCCCAGGTATTCAGCCAGCATCATTTAAAAATTGGTTTCATTATATATGAAATTTCTCGTAAACTCAACTTCAATTTTTGTTTCTTTAAAATGTTCTATCAGCTTTGTATTAAACACAATTAAAAATGACGTTAGCAGCATTTCCTAACGTCATTTCCAATTAAATAGTTATTATTTGGTCATTTATCGCAACTGAAACTGGTCAATCATCTGTTTTAACAGAATCGACTGGCCAGAAAGCTCTTCGCTGGCTGCTGCACTTTCTTCTGCCGTGGCCGAGTTCTGCTGGACAACCTGGGCAACCTGTTCAACGCCCATGTTAATCTGAGCAATGCCAGTGGCCTGTTCGTTGGATGCTTCGGCGATGTTACCGATCAAATCATTGACCTGGGCAATTCCAGCCACGATTTCATCCAGAGCGCTGGCGGTTTCATCAGCAATTTTGGTACCTTCAGCCACCTTGCTGATGGAGCCTTCAATTAAGCCAGTTGTTTCTTTGGCGGCATCGGCACTGCGGGCAGCCAGCGTCCGAACTTCTTCGGCCACCACCGCAAAACCTTTTCCGTGCTGTCCGGCCCGAGCCGCTTCCACTGCCGCATTCAGGGCCAGAATATTGGTCTGGAAGGCAATATCATCAATGACCTTGATAATCTTGGAGATATCTTCAGACGACTTGTTGATCTCCACCATCGACTGCTGCATTTCCGTCATTTGATGGTTACCTTTGTCGGCATTTCCCATCACATCGGTGGCCAGTTCTCTGGCTTTATTGGCATTGACGGCGTTATTCTTGGTTTGATCGGCAATCTCCGTAATCGAGGCCGTCAGTTCCTGAATCGAGCTGGCCTGCTCGGTGGATCCCTGGGCCAGCGCCTGACTGCTGTCGGATACCTGGTTGGCCCCGGCATTAACCTGCTCTGCGGCATGATTAATGTCACCCAACAACGAGTTCAAGGTTCCAATAATGGTATTGAGGGCATCCGAAATTATACTAAAATCACCGCCGAAATCACTGACATTGTCCAGGTTAAGATTGCCTTTGCCAATCGCCTCGGTAACCGTCGATATTTCCCCAACAATTTCCTTGAATCCCGCCCCCATTGAATTGACTGACTCCTTAAGCTCCTCAAAACTTCCTTGGTAAGAGCCTTTTACCGTTGCTTTCAGGTTGCCGCTTGAAATCTGATCCATCACTACCGAAACCTCTTGAAGCGGCTTTGATATTTCACCAAGGATACCATTCATCCCGCTGATCAATTCCTGCCATGAGCCATCAAACTTTGTCTCATCCGCCCGGGTACCCAGCTGTCCTTCAATTGCAGCATGGGTCAGTTTGCTGGCATCATCAATCAGATTGCCAATGGTGCCTTTCACCTCTGCCAGGCTATCCCCAATTGCCTTAAACTGCTCATAAACTTCGCTGGTGTACTGTCCTGGTTCATCGACCTGTAAATCCAAATCCAGATTACCTTCAGATAAACGATGAAGATTTTCAGCCAGTCGCATGACCGCATCGCTACGATAATTATTCACACTCATAACCGGAGTGATATCATGGGAGACATCCACATAACCAATCTTCTCGCCTTTTCGATTGATCAGATTCATGGTATCCATACGATAATGTCGATCACGGAATTCAAAACGATGCTCAGAATAACCCAGCTCATTGAGTCGCTCACCACCAGCGTTTAACGCTTTAACCCCACAGTCTTCGGTGTGGCACATTTCCAGATTACAGGAGTTGCACGGAACCCCACGAATCTCTTCCCGAGAACTGGCTGTCCCGGTCAGTTTCATAAGATCTTCGAGAATTTTATTAACAAAAACCATATTCATATTCTGGTCAATTGTTGTAATCCGATAAGGTAAGGCATCCAGAATGGTTAAATAATATTCCATATTGGTGGAAACTATTGCCATGGCCTGATTCACGTGAGTGATGGCTTTTTTATAATCACCAGCCAGATTATCTTCGATACGACGATCAAAATACTCGTTTTTTTCAACTAATTCCGGCATTGAGACAAGATAGTCAAGCAGTTTCGTCATCGACTTTTGTGCCGCTAACAAATCATTTCCCAACAGGTCATTACCCGATACTAAAGAAATATCCTCTGTTAAATCTCCAGTCGCCATTTTCTGAGCCATTTTTGCATAAATTTTATTATTCTCTACAACCAAGGACAAGGCTTCTGAAATGGCACTCAACTGATCCTGAGCGTCACCCGACCGCAATTTGACATCAATATCTCCATCCGCTATTTTTTGTGCGGCTTCAGCCAGATTGGTTATTCTGTTTGACGAATCCTTCATCCCTAAAACAACGATGCCGATAACCACTGCTAAACCGATTACATAAACCAGCAATAAGCTGTTTTGAATCTCTGAGAACTGCTCAAAGCTCTGACTTGTAATGACCATAGCAATACCTGCGACAGCACCAAATACTAATGCTACCGGTACGACAACTGTCATCAGGATCTTTGACAATAAACTCTTTTGATTTTTCATACGCTTTCTCCTTAAATTTTATACTCATTTAAAATTAATCTAACTGCCCATCACAGTTCCAGTCTGTGATCAAACCGGAAAGGACACATCATGTAAGAAACACGACAAGGATTATCTTTCATGATTTAGATTCTCATTTGGTCACGAATAATATTATATCGGATAATTTACGAAATCACAATTATTATTTGACTTTCACAAACATTCTAAGTGATTCCACTACTCTATTATCGTCAGTTTTCAGCCAAACATTAACTTAATTTAAATTTAAGTCAAAAGCAAAAAACGGCCTAAACTTCTTTTAAAAAAAAGAGCTGAAACAAATTCAGCTGGTTTTTTATAATCAGATAACATCTTTCTTTCGTTTTTTAATGGGAACTGCTGTATACCAACTCGTTTTTTTCAAAGTCAAACGTATTGTTAATGTGTCCCAGAATAATGAGTACTTTACTCAGATTCTCAAAATACACAGCATCATACTTGGCGCTCCCAATGTCAAATCCCTTTAACGTCGGTAATAATTCTTCAGCACGATCATGATTGCTTTCCACCGTGGTACACAATTTGTAGAGCTTTTTAAACTGATATTCCTCCACCACATAGAATCGGCCGTCATCGACGCCATTTTGAATGTTCTCTAAAAACCAGCGATGAATCTGATTAGTTTTTTTAAACCGCCCCATCACTTCTGAAGCCACTGCCCAAGGCTTTAGCCGCAATTGTTTGAGATCCACACCCTTGTCACATTTATATAAAACACTCTCTAAACCCATGTTGTCTCCCTCCACTTAGCAATCGATCTTGCTTTTTTAGTAATGCACACAATCAGTGAATCTCACCAAATGAACCAGCTTATTTAAGATTCTGATGTTATCGCATTTGTCTTTCTACCATTTTACCTACCCCTTTTCATTTAGTCAATTATAAATAACATCGTTTTAGTTTATTTTTAAATTATAATCGGTGCCGATGAATTTTATTTCGTTCAGAGTCATGTTATAATATAGAAAACTGTGAAGTAAGGAGAAAAAAATGAGAAATCGAGTCGGAAACTTGTTATGGGGACTTCTGTTGGTCGTTATTGGCCTTGGTTTTGCCGGAAATGTGTTTGGCCTTTGGAATTTTGAATTATTTTTTACTGGCTGGTGGACCCTGTTTATAATTGTTCCCTGTGCCATTAGCATGGTTCAAAATGGGATTCAGCTTTGGAATACCATTGGACTGGGTATTGGGGTATTACTTTTTATATCAGCCCGGGGTTATTTTGATGGGTCGCTACTGGTCGATCTGATTTTTCCAATTATTATCATTGCCGTTGGTCTGAGCATTATGTTTAAAGATCGCCTCAGCAAAAATGCCAAGCTGATTCAAGGCATGACTAAGGATGGTCTCCCCGAATATTCTGCTGTTTTCGGCGGTCAGGAGATTAACTTTCCTGGCGAAGAATTTAATGGTGCTAATTTAACTGCGGTTTTCGGGAGTGTCTCCCTTGACCTAAGACAAGCGATTATCAACCAGGACATTTATATTTCTGCCACTGCCGTCTTTGGCGGCGTTGATCTGTTGGTTCCCAATAATGTCCGGGTAGAAATGTCGACAACACCGATTTTTGGCGGCGCTTCGAACAAAGCCAATCAACCATTAGGCGATAATCCTCCGACTATCTATATCAACTCCACCAATATCTTCGGGGGGACAGAAGTCAAATGAATACCAATCACACATGGATTAAATACCTGGCCATTGCCTTTGGTCTGGTTCTGGCATTAGGAATCATCTCCAGTATTGTCAATGGCGGCGTGGCTCTTTTGCGGGGTTTTGGATTTATCGATAATCGCCCCCCATCACTGAACAAAATAGTCATAGCTTCAAGCAGGATTTCAGTGGTAAACTGGAGTCCGTTCTGATCAAATTTGACGCCGGTAGTATTACCCTGCAAAGCGGCGACACTTTTCAAGTTGAAGGTACAAACATTCCGGCAAGCTTAACTGCCACTCTGAACAATAGCAAACTTGTCATTGAAGATCAGGAAAATACCAATATCTTGCCGAATCTGATCGGCAAAGATAAAGCTCCCAATCTTGTGGTGACAATCCCTCGTGACACGCATTTGAAAAAAATGGAACTTGAAATCGGGGCTGGACGTGGCGAATTATTAGAAATTATCACCGATGAACTGATCCTCAAACAAGGCGCTGGAGAAATTGTCGCAGACCAGCTTCAAGCCGATTCCGGTAAACTTAACGGCGGTGCCGGTGCTGTTCATTTTACCGATGTTCAACTCAATGACTTTGCGATCAAAGGTGGTGTCGGACTCATAGATATTCAAGGACTGGTTACTGGCGATCTGGAAATCGACTGTGGCGTTGGCCAGACCAGTTTAGATATCAACGCCAGTGTGAACGACTATTTTATTACCGCTGACCAGGGTATTGGCCCCATTACCATTAATGGTCAAAATCTTTCAGAAACTGGTACTGGATCAAAATCTGCACCGCATCACATTGATATCGATGGCGGGGTCGGACCAGTTAACTTGACCTTTAAATAGCCCATGAAAAAACACGTTTAAACGATTGTCTAAACGTGTTTTTTAGTGAATCTGACTTATCTGACAAAATGCATATACACTTTTTTATAAGGGTTCGGCTCGGCCACAACCCCCTTGCCATTTTCGATCAGGCGCATCAACCAAACCATATTGGCAGCTGTGACCTCAATGGTCTGAGCACCTTCAGTATCCTGGGAGGCTTCTCCCGCAGTCCGACCATGAATAACATTCCAGTAGTTACCAGTAGCCATAACCATTTCGGAGTAGGTGATATAGTGATTTAATTGATCAATGCTTGCCACCCCACCAGAACGTCTGACGGCAACCAGGGCGCCAGCCACCTTGTGACGAAACAATCCACCATTGGCGCCAGCAACATAAAAAGCTCGATCCAAAAATGACTTCATATTTCCGCTGATGCCGGAAAAGTGGACAGGGCTGGCAAAAACAATCCCATCAGCGGCCTTCATTTTTTGAATTCCTTCGTTGACAACATCTTTGGTAAAGATACACTGCTCGTTTTTATTTTTTCCACAGGCATTGCATCCCGTACAGCCTTGAACCGCCTTCATCCCAACGTTGAAAATTTCAAAATCGATGCTTTCTTGAGCAAAAATATCACCCGCAATACTAAGCGCCGTAAATGTATTTCCTTCACCGTGAGGACTGCCATTAATACCAATTACTTTCATTTCTTACCTCCCAAGCATTATGCTCCAGCTATTCTATTTGTTGTTAGTATACCACATTATTTTTAAAGTAAACAAGCAGTCAACTGCTTGAAATCTTTCAGATTAGCAGATTTTATTGTTTGACCACGAATTGTTTTGTGTTATACTGGGAACATTATTCTATCAGGAGGGCATCATGACTGGCTACATTGTAAGATTTATCAAACTAAATTTTGGGCTCTTTCTATATGGATTGGGAATTATTGTGACCATGCGGGCAAATGTCGGTTATGCTCCCTGGGAAGTTCTGCACAGTGGGATCAGTCAAACCCTTGGGGTCAGTATCGGGTTGGTGAATACCGCCGTGGGCGCCCTCATTGTTGCCATTGTATTCATGCTGGGGGAAAAAATTGGACTTGGCACTATTTTTAATATGTTCATGATCGGACTCTTCATGGATCTGATCCTTTATTTAGATTTCATCCCACTTTTTGACAACTTCTGGATCGGTACCCTGGTACTCATTATTGGTCTTTTTATAATTTCACTGGGTACATACTTTTATATTTCATCAGCCTTCGGCGCTGGTCCCCGGGACAGCCTGATGGTGGCGGTAACCCGTAAAACAGGACTGCCAGTGGGCCTTTGCCGCGGCATTTTGGAAGTCAGTGTTGTTTTTATTGGCTGGCTACTGGGTGGAATGGTTGGTTTGGGAACGGTCATTTCGGCCTTTGCCATTGGTTTTTGTGTACAAATCACCTTTAAATTGGTAAAATTTGACCCCACCCAGGTAAAACATGAAACCTTTGGCGTAATGTTTCACAATTTGCACAACCTCAAAAAACACGATTAAACCGGAACGCTTAACTAAGCGTTCCGGTTCAGTTGTCACCAAAGTTGTCACCAAAGTTGTCACCGATACTTAATCCTCATTTTTAATTATGTCAATAAATACTCTGGCAATTTCCGGATCAAACTGAGTTCCGGAACAACGGTTAATCTCTGCAATTGCTTCTTCAACCGTGAGCGTATCCATATGAAACCGCATCTTGGTCATTGCATCATAGGCATCAGCAATCGCAATGATTCGGGCTTCCAGTGAAATTTCTTCGCCTTTTAGTCCTTTAGGGTACCCACAACCATCCCAGCGTTCGTGGCTCTCAAGGATGTGATCGGCAATTTCAGCAAACTCATTGGCAGAACTTAAAATACGATAGCCTATTTCAGGATGACGCCTGATTTCTGCCCAATCCTCATCATTTAATTTTTCCGATTTGTCAAGAATGCCATCGGCGATGCCAATCTTTCCAATATCATGCATTAATCCGGCAGTCTTTAGATCATGGGAGTCCTTTGTGTTCAGTCCAATCTTACTTCCTAATTCAGCCGACAGTTTACTGACCCGCTCGGAGTGTAACATCTCCTTTTGGTATTTATCAAACAAGGTTTCAATGACCATTCCAACGGTTTTATTCCGCATCCCCAGACTTTCAGTAAGTTTTCGACGATACATATAGTCTTCGGCCTTTTTAAATACCTGTTGGATATCTTCATCTTTGTCATATTTTGTTTCAAACCCAAACGAAATGGATAGCTCCATGGTGCCAACTTTCTCCTTACTGGCCAATTTTTCAATACGTGCAATTATTTCTTCAGCGACAGCTTGATCGGTTTTCGGTAATAACACGACAAACTCATCGCCACCTAATCTTGCTACAACATCATCAGCACGACACGATTTGGAAATGACAGAAGCAGCTTTTTTTAATAATTCGTCCCCCATGACGTGTCCAAAACTGTCATTTACCAGTTTTAATCCGTTGACATCTCCCATGATTAAAGAGAGAGGGAGATTTCGCTGGGTGTCCATACGGCGAAGTTCTTCTTCGTAAAAACGCCGGTTATAGAGTCCGGTGAGCTGATCGTGATAGCTTAAAAATTGAATCTGTTCCAGCTTCTGTTTTTTCTCGGTATAATCCCGGAATACCACCACAACACCTAGCACCTCGCCGCCTTCATCAATAATCGGAGCAGCGCTGTCTTCAATGGGTCGTTCACTGCCATCGCTGGCAATTAACAGGGTTTGATTATCCAACTCCCGAATACTTTTTGTATTGATAACATCTGCAACAATGTTCCCTGCTTTTTCATGGCTGGTGTCATTAACAATGTCAAATACGTCTTCAATTGGTTTACCCAAGGCCTCATTTTTTGTCCATCCGGTTAATTCTTCTGCCACCCGGTTGATAAAAAGAATCTGGCCATTCCGATCACAGGAGATAACCCCATCACCAACAGAAATCAGCGTTGTCTCAAGCAGTTTGCTTTCTTGTTCCAAGGCCGTTTCCAGCCGCTTGCTTTCGGTAATATCGATTCCCACTCCGGTGAAATACCGTTTTCCATCGAGGTTCATCAGCACCCCATTGGATCGAATGAGGAGTTTTCCGCCACCCTTAGTAATCAGGTTAGCGTCGACCTCGCCATAACCTGTTTTATATACCGCTTCAACCGCTGCCATGACTCTAATTAAATCCTCACCTTCAAACCACTGATCCAGGGTCATGTGAGCCAGCTCTTCAGCTGAATAGCCAGTCATTTCTTCATGTTTTTTATTCCATTTAATCAGCTTTCCGGTTTCATCATAAACGTACAGATAACCAGGAACGCTCTCAAACAATGCGTTAATGAAGACCATTTCCCGTTCTAATTCAGCTTTTGCAACGATTAGCTGATTATTCAGTTCATTCAGATCATAGGTTCGTTCCGCAACCCGCTTTTCTAAGAGGGTATTTTCCTGTCGTAATAAATCACTGTCGAGTTGCAATCCGGATATATCCGTCACAATCGAAAGTAAATAATTTCTGCCTTGCAGCGTTAACGGAATTGTTCGCACTTCAACATCACTGATTTCACCATTAGCACGACGATGTTTAAAATAAAACTGCTTCTGCTCTTTATTTTTGGCCCGTATAATTTCTTTTTTCAGTTGCTCTTCATTAAGGCAATTAAAGTGGGTAATTTTAGATGTAATCATCTGATCATGGGGTTTTCCATAAAATTCACAGGCAGAAATGTTGCAGTCTTCAATTCTGAGGGACTCTGGATCAATCAACAGCATTATTTCAGTATTATATCGAAATAGTTCTTCAAAAAAAGCATCGTTTTTTTGGATCTGACCCATTCGATGATCATCCAATTTACTCACCTCATCTACCTTAAATTCACGATTTCATATTTTGTCCTATTCCAAATCGCAGTGTTATGTTATCTTATTTACCCCAAACGAGCTGTTTCAATCATCAGGTAGTTTTGTGATAAATGGTATAAAAAAATCACAAGAAATGATGTCACCATTATTCTTGTGATTCGGATTCAATATAAAAATGATTCAGTCGGTACTGAGGGGAAAATAATCGCCTTTCTCTGACATGCCAATAGGATAGTGGCAACGTTTGAGCCAGCTCTGGGTAGTCAGTTCAGGAATCGGCGGAAGTTCGAGACAATGTGTAAATCCTTCCCGGACAATTTCCACAACCTGCTGATCAATGTTTGTTGCCACAGTGTCGAACACCTCCCAGCCTTTTTCGGGCAGATGAAGTAGGATAATCTGGGTTTTATCACCCTGAGTAAAGGTATCCAACACTTTGAAATGAGAACCTGCCTCCATCACACAAAGCCCCCAATGCGTGTCATGTTCATAAGACTGCATGTTTGCATAATGATTGGAAAGGATTGCCAGACGATGGGTCGTTACCATACCACCCCGGCGCAAACTGGCATCGGTAAAGCCCAGTTCCTTTAGCACCATCCCGACCTGGTATTTTTTTCCCAATTCACCGAGATTGCAGTCACGAATCAGCAAGGTAATTCCGGGATAGGTAAACTCAATCACTTTTTCTAATTCTTCAAGCTTCTGATACTTTTTAGCAAGCATGATTTAACTCCATCTTTTAAGCTAAATTGGCTGGATTTCTGAAATGACAGCCAACTGCGTTTTTTTTTTGGCTTTTTTCATTCTTATTCATCGTCGCTGTATCGTCTAAACACAGACAAACTTTAGTTTGACTACACTAATTACTTTTTTGACCCGGTATGCCATTTTCGCAGGGTACATTGACTTGGCACTTACCACAACCATATCGGGGTTTGTATTTTTCTGCAGTTTTATCCAAAAAAATGCTGCATAGTCGATGATCTTTTCCTTTTTCAATTGAAATGGCTTTCACCGGGCATTGCTTAACACACGCTCCGCACTGCGTACAATAGGCGTTATAAATTTCATATGGTCGCCCATTGGGTTCCAACTGCAGTTCAGTCACCAGGCTGCCAAATCTGCCAGCAATACCCTTTTTCGTGATCAATCCTTTTGAAAGACCAAAAGTTCCCAGTCCGGCAAGGTAAGCGATGTGGCGTTCTGACCAGTTACTTGTGAAGGCCAGCGGCTCACCACAAAGTTCTTCAATGGGTTCGGTAATGCTGAAAAACTTTTTATCCATAGTCGGAATGACTGAAGCATAACCAGCCTTTCTTAAGTGTAACTCCATTTTTGATAACAGGGTACGTAACAAGCGGTGGCCTTCAACCCGACCAACTAACCATCCCCAGGAGGGCCAGATTTTTTGTTCCCGATTGCTGGCTTTGACAGCTTCACTATAGGGCAGAAAAAATGAGATCACAGTTTGTGCTGTCGGCAACCACTCCCGGGGATTCCGGAAATGGCAGCCAATCACCTCGGGGTTTTTGAGAACTGCAAACACCTCATCACTCGCTTCACAAAAACCAAAAATTGGCGGATCATATATTTTTTCACCGACTAATTCAATGGGTGCTTTACTGTCCATTTTTATCCGATTATCAGCTGAATTTGCTATAAAGTCTTCAGCTAGCTGTATTAATTCTATTTTGTCCATTTTAGCCTCTCTCGATTCATCATATCGATTTAATTATAAACTAATCTTATGACTTTGTAAATTTTTATGTTGTGAGTTAATACACAAATCGTTAAATAATCAACAATTCCACACAACTTTTTACGGACGTCTGACCAGCCACATCATTTGAATCTTTTATTTTTTCGGATCAGATGACATCATTATAAAACAGAAAAACGCACTGCCAAGGGTAAATTTACCATTGGCAGTGCGCTTGATATGATACTAGGCCAGACTTTTTTTGTATTCAATGAATTCATCATACGTCGAGAGACGATCAATGATGCCTTCTTCTCTGATTTCAATAATGCGATTCGCTACGGTTTGCATAAACTGATGGTCATGGCTGGCAAAAAGTAAGATCCCTTTAAAATCAATCAGACCATTATTAACGGCGGTAATGGATTCCAGATCCAGGTGATTGGTCGGTTGATCCAGGACTAAAACGTTTGAACCAAACATCATCATTTTGGACAGCATACAACGTACCTTTTCGCCCCCAGACAGAACCTGAACCTCTTTATAAATATCATCGCCAGAAAAAAGCATCCGTCCCAGAAAACCCCGGATATAGGTTTCCGTAATTTCTTCGGTATACTGCTGTAGCCATTGACAAATATTTAATGTGCATCCATTAAAATAATCGCTGTTATCTTTCGGGAAATACGACTGGGTGGTACTGACCCCCCATTTAAAACTGCCTTCATCTGGTTCAATTTCTTCCATCAGAATTTTAAACAAGGTCGTCATGGCAATCTCGTTGTCAGCAACAAAAGCGATCTTATCTTCTTTGTTAACCCGAAAACTGACGTTATTAAGAACTTTGACGCCATCGATGGTTTTTGATAAATGCTCAACCGTTAAAATTTCTTTACCGGGTTCCCGATCAATCTGGAAGCCAACCCAGGGATATTTTCGGGATGAAGACGGCATGTCTTCAATATTCAGTTTATCCAACATTTTCTTACGGGATGTGGCCTGTTTGGATTTGGATTTATTGGCTGAGAACCGGGCGATAAAGTTCTGGAGCTCTTTGGCCTTATCTTCATTTTTCTTGTTCTGATCTTTGATTAGGCGCTGAATCAACTGACTGGACTCATACCAGAAATCATAATTTCCGACATAAACCTTAATCTTACCGAAGTCGATATCGACGATATGGGTACAGACGTTATTTAAGAAATAACGGTCATGGGATACCACAATAACCGTTCCCTCATAATCCATCAAAAATTCTTCCAGCCATTCGACGGCCTGAATATCCAAATGGTTAGTGGGCTCATCCAGTAAGATGATTTCCGGCTTGCCAAACAAGGCCTGGGCCAGTAAAACCTTGACCTTTTCGTTACCAGTCAGGCTGTCCATATTGGCATCAAGAATTTCGACCCCCAGACCAAGCCCCTGAATGATACGGGACGCATCGGATTCGGCTTCCCAACCGCCCATTTCGGCAAATTCACCTTCCAGTTCGCCAGCCCGGATACCGTCCTCATCAGAAAAATCTTCTTTCATATACAGGGCATCTTTTTCTTTCATAACCGAATACAAACGTTGATTCCCCATCATGATGGTATCCAAAACTGAATACGCATCATAAGCATAATGATCCTGCTTTAAGACCGACATCCGCATGTGCTCGGGGATAAAGACATTCCCGGTGGATGGTTCAATTTCGCCTGATAAAATTTTCAAAAAAGTGGTTTTTCCAGCCCCGTTCGCTCCAATGACCCCATAACAATTCCCCGGGGTAAACTTTATATTTACATTGGAAAAAAGATTTGTTCCGCTAAAATTTAAGCTTAGTTCTGATACTGTTATCATTTTTTATAATCCTCCATTGATTTAATTGGCAACCCCTGTAAAATAATCTCATTGTGACTTTTTAAAACTACCTGATTTTACTCGCTTCCAGTAGCAGGTGCCAGTTTTTTGTGCAATCGCCGCATTAATCTGCAAATTTGTATTTCATCATTTTGTTGCCGTTCCGTAAAGAAGAGGCCTTTATCAGATCACTGACAAAGAACCTCTATCATAAGCCACTTTATTATATCCTTTTTATCATTTTTTATCCAGTCTTTTTGCAAAATAATATCATATTCTTAAATGTATCCAGATACGTTGCCACTGTGATTGTTCTTTTTGATTTAAAAAACAACCATTCCCCACTAAACCCGAATATTCTTTCTTAATATCAGCAAAGCTGTTTGCTTTC
This sequence comes from Acetobacterium wieringae, assembly GCF_001766835.1. GTDB lineage: Bacteria > Bacillota > Clostridia > Eubacteriales > Eubacteriaceae > Acetobacterium > Acetobacterium wieringae. Next base: position 62,235 of record NZ_LKEU01000009.1, on the reverse strand, counting down.
CATGATGAGATGATTATCACGGATTCGTCTGGGTATATTGGGGTTAACAGCAATCATTGACTGGGCACTACACACAAATTAATTATCCTTTTACTGTTGGCTAAGTCGGATACTCAAAATTATAGATCAGGAGGTCTTTAAATGAACATTAAAAAAGCAGCATTAGGTCTCACACTGGCAACCTCGTTGCTGGGTGTCTCAAGCTGCGCACAAAACACGGGCAACCAGCCCATTGATCAAAGAATCGCTCATCTCGATGCCCAGCCTAATAACGATGGCAATTATAACATTGTCTTTGTAACAGTCGATCAGGAGCATTATTTTGATGAATTCCCGGCTGGCACCAATTACAAAGCCCGGGAACTGCTAAAAAGAATGGGAACTACCTTTGAAAAACATTATACCTGCAGCAATGTCTCCACCTCATCCCGATCTGTCATTTACACTGGCACCCACATCACGGATACGCTGATGATTGACAATACTGAATCACCCTGGCAGGAGCCGATTTCTGAAAATCTCACCACGGTCGGTGACCGGATGCTCTCAGCTGGATACTACTCGGCATTTAAAGGCAAGTGGCACATGGGCGACACCAGTGTTTTTGATGATACCAGCCAACCCGCCATGCAGGAGCAGAATGGGCTGCTGGGCTACGGGTTTTCTGACTGGAATGCCCAGGGTGATATTGTTGGACAGCTTCAGCAGGGCTATATACAAGATAGCAACATTGCTGGAGATACGGTCAGCTGGCTGCGCTCAAAAGGATCGGCTACCAATGCCTCCGGACAGTCCTTCTTCCTGGCCGTCAATCTCGTGAATCCCCACGATATTATGTATTATAACACTGATTCAGACGGTGTCGCCGTACAGGACACTGGCCAAACAACCTTTGCTATTGCCGGAGCTCCGGTTAATACAATTTATGAAACCAGTTACCCCAAGGCGGAAATTCCGTCTAGCTGGTCTCAGGCTATTGATGCTCCTGGCAGAGTCCCGGCTGAATTGGAATATTTTGATTTATGGAACCGTCGGGTGGGCGAAATTCCCGCCGAGGCCAGCCGTTGGGAAAATTTCCAGGATTATTATTATAATTGTATTCAGGACAATGATGGCCAGCTCTATAATATTTTATCTGAACTATCCAATCTGGAAATGCTGGATAATACCATCATCGTCTTTACCAGCGACCACGGTGATATGCAGGGAGCCAATGGACTCCGGGGAAAAGGCGGTTTTATATACGAAAACAACATCCACGTTCCCCTGATTATCGTGCACCCTGAATATGAAGGAGGCAATACCATTGATGCGGTAACCAGCCACCTCGACCTGGCACCCACCTTCATTGATATGACCAATCTGTCAGATACTAAAAAAGCCGAGCTTTCTGCTGGGCTTCCCGGCAGCAGTATGATGGATCTGCTTGATGGCAGCCAAACAAAAATAAGAACGGGAGCTTTATTTGCCTACGAAATGATCTCAATGATCGACAGCGATATGATGCAAACCACTGACCCAACAACCGGTGTCACCAGCTATACGATTGACTATTCCAAACGTGGCTTTGTCCGTGGAATAACCACTGAAAAATACAAATTTGCCCGCTATTTTTCACCACTCAATTTCAATCTACCAACAACCATGGAAGCATTGTATGCCAATAATGATGTTCAGCTGTTTGATCTGGAAAAAGACCCCGATGAATTAGTCAACCTGGCCGCAGACCAAGACACTAATGCTGCTCTGATTATGGAACTGAATAATCAGCTTAATACCCTGATCACAGCAGAGATCGGTGTTGATGATGGCAGTGAAGCCACCGCTGTCATTGCTCAGATCAACAAAACTCCGAATTGATGGTCATGAAAAAACGATATCCCCCGGATTCCAGGACTTATGCCATCATGGCCAAACCCATTGGCGCATCCTGTAATCTTAGCTGCCGCTATTGTTATTACCTGGAAAAGCAGGATCTGATGGCTCAACAAACAAAACTTATGTCAGATGTAGTGCTTAAGGCGTATATCCGTCAGAATTTCGCCATTCATGGGAACAACGCAGTTGTCGAGTTTGCCTGGCACGGTGGTGAACCAACCCTGGCTCCCCTTGATTTTTACATACAAGCATTGAATTACCAAAACCAATATGGCCCTGGCCGAATCATCCGCAACACCCTCCAAACAAATGCTACCTTGCTGACGGATGCCTGGTGCGCGTTTTTTGCGGCCAATCATTTTCTGATTGGTGTCAGTATCGACGGTCATGCTGATCTTCATAACCGTTATCGAAAAAATCGTTTCGGCAACACGTTTGAACAGACCATGGCTGGTATCAAACTGCTTCAAAAACACGGTGTCGCTTATAATACACTGACAACTGTCAATGCCATTAATTCGCACCATCCCGAGGACGTTTATCTGTTTCTTCGAGAGCTCACTGACTATATGCAATTTTTGCCAGTCGTCGAATGTTTGCCAGCCAGCTATGAAAACGCCTCCGGACAGCGGTTTGCCATGCCCGCTGGACTCCATTCCCCCTCCATGATGCATCCAGTAACAGATTTTTCGGTCACCGCCAAAGACTATGGCACCTTTCTCTGCACAGTTTTTGATTTGTGGAGAAAATTGGATTTGGGGGAAAAATATGTCCAGATTATTGAATCGACGCTGGCTAATTTAAATAATCACCCTGCTGGTGTCTGCGTTCATGAAGCGCTTTGCGGCCACGCTGGCGTTCTGGAAATGAATGGGGATCTTTTTTGCTGCGACCGTTATGCTTTTGAAGCGTATAAGCTTGGCAATATTCTTGAAACGCCACTAGCAGACTTAATGGAGAAAAATCGCTCCTTTGGTATGCACAAAACCTTAGGACTGCCTGACGAATGCCTGGATTGTGATCATATCCGACTTTGTTTTGGGGGCTGTCCGAAAGATCGGTTTCTTTTATCAAGAGACAATCAAAAAGGCAAAAACTATTTATGCGAAGGGTATCGGCAGTTTTTTAAGCATATAAAAAAGCACTCCGGTGATCAATCAATTCCGCTTATATTTTGAGTGATCGTCAACTTTAAACCCTGTTTACATCAATTCTTCGGGAACAATAAGGAGGTGTCAGATGACACCTCCTTATTGTTCCAACTTCCTGAATTATTTTTTGTTAACGATGATTTAAAATTCGGTGTTCACTTCGCTTTGTCAGCATTATAGCGGTAGTAATTTGCGTTTTTCTTGAATTTCACTTTAGTCAGGATAACACCAATGACAGCTGCCCCAACCTTGTCGAGATTTTTTTTTGCTTCAATAATTGTTGCTTTTTTTGTGGAGTGGGCGGCAATTACCAACAAAACCCCATCGACAACATTTGAAATAATACTTGCGTCGGCAAAACTTAACACAGGTGGGGTATCAATAAGAATAACATCGTATTCTTCTCGACATTTTTTAATGAATGTTCCAAATGCTTCTGAATTCAGCAGTTCGGTCGGTGAAACATGTTTGTTTCCAGCGGTTAAAATTTCCAATTTTTCAAGTTTTTCTATTTTATTTACAAGGGACTCCAGCGGTAATTCATCCACCAACATATTGGATAAACCATTCTTTCTCTTATTAATATTAAAAATGGTACTGATCTGAGGTAACCGTAAATCAGCGTCGATTAGTAACACCCGTTTATCGGCCTGGGCAAATGTTACCGCCAGGTTTGAAATGGTGGTACTTTTCCCTTCTTCTTTACCAGCACTCGTTACCAGCATCACCTGATAACGATTATTCAAATTTTTAAAATTCAAATTTGTCCGCAATAATTTATAACTTTCAGTTATAAATGATGTGGGGTCGCTTAGTGTGATTAAATTTTGTGAATCCATATTACCGAGCCTCCCCTTTAAATTCTGGGATATCCCCTAAAACTGACACGCCAATCAAATTTTCAATGTCTTCATCATTTCTAATCGTATCATTCATCAGAAACATCAAAATAATTACAAATAATGAAATGAAGAATCCCAATAAACCGCCAATAACGGCATTAAGAAGAACATTAGGCGAAATAGGTGCCTGCGGTACCAGCGCCTGATCCAGAATTCTGATATTCTCTACGCCGACAATTTGTAATACCGCCACCGTCAATTGTTTAGCCAGTTCATCGGCAATCTGTTTGGCAACTTGGGGATCCGAGTTTCTAAACCCAACTGTGAAAAGACGGGAATCGGAAACACTCTGAATAATAACGTTATCTTTAAATTCATCGTAAGAAATAGTCAATCCCAAGTTTTTTATTACCTCATTTATTACCAATCGGGTGGAGGCAATTTGCTTGTAATCAACAAGTAGTTGACTATTAGCATTTAATTGGCCTAATGATACATCTATTGACCCCAAACTACCGCCCTCCTGACCAATGTACAAAACTGTATTTGCTTCATAGATCGGGGTTACATATTTTACTGTGTAAAGATAAGCTGACCCGAAACCGACAATGGTCAGCAACAGAATGAGCCACCATTTTTTAATAATAATCTCTAAAAGCTCTTTAAAATTGACTTCCTTTGTTGTTTCCATGCTGTTCTCCTTTCTTAAAGACCAGGTATGTTTTACAGTTTCTATTTCCAGTTTTCCTGATTAATATCTTCATTAACTTTAAACAGGTTTTTGATTGTATCCAGATCTTCCTGACTGTACAATTCATACCATAACCCATCAATAATTTCGGAATATGTTTTTAATCGATAATTTTCAAAACTCAGATTTGTGTCCCCGCCGCTCATATTGAGATACTCTTTAAGCTTCGAAACATTAACATCAGTCTCAACACCATTATTATAGTAGGTTTCAATCAATTGCAGCTTTTTTTTCAGACTCATCGTTGACAGTTTCTTCATTAATGACTTAACCACTTCCTGCTGTCTGGCGATCCGGCCATAGTCGCCGTCGCTATCACTGCGAAATCTGACATAAAATAATGCATTTTTACCGTTTAAAACTTGCTCACCCTGACTGATAACTAATTGATTTTCATTTTTATAGAAATCCTTTTGTGCGGTGACTTCGACGCCCCCAGCATCGTTGATGATTTTGGCAAATGTATCAAAATCCAATTTCACTGAAAAGTCCAGTTTTATGCCCAGCAACTCCTCAATGGTCTGATTGCTCAATTCTCTGCCACCATAAGCAAAGGCATGATTAATTTTATCCAAACCATAACCGGGAATATTAACCCGCAAATCTCTTGGTAACGAAGCCATGACCATTTTTTGTTGTGTTGGATCGTACATCACAACCATGATAATATCACTTCGTCCGGTTTCATCAGATCGCTCATCAGTTCCATAAATTGCAAAGATAACCGTTTTTCTCGTATCTGTCAGTTCAAGCAAATCTTCGTTGTTCTGATTCAAAACATCCTCAATCGATCCTGCATCCGCTTCAGTATCTGTGTCTGCATTTTGAGTATTGGCCGAAAACAAGGATCCATTGTTTGCACGAGCAAATATGAGCAGGCTGGCCATAATTACCAGAAATAGAACACTCAATAGAATTATAACCAATTTTTTATTTTTCATGGCGTTTGATTCCTTTCTCAGTTAAACTTGCCTGAACCCAAATAGCTTGCAATCGCTGATCGAACAACGCTTTATCTATTTCAGATAATTACCATTGTTATTAACCTCGTCACTGTCTTTGTAGGTAGGAACAATATTTTTCACCATACTGATCAGCGCTTTTTTATTCGATGCTTTTAGATAGGGTCTTAACTCTTCAAGTGACTTCTTAAGTAATGTGTAGTCAATATCTCCCGGCTTACCCACTCTAATTTTTTCGAAGCAGGTCTCTTTCAGCCCCTCTTCATCCATTAATAGTTCTTCATAGAGTTTTTCTCCTGGTCGCAATCCAATGATTTCTATTTCGATGTCTTCATTCAGCTTTAATCCCGAGAGTTTAATCAGGTCGACTGCCAGATCAAATATTTTTACAGGTTGCCCCATATCAAGCACAAATATCTCTCCGCCTTTTGCAATCGCACCCGATTGAATTACGAGTTGCGCCGCTTCCGGGATGGTCATAAAGTATCGGATAATTTCTTTATGCGTTACAGTAACCGGACCGCCTTCTTTAATCTGTTTCTTAAATAGGGGAACTACTGAACCATTGCTACCGAGGACGTTACCAAAGCGAACAGCCGTAAACTTTGTTTTACTTTGCCTGGCTAAACCTTGAATAATCATTTCACAGATCCGTTTACTGGCACCCATTATATTGGTCGGGTTAACGGCTTTGTCTGTCGAAACCATAACAAAGCGATCTACCCCAAACTCATGGGCCGCTTCCGCAACATTTTTTGTTCCAAAGACATTATTTTTAATCGCTTCCCAGGGCGAACGCTCCATTAAGGGTACATGTTTGTGTGCTGCCGCATGAAAGATAACATCGGGATGGTAGGCTTCAATAATCGCAAAAACATCATCCCGATCTCTTACCGAAGCAATAATCACATCCAGATTGATTTTATTTTCGTAATCATTAATCAGTTCATTTTGTATTTCATAGGCATTATTCTCATAATTATCCAGAATAATCAATTTCCCCGGATTGAATCTGGCAATCTGTCTGCATAATTCAGAACCGATCGAACCGCCACCACCCGTTACCATAATAATTTTGCCTTCAAGATAACTGACAACTTCTCTGATATTAAGATTTACCGTTTCTCTGCCAAGCAAATCCTCAATCTCGACATCTCGAATTTTACTTAACGAGACCTGACCATCAATCATTTCACGAATTCCCGGAACAATTCGTACCTTGGCAGGCGTACGTTTACATTCACTGATGATCATTCGGAGTGTCGTTGGATCTGCTGTTGGTGTTGCAATAATAATTTCATTGATATTGAACTTATGAACAATACTGCCAATATCATAGTTATTACCCAGAACCTTAACGCCAGCAATTGTTTTATTTAATTTTTTGGCATCTTCATCAATAAATCCCACAACTTGTCCGTAGCTTAATGCATGATTCTTAATTTCTGTGGCAATCAATGTCGCCGTCGCACCACTTCCAATGATCAATATTTTCTTCTGGACATCCTGCTTCATAAAGATTTTTCGGTTTTTTAAACTTCGCACCAAGCGATAGCTAAAACGGCCACTGCTGACAAATGCAATTTCAAAAAGCATACTGGTTAGATAAATACCAAAATATAGTCTTTCGCCCATATAGAAAAGATAAGCCGTTCCAAACACGTTGGCGACGATCACCGCCAGCAAAATCTTAATCAACTCTTCCACCGAAGCATAAGACCATAAACTGTTATATAAATCGAAGAATCGATAAATTAGCAGCTTTCCGACCGTTAAGATAAAAACACTGCTTAAATAAATACTAATTACTTCTGAAGGAATGTCTCCTTCAAAATGCAAAAATAATGTAAACAAGAATGCAGCGTTCACTGCCAATATGTCTGCTGCAATTAAAAACAACTGCCTGCTTAGTTTCGTTTCCATCGACTACCTCACTTTTTGACAGAATAATTTTGACAATTTTTGCTAAGCTTTTTACTGAATTCAGAAATATTATACTACTGACGGTGAAATCCAAACCGTTTCTTTTTCAGCACAGGCACCATCAGTTCTCGATCTCTGATCATCATCCCGGGATTTTCATAAAAAAGCATTTGTCCGCATTCTTCACCAAACACTTTTACGACAATTTCATATGCCCGTTTCATGACCGGTGGACGCTTGACTAAATCATGTCCATCGGATGCTATAATATAAACCAAACCACTTTCAATCCATTTTAGGGCCTTTCTTCTTGTTTTTCCATCCATAATATATTGTGATGTGATTTGGGAATAAATTCCCCGTTCGTTTAAAGCTGCCAGCTTTTCTGGTCGTCTTGCGAAAACCTCATATCGCTCAACATGGGCCAGGACAACCTTATAGCCACTTTCCTGTAATTCGAAAAGCATGGATTCATGAAACGGGTAGTAATGGTATAAGGGTAATTCCACAAGCAAAAACCGGCTGTTTCCCATCGTATGGGCGAGTCCCCGCTTGATCCCTGCCATGGTTTCTTCGCTTAGATATATTTCATTACCCAAATGTAGTTTAAAATCAATGTTCTCTCGCTCGATATAATCTATCAGCAATTGGTACTGCTCATCCACATTTTGATTATGGTAAGTTGGCAAATTAAAATGCGGTGTCACGATCATTTCATTAACACCTTCATTCATTGCCAACTGCATCATCTGAATCGCCATTTCCAGATCTTTAGCCCCATCGTCAACACCAGGTACCATATGTATATGTGTATCAATCATAATCACACTCTTTATAATCCTTTCGCTGGATAGTCTGTTAAGCGATCCTTTTTGTTAATCCCGACTGAACAAATCCCTGGTATATACCTTATCAACAACATCTTTTATTTCTTCTGACAGACGATTCGTCACAATTACATCAGCTATTTCTTTAAACTCATTAAGATCTTTTATCACTCTGGAATTGAAGAAGTCACTTTCTTCAAGGGAAGGTTCATAGACAACCACCTCAATCCCCTTTGCCTTAATACGCTTCATCACGCCTTGAATCGCCGATTCCCGAAAATTGTCAGAGTTTGTCTTCATTGTCAACCGATAAATCCCCACTATTTTCGGTTTTCTTTTTATGATCATATCTGCGATATGGTCTTTTCTGGTGCGATTGGCGTCCACAATTGCCGACATAATGTTCTGGGGAATATCAGCATAATTTGCGAGTAATTGCTTGGTGTCTTTTGGCAGACAGTAACCACCATAACCAAAAGATGGATTGTTGTAATAATTGCCAATTCGCGGATCCAAACATACCCCCTGAATAATATCATACGTATTAAGACCTCTTACCTCGGCATACGAATCCAATTCATTAAAATATGCAACCCGTAATGCTAAATAGGTATTTGCAAAAAGTTTTATCGCTTCAGCCTCAGTTGAATTTGTATAAAGAATTTGAATATCCTTTTTTAAAGCCCCCTGGGCCAGCAATTCAGCAAAAACGCGGGCCCGTTCTGACTGCTCACCGACAACAATTCTTGAGGGGTAAAGATTGTCATACAGCGCATGTCCTTCTCTTAAAAATTCCGGTGAAAAGATAATGTTTTCCGCTTCAAACTTTTCCTTTATAGCCTCTGTATATCCGACCGGTATGGTTGATTTTATGATCATTACTGCGTCAGGGTTGATCGCCAAAACATTGGCAATTACCGCTTCCACAGTTCTGGTATTAAAATGATTTTTTTCCGGATCATAGTTTGTCGGTGTCGAAATGATTACATACTCCGCATCTATGAACGCTTCATAATTATCTGTTGTTGCCCGCAAGTTCAGTTGTTTGGTTTTTAAATATTCTTCAATTTCATCATCAATAATTGGCGATTTTTTATTATTGATCTTCTCGACTTTTTCTTTTAAAATATCAAGTGCAATAACCTCATTATTCTGTGCCAATAAAATGGCGTTCGACAAACCCACATATCCGGTACCGGCGATTGTTATCTTCATTTTCTTTTCCCCCGTCGTTATCGATTTATTGATCAATCTTATAATATTCTTTAAACCATTTGACAAACTTAGCTAAACCCTCTTCAATACTCGTAACAGGTCGAAAACCGATATCTTTTTCAAGATCACTGATATCGGCATAGGTAATTAATACATCACCTGGCTGCATATCCATGTATATTTTTTCCGCTTTGATCCCCAACTGATCTTCCAGAATTGTAATGAAACGCATTAGCTCAACGGGGCGATTATTCCCGATATTATAAATCTTGTATGGGGCAAAACTTGAGCTTAAATCATTTTCCCTTTCATCCCAATTCTTATTGGCAGTGGGAATTTTATCAATCAACTTGCTGATACATGCGACTATATCATCGATATAAGTAAAATCACGTTTCATTTTGCCGTGATTAAATACCTTAATCGGTTTTCCGGCTAAAATATCCTGCACGAAAGAAAAGTATGCCATATCCGGCCTTCCATATGGTCCATAAACCGTGAAAAACCTTAAACCGGTTGTTGGGATATTGAACAGATGGCTATAGGTATGGGCCATCAGTTCATTAGCTTTTTTAGTTGCAGCATACAGGGAAACCGGATGATCGACATTGTGATTAGTCGAAAATGGCACCTGTTTATTTCCACCATACACTGAGCTTGATGAGGCATAAAGAAGATGCTCCACTGGATAATTGCGACATGCTTCAAGGATATTCATAAATCCCACAAGGTTGGAATCCAGATAGGCATAAGGGTTAGTGATTGAATAACGGACGCCAGCTTGCGCAGCCAGATTAACCACATAGTCGGGTCGATGGGTTTCGAAAACTTGATCAACTGCAGCTTTATTTTTTAAATCCACTTGATAGAAACTAAACTTGCAATGATTTTTCAAGATAACCAAACGATCTTCTTTTAAGGATTGTTCGTAATAATCATTAAGATTGTCAATTCCAACTATTTGATGATTCTCGCCAAGCAATGAACTAGCTAAATGAAAACCAATGAAGCCTGCAACACCAGTAATTAGTATTTTCATTTTTACTCCGCCTTTTTCTCAAAACTTATTCATATTCCATTGTATGTATTTTACCCCTTTCAGCCGTAACTTACCACTATTTTAATGAATATTCATTCCGAAAAACCAGTTTTTCTTTTTTATCCTTTTGCAGCAAAAAAATAAGCCCTGCAAAAGCACGGCTTATTTTTTCTTGATCTTTTATTTTGTTTCAGAAATAATTCCAATTATTCTTTTTTCTTAATCAACCTTTGCTGTCAGCAGATTAAAATTATTGGTAGCCACTGAAAAATCCGAACTGGAATTCAGTCGCTGGAATCCTCTGTAAGAATTATTGGAAACTTGAATCTGGGTTCCTTCCGGATTATAAATCAGGTAAGCATAGGATGCGCCGCTGTTGGTAAAGGTATTGTTGCGAAGCACGGCCTGTGATCCCACACCTCTAAATCCGATGCCATATTTGTCAATACTGATATACTGGAAGCTGGAGTTTTCTACCACTACATTGGTTGTCTTGGAGACGCTGTTGGCACTGATTAACGGAATCTTATTGACGTTTGCAACGTTCATGCCAGAGATATTGGTATCCTTCACTTCGCCGATAAACCAGAGCAGTGCACCGGTCATCCCGGTTGAATCAACGGTGACATTAGCAATATTTGACTGATAGCTGTTGCCGATGCTGAATGCCCCAATATCGGTGGTTGATGGCTTGGCACCACTGATGTTAACATCGCTGATGCTCAGGTTGTTGGCATCAGCAATTTTAAAGCCCAGGCCACTGCCAGTGATGGTTAAACCTTTGACTGTGACATTATTGGCCCCGGTATTGATGTGCATCCCGACGACACTGTTCTTGACACGGCAGTTTTCAAATACGATATGATCAGGTGCAGTCAGGTATTTTTCATTACCAGCTACGGCAATTCCCCCGCCAGATGCATTGTTAAACTCGACATTTCTAAAGTAGAAATTGCTGTTGTCGCCACGGATATATGCTGAGTGCAGCCATTTGGTTCCGCCATCGCTGGAATTCAAGATACTGTCCACCATCGTAAAATCATTGGTTCCTGAAATTTGAATCGGCATCCCGGAATTATCAATTCTCAGATTGCTGACAGAAATTCCCTGATTACGGCTGCTTCCGGATTGACCCATTTTCAGGCCCACATACATACTGTCCATCGATACATCTTTAATGGTCAGGTTACTGACCCCCTGGAAATACATACCTTGAACATTACTGATCATGCTGTTGGCGTAATAATCGGTTCCGGTGATGGTGTTCTGGGATTTCAGACTCAACCCTTCGATGGTTACGTTTGAAATGTATGAAGCCGGATTTGACCATAAAATATTTGCTACGGCTGACGGCTGTGGCGCCATGTATAAGGTGGCACCATAACCACTGATTCTGGTATTTTCTTTGATCTCCAATCGACCAGTGACGACATATGAGCTTGCTGAAGCAGGGATTGTTAAGGTGACCTTTTTACTGCTTGCCTCGTTAATCGCATTTTGAATCGCTGCGGTATCATTGGTAACACCATCTCCTTTTGCCCCAAAATCCTTGACACTGATGGCCCCATTAACTGGCGCTGTTGTTTGTGGTGTCACTACTGGTGCGGTAACTACACTTGCAGGCTCGCTAGTTGCTCGAGCTGACTGCTTTTCAATCTTGATTTCGATCGCTTCCAAACGAAGACTTTTTCCTTCCGAACCAGACATCGCTCCATCCGATACCCAACCTTGGATCCAACCTTCATTCTGGATATGGGTTCGGTATTTAACTGAATACTCTGCTGCATGTTCGCCAGTTAACCTAATCTGAATTCCTTCCAACCGCAGACTCTCACCTTCTGATCCTGAAAATCCTCCGTTGCTAACCCATTTCTGTTCCCAACCCTTATTTTGAACATGGGTTCGATATTCGATCCCTAATCCTGCTGGAACAGCTCCTGTCAGTTTGATCTCAATGCCTTCTAATCGATAGCTTTTTCCTTCAGAACCCGAAAGCTGACCATTGCTCATCCACCCCTGGGCCCAGCCCTCATTCTGGATATGGGTCCGATAAGCGACTCCAATCGTATCAGTAGCTGCATTTTCTAATTCTACAGCAAAAACATTTGCCGAAAAAAACGTCCCAAATAACAATAACAACATCACTAAGCTTGCGATAATTTTCGTTGTCTTGCTTTCCCTTTTCAAATTCATTGCTTACTGCTCCTTTCGGTAACCGGCTGCCTTTCTTTTCGTTAAGGCCCTTGGCTTTGCGTCCCAGCTTTTCAGTTGGTTTGCCTTTATCGTGGATTTGCTCGTTCAAGCACTGCTACTACAATTTATAAAATAAAGCCTTGTTCAAAAGAGCAAGGCTTTGAGTAGATTGCTTTATTGAATTATTATCAGTCTATAAACACTATCTCGTTTTATAATCTATTAATCAACTTTTGCTGTCAGCAGGTTAAAATTATTGGTGGCGATTGAGAAATCTGAGCTGGAATTCAATCTCTTAAATCCACTGTAAGAATTATCAGATACTTGCACATTTGTTCCTTCTGGGTTATAAATCAAATATGAATAAGTAGTCCCACTATTTGTAAAGGTATTATTTCTAATGATCGCCTGTGAACCCACACCTCGGAAACTAATGCCGTATTTGTCAATGTTGTTGTATTTAAAGCTTGAATTTTCAACAACTACATTGGTTGTCTTGGAGGCACTGTTGGCACTGATTAACGGAATCATATTGACGTTTGTAACGTTCATGCCAGAGATATTGGTATCCTTCACTTCGCCGATAAACCAGAGCAGTGCACCGGTCATCCCGGTTGAATCAACGGTGACATTAGCAATATTTGACTGATAGCTGTTACCGATGCTGAATGCTCCAATATCGGTGGTTGATGGGATTGAGCCACTTATATTCACATCATTTATGCTGAGATTATTGGCATCCGCAATTTTGAATCCCAAGCTGCTGCCTTCGATGGTTAATCCTCTGATCGTAACGTTATTTGCCCCGGTATTGATGTGCATCCCGACGACGCTGTTCTTGACACGACAATTTTCAAATACGATATGATCAGGTGCAGTCGGGTATTTTTCATTACCAGCTACGGCAATTCCCCCGCCAGATGCATTGTTAAACTCGACATTTCTAAAGTAGAAATTGCTGTTGTCGCCACGGATATATGCTGAGTGCAGCCATTTGGTTCCGCCATCGCTGGAATTCAAGATACTGTCCACCATCGTAAAATCATTGGTTCCTGAAATTTGAATCGGCATCCCGGAATTATCAATTCTCAGATTGCTGACAGAAATTCCCTGATTCCGGAGACTTCCGGATTGACCCATTTTCAGCCCCACATACATACTGTCCATCGATACATCTTTTATGGTCAGGTTACTGACCCCCTGGAAATACATACCTTGAACATTACTGATCATGCTGTTGGCGTAATAATCGGTTCCGGCAATGGTGTTTTGAGATTGCAATGTCAACCCTTCAATGGTAACGTTTGAGATGTATACGGAAGGATCTGACCACAAAATATTAGTAACTGATTCTAGCTTCGGCGCCATATACAAGGTGGCTCCATAACCACTGATTCTGGTATTTTCTTTGATCTCCAATCGACCAGTGACAACATATGAGCTTGCTGAAGCAGGGATTGTTAATGTAACCTTTTTATTGCTTGCTTCGTTAATGGCATTTTGAATAGCAACTGTATCATCAGTAACGCCATCCCCTTTTGCCCCAAAGTCTTTAACGCTGAGTCCCTGATCCACTGGTGTTGCGGGTGTTGCGGGTGGTGGTGTGACTACTGGTTCTGTCACAACTGGTTCTGTCACAACTGGTTCTGTCACAACTGGTTCTGTCACAACTGGTTCTGTCACAACTGGTTCTGTCACAACTGGTTCTGTCACAACTGGTTCTGTCACAACTGGTTCCGTCACAACTGGTTCTGTCGCTACTGGTTCTGTCGCTACTGGTTCTGTGACCGTTACAGGATTTTTTGGGGGTTTAACTCTGGCAGCAAATGCTGAATTAACAGGCATTACACTAAATAGCACAAATAAAGCGACTAAATAAACAGATATCTTTTTCATGATGGTATTCCTTTCGGTAGCCGGCTGCCATTTTACAGGCCCTTAGCTTTGCGTCCCAACTTTTCAATTGGTTTGCCGTTTCGTTGAATAACGATAAATTGCAAATAAAAAACTTCCCCTTCGGTAACTGGCTGCCATTTTACAGGCCCTCTAGCTTTGCGTCCCAACTTTTCAATTGGTTTGCCTTTATCGTTGGAAAGTTATTCCACGATAGATATTAAATTGGTTTTTTGCAAACAAGTTTTTGTATGATACCTTCCTTTCGTTAGCTGGCTGCCGTTTTAGAGACCTTCTAGCTATGCATCTCTAAGTCACACCAGTTTCACTTTTATCACAGAAAAAAATCAATACCTCAACCACTCATAACGTCAATATTGATTGACAAATAAATTCCTTAACAATCTACACTCTGACAAATTCTAATTGTCATAAGTGTTTTTGAACAAATAAAAATTCGAATATTATGTTATTTACTTTTGTTACGGCTAATGTATCACACATTCGGGCATTAGTCAATACCTTATTTAATCTTTTTTTTAGTTACACACTCTGTCTTCATCTATACAATATATTGACGTTCGTTAGTGCGCTCATCAATATATTGTTTATCTAATTTAGTGTGTCTTACTCTTAACACGGAAATCTCTTTCTCTAATTCAGAACACTGTAAGGCTATTGTATAAGAATATTTTCAGTTCTGGATAATGGTCACAAAAGCGGTAATCTCATAGTCAATCGCAATAAATTCCTTTATGCGTTACAAGATAAAACATCCCTGTCATCAATCAGATCATATTCTATTAGCAACGATTAAATCTCCTGCACGAAATTAAACAGCATCAAATCGTTCAATTATTTCTATTTTTATTCTTAGGCACAAACTTTGTTATCGTCTGATGTTTAATAATTTTAATAAAACCTCTAAAATCTTCAGGCATATACTTGATAATCACGAATTTAAATGCAAAAATATACATAAATCCCACTGCTAATGTCATTACGCTAAGTCTGACCAGCGCATATGGTAAAAGTGTCACGAAACTACTGATCAGATAACTGATGCCCCCAATGACTATACTGACCATAATAATCGGAGTTAAATACCCTAATAACTCCCTCAGTTTTAGTTCAACTAAATGTCCAATCAACACCGTCATTATTAAATAATTGATTATGATCGCAATTGTTGTTGTCAATGCCACCCCTGCTATTCCCCATTCTTTACCAATATATGCCCCCCCTATAACCAGTGTTGCATAAGCAATTTGTACCAATAACCTTTTATAGACTGCTCCCAAAGATCGTACCAGAGCATCACCAATTTTATATGCCATTCTAAAAAACAAGCTGATAATCAGAATTTTAAAGGGAAGGATGGTTTCTTCCCATTTTGGGCCCAAAACCACTTGAACTAAGTCGGCTCCCATTGTCAGTGACACAATCGTAATTGGAAAAGCCAGAATTGCAATCAGAGCAGTTAAATTCATTACTACATATCGGATTTTTTCATGTTCATCCTGATACATTGCCAAAAGGGGGAATAAAACACGTTCCATCACCGTGGCGATCAGATTTGTGGGAACCTGTAACAGTTGATACGCTCGACTGTAAAATCCTAAAGCTTCACTTCCAAGCGTTTGACTCACGACAAAATAATCCCCCTGACTGGCTATATTGTTAAATACCTTTGAGAGCGCATATCCGGTTCCAAAATTAAGCAGTTCTTTTGCCGACTCTTTTTCAATTTTTAATCTAAATTTGATGGGTTTATAGATTATAGACAACACGGTTTGTAACATAACGCTGATAATCTGGGCAACCACCAGCGACCACGCGCCAAATCCTTTAAAGGCAAGTATGATAGCAACGGCTCCATTTATTAAAGCCGCCAACGTATTTATGATGCTGATAACTTTAAATTGCATTTCTTTTTGAAGCAAGGCTTCTGACACTCCGGAAAAGCTGTGAATTACAAATACGATCGAAAGCACCCGCAGCATCGTAATATCATCTGATCCGACAATTCCGACAATAAAGGATGCAAAAACGAAGATCGTCACATAAATAATGAGTCCCAGGATTAAGTTTAAGGTATTCCCTGTTGCGATATAGTTTTCTGATAACTGTTTTTTTTGAACAATGGCACTGCCTACACCCATCAGCCAGAATATTTCTGCAAAACTGATGATAATCTGAATCGTTGCAACCTGACCAAACTGTTCCGGCAACAACAATCGAGATAGAATCATTGTGATTAGCAGCTTGATCACAACACTGGCCACTCCCATAATTGTCATCCAGTAAACGCCCAAAAATGCCTTATCTTTATTTGTAACTTTCATCAGCTCTAACCGCCTTATTTCAGATTCATCTCAAGTCAGAATGTCGGACCTGGTTTTAACCATTCATTTTCGAAAGTTGAAAAAGATAGTCCCAGATCAGTTTCTTAATTGTCCTTAATTCTTCCTCGTACTTCTGGTTGGCATCAATGTTTTGAACAACCGTATTTTCAAAATTAAGATTGCGAATAATGTCTGTTTTCTTTTCTAGTTCCGGGATATTATGATCCGGTTTTCGCAGGATTGCGACTTCTGGTGATATAACCAGCTTAATGACAAGATCAGGGCTCATTTTAACGCATCGATTGATATTTTCTTCTTCCATTTGAATTAAACGGTTGATCACAGAGCTATTTATATTTCCATATAATTTTCTGATTTTTGGGCCATCATTGATTCCCATAAACTGATTCTGCGGATATCTGTCGAACAGGCGGATTCCACCGCCCTTGGAAAAGCCATTTGACATTTTTAACTGTTTTAATGTGCGAACTGAAATGCGATATAAATAAAAGGCATTTATGTGACAATACCAATTCTTCAGTCCCTTTTTTACACTATTTACTTGAGTTTGGTCTAATTCGTTTTCACCTGCTTTCACTGTTTGTTTTTTGTTTAAGTCTCGGGAAAGTCTAAACCCTCTTATCATCATTTTTATACAGCGTTTATAAATTGAGTTATAATGCTCACCACTTCCCAGATAATAGCGGCGGCAGTCAATTTTTTCTGACAGCCACTTCTCCAGATCTAAAGTAACAGTACTTTTACCCGATCCATCCGAACCAATCAGTGCGATTCCCGGACCTTTGAAAGGCAATCTACTCTTTGCAACTTTTTTTAGAACTCGATCACAACCATCGTTATGAGTCATTGCATTGGTTTGATCATCTATCTTGCATCGCAAGCATAACCAAACTTGGATTAAATTACCATTACTTTCGTCAAATCCAATCCATGTCTCCAGATTTTCAGATAATGATTGCTTTTTGATCTTCAATTGAAAAAATTGATGTTTTGAAAATAAATCATGATAAATATTCCGATCTTTTTCGAGACCTCGGATAAACATATCTGCCTGATTTATTGGATTATTTTTATCTGGATCGGACACAATGACGAAAGCATCTAATTTTTTGTGATTTAATTCTTTTGATAGTTCCTTTTTTACATCAATCATAATTTGTCGCCTCCAAACGCTTAAAAACCCTGGTTATGCCAAAAAACTGAGCGAATTAAAGGATTTTACCCAAGACAAAGTTTTTCAGTAACAACACATTTTCTTCAACACCCGCATGTGTATTAATATCCATACTAGCCATACCAGTTTCCCGAATAACGCTTCTGATAATGTCAAAATTCTTTTGCTGTATCTTCAAAGTTCTGATCCCATTTTTGCGATTCAGCTGTTGTATTCTAGAGATGTTTCCCACTCTCTGATTGAGCCGGTCAAAAGAATCCGTAACATCAAGAGCAACATTAATGATATAAAGATTCGGAACTCGCTTTTTTAAATGAGCAATAATTTTCTTCGCAAATCTGTCCGTTACTAGCTCAGTTTCATACATTATTGAGACGAGCTGTTGAATAATACCCTGATCAACTAAAATTACTTCGGCACGATTCTCGATACTTTTTTTCAGATACAAATCATCAAGGATGATGATTGATACAACTCTCAACCAGTTTTCGCAGTTTATTTTTCTGTTTGTTAATAAATACATCATTCCCAGATAACCCATTCTGAAACTTGAAGGTTTGAGGTGAATTAAATATTTTACCAACTGTTTTAAATCTTTTCTGGTCGGCTTCTGAATGAACCGTTGATATGATTCGACGGGATAATCAATTGCCTTTAGATTCTCGATTACGTTATTTGAAAGCGTTGTTTTGCCAGATCCCGGAATCCCATTAAACTCAAGAAATACAATTTTATTATTATTCATCATCGACTCCATCTGACAGGTAAGTATTTAAACCTGCATCCTTATCATCAGCCATGACTAATGCGCAAATTATCAGGTAAAAGATAAAATTCTCTCGAAACAGCAAATTAATCGCAAATCCTCTCATAACCAATGCCGCTAACGGCAGCAGACAAAGCAAACGACCTCTAATCTTTATGGAAAAAGGTTTAAATACTGCAATTAATACATTGAAATAAACAACTGACCCAATGATCCCCAAATGCAGCAAAAGCTCCAGATAATAGCTATGAGATTGACGTAAATTGTACTTCTCGAGAGAGTATCCCAGACCAAAAAGAAATATTTTCCAGTCACTTAAATAGAGATTAAGATACTCAGACCAAATATCAGATCGGCCTGTGGTAAGATCTGATAGACTCTGATCAACAAAACTTCCTACCCCTATTCTTCTCAAATAAATGTCAAAATAGGGAATGTTGGCAAGCTGCGAAACTATGATAAGTACGAATAGAATAACAACCATTCCCCGTATAAAAACCTTGATATCAAATGATATTCTGGATAATTGAAATAGTTTATAAATAAAATATAATAAAAATATGCCTCCGATTGTGAGGAAAAAAGATATGCTTAAAGATAAAATGCCAAACCCCAATAAAACAGCAACCATCAGATAATCATACCAGTGATGTTTCTTCATGCCGATCATATAAAGCAATGTGGCAATCGCAATGGTGATGTCCATTGTATAAAAATTGGGATTGGTTTGAATACCTGAGAATCTACCGAAAATATCACCATCATCGAGTTCAATTTGAGTTTCTCGGATAAACCCATCTAAACCGGGTACATAATCACTAAAAAGACCGAGAACCGATGCAGTAATAATACCTACGATAAAGAAAAGCAACAGTTTTCGGATATCAATGGTTTCCTTGGAGTTCATCACTAAAATCGCCAATACAAAGTAGATTAAAAGGTCAACTAGCTTTATCAGACTTGAATTGTCGATTTTGAACAACGAAAAAATAATCAGTGCCAAAACTGATAAAACCTGATAAATTGACACCTTCGACTTTTCATTAAAAAAAATCATTCGGAGAATATAAACTGCAATCAAAAGATTAAAAAAGGTCATTCCACCTGGGGACAATTTTAGGATCGGCGAAAATGGTAACATCAAGAACAGACCATATATGCCTTCTGCGCCCCTAAAAAAAACATAACAACTAGCAATAATAATGCCTATTATTAAAAAGGGCTTGTACGAAAGACCAATTATAATTAATATCAGTGCCAATGCCAATACCCAGAAGGGATCTACTGATTTTCTGATCATCATTTTATACCTCTTTTTTCTCATCAATCACATTTTCGATAAAGTTCATAATTCTGGAGGCTCGGTTATTGATATGAAATAGCTGTGAATGAGTGAGCGCCGATTCAGACATCTTACTTCTTAATTGCGCATCATTTTTCAATTTGTTTATAGCTTTGGCAATGGCATTGACATCCATACAATCAATCCGGATAGAATCCTCAGGTGTCAGAATATCATCATTAAAGCCCTGATCCGACGAAATAATCGGCAAACCACAGGCCATCGCTTCCAAAATCGCATTGCTACAGCCTTCGGCAAGGGTTGGCAGGACAAAAACATCTGCGGCATTCAAATAATTCACAATCTGATCATGCGGGAGTCTGCCAATAAAGAGAATTTCGTCACCGGTTGGAATCAGTTCTCCCGAACCGATGTAAATGACCTTCGCCGGATTAACCTGTTTCATCGCCTCTGACAACCGCATAATGCCTTTACGTTGATCAAATGAACCCATAAATACGACGATAAAGTCATCCGCTTTAAATCCCAGTTTTCGTCTGATAAGCATCCGCTCCATTTTATAAAACTTTTTGGGATCGATGGCATTTGGAATCACGACCATCTTATCTGGGTTTGAAAGCTTCAATTCAAGACTCTCATTTCGATTTTTAGTCGAAGCACAAATCACCCCACTGATCTCAGCCAACGCCTTGTCGATAGTCTGGCGGGGAAAAAGGCTTTCTACCCAGATTTTACTTTCACCTGTCGCAACAAAAAAAGGTAACTGATATTTTTGACTGATCAAGCCCGCCGTAACTCCCGAATGCCAGAAATGAGCATATAACAGATCCGGACGAGGTTTGATCTGTTTAAAACAACGGATGACCGCTTTCTGGACGAGGCTGGCTGAAATATTTCTCCCGAACAGGCTGATATTTGAAAAGCTCAGGACCCTAGGCTGATAGACGTCAACCCGGATCCCTGCTTCGATACAATCCTGCCAGAACAGTGGTCGCACTGGTTTTTTTTTAAAGACGTTCTTCGTCAGACTTTGCGGTGCAACGACTGAGCAGGAGTATCCCATTTTAGCAATGGCATCAACGACTTGCTTAACAAAAGTGTAGACCGGATCGCTGTGCGTGGGATAGTCTGGTACAATAAAACAAATGTGTTTTTTTTTTGTCATCCGTGCCCCTTCTCTTTCTGCATCAATAGCGCTGGATTTCCTTGTAGATATTCCGATACTTTTGATTGATATCCGACCATCGGAACTTGTTCGCATTTATAACTGCGTTTTTTGATAACACCTGATAGTTGGCGACTATTCTGATAATCTTTTCGGCAATTTCTTTTGCATCATAACACTCGACGGAAAACCCGACCTGTCCATCCTGAAACTGACCATCAAAGCCTTGTCCCCTAGTGTAAATCACTGGTAATCCCTGACTCATGGCTTCTGGATAGACCAGACCAAAGGTTTCAGTCACCGATGGCATCACAAAGATATCGTTATTTCGATAAATCTCAATCAGCTCTTCTCTTGAAGAATGAGAAATGTACTGTACCCACGGTTCACTTCTGAATTGCTTAAAAATTGCCTCATCAGAGACTTTTCCAACGATGGTAAAATGAATCTCGTATCCCTGATTCTGTAAAATTCTAATTGCCCGAATCGTTGTGGAGATATTTTTTCTTTTATTAATCAGTCCCACATACAAAAGATTAAGATGCTTACTGTCCGCAATTTTTTGGGGAACGTTCCTGTTTTTCAGCCAGAAGTCTTCGATCCCGTTGGGGATAACTTCTGATTTCTCCAATATCGCTTTTTTAAACTGTGCGGGCACATATTTTTCAATCACGGCATCCCGATATGAAACTGATAAAAAGATGATTTTATCAGCCTCATTGAGGATTTCAATCCCCAGTTTTCTTAACCATACCATTCGTTTAAAAAAAACATTTGCATCGGTATCTCTTACTGCCACCAAATAGGGAATTCCAAAGTCTTGCTTGATTCGCATGGCGAGATAGCCATTGGTGAACAATGAGTGGGAATGAACGATTGAATATTTATCCAATTCATAGACTTTTTTTATATCATGATAAATCTTCATATGTTTTAAGTAAAAAATATATCGATCAGCTTTTTTGTGGTTGATCCTGATCAGGGTATACTTTCCCAGATCACGACCGACTGGAACTGAGGTTGGGACATAGACATCGATAGCCATTCTGGTTCTGACCTGTTCATCATAAAAATATTTATAAAAAACACTCTTGGCATAATATGAATTGATATGTAATATTCTCATCTTGTCACTTCTCCAAAACCATAATTGACGTTGCAAATTTGTTCAACATTCTGAAGCTCAGCCTTTACTTATCTTGTACTTTCAGCCTTCTCCCAAAACGGTTTAGCTTTACCTGATAAAGCTCTAAAAACAGCAACCCATTGAGCCATAATTGTGATAAAATAGTAGTATATGATCATCAGATACTTGTTTTTAGACTTTACAATACTTTGAACTAAGGCTAAAAAATAAAAGAGCAATTGCGCCAGGAAAGGCAATAAATAGAGCCATGACTCCTGGATAAGCAACCCATTAGAAATCAATAGGGTTAAATGTGCAATCCAAAGTAAGTATCTGCACGTTCGGTGTCCAAAATAAAAATAAGAAAACCACTTATACTTAAATACATTTAACACCCTGATATCTGGCAAAATATATTTTAGAATGGCCCGATTCATTCGCACTTTGCGACTAAACTCATCTTTTATCACTTCGCTCGCCTTTTCATACGCTATAGCATCATGATTGGCTATTGCTCTTTTTCCTTCTAAAGCATATCGTAGCGGCATTGCACTGTCATGGCTTTGAATCGGACTGAACTCATGATAGTCTTTTTTTCTGCAAGCATAAATTGCCCCATTTCCAGCTGTTATCGTTTGAATTCTCCCTTCTATCTCACGTATAATTAAATCTCCATCCCAGTAACTTGCTTCTGCATTACTAACACTACTCACAGCTTGATTCGTTATTAAAAGTTTTCCTGCAACATACGCAATTTCATTTGAAGTAAAAGCTGCCATTAACTCTTTTATCGCATTCTTATCCATCATCGAATTTGCATCTGTCATAACAATAAATTCTGATGTGATCGTTTTTTGCGCCTCGTTTTGAGCATTTGTTTTGCCTTTACGTTCTTGAACTTCGTATAGTCTGATCTTGGATTCAGGATTATTGACAATAAACTCTCTTACAATATCATTTGTCTTGTCAGTACTGTGATCTGATGTAATTAAATATTCGATCTTTTGTCTTGGATATTCAATGTCAAGTACATTCTTTATTTTTTCTAGTATAACTTTTTCTTCATTATGGGCAACAATCATTATCGTAACAGTCGGCTGATGATTATAATCCTTTTCTAGTTTACGAATTTGAAAAATTTTTCCTAATAACTTAATAGATAGGGGATACCCGATCATGGCCCAACCAATGATAAACAAACTTATGTAAAACAGAACAATTATTATCAATTCCATGTTTTCTGCTCCTCTCATTGTAGTTCCAAATCCAGATCGCCTTTTCTATCTGTGGATACTTCTGGCTGGAACTCCCACATAGGTTCCTGGTGCGATTATGTCTTTCACCACAACCGCACCTGCGCCAATTTTGCAGTTGCCGGTAATGGTCAAATTATTACTGATGGTACTGCCAATTCCAATCCAGGTTTTTTGACCAACCGCCACCATCCCGGCCAGATGCGCCCCGGGCGATACATGAACAAAATCGGCAATACGATTATCGTGGTCTACTGTCGCCGCAGTGTTGATAATACAACCTTTGCCGATTTGCGTGGCACTGTTAATGACAACACCAGCCATAATCACTGTTCCGAGCCCTACTTCCACCGCTGACCCAATAATCGCTGAAGGATGGATTAAGCATGGTGGCTTTATCCCTGCTGACTCAAGCTTGTTTTGAACCTTCTCTCTAATTTCATTGTTTCCAACGGCGACAAAAATATCGGCTTCATTTGCCAATTTAAAGGCATCCTCAGTTTTGCCGACAACGCCAAAGCCCATACACTCAGTGATTGATTCATCATCATCGAGAAAAAAAATATCTTCCCATATATTCATTTTTATAGCAATATCAACGACAACTTTTCCATGTCCACTTGCTCCGATGATCAATAACTTTCTTTTCACAATTCAGCGCTCCCTTCGATTAGTATTGCAAACTTTATAGCAATATTAATAGATTGTATTTTTAGTCGTCTTTGCTTGTTCCTTGAAATAACTCCATTGTGGTCGAATCATTAGCATTGATCCCTTCTCGTTTGAAGACTTTTTTTAACGTTAATAAGATTATCTTCCAATCCTCCAAAAAACTGATCGAGTCTACATATTCAACATCCAGATCAAATTTCGCTTCCCAGCTAATGGCATTGCGACCGTTTACCTGAGCTAAACCAGACAAACCTGGCCTGACCTCGTGCCGTCTTTTTTGTTTTTCATTATAAAGCGGTAAGTATTGCACCAATAAGGGCCGCGGACCAATAACAGCCATATCGCCTTTTAGTACATTCACCAGTTCCGGTAGCTCATCCAGACTGGTGGATCGTAGAAAACTACCAAATTTAGTCAGTCGCTTGTCATCTGGCAACAGTGCGCCTTGTTCATCACGCTGATCAGTCATGGTTCTAAACTTATACAGGGTAAATACCTTTTCATTTAAACCTGGTCTTTTTTGTTTAAATAACACCGGATGGCCCAGTTTTTTTCTGATTAACAGGACTAAAACAAAAAATACCGGTGAGAGAACAATGATTGCTGCCAAAGATAAACAAAAATCCATCGGTCTTTTTATAAATCTTTTATAGATCATCGCAGTCACAACCCTTTGATAATATGACAGATTCGCTCCTGATCCGCTTCTGTCATTTTCGTATCAGAGGGTAAACAAACACCTGACTTGAACAGCTTTTCCGAAACTGTTTCCCCGATATAGTCACACCACTTAAAAAAAGGTTGTTGATGCATGGGCTTCCAAAGCGGTCGTGATTCAATATTTTCGTCTCCCAGAGCCTCCATTATTTCCAGCGGTTTTATCGATCCATCTAAGGTAATACAGCTCAACCAGTAATTAGGTTGATTCCAATGATTTATCGGCATAAACTGAATCCCCGGCAGTTGCTCCAGTTCTCTTTTGTAAAATTCAAAGATGCATTTTTTCTTGGCAACCCTTTGATCCAGCACTTTTAATTGACCACGGCCGATCCCGGCAGAAATATTGCTCATGCGATAATTAAAGCCCAATTCACTGTGCTGATAATGCCTTGCCGCATCCCGGGATTGGGTTGACCAGAATCGTACCTTTTCAATTTTTTCCTGATTATCTGAAACCAGCATCCCCCCACCAGACGTAGTAATAATCTTATTTCCATTAAAACTAAATACCCCGTATTCTCCGAAGGTGCCGGTTTGTCTACCTTTGTACAAGGTACCCAGGGACTCCGCAGCATCTTCGATGACAGTGACGCCATGATGATTACAGATTGCCATGATTTTATCCATGTCTGCCGATAAACCGTAAAGATGCACGACAATCACCGCTTTTACTTGAGGATATTTTTCAAAAGCCTCTTCTAATACAATTGGACAGATATTCCAGGTTTCTTCATCACTATCGATAAATACCGGAATTGCCTTTTCATAGATAATCGGATTTACGGTTGCTGAAAAAGTGAAAGATGGACAAAAAACAATGTCGCCTTCCTCAACCCCAGCCGCTCTCAAGGCCAGATGAATTGCGGCAGTCCCGGTATTGACTGCCGCTGCATATTTAGTACCAACTTTTGCTGCAAACTCTTTTTCGAATTCATTAACGTTTGGACCCAGTGGTGCGATCCAATTGGTGGCAAATGCTTCCTTGATATATTCCATTTCAAATCCTTCATCACTCATGTGCGGTGATGCCAGATAGATTTTCTCTGCCATTTTTGTCATCCTCCTAAAATATTGTTAATTGATGCCACCTCAATCCATTACTTCAATGCTATTTCTACGATGCCATTCACCAAACTTTTTATATAAGCTCTCTATTCTTAAATAAAACTATTCGATAATCAGATTCTTTATTTTTGCAGTGCTATTAACGCTGTATAGAGGAATATTCTTAACATTATCATCCTCAAATGAAGACAATCGCAGATCTTCAATCTTGCCAATCAACAAGCATAGAGATTCCGTTATATTGCTGGCATCAATTGTTACATTGGAGATTGTTGCTTGATTGACATCTCTAATACTAAAAGCACCATGATCATACTCATTTAGTTTCGATTTACTTATTCTCACTTCATCAATATTCAATTCAGATGCGTCATTTATTTTAAAGCCAAGACTGCTTCCTTCGATAACCACATCTGACATCGATATATTTTTTGCGCCACTATTAATATGAACGCCAACAACACTATCCTTAATACGACAATTTTTAAACACCATGTTTTGGGGCGGTTTATCATACTGAGCATTCCCGGCTATTGCTATTCCTCCTCCTGACGCATTGTTGAATTCAACATTTTCAAAATAAAAATCACTGTTATCCCCTCTTAAATATGCAGAATGCAACCATTTCGTCCCACCATCATTCGAATTGAGAACACTATCAATCATTCTAAATCGATTCGTACCTGAAATCTGTATGGGCATACTAGAAGCATCAATCTTCAAATTACTAATCTGAATATCCGTATTTCGATGACGACCAGATTGTGAAATTTTGAGGCCTACATACATGTTTGTCATTGAGACATTTTTTATTTCCAGATTTTGAATATTCTGGAAATAAATTCCCTGAACATTGCTGATCATACTATTGGCATGGTAATTCGTACCCTTGTATGAATTTTCAGATTTTAATGTGATGCCTTCAATTGATACATTGGCTATCATTTTATCAGGACTTGACCAAAGCATATTTCTGATAGTTTCTTTTTCAGGCTCCATATAAAGTATCGCTCCATAGCCGCTAATGTGGGTGTCTTTACTAATGACCAATTGTTTTGTGATAAAATATGGCTCCTCAGATTCTGGTATAACTAACAGTGCATTTTCTTTACTTGATGCATCTATTGCCTCTTGTAGTGCTACTGTATCATCTGTTAGCCCATCGCCTTTTGCTCCGTAATCTTTTGCGTTTATTATTTTATCAGTTGGTACTACTACTTCTTTTATTTGATTTGTACTCAAAGTGAGCTTTTCCGATGAGTCCAATTTTGCTGGACTTATTAAGTTGAATGCAAAAACGCTAAAGCTGATCGTAGCTAGTATTAACACTGATATCGCTAATTTACCCATAATACCCCCTCCCCTCGGTATTTTACAAGATCTTTACCGCCGTAAATTGAAATAATAGTCGGTGTGAAAACATCAGTGGTTTCGCATTTTTAAATAGAACTATTCTAATTATAATAGTATTTTTAATACAAAAACACAAGCGCTTTTAATTATTACTAACGAGCATCTTGTTCTTAATTTGAATCTTGCTAACTAACGAAGTCAATTAAGAGATAGATACCCAAATTTCTCGCAAAAATGCAGGGCACAACATTAGGCTGGTTTGCGATCCAGATAATTTGTGATACTATTTCCACTCTTTATTTCTATCAATTGTATCATAACATCAAACCGGAATGATTCAGATTTTTTTCCAAAAATAAATACTTTACCTCTTGTTTTTAAGTCGAGCCATTGGGTATAATATGCTTGAGGTGATAGATTATGAAAGTTGAGTACAACAAAATTGTTCGGAATAAGATTCCGGAAATCATTCGAGACAGTGGACGTACCTGTGAGTACAAAATCTTAGGTGAATCAGAAGTTCGAGAAGCACTAAAGGAAAAGCTTCTTGAAAAAGCTCAGATTTTTTTGAAAAGACCCTCTGAAGATGAACTTTCAGATATCTACGAATTGCTGGATGCAATTGTGGAAAGCTTTGATTTTGAGCCGCTTCATATCGATTATTTAAAAATTCAGAATAAAGAGAATAAAGGTACCTATTCTGAAAAAGTTTTTCTTATTTCAGTAGACGACGGCCAATAGTATTTTCAAAAAATACGCTAGGACTGATGTCGATATTTTTGACGTCAGTCCTGTTTCTTGATCAAAACAAAAAAGCACTTTCAAAATGATTGATCACCTGCTCCCCGTTTGATTCATAATAGATTTCGATAACATCAAAGCGGATATTGACATCATCGAGCTGCATTTCTTTTACGTACCAAAGCGCTGTTTTAATAATTCGTTTTTGTTTTGACCGGTTCACTGCTTCCCGGGGATATCCATAATCCAGGTTTTTTCGATATTTAACTTCAATAAACACCAATGTGTCACGATCTTTTGCAATGAGATCGATTTCACCAGATGGCTTTTTATAATTTGTTTCACAAATCTGAAAACCATAATTTTTTAAATATTTTAGGGCTAAATCCTCTCCAGCCTTTCCTTTTTTTACATTATGTGTTTTCATTTTAAACCAAGATTCTGAATAAAACTTTTGCGGTGGATGGGCGTCGGCCCATATTTTTTTAGGGCTAAGATGTGTTCAGCAGTACCATAACCCATATTGTGATCGAAACCATACTCCGGGTACTCTTCGTGATAAATCTGCATCAGATTGTCCCGGTAAACCTTGGCAACAATGCTTGCCGCAGCAATGGCATAGCTGGTGGCATCACCATGGACAATCGCTTTCTGAGGGATATCTGTATCGATATGAAGAGCATCAATCAGTAGCAGATCCGGTTTAACAGACAACTTCGCCAGCGAATCAGTCATGGCCTTTTTGGTCGCATTAAGAATATTCAGATTATCAATCACATCACAATCAACCTGTCCAATGGCATAGTCCACAGCATCTTCAAGGAGTTGTTCACATAAGATTTCACGACTTTTTTTTGCGACTTTCTTCGAGTCATTAACATATAAGCGGCTGGAATCTGGTTTCAGAATAATGACACAGGTCACCACCGGTCCGGCTAATGGGCCCCGACCAACCTCATCAATGCCACCGATATTCAAGATACCCTGATCATAGTAACCGGATTCAATTGATTTCATTTTTTTAATTCGTTGAACTTCAAGATCTCTGGCTGCAATTTTATTCTCTAAATTTTGTCCAATTTTTTTCACAGCTACTCGATGATCTTCTTTCAACATCGGTATCAGATCGGGATATTCTTCCATCTGCCTGGTCACGATGTACTCTTTTATCTGTGTAACGGTCATATTATCAAATAGATTCATGTTTACCTCTTTTTCCTACAATACTATCGCCATTATACTACAAGTCAGCGAACAAATATAGACGACACCACCCAATAATCCATTTTAAACCGAATAAACCGCACTTCCATCAATGGATAGTTTCTTTGCTCAAATAAAAAAACAACCAACTTTATATAAGATAATTGGTTGTTTTGTCATCATCATAACACATTGCCACAAATACGTCGCTATTCCGGTCGTTCCAACGTAATCCGGCCAATTCGGCCATTCTTGAAATCGTTGAGAATCAGCACACTGGTGCGGGCATAATCATATTCGCCACCTTTAATCAGCAATCCCCGACTTTTAGCAATGGCATCGAATACCTCGGGGATATTTTTGCCTTCTACTTCAATTTTGTATAGGGTTTCCAAATCTCCCGGATAATAGATTAGTAGATATTTTAACAGATCTGCAGCGATGTTCTCTTTTTCATAAATGGTATCCTTAATGGAACCCAACCAGGCTAAGTGGAGACCGACCAGGGGATCTTCAAATTTTGGCCATAAGATTCCCGGGGTGTCCAAAAGCATCAGGTGATCCGGGGTACTCAGCCATTGCTGCCCCTTGGTGACTCCTGGCTTATTGCCAATCTGAGTTTTTTTCTTACCGATCAGACTGTTGATTACTGTGGATTTACCAACGTTGGGGATTCCACAAACCAGACATTTTACCTGAGCTTTTTCTTTTACATTCAAATCCTGAATGGTTCTGACCAACTCAGTCTTCATCCGACGGTCAAAGGCATCAAACAGCACCACTTTTTGAATATCGGTATTTTTTTTAAACCACTCAATCCATTCCAGACTGACTTCCGGATCGGCTAAATCTGACTTGTTCAATAGCAGGATATGCTGCTTATTCCAGGTATACTGATTAATTTCGGGATTTTTGCTGGAAAGCGGTAATCTGGCATCAACTACTTCGATTACCACATTGATCAGTTTGAGTTTTTCTTTAATTTCCCGATTGGCTTTGGCCATGTGCCCGGGATACCATTGTATATATTCTATTTTTTCTTCAGACATCCTTATACCGTACCAATTTCTGAAAGCGGCCAGATTCTAAAGATAACTTTCCCATCAATGGCATCCCTTTCGACAAAACCCAGGCTGGGATAACGGCTATCTGAGCTATTGGCCCGATTATCACCCATGACAAAATAGGTTCCCATTGGGACGGTAACCTCAGCAAAGTCTTCATAAGGATCAGGGTTAATATAATCCTCCTCTAGCGGTTCGCCGTTACGATAAACTACCATATCCTTGATTGCAATGGTATCGCCGCCCTTGCCAATGACCCGCTTGACATACTCAATGCTATCACTATAACTGAGGATCACAATATCGCCATAATCCGGTTCACCGATGGTATAGCCTATTTTATTGACAATCAGACGATCTCCCTCCACCAGCGTGGGAAACATCGAACTGCCCTGAACCATGACAAAGTCGAACAAAAACATCTTTATGATAAAAGCAAGCACAATGGCAATCACAGCGGATTGAATCCATTCTTTTAGTTCCAAATTACCTTTAGATTCCTGATCTTCTTTCATTTTTTCACTTCCTTGCTAAATTTCTAGTTATTAAAACGCTTGAATTAACCAAAAAAGAGGCTTGATAGCCTCTGAATTACGCTCTTTTTTCTTTGACTTTTGCTGCTTTACCAACACGGTCACGAAGATAGTTAAGCTTAGCTCGACGCACCTTACCACGACGAACCACATCAACCTTTTCGATTTTTGGCGAATGCACCAGGAAGGTTCTTTCTACCCCAAAGCCAGACGAGATTTTTCGTACCGTAAACGTTTCGCCAACACCGCCGTTTTGCTTTTTAAGGACGATGCCTTCAAAAATCTGAATACGTTCTTTTTTACCTTCGATTACTTTAACATGAACTTTAACGGTGTCACCAACACTAAATTTTGGTGGCTCAGCCTTCATGTTTTCTAATTGAATCTTTTTGATAATGTCCATTATTTTCTCCTTAATATTCGATTTGCGACGTTCATGCATCGGGTACAGAGGACCGTCTCACTTAATAACATACTGATATATTATACACTTTGTCTATTCATTATGCAAGCTTTTTTGATATTTTTCAAATAAGTCAGGCCGCTTCAACCGGGTCCGTGTTTCTGCCTGTAATAAGCGCCATTTGTTGATTGCGGCATGGTTGCCGGAGAGCAATACTTCAGGCACTTCCTGGCCCTCAAATTCCCGGGGTTTGGTATACTGGGGATATTCCAGCAGATGGCTTTCAAAGGATTCTTCTGCCAAACTGTCGCTATTTCCCAGAAAGCCGGGAATATGTCGAGCAATGGCATCAGCCAGAGTTAAGGCCGGTAATTCACCACCAGTCAAGACATAATCCCCCACTGAAAATTCCAGATCCACATAAGCATCTATCACCCGCTGGTCAATTCCTTCGTAATGACCACAGATAAAAATGATGCCCGGATACTCCGATAGCTTTATCCCATCTTTTTGTTCAAATGGTTTGCCGCCAGGGGTCAAGTAAATAACTGGATATGTGCCTAAATCAGCAATGCTTTTCAGGGCGGCGACAATCGGAGGTGCCGCCATCACCATCCCGGCACCGCCACCGTAAGGGGTATCATCAACCTTATGATGTTTATTTCCGGAAAAATCCCGAATATTAATCACCGTATAGTCAATCAGACCCGCTTTGACACCTCGGCCAATCATCCCGGTTTGAAAATATATTTCAAAGATTTCCGGAAATAAAGTTAAGAAATAAAATCTCATAGCTCTAATATTTCCTGAGGGATACTGGCATCGATCCGGCCTTCAGTAACATTGATTTTTGTAAAATAAAGCTTGCGGGCCGGAACGCAATAGACCTTCTTGTCGGCAGTGATGGTATAAACATCCACCCCGCCTGCTTGCATCACATCGGTTATTTTTCCAAGCAACACTCCGTCATTGTAAACTGGCAATCCCAACAAGTCTTCAATAAAAAATTCATCTTCAGACAATGCCACTGCCAGTTCCCGGGGAATCCCGACTTCCCGGCCAATTAATGCTTCAGCCTCGTTACGGTTTTTTACATTTTCCAGAAACAGCAATACATTGTTTTTATGAAGACGGCAATTCGTAATCTTATAATCTGTTGCAGCTTTATCATGGATTAAAATGACCTCATCCAGATCATAAAAACGACCCGGATCATCAGTCAGCGGTTGAACTTTTAATTCACCCTTAATTCCATGTACGCCAAGAATCCGGCCAATGATGATTAAACGATTATTATTTTCCATTATTTTCTCCTGTTTAAACCCTAAAAACACCCGAAAAAAAAGAGCTGTATACACAGCCCAATGCCTTTATTGGATGATCTCCAACATGACACGTTTATCTTCTTTCGTGGCAGCGGCTTTTATGACGGTACGAATTGCTTTTGCGATACGCCCCTGTTTTCCAATGACCTTGCCCATATCGTCGTCTGCGACCTTGAGTTCCAAAATAATGGACTGTTCGCCTTCAACTTCCTGGACAGATACCGCATCGGGGTGTTCAACAAGAGCCTTTGCAATAATTTCCACAAGTTCTTTCATCATTTACCTCCTGGTACTACTCGATTACGTTTTCTCTTTTTAACAAATACTTGACGGTATCTGTTGGTTTTGCGCCATTGGCCAACCATGTTTTGGCTTTATCTGCATCGACTTTTACGAGTGCAGGGTCAACACAAGGGTTGTAGTATCCAATTTCTTCGATGAACTTACCATCACGTGGTGCTCGTGCATCGGCAACAACGATTCTATAAAAAGGTTTTTTCTTTTTACCCATTCTTTTTAATCTGATTTTAACTGCCATGTTCGTTCCCCCTTTCTTAACTTCTTTATCTAATGACATAAAGTCCTTGATAACACTAATCATATTTCAGTCTACATGAACGGTAGCTTCATCCGTCCTTTTTTTGCAATGTTTGGGTTTGACATTTGTTTCATCATCTTTTTGGATTGTTCAAATCCCTTTAACAACCGGTTGACGTCCGCAACCATGGTACCGCTCCCCAACGCAATTCGTCTTCGTCGGCTGGCATTGATAATCCCTGGTTTATGACGTTCTTCCTTAGTCATCGACAAGATGATAGCCTCGGTTTTCTTGGTATCAGCACCAGATAAATCCACATTCTTCAATGCTTTTTTATTGGCCCCCGGCATCATTTCCAGCAAGCTACTGATCGAGCCCATGCTTTCAATCTGCTTGATCTGATCGAGAAAGTCATTAAGATCAAAATCCTGGTTTCTGAACTTTTCTTCAAGTTCTTTGGCCTTTTCCTCATCCATCATACTCTGGGCCTTATCAATAAAGGATAATACATCCCCCATTCCCAAAATTCGTGATGCCATCCGATCTGGATAAAAGAGTTCAATATCGGTCAATTTTTCACCGGTTCCGATATATTTGATGGCTTTACCAATTGTATAAGTAATCGATAAGGCGGCACCACCCCGGGTATCGCCGTCGAGTTTGGTTAAGATTACTCCTGAAATATCCAGTAGACGATTAAATTCATTGGCAACATTGACCGACTCCTGACCAGTCATCCCATCGACCGTTAATAAAATCTCGGTAGGATTAATCGCTTCTTTGATGTTGACCAATTCAGCCATCAAGGCTTCATCAATTTGCAAGCGACCGGCGGTATCCATGATCACCAGATCATAATGACCTTCAATTGATTTTTGCAGTCCCCGTTTGGCTATCCCCACCGGATCTTTTACATCATGTTCGGAATAGACGTCAATCTTTAATTCATCCCCGAGGATTTCCAACTGTTTAATTGCTGCCGGACGATAGACGTCACAGGCGACCAGTAGTGGCTTGAATTTTTTTTCTTTGCGCAACAAGTTGGCCAGCTTGGCTGCGGTCGTTGTTTTACCAGCCCCCTGAAGACCGACCATCATATACACGTTCTGGCGGCCCTGAACAAAGTCCATCCGCTCAATTTCGCCACCTAAAAGGGCTGTCATTTCGTCTTTGACAATTTTAATAAACTGTTGCCCGGGCGTCAGGCTACTTAGTACCTCTTGGCCGATTGCCCGTTCACCGATATTTTTGGTAAATTGTTTAACGACTTTGAAATTGACATCAGCTTCTAATAGGGCCATTTTAATTTCCCGATTAACTTCCTGGATGTCTTTTTCGTTGAGTTTTCCTTTGCGCTTTAGTTGGGAAAATATATTTTGAAATTTTTCATTTAATCCTTCAAAGATCATCTGTCACCTCTAGTTTTCTTCACTGACATTTTTCAGTTTTTCAACCACCAGCATCAATTCGGATTTAAGCTGTTCGTCTTTTTCCCGATCAACACAATCCAATAGTTCTTTCTCAATTTCTTCCAAAAGAACTTGAGATTTTAAAAACTTGGCGATGAGTCCCAGTTTTTCTTCATAGGCTTCCATCATGGCTTTCGAGCGTTTAATCACATCAAAAATACCCTGTCGGGTAACTGCCATTACCTCGGCAATTTCCGCCAGGCTATAGTCGTCATCGTAGTAATACTCTAAAATCTGCTTCTGCTTAGCAGTCAGCAGCTCACCATAAAAATCAAATAAATACTGTTCCCCTACTTTTTTTTCCATAAGCACCTTCAGCATCGTCGTAAAGGATATTTACTTGACGACTTACCTATTGTAAGTCCTGGCAGAGAAAAAGTCAAGCTTTTATTCCCGATTTTCAGGACATTTCTTCAATAATTTCAAGATTTTTTCTCTTAAAAGTTTAAGCTTGTTACAACCTGTGGTGTCCGATTTCACAATCACACAAAGCCTTATTCAAACAACAGATCAACAAATTTCTTTGGATCAAAATCTATAAGGTCCTCCGATTTTTCACCGATGCCAACATATTCGATAGGGATCTGCATTTCATCAATAATCGAAATGGCAATACCACCTTTAGCCGTACCATCCAGCTTGGTCAAAACGATACCCTTGATTTCCACACATTCATGAAAGACCTGGGCTTGATTAATGGCATTTTGACCGGTTGTGGCGTCCAGCACCATTAAATTGTGGATCGAAAAGCCTTCACCTTCCCGGTTAATCACCCGGCTGATCTTTTCAAGTTCTTTCATCAGGTTGACCTTGTTATGGAGTCGTCCGGCGGTGTCGCAAATCAGAATATCGGCCTTCCGGGCCTTAGCTGCCCCAATGGCATCAAAAATTACCGAGCTGGGATCAGCGCCGGTTGTACTTTTGATAATATCAACACCAACCCGTTTAGCCCATTCGTCGAGTTGTTCCACCGCCGCAGCTCGAAAGGTATCAGCAGCCGCAATAACAACTTTTTTTCCTTCTTTTTTATAACGCTCGGAAAGCTTGGCAATAGTGGTGGTTTTACCAACCCCATTGACCCCGACAATCAGCATAATAGTAGGAAGTTGGGGTTTTTCGGTTTCTACCTGAACCATCTCCACCAGGATTTCTTTTAGAAAACCCACGACTTCTTCCTTGCTTTTGGATCGGGTTTCTTTAATCTTCGCTCGGAGCGCTTCAGTGATTTTCACCGAAGTTTGCGCCCCTAAATCCGAAAGAATCAGCGTTTCCTCCAGTTCGTCGAAGAAATCATCGTCAAAACTGCCCATATACATGACATTTTCAATTTTCTCCTTAAAATTGTCAGCTGTTTTGATCAGTTTATTGCGCATCCGTTCATATAAACTTAATTCCATAATTGCCTCCTTAGTTTTACTTCATCAATTGGAGCTAAAATGAGTGTACTACCCAATCACTTTAACATTATCCATGATATTATTTTATGCATAATCCGTCAGTCGGACTGACACCAATTGCGAAACCCCATCCTTGGACATCGATACCCCATAGAGATTATCACAGACTTCCAGGGTGGTGCGGCGATGGGTAATCGTGATGAATTGATTATGTTCCGCCACTTTTTTCAGATACGAAATGTACCGGTAAATATTGTGATCATCCAGGGCGGCGTCCACTTCATCAATTACACAAAATGGCGAAGGGTTTATTTCCAGAAAGGAAAATAGCAGAGCAATGGCAACCATCGATTTTTCACCACCAGAAAGCAACGAAATATGGCGCAGCCGTTTCCCCGGGGGCTGAGCCACCAGCTCAATTCCCCCTTCCAGTACCCCGGTGGGATCGGTAAACTCCAGATAAGCCCGACCGCCTTCAAATAGAATACTGAAGATCCGGGTGAAGTTTTCCTGAAGCTTGATAAAGTTAGCCTTAAACTGCTCAGTCATGGCGTCATAAAGGGTATTGATAATATCCAACAGTTCGCTTTTTCCGGCTTTAAGATCATCCATCTGTGCTTTCATAAAATCATGCCTGATGAGAATTTCTTGATATTCTTCAATCGCATTAAGATTGACATTACCGAGAGCATTAATTTTTTCTCGTAAATCACGCTGACGTTCTTCAGATAAATCCAGCGCATCCAGTTTCTTGTCTTGTTCCAGCTGCCGGTAGGCATCTTCGGCCATCAAATAATTGATTTCATAACTCTTATAGATAGTATCTTCCCAATGGTTCATCTGTAGTTGCAGACTGTTTACCTGGCTGGAAACAGTGTTCTTTCTGTCATTCTCCACAATCAACTGGTGATTGTCGTTTTTTATTTCTTCCTGCAGTGTTTCCAGGCGCTGGGCGTTTGCTTTTTGCAGTTCCGTCGCTTGTTTATTTTTGTTGCGATGGGCTTCAATCAGCTTCGACAATCGTTGATAATCCGCCTCCAGATTCTGCTGAAGTTGAATCAAGTCGTTCGAATCGCTGTGGTAGCATCCAATTTCTTTTTCTAACGCCGTTTTTTTGGTTGTTTGGTGAGTCAATTGTTCCTGCATCAAGATAATTTGTTGATCAAGCCCGGCAATTTCACCTTTAATCTGAGTGATGATCATTTGCCTGTCAGAAATTTTTAACCGAAAATCATCCAACCGCTCCCGAATCTCCTGAGTGCGATCATCGGAATCCTGCTCTTTAGTCGCTTCTTTCGCCTGATTGTAGGCCGTTTCTATCTTTGTCAGTTCCTGACTGGATTGTTCGAGTGTCTGACTTAGCTCCTGAAGCTTTTTCTTGTGAACTGCGATTGAACGGGTGTTTACATGTTGTTTTTCAGTTAAATCTTCAATCCGTTTATTTTTTTCCCACAAACCCTGTTTGCAACGATTGTGTTCATATTCCAATTCTTTTAATTGTTTACTCAGCTGAGATATTGATGCGTGCGACTGTAACTCCTGGTCTTTTGCAAGAACGAGGGCTTTTTTATAAGCTTCCATTTCCTTTTCCAGATTCTGGATTTCAATTTTTTTAGACAGCGGGGACTGCCGGTTATCTTTGCTTTGACCGCCGACAATAGCACCGCCGGGATAGAAGATTTCACCTTCCAGCGTCACCACCGTAAAACGCGATGCCAATTTATTCTGGATAGCTCGTCCCGAAGCAAAATCACTGGCAACGATGATCCGTCCTAAAAGACTTTCGATTGCCGCCGCATAAGCAGCTTCAGTTTTAACCAACTCACTGGCAATTCCTTCCACCCCGGACATATTCTTAAGCGCCGCCCGGGTTCGGTCATCAATTGAATTGTATTTTAAATTATCCAGTGGTAAAAAGGTTGCCCGTCCTAAACGTTCTTTTTTCAGGAGATTTATGCAATCACTGGCAACCTTAACTGTGGCTACCACAATGTTCTGGCTTTTTGCCCCCAACGCAATATCAATGGCCTGGAGATACCTGGGTTTTGTGGTGATCAGTTCGCCAACCGGCCCATACACCTCATGGATCACCGGGCCCAGCAGTTTTTCAGATGTCATCAGTTTTCGAATGGTCGGAAAATAATCCTGATAATTTTTTTGAATATTCTTTAAATACTCTGCTTTAGAGGCATTAACTTTTAAATTATTGGAAATGTGATGGACCTGATGCTGAATTTTTTGCTGTTCTTCCAAAACTTGACTATACTGAGACTGCAACTGGCTATAGAGCTCGTTCTGTTGCTGCTTTTTTTCTCGTAGTTTGTCCAGTTCTATTTTATGTTGTTCCAAATCTGAAGTGATTTGATTTTGGTTGACCAAGGCTTCATCCAAGTGCTTTTTAATAAAAGATGATTCTGTTGTTGCCTCCTGGATTGCCGTTTTTACTTCAAAACGCTTTATCTCCAAGCTTTCACAAAGGGATTGATGATTTTGAATTGCATCTTGAGTCGCTTTGATTCGCTCTTTTTCCTGCTGTTCTTCAATCAGCAGACTGTGAAGCGTGTTATCCATTTCACGCCAGGCCGTTTCATGGTTTTTAAGATTTTCGAGCAAGACTTTTTTTTCACGTTCAAGACCATTGATTCTGGCTCGGGCTTCATCAATCTGAAAAGACAAATTTTCCTGCTCTTTGGCAAGCCGTTGCTGGCTTATTTCATTGGCCTCCAACTGGCTTTTACAGCGGATCGCTTCCCGCTGTACCTGATCAAAATCCGTGCTGAGAACACTAAGATTCTTCTTTTCAGCATCAGTTAAAAGATCCAATTCGCGGTTTTCGATGGTCAATTTTTGATAGAGCTCATCCTTTTTTTGAATGGCCGCTTCAATTTGATTGCAGCTTTTTATTTGATTTTTAAGGTTTATTTTTAGTTCTTCAAGTTCCGTGACGGCACTGCTCATTTTCCGATAAAAGATGACCAGATCAACAGTCTTTAATTCCTCATGCAAAACTAACCAGTTTTGAGCCTTCCGGGACTGGTTTTTTAATGGTCCTAGTTGTTTTTCGATTTCGGTCATAATATCCCGAAGCCGATCCAAATGGCCCTGGGTTTGTTCCAGTTTTTTTTCGGCCTCGTTTTTTTTTGTTTTATACGATACAATGCCCACCGCTTCTTCAAAAATATTCCGAAGTTCCGTGGGGCTACTGGCTAATATATTTTCGATACTGCCCTGGCTGATTAACGAATAACCATTTTTTCCTAAGCCTGTATCCATAAAGAGGCTGTGAATTTCTTTAAGTTTACAGCTCTTTTTATTGATGGCATAGTCACTTTCCCCAGACCTGAATAGTTTTCGTGAGATCGCTATTTCCTGAGGATAGTTTTCCAATGTGCCGTCTTTGTTGTCTAAAACCAAAACAACCTCGGCATAACCTGAGGCTGGTTTTTTTTCTGTTCCTGAGAAGATTACATCTTCCATTTTCTTTCCCCGCAGGGATTTTATGCTTTGTTCACCCAAAACCCATTTGATGGCGTCGGTGATATTACTTTTTCCGCTGCCGTTAGGACCAACAATTGCAGAAATACCTTCTGAAAACTCAAGGCTTACAGGGTCTGCAAATGATTTAAACCCCGACAATCGCAATTTTTTTAAATACAAGCCTTCACCTCAATTTACAATTTCCTGGTCTTATGCAAATAATTCTTTGCAGCGTCCTGTTCCCCTTCTTTTTTACTTTTTCCGATCCCATGACTCACACAATCGCCATTAAAAATCAAATTGATATAAAAGGTCTTGTTGTGTTCTGGTCCTTCAGACCGCTCCAGAATATACTCAATCACATTGTCATTATTCTTTTGAATATACTCCTGAAGTTCAGTTTTATAGTCTTTAACCAAGGCACCTGATAACGCCAGTTGAATATTGTTTTCCAGTACTTTGAGGACAACTTTTCGTGTCGTTTCGAAATTACTGTCTAAAAAAACAGCCCCAATCAGGGCCTCAAATGCATTCGCAAGATTCGATTTTCGCTGTCGGCCACCGGTTACAATTTCTCCCTTACCCAAAAAGATATGATCTCCCAAATGAAGCTCATAAGCCGCCTTGGAAAGAGACTCGGCACATACAATATTGGAACGGATTTTCGTCATTTTACCCTCAGATAACTTGTGAGCTAAAAATAAATACTCACTGATAATCAGTTCCAATACTGCATCCCCCAAGAATTCAAGTCGTTCATTATTGGTTGAATTTCCTGAATGTGAACTATGTGTTAATGCTACTTTTAATAAATCTTTCTTTTTGAAACGGTAATCGATTTTTTCTTCGATTGTCACGTAATATCCCCCCTTATCGATTGCGAGATCCCGCCTGGGCGTTTCTCGCTATTCCCAATCAAAAGACCAAACATGCAAACGCCTGGTGTAAACTTCGTAATTGTTTGAAAATGAGTGCCAATTTTTGTTTCGGCACTCATTTTGTTTACTCAGGAAATTGCGTTGATAATATCTTCCACTGTTTGGATATTCTCTAATGCACCTTCGTCAATTTTTGTACCAAACTCATCTTCGAATGCCATAATCAGTTCAACCACATCCAGTGAATCTGCCTCCAGATCATCAATGAGTGAGGTCTCAAGGGTAATTTTATCAATATCAACATCAAGTTGTTCTGAAATAATCGCCGTGACTTTTAAGAATCGTTCATCCATGATTTAAGCCTCCATATTTTTTACATTATCAGTTATTTTTTGCAACACATCATTTTCAATAAACTTCATGCTCTGCCTTATTGCATTTTTGATGGCAAAGGCATCGCTGCTGCCATGGGCTTTAATGATTCCGCCCTTGACTCCCAGAAAAGGTGCCCCACCATATTCAGCATAGTCAAATTGCTTCTTAAAACTTCGTAAATTGTCTTTAATCAGCATTCCTCCAATTTTTCCTTTGGTGTTGCTCATGATTGATGTCTTCATTCCCTTGAGCAAATACGCCGCTATGCCTTCAGTTAATTTCAAAACGATATTCCCGGTGAATCCGTCACAGACTAACACATCAGCCTTGGTTTCGGGTAGATCCCGTGCTTCCACATTGCCCAAAAAATTAAAATCACCAGTTTCCAAAAGCTCGTAAGCAGCTTTTACCAGACTGTTGCCTTTTTTTGCTTCAGCACCGATATTGATCAAACCGATCCCCGGATTATTTTTACCTAAAACATTTTCTGAATAAATTTTTCCCAATTGAGCAAACTGTTCCAGATACTCTGGTTTGCAATCGGCATTGGCACCGGTGTCAATGAGCACAAACACGCCATCGCTTTTGGGTAAAGTCGCCGCTAAAGCAGGCCGCTTTATCCCCTTGATCCGACCAAGCTTTAATAAACCACCAGATAAAAGTGCACCAGTGCTACCGGCTGAAATCAGCACCGCATTTTCTCTTTTTTTCATTTCATCCAAGGCCACCACCAGCGAGGAATCCGGTTTTCGCCGAATCGCCATGGCTGGTTCTTCGGTATTCTCGATGACTGTTTCGGCGTGCAGAATTTCTATCTTGTCTTTAGGGTAATCGTATTTTGAAAGTTCTTCTAGAACGGCCTGCCTGTGACCCACCAGGGTCAGCTTGACATCATATTCTTTTACAGCATCAATGGCACCCTTGACGATTTCATAGGGTGCATGATCACCACCCATGGCATCTAAAAATATATTCAAAATTATACCCTCCCATATATCTGTCTATTATCCCAGAAAAAAGCTATTCAGTAAATACTATCGCTAAAAATTATCCGGGTCTGAAATAATCCCAGATAGAGAAAAAACAGAGTCTAGACTCTGTTTATTCGTTGAAGCTGATAACGCTAACGTCTTTGTATGTGCCACAAGACTTGCAAACTCGATGAGGCAATTTAATTTCACCACATTTTGGACAAGTACTCATTCCTGGAATATTTAATTTGTAATGTGTTCTTCTTTTGTCTCTTCTTGATTTTGAAGTTTTTCTCTTTGGTACAGCCATCACTCACACCTCCTAATAGTAAAGTCATTTCACTTACAATAAATTTTTCAACGCTTCAAATCGAGGATCATAATCACCAAATTTGTCACATTCACATTGCTCGTGATTTAAATTATTGCCGCATTTTGGACACAAACCCGCACAATCTTCACTGCACAGTACACGGAAAGGTTCATTAATATAAATGCATTCTTCAACGACGGGCAATAAATCAAGTATTGCTTCGTCATCTTCAACCGTTACCGTATCCGTATAGTCATAAAGACAATCGATTGGGGTTGGTTCTAGGCAACGCGCACAGGGAAAGATCATAGTCATCTCGATGGTGAAAGTTACTAAAAAATTACCTTTCGATAACTTCTCAATGGTTCCACACACTAAGGCTCCATGTTCATCCAGTTCTCCCTCTATATCATTTAAATCGGTATTTTTAACAACAAATTCAAAAGGGATTATTTTTTCCTGCAATAGCTTATTGATTTCAAAATTCATTTTATCACTCCAAACGGGCAATCATCATTATATAGACGATTGCCCGTTTTGTCAAGTGAAATACTTTACATTATTTAGCTAATGCCAGTGTGTCTCTCGCTATCATTAATTCTTCATTGGTTGGAATAACCATTACCGTTGTTTTAGAATCCTTATCAGAGATAATCGTTGCTTCGCCGCGTTTGCTGTTGGCAACTGGATCGATAGTAATTCCCAAGTATTTCAAACCACCGCAAATGGCCGCCCGGGAGGTTGTCGAGTTTTCGCCTAAACCAGCTGTAAAAATAATACCATCAACGCCGTCCATTGCAGCTACATAAGCACCGATTGTTGTTCGAACCCGATAATGGAAAATATCCAGTGCTAATTGCGCTCGTTTATCACCGTTATTAGCAGCGCCTTCAACATCACGGAAATCGGAGCTGATTCCAGATACACCAAGTACACCTGATTTTTTATTCATCAGTACATCAACTTCTTCAACAGTGTAGCCTTTGTTGACCAGGAAAGGAATAATAGCCGGGTCAATATCGCCACACCGGGTTCCCATTTCCAGTCCTGCCAGCGGTGTTAATCCCATTGACGTATCAACCGATTTACCGTTTTTAATGGCGCAGAGACTGGCACCATTGCCTAAATGACAGGAAATCAGTTTTAAGTCTTCCAGTTTTTTACCCATTAATTCAGCAGCAGCCTGACTTACAAATTTGTGAGAAGTTCCGTGGAAACCATACTTTCTGATTTTGAATTTTTCATATAATTCATAAGGGAGTGGATACATGAAAGCTTCACCAGGCAAGGTCTGATGGAAAGCGGTATCAAATACTGCTACCATTGGTACGTTTGGCAGTAATTCCCGACACGCATTAATCCCAATCAGGTTGGCTGGATTATGAAGAGGTGCCAGTTCTGAACACTCTTCCAGGCTCTTAATAACCGCATCATCAATAACGACTGAATCAGAAAATGTTTCAGCACCGTGAACAGCCCGATGGCCAACAGCAGAGATTTCTTCTAAAGACTTCACGACCCCGTGTGCAGGATCGACTAAAGCAGCCATGACAAGATTCAACGCTTCTTTATGTGTCTTCATCGGTTGTTCTAATTTAACCTTGTCTTGACCTGGCGCTTCGTGAACCAAAACAGATCCTTCGATACCAATTCTTTCAACTAAACCCTTTGCCAAAACTTCTTCAGTAGTCATATCAAGCAATTGATATTTAAGTGAAGAACTGCCGCAGTTAATAACAAGTACATTCATTAATAATTACTCTCCTTTAGTTTTTTATTGATTACGTTTCATA
Organism: Acetobacterium wieringae; assembly: GCF_001766835.1. GTDB lineage: Bacteria > Bacillota > Clostridia > Eubacteriales > Eubacteriaceae > Acetobacterium > Acetobacterium wieringae. The sequence continues at coordinate 18,118 of NZ_LKEU01000009.1, read as the reverse complement.
CGTTCTATATAATAACAGTAATAAGCAAATAATACCATTATTTTTTTGTCATATTTCGATAATAAATTTAAAAATTGCTATTTTTTTAACAAAAGAGAGGCCAATATGAAAATTCTTGGTATCATTGCCGAATATAATCCGTTTCACCTGGGTCACGCCTGGCAAATCCAAACTTCAAAAAAAGAAAGCCAGTGCGATGCCGTGATGGTTCTTATGAGTGGCAGTCTGACTCAGCGAGGCGAATTTGCTATTTTAAATAAGTGGGAACGTGCCCGCCTAGCGCTGACCGCTGGCGTAGATTTGGTCTGCGAACTGCCTTTTGGTTACGCCTGCCAAAGTGCCGAAACCTTTGCACATGGCGGAATAAAAATTTTTAATGCCACCGGCGTGATCGATGTCCTCTCTTTTGGTTCCGAATTCGGACATATCCGTCCTTTAAATAATCTGGCTGAGATACTGGTTCAAGAACCAGCTGAATTTAAAAATTTCCTTAAACTGGAGTTGGCGACCGGGGTTTCTTTTCCCCGTGCCCGAGAGCTGGCGATTCGTTCCTACCTGGGCCATGAGGCTAGTAATCTTTTAAAAACCCCGAACAACATCCTGGCTCTTGAATATCTTAAAGCCCTTCACAAAACCCAAAGTACCATCGATTCAATGACTGTTAAGCGGCAAGGAGCCGACTATCACAGCGTATTGCCCTCTAAGTATCTCAGTGCCAGTGGTATCCGTTCGATTTTAAAGGATGCCCTTGTCCACCCGGAATCAGCAACAGCAATTTTAAGAAGCTTGGATAACAGGCTTCCTTATTTGCCTGAACTTCTGATTAACTCATTTAATAAAAACTACAATCTCCAGGGCGATGATTATTTTCTCAACGCCCTGAGACTGCAGATTCTTTCCCATGATGTTCATCACCTAAGAAATACCCCCTATGTAAATGAAGGACTCGAGCATAAAATCAGAGATGCTTTAAAAATTGCCACAAGCCTGGATGAGTGCGTCAATAAAATCATCTCAAAACGCATTCCTCAAACCCGGGTTCGTCGAATTTTGTGCAATCGGCTGCTGGAACTGGATAAAGAAAGCTTAAACCTCTTTCAGGCCGACTCGTTTGTCCCCTACCTCCGGGTACTGGGTTTTAATCAAACTGGCGCCGCTATCCTGAAAGCAATAAAAAATCAGGGACGGTTACCAATTCTTTCCAGCTTGAAAAAAAGCCGTTTTAACTTGACTCCCCTCCAAAAAAAAATGCTCAATTACGATTGCCGGGCCACTGACCTTCATAATCAATTTTACGAAACCGTGTATCGCTATCATCAGGATTACACACAGAGTCCGGTTCAAGGATCACCCAAAACTTGGCCTGCCAATCAATAATACGCTGCTGGCCATCGTTAATAAAGTCCCTTATTCTGGGCTACTTTCACAATTCAAAGGAGAATGCTATGCTTTTTTTTAATAAAGAAAAAAACGATTTGTCTAAAAGACCCATCCTTTATCCCCCAGCCGGTCCAGTTCAAGGGCAATTTCGACGGGGCGTGTCCAGTTATAAAGGGATTCCCTATGCTCTCCCTCCGATTGGCAGTCGTCGCTTTAAAGCCCCTGAACCGATGCCAACCTGGGAGGATGTTCGTGATTGCTCAAAACATGGCAACGCCTCGCTTCAAATGGGTGGTATTACCGTTGATTCTCCAAGTACTTACCATATGGACGGAAAAAGCGAAGATTGTCTGTTTTTAAATATTTGGACTCCGGCAGTTCAGGCAGATGAACGCCTGCCAGTGTATGTCTTCATACATGGTGGTGCTTTCTCTTCAGGCTCCGGCTCCGAAATGATTTATGATGGTGGTCGGATGGCTCAGGAAGGCGTCGTGGTTGTCACAATTAATTACCGGTTGGGCGCCCTGGGATTTCTGGCAACCCGGGGGTTGCTTGAAGAAGCTGGCACTACCGGTAATTATGGTTTACTCGATCAGATCCAGGCCCTTCGTTGGCTTCAAGCCAACATCGAGACCTTTGGCGGAGATCCTGCTCGAATCACAATCGGCGGTCAGTCTGCCGGCGCCTACAGTGTCACAGCACTGATGCTGTCGCCGCTGGCAAAAGGGCTTTTTCATCAGGCCGTGGTTGAAAGTGGATCTATTTTTTCAATTTCAGCCTTTTCAGTGCTCAATCGCGGTCATTTTGAAAAAACCATGGCTAATGGAAAACTGCTATGCGACTTGTATGGTATTGAAGATTCAGTAGCTGGTCTTGAAAAACTGCGAGCTCTTCCTGGCGATGTTTTCGCAGCACTTTCCATGGTTAAGTCAAACCAAGCCACGGTTCCAAACGCTTTTGGTTTCTGGCCAGTATACGATGGCGTTGTGTTGCCAAAAGACCCTATTCAGGCACTCAAAAATGGCGAGCTCAATCCAGTAAAAATTCTGGCAGGCTATAATACCGATGAGTCGTCCCTATTTATTAAAAGTCACACGAATCTGGGTATTTATCAGATGCTCTGCTATCATATTTTTGGTCCAGAAAATGCTCAAAAAGCCATGGATCACTTTTTTGTTGATTCCGGCCACTCGCCTTTGGTGCGAGCGCAGGAAATATATACCTATACCGCTTTTTTGATCGGGATGGTCATGATGTCCAAACGATATGCCCAGTTAGGCGAAGATGTTTATTTTTACAATTTTGATTTTGATCCCACAATCCTGAAAATTGTCGGACTGAATACTGCCCATGGAATGGAACTGCCCTTTGTTTTTGGCAACGGCATCGGGCAACGCCGTGCTACCAAGATCAGTAATTTATCCTGGATTATGCAGCAATCCTGGGTCAATTTTATTAAATATGGTAATCCTAATTTCAGAGTTGAGTATAAGGGGCAGATCGTCTGGCCAAAATTTGATCCCAAAAATCAGTACATCATGGTTTTTGACACGCAGCTTTCCAGCAAAATTTTACCGAATCGGGAGGATCTGGAATTTCTGGAGACGCTGATGTTTGGATGAATCGTTAATTATTTCTTTGTTTTTATCGGTAACATTGCGATCCCAGCACTCCCTTCAATTTGTTAATCTTTCCATATTATCTTGCAAAATCCATAAAAAAATGCTACATTTAACTGAGGCTATAATTATAATGAAGATGCTTAACTTGGAGTCGTTTAACCACTAAGCATCTTTTTTAATAAAAGGAGATTGAAATGATAATATATAAACAAAAGGATTTTTTAACCTATATGCCCGATGTGCAGGAGTGCAATAAAAGTATCTCTGATTTAAATGACCAGTGGGATAATATTAAACTGCTATCTGAAATCAACTGTCCGATCCAATCAAAAAGTGTTCTTCCCAATATGACAAAAATTCAAAATGGCTTTATTGATTTGCAGGAAGAGCTGATTGACACCCTCGTTTCTGAAAAACTAAAAAAAATGGAGCAGAAGATTATTTCGAAAACCCAGGTGGCCATCGATATTCTCATCCGCAACCTGTTCGAAAGAACCGCAGATATTGGTTTTCTGGCCACTGATGACGATATTCGCCGCTTTGTCGAAAACCAGGATCGCACTGACAGTGACCGCAACTTGATTTTGAGACGGATGCGGGACTATGTTGCGAAATACTCCGTTTATGAAGATATTATCGTCCTCGATAATAACTACCGGGTATTGGCAAACCTTGATGAGCAAAATGAAATCCTGGGAAAACAGATCAAAGGACCCAATCTGATCAAGACAATGGATGGGGAACAAAATTTCGTCGAGTATTTTAAGAATTCGAAACTCCAATATGGTGATAAAAATTCTCATATTTTTTCCAGTCGAATCTGCCGGGAAGGGACTTCCCAGGCGATCGGTCTGATCTGTTTGTGTTTCCGCTTCGAAAATGAGATGGCTCAAATCTTTGAAAAATTAACCAACGATTACGACGGCTCGGTGATGACCATCATCGACGACACCAACATGGTCATCGCCAGCAGTGATGAAAACCATGTCCCCACCGGTACCATTGTTGAACCCGTCGAATCTGGTGTTAATGGTGTTGTCTACTATCGGGGCTCTGATTACATTGCCAAAACCATTGCCACTCAAGGTTACCAGAAATACTATGGTCTGGGCTGGAAAGGTCATGTGATGCTACCTCTCCATCTGGCTTTCCGAGATAATCGAAATCTGAAAAGCATTGATACATCGGTGACCACCGGTTTGATGCATCAGGCCGACTCATTTTCGTCAGAACTTAATGAAATTATCAATAAAACCCAAACCATTAACGGGTCACTCAAACGCATCGTCTATAACGGTCAGATCATTGCCAGAGATGATAGTATCGATGCCGAGTATTCACGCCTAAAACCAATTTTAAGAGCCATTGGACGGATCGGCACTAACACCAGCAGTCTTTTTCAAAGCTCCGTTTCCAATCTGTTTTCAACGGTTGTCTCGACCAGCCTCGTCGATACCAGCTTTTTAGCCTCATTATCGGTGGATATCATGGATCGGAACCTTTATGAACGCGCTAATGATTGCCGCTGGTGGGCATTGGATTCGACGATTCGGCGTATTCTTGCGAAAGACGTGCGAACAACTTCCGAAGAAAAACAGTTAACTGAGATTCTTGTCTATATCAATGATCTTTACACCGTTTACAGCAATTTATTTATTTTTGATAAAACTGGAACCATCATTGCCGTTTCAAATCCCAATCGTAGTGAAGATATTGGCAAAACGCTCACAGACCCCTATATCAGTGAAGTTCTGGCTAACTCCAAACAGGAAAAGTATTTTGTTTCGCCTTTTGAGCAAACAGCATTGTATGATCATCGTCACACCTATATTTACGGGGCATCCATCACCGATTTTAATAATCCTAACCGCACTGTTGGTGGTATCGGCATCGTCTTTGACAGTGAAGATCAGTTTCGGACCATTTTAGAAGAGTCCCTCCATTCTGATAATAATTCATTTGCTGTCTTTGCTGATCGCAAAAAAATGATTCTATCAACAACTAACGAAGCTTATCACGTTGGTGATATACTGGATTTGCCCGATGAACTGTTCACTGTCGCCAATGGCAAAACCCGATCCGAAATTCTTGTTTACGAAAACAGTTATTATTCCATAGGCTGTGCCTGTTCTTCCTGTTATCGTGAATACAAAAATTCAGACGGATACCATAATGATGTCATTGCTTTTGTTTTTGAAAAAATGGCAGACTATGCTGAGATCACCATTAATAGATCAAATGATAAAGAAATCGAGCAATCTGACTTTGCTTTCTCAATGAACAATGAACATAAGAAACTGGCCACCTTTGTTATTAATGGCCAGGTTTATGGTTTAGAGCAGTCATATGTTGTTGAAGCACTCGAAGCCAGCAAAACCATTTCAGTTCCGGGTACCAATGCTATAATTCGGGGGGCTGTAGAATTTAATGATCACTATTATGCAGTAGTCGATGCCCTGGCCTTATTTGACAAAGATGACCCCAGCCTGAACACCTCCCATCTGCTATTATTAAAATTATCCGATGATGAAATGATCGCCATTCAAGTTGAGAAACTGGTGAGCGTCCTGGAAATTAATTTAAATGATATCCAACCCGTAGAAATTTCATCAGCGATAACAGGCATAATCTGCCTAAGCGATGGTTCCGACCGAACCATTCTGGAAATGGATCCGCAGATTATCCTTGAAAAACTGGTTGAAAACCAGGTTGATGAAGATCTGGAAGCAGCGCTTCCCCTACTGGAATCGATGGAAACAAATTAAAACTTTACAATCATACAAATCAAAATATATCTACTATAAAAAAGCCCGGGTGCCGCAATAGCCTTTAATATCGGCATTCTGCACTCGGGTAATTAATTTTAGTCGTGTTTACTTAGCATCAATATCAATCAGTATCGCACCGTCTTCGACCTTCACCGGATAACTGCGATCATTCTCCATTTTAAATTCCAAAAATAAAATCTTCGGTTTTCCCAAACCCTTGCCAGTTTTTGCGTCATATTTTGCACCATGTCTTGGACAGGTAATAATACCATCCCTCAAGGTGCCTTTGTACAAAGATCCTCCCATGTGGGGGCATTTATTTGATATGGCATAATAATCCCCATCCACCTTTGTCAGCAAAATTTTTTCGTTATCCAATTCAATCAGTTTCTTTTCAATTTGCGCAAACTCCTGTATTTCAGCAACTTTCTTAAACCCCATTTTTCCCTCCTGTGTGCATAATTTTAGTTGTTTTACCCCAAATATATAATCCCAAAAAAGACACGTTCACTCATTGATTGACAAATATATTGATTTTCCCTATAATGAAACTGAGTATTAATAAATCCAACCAGTATTGTCACGTTTTAAAATTTTAAGAAGAGGTGATATTATGTCAGCAAAAAAAGTATTTACAACCGAGCAGGCAAAAGAAATTGGCAGAATGCTAGGAATCAGTTGGAGTAAATTTGACATTGAGCAGTTTCGAATGGGCATGGATGTTGAGCTCGAGCATGGCACCGATAACTCCCGCACAAACGTAACTGGCGATGATCCTTTCGTCACCGGAAAAATTGCCCTGGCTCACCTGAATGAATTTCCCGATTATTATACCCGTCTGGAAAAAATGGAAAAAGAGGCCGAGGCTTTTTGGGAAGGCAAATAACTATTAATGATGACCCTAAGAGAATTCTTTGACAAAAGGATTCTCTTTTTTTCTATACGTTACTTTACGCCATCTAAAATCGTGACGATTTGTGAAAAAATATCTTGGATTCCGCCATCGCCCTTGATTTTATGAAGAATTCCTTTGTTTCTATAAAATTCCAAAATTGGCTCAGTTGTTTGATTATAAATAGCCAATCGGTCTAGAATGATTTCTTCCTGATCATCCGCTCGGTGTATTAAAGGGGTTCCACAAACATCACATTCTCCCGTTACCTTTGGCGGGTTATATTTGATATGATAACTTTCACCACATTTTGGGCAAACCCGTCGTCCCATAATTCGTTCAACAATGATCTCTTTTGGCACATCAATCAAAAAAACGAAATTAATCTGTTCGTTCTTTGCCTTCATGATCTGATCCAGAGCCTCAGCTTGCTTTTTGTCACGGGGAAAGCCATCGAGCAAAAAACCCTTCTGGCAGTCATCATTTTTTAAGCGTTCATCGACAAGGCCAATCGTGAGTCGATCTGGAACCAACTGACCTTTTTCCGTATAAGTGCTTATTTCTTTGCCTTCTGTTGTGCCTTCTTTAATTTTTCTACGAAAGATATCCCCGGTCGAAATATGGGGAATGCCATAGTGTTCACAAATCAATTTTGCCTGAGTTCCCTTCCCCCCTCCGGGGGTTCCTAATAAAATTATTCTCACAAAAAATCCTCCAAAATTAAAATGTGTTACTTGGCATAGTCTACAACAGTAATATTCAGGGCTTGACGATCTGCCAAACAGATGTCAAAGGGTTTTATTTCATAATCGCCATTCTTAAAAATTCGTATATTCGGGCGCATACAAAAGCTCTCAAAATTATCTGTGACGATACCCGACAATCCATTGCTTAATTTAACGGTTGTTCCAACCGGATAAGGGGCGATTTTTCTAACAAACACCCGCACCAGCTCCGGGTCAAAGAGATTTCCGGTCCCACCCATAATATATTCAATTGCTTCTGAGGGCAATAACCCTTTTCGGTATGGCCGATCTGAAGTCAGGGCATCGTAAACATCGGCAATGGAGATAATCCGCCCATATAACGAGATCTTGTCACCTTTTGCATTGTTCGGGTATCCTCCGCCCGAGAACTTCTCGTGATGATCCAGAATTCCAGCCTGTGCTCCCACACTGCCAACATATTCACTGGCCAGATATTCAAACCCTAAAAATGAATGCTTTTTCATTTCAGAAAACTCAATATCCGTCAAGGGACCTTGCTTATGAAGAATGTCTTTTGGTACAAAGACCTTTCCTATATCATGAAGTAATGCTCCAAATCCAAGGTTGCATAAATCTGTTTTATCAAGGCCCATGGCTGTTCCAAGACCTATGGATAATACCGCAACATTCACTGAATGAAAATAAGTATAGTCATCGAAAACTTTCAGATCAACCATATTTAACATCATTTCCTTGTTCCTAAGGATCACATCCACTATTGTTTCAACTTGATCTTCCATCTCAGTGAACTGTTCTTTTTGAACCGGCTGGTTATTCTCTTTACAAATAAAAATCTCTTTGATCCCGTTAACGGTCTTCGTTCTCAAACTGCTGTCAATCGTCTTCACAATTGGAATGCTCTGGATCTGTTCCTCTTCAATAAAGAGACCATTACACTTAAACTTATGAATTTTATGAATTAATTCTATATTTAAAACTGTTTTTCTCGGAAGTACCAGTTCACCCCGATCCCCAAACAGATCCGACGCAACAACCATTCCTTCTCGTAAACAAAATATTGGCACGAATCTCATAATTGTCCTTCCACAGTAACCTCTTGCAACCCATGCTTCTTTGAATGGGCTGTTAATAATTTATTATTATAAAGTAAGCTTTATCTGAAATAAAGTTTGTTTCTTTAGATACGATGATATCTGTTTACCTTATTTTTGTCAATAGTATTTTGAAAACGATTATTGACTTTTAGTTCTACTAAAAAGAAAAACGCCATTCTAATCGGTTTGATTACAATGGCGTTTTACGGTCGCATTCGTTTTTCTGTTTCTTATTTTAAGTTCGTGAAGAAGTTGCCAATTTCCTGGAAAAAGTTCTGCACCTGCTGGAAGAAGCCCTGGGTTTGCTGGCCTGCCTCCATCAACTTAATAAATGTATCCGGATCCATATTCAGTTCATTGAACTTATTTACCAAAACTAAGATTTCTTCAACTTGCTGGTCATCCAAAACAGTATCATATTTTTCTGCCGTCTCAACGATCAGTTCTCGAATCTGATCATCATTCATCGTTTTGGTCTGGGCAATTTCTCCTTTTAAACTATTGATAATATTAACCGCATCATCTCCGATGGCATCCTGAAGTTCTCCAACTACCACAACTTCTTCAACAGCCGTTGTTTTGGCCGCTTCATCAAGGCTATCACCGGTTGCTGCTTCATAGGCTTTATAGATGCCAGTCAACGCACCCGTTCCGGATACCGGCGTATAGGCTGCAACAATCACCTTGGCATTCTTGATTCCCGCCGTTCCCAAGGCCGATTTATACATCTCGTCAGTGACCCAATCAATATTGTGGGTTTCCAGGTCGATTCCGCCAGAACTTTTTTCCTGGACATAAACACTGGATAAGGCCAAAGACCCAATTTTATCAAGCGATACAACACCTTCCAGATATTCCCGTTCATCCGCATTGGTTACCACCGTTTCCTCGACATCGCCCCGTTTAATATCAAAATAACCATAAACCGTTTTGAGTTGGGCTTCAGTATTGTCTGCACCAATCGCCACACAGGCACTTTTCGAGTCCGCCAACACCGGACTAACCATTGCCAGCGATAGCACAATCGCTAAAACGCCTGATAATATTTTCTTTTTCATTCTTCACCTCGCATAATCACTGTCGCTTAAATTAATATTTTACAGCCAAGTTATCATAACAAAAATTCCTATTTTTTTACTTAATTATAACCAACAACGGATCAGACCAAAATCGTCATCCAAAGAAAAAAGTCGACTGCATAAGCAATCGACTTTTTGTTTTTAAATTGGTGCGAGAAAAGGGATTTGAACCCTCACTGCATTGCTGCAACAGATCCCTCAAACCTGCGTGTCTGCCAGTTCCACCATCCTCGCATAATAACAGGTGTTTTGACCCTGTTTTTTTATTATAACGGAATGGCTTAATAATTTCAACTATTTTTTTTACTTATCGACATTTTTTTGAATTTTTCATTATGGCAAGATTATCTCACTAATAACTTTCTTCGACTAAAATAAACATTGATTGTGATTAAAAGATCATTCATGCTGCCATTATTTTCGATAATTGTATCAGCCAGAGCGATTTTTTCTTCATCTGACATCTGCATCTCAATTCGTCTGATTGCCTGCTCCCTGGTCAGATTATCTCTCTCCATGATCCGCTCAATGCGAATCTCTTTGTCTGCAACCACCAAAATCGTCTCGTCGACCGTATTTTGCAGATTTGTTTCGAAAAGCAGGGGACAATCATAGAAAACTGTCGGAATTCCTGATTTTCGATAAAAGCTGATTTGCTGATCATAGAGTTTTTTTACTTCCGGATGAATCATCGCATTGAGTTTTGTCCTGGCATGGTCATTATTAGCAATAATCTCTCCCAGCATACTACGATTTAATTCCCCATTTTCATCAATGACCGTCTCTCCAAAAGCCATTATAATTTTCTTTAGGCCAGGACTTTCCGGCTCAACTGCCTGGCGAGCTAATTGATCCGCATCAATGACAATGTAGTTAAAGCGTTTTTTTAAAATATCTGTGACCGTGGACTTGCCTGAAGCAATTCCACCTGTTATTCCAATGATTCTCATTACTACACCTGCTATTTCACATCATACCAGGACAACCCGGTGTTTACATCCACCGTTAACGGCACACTTAATTGAGCCGCCCCTTCCATTTCTTCTTTAATCAGTACCTCCACCTGGGCGCATTCATTTTTAGGGGTATCAATGATCAACTCATCATGCACTTGCAGGATCAGCTGTGCTTTTAGATTCTCCGCATTTAGGCGTTTATAGACTTTAATCATGGCAAGCTTGATAATATCCGCTGCACTCCCCTGAATTGGGGTATTTAGGGCCATCCTTTCACCCGCTTGAACCAGCATGGCATTTCTGGAGTTTATTTCCGGAATGTAACGTCTTCTTCCCCAAATGGTGGTCACATAACCTTCTTCTTTAACCTGTTGTTTGACATTATCCATATAAGCCTGAACTTTGGGATAACGGGAAAAATAACGGTTGATATAATCTTGCGCCTCATTTCGGGAGATTCCCAGATCTTTCCCCAAACTAAAAGCCTGTTTGCCATAGATCAGTCCAAAATTAATGGCCTTGGCCTGGCCACGCTGGGTTCGGGTAACAGCATCCAGTGAAATCCCAAAAATTTCAGAGGCGGTGCGAGTGTGTATATCCTGTTCTTTTCTAAACGCATCGATCAAGTTTTCATCCCCTGAAAGGTGGGCTAAAACCCGGAGCTCAATCTGCGAATAGTCGGCATCCACCAAAATACGATCACTCGTCGAAGGTACAAAAACCCGCCTGATCGCTCGTCCCATTTCTGTTTTTACCGGAATATTCTGCAGATTAGGGTTCGAACTGCTAAGCCTTCCAGTTGCCGCCACGGTCTGGTTAAAGGTTGAATAAATCTTCTGGGTTTTGGGTTCTACAAAAGCCATCAACCCCCGGCCATAGGTCGAATCCAATTTTGACAGCATCCGATACTCAATAATTTTTTCAATGATGGGATGAAAATGAATCAGTTGCTCCAATACTTCGATATTGGTTGAATAACCAGTTTTGGTCTTTTTCACTATCGGCAGTTTTAGCTGTTCAAAAAGCACCTCTCCCAATTGTTTGGGAGAGTTAATGTTAAAACTTTCCGTTTCGGCCAGTTCGTAGATATCACTGGTGAGACTGGTAAGCTTGCTCTCAAACTCACCTGAAAGCACTTCAAGTTGGCTTAAGTCAATTTTAAATCCCAGTTCCTCCATCGATACCATCACTTCCAATAAAGGCATTTCGATGGTCTTAAATAAGGTCATCATTTCCGTTGTTTCAAGTTCTCTTTCCAGAACAGCTTTTAAATCTTTGATGGTTTCACAGTTTTTGATCATATAGTCAGCTAGTAGCTGTTCGTCCAAGTCTTCTGCCTTGATCATTTTTTTGCCTTTCCCAAACATTTCCTCATCATCCAGAATCATTCGATTGAGATACTGATAGGCGGCAGATTTTAAGTCATAGCGCTGATCACCAGGACTCAATAGATAGGTGGCAATATAGGTATCAAAGGCTTCGTTAACTTCACAAATGCCGTTTTTATTAAAAATATGAATCAGGTTCTTTAAATCCTGGCTAACCAGTGCGATTGTTTTCATATTGGGCAAATTTTTGAGCTTATCAAAAAATTTCAAGTTTACAACCGCCGCGGAATTAAGGTAGTAATAGCTCGTTTCAATTCCAAGGGCAAAATAAATCTGGGTATCCTCTTGATGATAATATATGATCACTTCTGCGGCGTTTGCCATTTTATTAAACAATTCATCCATTTCAGCAGCCGTTTTTATCCAACGAAAGTCAAGGCATTTTTCGATGGTTTCCACTGTATCGGTTGCATCTATTTTTGATAATAATGTATTAAATTCCAATTCCTTGAGCAATGCAATGCTTTCAGGATTAAAAATATCGTGAAAGCTCAGTTCTTCAAAGTCACCCTGCCAGGGAACGTCCCGTTTTATGGTTCCCAACATCCGACTCATAAAAGCATCATCTTTTCCAGCGATGATTTTTTCCTTTTGCTTACCTTTTTGATCGTCAATGTGATCATAGATCGCTTCCAGATTTCCATATTGCTGAATCAATTTGATCGCTGTTTTTTCGCCAATTCCCGCAATTCCGGGAATATTGTCCGATTTATCACCCATCAGCGCTTTTAAATCAATCAGATCCGGGGGTGTCAAACCATACTGATTTTGTACCCAGGCTTCATCAACTTCTTCCAATTGAGATATTCCTTTTTTAGTATACAAGACCTTAATTTGCGGCCCCACTAACTGAAAAGCATCCCGATCGCCGGTGATGATTTCTGTTTTGATCCCTTTTTCAGCTCCGATGGTAGCCAATGTGCCAATAATATCGTCAGCTTCATAACCCTCCAGCTCAACAATGGCAATGTTCATTTTTCTTAGTAGCTCTTTTAAAATTGAAAACTGTTCCGCCAGAAGCTCTGGCATATTGAGACGTCCGCCCTTATAGTCGTCATAAGCCAGATGTCTGAAGGTTGGCCCCTTAAGGTCGAAGGCAATCCCTAAATAATCCGGTTTATATTCATCTTGAATTTTAACTAATATATTAACAAAACCATAAATGGCATTTGTCGGCACGCCCTTGGAATTTGACATTTCCCGGATAGCGTAAAAGGTTCGGTAAAAAAGACTGTTCCCATCGATTAAGATACTTTTCATTTGATCTCGCTTTCTCTTTCTTTACTCTCAATAATACAAATATAGTTATTATACCAAAAGTATTGACGATTGAACATTGAATAAATTGAAAAGCTTCACTTGACAATTATTATTGACAGAGTTATACTGTTTTTGACAATAATAGTTGTCATCATGACATTTATTATTGTCAAAACAATTATGGGCTCTGGAGGTGCCATTGTGGGATTGAAGAATCGCTTGAAGGAATATCGTGCGCGCGATAATCTGAACCAGTCAGATTTGGGAAAAATGGTCGGCACATCCCGACAAACAATCAGTCTGATTGAACGGGGTGACTATTCCCCATCTGTTATTTTGGCTCTAAGAATCGCTAAAGTATTTGGAACAACCGTTGAAGAACTATTTTTATATGAAGAGGAGTAAACAATGAAAATACAAAAACAGACACTAAAATTTTTAATCGCCATCATCGTCTCATCACTGATTGGCGGATTATTGGGTTGGTTCATTATTCATTTTGAAACCGCAATCTTCCACGGTTTATTAAACTTTCAAAATTTGATCTTGCATAACAATTTATACATTCAATTCTTTATCTTTGGATTATGCGCATTGCTGATACTAATTATCTTCTTCTCAGTAAAACATAAATTAAATCGTCTAGATCCTAATGATGATGCCCTTTTTGATCAGATTGATCATCAGCTTGGTGTTTTACTTCCGCTAATTTCGGCAACCATGATCAGTGGATTTTGTCTCTTCGGAATCACCGTTACTAATGCCCTGAATGAACCTGTACTTATTGGTCTGGTTCTATTTTTACTCAATACATCGTTTGCTTTAATCATGATGGTTCTTACGATAAAATTGACAAAAGTTTTGTATCCCGAGAAAAAAGGCAACCCACTCGATTTTAACTTTGACAAAGAATGGATCAAAAGTTGTGATGAAGCTGAAAAATTTGTGATTTACAAGGCGTCCTATCGTTGCTACCAACTCATGAATTTTGTTTACTGCGGTGTTATGACATTGTGTCTGCTCATTTCCATTGCAGTTAATATTGGCATCTTTCCTTATTTACTGATTGGGTTTTTATGGATTACTCAAACTCTGGTTTATGCTAGATCTGCCAACCGATTTCAGCATGGACAGCTGGACAATGTCCAATAATTTCACTAAAGTAACATAATTTTTATAGGAGTTGCCAACAATGAAGAAAATTTTAGCCAAAGCCCAGTGTGAAGGATGGACCTATCTTGAACAAGGTCTTGTTTGCGGAAATCGAATGGAGTTTATCAAAAACGAAAAACGAATTGGTATCACCCTTAATCCGGCTACTTATCAATTGACAAATATGTCACCGTCGCAAATGCAAGTTGTAATGAAGGCTGATGCCTTATATTCAGGAAATAATCCCATTGTAGCCAAAATCCGAAACCTATCCTTTGAAGATCAAACCAATCTAACTGGGGTCGCCCGAGAAATATTTTTACTGATTTGTGAAGAAGAATAACACACCAAAAACCGCATTTCTATTTTGCATCTTTTATCTAAAAAGTACCGTTTTGAAACGATCATCAAAACGGTACTTTTAGTTTATCGACAATTTTTAGTTATTTTATTGAGTTCTACGATCTATTCTTTAAAAGCTCATAATAAAAGGGATTTTAATGATTAATCACCTTATTCAGTTCGCCCTGAATCTCATTCATCAAATAATCAGTATAGGGGATTTCCGTAAAGAGACGTCCTTCCTGATAGGGTTTAAGGGCGGTTTCACCGCTTTCGGTTTGCTGGCCGTTGAGCAGTTCACCGACGCCCACATTTCTGAAGGCATCATGAGTTTCCCCAATGGCTTTTAAAATCTTGCCCGGACAGGCGGATCCCAGATCGGTTGAGAGAATATCCGCGATGGCCTGAGCCATTTTCAGATTACTCAGTTCCAGGGGATTGTCCACAGCTTCTTTTACTTTTAGTAACCGTCCTTCGGTATTGACAAAGGTGCCACTCACTTCCGGGAAGGCCAGGGCTGGCAGCACCACGTCAGCTTTCTGAGCGGCATCTGTCAGATGAGTATCCTGCACCATTAAAAAGTCATAGCCACTTAAGTCAGCATTGGGATCTTCACCAAAAAGCAGCAGCGCTTTGGCATCGGCCAGAACTTCCGGGGTATTGGTCACCCCAAGGGCAGTGAGTCCCCGGCTGTTGTTCTTAACAGCCACTCTGAAGATACCGCTGCGTCTGCCGTCTGTTTTGCCCAATAGCGCCAGTATATCGCCGACCAAAGCAGATGCTTCTTCCGTGATATACTTATCACCCAGTACCACCACCAGGTTTTTGGCATTGACCAGACCTTCGCCGATAATCTGGGCTTCGTCACCGATGTCAAAGTCTTCCAGGGATGCTTTTAACTGCTCCAGATTGTTGAGATCAGTGTTGATGGTTCCGTTTTCCAGCACATACTTGGTAATTTCTCCCAAAAACTCCAGATCCTCGCATTCGGTGATAAACTCATCGGCGATGTGATCATAACCGCTTTCCAGATGGTTGATGACAAAAATACTGGCGCCGTTTTTTGATGCCTGGGTGAGCTTATACTTGACAATCGGGTTGTTGACCGGCAGCATACCCAGGACCAGAATGGTATCGGCGGTCACAATGGCGTTCATATCCCGGATCTGATAATCACTCTTGAGAACGTCTTTCGCACCATCATGACGGTTGCTGAAACTGAAGGTTTCCGCCCGGAGCACTGCCGCCAGCCGGGTGAAGGTATGGATTTCTTCGTTGGTATATTTGGGTGAAATCCCCATCTTCACAGCATTAGCACCATAGCGGGCGGCAATACTCTGGGATTTTTTGGCAATGGCAACCAGGGCATCATACCAGGTGGCTTCGATAAGCTCGCCTTGTTTGTTGCGAATCAGCGGAGTGGTGATGCGATCGCCCCACTGCACCAGGTTGGTGCCGAAGCGGCCCCGACCGCACATGACCCCCTGGTTGATCTCCTGATGGTTTTTCCGGGGAATCGCTTTAATAATGGTATCACCCTTGGATTCAATAATAATCTGGCAACCGGCAGAGCAGTAACCGCATGTGGATTCGGTTTTATCAGTATCCAGCGGGATCTGTTTAATGCCGGTGAGACCTTCTCTTAAGGCGCCGGTGGGACAGACCGAGATACACAGGCCGCAGCTGACACAGCCGGTGTCTTTTAGTGGTTGGCGCAGGGCTGGTTCGACAATGGTTTCAAAGCCCCGATCAACCAGACCCAGAGCCTGGACGCCGACGATTTCATCGCAGACCCGGACGCAGAGACCACAGGTGATGCACTTGCTGTTATCCCGGATGACAAAGGGGTGGTCGTCCTGAATTTTTGCTTCCGGATTCTTTCCTTTGAAGCGGTCGGGTTTGACCGCATATTCGTTGGCATAGGCCACCAGCTTACACTCAAAATAATCCTGGCAGCCGCACTCGAGGCACCGTTTGGCTTCTTCCACGGCCTGGAGTGGGGTATAGCCTTCGACGACTTCGAGGAAGTTGTCGTTGCGTTCTTCCGGTGCCAGATGAGTCATTGCCGGCCGTTTATTTTTCTTGATGCTTTCGAGGTAATCCTGATCGACGACTTCCCGGGTAACATAATAGGGTTCATGGTAGGCAATGGTTTCACCGTTTAAGTAGCCTTCAATAAAGGGCACGGCTTTTTTGGCATCGCCAACGGCTTTGATGACAATGGAAGCGCCGCTGTTGATGCAGTCACCACCGGCAAAAACGCCCTCCAGATTGGTGCGGAAGGTCTGTTCATCGGCCAGCACGGTATTCCATTTGGTCAGCGTCAGGCCATTTTCGCCGCCAATCCCATCCGGGTTGATGCCCTGGCCAATGGCCAGAATCAGGGTATCAATGTCAAGAATCTCTTCTTCGCCGGGAATCGGGATCGGGCTGCGGCGGCCGCTGGCATCGGGCTCGCCAAGGGCCATTTTCTGAAGCCGGATTTTAACAATCTGGCCGTCATCGCCTTTGATGACTTCAATGGGGTTGGTCAGATTTTTAAAGATCACCCCTTCTTCTTCGGCTTCGATGATCTCGATTGCTTCGGCCGGCATTTCGGCTTTGGTGCGGCGGTAGATATTATAGACTTCCTTGGCGCCTAAACGGATGGCAGTCCGGCAGGCATCCATGGCGGTGTTGCCGCCGCCGACAATGGCGACTTTTTTACCGAGAACGATGGGTTCGTTATTGGCCACCTGCCGCAGCAGTTCAATTCCGCCGATGACACCGGTAGCGTCGATACCTTCGCATCTTAGTCCGGAACTGGTCCAGGCGCCTAATGCGACGTAGACGGCGTCATGGCTGTTACGGATGGTGTCAAAGGGGATATCGGTACCGACCCGGGTGTTGTTTTTAAAGACCACCCCCATGTCTTCAATCAGTCCCACTTCTTCGTCAACCACGCCTTTGGGCAGTCGGTATTCAGGAATCCCGTAACGCAGCATCCCACCCATTTTGGGCATGGCGTCATAAATGGTCACGGCATGACCGGACTGGATCAGGTAATAGGCAGCGGTGAGTCCGCCGGGGCCGCCGCCGATAATCCCGATGGATTTTCCAGTGTCTTTGGCAATTTCCGGTACAAACATCGCATGGGTCATATCAAAGTCAGAGGCAAAACGTTTGAGCCAGGCAATCGAGATGGGCTCATCGACTTCCCCCCGGCGACAGGCGGTTTCACAGGGGTGGGGGCAGACCCGGCCAATGGCTCCGGGCAAGGGTAATTGTTCTTTGATCAGTTTTAAAGCTTCGGAAAATTCGCCGTTGGCAATTAGGCCGACGTAACCCTGACAGTCGGTGGTGCCGGGACAGGCCCGCTTACAGGGGGCGACGCAGTCGCCGATATGTTTTGAAAGCAGCAGCTCCAGGTTGGTTTTGCGGGATTCAATGACCCGGGGGGTCCGGGTGCTCACCACCA
>NZ_LKEU01000007.1 GCF_001766835.1 Acetobacterium wieringae | reverse complement strand
ACTCAAACTTCGCACATAAATAAACGACCCCAAATACCTTAACACCGATGTTACAGGCATAAAAATAGCATGAAAACACCAGATTTGTTATAATTGAATTAGCGAAAAACAAACAAACAAGCTGGAGGCTCATGCTATGAAAATTATAACACAAACCAGTGCAGACTTGAATTCCAATTTAAAACTTGTCACCCGTTTTTTAAGAAATTATCAGATTGGCCAGCTTTTAAAGCGATGCAACGCCTATAAAACCAAAGGCTTTTCAGTGATCACGGTTTTTGAGTATCTGCTGAGTGTCGTCTTTACCAACCGATCAGTTTACATGAATTATGTGACCAATTATCATTGTCCGGAGTTTTCAAAAGATACGATTTATCGTTTCATGAACTCTCCCCAAATTCATTGGCAGAAGTTCACCACATTGCTGGCCACCCGGGTGACTAATCAGAGTATCATCCGTCTTACCGATAAATCCCGGGAGAATGTTCTGATCGTTGATGATACCCTGTTTGAGCGAAATCGCTCGAAAAATGTGGAGCTGTTGTCCCGTGTCTTCGACCATGTCAGACATCGTTACACAAAGGGATTCCGTCTATTAACTCTCGGCTGGTCTGATGGAAACACCTTCATTCCGGTTTCCGGTTCACTGCTGTCATCATCTGATGATAAAAATCTTCTGAACAGGGCTGATGATAGTCTGGACAAACGCAGTCTTGCCGCCAGACGACGAAGCCAATCGGGATGTAAAGCGACGGAAGTGATGCTTGATCTGATCCGTTCTGCCCTTAAATCAGGGATCAGCGCCAGCTACGTGCTGTTTGACACCTGGTTCTGCAGTCCATCCTCCCTGATTGCCGTCAAGAAAATCGGGATTGATGTGATTGCCATGGCAAAGAAGACACCTAAAATTCACTATCTCGTTGATGGTGAAAAGAAATCTGTCAAAGCCATCTATTCAGCCTGTAAAAAACGCCGGGGCCGATCACGATACCTGCTTTCAGTGGACGCTGCGATTCAAAAAGATGATATTACCATGCCTGTCAGACTCGTCTTTGTCAGAAACCGGAATAAGCGAAACGATTATCTGGTTCTGATTACAACCGATCTTACCCTTTCTGAAGATGAAATCATCCGCAATTACGGCAAACGCTGGGCGATTGAGGTTTTCTTCAAGGTATGCAAATCCTATCTGAAACTGACAAAATCCTTCAGAGGACTGTCCTTTGATGCCCAGACGGCCCATGTTGCCATTGTCTTTACACGCTATACGATACTGTCATTGGAAAACCGGTTTAACCTTGATGTCCGCAGCATCGGGGAATTGTTTTACTGGTCTTGTGATGAACTGGCCGATATCACTTATCAGGAGTCCTATCTTCTGCTGATCGATCTGATGCTGAGTGTTTGTCAGGATATTCTTCAACTGAGTGAAGAAAAAATGATTATTCTACTCGATCAATTCCTTCAGCATTTACCGGCTATGATAAATAATAGCCTGAAACCCTGCGCTTGAATGGTATATTTTTCAGGGAAAGTCCCTTTGCTTCAATGGTTTAGGGGGTTTTTAATGTGCGAAGTTTGAGT
>NZ_LKEU01000006.1 GCF_001766835.1 Acetobacterium wieringae | reverse complement strand
TTTACAATAAAAAGTGTACCGCCAGAAGCTGCAAGCCGCTGTTAACCTACACCATTGATAAAGACAAATGCGTCGGCTGCGGTGCCTGTAAAAAGAACTGTCCCGTAGATGCGATTAGCGGCGAAAAGAAGCAGATCCATGAGATCAATCAGGACCTCTGTATCAAGTGCGGCAAATGCTTCACTGTCTGTAAATTTGATTCCGTCATCATTGACTAGAAAGGAGTGGGAGAATGAAAAAATTTAAACTGAACATCGATGGAAAAGAAGTCACCGGCATTCCCGGACAAACCATTTTAGACGTCGCCCGGGAAAATGCAATTGATATTCCCACCCTGTGCTATGACGACCGCCTGGAGATCTACGGTTCCTGCGGCCTCTGTGTGGTGGAAGTCCAGGAGATTCCCAAGATCTTAAAAGCCTGCGCCACTGAAATCAGCGACAACATGGTGGTGAGCACCCGGACCCCCCGGGTCATTGAATCCCGCAAAACCAACCTGGAGCTGCTGCTTTCAAAACATATCGGCGACTGCGTCGCCCCCTGTAAGCGGGCCTGTCCCGGCACCACCGACTG
>NZ_LKEU01000005.1 GCF_001766835.1 Acetobacterium wieringae | reverse complement strand
TTAGCTTTGATTGGCATATCCAGTTCGTAACAGTATTCGAAGGTGCCTTCGCTTTCGTCAATTAAACGAACCACTTCTTTGGCCAATGCTTCCCCGCCTTCGCCGCCTTTTGCCCATACCTGGGAAATGGCCACGTTAACGCCCAGCTTCTGGCATTCTTCTTTAACCAGCGCCAGTTCAGCTTCGGTATCCAGTGGGAATTCGTTGATGGCAACAACCGCTGGCAGTTTAAAGACCTGGGTGATGTTTTCAACATGTTTTAACAGATTTGGCAGACCGGCTTTTAAAGCGTCCAGGTTTTCATTGTTCAGGTCAGCTTTGGCAACGCCGCCATTGTATTTAAGGGCTCGTACGGTAGCAACAATGATTACGGCATCCGGTTTTAAACCAGCCATCCGACATTTGATATCGAGGAATTTTTCAGCGCCAAGGTCGGCTCCGAATCCACCTTCGGTAACTACGTAGTCAGCAAAATGCATGGCCATACGGGTTGCGATTACTGAGTTACAGCCGTGAGCGATATTAGCGAATGGTCCACCGTGGATAAAGGCGGGTGTGCCTTCCAGGGTTTGTACCAGGTTTGGTTTCAAGGCATCTTTAAGCAGAGCTGCCATGGCGCCGTTGGCTTTTAACTGTTCAGCGGTGATGGGTTCTCCGGCAACGCTGTAACCAACGATGATGCGTCCCAGTCGGGCTTTTAAATCAGAGATATCACTGGCCAGACAGAAGGCGGCCATAACTTCAGAAGCTACTGTGATGTCAAATCCATCTTCACGGACAACGCCGTCTCCGGATCCACCTAAACCATCAACGACGTTTCGCAATTGACGGTCATTCATATCAATACATCGTCTCCAGGTAATTTTCTTGGCGTCGATTTTCAGTTCGTTTCCTTGTTTGATGTGGTTATCCAGCATTGCTGCCAGTAAATTGTTGGCAGCTCCGATGGCATGGAAGTCACCGGTAAAGTGAAGGTTGATATCTTCCATTGGCACAACCTGAGCGTATCCGCCACCTGCGGCTCCACCTTTGACACCAAATACTGGTCCTAAGGATGGTTCTCTCAAGGCTACCAGGGTATTTTTTCCAATTCGTGATAATCCATCAGCAACCCCGATTGTGGTGGTCGTTTTTCCTTCACCGGCTGGTGTTGGATTGATGGCAGTGGTCAGGATTAACCGGGCTTTTTTTCCGGTTGTTTTCTTTAACAGGTTATAGTCTACCTTTGCTTTATACTTCCCGTATAAATCCAGATCGTCTTCTGTTAAACCCAATTTCTTTGCTATCTCACGAATATCCTGTGGTGTAGCTTCTTGTGCAATCTCAATGTCTGATTTAAA
>NZ_LKEU01000004.1 GCF_001766835.1 Acetobacterium wieringae | reverse complement strand
CACTGCCAATTTCTTTTTCATAAATAATACCTCGTACTGTTTTATTTTTAATTATATCGTCACATCAAACAAAATACCAGATAATCGCCAAAAGTAAGAATAGCATTTCTTTTTTCCAAATAAAAAAACCTGCTACAATCGTAACAGATTCTATCTAACATCATATTTGATGCGAGTTCATGGTGGCGGAGAAGGTCATACTCAAAATCAAAAACCGCTTCAAAATTAGTCGCTTTTATACAACTAAATCTCTTAACACGCATCTGCTACATCTATAATTTAATCCGTAAAAATACCATAATGCTAGGATACCTATACCTTGTATTCTTGGCATTCCTTCTGATATCAACTGACATGACCTATGAATAACCGTATTCACATTCAATCAAACCAACTTGCCAGACCGGGCATTTACCTTATTAATGTGCTTAATGAATATATCATATTTTTCTTGACCTCACCCTAAGAGTGAGGTTTATAATGTTTTTAAGGAGGACGAGTGTGATGAGCGATATAACAATTGGAGAATTTGCAAAACTGACAAGATGTACAAGTAAGACCATTTTGTATTATCATAAAATCGGACTGTTACAAACACCAAGGCGATCAACAAATGGGTATTGGAATTGTCAATAATAGTTCAGTCAAAACACGCAAGGAATTTTCCAAGCCCCTATAGAATAGCCAGCCCTCATCGTCGGTAACAATCATCAAAACTTTGAATGCTATGCAGCGAGCTGGTGATTGTCGATAAAAAGCCCCCGATAAACTAGCGGTGGATAGCCATTATTTGTACTGTAAATTCGTCGACGATTGTAATAATGGATGTAGCGATGAACAATCGTTTTGACTTCAACCATGGGCATACTTTTGGTATTAATTTTATAGAGCTTCTCTTTTTTCAGCGTTGCGAAAAAACTTTCCATCCGGGCATTATCATAACAACGCCCGGTGCCACTCATACTCTGGATGGCATTTGCTTTTTTTAATACCTTTCGAAAGCGTTGGCTGGTAAACTGCGTGCCCCGATCGGAATGAAGGATCATTCCTTCGGCACCATCATCTCTGCAGGCGTTTTGAAACGCTTCAACACAAAGGTCTGCCCGCATGTTGTCATCCATCCTGAAGCCCCGGATACTGCCGTCATAGCAATCAAAAATGGGTGCCAGATAAAGTTTTCCATCTTTACAGGGGATTTCTGTAA
>NZ_LKEU01000003.1 GCF_001766835.1 Acetobacterium wieringae | reverse complement strand
TATAATGTACACGCTTGTCAAGACACGAAATCAGAAATATTTAGATAAATCTCCTTTCGCATTTTGATCAGGCAGCCAATGCCATATTTTCATAGAATACAGCTGCCGGTGTTTTGTAATCGAATCGTTGGTGACCACGCTTGTGGTTATATTTAGCGATGTATTCCTTTGTCATAGCTTTCACTTCAGTAACGGTTTCCGGGTACAGTAAATACAGGCGTTCCCATTTATATGATCGGAAAAACCGTTCAATGGCAATATTGTCGGTAGCACGGCCTTTACCATCCATGCTGATTTTAGTTGTTTTGAAGCTTTTAATTAGGTCAATATAGGCATTTGACGTAAACTGACTGCCCTGGTCACTATTAATAATCTCAGGTGCGCCATAGGTTTCAACGGCATTTTTTATAACACGGGTGACCATATCGGTTTGCAGGGTGTTGCTGATGGTGTATCCCACAATATAGCGGGAATACCAGTCAATAATAGCGGTTAAATACACAAATCCATTTGGAGTTCCAATATAAGTAATATCAATCGACCACACCTGATTCGGTCGGTCAATTTCCAGATTTCTCAGCAGATAGGGATAGGTTTTTGCAGCGTTGGCCCGCTTACTCAGATTAGGGCCGGGATAGAAACAAACAATATCCATTTCCATCATATAACGTCTGACAAGACGTCTGCCCATGTTATGAAAACCCTGTTTATGCAGTTCATTCCGGATTCGTCTGACGCCAAAGGCAGGTTCCTCGTAATGAATACGATCAATGGCATTTTTAATATTGATTTCATCCCTGGATGGCGAAACATCTACAGGTACATGATAAGCTGTCGATCGCGATAGCATCAGAAGTTGACACTGTTTTTTTATGGTTAAGGAAGGGTGCTTCCAATCAATTAACGCTCTTTTTTCTTCATTTGAGAGATTTGAATTTGTTTTTTTTTAAGCCAATCGACATCCAGTGTTAATTCGCCTATTTTCTTTACGAGCAGCTCCTTTTCATCTTCATGCTCCTGTTTGAGTTTGTCAACAT
>NZ_LKEU01000002.1 GCF_001766835.1 Acetobacterium wieringae | reverse complement strand
GTACTAAGATGTTTCAGTTCCCCAGGTTCCCTCCATAACGCTATGTATTCACGTTACAGTGACTGGTCTTCTACCAGCCGGGTTTCCCCATTCGGATATCTGCGGATCAACGGTTATGTGCACCTTCCCGCAGCTTTTCGCAGCTTGTCGCGTCCTTCATCGGCTCTGATTGCCAAGGCATTCACCCTGTGCTCTTTTCTTCTTGATCCTAAAATTACGTTTCTAATGTTGTTAACATTTTGAAATTGTATTTCATTTATTTATACACTATGCTGTTTTCAATGATCGACGTATTTGTCCAAATTTTGATAAAAATTTGGTAAGTCACTAAGCGTTAGCGTGTGACTGGTACAAATACTAACGCATTTTTCGACTGAATTCATCCATAAATCAATCAGGGATTCTGGCGAAAAATACGATCCTTATGGTGGGCTTGGGAGGACTTGAACCTCCGACCTCACGCTTATCAGGCGTGCGCTCTAACCACCTGAGCTACAAGCCCATCTGTTTGTTTTAAAAAATTGGTGGAGATGAGGAGACTTGAACTCCTGACCCCCTGCTTGCAAGGCAGGTGCTCTCCCAACTGAGCTACACCCCCACAACTGTTAAAACGTATTTAGTTTTATGCTCGCTGCTTTTGTCTTTGTATGAACCAGTCATACAAAAGAAAATAGTACCATGACTTCCTGTATTCCCTAGAAAGGAGGTGATCCAGCCGCACCTTCCGATACGGCTACCTTGTTACGACTTCACCCCAATTACTGA
>NZ_LKEU01000001.1 GCF_001766835.1 Acetobacterium wieringae | reverse complement strand
ATGTCATATATTACCGACCGCCGGGACCGTTGGCCGGTTGCCCTGCTCTGTCGTACGCTTGGTGTCAGCGAATCGGGTTACTATAAATTTCTGCGATCAAAAAGCAAACCGGATAAGCACGCAAATCTTTTGGCGCAAATCTATGAATTAATTCAGGAAGACGAAGAAAACGCCAATTATGGTGTTCGACGTATTTATGATTATCTTCGATTAAATCGGGACTATCATGGGAGTTTAAGGACAATCTACCGGATCTGTAAAGAAAATAATCTGATGATCCGCATGAAGATTAAACCCAATGGGATCACGAAAGCCGATGCCAAAGCGCAAAAGTCTGAAAACCTCATCAAACAGGATTTCACAGCGGAAGCGCCGAATCAAAAATGGCTTACTGATATTACAGAAATCCCCTGTAAAGATGGAAAACTTTATCTGGCACCCATTTTTGATTGCTATGACGGCAGTATCCGGGGCTTCAGGATGGATGACAACATGCGGGCAGACCTTTGTGTTGAAGCGTTTCA